>JBGCET010000095.1:0-32834 GCA_045106555.1 Lysobacterales bacterium | reverse complement strand
CGTTGACCTTTACGTCTACTCCTCAGGCTCGGTTTACGCTCAGAAACTGTTTTTCCAATACAGTGAGTTTGGCGATCTTCGGGCGCTGTTTTCCGGGTATTTTGATACCACCACCGGGATCAAGTCGGAATCAGTGTCCTATGAAAAGATTTCCGAGCAGATTGGAAGGCCCGCCAAAGAGATACTTTTCCTGTCTGACACAGAAGCTGAGCTTGATGCGGCCAGGAAGGCCGGAATGGCTACGGTTAGGCTTGTTCGCCAGCAGGATTACGCGATCACTCCGCAGGAGGCAAACTCGACTCACCCCTGCGTATCAAGTTTTGATGAGGTACCCGGTTTCTAGGTGTTTTTGCCGGACCTAACCGCCCACAGGTAAGCGAACATGGCAATCAGGGAAAAAACCGCGGCGGCGATAAACGGTGCGCCAGGGAAATAAACGCCTACTTCATCAGCGTTTACAGTAAACAGGCCCATGTAAATCACCGGGGATAGGATCATCGCCACACTGGTCAACGCAGATAAGCCACCTTGGAGTTCTCCTTGGGCATCTTCCGAAACTCGCGCTGATAAGTCTTGACGCAAGGCAGGGTCTTGCATCATCGATATCAATGCCAGCGATACCATGGCGTAAACCATCCAGCCTGAAGTTGCCAGACCAATCCCGGCCAGCGCGACAGCCTCCACAGCCAGGGCAGCCACGATCGCTGCCCGCGCGCCAATTTTGGGCAGCAGCACCTGAATAACCAGGGCCTGAGAGATAAACGCGATGACGCCGTAAAAGGCAATAGAGTAGCCCACCTGGGCCTCTGACCAGGTGAATTTCTCTATCGCGACATAAGACCAAACCGTTGGATATACCCAGCTGGATAAGGTGGCCAGAAAAAACACCGGCAACAACGCGCCAACCCCTGGTGTTCGCACCAATCTCAGCAGGGTTCCAACGGTATTGGCACGAGCCCACTCAAAGGCTCTTCGGCGATCTTCCGGCAGTGATTCCTTGACAACAAAGTACCCATAAAGCGCGTTGATCAGCGCAAGAGCCGCGCCGGCATAAAATGGCAGCCGAGTGTCGATGTCTCCCAACAAGCCGCCAATGGCCGGGCCAAAGACAAAGCCGGCCCCAAAGGCTGCGCCCAAAATGGCATAGCGAGCGCCCCGCTTCTCCGCCGGCGTTACGTCCGATACATAGGCGTTGGTGGTGGCAAAGGTGGACGCGAAAATCCCCGCAAAAGCGCGCAGCACAATAAAGCCCCAGAGGCTTTCTACCAGACCCAGAATCAACATATCCAAGGAAAACGCGCACAACGATATGAGTAAAACGGGCCTGCGGCCAAAACGATCCGATAACGCGCCAACAATGGGTGAAAAGACAAACTGCATCAACGCGTAAACGAGTAACGCCAAGCCGCCCCAACGCGAAGCCTCCGCCAGGTCTCCGCCCGACAGATCCATCACCAGTGCGGGCATTACGGGCGTAGTTAAGCCGATACCGGTGGAATTGATGAAGGCGGTGACAACCAGAAAGATGAATGCCGCGTTGGTTCCTCGATTTACGGTCTTCTTCACTGGGCTCAATCGATAAAGTGGCGGCCGGCGATGGTAGCATGGGGTTTATCCGTCGCACGGGTGAATTCGTGCTGACCAACAACCACAATAATCAGGAGCCAGAACTTATGTGTGATGAACTGACCCATCAGGATGCCAGACGGTTTCTTGAGGACAAAGGGATGACCCGACGGGAGTTTGGCCAAGGCAGTGCAACAGTGGTTTTAGGCATGATGCTGCCTGCCGTCGCTGGTGCAACTGACGTTGTAGAAAACGAAGTGCTGATTGAAACCCCAGATGGTATGGCCGATGCGTATTTTGTTCACCCAGTTAAGGGTGCTCACGCGGCGGTGATTGTGTGGCCTGACGTTATGGGTATCCGAACGTCATTTCGGATGATGGGCAAGCGTTTGGCCGAGTCTGGCTATTCAACGTTGGTGGTTAACCCCTATTATCGCACCGCAAGAGGGCCAGTGATTGCGGACGGCGAGTCATACGGCATGCCGGAAGTACGTGAGCGGCTGAAGCCCCATCGAGGCTCCCTGTCAGCAGAAACCGCGGTGATCGACGGACGAGCGTTCGTCACCTACTTAGATCAACAAGCCAGCGTTGACACGACGAAGAAAATGGGCACAACCGGTTACTGCATGACCGGTTCCTACGTGATGCGCCTGGCCGCCGCCATGCCAGAGAGAATTGGCGCGGGTGGCTCGTTCCACGGTGGCAGACTGGCGAGCGATTCAGCGGACAGTCCCCACAAACTGGCGTCAAAAATGCGGGCCGGCTTTCTGATTGCTATTGCGGCTAATGATGACCAGAGAGATCCTGAGGCCAAGATCAAACTGCGAGAAGCCTTTGATGAGGCTAACGTCAACGCCGAAATTGAGGTTTATGCCGATACGCTTCATGGGTGGTGTCCGCCAGATTCACCGGTGTACAACGAACCCCAGGCGGAAAAAGCCTGGAACCGGCTGCTGGCCTTGTTCGAGCGCGAGCTAGCCTAGCGAAACGAGAATTCCTCGGTTCACTGGCCACTGACGCTGGGCGAACGGGAGGCAAACTTTCCGGCTCAAAAGCAAATCAGGTGAATGTCGGTGGCTCTTATCCAGAGGTCTGCAGTCGGGTTCGCCAGTGGGCACACAGCGTAATAGCGCCAATAGGTGCAACAGCGGATAGCTGTGCCAGTGTAATTAGACTGCGGGTGAGAAAATTCGGTCAGACCGTACCAGCGTTCGCTCGACGAAAAGGCGTAACCAAATTTCAAACACCAGCACTGACCAAATTTGAGAAGTGAGATTTTGGCCGTTGTTGTGGCTTGCCAGCAAATCTCGTAAACCTGTCATCTGGAAAAAGCCGAGTTTTACTCCACTGCCATTTAATAACAGGTCTTGGAGTTGACCTTTCCACTGCTGCCGAAACCACTCGCCAACTGGTATTTCGAATCCCTGTTTTGGGCGTTGTGACAGATTGCCGGGAATCATGTCATCAAAAATTTGTTTGAGCAAAAACTTACTTTGACCACCCTTTAGCAGCATATCGGAGGGGATTGTCGTGGTGATATCCAGCAGATCGATGTCGAGGAAAGGAGACCGGGCTTCAAGGGAGTGTGCCATGGTGGCAACGTCGACCTTCGTCAGATAGTCACTGGGCATGCGCTCCCGTAGAACAAATTCCATAGCCCGATCAACGTGAGTCGGCCCCGACAATTGATCCAACAAATCGTTGTGAACACGTTCAGGGTAAAAATGCCTTTCTGCCAATGGACCCGCAAAGAGCTTTCGCGCAAGGCCTGACCACACATTGATAAAGCGCGTGTGTGCCTGGTTTTGAAGTTTCAGGGTCTCACTGGTGTTCTTCCACCGTGTAGCTCTGTGGGAGGAGAGCAGCGCCATGGGATGGCGCATCACGCCCAGGCCCAAAGCCAACAACTGCCGGAGCATGGGGTTCATGGTTTCGGCGCGTTGGGCAACTTGATATCGGCGATAACCGGCAAGAATCTCGTCACCGCCATCGCCGGTCATCACCACGGTGACGAACTTTCGGGCTTCGCGTGCGATCAGGTATGAAGGAACGGCGGACGAGTCGGCAAAGGGTTCGCCATAGTGCCAGACCACATCAGAAATTACCCCGCCCAAGTCTGAGCCTACGTCCAGTTCGGTGTGATCAGAGCCGATATGATTGGCTACGGTTCTGGCCCAGGCACGTTCGTCTTTGTCTGGGCTGGCGGAAAACCCAGCGCAAAATGTGCGGATGGTGGTGCTGCTTTCCTGAGCCATCATTGCTGATACCACCGAACTATCGACACCGCCGCTGAGAAAAGCCCCGATAGGAACGTCGCCGATCAGTCTTCTGCGAATGGCTTGTCGAATTTGTTGGTCTAACAGTTCTTTCCATTCCTCTACCGGTCGGGACTGTTTTCGCGAGTAGTCAGGTTCCCAATAACACACTGGATTGATCGTGCCGTTTTTCACCGCGTAGTAGTATCCGGGCTGGGCTTTGAACATGCCCTCAAACATGCATTGCTGCTGAGAAATATAGTAGTAATAAAAATACTCCCGCAGTGCATCAAAATTAATCTCCGGCGTTTTATCGAAACTGGCCATGATGGCTTTGGGATCGCTGGCAAACAGTATTTGATGGCGGTCACGAAAAATGAACAGTGGTTTGACACCCAACGGGTCGCGAGCAAGAAGCAACGTTTCGGTGTGCTTGTCCCACAGGGCAAACGCATACATTCCACGGATTTTCTTCAGTGTTACCTCAAGCCCCCAAGTCAGATAACCGGCAATTAACACCTCCGTGTCGCTGTTGGAGTGAAACCGGTAACCGGCGCTGATCAGTTCCTGTCGAAGTTCCAGGTGATTGTAAATTTCCCCGTTAAATACCATCACCACACGATCGGTTTCCTCGGTCATGGGCTGATCGGCTCGTGGGCTCAAGTCGATGACCGCTAGCCTGCGATGCCCCAGGCCAATCCCGCCAGCCACCCAAGTTCCCGATCCATCGGGGCCGCGATGCACCATCAGATCGCGCATAAGATCAAGGGTTTCGGGGTTTACCCCCTTACTGTCAATGCGGGCGATGCCGACGATGCCGCACACTAGATGAGGCGCTCATCAGGGGCGAGGTGAAATGACGATAACCGTTGTTGAAGTAACACAATGGTCTTGTCGGCTTTTGCCACGGAAATGTTGCTGGCAGACCAACCCATAACGCCTTTTACTTTCACTTGGGAGATGTGGGGAAGCCTTTGGGGAAGAAGTTTCGACGACTTCTGCTGGACTTTAGAGAGAGTCTAAAGGGTTTTCAAGCGCTTTCTTGTGGAAAAATCGAGGATGAAACGCTAATTGACCTTTGCTATATCGATTACCCTCAAAGCGTGATCCGATATATTAATCTGGTAATGCTTATTTGCCGATGATGATAGCCATCCGAATCGTTTGAGCATTCATGGGTGCCCATTGTTCAAAGCCGCGCCAGTGACCGTAACTAGGCCGCAAGGTATCAACCGTATATTTGATGATCGCGTCAATGTGTCGCTCGCTGGTATCGATAAAATCTTCGTCTGGGTTGGCAGGAGGCTGAATCACCTCGGTTTCGGCTGCGAGCAGGGCTGTGCGCATGTCCAGAAAATACTGATGGAAATTGTTCAGCCATATCCCAGGCCCAGGGCCGCTATGACCACCCAAAACCCAACGAGGTTGCAGTTCCATGGCCTGTTCCAATGAGGTCAGGTAGCCGTGAAAGTGAGTGTCGGGTAAAGAGCGATAAGGCGTTATGCCAATCTCAATGGTGTCCACCATGACAAGCATCATCCCATCCGATGTTTCAAACGACAGTGCAAGATTGGAATCCCCATGATTGGGGCCAAAATAATGAACGCCAACGGAACGCTGGCCGACGGACACTCGGTCTCCGTCGCTAACCAGTATTGTCGGTGCTGGAATGGATGGGTTCGCCCATGACGCTACGGCTTTGGCGGTGCCAGGGTGAGCAATCCGTTGAGCATCCGGTGCCAGAACTCTGGCCCCGGCAATGTGATCCTGATGATCGTGGCTGTAGAGGATTTTGGTGACGGGCGAGTCTGTCACCGCCGCGATACCCATCCGATACAGCTCTGCTACCTCTTCATTGATGGGGTCAACGGCTAATACGCCCTGTTCACCTACTAAGAAAGGACTGACGTAAAGTCCTGGCCACCAACGAAACAAATATACACCGCTGCCCAGAGACTCGACGGAGGCTGTGGCATCCGGGCTGCGATACACCTCGTTAGGAACATAGCTGTCGGGTGGCTCGGTTGCCGAGGCGACCGAAATGGCCAGCAGGGATAAACCGATCAGGTGGACTAAGGCCCAGTCAAAGGCTAACTCTGCGTTTCTAAATGCCGTTATTGTCATAGGGGCGGAAAGTTTGGTTCAGGCTGATACGGTGACTGTAACACTCACAGATCCAGCGGGCGTTTGATGTAACACCGGTGTTGCCAATGGGGGCGTTTACCCGTGAGAGATTGCGGTGTTTTTCCCTGCGATGGCGTCTGTTGGGGTACCACCCTCAGTCCTCAAACCTTGAAGAAAATTGGATCATCCGAGTGAGCGTTTCAGCTCAATTTACCAATCAGATCAAACAGCGTTTTTCGATTTTCCACACTCATTGGCGCAAGCAGGTGTTTTGCGGTGTTGGCAAAGGTCACGTCTAGCTCCCTACCCACTCGCTTACCTGCCTTAGATAAACTCACCAGGCTAACGCGCGCGTCTCGCGGACTTTGTTCTTTCTGCACCAGCCCCAATTTTTCCATGGGGTTGAGCAGTCGGGTGACACCCGAGGCGCTGAGTCCCACCGCTTGTGCTAAATCGATTCTGCGCATGGTTTGTGAAGGTGCACCCTGCAACTGGCGTAAGACGAGAAATTCGGAAACCCCTACGCCATGCACTGACAGCGCACTGCTGAGCGTTTTCTGGATCTTGTTGTTGAGGTCCATCAAGCCGATAACCTGTGTTTCTGGCGATGGTGGGTTCATTGAGTTTCCTTGAGATATATTTGACTGCGCAAGTTTATGTTTATTTGCTTGAGTAATCAAGTATGTGTCAACTAATGACTACGAGTCGTTGATAGATGACAATGAATACTCGGCGTCGTTGGCTCACGCCAAGCAAGCCACAAGCGCGGGGCAACAACAGGGGAAACTGGGCTCCATGAAAAGACAGCATATTCGCATCGCACTATTACTCACGCTATTCGCCGGCGTTAGTTGTAAGTGGCAACACGAGGATGTTTCGAGCCCCCCGGTCTCTGCGACTCCCGGATCGACTGAAAACAGTCAGGGCTGGCTGCTACACGGCCACGACCATGGCGAAAAGCGATATTCACCGTTGTCCCACATCAACCAAGCTAATGCCCATAGTCTAGGGTTGGCCTGGGAAAAGTCCCTGGAATCCCGACGTGGCATTGAGGCAACGCCCATCATTGTTGACAACAAGATGTATGTAACCAGTACTTGGTCTCGAGTGATGGCGCTGGATGCGGTCAGCGGTGAGGAGCTGTGGCGCTATGACCCCCAGGTGCCTCGAAGCTGGGCGCAGAAACTGTGCTGCGACATCGTCAATCGCGGTGTGGCCGTATGGCAGAATTTGGTGGTTTTTGGAACCCTGGACGGGCGGCTCATAGCCTTAGATCGGGAAAGCGGTCAGCCAGTGTGGAACATCGACACTCTGTTTGATCGAAGTCGCTGGTACTCAATCACCGGTGCGCCTCGGATTGTGAACGGCAAAGTCATTATCGGAAATGGCGGCGCTGAATACGGCGTAAGGGGATATGTCAGCGCTTATAACGTGATCGACGGGGAACTGCTTTGGCGTTTCTTTACGGTGCCTGGGGATCCTTCTAAACCCGCCGAAAATCCAGCGCTGGAGCAGGCGAAATCGACCTGGAAGGGTGTTGAAGACTGGAGTGGGCTAGGTGGGACCGCGTGGGACTCCATCGCGTTCGACCCCGACTTGAACCTGCTGTATGTCGGCACCGGCAATGGGGCGCCGTGGTCGCGGGACAAACGTAGCGCCGGCGGCGGCGATAATCTTTATTTGGCCTCTATCCTCGCGTTAAACCCTGATACGGGCAAATTGGTTTGGCACTACCAGACCACGCCCGGGGATAACTGGGATTTCACGGCAACTCAGCAGATGATTCTGGCCGACTTGGAGATTGAGGGTCGGCAACGTCAGGTGTTGATGCAGGCGCCCAAAAACGGATTCTTTTATGTGCTCGACCGAAGCACTGGGGAATTAATCTCCGCTAAACCTTTCGTGTACACCAATTGGGCAAGCCATATTGATATGGCCACGGGCAAGCCTGTGGAGACCGGTGACGGTACCTATAACAGCAAACGAGATGCCTACGTCTTTCCGTCGCCCGCTGGCGGCCACAATTGGCACCCAATGTCATTCAGTCAGTCCACTGGGCTGGTTTACATACCTACTCGGGATATCGGCTGGGTGTTTACTCCTGAAGATGACAAGTGGTTTACCTTTGGCGTCGAGAATCTCGATGAGCTAATGGGCGACTCTATCCCACCAGATACTCAAGGCCACCTGAAAGCCTGGGACCCGGTTCGCCAGCACGTGGTTTGGCAGCGGGATTCTGAGTTGATTTGGAATGGCGGAGTATTGTCCACCGCTGGCGGCCTGGTGTTTTACGGCACCGCCGCGGGCGAGTTTCTGGTGCTGGACGACGCTACGGGAGAAACGCTGAAGTCCATCCCAACGGGCACGGGGATTATTGCACCGCCGGTGACCTACGCCGTGGATGGCGAGCAATTTGTCGCAGTGGCCGCCGGGTGGGGTGGCCCGGCCTTCAACACCATGCAGGGTACCGAGGCGGCCATAACTTACGCCAATGATGGCCGACTGTTGGTCTACAAGTTAAACGGGAAGCCCACGCCGATGCCTAGCAAGCGCCGACCGCTTGCGCCGTTTTATGCGCCAGATCTCGAGGCTGCGTCGGCGGAGGTGTTGGAGCAGGGAAGGGGTCTTTACGGACTGCACTGTGGCGCTTGCCACGGCTTTTACGGCAGTACGCCGCTGCTGCCGGATTTGCGCCGTCTTAGCAAAGAAAAACACCAACTGTTTTCCGACATAGTGCTTCAAGGGCTGTTAGAACCCAACGGCATGCCCAATTTTTCCCAAGCATTGAGTTCAGGTGAGGTCGCGGCTATCCAGCAATATGTCGGTTCCCTGGCGGCTCGTGCGCTGGAAACGCAAACGCTGGATACGGCGAACCCTGAGTAACGCTATTAATCAACGATTGATCATCACGATCGATGGAGCACAAACATGACTAAGATTATGGCCGGTTTGCTGTTGCTTACAACAGTTTCTCTGACATCGGCGCAGACAAATCCTGATGGGGCGGAAACTCGCTGGCGTTTGATGAATCAGATACGCCAGGACAAATTTGATCTGGTCTTACCTGAAGTGATGCGGGAAAACGATGTTGCCATGTGGATTACGGTAAATCGGGAGGGTTTTGATGACCCGTTAACCGAAGACTTTGGAAAAGGATACGTGGGTGACTACGGCTACTACGTCTTTACCGACCGGGGTGGCGAAAGGATTGAACGTGCGGCGCTTGGAATCGGCACCTATCTGCTCGAAGAAAACGGCGCGTACGATATCGTGACCGGTGATTTTGATCTGGCTGATTTTGTTCGCGAGCGAGATCCAAAAACCATTGCGCTGAATTATGCGCAGCACATCGGAGCCGCCGATGGGCTCAGTCACACCAGCTATCTCAAGCTGACGGAAATGCTCGGAGACGTCTATGCCAGCCGTTTTGTGTCCGCCGAGAAACTTGCGTCGGATTTTCGCTCTCGTCGCGTAGCATCAGAAGTCGCGGCCTTTGCCTGGGCTGGCGAAAAATCTCGGGAAATTGCTGAGCGGGCATTTTCCAATGAGGTCATTACACCGGGTAAAACCACTCTGGCAGAAGTGGCGTGGTGGATGAGAGAACAACAGTTCAACAGCCACCTTGGAACGTCCTTCGGCATGCCTTCGGTTTACATCACCGGCCCAGAGGGGTTCGTAGCCTTGTCCAATGACCATGTGATTCAACGTGGCGATTTTCTTGCCATTGACTGGGGCGTGGGGTACCTCAATCTGTACACCGATATGAAACGCCACGCTTACGTACTCAAAGAAGGCGAAACGCACTTGCCCGATAGTATTCAAAAGGCTTTTGATAACGGCATTGCGGTGAGAGATATTCTGAAGGCGAATATCAAAGCTGGAAGAACTGCCGGTGAAACCTACGACATCCTCAACGCGCAGATTAACGAAAACGGGTTTCGGGTCATGGAGAAGTTTAACTCGCCTACCGCTGACCCCAGCGTGATTGACGTAATCATTGGCTGTCACTCGGTGGGAAACTTAGGCCATGGCATCGGCCCCTCGATTGCCTGGTTCAACCCTCAGAGGATGACGTATATGATTCACCCCACTAACTTATTCTCCATTGAGCTGTTTGCGTACACAGCCATTCCGGAGTGGGGCGGTAAAAAACTGCGCATCCCGCTGGAAGACAATGCCGTGGTCACCGAACGGGGTGTTGAATGGCTCTATCCCGTTAACCAGAAGGTTTTGTTGATTCGGTAACAGCCGGTCGGCACTGTCGACAATATTCATGAAATATTGTCGTTCTGCCGCTACCCTGTTCTCACCATAAAGTAAGGGTTAAGCTCCATGCACATCAACGCCCATTTCGATGGCGGCAACATCGAGGTTGTATCGGCTAAAACGCCGGCGGACATTCGCCTGAATATCAAAATGGACGAAGGTGGCCGCCACGGCCAGTGGTTTTATTTCCAGCTATGCGATGTGGCGGGGCAGGCCTGTGCGATCACGCTGGAAAATGCCGGTAACATGTCGTATCCCGAGGGCTTCGAAAATTACTCCGTGGCGGCTTCCACGGATCGGGATCACTGGTTTCGCATAGCCACCGAATTTGACGGAGAAGCACTCTCTTGGCGTCATACGCCATCAACGGATGCGATCTACTTTGCCTACTTTGCGCCTTACTCTTTTGACCGCCATCAGCACCTGATTGCCCAAGCGCTGGTAACGTCTGTGGCTAGCGCGCAGACCCTGTGCCAAACGCCTGATGGCCATGCCCTATCTTTATTGACCCTCGGGCAGCCGGCGGAAAATAAGAAAAACTGCTGGGTCATTGCGCGCCAACACCCCGGCGAGACCATGGCCCAATGGTGGGTGGAGGGTTTTTTGAATCGCATGCTTGATTCCGAAGACCCGGTAGCTAGGGCTTTGCTCCAATCAGCGGTGGTTCATCTGGTTCCCAGCATGAATCCCGATGGCGGCGTACGTGGTCACCTCCGCTGCAACGCTCGAGGCGTCAATCTAAACCGAGCCTGGAAAGAGCCGGATGAGATGAAATCACCCGAAGTGTTTTTCACTCGAAAGCGTATGCACGAAACTGGCGTAGACTTTTTTCTGGACGTGCACGGCGATGAGGCGCTGCCTTACAATTTTATTGCTGGCGCTGAGGGTGTGGCTTCCTGGTCTGAAGCCAAGAACGATGAACTACAGGTCTTCAAAAACCTGCTTGCCACGATTAGCCCAGATTTTCAGACGCGGTACGGCTATGACCTTGATCCGCCAAACTCCTCTGACTTGCGCAAAGCCACTGATTACGTAGCGGAGAATTTCGGCTGTCTGGCCATGACCCTTGAGATGCCTTTCAAAGATGCCGCCAATCTACCCATGCCTGATATTGGTTGGTCTCCCGGGCGTTGTCAGCGTCTGGGCGCAGCCTGTGTTGATGCCCTGTGGCAGACCATCGATAAAGGTCGACCGATTGAGAAACATCGTTAAGTTCACGCTCATTCCTGGCGTTATTCTGGCTGTCATCTGTTGGCCCAGTTTTGCAAAAATACCGTCTGTTGGATGGGTTTTACATGATGGATTGACCGCTGAAGATGTGGCGCATTTGGACAAGGCAATAACCCACGCCTTTCCACGCAAAAAGAAGCCGTTGATGAATTGGTTCATGCCCTGTCGCTGCAGGTGAACTCAGATTTTGGCAACAATCCGCGTTGGCTCTGGGAGGGCGTTGCGCAATACCTGGCCGGTGAGCGGCGCGATACCGATCAAGAGTCTCTCGCTGCGCGGCCGTGTCCGGGATTAACTGAGCTTAGTGGCGCGTTTGATGGCGGCGGAACTATTTATCACTATGGTTTTGCCATTGCGGATTTCATCGAACGAACCTGGGGGTATGGATCGGTGTTGGCGCTCATCAGAAACAACGGCAATATTGAGTCGGTTCTTCGCATCTCGGAACAGCGCTTCGACCAACTCTGGTGTCACCATCTTAAGGGGCTTGGAATTTAGGGCCAGTTGACTTTGTACGTGACTCTGGGTCGGTCACTCGTTTTAACTTGACCTTCCGCGGTGGCATGATCGCTGGCCTCGCCATCAGCCCAAACGGCGTTGTTTTCAGGGCGATTTAGACATAAGGGCATAGCGACGCGACACTTTCCAGGATAAAAACTTCCGTGACCTGAGTCGCACTTGTCCGTTTTTTCATCCAAACCCTCCAATACTCACATTCCCTCTGAAATCGCCAACTCAATCACATCCGTGGTGGTAGGCCTTCAAATAATCTACGTACGGTCGATATATAAACGATTGTAAATAAATGACCTCAGCGGCACTGACCCGGTTAAGGCAGCGCTGAGTAAGAAGGCCCTATGAAAATAAGAACAATAATGCTTGGATTATTCCTGGTCGTTGGATTGGCATCATCGCCGACGGCGCTGCTGGCGCAACAAAACCCGATCCTGTTTGTCACCCAGGTCCCTCTTACCCGGGACTTCGGCAACATCATGTCCACCTTCGCTACCCACCGAGCGACCCCAGACGGGGCCAGGCGTGGTGGTGATTTATGGATTCGATATCCCAACGGCAATCTCCGCAACCTCACGCAAGAAGCGGGGTTTGGCGTCGATGGCTATCAGGAGAATTCCCAGGCCATTGCTGTCAGAGATCCTGAGGTTCACTGGTCAGGAAACCGAGCGCTGTTCAGCATGGTGGTTGGATCTTCCGGTCAACGTCGGTGGCAAATCTACGAGATCAACGGTCTGGGCGAAAACGAGACGGCAGCAATTACCCTGGTGCCTGGACAGCCTTCTGAATACAACAACGTAACGCCCATCTACGATTCGTTGGACCGCATCGTGTTTACCAGCGATCGGCCCTGGGGCGGGCTTGCTCATTTGTATCCTCAGCTGGATGAATATGAATCGACACCAACAAATACCGGTTTGCACCGACTGACGCCAAGTGACGGTTCGGTTGTGCAACTGGAAGATGCCCCCAGCGGTTCGTTTTCGCCCACCATCGACAGCTTTGGCCGAATTGTCTTCATCCGGTGGGACCACCTGCAGCGCGACCAACAAAATGGCGGCAGCTTTGGCGCCTATAACTTGACCGATGAATCTTCCGGTGCAAGCCAGTTGGGTAACGCCGACGAGGTGTTTCCTGAGCCGCTGGCCGCTGGCAATGGATTAATGAGACTGCGGGTGAACCACTTTACCCCGTGGCAGCTGAACCAGGACGGCACGGGACACCTGACCGTGAACCACATGGGACGGCATGATTTTCTTTCCTACTTCACCAACAGTTTTACCAACGACAATAACCTTAGAGAGTTTATCGGACCTGGCGGCAACAACCGGGTAGAGATCAACAGTTTCTTCATGATCCGCGAAGACGCCACCGCTGCGGGTACCTACTATGCTGTTGATGGTCCGGAATTTCAGACCCATTCCAGTGGCGGGATCGTCAAGTTGGTGGCCCCGCCAGGGCGCGATCCTGAAAATATTGAGACCAGCTATGTTACCCATCCAGATACTGGAAGCCCTGGCAATGGCTCGAACCATTCCGGCATGTATCGCAACCCGGAGCCGTTAAGTAATGGCCAGCTTATGGTGGTGCATACAGACTATTCTGGTACCGTTGAGAACATTGGCTCTACCCAAAATCCTCGTTCGCCCTATGACTTTGAACTGAAAATTCTTCAGTCAGCCGGAAATGGCTTTATGGAAGCGGGTCCGGCCATCAATCCGCCCATTACCAAAACAGTGACCTGGGGCAACTCGAATAACCCGACAACGCACACCGGGCCGTTGTGGCAGCTTCAGCCGGTGGAGGTGTTGGTCAAGGCGACCCCCCCATTTACGCAGGAGCCTCAGCTGCAGCAGCCAGAGATGAGTGCCATCCAAAATTCAGGTATCGATGTGAAGTCGATCCGCTCTGCTATGAAGAGTCGCAATCTGGCGCTGATAGTTATTCGCAATGCCACCCGCAGAAATCAGGAGGACCGACAACAGCCGTTCAACCTGAGTGTGCCAGGTGGCGCGACGACCACGGGCGCTGGCGGCACTCTATATGAGGTCGAATCGCTGCAAATCATGCAGGGCGATCGAATTCGAGGCTATAACCAGCGTGCGGGCCGCCGGTCTCTGGCCACGCCGATGCATGATGAGGCTGCGTTGGAACTGAATGCCTCCCGGGAGGGAAGCGTGCCAGGCAGCAGCCGGATTGCCTCAGATGGTTCCATTGCCATGTTTGTGCCGGCGGGAAAAGCGCTATCCTGGCAAACCGTCAGCCCCCAAGGAGCACCGGTGGTTCGGGAGCGAGTATGGGTGAATTTTGCGGCTGGAGAAATTGTCATGTGTGAGGGGTGTCACGGCGGTGGGCCTACCTCAATCAATCAAGATGGTTTGGGCGCACCCGCTAATGTGCCAGAGGCGTTGACGGATTTAATAAGAGCGGCAAACTCAGCAGGCTTGTTTCCGTTGTTCAACGACGGCTACGAGGGCTAGCTCTCAGCCAGTAGATTTTCCTCGATAAATAGGCAGGGCAAGGGAACCCTTGTTGGATTTGCGCGTCAAATGACGTTGTCCGGCAAACAGAGGCGCGATCTTTGTCTTCACGATTTTCGGTATTCCCTTACACAGGCGCCGGTGGTGGAATTAGAGCGTTAGCCTATGCGCTGTTGGTGGCTCTTCTGCTGCTTACGGCGTGCACCTCTGATCGCACGCCAACTCCCGGCGCTGCGAAGAATTCTCAACGCGATATTTATCGGGATACCCTGGCCAAGGATCCCCAAGCATTTCGCGTCCTTGCCACGCGCTGGGGGCAGCAGGGGGAGGCAGCACTGCAATCACCGATCCCGGTTAGCCTGCCGTATGTGGAGTATCAAACCGCCAGAGTTGGAACCCCTTCCGCCGCTGCCTACCGTTTTCCCCTGGATGTTGATGAAATCTTGGAAATTGAGGTGCGACGCGGTGCGGGTGCAGCGGGTGGGCTGATCGTTGATCTGCTGCGGTCCGATGGATCAGATTGGGTGTCGGTGCTGTCCCTTGAACCTACCGAGTCATTGCTCAGGTATCGACCTGATGTCGTCGGTACATTTGCGGTGAGAGCCCAGGCCACTCTGGAGAGCACAGGAATCTTTGCGCTGGGTCTGGTAAGAAAGAGCCTTTTGGAATTTCCAGTGCAAACCGACTCACGACAGTCGGTGCTAAGTTTTTTTGGCGCTGAACGCGATGCAGGGAGGAGAGTACATCACGGTATTGATATTTTTGCGCCCCGAGGTACGCCTGTGTTGGCTGCCCACGACGGTATGGTGGTGCGGGTTGGTGAATCGCCAAAGGGGGGGCTGCATATCTGGCAGCGAAGCGTGGAAGGGTCGCTGTATTATGCTCACCTCGATAGCGTTGCAGTAGAGTCTGGCGATCTGGTTGCCCGCGGGGAAATTATTGGCGGGGTTGGAAATTCTGGCAACGCCAGGACCACCAATCCTCACCTGCATTTTGGCGTCTACCAGCGTTGGACCGGACCCTTGGATCCACTGCCTCTTACCGGCAGTCAGCGTATTCCAGACCCCTGGCTGGAGTCGTTGGTTGCGGCGCCACAATGGATGCGTAGCCGTTCCGACACGGTAACCCTGAATGAAACGCCGGCGCCAACGACTAACCCCGTTGAGAAAATCACAGAAAACCAACTCGTGAGAGTATTGGCCCGGTCAGGTGAATGGGTGCGTGTTATGGTCAGTTCGGGTGCTCAGGGGTATGTTGCCGAGCAGCATCTAGGTCCCCCGGGCCGCATTCAAACCCAAACCGATTCGCCGGCAATTCTTCACCTGCAGCCTCACCTCGATGCTCCGCAACTCACTCCGGTAACCACCGGAACGCGGTATACCGCACGCGGACAGTTTGGACAGTTTACCTGGATAGAAACCGACAGCGGTTTGGTGGGTTGGTTGCGGGCAGCGCCATCGTCTTACCCAAGCCCAAACGGGTCATAACCATGAATATTACTTTTCTTCGGCGAACCACTTAACGCATTGGAGGCCAATCGGCCGCCCATAACTGTACCCTCTACACTGCCCACATTTAGACCGGTGAAAATCCAGTCTCCTGCAATAGTGAGATTGCGGTAACCGGTGGCGTCGGCTTTAACCCGGTACTTGGCGCTGCCCGGCGGACTGGTGACGTATCGTTCGGTGGGATCAATATTGGCCCGCCAGAACTGGGTCTGAAAGCGCTGGGCACCCGCTGCTGGCGCAGAGGAGTCCTGACTGTGGAGCAACCCAAAATCCAGCCCGATGGGGTCGGAGGCGCCATGCACTGCGTTGACGGTAGCCTTAGACAGCAGGGGTCCGGTGGCGGCACCCAGGTATTGAATACACTGGTAGCGTACCCGATCCAGCTGAGCGGCCGGATATTGATGGTCGCTGAACGCGGGAATACCAGCGTCCGGCATGGTGCCACAGATATACAGCAGTCCTTTGGGTCCGGTGTCCACTGGCCAGTCTTCTACCGCCAGCAACCGGCTAAAGTCCACCTGGCCACCCAGTGGGTTGACGTAGGTACCGGCGATCCAAACGTTATTGCCCGGCAGGCTAGGCAGTCCCAGGCTGGGCAAATCCTGATCGAACCATAGCTGCATGGCCTGGGTTTGAACGGTGGGTACCTCGTCCACCATGGCCTGCCAACGTGTGCGAGAGGCAGGATCTTGGCAGCTTGTTGGGTTGTCGTTGTCGGCCAGTAGTTCCTGACACAGGTATGGCACAGCGCCAATGGAAATCGCGAACACGATCTCATCAAAGTCGTCCCCCGCAGTCAGGGTTTTGGTATCTGGGTTTTGCCAGCGGGTCCAGTAAGACTCAAGGTCATATCCGCCTCCGGCCAGCTCATGGCTGCCTTGCAACGCCTCACCCTCTTTCAGTTCGCTGTAACGAGGGCGATTAGGCCAGCATTGCAGATTTTTGATGGGCCCGATTAGCGGCATGTATTCGCCGTTGATTGAATGGGCCTGAACGCTCATATCGATGGCTGCTACAGATTTTTTGTCACTGCTCAGTTTGAGTTGCTCCACCTTGTGGAAAAACTCAAATTTCACGCCCTTGGCCCGCAAAGCCCAGTACATCGGGGCAATGATGGTTTCTCCGGTGCCGGCAACAAACAACATGCCAAAGGCCCCCAGATACGCAAACTGGCGCAGATTCCAGTCCAAGTAGGATGCAGCGCTCATTTGCGGCGGTAATGAGGTATCGCCATTGGGAAATTGGTAAGAAAGGGCAATGGTGTTTAGCGTCAGTGGACTGGCCAGGGTGATGGGGTGGGCACCATGACGAGCCAGCCAGTGGGCAAAGTTCTCGTCGTCAATAACGTCGAACCCGCGTTTGGGTATTTGATCGGCAAACAGGCCGCTGAGGGTAGCCAGTCCTAAATCCAGAATGACAAACAGGTGGCGCAGATCACTGTGCTTATTCAGCAGGTTGCCGTCGCTGAGCAGTTTGGCAATGGGCTTCCAGAGTTTGTCCAGTAACGTGACCAGCCACTGTGCCAGCTTGGGGTGTGAGGCAACGTCCGCATGTTGCTGGAGAGATTTGACCAGCTGCGCAAGTAACTTGCTTTCCGCCGATTTCGCCACCGACAGGCTCTCGGTATGCAGGCTGGTGGCCAGCACCCCAAGGAATTTCAAGATTTCTTCCAGCCGTTTATCAAATTTCGCCAGATCCCCGGCCTGGGAATAGCGGTAGTTGTTGATGGGTAGTTCCAACGACCAATGTTCCCAGCCCTGGCCGGTGAAATCCCACATGGCGACGGCATTTTGCAAATCAAACGCCTGCTCCAGACTGGTAAGGAAACCGCTGTTGTCTGGCAGCGCTGCCAATACCTCAAACACTTCATTCATCATTTCCAGGGCGTTGTAGTAACTGCCCAAAAAACCATGGATGCCGTGTTCTTCCAGCCGATAGCCGTTGCTGGCGTCGCGGCCCGTGGCGCATTTGCCACCCAGCCGCCAGCCCATTTGATAGACCGTAATTTCGTAGTTGCCGGTTTTTTGCAGTTCCCACGCTGCTGTCAAACCACCGATTCCGCCGCCCAGTACGGCCACTCTCTGTTTGTTGTCCTGCATATTGTCCCCCTAAATGGCGCTGTCCAGATGCCCACGGTGATGTTGTGTGGGCTGGTTAACAGGTTAAACCAGCTGGCTCTTGCGTGGTATCTTCTTGGCCACGCCCCCAGCGAGAGCCGCACGTGGCACTGCACAACATACTATTGGCAATATTATTGTCGGGCATGGCCATTTTTGGCTGGCTGGCCGCGACCACTCTGAAGCGAGCCCAGGACGGTGTGGGCTGGTCTCTGGGGCTGTACTTTGCGTTGGTGGTTCCAGGAATCGGTGGCGCAGCGCTGCAAATTTTAGCCCAGGACGCCACCACGCTTTCTCTTGCCAAAGCCACCATGTTTATTTGTCGCGCAGGTATACCCGTTACCTTGATTGCGCTGGTGTTTGACATGATGGGTCGGCCGTTTCGCCCACGCACGCTGCTGGCATTAAGCCTCTTGCCGGCACTGACGCTGATTTTGGCCGCCAGCAATTCATCCCATGGACTACTCTGGACGGTACCTCTTGCCAACACTGCCGGTGAGTTAGTCATCCATCCCGAATGGGGGCTTTGGTACCGGTTTGTCCATGCACCCTATAGCTATCTGCTGCTAGGCATCATGATGGCCATCTTTTTCCTGCGCCTGTCTGCGGTTTCTGCTCCTCAGCGGCGTTCGATGATGCTGTTCCTGGTGATCAGCCTGGGACCCATGCTAACCGGATTGCTGCATTCTTTTGGGGTAACGTTTGACCGACTTTGGTTACCGGCGCTGTCCGTCTCGTTAACCGCTCCATTGTTCCTGTGGATTGTGGATGACCTGCGCCACCACCGATTTCGGCCCGTGTCTTATCGTGAGCTGATTGAGCAGATCAACGACCCGGTAATTGGCCTGGACCTGGCCGAAAGGGTGGTCTCGATCAATCAGGCTGCCAGCGAGCTATTGGGTCGCGACCGAGGGGATTTGTTGGGTCAACACCTGCCGGCCACATCGCCAGTCACCCAGGCTTTGACCCAGGCATTGGAAACATCAACGCCGTTAAGCCATGAGGGGAGGCGCTTTGAGGTTCGAAAATCTGACGTAACGGCGGACGATGGCAGCCGTCGGGGCCAAACCCTGACCTGCCGCGATGTTACCGCTGAACTTGCAGCCCGAGACGAACTCAGCACCAGTGAGCAGCTGATGCGAACCATTGTAGAACATTCCTCTCACGGCATTGTTCGCCTGCGTCAGGACGAGCCGCAGGGTGGCGAGGTTGCTGCTGTCTACCGCTGTGTATTTGCCAACGGCGCTGCAGCGCAATGGGCGGATGCAGAGCAGGCATCATTGGCCGGACAGGACATGACGGAAATTTTGAGCCGGGTGCTGACTCACTGGGAGGGTGATCGAGAGGCGCAGATTCAGCGCCTGCACCAAAGCGTAGCGGCAAACGAAACGTTTGAAATGGAGTTGAGCCTTGGCGCTGATCACAACAGCCGGTGGTTAAAGCTGGTGGCCGAGCCGGTGGACACCGACGTTGTGTTAACTCTGACAGACATCACCGCCGCAATGCAGCGTCAGCTGGCTGCTGAGCAGCGCGCCAGTCGAGACCATCTTACCGGCGTTCTTAATCGACTGGGATTTTTGGAATCGGCGCGGACGGTGCTGAGTCAGGAAAACAGTGCCGTATTGCTGTTTGTGGACCTGAACGGTTTTAAGAAAATTAATGATGAGATGGGCCACCAAAGCGGCGACCGCCTGCTGCAAATGGTGGCGGAGCGGTTGGTGGAAACCTGTCGCAGCCGTGACCTGGTGGGACGTTACGGCGGTGATGAGTTTGTGGTGCTGGCTTGCGGGCTCACTGAAGACTCGGAAAAAAACCTGCTAGATCGCATGAATTATGCCCTGACACGAGGCTACGATTTGGGCAATACAAAGGTCATTTGCACAGCCTCCATCGGCTTGGCTCGATTTCCCGACCACGGCAGCGAACTGGAGGCGCTGCTGGCTAGAGCAGATTCAGAAATGTACCAGGCCAAGAGAAAAACTTCTGGTCCCGTGGTGGTGCCGGAAAACAGCCATGCCCTTGGCGACGAGGTATCGAATGGCGGTGATTGAACCGCAACCACACCGTTACGCCAAATTATGTTGCCGGGCTAGCAGCTCGCCAGCCCACTCATTTATTCGCTGTCTTCAAAGCCTGAGGCAAATATACCGTCGCCCAAGGCCTCAATTCGTCGTCTGGCGCCCAGAGTGACCTCATACCCTGGCCCGGTCAGCACGCTGCTGGCCAGTGGTTGGCCCAGCGTAAGCCTCAATGAGCGCCCAGACGACGTTGCACTGGTTGTGGTCGCTGTAGACGCACGTAGCAGCTGGGTCGCCCCTTTTTCTGCGCCCTCCTGCTCGGCGTTTGCCGACATTAGCAGCATGATCGTAATCAAGGCGGCGGTCATCAGGGCTCCTTACAGTTGCGTGATCCGCATCGCACCAATGCGATGCCTTCACTGCCTAGACCGGTAACAATAATGGGGTAGCCGAGCAAATCGATGGCAATGGCAATATCGTTATTACCCCCTGGTCTTGTGTCTGGCAGTGTTTCTCTGCTTCCGCTTGTGCAGTCCGCGTCGTCACATATCCACGCCTGTGTTAAGCCGGTTCTTGCGTGCACAATAAGCGGCAGACCATTAGACGTCATTGTGCCTATGGGGGGCGCATCGGAAAATAAACCGGTGGTTTGGCTGACCGTAGCAGCGGTGCAGGTGGTGTCAGTGCAAGCGGCAATGAAGGTATCTTCTCGATCATCTAGAAAGACGATGATGGGTCTTGACTGGTTGAGAAATATTGAGGTTTCCAGGCCAACGATGCCATCGGAAACCACTGTCTGAGTAGGTGAGACGCAATCTCTCGACGAGCAACGAACGAATTTTAAATCCTCGTTAGAGGCATCGTAGTAGCTGATCAAGGACAGGCTGCCCCTCATCGCCATAGAAACATGGCTGCCCACGTCGCCAACGCTGTCCACCACGTCCATTCTGTCGATATTGGCACAGGAAGATGATGTGCATCGGACCCACTTAAGGTCCATTGCGGTGGCATCGTAATACGCTAAGACTGGGTCGTCTTGAAACCCGATACCAAGGGAAACGTATTGGCCCACATCGTTGCCACTGTCCACGGTGTTGATGGTTTCATTAGATCCGGTGCACCCAATATCGTTGCACAGAGCAAATTTCAGCGATGCGTCATCGGAGTCGTAGTAGCCAATAATCGGCAGCCCGTCGGCGCTGATCGCAATGGACGTGTAGGCCGGCCCGCTGCCTACTGCGGGGTCAACAATGCTGGTGGTGCTCGAGACGCAAATGGTGTCTTGGCAGTGGGTGACAAGCAGATCACCATTGCTGGTATCCACGTGGCTAATGATCGGAAAGCCATCCGCCCCAATCACCATTGCCAGGCCCTGGCCGATGGTGTCGGAACCTTGATCGTAAACCTCGAATGCGTAGTTGCGCCGGGGCACTACATCGATTCCGGGTGACTGGCTACAAATAGCTTGGCCTAAACTGTTAACCCCGGTGATGTTGGTTCCCACCTGGCAAGTCTGGTTGCTGAGGGCAAAGTTAGCCCCCGAATAGGTCGTATCGACGTCGACCGCGCAGAGGGCGTTGCCGCTGGCGTCAATCTCGCGAATGACCTGACCCGCCGGACAGGTTTGATTGCTGGTGGCAAAGTCGCTACCTGAATAGGTGGTGTCCTGGTCGTTGGCGCACACCACGTTGCCACTGGCGTTGATGGCGGTGACCACTTGGCCTACACCGCAGTTCTGGTTGCTGAGGGCAAAGTCTGCTCCCGTGTAGGTTGTCCCGCTGTCTACCTGACAGGTTACCGATCCATCCTCACCAATCGAGCGGATTGACTGACCCACCGGGCAATTGCCGCTCACCCGAGCCTGCACTTGAGCGGCGTTGATTTCCTCGGCCCCGATGGCGCCCGGGAGCACCGACACCG
Source organism: Lysobacterales bacterium (assembly GCA_045106555.1). Classification (GTDB taxonomy): domain Bacteria; phylum Pseudomonadota; class Gammaproteobacteria; order Xanthomonadales; family SZUA-38; genus JANQOZ01. The sequence goes on along the minus strand of JBGCET010000095.1, from coordinate 10,837 downwards.
CGCCTAAGGCGTAAGGCGCCGCGGTGAGTTTCGTTCTTGGGGTCAGAGGCACAAATTGGCCAGACCCCGAGGGCCGCACGGCAATTTCTACCCAATATTGTTCGTCTATTTCAAACGGCGCCGACGTGTAATCCAGTTCGATAACGAACAGTCCGTCGGAAACCACGGTGTCTGCAACGGTAGTAACGTCAATCGATACCCCTCCCGTCGCAACGTTAAACAGGGAGGCCTCAATGTCATAGTTGCCGTTAGCCGGAGCCGACCCTTCACGCAACTCGCCTTGAATAGAAAACACGGGCTCCAGCGGCGCCGAATCAGCGCTGCTAACGACAGCGAGCACCAGCGCCGCACAAATGAACAGTGGTCTAAACATCAAATCCCTCCTTGGTCTTTCTGGGAACATCCCAATGGAAACGTGTTGGTTACGCGTTTCTCATCTCTTTATCGCGAGAAGGGTCAGCCATTTTGGATATTTCAGTGCAATTGATCAGGAGTTGTTGATTGGGCTGCATTTGCATTGGTCGCAACCAGCAGAGCGAAAAGGGTAGTTGCGGTCAGCAAAGAGAGAGGGCTAATTTTCATCCATGCACTATGATTATTCGTGGAGTCTGTGCAAAATTTCCTGATTGATTGCGTAAACTCTCAGATGGCCTTGCACGCTGGATTGGACGTCGTCAATGGCGCCTCACGCGGGATCGGTGCCGCCACCGCTCGGCAGCTTCATCTTGCCGGTGCTAAAGTCGTATTGGTAGCGCGCTTTCCAGCGACTTATTCAGATTCCACGTTGATCTCAAAGCCATGACAACGGTGATTACCACGTTACTCATTTAAGTTAGCCGCAAATAGACGTTTGATCGGAAATCAACTCATGCAAAACACTCCAGGCAAGCGCGGATGATTCGATCAAAAAATGATGGCGTTATCGTGCGGGACCTGCGTCTCATTCAAAACGCAAAGGGTTCGGTACGTGAATTTGTTCGCGCAGACGATCCGGACTTTCCATCGTTTGGGCAGGTGCATATCCGTTAAAACAAACCCCGGCGTAGTGCGAGCCTGGTTTCGGCATATGGAGCAATACGATCAGCTTGCACCAATATCCGGTGTGTGCCGGGTCGGGCTGTTTGACGATCGCCCAGGCAGCGTTACCGAGGGTGCCTCTATGGCGTTTGAAATCTCCGCCGCTGCGCCTGTAATTCTGTGTATTCCGCCCATGGTATGGCACGGCTTTGGGGCGGCGGGTAATATGCCCAACATGTTGGTTCAGCATAACAATCGGGCGTTTGTCGATGAAAATCCAGATGAGGAGTTGCGAGAACATGAGTCGTTCAGAATTAGAGCGCGACTTTGTGGAATTTGAAAAGCGAGCGGTGGATGTAAGCGGGCTTAGAGACATTCCCCGCAAGCACCGAGAACCTCGCTGGTGGCGGGGGTAACGGCCGCCGGAGTTACACGCCCACGGTACTTACCGCCGCTATTGATGCTTCAAGCTTCCGCTTAAATGATTGGTTGTATTGGTCGCCTGAGACGTAACCGACGATCCTTTTTTCGACGGTTTTTCCAGTTGAGTCGATAAACAGAACCGTGGGCGTTGTTAACGCTTTAAATTGCTCGGCAAACTCAAAGCCCGATATCTGGGTATTGCCATGCTCCAGCAGGTCGGCGTCATAATCGGTGAGTACCGATACAAAAATCGCTCGCCGGCTATACTCCGGATTGTTTGCCGTTGGTCTAAAAAGCTCTTTCTTAAGTCGCTGGCAAAATCCGCAATTCCTTTGTTCGAACAAGATGACGATGGGGACATTGCGCCGCTTTGCCTCGGCGGCAGTGATAGTCCACGACGCCAATGGCTGCAGCTGGTCGGTCGTTTCGGGCTCGTTTGCGCCTGCGTTTGGTGCAATCAGGAAAGCGACAATAGTAGTCGCGATCAGCAGAAAATCTGAGATAACGTTCATTAACGGTTGGCAGTTTATGTTCAATAAGTAGCGTAACACTATTGGCACTGCGCTTCTGACCGAGGCGAGAGCCTTGCGCTGGATAGTTCTTGGGTTAATCATGGTTTGCGAATTGCACATGCCTTCCCATTATGGGATCTATCGATTTGTTGAATCTGAAATATGACACTTCAAAAACCAAATCCCGTTAACCTCAGCGGAAAAACTGCCCTGGTGACTGGCGCATCGCGAGGCATTGGCACCGCTACCGCCCGCCGACTTCATCTTGCGGGTGCTAATGTGGTTTTGGTTGCGCGTTCTCTCGCGTTATTAGAGAAGTTAGCCAGTGAACTGGGCGACCGCGCCTTGGCCGTGTCCTGTGATGTTTCCCAATGGCATTCAGTGACGCAGGCAAGCGAAATGGCGGTCAATCAATTCGGTAGCATCGATATTTTGGTCAACAATGCAGGAATTATTGAGCCCATTGCGCGAATAGCCGAGGCAGAGCCTGACAGCTGGAATCACGCTGTGGATGTGAACTTGAAAGGCGTTTTTCATTGCGTAAGGGCCGCACTGCCTGGAATGAAAGCGCAGGGCGCTGGGCTGATCGTCAATATATCCTCCGGCGCGGCAACCCAATCCTTGGATGGCTGGTCCCACTACTGCGCATCTAAGGCTGGCGTATTGGCATTAACCCGATGCATCCACTTGGAAGAGGCCAGAAACGGCATACGGTGCGTCGGGCTATCTCCCGGCTCGGTGGCGACCGATATGCAGAAAGTTATTAAAGCCAGCGGCCTGAATCCGATGTCGAAGCGGGAGTGGTCTGAGCACATTCCGCCAGATTGGGCGGCCGAGGCGGTGGCGTGGCTTACAACCCCTGAAGCGAGCGAGTATGACGGTGGCGATCTGGTGCTGACCAATAATACAGGCCGGGAGGCGGTTGGGTTGCCACGGATTTCTGATTGACACCCTGATTTTCATTCGGGGGTTTGAAGTCCTGATCTAAGCCGGATTTATCCGGCCCAAGCCAATTTTATGTTTGTCAGGGTTTTCGCATAACGCATGTAGGTAAGTGTTTTCTGATACCTTGGAAATCGTCTACGATTGCATCAATATTACAAGAAGGGAAAAGTCTTAGTTCCTGCTTTTCAGGCTGAATACCTCGATGTGTATGACGTCTTTTGCTATTCAATGAATCACACCGCAGGACACCGCTAAATTGCAAAGGAACTATTGGCCACTTAAATTTTTCTCGGTTTGTATATTTTCTTTGTGTGCACTGACTTCAACGACGGCCGCGCAAGCCTTCGAACGGGTGACGCCGCCACTGGCACCGGGACAGCCGGCTGCCGTTGGTCGTTTGCAGTATTCTCCCGACGGCAGGTTCCTTTTTTTCACCTCAGATCGTCGGGGGCCTGGGTTAACCGATGTATTTATAGCTGCGTCGGAAAATCCTCTTGGGGCTGTCCCAATATCCAGTCTCATCGGAAAGAGAGCCCAATCGTTTGCGCTGTCAGATCAAGCGGTCATGTATGTAACGGCGGATCAACAGATATACCGGGCAAGCCTTCTATCTCCTACAAATTTGACCCTGGTAGCAGAACCTGCCTCGTTAATCTTGACGGTATCACCAGACGGTTCTTCGATAGTCTATAGAGAGAGTGTCTCGCCGTCGTCTGACGTGTTTTCGCTCGCGCCACTTGATTCTCAGCAGCCTTCGGTGGTCCTGGGTCCAGCCAGTACCAACGAGTGCGTGCGGCAATTTCGATACAGCGACAATAGTGAAGTGCTGTACTTCGCGCGTTTTGCCAATGGCCGGTTGCACCTTTATCGTCAAAACGCAAGTGGGCTGGGCGGTTCCCAACGTCTGACGCCATTTAGCCTGGGTGCGGTGTGTATATTCAGCCTCACTGAGGATGAGGACACGGCAGTATTTGCCGGGCGTAGTGAAAGCGGGGGGGCCAGCACAGGCGTGTTTTCCATGCCGCTTGACGGATTTACGTATCCGACTTTACTAAGCCCGTCGACGTCATGGGATTTGAGTACACCCGGCAAACCCGTAATTTACGGAGACTTCGTGTTGTTCAGAGGCAATTTCCTCGATCAGGATACGGAGGAACTTTTTGCGACGCGAATTGATGGAGGCGGTACCGCGGTGCGACTCAATCCGCCTCTTGAGACGGAAGATGCGCTGCTGCAATATTGGCCCGCTGCAGTCAACGGCTTGGTCGTCGTCTCGACCCAAAGAGGCGGCGAATTCCAGATACATGTTGTCAGTGTGGATGGCAATGCACCTCCGAGCCAAGTTCAGTTTCCCGTCTCACTGAGTCTCGATGCTGAGGTCATTCTAAGTCCAGACGGCCAGAATGTAGCGGTGCTTGATAACGATCGCTTGTGGGTTTTTTCAGTGGCCGAGGTTGTTTCTGCTCGGGAAATATTGGCGCCCATTGATAATGGCCACACCGTACTCGAAGTCGTCTTTTCACCCAATTCGGCGCTATTGGGTATCGTTACAGCAGCTGATAGGAATCCACGTATTGACGCCGACCTGTTTCTGGCGTCTTTAACAGCCAGTACCGCTGCACAAATGCTGTTGGAAAATTTCCAATTGTCGATCCGAAGAAGCGACTATGTATCGTTCAGCGCCGACAGCAATACACTTCACCTACGGTACTCCCCGGAAAATCGGCGCGAACGGAATACGACGCCCATGTTTAACGTCAGCATCGATATGCCTGGTTACACCTCCCTGTTAGCCGGGACGCGGGAGCAGAGCGGACAAGTAGAGAGATTTATGCCGGTCGCTAACCGGCGCGTTGTCTATCTGGCTGATCAAGAGCGAGAGATGACTCCGGAACTTTACTCGGTGGATAGACGTAATGTCGGAACAAAACTCAACAACGAAAGCCAGCGTTTTGTTGATGAGTTTCGAGTCGACGCAAAGTCAAACCGGGTAGTATTTTCGGCGGCTGATGCTCAGGTAGGCGGAATTACCGCCCTGCTGTCATCCGCGCTTGATACAGATTCTCCGGCTGTTCCAATTACCGACCGGCTGGCTCGTTCTTCTCCTTTCGCGTATGTCGGCAACGGCCGGGTGGTTTATCGAGAGGCGAATGCCAACGCCGTCCCGCAATTGTATTCGAAAGGTCTGGATTCGACGGTCGGGCCGGTGTTAATTCCGCGAGCGAACATGGCCGGCAGCGCCAATTGGTATGGTGTATCAGAGAATTTAGCATGGGTGAACTTTAGACAGAGAACCCCGGAAGGCTTGGAAAGCTATTACGCGGCGCCGACAGACGGATCGGCTGTTGCGGCCAATTTAAGTCAGGGTGAGCCGCTGCGACCAATTAGTGCTTTTTTGCCGCTCGACGTTTTTTATCGACGGCTAACCAATGATGGAAACCGCTTTTATTTTGTAACCCAAGATGGATTTTTCTGGGCTCCTACAGACGGTTCTGAGCCACCGACGCCGGTGAACGTTGCGGGCCGTTTAAGCCTTGGCAGTATTGGCCCAGATCAACGTGTTCTTTTCGTTCTTGGTAATGGGCAAACCTACGGAATTGATACGATCGATAATCCTTCCGAGGTATTTTCAATCTCCGCGGATAGTTTTGTAAGACGTTGGGAGCCCACCTTAGACGGCAAAATTGTTGCCGACGAGTCCTTATTGTTCTCGCTGGATGGAGTAACACCGACGATTGATCTTGCCGACGGGTTCAGTTCCTTGAGAGGCAGCCAATTGCTAAATGATCAGCGGACATTTCTGTTCGCTGCGGACATACCCAATGAAAACCGCGTCGGGATATTTGCGGTCGATGTGGAAAGACAAGTGGCTCCAATCGAAATCGCCCAATCTCGCACGTTTCCCTTACAGGACGACCTGGCGTTCGAATTTTCATCCACGGCGCTAGGCGGTTGGGTGTTGGCTTCCGTCTTTGATTTAGGCGACGACTCGAACCATCCCTCTCAGTTAATTCGCATGAGCATACTTGATCTATCGCTGGCAGATGTTGAAGCAGGAAAGGACGCTACCGGGCATTGGGTGACGGAAACAGATGTTGCGCTCGATAGCTCTTATTTCTATTTCACTGCCACAAAACCCGAAGAGAATATCCGCCATCTATATCGACTCCCTACAGACGGTGCTCCCATTTTCGTTGATGGGTTTGAACGACTGGAGAATTAACTCCGGCCTAGCCTAGCCTCCAAGAAGGAAATGGACTAGCAAGTCAGGTATTGCTGCCTGGCTGTCTATAGGGGCCGTTACAAGATCCCAATCTCAGGTTCGTCGGTCAATTCATTTGCCGCTGTCATCGATCAAAACGAGTTCTTGAACGAAACCCAGAGTATGTCAGCGTTTAAGGTCGTGTCGCTTGCGGGCGTGAAGTTCTACAAATCGCGATTAGTCTGCGCCTGGATAAACGATCGGATGTCAGCGAGAAACTCCGTGCGGGAGGGTTCATGTACGTACATCATATGACCGCCGATGTAGTACGTGTACTCGACTTGATCGGCATTAATGCCGTGCCGATTCAGCGTGTACTCGGCATCAAAAAACGGTGTGACCAAATCGTGATAGCCCGACGCAACCAGTACCTTCAAAGAGGGGTTTTTGCGCAGAACCTCGCTGAGGTCCGGTGCCGTGTTGACGTAGGTCGGCTCCCAGCCCTGATCATCGGAAACCGGACGCCAACGCCATTGCTTGTTGAGTCCGGCCGTGCCGGATACGTAGTATGTTCGGTCTAACGTGACATTGAGATCGGAGCGAATGTAGCTCATCAATGCGCTGGTAAACGGCGCACCGAGTGCGTCACTGGAGGCATCGCTTTCCGGTTCGGCGGCGTGGTCGTCAATGTCATCACGGGTATAGCGCGCATCGGCGATGCCAACGGCTAGCCCTTGGTCACGAAGGAGCTCTTTGGCGAAGCGTCGGCCGTCGACACGGAGATTCGCTCGGTCGATATAGTCCGTCGAGATACCCAAGAAATAACTTAGGCGCTCACTGACCTGGCGCGCTTCTGCGGTGCTGATGGTATTGCCTTTCCACAACGCCGGTAACAACTCGTCAGTTGCGAAAGCCCGGGCGTCTACCATGAACTGCTCCAGGCTGTCCGGTGCCGGTTGCACGCGACCGTGGTGGTGAGCCGCTGCGGCCATCGTTGGTAGATAGGTCACGAAAGACACAAGGTTGTGGTCGACATAAGGGGTCGAACCCTGATAATCGAGTGCCTGGGAAACGAACACAATGCCGTTCAGACTGATGTTCATGTCGTCTTCAAGCATCAGCGCGACCTTGGCAGCGCGCGTGGTGCCGAAACTCTCACCGAGTAAGAACTTCGGCGAGTTCCAACGATTGTTCAAGGTTAGCCATTCGCGAATAAACTCCGATACCGACGTTGCATCCTCCATCAAACCCCAGAACTCCTTACCCTCGTGCTTGCCAAGCGGGCGGGAAAACCCAGTTCCTATTGGGTCAACAAACACCAGGTCAGTCACATCGAGAATTGTCTCGGGCGCGCTTTGTATCGCAAACGGCGGGGGTCCAGCACGCTGCGCATCACTCGGCACTGAAATGCGTTTCGGCCCCAGCGTACCCATGTGCAACCAAACCGATGACGATCCTGGTCCACCGTTCCAGACAAAAGTGACGGGCCGATTCTCGGCGGTATCTTTTGCGACGTAGGCAAACGAGAAAAACGCCGCTTTGGGATTGCCCTTTTTGTCTTTCAGATACAGCTCGCCGGCTGTCACGGTGTAGTCGATGCGCTGGCCGTTGAAGCTGCCGCGATGGTCGGTTACGAAAGCAACCGGCTCTGATATCGGGGTGTTTGCGTCATCCTCCGGTTTTTCTTCGGCCCACGAGATAGGCAAAGCCACGAACAGGATGGACAGCGCGCCAACAAAGGTACCGAGAGTTTTTTTCATGGGGAGACTTGGTCGACCGGAACAATCGATAGAATAGCACCGACCGTTATCTTACTGACTACATCGTCACCCGTACCAAGTGTCGGAGGAGAAGAGGTCTTGCAATGCCACTTCTCGATCGATAAACAAGGGGCTTGCTTTGCTGTATTTGGATCTGAATGTGGCGTTGCAAGACTTGACCCCGAATTTGCCGAATTTGGTGGCGTTGCAAGACTTGACCCCGAATTTGCCGAATTTGTCGTCACAGCACTCGCCACTGTGACGATCCGGATATAATCATGGTTCATCTACCACAGCGGATCCGTTTTGACCGATCTTTTCATCTCCTATGCGCGCCACGACCACCAGCAGGCCAGGCGACTGGCAACGGCCATGGAATCGGCAGGCTATTCGGTCTGGTGGGACCGCCAGCTGCTGAGCGGGGACGAATTTTCCGCCCAGATCGAGCAGGCGCTGACCGCGGCGAAAGCGGTACTTGTGTGCTGGTCCAGCGACGCCTCAAAATCTCGCTGGGTGAGAGACGAGGCGTCCCTGGCGGCTGACAGCGGCAAACTGATTTCGATCAGTCTGGACGGCAGCGAGCCGCCAATGGGGTTTCGCCAGTACCACTTTGAGGATCTGTCCAACTGGCGGGACAACGCTGACAATTCTGCCCTGCAGCAGTTGATTAGGGCGGTGAACGCTAGGTTAGACCCAGACAAACCTATTGCTGGCGCGGCTCCGATGCCAGACAAACCGAAGGTCAACAATCGGATCGGGCCCGTTGCAGCCGTGCTGGCGGTTGTCGCCCTGGTCGCAATTGGTGTAACGGCCCTTCGGCCGACCGAGGATGGGGTAAAGCCGCAGTCGGCGACGCCCCCGCCCGCGGCTGCTGAGACATCCACCGCGCTGGCGGACACCTCCGGGGAGCGGCTGCGCACCATCGCCGTGCTGCCCTTCGACAACTACTCGCCCAACTCCGAGGATGCCTATTTTGCAGCCGGTATCACCGAGGAGATCACGGGCCAGCTGGCGCGTATTGGTGACCTGACCGTCCTGTCACGAGTGGCGGTGGCGCGTGCGGTGGAGGCCGGAGGCAGCCTGGAGGACATCGCCAATGCGCTGGGCGCCGGCAGCGTGCTCGAAGGCAGCGTGCGCATGGCGGGTCCACAGGTGCGCATCACCGCACAGCTCATCGAGGTGGCGTCCCAGCAACACCTGTGGTCCAACAACTTTGATCGGGAGCTGACCGATATCTTTCAGATTCAGACCGATGTGGCGCTGGCGATCGGCGATGCCTTACTCGCGCAGCTGTCCAGCGGTGAGCGAGCGCACATCCAGACGCCGGCCACCGGCGACATCCGCGCCTATCAGCTGTTTCTCAAACAGCAAGAGCTGTTAGCCACCGTGCCTGAGGAAAACCAGCAAGCGATGGACTTGCTGGAGCAAGCGCTAAGGTTGGACCCGGGCTACGCGGAGGCGCAGGCTCGCCTGTCCTGGCGATATACCTGGGAGTCGCGCGTGACCGGCGATCGGGCGGCGGCCGAGCGCGCCGAGCAGTTGGCGCTGGAGGCGCTGACGCAGGACCCGCAACTCGCCCAGGGCTCCTACGCCCTCGGGTCTGCACTGGGAGAGCTGGAGCGAATGGAGGAAATGGGCATCGCTATGGAGCGCGCCTACCAGCTCGACCCCAACCATGGTTCTACCCTAACGGATATCTCCTTTTACTACGCCACTATGGGGAGACCGGCCGAAGGGCTGGAAATAGCCTTGAAAGCGGTTCGCCTCAATCCTAACGACCCCAATATTCGCTGGCACGCGGTGATGCCCCTGCTGTTCCTGGGCGACAGGGAACGCATGGAAGGCTGGCTGCAGCTGGCCCGGGACGAGGGCATGGCGTTTCATCGCCTGGCTGCAGCGCAGGCCGATCTGGCGCTACTGTCGGGAAACCCGAACCAGGCCGCTGCGATCGCCCGCCGCATGGGCGAGGGTTATCCCGATAGTCGGGAAGCGCAGTTGTTGTCCCGCTACCTGCTATTCCTGACCGGGAATTGGCGGGAAATCAGCGAAGAACTGCTGGCACTGGGCCGAGAATCCCCCAATGCCTGGGCCTTGCCGCAGCTGGCGCCGCGCAGCAAGCGTGTGATCAGGGGCTTCGTGCTCGCAGAGCAAGGCCAGGAGGCAGCCGCTCGCCGGGTCTTCGACGACGCGCTGGAGGCATCCAGGATTGCTGTGGAGCGTGGCAGCACCCTACAGGGGCGTGCGCTGGACGCCGCTTCGGTGTACGCCTACCGGGGCGACCAAGATTCAGCCCTGCGCGAGCTGGAACGCGCTTACGAGCTGGGGTTGCGTGCCGATTTCGTGTTGGCCGTTGATCCCTTCTTCGTGTCGCTGCGCGGTATGTCCCGTTTTGACGCACTGCTCGAGCGCATCGCCGACAGCCAGCGGGAGCAGCGCGAGGTAGCGCGCCTTGATGGGGCGCTTGAGGGCTATGACCGGATGATTTCGGCGGGGCCCGCAGGGGTAAGGTAACCCGTATGGTACGTACCATCGAGGCAACATTGCTCACGCTCTAGATCTTGCCTCGGTGCCACATCCAACAGACGGACCTGGAATCTACATTCACGAGAAAGAGCCTCAGCGCCGAGAGCTTTGAATACTTGCTGTTACTCGTTCGCCCGATCGACAAAGGGCCGCTTGTCTTCATCAGGAGCAACGCGTCGAGTCCCCGGTTGGTGACCGTAGACTCGCCCGATATACTTGCGCCAACTTCATGGGCAGCGCAACAAAGGCCGCTGCCGCCAGCCGGATAACATGCATGAAACGAATCTTTGGCCTGTGGTGCCTCCTACTACTTTTGCCTTACGTCCCTGCCGAAGCCAGCAAGGTTGATGAGGATCGGACATTTTTCGACGGTATCCAGGCTCGCATGGTGGGCCCATTCCGCGGCGGCAGGGCTATGGTGGCGGTGGGTGTGGCGCAGAACCCGCATACCTACT
>JBGCET010000094.1:0-5915 GCA_045106555.1 Lysobacterales bacterium | reverse complement strand
CGGCCATCCGCGTATTCGGCGTTAGCGTGTAAACGAATGAGATTGAGCATGGAGACAGGCGCGTCCCGAGGGAGTGCCTTGAACTGCTCGAACTGTTCTCGCTGGGGATCGACGTTGTTGGCCATGATTGGCGTCCAATAGTGGCGGTAGGTTTCGTCGTCAATAGTAAACCAAAAATCAGCCCGCTTTGGGTGCAATACTGCCTGATCGGGTGGGCAGCGTTCGCGGAATGTTAATGAGGAACTGGCTGTAGCTGGTCAACATTGCTCGTAGGTGAGGTTGATCTTTTTAATGAGAATAATTATCATTAACCAGTTCTCGCTGCCGTTTCGCTTATGGCCAGCTCTCATTGCCTTGGATTACTGTGAATTTTCCCAATACGCCTGAAGTCACCGCGCATCCACTCACCCTCGCATCGTTGAAGCGCGGCGAGAAAGGGGTTGTGCTGGAGGTGGATACCCGTGACCCACTGACTCAGCGTCTGATGACTTTGGGCCTGGTGGAAGGCGCCGAGGTAGAGCGAGGTCATGCAGCCATCGGTGGTGATCCCATCGAATATCGAGTATTCGGTCTTGGGATTTCGCTGCGCGCAGAGCAAGCCAAGTGTTTTGCTATCTCTGCGCCGCTGTCTGAATAGACCCAGGGCCGGATCTGCCAGTGACTGCTTCAGGTCAAACCGTTCGCGTGTCAGCGGACAACATCCCGATCCGCAAACGCGGCACCGTCAATATTGCGGTGATGGGAACCCCCAACTGCGGAAAAAGCACCCTGTTTAACCGGCTTACCGGTCTTAGCCAGCGAATAGCAAACTTCCCGGGCGTAACGGTTGAGCGCCATGTTGGCAGCCTGCAGGAAAACGGCCGCAACCTTGAACTGATTGATCTGCCCGGCACCCACAGTCTGTCTGGATATTCTCAGGAAGAACGGGTAGCGGTGGACGTGTTGTTTGGTCGGGCTGCGGGTCAGCGCCAGCCGGACGGAATTCTTGCAGTCGTTGATGCCACAAATCTTTATCAGGGTCTGTATCTGGTTCAGCAGCTACTGGAACTGAAACTTCCGCTGGTGGTTGCGCTGACGATGGGTGATGCCGCCGACAGCGCTCGCATCGCCATCGATCACAATAAACTGGGCGCATTGCTGGGTGGTGCACCGATTTTTCCCGTAGTGGCCACAACTGGCTCGGGAATTGCGCAACTTCGAAGTGCGCTAGGCGCCATTGGGGAGCAACAGCCCGTGGTCTTTGAATCGGTGTGGTCTGAGTTGAACGTGGCCGCAAGAAAGGTGGCAACAGAAACCGGCTTTGGCGAGGATCCGCTCAAGGTCGCAGAAGTGTCTCGCACTCTGGTCGATCTCGCGCACAATCCCGAAGCGGTGGATTTGCGCCGCTTTCCCGACGCGACCGCATCGGCAATGAAGCAGCAGGTGGGCACGCTTTTCGACGACGGCCCGGCCCTGGCTCAAGAAGCCAGAATTCGCTACCGCTGGATACGCGACGTGCTCGATCAGGTGCAAAGTCAGGGCAGTGGCTTGCAGGGCATGGGTACCCGGGTCAGCCAGTTTTTCTCTAGGCCTATACCCGGAACGCTGAGCCTTTTTGTGGTAATGGCGATTGTGTTCCAGGCAGTGTTTGCCTGGGCAACGCCGCTGATGGATCTGATTGACGGGGCGACCGGTTCGTTGAGCGCACTGGCGGTGAGTCTGTTGGGTGAGGGCGCTTTGGGCTCTCTGGTCGCCGACGGCATCATCGCCGGGGTGGGTAGCGTGATCATTTTTCTACCTCAGATTGTCATCCTGTTTCTGTTTATTTTGTTGCTGGAAGACTCCGGCTATCTGGCCCGCGCGGCCTACCTGCTGGACCGGGTTATGCGCATGGTGGGTCTTTCGGGTCAGTCCATCATTCCGATGATTTCCAGTTTTGCCTGCGCGGTACCGGGCATCATGGCCACCCGGGTGATTCCGTCCCGGCGGGACCGTATCGCCACCATCATGGCGGCGCCTTTCATGACCTGTTCCGCTCGGTTGCCGGTCTATGCCCTTCTGATTTCGGCCTTTGTACCGGCCAGCAAAGTGGGGTTTTTGAACGTTCAAGGTCTGGTGTTATTGGGGCTGTATCTGTTCGGAATAGTCATGGGCATTCTGACTGCACTGCTCATGCGAAAAACCGCGGTGAAGGGCGAGGGGTCCAGTTTCGCGTTGATGCTTCCGGAATTTCGCATGCCCAATGTGCAAACGGTGCTGATTCAGCTGCTGGGTCGAGTGAAGATCTTTTTGCGTCGCGCTGGCACCATGATTTTTGCCGTTACCGTGATTGTTTGGGCTCTGGTGTATTTCCCCCGCGCAGATTTGCAGCCGATGGTTGAGCAGCAGCAAAGCGAACTGTCAGCGACGCTTTCACCTGAGGCTCGGGCGCAGGCGCTGGAATCCATCGATAATCAGGCGGCGGCTGCTCAGCTGGAGCAAAGCTGGTTGGGCCGCGCCGGAAGAGCCGTTGCGCCCGCGTTTGCGCCGCTGGGCTGGGATTGGAAAATCACCGCTGCAGTCATCGCCAGTTTCCCCGCACGAGAAGTGGTTGTTGCTGTACTGGGAACCATCTACGCGGTCGGTGATGAGGCTGAGGAGGCGACGCTGGCGGCACGGCTGAAATCCTCCACCCATGCAGATGGTTCCCTGGTGTTTACTTTTCCCGTGGTGTTAGGGCTACTGATTTTCTACGCGCTATGTTTGCAGTGCGCAGCCACCCTGGCGGTGATTCGGCGGGAAACCAATTCCTGGCGCTGGCCGATCTTTGCCTGGGGTTACATGACCTCTCTCGGGTACCTGGGCGCACTCTTGGTTTATCAACTCGGGTCCGGCTGACCGCTCCCAAGAGCGAGTCGGCAATGGTAAGGTCTGCGCTGGCTCAATACTCGGGATTGCCGGAATGACGAATAGACGCACGTTTTTAGGCTTAAGCGCACTAGGTATCAGTTCGCTCACGTTGCCCCTTGCTGGCGCTGCAGCCAAAGCTTCTAAACCGCTGGATGTGCTGGTCTTGGGCGGCACCGGATTCATCGGCCCCCACCAGGTTGAGGCGCTGCTGGCCCGAGGCCACAAAGTCACCCTGTTTAATCGAGGTCGTAAAGCTGATCTGTTTGCAGGCCGAGCGGAAACTCTGGTCGGTAACCGCGACGACAAGGTGGATGATGGACTAGGCGTCTTAAAATCCCGCCGACGCTGGGATGTAGTTCTGGACAATTCCGGCTATGTGCCCCGCCACGTCAAAGATTCGGTCGAACTCCTGGGCAATCGCTGCGATCGCTATCTGTATATTTCCACCACTGCTGTTTATGACTATGGCGTTGGTGACGGTGATCGAAATTTGCATCGTGACAGCCCCCTTTGGAGCGACATTCCCGATACCGAAGAGGTGACCGGCGACTCATACGGGCCATTGAAAGCGGCCTGCGACACGCTGGTGACCGATACCCTGGGTAAGAAAGCTACCGTTGTTCGGCCCACCTACATCGTGGGTCCCGGCGATCACACCGATCGTTTTACCTACTGGGTGGATCGTATTCGCCGCGGGGGTGATGTTTTGGCGCCTGCCGGTTCTGACCTGGAAGCGCAGTGGATTGACGTGCGTGATCTAACGGCGTTTGTTGTGCGCCTGATTGAGCACGGCACGCCAGGGTCGTTTAACGGGGCCGGCCCAAGCACCCGGTTTACCAACGAATCGCTGATGTGGTCGCTGGCCGCGATGACGTCTGAGCCGGTGCAATTTCACTGGCCCAGCGCCGAGCTGCTGAAGGAAATGGCGCTTTGGCTGCCGATGATGGCGGGACGCCAATGGTCTCGTCATATTGATTCCACGCCGGCCCAGGCGGCAGGGCTTGAGCTACGCTCGCTGGCCGATACCGTGCGGGACCTTCAGTCATGGTGGTTAGCCCAGCCTGAGGAGCGCCGCGCTACGCCCAGGGGTTGGCCGACGCTTGAACAAGAAGCAGAAGCGATTCGTCGCACGGTCGGCTAGCAGCCTGTTGAAAAAGTCTCAGCCGAGTGCGAGACAAGGCGGAAAGGGCCGAAAAAGCGCAGTGTACTGATCGGTACATGAGCATTTTGAGGCTCTTTCCAACGCCGAATCGTGCCGGCTGAGGGTTTTTCAACAGGCTGCTAGTCGACGAATTACCCAGTCCTTCTAACGACAAGCGTTATTCGAACCCGTCTCTAAACAGCGCGTCGCTACCTACGGTGCAGGGTCCGGTACTGAGTGTGGCGGCCGGCGTTTCGCTTTGGCCGCCCGCATTTTCCGCCTGCAACACCACCACGAAGTTGCTGTTGCAGTCGAGGCCAATGGCGGTGGCGGTGACATCCTGAGCGCTGTTGCCGGTTGCCAGCAGGCCTGGCGACAGAGGGCTTAGATTGCTGGCATCGGGCCCAATCAAGAAACGTCCGGTGGTCTGCACTCCGTTGGCGTTAATCATGCCGTTCAGCGTGAGTTCTTCGGATTGCGCGTCGGCGTTGCCCAGTATGACAACCGGAGGCTGATTGCCGCCTTCGGCAACCAACTCAATGGCGCTGACTTCGGTGGTGCCGCCAGGCTCAATCTGCAGGTTGCTTAACGTTAGGTCTTCATAGCCTGGCGCGCGAATTCGCAAACTGTAAGGGCCCTGGTTGAGGAACATTCGGAAACCGCCGCCGCCGCCGCAGACTGCGCGGTCGCAGGTGGGCACGGTGCCGCTTTCGCACGGCGGGCTGCCGCAGCCGGTGGCCGATAATGCGGTAGCCGATGCCAGTCCCACCGGGTTGCCGGTAACGCTGTCGACGACGGTGCCTCGCATCAGTCCACCCAGATCGCCGAATGGAGAGCTTAGGCCGATGGAATACCCGGGGCTTGGGTCACTGCCGCTCACCGCGTTGAAAGACTGTCGGTTGATGCGAGTTAAGTAAAGTCCAGCGGCCAGTGACTGGGGCAAATTCACATCTCTGGCAGGCCCCGGGTCTACGCTGGCCTGCAGCACCGCCGTGGCCTGAGCGTTAGTCAGACGGCTGGCGTCATACACCTCAACATTGAGCCGCAAGCCTGGGTCCAGATCTCGGAACGACAGATCCATGACGCGGGTTTCTGGGTCGGTTAGGTAAAACAGCAGCCAGTCTTCGTCAGAGGTTTCGTGCAGCGTGTGGCGCTGGGCAGCGGCATCTGCCACCAGTGGCGTTGCGGCGTTCGGGGTGTCGTCCACTTCAAAGAAATCCGCGCCGGCGGTCTTGCGCAGCCTGATTACCTGAGGGCTGGAGGGGCTGCCTAACTCGTCCACGGCAAACACCGTAACGTCGTAATCGCCGCCAGCCAGAAAGCCGTCAAAGGTGCCCTGGAAGGTCCCCAGGTTGAAGGTCTGTCCGCCTTTGTTGCTGACCGAAGTTAGGTTGAAGTCTCCCAGCTCCAGGTCAGTGCCTGGCACGCTGACATTGCCCACCACGGCGATGGCGGTTTCGCTCGTGCTGGTGACATTGTCGGCGGTGATCTGGGCTGAGCGTTGCTCTTCCTCGGCAATCGTCAGGTCTGGCATGGTGCTGCTGATCAACGGCCCGTTGCCAGCGCGGGCAATGCCAGGGCCGACAAAAAAGGTTCGTGACGCCAGGCCGTCGGTGCGGTCGTTACCAATGCCGTTGCCGTTGTCGTCAATCAGCGGCTGCTGGCGGCCGCTGCTCTGGGACGTTGCGGTGGCAGCCAACTGAAACGCGCTGCCCACGGAAAATCCGTCGCGGATACCGTTCCAGAAAA
This sequence comes from Lysobacterales bacterium, assembly GCA_045106555.1. Classification (GTDB taxonomy): domain Bacteria; phylum Pseudomonadota; class Gammaproteobacteria; order Xanthomonadales; family SZUA-38; genus JANQOZ01. The sequence continues at coordinate 157 of JBGCET010000094.1, read as the reverse complement.
ACTTGCTGAAGCTCACGCCGCCAGACCCTACGAGGTTGGATTTTTCGCCGCTAGAGGCACTGGCAATAACGATGCGGCGGTTGCTGCCGTCGACCAAACGAGGCAGTAGAGCGCCGCTGCCGCTGCCTTCCAGTACCACCAGAATTTTTCCGCTGAT
>JBGCET010000093.1:0-9632 GCA_045106555.1 Lysobacterales bacterium | reverse complement strand
GGCAGGTCTGGCTCGAGGCGCAGGGCCAACGCAACGTTGGTGAGTGGGCCGATCGTCACCAGCGTAAGTTCACCAGGATTCTCTCTGGCCAGCCGAACGATGGCGTTCGCTGCGTGTTCGGTTTCCGGCGCTGACTCAGGGCTACCCTCAAGCACATCGCCGAAACCATCTTCGCCGTGAACAAACGCGGCATTTTCCGGCTGCCAGCAAAGCGCTTTGCCACAGCCAGGATAGATGGGGAACTCGCCCTTCAGAACGTCTTTCAAAAAACACGCGTTGCGCAGCGTGTGATCCAGCCCCACGTTGCCGCCCACAATGGTAAGCGCCTCAATGGTGCAGCCCGGGTGGGCATGGGCCATCATGATGGCAAGAGCGTCATCAACGCCGGGATCGGTATCAATGACTAAGCGCATTACTTGTCAGCTTCCTGATTTTCTTTTTCAATCTTGGCCCAGGTATCGCGCAGGGTTACCGTGCGGTTGAACACCAGTTTTTCTGGCGAGCTGTCTTTTGCGTCGGTCACAAAATAGCCAGTGCGCTCAAACTGGAAATGACTACCGGGCGCGGTGCCCGCCACTGAGCCTTCCAGCTTGCAGCCTTCCAGCACGCTGAGGGACTCGGGATTCAAATACTCTTTGAAATCTTTACCCTCTTTTCCATCATCAGGCCGGCGCCGGGTAAACAGTCGGTCGTAGACGCGAACAGTGGCGTCCACCGCGTGCTTTGCCGACACCCAGTGGATGGTGCCTTTGACCTTGCGCCCAGAGGTGTCGTTGCCGCTGCGGGTGTCGGGATCGACCCGGCAATGCACCTCAACGATATTGCCATCGTCGTCTTTCACCACCGACTCAAAGTCGATGATGTAACCAAACCGCAGGCGCACCGCGCCACCGGGCTTCAGGCGGAAGTACTTGCCCGGAGGGTCTTCCATGAAGTCGTCCCGTTCGATGTACAGCTCGCGAGTAAACGGCACTGGCCGTTCGCCAAGCTCGGGCTGCTGGGGATGGAACGGGCAATCCATGGACTCTTCTTTGTCTTCTGGGTAGTTGGTGAGCACAATCTTCAGCGGGTTAAGAACCGCCATCACTCGCGGCGCTTTATCGCTCAGGGCTTCTCGCACGGAGTTTTCCAACACCCCCATCTCAACTTTGTTTTCGCCCTTGCTCACGCCAATACGCTGACAGAAATCTCGAATGGCCTCGGGCGGATAACCTCGTCTGCGCATGCCCGACAGCGACGGCATGCGTGGGTCGTCCCATCCGTCCACCAGATCCAACGCCACTAGTTCTGCGAGCTTGCGCTTGCTGGTAACGGTGTAAAGCAGTTCCAGGCGTGAAAACTCTATTTGCTGGGGCGTATGGGGCACCGACGTCTGTTCAATGACCCAGTCGTACAGCGGTCGATGGTCTTCAAACTCCAGGGTACACAGCGAATGGGTTATGCCTTCCAGCGCATCGGAGATGCAGTGCGTAAAGTCGTACATGGGGTAGATGCACCAGGCATCACCAGTGCGGTGATGGGTGGCTCGGCGGATGCGGTACAAAATGGGATCACGCATATTGATATTGGGTGATGCCATATCAATTTTTGCCCGCAGCACGTGAGCGCCATCAGCAAACTCGCCGGACCGCATACGCGCAAACAGGTCGGCATTTTCTTCCACGGAGCGCCCTCGATACGGGCTGTCTTTGCCTGGCTCTTTGAGCGTGCCGCGATATTCGCGAATATCATCAGCTGGCAGCGAATCAACATAGGCCAGACCTTTGTGAACCAGCTCCATGGCAAATTCGAATAGCTGTTCAAAATAGTCCGAGGCGTGGCGCATCTCCTGCCACTCGAACCCCAGCCAGGCCACATCCCGTTCGATGGCGGTGGCAAATTCTACGCTTTCCTTTTCCGGGTTGGTGTCGTCAAAGCGCAGATTGCAGCGGCCCTGGTAGTCCTTCGCCATGCCAAAATTCAGACAAATGGATTTGGCGTGGCCAATGTGCAGATAGCCGTTGGGCTCGGGCGGAAAGCGTGTGGCCACTCGCCCCTCGTGGCGTCCGGCCTCGCGGTCTTTTTCAATAATCTGCCGAATAAAATGACTGGCCACCGGCTTAGGCTCACCCGGGTTACTCATGGTGTTTTTCCTGTTGATTGGTCACAACTTCCCGTCCGAAAAACCGGCGGGAGTTCAGCGACGGGATAGTCTACTACTTAATCGCGTTTGGGCTTTACCTGGCGCAGAAGACGCTGCGCAAGATGAGCTTCGGAGGTGGTGGGCATCAGGGTCAGCAGGGTTTCCGCAAAATAGCCCGCCCGACCTGGATTTTCAGCACGAACGTAGGCCTCAGCCAGCGCCAACATCGCCTGAGGCAGGCTGCGGTTTCGCGGGTCCCGCTGCAGGTATACGTTGATGATATTAGCCGAATGGTCGGTGACGTCCCAATCGGCGAAGCGATGCGCCAGGGCAATGTGCATGTCCGCATCGAGCTGAGGCCGGCCTTGAGCCACTGCCAGGTAGTCTTTATACAGCGCCGTGGTGACATCTTTGCTGGCCCCCTGAGACTCCGGCCTAGACAGCAGAGCCCCTGCCGCCTGATGGAACTGAGCCAGTTTGGGTTCAAACTTCCAAATGGAGTAGCGCAACTGCTGAGCAGGAGCGTAATCGGGGGCCGCCAGGTGAATGGCCTCAATGGCCCGCTGGGCATCGGTCACCCTGCGCGCGTCCAGATGCTCCTGAGCTTTGTTGAGTGAGTCAGCCAGTTGGGTATGGTCCATCGCCCCGCTGCCTGGCGGTTCGCTGGCCAGCCCGGTCATTTGAATGATCAAACCCAGCACGGTGCCGCCGGCAAACGCCAGCAGGCAGTAAACCGCTGAGTACATCCCAAGCCCCCAGAAAAGAACGAGCAGGCCCAGTGCGCCAAGAACCGCAGAGGCCCACCATGGTGCAACCAGTTGCCCCAGAGAGCCGGGAAGAAAGCAGAACGGACGCGTTGAGGCCCCTTGAAAAACACCCAGCGCCAGCCCCTGGAGCGCAAACGCGACCATCATTATTGTGGCGGCATCCATTTGTCGACTGCCGTCGAGCACCAGCGGCACCACAAAGGCCAGGCCCGCGCTGCACGCCATCGCGGCGGCCATCATCAGCGGACCCAGCAACACCTCGAGGGGCGCTAGGACAGGCAGGACAATGAGTATCGCTGCAATGGCAGCCACAGTAAGCCCGGAGGCCGGCCAGCCGGAAGCCGACGATACCGCCAGAAGTATAAAGGCCATAATCCACACCGCCGACAGCACTGGTGGGCGCTGCCTTGGCGTGTAAAACGGTCCGGGAACCGTCGTCATTCTGCCTCCCCGGGCACAGTAGATAGAGAGAAGTGCGTAAGTCCAACGTGGGGTGTTCGGTGTCGCCACACAGACTACCTTCATCAGACCCTTAGATTATACCCAGCCCGGGTTTACCCTGTCGCCCACCGCGCCCACAATGTGCCAAAAAATTTACCGAATTTCATTTATCCGGTGCCGACGAACGGCGGTGGCGCTCCGTTGCCGTTTGGCGTACCAGATTGGTCGTCACCGACTTCGCGGGCACGCTGCTGTGCCGTTGCCACCAACTCGGACAGCTCACGCTGCCACCAAAGCAGTCGCTTTGCGTCACTTTCCAAGACAATGAACTGGCGCAATTGGCCAATAAGTTCGGATCGGGTCATGTTTGTATACTCCCTGCGCCCCGATGTTGTCGGCAAGTTTTTCCGAAAACTTGAACGCTAGTTGTTGCAGGAAGTTTGGTCGGGCAAACACACCCCGTACAGCAGATGGCCGCTGGCAAGATACTTCTTTTCGAAGGGCGAAACAGGGCACTGCGGTTGAATTTTTTCCGCGTTTGCCGGACCCAGACCGTACAGACGCAACGCGGCGGCAAACTCTTCAGCGTAAGCAGCCCAATTTGTCCTCAGCTCAATGATGCCACCAAGGGCCAGCGCGCTGGCAAACGCCGGGTGGGCATGCCAACGCCGTTGCAGTTGGGAAGGTTTGGGCCAGGGGTTCGGGTAAAGAAAGTAGTGTTTGCGCACTTTGACTTTGCGCTCCTGCAGCAATCGCCAGAAATCGGAGAGCTCTGCCCGCAGCAAAATGACCTGGCCTTTTCGAAACCCGGGAGCCTGCCACTTATGGCTGTTCAGGCGGGCGGCCGATTGGTCTACCCCCAGAAAGACGGTGTGCTGATTGGCCTGGGAATTTGCCAGATGCTCGGTGGACTGGCCGGTGCCGCAGCCGGTGTCTAAGACGATGTCAGTCGTATTCAGGTCAATCTGATCGGACAGCCAGTCGACGGCTTCAACCGTATGGCCCGCCAGAGGCTTTTGGTATTGCGAGGATCGATATCGCTCAATGAGCTCTTGCAGGCGTGGATCTGGACCGTCAGCGTTGCTGGAGATTCGCCGAGAGTTACCAATCACCGACACGCCCACCACAGTTGGCGGGTTCGAGCGGCAGACTGCGTGGACGCAGCGCGTTGAGTCAATTTATCAACTTGAATCGACCACCACGCTGGGAGTGTCGATATCCAGATCTTCCATGTAAGCATTAAACATCTCGGGTCTCAGAGTACCCATCAGATTGACCATTACCAGTTCGTTGTCGTCGGCCACCAGCACCACCATACCCCTAACGGTTTCATGGCGGTCCATTTTTACCAGCACGTGAGCGCGTTCACCATCTTCGCGAACCGCCACCACCGACTCCCAGCCCTTCTGGCCCAGGCGGGTGATGGTGGGCTGCAGCGACGACGGCGAAAATCCATCGTTTAGCTCATAAACATAGACCCGAACGCCGCGCAGTCCCTTCAGGAGCATCGCCGCCTCCGGTTCGTCTTCGTCGATCACAATTCGCGCTAATTTCAGCGGCAGGGCGCCAAGACTAATGCCCATCACTTTGTCGGCGTTGGCAGGCCGGGCAAAGTGGGCGTATCCAGCGCCGCGCCCTGCGGTTATGCCGCAGCCCGCAAGCGTCACCAGCGCCAAAAGCGCTATTAGGTAGGTGTTGAAGGTCTTCAATTCACGCGCTCCCATAATGTTGCTATGAGATACACGCGCGAGAGCGCCCTCGGTTACAGCCAAATTTCCCTTTACCCTGTCTAGCGCCGTTTCTGTCCGTTTTTTCGAGTTTCTCGGGCACGCTCCAGCGCCTTCTCAACCGCGACGTCCTCGTACTGCTGATCTACTCGATCGAGCAGCTGCCCAAGTTCCAGGTTGGACGAAATCTGCTTCGCCGCCAGCTCTACCAGGTCTAACACCTGAGAGGTGGACACCATCTCGGTTTTCAGCAAATTGAGCAGCAGCTGCCGCTGCTCAAGGTCAGACTGAAGTTCCTCGGCCGCCTGCAGGATCGATGGGACGCTTCGGGACGCAAATTCGGAATGCGCTATCAAGGACTGCAACGCCTGGCGTTGCTCTACATCACTGCGGATTCCTTTGGTCGCGTTGGCATATCCCTCGGCCAATTCAGGATGCCCTGGCAGCGCTGGCAATGCCGCTTGCAGCGCCTGGCGTCGCTCAACATCCGAGTAAATCGCGGCACTGGTCTCGAAATATTTCGACCAGTCCAGGTACTCTGGATGATGGTTCGCCAGAGCTGATAGCACCTGACGTTTTTCCACATCACTGCCAATGATCTGAGTGGAGGTCTCTAGCAAACGGGTGACTTCAGAGGACGTCAGCGGCCTGCCAACCACTGCGGTCAGGTATTGGCCACGAGCATGATCTCCTTTCACCATGGACGCTTCAGAAATCAGTGCACCAACGCCGGCGGTATCGTAGATCCGGCGGGCGCGCGTGTCGGCAAAGAGCCCGGAAATCCGAAACAAACGGGGAAGCTGAGCGGCAAACCACGCCTGCCCCTCGGGCCGAAAACCCTGCCTTTTGCCCTCGATCCAAAAATCATGGTTAATAAAACCGTCTGCACCTTCATACCGCATGCGTTTTTTCACGCCCGCCTCAACAACCGTCAAGTCGAAATAACCTTCGAGCTTTACCAAGTTCTGCTCACTAGCATCAAATGCCACCGGGCCTTGAGCTTTTAGGGTAACTTCCAGGCCATCACTACGGTGTTGCACTTTGATGATGTCTGAGCCGCCGAATTGGCCCTTGACGTCGACCAGCGTGCCCATGTGTTGTTCCCTGGATATTTCCACCGACGTGCGACTGTTACCCCCGGTGGAGATTCCTGGAAGCGTGAGGCCCGCCGCCACCGACAGCGTCAGAATAGTGACCGCGAACCAGCGCCAACCCGGCCCGGCGTGCAGCCGTCCATGGACCAAGTTTTCTATCCGTGTCACAACTTCGTGGGGCCGGCCCAGCATGGGGCTGGCAAGCGCTGGCGTCGCCGATGGCCGGGTTCGAGTATTCAGAGCAAAACAGGCCAACACGTCAATTAGATCTGAGCTGCGCGCGCCATTTTTCACCGCCAGCTGGTCGGAGCACTGCTCGGCAGCTCGGGAAATGGCGCGGCTGGCCACCACGTTCAACGGCTGGAAAAATAAGATTGACCGGGTCACCAGACAAAACCACCGCCAGATACCGTCCGCGCGCTGCAGGTGAGCCAATTCATGGGCCAATGCCGCATCGATTCGGGGCTGGGGCATGGTCAGCATTCCCTCAGGTATGCAGATTTCTCGCAGTCCCACCGCAATGGGTTGGCTTAAGCCGGGGCACACAGAAACGTTTACCCAGCGGGGTAGCGACGCGGGTCTTAGGGTGGAGGGAAACGGGCTACGGGTAAGGAGCATCAACCTAAGACGGAACGCCGACACCTGCAGCCTAGCTAGCATTAGCGCAGCCCCCAGCAGCCATAGCCCAAGCCAGGGTGACCCAGCGCCCGTGGTGGGCGGTACTGGTCCCACCGCTTCGGCAAGTGGTGCGATCTCGGATTTAGCGCTCGGCTTGCCAGACTTGGCTTGTGCCGGGACCAGGGTATTGACGGCCGGCTCATTGGCATTCGCTGAAATACTCGACGAAGTATTGGCCCATTGAACGCTGACAACGCCAGACGTACCTGTTGCCACCTGCAGCGTGGTGCTGGCAATCGCGCCAATCAGCACACTTTTCCACAGCAATTCCTGCCAATGTGCCCGGCCTTTTACCACCCGCCAGTCGATAAGTGCCGCTGCGCCCAGCAGCAGCGTGCTGTGAATCGCGTAGGTGATCAGCCATTGCTGGAGAAGATCTGTAGACATCGTCATTGTGCTTCCCCGTCTGCGCCCTTCTCAATTAACGCCATAATCCGCTGCCGATCGGCTTCCGTCAGCGGTTGATCGCCCAACAGGTGGTTAACCAGTGCGGCTGGATCGCCCAGGAACATCTGCTTAATCAGCCCCCCAACCAAATCTCGCTGCACGTCTTTTTCTTCAACCTGCGCCCGATAGACAAATTTGCGGCCCTGTTCGGTGTGGCTAACCAGCCCCCGATCTTCCAGCCGTTTAAGCAAGGTGGCCACCGTAGTTAGCGCTAACTGGCGCTGATCGGCCAGCGCGGCGCAAACCTCACCACTGGTGGCATTGCCCAGCCGCCAAAGCACCTGCATGACATCCAGCTGCAATTCACTCAATCGGGTTTCGGCATTCATTTTCGGACTCCGCATATCAATCAACTACAGTTGTAGTACTACAGGTGTAGTTTGTCAATATCCAATGACGTTTTTCTGTCCTCATGCAGGTTTGACGACCGCAGCCGCCATTTGGTTACGGACCGCACCTAAGCCCCACCCGACCCATAGGACGCAGGAAAACCAACGGTTGGCTGGTCGCGCACCGGAATTTGATCGACAATGGCACCCCACAATCTTCCACCAAGGCACCCATGGCCGACGCTCGCCAGTACTTTACGTTTGATCAGGCTTTTCCTCTGCGAAGAGGCGGCTCACTGCCGGAATTTACCTTGGCCTATGAGACATGGGGCACGCTGAATGCGCGCCGGGACAATGCGGTCGTAATTTTTACCGGCCTGTCGCCGGACGCCCACGCCTGCAGCTCGGAAGCCAACCCCGAGCCTGGCTGGTGGGAATTTATGGTGGGTCCGGGCAAGCCCGTGGATACCTCGCGCTGGTATGTGGTTTGTATCAACTCATTGGGCAGCTGCAAGGGATCAACCGGCCCAGCCTCAGAGAACCCGGCAACCGGCAAGCGGTATCGCCTGGCGTTCCCGGAGCTGAGCATTGAAGACATTGCCAACGCCGGCCAAAAGCTGGTGGCTCACCTTGGCATCGGTGACATCGCCGTGCTCATCGGGCCCTCCATGGGCGGCATGACCGCGCTGGCCTACTCGCTGCAGTTTGGCGGCGTTCGGAACATGATCAACATCTCGTCTACGGCATCGTCTTCGCCCTACGCCATTGCGCTTAGATCGCTGCAGCGGGAGATGATTCGCGAGGATCGCCAGTGGCGCGGCGGCGATTATATTGACGGTGACGGCCCAAAAACCGGCATGCGACTGGCCCGCAAACTGGGCATGATTACTTATCGATCGGCCGAAGAATGGCACGACCGCTTCAAACGAGACCTGATTGCGCCGGACAAGCTGGGCGACGACCCGTTTGGGCCTCGGTTCGAGATTGAGTCTTACCTGCAATACCACGCGCAGAAATTTATCGATGGGTTTGACCCAAACTGCTACCTGTACTTATCCAGGGCCATGGACCTGTTTGACGCCAAAGATCATGGATTTGGCAGCGCCGAATCCAGCGCCCGCTTTGACTCGGCACTGGTAATCGGGGTGGACAGCGATATTTTGTTTCCGATTTACCAACAACGTCAAATCTGCACAATTATGACCGAGGAGCGCACATCTGTGCAGTTCCATGCGTTAGAATCTATTCAGGGACACGACGCTTTTCTGGTGGACTCTGAGCGCTTCGCGCCAGTAGTGGCCAGGTATTTGGAGAAACTTTAATGGCCGCGCAACCTCAGCAACATTTTCCGGGATATCTGCAACTCATTGAATCTATTGATGCTGCGGTAAGAAACAACAGCCAGGACTACACGGTCCGAGAGCTGCGTGGATCGCTTTGCAACTTGATTCGAGACGAAAGCGTGCAGCTGCCAGAAGAGGTATTTCAGCCCGCCGACGGCCACTATGCCCGCCGCGAGCTGCATCGCAGCGAAGAATTGGGCTATTCCGTCATTGCCATGACCTGGGGCCCTGGCCAGGGCACCCCTATCCACGACCACTGCGGCATGTGGTGTGTAGAAGGCGTTTGGGCCGGTGAACTGGAGGTGGTTCAGTACGACATGGTTGAGCAGGACAACAACCGCTTCAAATTCCGCGAAGTGGGCGCCATCCAGGCCGGCCAAGGCTCTGCCGGCAGCCTAATTCCACCCCACGAGTACCACACAATCCAAAATGCCCACAAAGATTCCATCGCCGTATCGGTGCATGTGTACTCAGGCTGCATGACCAACTGCAACGTATTCATGCCCGAAGGCGGCAACTGGTACAAGCGCGAACCCAAGCCGTTGTCGCTAGACTCTTGATCAAAACTCACGCCTCACTATACTAGGCGGCCCGGCCAGCCCGGGACACCCTCAGCCGGGGTGGCGAAATTGGTAGACGCGCCGGATTCAAAATCCGGTTCTGGCAACAGAGTGCGGGTTCAAG
>JBGCET010000092.1:0-7380 GCA_045106555.1 Lysobacterales bacterium | reverse complement strand
GCGGATAAATTTTTGGTGTGCGAATACGCCATCGAACTGAAGATTGGCCAACTTCATGCGTATGCCACCTACAGCGCCAGCATTGGGCCCGAGCAGCGCGGCGGCAGTCAGCTGGTTGATCAGGTGAAACGGGCGGCGGAGAGCGATTTCATGCTGTGCGCGAAACTGCTGGGGCGGTCGGTGCGGCGGGATCTGGTCATCGACGACGAAGATGGGCCTGTTGCGGGCGAAAAATTTCACTGAAGATTTGGCCGGAAGCGGTTTGATAAGTATGCGGCTTCGTTCTGGCCAATGCGGTCGTACCCCCGTTGAAGGAATGGCTCCCTGCGGTCCGCTTTACTTCCTTCAACGGGGGTACGACCGCCTTGGCCTGATCTAGGGGTGCTTCTTGTATCACTGGCCGCGAATAGTGGAGGCGGCGAGGTTTTTTCGCCGCTGGCTGTTAGCGAGGGGGTGGGTTTTTAGAGCTCAAACCTTATGCCGATGAAGCCGGCGCGGCCTGGGGTCGCGTAGCCGATAACTTCCTGGTAGTTCTCATCCAGGGCGTTGTCCAGGCGCAGGTAGGCTTCAATATTTGTCGTTAGTTGATAGCTGGCGTTGAGGTTTAGCAGCGTGTAGCTGTTCAGGCGGGTTTGTTCGGCGGCGAAGGTTACGAAGAAATTGCGAAAGTCCGTGTCCAGCTGGCTGCCGTTGTATATCAAATTTCCCGACACCCGGGCGCGGCCATTGGCTGAGCTCCAGGTGGTGCTGACGCTGGCGGTGGTTTCGGGTCGGCGCACTTCAGGTCCAGCCGGCTCGGAGGCGTCGATATGGGTCACGGCTGCAGATAATTGCCAGGGGCCAATCGGGGCATAGTTCAGGCTCAGCTCCCACCCATCGCGCTCGCTGTCGTCGGTTTGGTTTACCGAGGTTGAGAGGAAGTCAGTGAGATCAAAGAACCCCACAATCTCCTGCTCCAGATCTGCGTCAAAATAGGTGAGGTCCACCACTAAATCGCCGTCAGCGAAGGCGTGCTCCACGCCTAGGTCCCAGCCCGTAGTTTCTTCGGGCTCGAGGTTCGGGTTGCCTTTGAACTGGCCGGGGGTGAAACCAAACTGCTCAAAAAATGTTGGGTTGGTTACCCCAGTACCGACGCTTGCGTGTACGCGGGTTGCACTGCTCAACTGCCAGGCAGCGTCAGCGGAAAAGGTGGTCACGTCTTCGAACTGATCGTTGTCGTCGCGGCGCACGGTGGCACCGAAGAACCAGCGGTCATCCACGGACACGCGGTGCTCCACGCCATAGCCCAGCAAATCTCGGCGTTGTTCTGGCACCTGGGTTGGGTCAAACGGCAGGGTGTTGCGATAGCGTTCGTCCTCAGCCTGGAGAAAAACCGTGGTTCGTTGATCCAGCGGGCTGCTCCAGTGCCAGGTGGTCTGCGCGCGTATTTGTTCACGAGAGGACTCGCTGCCAAATCCAGTAGCGTCGGTCTCGTTGTCCGACAGCTCCAGGCTAAGTCGCGAGATCGACCGCCCTCCGGCAAGAGTCAGTGTGGAAGAAAAGCCCAGGGTCAGGTCTTCGGTTTTGGTAGAGCCATCGTCGTCAATGGGCAGGCCCTGCAAAGGCCCGCCTGAGAAATCGAAACCGTCGGTATCGGCATGACGATTGGTGAAACGACCCAACAGATCAAACCGCAGTGCATCGCTCGCCAAAAACGACAGCTGACCAGAAAGCGTTCGATTGAGATCTTGATCGGTTTCTTCACCACCCAGAGAATTATCCTCGGACAGGTCAAACTCTGAACTCCGATAGATCCAGTTCAGGCGCCCCTGCAGCCGTTCGTTTCCGCCAGACAACGACAGCGACGCTTGCTGAGAGTCGTTTTCCCCGCCTTCGATGCTGCCGCTGACGCCAAACCCTGGCGCCGGACGACGGGTCCGAATCTGAATAACCCCGGCCAGCGCGTTGGAGCCGTAAAGGCCACTTTGGGGTCCACGCAGCACCTCTACACGCTCAATATCCCGCGCCAGCAGAGAGGAAAAATCGAATTCGCCTCCGCCCACTTCTGACACCTCAATGCCATCAATGAGCACCAGCACATGGTTACCCTCGCTGCCGCGTAACCGCAGCTGGGTGACCCCCCCGTAGCCACCTGATCGGCTCACCGCAACGCCCGGAACGAACCGGAAAACATCGGCGGCGTATTCAACCCCTAAGTTCTCGATTTCAGTGCGCTCAAGCACCGAGATTGCACGACCAATTTCAGCGCTGGCAATGGGATTGGATGAACCGGTAACCACAAGCTCCTCAACCGGTTCAGCGTCGGGCGATTGAGCGAAAGCTGATGAAGCGAGACCCACGCCGGTTAGGGCGGGCAGCAGCGCGCGAAGCAATACAGAGCGAGATTTGAATGTGTATGACATGGCAACTTCCATCGCAGACCCGACCGCCCGCGCGGAGGAATGCTTATAGCGACATAAGGCCTTGCTGGCTTACCAGCGCGGGCGGCCCGACCAATCGGGTTGTCGCTACAAAGAAAGCTGTGGGCGGATTTGCTGCCCCCGAAGTTTTCCCGCTGAAAGACTGGTCCCGGCCTTTGGGCGAACGACGCGATGGCAGGTTTCCTGGCTTGCCAATAATGGCTGTGTGAAGCCGCCTTCCCGGAGATGTCTCTCCCGTGGCTCTATGGCTTCCAGCTATCGACTTACAGTTGCGGGCACAGCCCCGGTATCTCACCGGGTTCCCTTTTCACCGCCCAAAGGCAGCACCATCACGGCGAATCATCACCAAGCGTCGCATCCGTGTCAAGCAGCCACCCCATGTCAAGAAAGACAACCCACCAAAATAAGGCATCCAGATGCAGAGCTCGCGCCCCTTCATAAGCACTTCATCGGAGTAGAGCGGACCCTGGAGGCTGTGTGGGACTCACTTTCGACGGCGAAAATTCGCGATCGCCACAGATTGGGTCTATCGTCTGAGGAAAATAGCAAGGCTATTTGACGAGGGCGATGGGCACAAGCTGTGGATGAGCGCGGATTTGCAGCCCGAAAGTGAGTCCCACACAGCCTCCTGGGGAGCCATCCGATTAAGTGCTTATGAAGGGGCGCGAGCTCGGGGTCTTGCCCCAAACCCACAGCGAAGGCGCGAAGCCTCGGGCTTACGACCCGGCAGTGGTCGTTGCAGACCTGTTGAAGGAATGGCTCCCTGCGGTCCGCTTAACTTCCTTCAACAGGTCTGCAACGACCACTGCCTCGCAAACGGGCTTGTCCAAGATCGAGATTATGGTCGCGCCCGAAGCAAGCTCTGGTCTAGATGGCGCCAGCTTGCTGCAGAGTCTCCAGATCCTGATCTGTCATGCCGAGCAATTCTTTGTAGATCTCCTGATTGCTTTGTCCAAGGCTTTGGCCAAGCCAATCTACCGCGCCGGGTGTTTCGGTCAGGCGTGGAACCACGTTGGGGACGGCCAGCTCGCCTACTCTGGGGTCGGTCACACGGCAGATATTTTCGCGGGCGGCGTACTGGGGGTCGTCGAAAATTTCGTCGATTGAGGTCACGGGGCCGCAGGGCACCTGGGCTGTTTCGCAGCGGTTGATAATGTCGGCTTGGTTGAGGGACATCGTCCAGTCGGTGACTAATCCATCTACTGCTTCGCGAGCGGCGTCGCGCTGGGCAATGGTTCCGAATTTGCCGTCGCCGCTGACTCCCTCGCAGCCCATTTCTTTGGCCAGTCGAGCGAAAATTTTGTCGTTGGTGCAGGCAATGGCAACCCAGCGGTTGTCCTTTGTTGGGTAGTGGCTGTGGGGAACCACGTTGACGGTGGCGGCGCCCATTCGCTGACGGACAAATCCTTCCTGGTCAAACGCCGGCGCCAGTTCGTCCAGGATGCGGAAGATGCCTTCGTAAAGCCCCAGGTCTACCACCTGCCCTTCGCCGGTCTGGTCTTTTGATCGCAGCGCCATCATGACGCCAATGGCCCCGTACAGGCCGGTCATGTAATCGGCCAGGGTGGCAGACCCCGGCGTTACTGGCGGGCCATCGGGCTCGCCGGCGAGGAAGCTGATGCCGCCAAACGCGTTGGCAATCCGCCCAAACCCCGGTCGACCGGCATAGGGCCCCGTCTGGCCGTAACCGGTCACCCGAAGCATTACCAAACCCGGATTAATCGCCTTCAGGGTTTCATAGCCAATCCCCCAGCCTTCCAGGGTGCCGGTTTGGAAGTTTTCGCAAACCACATCACATTTGGCCACCAGCTTTTTAAACACCTCCTGACCTTCTGGAGTTTTCAGATTCAGCGTGATGCACTTCTTGTTGCGCGCTTCGCTAAGCCAGACCAATGTCTCTCCACAGTCGGTTCGGGTGCCAAACTTTCGCATGGGCTCGCCGCTGCCCGGCAGCTCAATTTTGATCACTTCAGCGCCAAACTCTGCCATCAACGTGGCGCAGTAGGGTGAGGCGATATAGGTGGCAATATCCAGCACCCGCAGTCCTTCAAGAGGCTTCATTCCGTTGGCTCCATGTAATGTCCGGACATTTTAAAGTAAACTCACCCACAGTTCTTCTACCGCTGGGATGTACTTGCCTGATGAGCGCCGTTCTTGAGTCAAACCCACAAAATAACAATGTCACGGCCGATCCCACGATTGCTGCACAGCTTGCTGAGTTTGCCCTTGGCTTTGATCTCGCCCATGCACCCAAAGAGGTCGTGGATCACGCGAAACACTGCATCCTTGATGCCTGCGGCATTGCTCTGGCATCCGGCACTTTTGATTTTGCCCAGAAGGCCACCCAAGGCATTGCCGCCCTCGCTGACACCGAAGGCCACTACCCGGTCATTGGCTCAGACCTTACCCTTCCGCTGCGCGACGCCGTATTGTTAAACGGCATCTTGGTTCACGGTCTGGATTTTGACGACACCCATGCCGGCAGCATCGTTCACTGCACCGCCAGCGCCTGGCCGCTGGCATTGGGCGCGGGACTAAGGGCTTCCAGCAGCGGTGCTGACGCCCTCGCGGCCTACATCATGGCGGTGGAGATGGACGCGCGGATAGGTAACTTGGCTCAGGGTCGATTTCAGCAGCGCGGCCATCATCCCACCGGGCTGGTCGGCGCCTTTGGCGCAGCCATTGCCGCCGGCCGGCTTAGCGAGCTGAGCCTTGAGCAATTAACCCGAGCCCAGGGCATCGTGTTGAGCATGGCGGCGGGAAATTTGGAATTCCTGTCCGCCGGAGACTGGACCAAACGCATGCACCCAGGTTGGGCCGGGGTGTGCGGGCTAACTGCAGCGGCGCTGGCCAAGGCAGGGTTTCTTGGGCCGACAACGCCTTATGAGGGTCGTTACTCGCTATACAACCTGCACCTTGGCGAAGGCAACGACGTGACTCCCACGGATATGTTGACGGGGCTTGGCGACCAATGGGAAATTCTGGACGTCGGCTTCAAGCCGTTTCCTGCCTGCCACTTCAATCACGCGTTTGCCGACTGCGCCATTGCACTGCGTAATGGTCATTCGCTGGAGCCCAACGACATTCAATCGGTCACTGCCCTGATTCACCCGAAACAGATGAACGTGGTGTGCGAACCCGAAGCGGCCAAGCGGCGGCCCACCAGTTCCTATGAAGCCCAATTTAGCCTGCACTATCTAGTCGCGGCCAGCCTGATTCGCGGCCGCTTTACCCTGGAGGAGCTAACGCCTGGCGCCTATGAAGACCCCGAAACACTGGCGCTTGCTGACCGGGTGAGCTTCCGGGCAGACCCTGACTCCACCTACCCGCAACACTACTGTGGTGAGCTGGAAATCACCCTAAAGAACGGCGAGGTGCTGCGCCATCGCGAAGCGGTGAATCGCGGCGCCCGGGAAAACCCGATTAGCGCAAGCGCCATTAAAGATAAGTTTATGGCCAACGCCACATTGGCGGTTAGCGCCGATCACGCCAACGACATGGCTGAGATGATTTTGAACCTGGACCAAACCGACAGTCTGAAAACGGTTGCCGACGTACTGAGGGCCCGCTGATGTTAATGACCGCTGATGAGTATCGTGAAAGCCTGCGCAGCTACACGCCCAAAGTGTATTGCCAGGGAGAGCGCGTAGAAAGCGTCGCCGACGACCCGCGCATGGCCCCAGGCATTGCCGCAGTGGGGGTCACCTACGACCTGGCCCTGGATGAGAAAGCCAAGGAGCTGATGCTGGCCACCCAGCCTACGTCTGGAAAGACTGTTAACCGAATGCTGCACGTTAATCGCCACGGCGAAGACCTACTGGCTAAGCTAGAAGCGGTTAGGCTGGTTTGTCGCGAGAGCGGCTGCGCCCAGCGCTACCTCACCCACGATGCCCTCAATGCCCTTTATCAGGCCACCTGGGCCATGGATGAAGACGGCATCGAAGGTCGCCATCAGCGGTTTTTAGAATACCTGCACGACGTACAGGATCGCGACCTGACCTTGGGCGTTGCGATGACCGACGGCAAGGGCGATCGACGCCTTCACCCCCACGCTCAGAGCAATCCGGACAGCTACGTGCGGGTGGTGGAACGACGCGCCGACGGCGTTGTGATATCCGGGGTTAAGGCCATTATCACCGGCGCACCCTACATGCATGAATTGCTGGTGATGCCCTGTCGCACCATGGGCGAGGCAGATAGCGACTACGCCCTGTGCTGCGCGGTGCCGGTGGATGCTGACGGCCTCACCCTCATCTCCAAACCTGCCGGCAGGCCTGGCGAGGCGGCGGCCAAATTCAGCGCCAAATATGGTCAGGCAACGGCTGTGGCCATCTTTGACAAGGTGTTTGTGCCCGATGCCAAGGTGTTTGTGGACGGCCAGTACCAGCACACCGAACACCTCGTTACCGCCTACGCCGCCCACCACCGCCATAGCTGCATTGGCGCGCGGGCCGGATTTGGCGACCTGCTGATCGGCGCGGGAGTGCTGATGGCCCAGGCCAATGGTTTGGAACCGGGCAAGGTGCAGCACATTCGCGAAGACCTGGTGGAACTGATCAAAATTGTGGAAGGGTTTTTTGCCTGCGGTGTGGCCTCATCGGTATACGGCATTGTGGACCCAGCCGGCAGCTGGCAGCCCGAACCCGTGTACGCCAATATCGGCAAACTACTGCTGGCCACCCAGATTTACGACATGCAGCGGCTGGCTCACGATGTCGCCGGCGGTCTGGTGGTTGCCCTGCCCGGCCCGGAAGAAGATCACAACCCTCACGTAGCCGGTGACCTGGATACGCTGCTGCGGGGTCGTGCGGACGTACCGTACTCCCAGCGCATGGACGTGGCGCGGATGATCCAGGATTTAACGGCCTCCGACACCGGTGGCTGGTACTCCATTATCAGCCTGCATGGCGGCGGTTCGCCCCAGGCCATGAAGCGGGAAATCTACCGCAACTACCCGCTG
>JBGCET010000091.1:0-13244 GCA_045106555.1 Lysobacterales bacterium | reverse complement strand
ACGATAGTAGGCCGCGGCGGTACTCAAAATCGCCTCCACCCCGGACTGATTCGCCACTGCCTTCTCAAAGGTATCCAGCCAGCGATCAGAGACGGTTTTAATCACCGCCTTAAACAGTCCCGCCTTGCTGCCAAAGCGGTAAGTCACGAGCCCACGGCTGTAGCCGGACACCTCGCCCAGTGCTTTCAACGTGGTTTTTTCCGTCCCCAGACTAACGATCAATCGAATGGCCGCATCAATCATTGCGGTGTCCGACAGTGCGGTTCGCTCAGCCTGTGTCATCGAGGGTTGCGCCATGGCGGCAAAGATACTTGCTATTAACCAGCAAGTAAATAAAAACCCAGATTTTGAACGAACCCATCCCTATTCTCATCAAACCTCATGGCCACCAGTGCAGAGTCCGCGGGCCCCATTAGGCCCTTTGGTGGAGTTAAGCGGACCGAAGGGAGCCATCCACCAAAGGGCCTAATGGGGCCCGCGGACTCGGGAATGTGCCCGTGAACTCAACCCCACCTATTGAGATTTCGAGCGTCGATACGGCGTGGGCCAGCCATAGGCCTTTAAAGGGATGGCTCCCTTCGGTCCGCTTAACTTCCTTCAAAGGCCTATGGCTGACCCACGCCTCGGGCTGTGGAATTTTCACGCCGTAACTACGTTGATGCGTTAATTTTTTGCCAGGTAGTGTGGGCCCGCAGAACTGTCGCTTCGTGGATATCGACGATGTCGTTAACGTCTTCGGCATAGCCGCCGGCCATGCAGATAGCCACCGGGATGTTAGCTGCGGCCAGCGTGTCCATTACTTGCTTATCGCGCTCGGCCAGACCGGGCTTGGTCAACGACAGGCGGCCCAGGCGATCACCGGCATAAGGGTCGGCGCCTGCGAGGTAAAAAACCAACTCTGGTTGGTGTTTCTTGAGTAGTTTTGGCAGGTGGTCGCCTAGTTGGAACAGGTACTGCTCGTCGGTGGTGTCGTCGGCGAGAGCCAGATCCAGGTCGCTGTGCTGTTTGCGGGTGGGATAGTTGCGGGCGCCGTGCATCGAAAAAGTGGTGACCGATGGGTCGGCGGCGAAGATGGCGGCGGTACCGTCACCCTGGTGGACGTCGAGATCGACGACCAGCACCTGCCCTACCCTTAATGTCTGTTGTGCGTATCGGGCGGCCACGGCGACGTCGTTGAGGACGCAGTAGCCGCCGCCAGTCTCAGCAAACGCATGGTGTGTGCCACCCGCCAGATTCACTGCGATACCGCAGCTCAAGGCCACTTCTGCTGCCGCCATGGTGCCGCCAACGGAGCGGCGGGAGCGCTCGACCATTTTCTCGCTGTAGGGAAAACCTATACGCCGCTCAATGGATTTGGGAAGGTTTCCGGTTAGCAGGGAATCCAAATAGTCAGCGGTGTGGACGCGTCGAAGGGCCTGTTCTGAGGCTGCCGGCGGCACAACGAAGCGGGCTTCGGTCAATGCACTGTTTGCGCTCAGTCGCTCCCGCAGCCGGGAGTACTTGTCCATAGGGAAGCGATGCTCCGGCGGCAACGGAAGAACAAACTCATCGCAGTAGAAGAGGTTGAACGCGGCTGGGCTGGCTGTGTTGCCGGTCAACGCAGTGTGGGTCCAAGGCCCGCCGCGATGGCGGCGGGCGGACTATCAATCAGCGAGCGCGGCGGCCACTTTTTGCTGCTGAGCCAGCAGCGCTTCGGGTAAACGGTCGCCGTAGCTGCGCAGGTAATCGCCAATTTCGTTCAGTTCGTGCTGCCACCCTTGTTGATCCATTTCCACCAGAGCGCTCAGCACCTGGGGGTCGAGATCCAGGCCCGAGGTATCCAGGTCCTGAGGGCGCGGCAGGTGACCAATGGCTGTTTCCTGTGCGCCTGCGTCGCCGCCACATCTGCCAACGATCCAGCGCAGAACGCGCATGTTCTCGCCAAAACCGGGCCACATAAAGCGACCGTTGTCGTCTTTGCGGAACCAGTTCACGTGGAAAATTTTCGGGGCTCTTGAAGCGGTCTTGCCCACCTCCAGCCAGTGCTGGAAATAGTCGGCGAAGTTGTAACCGCAAAACGGCTTCATGGCCATTGGGTCGCGACGTACAACGCCCACCGCTCCGGTGGCAGCAGCGGTGGTTTCAGATGCCATTGAGGCCCCTACCAGCACACCGTGTTCCCAGTCTTTCGATTCGAATACCAGGGGCACCAAACGTTCGCGTCGGCCACCAAAAATAATGGCGGAGATGGGCACGCCTTGAGGTGCCTCGGCTTGATCGGAATAGCTGGGGCAGCGTTTGATCGATACGGTAAAGCGGGAGTTTGGATGAGCAGCTGGTCCATTAGCTGCCGCGTAGTCGTCACCTCGCCAATCGGTGGCGGGGGTGTCGTCCGATTTGCCTTCCCACCAGGGCTGGTTGTCACCGGTAGTGGCAACGTTAGTAAATATGGTGTCGCGATCCAGCATCGACAGGGCATTGGGGTTGGTGTCCGCTCCGGTACCCGGCGCCACTCCGAAGAATCCGGCTTCCGGGTTAATGGCCCACAGCTGGCCGTCATCTCCCACGTGCATCCAGCAAATGTCGTCCCCCACAGTCCATACTTTCCAGCCTTCCTGTGACTCGGGCGGAATCAACATGGCCAGATTGGTTTTGCCGCAGGCGGAGGGGAATGCGCCGGCCACGTAGCTGACGTTTCCAGCTGGGTCCTGAATCCCCACAATCAGCATGTGCTCAGCCAGCCACCCTTCATTGCGGGCCTGGAAGCTGGCGATACGCAGCGCATGGCACTTTTTGCCCAGCAGCGCGTTGCCACCGTAGCCAGAGCCAAAGCTCATAATGCTCAGCGATTCCGGGAAGTGCATGATGAAACGGCGTTCTGGATCTAGATCGCCGGTGGAGTGCAGGCCTTTGACAAATTTGCCGTCGCGCTCGATGCGCGCCAAAGATTCGCTGCCCATGCGGGTCATCAGGCGCATGTTGGCCACCACATAGGGGCTGTCGGTAATTTCTACGCCGCAGCGTGCCAGAGGCGAACCGATTGGGCCCATGCAGTAAGGAATGACGTAGAGGGTTCGTCCCTCCATGGCGCCTTCAAACAGGCCGTCCATTTTTGCTTTCGCCTCGTCAGGCGCCATCCAGTTGTTGTTGGGCCCCGCATCCGCTTCATTGCTGGTGCAGACAAACGTCAGGTGTTCAACACGGGCCACGTCGCTGGGATCAGACTGGTGCAGGTAGCAACCCGGATGGGTTTCCTGATTCAGTGCTTTGAGGTCGCCCTGGCCCTCCATCAGCTCCACCAGCCGCTGATATTCCTGCTCTGATCCGTCGCACCAAACGATAGTGTCGGGACGGGTCATCTTGGCGACGTCCTCCACCCATTGTGCTAATTCGGGAAGACTCGTAGACATGCTTTTTCCTCAGGAAAACCGGCAGAAGGACAAGGCGCAGGACAATAACGCTCCAGAGGGCGGAATTCAACGTTTTAAGGCCTCTAAGCAAGGCTGTTTACCATCGTTCACTGAGCCAATGTCTGCAGTGGATTCTGGAAGGCCCACGCAGGTGTCTGACAAACCGCCGAAAACCCCAAAAACCCCAGCCTGTTAGCTACCCGATCAAGCCACTGACTTGCCATTGACAAGTATTATTGCGCGGCCTCATACTGTGCACATGGAATTAAACAGTCGTTTGAAAAAAGTCGAACGCGCTGTTACCTCGGAAGACGGCATCAAGCTCAGTGTTACGAGTTGCGGCGACAGCACCCATCCGCCCGTGGTGTTGTTGCACGGTGGTGGCCAAACGGGTTGGTCCTGGCGTGAGACGGCGCTCACGCTGGCAGAAAAACAACGTTATTGTTTGTTGCCCGACCTGCGCGGTCATGGCAGCAGCCAATTCGCCGAAAACTATCAGCTGGACCGTTTTGCGGACGATGTGGGCTGCATTGTGGACACCCTTTGCCACCAGCCGCCTGTTGCGGTGGGCGCGTCAATGGGCGGGCTCACTGCGTTAATGGCTCAATCCGAGCGACCAATATTGTCAGCCCTGATCCTTGTGGACATTGTTCCCGATTGGAAACAGGCCGGCATTGAGCAAATTTTAGGCTTCTTGGGTGCACACCCTGACGGGTTTGCCAGTGTAGAAGAAGCCGCCGCAGCGATTGCTGCCTACCTTCCTCACCGTCCCGCCCCGCGAGACCTGGACGGATTGAAACGCAATCTGCGACGCAGTGAAGGTCGCTGGTTTTGGCACTGGGATCCGAGATTGCTGGAAGCGGCCAACGAACACGTCGCTCAGTGGCAGCAACGATTTTCCGATGCATGTCGGACGATCACCATCCCTACCCTGTTGATTAGCGGCGGGCGTAGCGAAGTGGTCGATGACAAAGGCGCCGAGAATTTAAAAACACTGATCCCCCATGCCCAGCATGTGGAGATCAAAAACGCCCGCCACATGGTGGCCGGTGACAGCAACCAACAATTTACTGACGCAGTGCTGGAGTTCTTAGACTCCTTAGGCAGCGTCGATTCATCAAAAGAGGACTCTTTATGTCTGGTTTCATGATGTACCTGTCGTTAATTGGCGTGGCCCTGGCCGCCGGTTTCCTGCGTTCTTCTGTTAGAGGATGGACCATCGCCAGCGTTGCGACGCTGGTCGCTTTCGGACTCATGTCGTCAGCGTCTACGGTGGCCTTGGTTTTTGGCTGGCTGGTCGTAGCATTGATTGCGATTCCGCTGAACTACACCCCGTGGCGGGAGCAATACCTGACCGCCCCCGTCCTTAAGGTGTACCGCAAGCTAGCGCCGAAGCTGTCGGAAACCGAAGCGGTGGCTCTGGAAGCGGGCACCGTGGGCTGGGAAGGTGAGCTGTTTGCCGGCAAGCCCAATTTCGGTGAACTGCTGGCTCAACCTAAAGCGGAGCTGACTGCCGAGGAACGCGCCTTTGTTGACGGCCCGGTAGAAACCCTGTGTTCCATGATCGAAGACTGGGAAGTGAATCACGTTCTGGCAGACCTGCCGCCGCAAGCCTGGCAGTACATTAAGGACCAGCGCTTTTTTGGCATGATCATTCCCAAGACCTACGGCGGACTAGAATTTTCTGCCTACGCCCACTCTGTCGTGGTGCAAAAGCTCTCCGCCAAAAACGCCGTGCTGGGTTCGACGGTGTCTGTACCCAACTCTCTAGGCCCCGCAGAACTATTGCTGCACTACGGCACTGAAGAACAGAAGAACTACTACCTGCCACGCCTGGCGAAAGGCGAGGAAGTGCCCTGCTTTGGTCTCACCGGACCCACCGCGGGTTCCGATGCCACGTCAATTCCGGACACCGGTGTGATTTGCCGCGGCGAGTACAACGGCGAAGACGTGCTGGGTATGCGGCTGAATTTTGACAAGCGGTATATCACCCTCGCTCCGGTCGCAACGCTGGTAGGCCTAGCGTTTCGTCTGAGCGACCCAGACGGTCTGTTGGGTGAGCAGGAAGACCTGGGAATCAGCCTAGCGCTACTACCCAGAGACACCAAGGGCATGGACATCGGGCGGCGCCATATGCCGCTGAACGTGCCGTTCCAAAATGGCCCGATTCGCGGCGAAGACGTGTTTGTGCCGCTGGAATTTCTGATCGGCGGGCCTGAAATGGCCGGCCAGGGCTGGCGCATGCTGGTGGAATGCTTAAGCGTTGGCCGGGCGATTTCTCTGCCCTCCAGTGCCGCCGGCGGCAGCCGGGCAGCGGCCCTGGCCACCGGTGCTTACGCGCGAATTCGTCGACAGTTTGGATTGCCCATTGGACGTTTTGAAGGTGTTGAAGAGGCGCTGGCCCGCATTGGCGGCAAGTCCTATCTGGCCACCGCCGTCTCTGAGGCCACTGCGCTGGCGGTGGATCGGGGCGAAAAGCCGGCCGTCTCCTCGGCCATTGCCAAATACCATGCCACTGAGCTGGCGCGACAGGTGGCCACCGACACCATGGATGTCCACGGCGGAAAAGCCATCATTCTTGGGCCCAAAAACTACGCCGGGCGCAGCTGGCAGGGTGCACCTATTGCGATCACGGTGGAGGGTGCCAACATCATGACGCGCAGCCTGATGATCTTCGGCCAGGGCGCCATTCGCTGCCATCCGTATGTGCTGAAAGAAATCGCCGCGCTGAGCCTGGAAGAACCCAGGGAACAGGTGAAGGCCTTCGACAAGGCGCTGTTTGGCCACATTGGCTTAGCGTTCTCCAACGCCAGCCGATCACTCCTGCTGGGCCTTAGCGGTGGCAGGCTGGCGCGCACGCCGGGAAGTCGATACACACGTCGTTACTATCAGTCCATCGCTCGTTACAGTGCAGGACTGGGACTGGCCGCCGATCTGGCCATGCTGACTCTGGGCGGCAAGCTGAAGTTTAAGGAACGTCTGTCAGCCAGATTGGGCGACGTGCTCAGCCACCTGTACATGATGTCGGCGTTGCTAAAACGTTACGAAGACCATGGCCGGCCGGCGGTTGATGCTCCGTTCCTGAACTGGGCAGCGCAGTACTGCATCTTCGAGACGCAAAAAGCCTTTGCTGACGTGATCCGCAACTTCCCATCCCGGCCAGTGGCCTGGATGATGCGGGCGCTGATTTTCCCGCTGGGCAAGTGGGCAAGAATGCCCTCAGACCGGCTGGACCATAAAGTGGCGGCGCTGCTGCAAAGCCCAAACGAGGCACGAGCCAGACTCACCGAATTGGTGTACGCCGTATCTGAACCGAATAATCCCATCGGTCAGATGGAAGCGGCCCTGCCGTTGATTATTCAGGCTGAGCCGCTGGAGCGAAAGATTCGCAAAGCCGTTCGCGGTGGAGAGTTGGCCGGAGACACGCCGACAGAACTTCTGGCAGACGCGCTTAAGCAAGGACTGGTCAACCAAGCGGACTTCGAGCTACTCACTCAGACCCGCGCATTGGTAGCAGACATTATTGCGGTGGACGATTTCGATCACTCGGAACTGGTTGCCGCACAGCAGCCTGATCCTCAGGTTGAGCAGGCCGCATAACCGGCGTACACACGAAAAACTCCTGGGTCCTAGCGACCCAGGGGAATGACCAGACCAACGGTAAACACTGGCGAGATGTCTTGTACGATACCCGCCAGCCCAGACTGAGAGGGGCTGTAGCGGTAGCGCAATTCCGCCCGCAGCAACATACCGCTCTCGGTAAGATCCCACTGCCCGCCTACACCCACGTGGGCCATGTATTCCGTATCTGAATCACCGGGCAATTCAAACCGCAGTGCGCCGATACCCAGCAGCACGTAAGGATTCCACAACGGCGTGCGGTTATATCGCACCCAGTTCACCGCAGCCCCCGTGTGCTTCAAATCAAAGCCGGCGTCAAAGGCCATCTCATCGCGAAAGATTTCCGCTTCTATGGTGGTTTGGGTGGTGATGTTTAAGCCGCCGCGCAGCCCCACCAACCAGCCGGTATCGGCTTCCTGATCGCCGCTTTCAAATACCCCACCCAAATCGAGTTGAACATAAGCCGGCGGTACCGGCGCACGAGCGAGTTGAGCGTAGGCATTGTCTGCAACCGAGAAGAGCGAAACCACCACAAGAGCTGAACCGACCACCTTGGATGCGACTTTCGAGATACGCCCCTGGAAGCGGCAAGTATCGCCTCGTTGCTGTTGCATCTTAGCCATCATTTTCTGGCTCCTTAAACTGTAACCCCAGGCGGTAGGCCAGCCATGACCAAAGCCCTCCCAGCGGTGCCGCCAGTGCTGCCACTGTGGCGATACCCAAGCCCAAACCTGCGGTCAGCCCAAGATAAACCCAGCCGCTGGCAAGGTCTCCACCGCGATAAACAAAGGTATCAATAAAGTTCTTCGCTTTGTAGCGAATCTCCGGGTCTACCTGGGTGTACATCAGCTCCCGGGCCGGTTTCATCAAGCCGTACTCACCGCCCCGTCGCAGCGCTTGAAACACCCCCAACACCATAACCTGGGGCCAGATGGCCAACAGCGCCAAGCCTACCGCGGTGAGCAGCGGCATGATGGCCATGGTTCGACCGACACCTATCCAGCGCAGTAGGCGGGAGGTTAGCAGCAGTTCTAGCGAGAACGCCGTCACGTTGGCACCAAGATCAATCAGCGCAAAAAAGCGCGTTGGGTCGGCCCCTTCAAACGCCTGCTCAACCAGCGTGATCTGCAGGTTGTACATCACCGTATTCAAAATAGGTAACAACACCAACACCAGCACCATCAGGCGCAGCATGGGGGTGCGCCATGCCAGCTGGGCACCGGCCCAGATGGAACCGCCGATGGCCGGTGCACGGCCTCCGGACTGAGCTTCCTGATAGCGCAGCAGCGTTATCTGACAGCCCATGGCCAGGAGCAGGAAGCCGACCGCCAACAGGAACAAATTCGCCGTCCCCAGCGTCGGTGCTAGCGCCGCAGTGAGGGTTGGACCAACGATTGCTCCGGCACTACCGCCAGCAGCAATAATGCTGAACAGGCGCCGTGCCTGACCGGGTTTGAACAGGTCGGCCATAAAGCTCCAGAACACCGACACCACAAACATGTTGAATACGCTAATCCAGACAAAAAACACCCGACCCAACCAGAGAGTGTCTGCCGCGCTGCGAAAGGCAAAATAAAACCCCAGTAGGTTCAGCACAAAGAAGGTGTAACTGGCGGGCAGGAAGATCCGTTTAGGCAGCCGTGACACCAGCCATCCGAATACGGGCAGCATCAGCGCCATCACTAAAAAGGTGCCGGTAAACAGCAGCGGGACCGTCACCGAACCACTGGCCACCGCCATGGACTCGCGAATGGGCCGTAACGTGAAATACGCGCAAAGCAGGCAGAAAAAATAACTGGTGGAGAGGGTCAAACCGACCCACTCCCCGCGCTTGACGGACAGGATGGAGGCGGCGTTCATGGACTCATTCGCCTGCCGTTAACGACACCCGCCCGTTAACCCAGAGACTTCAGCACGGCGTCCAGAGTTTCTTTTGCATCACCAAACAGCATGCGAGTGTTGTCCTTGAAAAACAACGGATTTTGCACGCCGGCATAACCCGTCGCCATACTGCGCTTGAGCACAATGGTGGTCTCACCCTTCCACACTTCTAACACCGGCATACCGGCGATAGGGCTGTCGGGTTCGTCCTGGGCTGAAGGATTGACGATGTCGTTGGCACCGATGATGACCGACACATCCACGTCCGGAAAATCGTCGTTAATCTCGTCCATCTCAAACACAATGTCGTAGGGCACTCGGGCCTCAGCCAGCAGCACGTTCATGTGTCCCGGCATGCGGCCCGCCACCGGGTGAATGCCAAAACGCACGTTAACGCCCTTATCTTTCAGGCTACGGCAGATTTCGTTCACCGTATGCTGGGCCTGGGCCACCGCCATGCCGTAGCCAGGAATAATCATGACTTCCTTCGCATTGGTCAGCATTTCCGCAACTTCGTCGCTTAGCACCGGAACCACCTCGCCCTGCTCTTCGCCGCCACTACTGGAGGCTTTCGCGGTGCCGGTACCAAAGCCGCCGGCAATCACCGACAGGAACTTACGGTTCATGGCTCGGCACATGATGTAGCTCAAAATAGCGCCGCTACTTCCGACCAACGCGCCGGTGACGATCAGCAGGTCGTTGCCCAGCATGAAGCCGGTAGCCGAAGCGGCCCAGCCTGAATAGCTGTTCAGCATGGACACCACCACCGGCATGTCCGCCCCACCAATGGCCATCACCATGTGGATACCGAATATCAGGGCAATACCGGTCATGATGACCAAAGGCATGAGGCCATTGCCCTCATGAGCGCCGATCACGAACTCTCGACCAAACCAGATGGCTGCCAGCAACAAAGCAAGATTCAACCAGTGCCGGGCCGGCAACAATAAAGGGCTGCCGCCAATTTTTCCGCTAAGTTTTCCAAACGCAATGATGGACCCTGAGAAGGTCACCGCGCCAATCAACACCCCAATGTAAACCTCAACGTTGTGGATGGTTTCTTCAACGCCGGTAAAGCTCACGTCCGGGTCAAGGAAACTGGCATAGCCCACCATCACGGCAGCCGCGCCCACCAGGGAGTGCAACATGGCCACCAGCTCTGGCATTTGAGTCATCTGGACCCGTTGCGCCAGCACGATGCCGACAAAGCCGCCCACCACCAGGGCGGTAATCAGCAAGGCATAGTTGGCGGTCACAATGCCGGCCATGGTGGCAATCAGCGCAATGCCCATGCCGAGCATGCCGTAGACGTTGCCGCGACGCGCGGTTTCCTGATTACTTAAGCCCCCCAGGGCCAGAATAAACAGGATGGTCGACGCGATGTATGAAACGGTAATTAAGCCTGGAGTCATGTCGTCAGCGCCTTACTTGCGGAACATTTCCAGCATTCTTCGGGTGACGGCAAAGCCGCCCACGATATTAATGCTGGTGATGAGTACGGTGACCACGGCGACCCATTTAATGAGGTTGTCCGCGGAGGAGATCTGCAGCAAAGCGCCAATAATAATGATACTGCTGATAGCGTTGGTGACGCTCATTAACGGCGTATGCAGGGCTGGCGATACGTTCCAGATCACCATGTAGCCCACAAAGCAGGCCAGCACAAACACCGTGAAGTGGGCCATGAACGACGGCGGCGCCACCGCGCCTAATCCAAATAGCGCCAGGCCCCCAATGCCCATCGTCAGAATGGGACCCCAGATGCTGGGCGGCCCTTCGGGCTCCTCCACCTTAGGAGGTGGCGCCGGTTTAGCCGCAGGCGCTGCGGACAATCGCGGCGGTGGCGGCGGCCAGGTAATCTCGCCCGCCTTGGTCACGGTGGCACCGCGCACCACCTCGTCTTCCATGTCGATGACCAGTTCACCGTCTTTTTCAGGGCACATGTCGGTCAGCAGGTGACGAAGGTTCGTGCCATACAGCTGGCTGGACTGCGCCGCCAGTCGGCTGGGAAGATCGGTATACCCAATTAACGTTACGCCATGGGCGGTGGCCACCTTGCCAGGCTCGGTGAGCTCGCAGTTGCCACCCTGCTCGGCCGCCAGATCCACCACCACGCTGCCGTCGCGCATGGTTTTTACCATCTCTGTGGTGATCAGCTTAGGTGCGGGTTTGCCGGGGATCAGGGCGGTAGTAATGATGATGTCCACTTCTTCCGCCTGCTGGGCGAACAGCGCCATCTCCGCTTCGATAAATTCTTTGCTCATCACCTTGGCGTAGCCGCCTTCACCCGCACCGTCTTCATCGTCCTCAAAGTCCAGCATGAGGAACTCGGCGTCCATGCTCTCTACCTGTTCTTTCACCTCAGGCCGAGTGTCAAACGCGCGCACGATAGCACCCATACTTTTCGCCGCGCCAATGGCCGCCAAGCCGGCAACGCCGGCGCCAATCACCATCACTTTGGCCGGCGGGACTTTACCCGCAGCGGTAATCTGGCCGGTAAAAAACCGTCCAAAGTGTTGAGCGGCTTCCACTACTGCGCGATAGCCAGCAATGTTTGCCATGGAGCTCAAGGCATCCATTTTCTGGGCCCGGGAGATTCGGGGCACTGAGTCCATCGAGAGGGCGTTAACGCCTTTGTCTGCCAGAGTTTTCAGCAGCTTTTCATTCTGCGCCGGATAAAGAAAACAGATAAGCGTCTGACCCTTGCTCAGCAGCTTCAGCTCTTTATCGTTAGGCCCACGAACCTTAAGGACAATGTCAGCGGCCTTGAAGACAGACTTTGCATCTGAACCGATCTCTGCGCCGGCGTCGGCGTAGGCGCCGTCGGAATAGCTGGCGGGCTCACCCGCGCCGCTTTGCACTAGAACGTCAAAGCCGAGCTTTTTCAGCTGAACCACAACCTCTGGCGTTGTCGCTACACGTAGCTCTCCGGCAAAAGACTCTTTTGGTACGCCTATCTTCATGGGGTGTCCTTATCGATCGGTAACGCCTGTACCCGCAGGCCGCGTCCGCCAGGTGAGACCACCCGAGCGGGACCTTGTTTATGGCATGGCTAGGCAGTGGAATGCAAATGGATTATTTATCAAAGCCCTTCAGCGTCGCCCATTCAGCCAGAGGCGCGCGCTCGGTGCGCCAGCGATTGATCGGCGCTTGCTCGTCCGCGACGCCCAGCGCCATGCCGCAATACAGCATCAGCTCAGGGGGCAGCTCAAGGTGACGCTGAACCGTTTCGTGCCAAGTGGACCAGGCTTCCTGGGCACAGGTGTGCAGCCCTTCCTCTCTGGCCAGCAGCATGACCGTCTGCATGTACATGCCCAGATGGGCCCACTGGTTCTGCCCCATGGCGCGGTCAATGGCAAAAAACAGGCACACCGGTGCGCCGAAACAGTTCAGATTCTTGGCAAACTGCATGAGCCGACCCATTTTATCTTCACGACCGATACCAATGGACGCGTAGAGATCTTCGCCGCAGCGGTAGCGCCGGGTGCGGTAAGGTTCTTTGAGTTTTTCCGGATACACCGAATACTCCGACGGCTCGCCGCGGGGGTTGCTGGGAAGACGCGAGGCCACATCGTCGATCAGCGCTGACAGCGCTGACCCACCAAGGGCGTAAACGTGCCAGGGCTGAAGATTGCCACCGGAAGGTGACTGGGCGGCGCGGGTCAGCAGGCGCTCAACCACCTCGGCTGACACTGGCGTCGATTGAAATGCGCGCGCTGAATAGCGACTGGCAACGGCTTCGGTCAGTTCCACAGATACGGTTCCCTGTTGGGCAAATCGGACTGTCGGATCATGAACAACTCCTCCCCACTACACAAGTTCATTACATAACAAACCGGTACACTACAGCCATGAATAACGTAACCACCATTACCGTCGCCAAAGACTATCTAAACTTTGCTGCGGCGCACTTTACGATTTTCTCGGCCACCAGCCGCGAACGACTGCACGGCCACGGCTACCGCGTGGCCGCAGAGCTAACCGCAGCAGTGGGCAGCGACGGGCTCAGTTTCAACTACAAAATCGTCAAAGACCTGCTGCTGGAGGAATGTGAGCGGCTGGACGAGTACATGCTGCTACCTCAGCTATCGCCCCATCTGAGCATTGAGGAAGACGGCGACTATTACCGGGTTAAGCACGACACCGACGTGATGCTGTTTTTGAAAAAGGACACCATCGTGCTGCCGATTCGCAACATCACCATTGAAGAAATGGCCAGCCTGTTACTGGAGCGGGTGTTGGAACATCCAAAACTGGCAGACGCGCCGCTGCACTCGCTGGAGGTTAGGGTATCTTCCGGCACCCAACAGTGGGCCGCCAGTCGCTGGGAGGCAGCATCATGAGCGGAACACT
>JBGCET010000090.1:0-39265 GCA_045106555.1 Lysobacterales bacterium | reverse complement strand
GCCAAAGGACAGGGCGAGGAAAAACTGGATGGTGGGAGCCATGAACTGCAAAAACCCAATCGCCGAAAGGGTCAATCGGCGAGCGGCGATAGAGAAAAACAGCAGCGGCAAAACGGTCAAAGGGCCGCCGAGCATCATGCCGATATTCTGCTGGGTGGACGTATGGAGAAAGACCATCTGGTCATTAGATGCCAGCCAGAGCATATAACCGACGGCAAATGGTGACAGCAGCAGCGTTTCGACCAATAGTCCCGGCATGGCGCCGACGGCTACCTGTTTGCGCACCACCCCGTACACCGTAAATGACACCGCGAGGCCCAGCGCGTACCAAGGCACCTGACCGCCACTGACCACCAGCACAGCAACGCCGATCGTGGCCAGAACTACGGCCAGCCATTGGGGACGACTCAGGGTTTCATGGAAAAACCACACGCCCACCACCACGTACATCAGCGGGTTAATGTAGTAACCCAAAGACGCTTGGTACACCTGCTGGTGCTGAACTGCCAGAATGTAGACCAGCCAGTTCAGAGCAATAAATCCGCCCGAAATGGCCAGCAAACCCAGGTGAGCCGGCGTTCTAAAGATGCTCAGCACGGCACCCAACTGACGCCGAAAAATAACGATCAGCAGACCAAACGGCACCGCCCAGATGACCCGGTGCGCCAGCATTTCCAGCGCTGGCACCGTCACGACCCAGCGGAAATACAGCGGCATGAATCCCCACATCAAATAGGCAACGATGGCTGCCATCAGGCCCTGCCGGGCTAGATCGCTGGCTGGAGAGTCTTTCTCATCTGACGGGCGGGGTGTTTGGTTCAATTCAGTGGCGCAGTGAAGTTTAGCCTGAACGATAGCAGGTTCCGCGTGAGGGACAATCCAAGCGCAAAAAGTTGGCCGCTTTCTTGCGGAAAATCCGATCAAGGGGAAAAAGGGAGTTTTGCTATGCGTAAGCCACTGTTGTTTCTGTGTATCTGTTTGGCGTCATGGGCCGCTGCTGCTCAGGACCTTGAACTGAACTTAACTCAGTTTCGCGATGACTTTGACACCACCATTGATGGCCAGTCTTTTGGTACGGTCATGCAGGCCGATGGCATTTGGGCGGTGATTTCTGCCCCCTTCGCCGATGGTGCTGACGGCGCGGTATACATATTTCGGTATGACAACGGCTGGAATTTCCACAAAAAATTGGAAGAAGCCCCTGGTCCCAGCAATCGGGGTCGTTCAGGCACCGATGTCACTATTGATGGCGAATGGCTGGCCATCACATTTACCTTTGGTGGCGCAGCATTGTACCGGCGCGATCTTGGCGGTGCCGGCAACTGGGGTTATCACAGCACCGTAGACGAGCCTGACTCGACGGAATATCGGGATCAAAACTTTGATAATCGCGTGGCCCTGGGTGGCACTACGCTGATAGTGGGCGCACCCGTTACTGACCAGGCGCCCTTTTCCGCCGACACCAACTCCGTGGGCGCGCTGTTAATTTATCAACTGCAAGGCAACGAATGGTTACTGACTCAACGCGTCGATATACCCGTCGCTGACCTTCAATCTAACGCTCGCTTTGGCGACCGCCTTGACATCAATTCCGGCATTTTGGTGGTTGGCTCACCCGACTATGACACCGATGGCTTCAACACCTCTGGCCGCGCATGGGTATACCAGCAAGATGGTGGGCAATTTCAATTGGTTGATACCCTCACCTCCGACAGTCCGGGCATTAATGAGCGCTTCGGCAGTGGTGTGGCCTCGGGTACTGGGTTCATAGCCATCGGATCCCTGGCAGGCGCTGCTGACCTGACGCCCATGGTGACTAATGACGGCTCGGTCTATGTGTTTGAGCCCGACAACGGCGACTATCTGCTGACCACCGAGCTGGTGGCCAGCGATTCGACGTTCATCGGCCTGTTTGGTCAAGACGTGGCGGTGGAAAGTAACCTGCTGTGGACCTCGGATAACCGAGCCAGCTACCTTTTTCGCCGGGACGCTGCCGGTGACTGGACGGAAATTGATCGCAATGAGGCCCCGGTATTTCCGGCACCCAGCAACGTCCTTCAATACGGCACCTCGGTGGCGTTAACCCGTGAGGGGACGCGTATTCACGGTTTAGTAGGCGACCGGGTTGCGGAGAACATCATGAATGAACGCGTGGGTGCGGCATTTTTCTACGAGTTCGATGACGGGCTTTTTGCCGATAGTTTTGAGGATTGAATTTCCCGCTCAACAGGACTCTAAATCCAATGCTTCGCGCAGCAGCGGGGTAACGCGTCGTTTATCGGTGAGAAAACTCACCACTTTTTGGCCCTCCTCAGTTAGGGCCGCTGACGCCTCCGGTTGGCAACCACGCTGGAGGGTATTGGCCACGTGTTGATATACCCGCGCCACTTGATTCAGGACATGATCCTGCGGCACCAGGGTCAGACGCGCAATGGCCTCAGCGGCAAGAATGCCGGACAACTGAGCATCACCGCGCAGTAAAGCAATTTCTGCCCGGGTTAATCGTGGCAATGCGAGCTGGTGATTGGTGTCCGGGAAAATCGACTCATAAAGCGCCTGGGCCTGTTCTGCGTGAGCCGTTGCTTCCCGGTACTGACCCGTTTCTTTCATGGCCGCTGCAATGTTCTGCAAGGTCTTGGCTAGCTCCATAGGATCCAGGTCCTCAGCGTGCTGGCTTCGTTCCAGCACCTGCTGGAGCAGAGTAACCGCTTCTTCATGGCGATTGAGCGCCATCAAGTTCAATGCGTAGTTACTCTTGAGAACCAACGATTCACGATGATCGGGCCCCAGCGATCGTGCGGTGAGCTCCATGGCACGCAAATGATCTTCGGTAGCCGCCTCAGAGCTCTCAAACACCCCTCGCACGCCAGCGCGCTTTGCGTGCAGCAGACCCATTCGGGTGTCGGGTATATTGCGCGCTTTGGCCAAGGCAATGGACCGATTAATTAGCCCAACGGCCCGCTCATCACTCACCCAACGCAGGGCCACAGCAAGGTCAGCCAGCGCGGTGATGTTTAAGTCATCAGCGGCCGCTGAACCGGCCATCGCGTCCAGTTGCTCTACCGCGCGGCCCAGCGCCTCGTTAGCGTCATCAACGTGACCATCGCGCTGAAGATGATTGCCTAGGAGATGCCAGTAGCGCGGTCGCTCAATGGCCTGATCGCTGAGTTTCGGCAGCAGCCGTTCGGCCAGCTCGGCGACCGCCATAAAACCCTCGCTGTCGCCCTGAAACCCCAACGCGAGCAACTTTGTCAGGTATGCGGACACCGTTAGCCGCACAATTTCGGGTTCAGTGGTCATCAATTCCTCAAGGGTATTGATGGCAAAGTCCGCGGCCTCTATGGCCTGTTCATAACGCCCGGCATCCGATAACCCTGCGGAAAACGTGAGCGCCAACTCTGCTCTGGACTGAGGCGAAAGCTGCTTACCGGATTCCAGGCGTTTGAGGCCCAGCTGAAACACGTCCGCCACGGGGAGCGATAGCGCATCAACGCCGGCGCTCATGGGATTGAGATCGCCAAACAAGCCGGTCAGAAACCTGAACGCCGCCTGGGCCTGGTCTCGCTCAACCTGAAGTCGGTTGAGGTGCAATGTGGTCCCAACTGCCAACGCAAGACCTGTCGCCAACGTTGCGCCTGCGGCCCAACGATGGCGCAGCAGCCAGCGGCCCAGGCGCGCAGAACGACCCAGTCTGCGCGCTTGCACGGGGCGCCCTTCACGGTAGCGACGCAGATCTCGCGCCAGCTCTGCCACCGTGGCATAGCGCCGTTGAGGCTCGCGCATCAAACACCGCCCAACAATGGCACACAAGTCAGGGTGAGTCGGAGTGTCAGCTATCTGCCCGAGATCGGGCAGCTCAAGAGTTCGGGCGTAGTCCACTAACGATTCTAGTGAGCCACTGGTAGGCATGGGCGGCAGTTTTTCCGCGATCACCTCAAATAACAACATGCCAAGGGAAAAAATATCTGTAGCCACCGATATCGGCTGACCCAGAATCTGTTCCGGCGCGGCGTATCGCGGCGTCATCAGAGCCTGAGTCTGAGTGGCGCCGCCGTCCAGGTTCTTGCTAATCCCGAAGTCCAGGAGCTTCACCTGCCCCTCGCTGTCCACCATCACGTTGGATGGCTTAAGGTCACGGTGAATCACCAAATGCCGATGTGCATGATCCACCGCCTTTAGCAGTTGATCGAACAAGTCCAGACGTTGGCGAAAATCGCACTCCTGGCTGGCCTCGTTCAGCGGTTTGCCATCAATCCACTGCATCACCAGATAATGCACACCCTGATCGCTGCCGCCATCAATCAGGGAAACAATATTGGGGTGGGAAAGACGAGCCAGAATCTGTATCTCCGACTGGAATCGTCGCTGAATATCATCGCTGGCGCCCAGGGTGAGGAATTTGATCGCCACGGTGTGATCGAACCGCCCATCAACCCGTTTCGCTTGATAGACCCGGCCCATGCTGCCGGCACCGGCAGCCCGGGTGAGTTCGTATGGCCCCCAAGTTGCGCCAACGGCCAACGCTAGAGAGGGTTGACTATCCAACGCTCCGAGAACCTCCGCGGCCTGTTTATCTGAGGCGAGGAGCATACTCAGTTCTTTATGCATCGACGGATCGATTTCGGAGAGATCGTCCATGCGTTGACTGCGGCTGGCGGAATCTAAGTCAAGCAATTCATCAAACAGGGCGTCTACGGCTGCCAGGTCAGGCCGGTCCATCAGCACCCTCTTCCGTCATGATCCGGTGCAACCACGCCCGGGCCTTACGCCAGCCGCGGCGCACCGAACGTTCGGACGTATCATCCAGTTGGGCAACCTCTGCTTGGCTCAAACCTACAAAGAACAACAGCTCCACCAGCCGCGCCAGATCGGGTGCAAAGGCGCTGAGCTGCGCCAGAGCGTGATCGACCCCCAAAATCAACTCATCCGGATTGCCCGATTGACTCAAGGCGCTGGCTTCTTCCAATGGCACCTGTTTCATATTGCCGCCGCGTTTTGCCGCGGTGCGCGATCGGATGTGATCAACTGCGACTCGACGCATCACAGTGGCCATCAACGCCATTGCGGCGCGCCGGTTTTCCAGCGGCGGCAGCGACCCGCCCGCTAATCTGGCGTACGCTTCATGCAGTAGGGCGGTGGTTCGCAGCGTTTCGCCGGAGCGAAATTCGCCGCTGATGCGTCGGGCCAGATGTTTGAGATCGTCATAAATCAGCGCCTGCGCCTGATCCACGCTGCCAGTACTTTCCAACATCACGGCTTGCAAACTGTCCTGCAGTTGCTGATAGGCGTGAACAGAGGAATCGGATGAGGGCAACTCAGACATGACAACCCAAAAATTCGATGATCTTCAGTTTAGCGTGAAAACTCTCTCAAGGGGTTGCCAACAACCTGGATGACAACCAAAGCCGGCGGATCACACCGCAATAACAGGGTCACCAACATCGTGCAGCGGCTGCGCCCCACTGTCGGTCATCAGCATTAAGTCCTCTTATCAGATGAGGGCGAGTCCAGTCCAAGGAAAAACATTGCGTCAGAGAATATGGATAATGGCCCATCGGCTTCTGGAGATTGCGATGAAAATTCACTATTTAGAAATCGTCACCCGTGACGTGGACCAGGTTTGTCTGGGCTATGAACGAACCGGCTCGGTGAGTTTCAGCCCTCCCGTGGCTGAGTTGGGGAATGCAAGAACCGCCCAACTACCGGATGCCAGCGTCGTGGGCGTTCGGGCCCCGATGGGTGACATGGAGACACCCGTAACGCGACCCTATTGGCTGGTCGACAACATTGAACAAGCCGTCAAGGACGTTGCCGATTGCGGTGCAGAAATCATTCACCCGCCGCTAGAAATTCCTGGCAAGGGCACCTTTGCCATTTTTTCTCAAGGCGGGAATCAGCAGGGGTTTTGGCAGCTGTAATTCTGTGGACTCTCAGCCAACAACAACCCGCGACACGTTGTCCGCTATTGAGTTAACCGCACCCGGTCTATCTAACAACCGGAGCGCGTTGCCAGCTGTCAAATCCGCTGACATTTGAAACGAACATAAGGAATACCGCGATGAGCACTATGGAAACCGCCAGCGAGTTTTTTGATGCGTGCGAAACCGGCAAAGGCTGGGAGAACTGCCAGGAATACTGCCACGCAGATGCGGGCTTTTCCGCCCAGGCCGACGCCTTAACTGAAGTCACGACCCTGCAGGGCTACTGCGACTGGATGCAGGGCCTATTTGTCCCGGTTCCCAACGGGCGCTACGAGCTCAAGGGCATGGCTTTGGACGAGGCCCGCGCCACAGTGCTGGCCTTCGCCACGTTCCACGGTACCCACACGGTTGAAGGCCCCATGCCGCCCACCGGCAAAACAGTTGCTTCAGATTACGTCTACGCCATCACCTTCGACGGCGACAAAATCTCTCACATGACCAAAATCTGGAATGACGGCCACGCGCTACGGCAATTCGGCTGGGCCTGACCAAGGCTAGCGAATTGTTGAGGTGACGCCGGGGTCTGTTCTGTATGCCCCTGGCGAGGGCCAATCGGACTGCCAGCTTTGACGGTTTTCCATCAGCTCATTGGAGAGCAAAAACCTGGCATCCGGCACTCGCATGGGTATTAACAGGCCGTCCAGATGGTCCATTTCATGCTGAAACACGCGCGCGGCAAACCCCCACAGCGTCTGGGTGACCTCATCTCCGATGGCGTTTAGGCCTTTGACTGAGATCTCCGCGGGCCGCGAAATCCATCCGCGCAGCCCTGGTACCGACAAACAGCCTTCCCATGCCCAACATTGACCACGGCTGGTCACGATCTGCGGATTGACCCAGACCTGCAATGGCATCGACTGCGCATTCGGGTAGCGAGCGTTGTCATCGGCAATACCCAGGCAAAATACCCGCGCATCCCAGCCGATCTGTGGAGCCGCGATACCAATCCCACCGTAAGCCGACATACATTCCACCAGCACATCGATCTTCTGTGACCAATCGGCATGCTGCATGTCCTCCGCGGCCACCTCGGCCTGACAGCGCATTAACGACTCTTCGCCCCAGAAAACCAGTTCGGGCAATTCGTCGGCACTCATGACCAGCTTGCCATGTATCCGTGACGGGGGTCGTTTTTTCCCCTGAGAAGGTCTTGGTAAGTCTCGGCCATGGCATCTGGGCCAATTCTCGGGGTCACTTCCACAGCCTGGATCGCCAGCGGCAAGAACCCCTGCCAGGCCAACGCCACGGCTTCAGAGAATTTTGCCGCCCCCCACTGGGCTACCCGCTTTTCGACATGGCTGGGAGCAAACAGGAACCGAGGCTTGGGGCCCATAGCGGGCGGTTGATCGCTTCTTGCCTGCCAGTGTGAGCCCCCGATAGAACAGCTGTGACGAAGCTGGGCGTTGTATTGCTCGTGAACCTGGTCACGCAGCTGTCCGTTACCCGCGATATCCACATACACTGAAGGTACATCGCCAGCCAGTTCCGCTACCTTATCGTACGCCACAACCCTGTCGTAACAACCCAGCCCCCGGGTGAAATCTACATTACCTGAGGAGGTGAGCCCGATACACGACACCTCTGCACGAGCCCCTAGGAGATGGGCTATGGCCATGGCCGTTTTGCTGGAGGCACTGGAAATCAGCACCTGCTTTGCACCAAAAAACTGCTCGTCCGCGAGGAAATCGTCGGCGACAAATGCGGTGATGAATAAGGGTTTATACAGCGCCTGCTGGGCTTCAAACCTTGCTTGGTAGAGCGGATCGGCGGCCGTGCGAAAGTACTGGTTGTATACTCTTGGCAGGGCCTGTCGGTGATCGATGGTATCTTCTACGATCTGCGCATTGTTGCGGCCGGGACTCATTAGGAGATGGCTGGCCATGGGGAAAAAACCAAACAGACGCTCTCCTTCAGCAACATCCCCGGTGGTGCTTTTCACCACTGACGCAAACCCCCACACAGGCAACACGCCCTGGCCGGCGGAGGCCGGAAAAAACTGCCAGTAACCCAGTTTTTCGCCGTGATCGGCGTAACTGATGTTGTTGGCGGTGAGCGCAAAGTTATGGATTTGGCACAGCACCTGACCATCGCTGAGCTCTGGCGTACGCTGACTTGACCAACTGGCCTTGTCTAACCGGCTTTTGTCGATAAATAGCGATTGAATTTCGGTCATGAGAAATGAATCCTGGCGTTTTTCTTTATCTTAGCGTGATGGCAGTTGCGAGTTACTATGGTGGCTGACTATAGAGGTGCCAACATAATGTCCCTGACCCGCGAACTTAACTCTGTAGAAGCCCGAATCGTTGGCTGCCTGATTGAAAAAGAAGCCACAACACCGGAACAGTACCCGCTAACGTTAAATGGCCTGCGAACCGCCTGCAATCAAAAATCCAGCAGGCACCCGGTGATGGCGCTAGAGTCCGGTGAAATTGGCCATGCGCTCAGACAAATGGCTGATCTGCGTCTGGTCAGTGAAATTCGCGGGTCTCGAGTAGAAAAGTATCAACACCATTTCGCTGAAGTGGCCGAGGTGCTGAAAAAGGAGCAGGCGGTGCTATGCGTTCTGATGCTGCGAGGCGCGCAAACCCCCGGCGAAATTCGAACCCGCTGTCAGCGCATCCATGAATTTCAGGATCTGGACGACCTGCATTTTATTTTGGATCGTTTAATGGAGCGGGAGCCGTCACTGGTGGTTCGGCTGCCGCGAGGACCCGGTCAAAAAGACGATCGCTACCATCATCTGCTGAGCGGCGAACCGTCGCCGGAAATGGTGGCCGCCGCTACCGCACCGACATCCAGCTCGGCCCCGCGCGCCTCACTGGAGGCGCGGCTGGACGCCCTGACACAGCGGGTAGAAGCATTAGAATCGAAACTGGAACAGCCGCAGGAGTAACATAACACTGCGTTCGACACGAGAATGTGCCGGCATTTTTATTGAGTATTAGGCAAGAATGGTTTGTTCGACAATCCGTTATTCGTCGCAGGTCCAGCGC
The DNA here is from genome assembly GCA_045106555.1 of Lysobacterales bacterium. Classification (GTDB taxonomy): domain Bacteria; phylum Pseudomonadota; class Gammaproteobacteria; order Xanthomonadales; family SZUA-38; genus JANQOZ01. The sequence goes on along the minus strand of JBGCET010000090.1, from coordinate 30,291 downwards.
AGGAATCGGTGAACGGTAATTTGGCTACCCAACTGACGTTCGGTCCGGCGAATGTGCTGCCCTACCGTTAACGTGTCTGAACGAACAAAACGCTGGCTCAGCAGCAACGAGTCGGCCTGAACCGGGCGGGCATGAGGCCAAGCACGCTGAAGTGATTCGAGTTCAACTTCGGATATGCCGATGGGGTCCATAGCAGCGATATGGATGGCAAGATCACGGGCTAGCGCAGCAAACTCTTCGGTTCGCGCGGTAAAGTCATCATTGGTGGCTAGCTCAACAAGAACACCAATCCGGCCATTGTGCACGTAGCTGTCGATGTATCGATGCATGGATTGACCTGTCGTGAATGGGCCAGGTGAATCAGGGGCTCGTGGCGCGCCCCGCGGCGCCATCAAGCAGGTCGTTTTCGACCTCCAGTAACAGATCAGTCAACTCTTTCAGGCGGCGTTTTCCCAGGCGCTTTTCCAGCTCGTCATAAATTTCCGATGAGTGGGGGGCAACGGAGTCGAACAAGCGCTGGCCTTTGGCCGCGATCATTACCTGAGCCCGCCGTTGGTCGGCACGTTGCGCTCTTCGCTTTACCAAGCCTTTGCTGACCAATCCGCGCAAAATTCGCGAAAGACTGGGAGGCAAAATAACCGCTTCGCGAGCAAGAGCGGTGACGGTAATCTCGTCGTTTTCCATCAATACTCGTAGAACCCGCCACTGCTGCTCAGTGAGCTTGTGTTCGTGCAGCATGGGACGAAATTCCGCCATCAACGCTTCACGGGCGCGCAACAAAGACATGGGCAGCGACTTAGCCAGCGGCCTTAGCTTAACCGCGGTGGCGTTATCGTCTTTAGTTTGATCCATAGCCTGGCACTCTGGTTGTGGGGTAAAAACCGTAAGGATACTGGGTGTCCATTTCCGCCGCCATCGCTTTGCGCTGCAGACTCACAGCGCGGGAAGAATCTGGCATCGAACCTCTCCGAAGCCAACGCGGACACCCTCACTGACCCCGTGGCCACGCATGATCACCGTGTCGCCGTCATCAATGAATTTTCGCTCCGTCCCATCATTGAGGGAAACCGACTGACTGCCGGCCCAGGAAAGCTCCAGCATTGAGCCATAGGCACTAGGATCAGACCCGCTGATGGTGCCGGAGGCCAACATGTCGGCTGCGCTGACATTACAGCCGTTCACCGTGTGGTGAGCCAGTTGCTGGCGCATCGACCAGTACAAATGCTTCAGGTTGGATTTGCTGACCCGTGTCTCTACGCCCTCCGGCGTTTCAATGAACACCTCCAGGGCCAAGTCGTAGTGACTGTCTGTTGGTTGCTGCAGATAGGGCAGTACCGGCGGATCTTGCTGGGGACTGGCGGAACGAAAGGGTTCCAGCGCATCCAGCGTCACCACCCAAGGCGATACGCTGGAGCCAAAATTTTTGCCCAAAAACGGGCCCAAAGGCACATATTCCCAGGCTTGAATATCCCTGGCTGACCAATCGTTAAACAACAGCAGGCCAAAAATGAAGTCATCCGCTTCGTCCACCGAGATACTGTGGCCCAGCGGCTTTCCTTCAAAGGTCAGAAAGCCCATTTCCAGCTCAAAATCCAGCCGCGCACTGGGGCCAAATACTGGCGCATCGGCATCGGGTGGCTTGCGCTGTCCCTTGGGCCGATGCAGAGGCACACCGGACACTACGATGCTTGAGGCGCGGCCGTGGTAACCCACGGGCAGGTGTTTCCAGTTGGGCATCAGCGCATTGTCCGGATCGCGGAACATGCAACCCACGTTGTATGCGTGTTGCTCGCTGGCGTAAAAGTCGGTGTAGTCGCGGACCGTCACAGGCAACAACATCTCGACATCCTTCTGCAGCAACAGTGCTGCAGAGCGCACCAGCGGGCTGTCGCGCAACTCGGGGTTGTCGGCGTTGAGCAAATCGGAAAGCCGTTGGCGCAGGGCACGCATACCTTGCTTTCCGGCGGCCTTGATTAACGCGTTTAAGTCGTGGCTTGAATAACACTCAGCAGGAATAGTGAGCTCAGACAGCAGGTCCGCGTGGGACAATTCTGCAAGGTCCAGAACGTGATGGCCGATTGCCACGCCCGCCCGGGGCGTTTTACCCGCAGGCTTGAAGGTCCCAAAGGGTAAATTCTGGATCGGAAAATCACTGGTTTCGGGCACATCGACCCAGCTTTTCAGCGCTGGGTTATTGGCGGCAATACTCACGGTTGGTTCCCCTGAAAATCAGACCACCATGATACCCGTTCGACCGCCCCCTCCCAACTTTCAATCAGTGCTGCCCTGATCTCAGCGCCAGGGCAACAGTGATGGCTATTTTCACCCCCGGCGTCCCTAATCAGCCGTTCATTGATTTAGGGCGCTGGTGTTGCGCAATTCAGAAGCGTCGTTGTCGATCGTGTTTCTGACGGTAGATGGTCCGACTGGCGTCGCTCTGCATTTGATGCAGAGTGTGGCGCTCGGCGCGCCCCAGGTGACCGTCCCGCTTAAAGACCCGTTCGGTCCGGGCAATCGTGCGTTGCTGGCTGACCAGCGCTACCCGCTCTGGCCGAGTTACGGTGCCATTGGCTACTCCGGCGGCAATGCGCTGAGTCTGGTTTTGCTGACGCCAATCCACCCCGGGAGATTGGTTGCCGGCGAACACCGATCCACTAAAAAGCAGTGCGAATAAGACAAATCCGGTTTTCATCTTTGGTCTCCTTGACAGTTTTTGTGCTTACTACTTTCAACGCGCAACGGCTGCTCTGGTTGACACGGTCTGGTGTGTGGCGCGGATACCTTCGTACAACTCACGTCTTGCTGGCTACGGACAAGACCCGAAACCTGAACCCAAAGCAACGTCAGTCTTCAAACAACGACGACAATTGATCTAAGGCGTCTTTGGTCGAATCACTGTGTTTGTCACCGAAGGCAGTGCTGCTGGGAGAAAAATACTCACAAAAATTGGCCACCTGTTGGCTGGACGGCGGCTCCGCACGATCTTCAGCGCACCACTGATGGCGATCTTTGCGATAGTGAACACACATACGACAACAATGCACTTCTGCGCGGCAATGGGCACATTCTTCGCGCCGTGATACCGGCAAAATCATCCCTGTCAGGGGTTTTCCGCACTGATAACAAGCAAATTCCATGATGATCTGACCTCACACGCTGGATTCACCGAAGTGATGGGTTCACACTATTACTCTACCGTTAGCAGACAATCTCTGGAAATTTTCATGGCCGTGATCTCCCAACAGGACTTTGTGCAAAGCGTTGCCGATGCGTTGCAGCACATCTCTTACTACCATCCAAAAGACTACATACAAAATTTGGCCAACGCTTATGAGGCGGAAAAATCTCAAGCAGCAAAAGATGCCATGGCCCAAATACTGATCAACTCAAGACTATGCGCCGAGGGCAAACGGCCCATTTGTCAGGACACCGGAATTGTCACGGTATTTGTAAAAATTGGCATGAACGTGCAGTGGGACGCCAACAAAACGGTTACGGAGATGATCAACGACGGTGTGCGCCAAGCCTACCTGCACCCTGATAACAAGCTACGAGCCTCAATTCTGGCAGAACCGGCCGGAGCAAGGAAAAACACCGGCGACAACACGCCCGCGGTGGTGCACATCGATATGGTCCCCGGTGACACGGTTGATGTGACCGTAGCGGCCAAAGGCGGTGGTTCGGAGAACAAGGCAAAATTTGTGATGCTCAACCCGTCTGACGACATTGTGGAATGGGTGCTAAAAACGGTTCCAACCATGGGCGCTGGCTGGTGTCCCCCAGGCATGTTGGGAATAGGGATTGGCGGAACCGCGGAAAAGGCGATGGTGCTGGCCAAAGAATCGCTGATGGACCCTATCGATATGCCGCAACTGAAAGCCCGCGGAGCACAAAACCGCATTGAAGAACTGCGTATCGAAATTTTTGACAAGGTCAACGCACTGGGCATAGGCGCCCAAGGGCTCGGCGGACTGACTACCGTGCTTGATGTCAAAATTTTTGACTATCCCACCCATGCCGCGTCCAAACCTGTTGCCATCATTCCGAATTGTGCAGCCACCCGTCATGCTCACTTTGTGTTGGACGGCAGCGGCCCAGCGCAGCTGGCGATTCCTGACCTGAACGACTGGCCCGAAGTAGCTTGGGAGGCGGGCGACAAAGCCCGTCGAGTGAATCTGGATGAGTTAACCCGAGGGTCGGTTAAGGACTTTAAGCCTGGTGAAACGCTACTGCTCAGCGGCACACTTCTGACTGGCCGCGACGCGGCGCACAAACGGCTGATTGATTTGCTGGATAAGGGTGAACCACTGCCGGTGGATTTCACCAATAAGATGATCTATTACGTTGGACCTGTAGATGCGGTAAGGGAGGAAGCGGTTGGCCCAGCAGGCCCAACCACAGCAACGCGGATGGATAAGTTTACCGATCAGCTGCTGGACAGCACTGAGCTGGTAGGAATGATTGGTAAGGCTGAACGAGGGCCTGACGCCATCGATTCCATTTCTAGGCATGGCGCGGTTTATCTCATTGCCGTGGGTGGCGCGGCCTATCTGGTGTCGAAGGCAATCCGCAAATCGACGGTTGTGGCGTTTCCTGAGCTTGGCATGGAGGCTATTCATGAGTTTGTTGTGGAAGACATGCCGGTCATGGTGGCTGTGGATACCCAGGGGGACTCTGTCCACACCAGTGGTCCAAAGAAATGGCGTAGCAACATTGGCGACATTCCAGTGCTGGTTGAAAGCTAAGTCGCCCAGGCGTCCATAGGGCTCAATAAGCCGGCTACCGTCACCATAGATATCGCGCGGCCCACTGATCGCTGTCAAAAGGGGAGATTCAATGGCGCTCAGTAAGTCGTCAAAAGAAAAAACCGGTGCTGGATGCCTGGGCCTGTTTGGTGGCGTTTTTGTGCTCGCGGGGTTTATTCCTGGCGGCATGGGTGTAGCCATGCTGTTCAACGCCTGGCAGGCCAGTGACTGGACCCCAACCCCAGCCACACTGATGACGATCGAACTGTCCAGTTCAACCTCTGATGGCAGTACCACCTACTCACTGGACGGCACGTTTCGCTACGAATTCGACGGCCAGATTTTTACCAGCGATCAGTTGGACTTTAACGTGGGCAGTGACAACATCGGTGACTATCACCAATCCACCTACGGACGCCTGCAGCCTCAGCTCAATGTGCGTGATGGCGTAACCGCCTTTGTCGACCCGGACGAACCCAGCACCGCCGTATTGGTTCGCGAAATACGCTGGGGCATGGTGGCCTTTCTCATGATGTTTTTGGCGGTCTTCGGCGGGGTAGGCGCTGTGATTGTGGGGATGGGTGTGGCAGGCGGGCGAAAACGGAAAGCCAACAATTTGTTGCGCAACGCCCACCCGCAAGAACCCTGGCGCTGGGAGCCAGAGTGGGAGCATGGGGAGATTCACTGCTCAGGAAAATCCACCATGTGGGTCGCTGTCGCCATGGCGGTCTTTTGGAATCTGATTAGTTCCTTTGTCTGGGTAGTTCTCCCTGAAGCGCTCGCCGACGGCGAGTGGGTTGCCTTACTCATGCTGCTGTTCCCCGCGGTTGGCGTTGGGCTGGCAGTTTGGGCAGTGGGTGCGGTGTTACGCTGGCGTCGATATGGCCGAACCACACTGGTATTGGATGATCTGCCAGTTCGCCTTGGAGGCGCGTTAAATGGCCACCTGAAGGTCAGTACCGCGCTGCACGCCAGAGAAATCTTGGTGACGCTATCTTGTATTCGGATTACTACCAGCGGCTCAGGAAAAAACCGTCGAACCACCGAAACCGTCCTGTTCCAGGATGACTACAAAGCGTCAGTGGAAAACGCCGGTAACTATCGTCGAATTCGCGTTGAGTTTCCAATTCCCGTTGACCAGCCGTCCCGTGATGTATCTAATTCCCGGCGCAAGGTTCAATGGCGCCTTAAAGCCAATGCAAAAGTGGCCGGGCCGGATTTAGATGTACAGTTTGATTTGCCCGTGTTTGAGGGCGGTATGCTTGATCCAATACAGAACCTTGGGGCTGTTGGCGATGAAGATGACCCGGCCCAGGTCGACCGGTCAACGCTTCAAGGCGGTGATGTCGCTGACACTGGCGTAGTTATGCACTATCGCGGTGGTGGCCTCAAATATTATTTTCCGGCGGCAAGACATAAAGGCCTTGGGGCCGCTTTTGCCGTTGCCGGAGCTATTGCACTGGCCGTGGGTATCATGGGACACGGCCAAGGCGATATGCCACTTTTTGTGGCCATTTTTGTCGGCGCTTTCGGTGTGTTGTTCCTGTTTATCGGTCTCAATACCCTGCTATGGCGCAGTGAGCTTCAAACGCGCATTGGCCAGCTCGGCGTACGCAGCGGCTGGTGGTTAGGTAGAGATCACTACTATCGCGTCAACGACATCAAACACTTCAAGATTTTTGGGAACCTTCGCGTGGGGACCACTCAGTACTTTCAGCTATCGTTGAAGACCCAGGACGGTAAGAAGCGAGTGCTGGCCAGTGGACTTAAGGGGAAACGTAATACCGAGGCCCTGGTGACCCAGATTGCCAACGCCATCGGATTTGACAATCCGCTGGGCTAAAAAAAAACCAGCGGCAGGCGCCGCTGGTTTTCGTTAAGCATTAATACTGCGGTAAACGACCGAGTTTAGGGCGCCTTGTTAGCCGCGATGGCTTGGGCCAGCTGTTCCAATCGAGCCTGCTCTTTGGTGATGAAGTTCACCCACTGAGAGGCCATTTTGGTGTTGCTGCCCTTACCGGACACCTGCAGGAAAGCCTTACGCGCATCTTCCAAGCGGTCCTGCTCATACAGCGCCATACCCAACGTGATCTGAGCATCTGATTTCTTTTTCAGGCCGCGCCTGATCGCTTCTCGAGCCGCCGCTTCAGATTCTTTGAATCGATCGAGGTTAAACAACGAATTCGACAGGTGCATGTAGAGTTCACCGTCGTCATCGAGCTTCGCCGCTTCACGCAGCGGGTCAATGGCTTTTTTGTCTTCCTGCGCCACCACGTAGGCTTGAGAGAGCAATCGTAGATTGTTCACGTCGCGCTCTACGTGCCCTTTTTCCATCCCGTCCTCAAGGACAACCGCAGCTCGGTAAGGGATCTCGTCCTGAATGAGCAGTTGGGCCAGGTTGGTGTACTCAGAGCCTCTGGCAAAGAACCCTTGCTTGTACGCCAAGTCCAACACGATCAACTGCTTCTCCTGGTCGTCTAGCTCGCCAAACATGCCGGCCAGCTGCATCCAGTAGTCTTTGCGTGGATAAAGCCGGATAAGCTTTTCCAACACGTTTGCCGTGTTCTCGTAGTCTTCCAGCTCGTAGTAAAGAACGCGCTGCAATGAATACCAGTTTTCGTCAGCCTTGCCGTCCTCAGCTTCGGCCAGCTCAATGGCCTTGCTCATGGGCACCAGTGCTTCGCGGTATTTTTCCATGGAGTAGCGACATTGACCCAACATCACATACGCACGAGGGTTAGGGTTCTCAACCATGGCAAACCAGTCTTCCAGCATGCCCTCAGCCTTAGTGTAGTTTTCCTGCACAAAGTACAGCTGAGCTAGACTGTAGCGCGTGGACAGCGCCATCGCTTCCGGCAGATCTGCCTGACGCAAGACCGTCTCATAGGATCGAGTAGCGCCGGCGTAATCTTCTTTGGAATAGTAGATAAACGCGTAAAAGTTATACAGCTGAGCCGTTTCGTAGGGGGTTAAATTCTTAACCTTCTCTACTGCTTTCAGCTCTTTCTCAGCGGTGACGTAGTCTTCAAGCTCAGCCGCTTCTTGAGCTGCGGACAGACGCTTATACACGGCCTCTCGCATCGTCTGAGCACGTTTGGTCTCACGACCTTCCAGTTTGCTCTTTTCTTCTTTTTCCTGGGCAAACAGGGCGCTGGCCACGCTAGACCACTGGGACATGGGGCTGGCGCCTGCCAGGGGCGCCGCCATCAGTGCCGCAGCCACAGGTAATGCAAGGATGATGGATTTCTTAAGGGAAGCCTTAGGTGTCTTCATAGTTTGCTCCGTGGGCCTTGTCGCCCTGTCAGTCCTCAAGTTCAAACCGAATGAGATTCTGTACGCCCGGTACAGCAATGGCTTCCCCTTCCACCACTCGCGGCTTGTACTTGAACTTAAGCGCAGCCTGCATGGCTGCACGGTTAAAGATATTGGGGGGGTCAGCCTCAATCACCACCGGATTTTCCACCGTACCCAACCGGGTCACAGTAAACTCCAGCAGCACGTAACCCTGGATTCCTCGTTCCAGCGCGCGGCGCGGATACACCGGGGCCACTTTCACGATGGGCAGATACTCACCGTCAGCACCGGAGAACCCAAGGCCGATATTCATGCTGGCATTGGGGTCGATACTGACCGGAGAGATGCCGATTGCATCCATGGACATGTCCATATTGTCCATCTGGGGTTGCGGCATATCCGGCGGCGGCTCGTCAGGCTGAGCCGGCTTTTTCGGCTTAGGCTTTTTCCGCTCGACCGTCTCATCACGCTTAACCCGCACGAAATCGACAATGCGGCCAGTCCGGCTCTCGGTCTGCGCGTCCCCGCCAATGGCGATCAGCAGCTGCATCAAAAACAACAGACCAAACGTTACCGCCACGGCCATCATTAACGCTGTTCCGGCTCTAGCCACCATAACTGTTACCTCGTTGTCTCAAGCTACTGTCGACCTAGTCTTCGTTGGCAGCGATGGATACGTTAAATACACCCGCCTGACGCGCTGAGTCCATCACCCCGACTAGTGTCTTAGTCTGGGACAGCTGGTCAGCCTGAATGATCACCGCACCTTGGGGGTTCTCGGCGTGCATTCGCTCGATGTTGGCGCGAACCGACCGCGGGTCAACCCGACGTCGATCGATCCAGATTTCGTTGCGCTCGTTGATGGCTACCAGAATGTTCGCATTTTCCTGGACCACCGCCGTTGGCGCATCAGGCCGATTCACATCAATGCCTGATTCTTTCACGAACGTTGCCGTTACGATAAAGAAAATCAGCATGATAAATACCACGTCCAGCATCGGGGTCAGGTTAATTTCTGACTCTTCCTCTTGCTGAGCAACCATTTGCATCATTTGACGCATAACATCACCTCAAAGTTCACCAACGCACAAAGCGCGCTGATGGGGTTAAATTATTACGGCTTAGCTGTTGGCCGCCACTTCGTCTTCGAATTGTCCGGAAAGCTGATCGGCCTGACGTTCCAGGTAAATGCTGGGAAACAGCCCTGAGATGGCCGCAACCATTCCTGCCATCGTTGGTACCGTAGCCTTGGAGACGCCGGCTGCCATAGAACGCGCATTGCCGGTTCCAGATACCGCCATCACCTCAAACACTTCAATCATTCCGGTAACGGTTCCCAACAGACCTAACAGCGGACACAGCGCCACGCAGGTCTTAATAACGTCAATCCCCTTGCGTGCGTTCCAGTCAACTTCGGCCACCAGCGAGTGGCGCATTTGATGCGCGTTCCAGCTGGTGTGATCAGTGCGTTGATTCCACGTACTGGCCAGAGCTGCCGCCTCACTTTTCAAGCGGGTCTTCAGGTACAGCCAGCGCTCTAAGATGAGCGCCCACATGAAGAACACCAGTAGCGTGATGAGGACGAGTACGCCCCCACCCAGCTCAAGAAAGTCGCGAACAGCCTCGAGGGCTTCCTGAATCTGAAAAAGCATCAGGAAACGGCCTACTTGTTGCCGCGTTCAATATGCGACGCAACCAGTCCGGCACTCTGTTCCTGCAGCACGTGAAGGATTCGCTTACTGCGGCCAGCAACAATGGTGTGTAGCAGCACCATCGGAATGGCGACAACCAGACCCAGTACTGTGGTCACCAGCGCCTGGGAAATACCGCCAGCCATCAGCTTCGGATCGCCAGTTCCAAACAGGGTGATCGCCTGGAAGGTTTTGATCATACCGGTCACCGTACCCAGGAGACCCATCAGCGGTGCCACCACGAAGATGATCTTGAGGAACGTTACGCCTCGCTGAAGCGCCGGCATTTCCTTCAGAATGGCCTCGCCGAGGCGCATTTCAATGGCTTCAGTGTCCAGGTTCGGGTTGTCCTGATAAACCTTGACCACTCGACCCAGCGGGTTGCCGGTGCTGATGGTGTCGCTTTTGATCTGCTTGGAAACCTTGCCGGACGTTATGGTCAAGGTGATCAATCGCTCGAGCGCAATCAGCAGACCGATCGCGCCTAGCGCCAAGATCAAATAGCCCACCAACTGTCCTTGCTGGACCTGCTCCATGGTGCTGGGCGCCTGAATCAGGTTGGCCAGCAATGAGCCGCGGGTTGGGTCCATGGCGAAGGGTGTCAGGCCCGACTGGGCGGACGCCAACGCAGCGGTCGTGCTGACGTAACGTGATTGAGGCTGACGGGTCAACTCAACTACATTGCCGGTTTCTGGAACGTAGCGAAGGTACGCGCCGTCGGCCGCCAGGTTGAAAGGTCCAACTCGCAGCACTTCACGCTGTGCTTTCTCGCCATCTGGGGCGGTAACCTCAGTGGTGAAACGAGCCACCTCACCAGTTGCTGTCATTTCCTGTTGAATCAGGAACCACAGACGCTCCATTTCTTCGATAGAGGCCAGTTGAGAGGAGGTACCCATCTTCTTGGCCAGGTCAGTAAGGAACTGAGAACGGTCTGGGTATTGAGCACTGGTAATGGACGACTCAAAATTACCCCGGGTATCGCCAGCGACCTGTTGCAGCACACCAAACAGCTCTTTCAAAGAACCCAGACGTCTATCCAGGGCTTCCTGTTTCTCAACGATGATGGTCTCGTTGGATTCAAAAGTCTGTTCCAGGCGTTGGCTGGTTGCTTCAAGATTGGAGCGCTCGTTACGCGCCTGGGTCAACAACTGCTGTTGTTGTCCGCGAGCCTGCTGAAAACGTTGCTCACGTTCTCGATTTTCCGAAGCCTCAGAACTTCGTCCCTGCTCAACGGCACGCAACAACTCAGACAGTGATTGTGCTTCCTGAGCCGACACAGAACTGGCCAGACCACAAAATAATGCAACGATAAGAAATTTTTTCATGTTAGTTGCTCTCCGGCGCAGCTACGGGCAGCGTCAGCAGATCGGGCGCCGTCTGCTTGCGTGCAATTCGAAGACCATCGCGAATTTGGCCGCGGGATTCGGTGCCCACCGTTGTCCAACTTCCGCTTTGCTTGTCCCAAGCTCCAGAGTATTGAGTATCTAGCGTTTGGTAGTAGAGACCCACGCGACCTACCCGGAGATAATCCACCTCACGCTCGGCGCCTTCCACTTCCTGGGCACCGACGTAAGCTTCAATCGTTCGACCGTAGTCATTCTCAATCTGGTAGGCCTCCATGACTCGGCGAAATTTTTCTGCCGGCGTAACGTCTGAGCGATCCATCATGGCGCGCAGATTGGCCACACGTTCGGTTCGCTCATCTGTCAGGAAGGGTACGTCGAGGCGGATGAAATCCTCTAATCCGTCAATCATGCGAACCATCAGCGGAACCACCTGACGTTCAACAACCGTCACTTGATCCATGGATTCGTCGATTTGGCGAATTTCGCGGTTTTGCGCATCAACCTGCGTTTGCAGCAGCTGGTTGTACACTTTCAAACCATCGTTTTCTTTCAGGACCGCTTTGAAGTCGCCAGTGATATCTCGCGTTTGATCGACAATATTGTCGACCCGATCCTGTGAAGCCTGAGAGGCTGAATTACCCTGATTTTGGGCGCCTATCAGATCTGAAAGATTCTGAGACCACGCCGAAGCTGTGAACAGGCAGACAGTCACCGCGACGAGTGCCGCGTTGCGTACTTTCATTGTACCCCTCCGTACTATTTTGATTTTTTGCGAGTCGAAGCCGCTAATTAGATTATTTGTGTTGCAATGCACCGATGATCTTCATCTGAGCCATCGCACCGGGCGACCAGTTATACCGTGATTCTTCGCGAGATAGAAGGGAGATTCACGATCAATTTCGTAAATCCGCTGAAGATATTCATTGAATTTGACCCGCTGCGCCCCATCTACGTTGAATATCCGCACACTGCTGAGAAATGCGTATGACTCCTGAACAACCCGAACTGAAAATGGACCCGGAAAACCTATATCGGGAAGAAGTTTTCAGCGACCAACGCCTGGGCACTATCCGCAAGCTAACGCCTGTTTCCACCAGCGGCGAACCTGACGCTAGCCGGGAAGTGCAGTTTGTTGGCTCGGCCCAATTAATGACGCCAGCCGGTCCGCTTCCGCTGAATTTTCTGATTGAAGCGCAAACCCTGCCGGACGCCGTCGAAGCCTTCGGCGATCACGCGCAACAGGCGTTGGATCAAACCATGGAAGAGCTCAAGGAAATGCGCCGCCAACAATCATCCTCCATCGTCGTACCCCAGGGCGACCCCATGGGTGGCCCACCCGGCGGCAAGATCCAGATGCCCTGACCTTAACCTCTCGACGGGTTCGGTCAACTGGCCTCACCTCGCTGACCAGCGATTGTCAGCGGGGTGAAAGCAACTGGCTCGCCATCCGATCTCCTGTAGTAATCAAAATTGTGCAGGAGTGTGCTCCCGATGACAGCTTGGTTAGTTGCACTGGTAACGATCGCCCAGGCGGCGGTGAGTCCCGACGCCAGCCATCCACAGCAGTTGGACAGCGGCACCAGTCAGGTCCATCTGGTAGAGCTATTTACCTCAGAAGGCTGCAGCAGCTGCCCACCGGCGGACCGCTGGCTTCAAACCTACATTGATCACGAGTCCCTCTGGAACGACGTGGTTCCGGTCGCTTTCCACGTGGACTACTGGGACTATCTCGGTTGGCAAGACCCTTTTGCCCATTCACAACACACCGCAAGGCAGCGTCAATATGCGCGCCAGGGACACACCTCTGGGGTCTACACCCCCGGCTTTTTTGTAGACGGAGAAGAATGGCGGGGGTTTTTCAGCCGTCGGTCATTAAACCCAAAACCCGCAAAGGCGCCGCGCCTCACAACGACTATTGAAAACCAGCAAGTCACCGTGAACTTCGCCGCCAACAACCTGCAACAGCCGGTAGCCACCGTCGCGATTTTGGGTTTCGACCTGCAAACCCAGATACCGAGAGGTGAGAACCGCGGCAAACGCCTGTCCCATGACTTTGTTGTGCTGGGCCTCGAGCAACAAAACCTCAACGCAGGACCTTCGGGCTACAGCGGCACACTTAGGCTGCCAGCGAGCCGGCGCCCTTCGCAGCGACAGGCCATTGCGGTCTGGGTCAGTGATCAGTCGCAGCAACCATTGCAAGCCGTCGGAGGATGGCTGGAGGGCCCGTAAGCACCACACTGCAACGGGTTACAATGGCTGAATGTGGACAGAAGAAAAACTTGCCGAACTTCCGGTAGAAAAAGATTTTCGCCAGCGGGGCATGGATATGACCCGACTGGAAACGTTCACTGACGCAGCGTTCGCGTTCGCGCTTACGCTACTCGTGATCTCTTTTGACAACGTCCCCACCAACGTTGCCGAACTTCAACTTGCACTGAAAAACATCCCGGCATTCGCGGTCAGTTTTTCCCTGATATCCCTGTTCTGGTACGCCCACCACACGTGGAGTCGGCGCTTTGGACTGGACGACATCACCACCGTGGTACTTACGCTGATCTTTGTCTTTGTCACGCTGGTGTTCGTTTTCCCATTACGCTTGATGGCATCAGCGCTGATGGCCTGGCTGACCGAGGGCTGGGTGCCCTTTGAACTCGGAGATTACACACCTGAGCGGGTCGCATTTGTGTTCGCCGTTTACGGCTGCGGATTTGCGTCCATGTCAGGCTTGTTATGTCTGCTGTACAGACACGCACTGAAAACCTCGACGCTTAACCTTAACGCCGAAGAAAAATTCACTACTCGAGCCGACATGCAGGTGTGGATCATCCTGACCGGGGCAGGGGTGCTGTCGACGCTGATTGCCTTATTCGCGCCTCTCCCTGTCAGCTCTGGTGCGGGCTGGGTATATGCTTTGTTAAGTATCGCGATGCCAGTATTTGGCGTATGGAAAACGCGACAAGCCGCGCGTCTGTTTCCCTAATCAAGCTGGCCGAACGCTCGTCAGTTTTGGCCTATCCATGACCCACAGCCCATTGACGCCACCAGCCTGGTCGTTGAAGGTGCGGGTTTTAGGACACCGCGCCATGGCTCAACTTACTTTCCCCAGCCGCAGAACATTCCTGGGCGCCGCGGGCGCTGCCGGATTGCTGAGCCTTACTGGCACGTCAGCCGGCGCAGCACCTAAACATTTACTGATCCTGGGCGGCACCGGTTTTCTTGGCCCACACATTGTTCAAGCCGCCCTGGCCAATGGCCATCAGGTCACGTTATTTAATCGCGGCAAAACTGCGCCGGAAATGTTCCCGGAGGTTGAAACGCTGATCGGCGATCGGGATGGCCAGCTCGACGCACTCAAGGACCGTGATTTCGACGGAGTGATTGATACCTCCGGCTACGTTCCACGAATTACCGGACTATCGGCGAGCCTGTTGCGCGAACGCGTTCCCCACTATTTGTTTGTCTCAACCATTTCCGTATACGGCGCGATTGCCAAACCCAATCTCAACGAAGACGCCCCAGTGGCAACGCTGACTGAAGATACCGAACAGGTCACTGGCGCCACTTATGGGGCGTTAAAAGCCCTCAGCGAACAAGCGGTCCGGGCCCATTACCCCAACGCGACCACCGTTCTGCGGCCTGGATTGATTGTTGGCCCGCTGGATAAAACCGACCGCTTTACCTATTGGCCGGTGCGGGTAAGGCGCGGCGGCGAGGTGATGGCGCCGGGCAAACCCACCACGCCAATGCAGTTTATTGACGTTCGGGATCTGGCGGCCTTTATCCTTCGCTGCATGGAAAAGCGCATTTTTGGCACCATGAATACCGATCGACCCGCCGCCTCCCTAACCACTGACGCCATGCTTAACGCCTGTCTGAAGTTTGCCCCGGACGGCACCCGCCTTACCTGGGTGCCGGCGGAGTTCCTGCAGACCCACGAGGTGGCCCCCTGGCAAGACATGCCAGCATGGGTGCCAGCCGACGGCGATTACGCCGGTTTTGGCCAGATCAGCACCGAACGTGCGATTCAGGCGGGCTTGTCTATCCGCCCTTTGGACCAAACCGTTGCCGACACCCTGGACTGGTTCGACGAGAGCGGGCGGAAAAATCTGCGCGCTGGCATCGAAGCGGAGCGCGAGGCTGCGGTCCTGAAGGCCTGGCACCAACGCTGAGATCCCAGTCAGCGACGCTTCATTGCGCGTCGCAGCCGCAACTGGCACGATGGCTGGCCGCATTTGTAAGGTTTTCCCATGCGATCACTCTCCGGTCTGGACGCGGCATTCATCTACCTGGAAAACGCTCGCTCTCCGATGCACATTGGCGGTGTATACCTGCTGGACGCCGGTGATGCACCTGCGGATTTTGGCTACGAGCGTTTCTGCCAGCACATAAAGAGCCGACTCCCTCTGGCGCCCATGCTGCGCGAACGACTACTGGAAGTACCGCTGCACATGACCCACCCCCAGTGGCTCAACGACCCGGACTTCGAACTGAGCTTTCACCTACCCCACTGGGCATTGCCCGCACCGGGCGGGCTAGATGAGTTACGGGAAATGGCCGCACAAAGTTTTTCCCGACCCTTAAATCGCAGTCGACCGCTTTGGGAGCTGGCCTTCGTCGAAGGGGTCAATACCATCCCAGGCTTGGCCCCAGGGTCATGGGCGATGATCAGCAAAGTCCATCATGCCGCCATCGATGGAGGCTCGGGAGCCGAATTGATGGGCGTGCTGATGGACTTGACCCGCGAACCCCGGCCAGTGCCGGATGACGACGACTGGGAACCCGATGAGCTGCCCAGCACCGCCAGGTTGGCGCTAAACGCTGCAGCACGGTTGGGCTGGAAAGCGCGAACAATACCGGGACTCATTAAAGAGGTGGGCAGCGGCGCCGCGCGATTGTATGGCGTATCTCGAGTCAAGAAGCTAAAGCCGCCGACCCTGCCCTTAAGCGCGCCTCAGAGCCGGTTTAACGCGCCCGTTTCCGCTAAGCGGAGTTTTTCCGCAGTGGATTTACCTCTGGCACGGATCAAAGCGATCAAAAACGCCGTGAAGGGCACTACGGTCAACGACGTGGTGCTGGCTGTTTGTGCCGGCGGTTTACGTGCGTACCTTGAAGAGAAAGACGACCTGCCTGACAAACCGCTGGTGGCCATGGCCCCCATCTCGGTGCGGAGCCGCAGTCAACGGGGCACCGGTGGCAATCAAGTATCCGCCATGTTGGTGGGTCTTGAAACCCATGTGGATGACCCGCTAGCTCGGCTCAAGCAGATTCACACCAATGCCAGCAGTTCCAAAGCTTACTCTGGCGCCCTACCCGCCCATCGACTGATTGAGCTGATTCCGACCCAGACCGCTGCATTGGCGGCTCGTCTCTACTCTCGCACCAGCCTGGGTGATGGCCGACGGCCATTTTTCAATTTGGTGATTACCAATGTGCCCGGCCCTCAGAAACCCCTCTATCTCGGTGGCGCTCAGGTACTGGGCACCTACGGCACCGCCCCATTAATCGATGGTCTTGGCCTGATTCTGGTAATATTCAGCTATGCAGGACGGCTATCCATTGGCATTACCTCCTGCGCCAGCATCGTTCCCGACCCGGAACGCCTCGGACAGCTGCTACACGATTCGCTGGAGGAGCTGGAAACCGCACTGGATCTGGACCAAGACATTCCCCAGAACCCGTCGCTCAGCGCCTCAAGAGCGCCCCGACGCAGCGAACTTAAGAACCAACTCGATAGGCTGCAAAGCTGCGCTGATGAGCTGGAAACGTATCTGAAGGAACAGACATGACTCGGAAGGTTAAGCCCTCCCAAAATACTCAACCGCCTTCGCTGATTTTGCTGGCGATGGAAGGCCGTGTGGCGCTGGATGCGGCCAGCATGGCGCCTATGTTTGCGTTGCGCCGGTTTTTACCTCGAGGCGACGGTCACCCCGTACTGTTTTTGCCAGGGTTTTTGACCAGCTCCAGCGCCACTTGGCCTTTGCGCCGGTATTTTGCTGGCCTGGACTACGCGAGCCATCGTTGGAAACTTGGTACCAACCTCGGCTACTCGGAAGAACTTCGAGGAAAAATTGGTGATCGCATCGCTAACCTGCACCGACGCTACGGCAAGAAGGTAAGCCTGGTGGGCTGGAGCCTGGGGGGCATTTACGCCCGGGAACTGGCCAGAGATATGCCCGAAAGTGTGCGGCAGGTCATTACCATGGGCAGTCCCTTTCGCGGTGCGCCAGAAACCACCAACATCTTGCGCCTGTACAACTACGTGACGCAAAATTCTCTGGACGCCGATCGCGAACTCCTCGACGGTATTGCCACGCCACCACCCGTTCCCACCACGGCCCTTTATACTCGCAGCGATGGCATCGTGGCGTGGCAGGGCACGGTGGAAAACTCCCGTCGACGGGACGTGCAAAACATTCATGTCGGCGGTCCCCATGTGGGTCTGGGTTTCAACGCCAGGGCACTCATTGCGCTGGCCGACCGGCTTGCTCAGCCAGAGGACAACTGGCAGCGGTTTGAGCCTCGGGGAATGATGAAGATGCTGTTTCAGTCCCATTACCCCCAATGGCTGGTGGGGCCGGCTGAGCCAGACTGGGTGGGCTGATTTTTGGTTTTTGCGGCACGCTCTGCAGCGTCTAGTTAACGAGGCAATCGCAATGACACAAGTACTCCGAACGCCAGACGAGGCATTTTCTCACTTACCCGGCTATCCATTTGCGCCCAATTATCTGACAGTTTCAGACGATACCCTGGGCGATCTACGAGTGCATTACCTGGACGAAGGCCAGGGCCCAACGGTGCTCCTGCTGCACGGCGAACCGTCCTGGAGCTATCTTTACCGCAAAATGATTCCGCCACTGGTGGCCGCCGGCTATCGCTGCGTGGCGCCCGACCTGATCGGGTTTGGGCGCTCCGATAAGCCAACCCAGCGGGCGCATTACAGCTATGACCGCCATCTCGACTGGCTGGGCCAAACCCTGGACGGGCTGAACCTGAACCACATTCATTTGTTCTGCCAGGATTGGGGCGGTTTGTTGGGTCTTCGCCTGGTAGCCGCTCAGCCCAACCAATTTGCGTCGGTCTGCGCATCCAACACCGTGCTGCCTACAGGCCAGGGAAAACCTGCTCAAGCTTTTATCCAATGGCGGGACTTTTCCCAAAGTGTTGCCGAATTTCCTACCGGTAAGATTATCGGCTCCGGGTGTGCGCGACCGCTGTCGGATGAAGAACGCGGAGCCTACGACGCGCCTTTCCCGGATGAAACCTACAAAGCCGGCGCTCGAGCGTTTCCGCCTATGGTACCCATCACCGAAGACATTGCTGGGGCGAAAGAAAACCAGCAGGCGTGGGCCAGCTTAGGCCAGTGGGAAAAACCTTTTCTGACATTGTTCGGCGACAGCGATCCCATCATGGCCGGCATCGAAAAGGTGTTTCAGCAGCACGTACCGGGATGTAAGAACCAGCCCCACGCCATCATTGCTGACGGCGGACATTTCATTCAGGAGGACGCCGGGGAGGCGCTTGTGGAGCATCTGGTGCCCTGGCTCAACGGGCTGGAGGGCTAGTTTTCTAGCTGGCCTTTCTAGCTGGCCTTTCTAGCTTTCCTGTGGCCAGGTCTCCAGCGCATTAACAAACGCCGCCAGCCAGGCGTTGGTTTGAAAGGCGTCCAGTGCACGATGATCAATGGATAAGGTGACGTAGCAGCTGGGCACAATCTGGATCTGATCCTCCCCATCCACCTCGATGACTCGCACCCGCTTTTCCAGCTTACCAATCCCAAGAATGGCCACTTCCGGCTGATTAATAATAATCGGCGATGCCAACAGGCTTCCCGACACACCATGGTTGGAGAGGGTAAAGGTGCCGCCACGCAGGTCTTCCTGGGTTAACCCACCGTTGCGGGCGCGCTCGGTTTTGTCCGCCAGGTCTGCGGCAAGGTCCCGCAGTGAGCGGTCCTGCACCTTGGAAATCACCGGCACGATGAGTCCATCGTCGCCCAACGCGGTGCCCACGCCAATATTGATATCATCAAACAGCTGCAGATGATCCTGGTGGAAGCGACTGTTCACCTGGGGAACCGCTTTCATCGCCACCGCAGCAGCAGCCACAAAATACGCCGTATAGGTTAACTTCGCGCCGGCCTTCGCAAACGCCGCTTTATTGGCCGCGCGATGGGCCGCGACCGCACTCATGTCCGCCTCAAATAAGCTGGTGACATGGGGCGATTTCCGAATGGAGTCCATCATGTTGCGCGCGATGGCTCGACGCATAGCACTGTGCGGCACCCGCCGGCTTTCTGGCGTTCCTGCGTCCGGCGCACGTTGCTCAAGCCAGGAAAGCAGATTGTCCCGGGTTACCCGGCCGCCTTCGCCAGTGCCGGGAATCAGCTTCAGGCTGTGAATGGCGTATTGGTCCATCAACTTACGCACAGCAGGACTGATACGCTCGGTCCCGCGCCCGTCTGCGGGAGCGGCCGCTGCCAGCGATGGTTCTGCGCTGCCGCTCAAAATTGCCAGCAGGTCCCCTGGCGCCAGCGGCTGACCAGGCTGCGCCGCCAGGCTGTGAACGACGCCATTGGCGGGGGCCACAATTTCCAGCACCACCTTGTCGGTTTCCACCTCCACCAACGGTTGGTCTTTGCTCACGGACTGGCCGGGCTCAACCAGCCAACGCCCGAGGGTGGCGGCCGTCCCCTCGTTATCTTCGGTGACAAACAGCACCTCTATTTCAGTGTCATTGGCCGCTGCCCGAATCGGCGTCTCAGACAGCCGACCCAGCAAAGTTCCAGGCTCCAACTCTTGGTCCAGCTCAGCCAGCTGCTCCGCCACATAACCGGCGCTGGGTGCCGCAATCTCTACAGTGACCTTGTCGGTTTCCAGTTCCGCCACGGGCTGGTCTGCCTGCACTTGGTCACCCACAGACACCAGCCACCGATTGAGCTTGGCTGTGGTGCCCTCAGTTTGCTCGGCAAAAATAATGTCCAGCGAACTCATAGGGCCAGCAGCCGCGCCACGGCCCGGTCAATTTCCTCTACTCCGGGAACCGCTGCATTAAGCAGCGCCAGGTTATGGGGGCTGGGGATGTCCGGCATGGTTAGCCGGCGCACCGGCGCATCCAGGGCCCAGAACATTTCGTCGGCCAGCACTGCCGCCACTTCCGCGCCGAAACCCGCGGTGAGATTATCTTCATGAACCACCAGACAGCGGCCGGTTTTCTTCACCGACGCCATCACGCCCTCTTTGTCCCAGGGGCTGATGGTGCGCAGGTCCAGCACCTCAATGGCACCCTCACGTTTTTCCGCCACCTGCTGGCATCGCTCCACCATGGCGCCCCAGGTTACGATGGTGAGTCTGTCTCCAGTAGTGACGGTGGCGGCCTGACCAAACGGCAGCAGATAGTCATCTCCTGGATAAGGCCGCCGCGACCAGGCATTGTCGTAGAGGTGGCGATGTTCAAAAAATACCGTGGGATTGTGTCCGCGCAGCGCCGCGCGCAAAAGACCCACCGCATCCTCCGCATGAGAAGGCATGGCCACCTGCCAACCCACCTTATGCGCCCATTCCACTTCATCACACATGGAGTGCCAGGGGTCGCCGCGGCGGGCAAAGCCGCCCGGCACACGAACCACCATAGGGCAGGCAAAGCGATTGGCGGTACGCCAGCGCATGGTGCCGGCATCGGTGATCTGCTCGGCGGCGGGTTCAGCGTACTTGCGAAATTGAATCTCGGGAACCGGCATTAAACCAGCCACCGCCATGCCAACGGAGCGCCCGATTATGCCCTCTTCGGACAAACTGGTATCAAACACCCGCTCCTCACCGTGGTCATCTGCCAGTCCTAGCGTTGCCCCATGCACGCCGCCTTTAGGCCCAACGTCTTCACCAAAGACTAAGACCCGGGGATTGCTCTGAAGCTCTGCGTCCAGAGTACGACGAATGGCCGTAATGAGATTAATCCGCTGGCCGCTGGGCGCCGGCTCGCTGCTGGATTCAGGAAACCGGTGCTGGTCCGCAGCCAGTCCGCCCATCATGGGCAACTCAGGGCTGCCATCTGGACGGGTTTCAGCAGTGACATAACGGCGCAGGTGGGTCGGATCCGGTTCAGGTCGGGACTCAGCCTCGGTCAAAGCTCTGCGTACTTCGTCCGAAACCTCCTGCTCCAGTGCCTGCCAACCAGACTCGTTGAGCATGCCGGCCTGATCAAGCCAGCGCTGCAGCTTCGGCAATGGGTCTCTTGCCTGTTCATCGGCAATGAACGCCTCGCTTTTGTAGGTCTGGGTGTCCTGGAAGGTATGGCCACACAGACGAGGCACTTTCAACCGAAGCAGACAGGCCCCTAGACCGTCGCGACAGTGGGTAACCGCCCGCTCTACCAGGCCCGGCGTTACCTCGGGGTCGGTGCCGTCGCCATCAACGATATGTAAATCTGGCCAGGACGCCAGATTGGCAACGTGATCACCCCCCGGCGTTTGCAGCGGCGCAGGCACAGAGATGCCGTAGCCGTTGTCTTCCATGTAGAACAACATGGGCAGTTTGTTGGTGGTGGCGATGTTTAATGCTGACCAAAATCCGTTGGTGGAGGCAGAGGCATCACCGCCGGTCGCTACCGCAATGGCTCCCTGCCATTGGGCCTGGCGAAGATGACCGCTGCGGTAAGCAATAGCCTGAGCCCAGCCAACCGCCGGGGTGTACTGGGCACCCACGCCACCGCTCATGGGCAGTAGAGTTGCCCCCCGCGCCAGTCGACCCGCACCCGGCAGATTGCACACCACCCCAATATCGCGACCGTCACTGTAGCTGCCGCTTTGCGCCAATGGCGCGGCCAGGGCGTCTTCGGGGGTAAGCCCCAGGGCCAGGGCCAGTGGGCGCGACCGGTAGTACCCGGTGGCGCCATCGTGGGTGTGAGTTAGGGCGCTACCCAGTAAGATTTGGGCAAAATCATGGCCACGAGCGGAGAATTGATTAAACACCCGTCGGGCCGGCACCAGCTCACTTTCTTCCAGATGGTCCAGCGCCCGACTCAGCAGCAGCAAGCGGGTGATCTGCAGCCACTGATCAACATCCAATGCGTTCGCGTTTTGCCGGTCTAGTGGTTGGTCCATGGCTATTCTCCTGTCGTCTCGGTAACCAGAAACTGGGAGCAATATTGGCCCGGCGCTGGGGATTTGCGTTACATTCGTATCACGAGGGCGAACAACGTTGAGCAAACTGATACTTTCATTCCAATCGTAATTGGATTTTCTGTATCATTAAATTGTCATGTTAATGAGCAAAACGCCCTTCTGATGTCCGCCGTTGCCCACCAAAGCGACACCTTAGCGCCGCTGATTCAAGCCTTTGGAAACCGCCGACCCATTCGCGCAGGCTCGCTGATTGTGACGGTGTTCGGTGACGTAATTTCCCAGCAT
Source organism: Lysobacterales bacterium (assembly GCA_045106555.1). Taxonomy (GTDB): domain Bacteria; phylum Pseudomonadota; class Gammaproteobacteria; order Xanthomonadales; family SZUA-38; genus JANQOZ01. Next base: position 7,811 of record JBGCET010000090.1, on the reverse strand, counting down.
GGCAACTGCGTCTGGCTGGGCAGCCTCATTCAGGCACTCAAGCCTCTAGGATTAAACGAGCGCCTGATTCGCACCTCGGTATATCGACTCTCTCAGGACGACTGGCTGACCAGCGAACAGGTGGGCAGACGCTCCTACTACAGCTTCAGCGCCAAGGGACTGCGCAGTTATCGCAGCGCCGCCCGACGCATCTATCACCTCACCGCAAAACCCTGGGACGGACAATGGACGGTAGTGTTGGCAGGGTTTCTCAGCGACCGGGAACGAGAGGCCTTGCGCAGAGAACTGCAGTGGCTGGGGTTTGGCACCCTGTCGCCGGGCATGATGGCCCACCCAAGCCACGACCGAAGCGCCGTGGACGAAACGCTGGTGGCCATGGGTCTTACTGACAAAGTCTCCGTGCTCCGGGCCCAAACCGAAGACGATGCCTCACTGGCAGTATTGCAACAGCTGGCGGTGAAGAGCTGGAAGCTAAAAGAACTGGGCGACAGTTATCGAGAATTTGTGTCGGCTTTCCAACCAAACCTCACGGCACTGATGGACGGCATGGCGTTGACGCCCCACGAGAGTTTTTTACTGCGTACCCTGCTGATTCACGACTACCGTCGACTGTTGCTGCGGGATGCAGATCTGCCGGAGGATCTGCTGAAACAGAACTGGCCCGGGCGCGCCGCGCTTGCGCTCACCGCAGACCTTTACCGCAAGCTCTCACCGGCAGTGACCGATTATGTTTGCCAAACGCTGCACGGCAAAGAAGGGCTACTGGAAGGACCCGATGCGGGCTTTTCTCAGCGCTTTTCTATGGGCGTTGCTGGCGATACCGCCCAGTGACCGTGGCGCTTGTCGACCTTAAGCGGCGCGTCATAAAGGTCGCTGAGGTTTGCATGGGTGAGTAAATTTGCGGGTGTGCCGTCCGCCACCACTTGGCCGCCCTTAAGAAACACCACTCGCTCCACCTGGGGCAAAATTTCATTCACGTGGTGGGTTGCCAAAATCACACTCACCCCTTCGTCGAGCATTGCAGAAAACGTCTCCAACAGGCCGAACGCCGCGCCCGGATCCAAACCCGCCAAAGGCTCATCCAGCACCAGGTGTTGTGGTCCAGGCACCATCGCGCGGGCTAACAAACAGCGGCGCTGCTGGCCCGTGGACATCGCGACAAACTGTTTCTCGGCACCCAAACCAAACCGATCTAACATCGCCTCGGCAGCCAAACGTTCATCTATGCTGTATCGATAGGTAATGCCAGAAACGCCAAAACTCACCGAAAACCCCGATAGCACCGCTTCCAGAGCCGTGGCGTCAGTTGGAAAGATCGCCTGAAGGTCATGGGAAACTAACCCCAAGGTGGCCTGGTAGGCACGGGTTTCAAGATGGGTTTTACCCATAATTTTTAGCCACGAGCCATTCCTGGGGGCCGGGTAAATTTCTCTGGCAAGTAGCTTGAGCAACGTTGATTTGCCCGCGCCGTTGGGGCCCAGGATTGCCACATTTTGACGCTGGGCAATGGTCAGCGAAAGCCCGTCAAACACTCGCTGGGTCCCTCGCCAGCACTCGATGTTTTGTAGATCAATCAGGGCCGGTTCGCTCAAGGGTGCAATCCACTTTGGGCAAAAACGCCATGATGCGCGTCACGTTTCTGCGCCGCAAGGGTTCGTACTATGAGGGTGTTTTCGCTTGGTCCTGCCGTTATGGTTAAACCCCAAACTTCCCCCTGGTTGATTGCCCTGGCTGTGTTGACCGGCATACTGTGCCAGACCGCCGTGGCTGGAAACAGCGCAGCGCCTCAGTTGCTGGTATTCAGCGCCACCGAGGGTTTCAGACATAGTTCCATCAGCGCCGCCCATAGCGCCCTGACCGATCTTGCCAGCAACAACGGTTTTTCTGTAGATATCACGGAAGACCCCACCGTTTTCAGCGCAGGCAATTTGTCCAACTACGATGCGGTCGCCTTCGTATTAACCAGCGGCGACGTGCTGAATAATGCGCAGCAGAGCGCATTTGAAGGCTACATCCGCGCTGGCGGCGGGTTCGTAGGCGTACACTCAGCCAGCGATACCGAGTACAGCTGGCCCTGGTACGGGCAACTGATTGGCGCATATTTTGATCGCCACCCGGCCCAGCAGGACGCCACCGTAACGGTGGAGGACAACAACCACCCATCCACCACCACGTTGCCGACCAGCTTCAGCCGATTTGATGAGTGGTACGACTTCCAGACCAACCCGCGCCCCGACGTCAACGTGCTGCTGACCGTTGACGAAGACAGCTACAACGGCGGCCAAATGGGTCCTGACCATCCGATTGCCTGGTATCAAGAGTTTGACGGCGGGCGTTCGTTTTATACCGCCATGGGCCACACCAGCGCATCGTATTCCGAGCCTACGTTCGTGGCCCATCTGCTGGGCGGGGTTCAATATGCTCTGGGAGGCAGCTCAGGCGGTGAAGGCCCGCTCACGGTGGATACTAGCGGCCAGTGGTTTATCCGCCGCGACTCCGGCCGGCCGGTGTTTATGGCTGGCGTGGGCGGCCCGGAAGGGTTCCTTTATGAATCCGATGCGCGCAAGCAGGAGATTGTCGACGATCTGGTGTCGTCCGGCGCCAATGCCCTGTACATGCACTCCATTCGTTCTTTTGAGGGTGACGGCTTCAGCTATGAAGACCCCTTCAACATTAACGAGGACGAAACCAGCGGTATCGCCCCGGGCGTGTTCGACAACTGGATGACCTACCTCACTCAGCTCGATCAAGCCGGCATCGTCACCTGGTTTCACGTCATCGACGACACGGCTCGGCCCTGGGGCTGCAGCGTACCCCTGAGCCAGGACGCGGTGGACTACATTGAAGCGCTCGTCACCACCTTCCGCGGCCTGGACAATCTGGTATGGCTGGCCGGCGAAGAGTATCTGATGGGCAGCTGCAGCACCGGTGAAGACAACGATTTAATGTCCGCCATTGCCGCTGAGATTCGGCGCCATGATCCGGTCCACCCTATTGGCGTTCACCACAATAACGGTCAGTCTATGCAGTTTGGCACCGACCCCAACGTGAATGTGTTTGCCCAACAGATTTGCGGCAACTCGGCGCTACGCAGTCCCGCGGGTGTGCACAGCCAGGCTGAACAGGGCAGCTGGGTTTACGTGATGTCTGAGTGCCACCCCTGGCATTTGAACCTGCTCCACGATGGTGACCGCACCAACATCCGCCAATCCAACTGGGGCAGCGCCATGGGCGGCGGTTATGTGCTGCTGTACAACGCCTATGAATGTGCCCACGCCGGCCGCCTGTGCAGCCGCAATGCCAGCGGCGACCCAACTTCTGCCAACGATCCCCACGACCCCACCACCAACATGCTGGGCGACCTTCGTCGGCTGCGTGAATTTATGGAAAGTGCCGCCTTCAATACCCTTACCCCCAGGGATAATCTCGCCGCTGGCGATACACTCTGGGCGCTGGCTAACACCAGCACCCAGAATTACATTCTGTACGATTTGGATTCACCCGCTACTTTGGGCGTTGAAGGGCTGGCTCCGGGTCAGTACACCCTGACCTGGTTTGATCCGGCCAGCGGCCAATCCAGTATGGAAACCCGCAACGCCAGCGACGCGCCGTTTGCCGTGCCCGGCAGCTTTGGCGCCGAGGTTGCGCTGCATCTGGCGCCCTCGGGCACCATAGAAAACCGTCCGCCGCTATCCAGTGCCGACAGCTACAGCACGGGCGAGGACGAGACATTAACCGTGGCGGCACCCGGGGTGCTGGACAATGACAGCGACCTGGACGGCGACCCCATCACCGCTGTACTCATCGACCAGGCAAACTCCGGCAGCGTGACTCTGGCCGCTGACGGAGGCTTCAGCTACACCCCAAATGGTGGGTTTACCGGGTCCGATACCTTTACCTATCAAGCAACTGATTCGACACTTAACTCGCCCACCACCTCAGTGACGATCAGCGTTGGACAGAGCACTATCACTGTGCAGCTGGTGAACGCGGGTGACGACTCAGATGCGGGATTGCTGGAAAATAATCAAACACTGCTTCTGTCGAGCCTGGGCTTCAGCGAATTTTCGGTTCGAACCGATAACGTGCCAGCCGGCACCGCAAGCATTGAGTTCACGCTGACAGGGCCGGTGGCCACGACCCGGGTAGAAAACGTTGCGCCCTATAGTTTGTTTGGCGATACGAACGGGAATTTTGCGGGCGAGACGCTGAATCCAGGCAACTACTTGTTGCAGGTATCGGCATTTGGTCAGGCCAATGCAGCAGGCGACGCGCTGGCTACGGTGACCGTTTCATTCACCGTTACCAACAGTGCGGAGTTGATCTTCTCTGACGGGTTTGAGTAATCACGGATGGCGCCGCCACACCCCCAGGTTGTCCCATACTTACGGCGCCCAATCTCGCACCAGTGCATGACATTACCTCAGCAGATCACGCTCCCAACTCAATAGAATCTGGAAATACGCAAACCCGGTTAGACGGTCCTCTCGCCACCGATTCAACACGCTTTGAATTTCAACCAACGGCGAGGGTAGAGATGGGTCAAGTTGAAAACGACTGAAGGCGATCGCTGCATGGAAATAGGGTCGTTCATTGGTCATCCGGGCATTTTCTTCCAGCACCACAACCCCATAAGCATCAATGGCTGCCTGCCAGCGACCTTCATGTAACGCCAGATCGCCGAGAATGCGATTGGCTCGAAATTGATTTTGCCTGACGGTGTCAGGTGATTGGGCCATTTGGGTCACCCGCTGCACTACCCCGTCGGTGTTACCCACGTGATATTCCGCCACCCAGCGCGCCATCTTGAGCGAATGCAGTCGGGGATGATCTTCGGGCAGACTCACCAATAACAACGCCCTGGCCCGATCAAATACCGGCAATGACTCCTCATACCGCCCTGAATGTGCCAGCGTATGGGCCAGACCTTGAAGTACGTAGCCCATACGCACCGAATTGCCGTCGCCAACCTGCTCCAAAACGCGGGCTGAGGCTTGTTCATTTTCTATCGCGTTAGCGTATTGCCCAACTGCCGCCTGACTTGAGGCAATGTTGTGATAGGAAACAGCCAGCCTGGCGTCATTTTCACCGTAGGCGCGGCGACGCAATTCCAGAGATTTTTGATAGGCGATGATGCTCGCGTGGTGGTCCCCTCGCCGGCCTTGGATTGCTGCCAAACGGTTATAAACAATCAGTCGGTTTTCAGTGGTTTCATCATTGACTGGAGCATCTTCTAGAATTTTTATGGCCTCATTCGCCGCCGCCGCGGCGCCCGCCAGTTCGCCGTTGTCCTTCAACAAGCTAGATTGAGTCAGCCAGCTGCTACTAAGAATGACCGGGCCAACATCAGGCAAAGTCAGTAGCAGATCATGACTTTCGGTTGCCACCGCTAGGGCTCGATCCACAAGGCCAAGTTGGCCAAAGCCCATAGCCGCCACTCGCTTTATTTCGACTAGGCCCAGGGGGTTGTTTGCTAACCGTTCATCCGCCAGTTCGGACATTCGTTGATAAACCGATTCCAGCGACGGTTGACCGGATTGCTCATTGGGCAAAGAAGCCTCCAGTGAATCAATCACTAGCCGTTTCATTTGCTCGGTGTTTTTACGACTTTCCTCCTCAGATTGATAAGCCATCACCGCGGCCAGCGCGCCCATTACCAAAGACCCCATAACCAATCCCACAGCGACACGGCGAATCAGTCGCGGTTTGGCCTCAGCGATTGCGGCAAAAGATTTCTCAGTATCAGACACCGTTGGCCTTAACTCCGGGTCGCGCTTGAGCATGCTGCGTAGCACACGGCGCCAACGAGCGGTGAGGCCGGAAAAGTCGATGCTCGCGGCGTTTCGATGCTTTTTCTCTAGCGCTTCTAGACTGTTCGCTTCGACAGGAAACCGGCCCTTTAGGGCAAAATAAAGCGTCGCGCCCAATCCGTAAATGTCGCAGGCTCGAGTCGCCGGTTGCCCAGTAAATTGTTCCGGTGCCATGACTAACGGTGAGCCATAACTGGATTGACCAAAGCTAGACCCCGGCGATGAACCAAAGTCCATCAAAATGGGCATTCCGTCTGGCTGAATCATGATGTTGGCTGGCTTAATGTCGCCATGGACGATGCCGCTGCGATGGATCAGCCCTAGCGCATCGGCGAGCGATACTGCCATTGCGGTCACCTGCTGGGTCGACAAGGGCCGTCCTTCTTTGACGGTTTGCTGAAGGTTCATGCCCTCCAGCAAATCCGACCAAATGCCGGTTCGCCCATCGGCAACATCAGCACCGTGCACCGCCAGCACGTTGGCATGGCGCACGCTGGCCATCCGCTGCGCCTCCACGATCATGCTTCGGTCGCGCTGTTCGGTAATTCGATCTTCCTGAATGAGTTTGAGCGCAACGCGCCGCTTCAACACCGGATCCCAGGCTTCGTAGACCGTGCCAAATCCGCCGTGGTCCAACTCTCGCTCTACTTTCAGATGCCGCCATTCAAACAAACAGGAAACTGGGCTTTCAGGAAGGGTTTGTGCCGCTCGGTACGCGCTAGCAATACGGCCAAGGTGGGCCAAATTGATCGACATGGTGTCATCATCATTTTTGCCCACGCCATCGTTGGACGAACCACTGGCCTTGGCCTGGTCAGCGATTCGGGCTGCCAGTTGCTCCTGTTCCGGCGTCAGCGTGCTATCTGACACGAAGCGACCTACGTTGCGGCGGCCGGCGTTAGGTTGGGCATGGCGTCTGCCAGCTCAGCCAAGGCCCGCACAATCATCATGCGGGTGGCGTTCGCCGACGGACGTTCCAATTCCTGGGAAATTTCTTCGTAGGTCATACCGAATTCCAGCCTCATGATTACCGCCATTCGTTTGTCCTCATCCATGGGCTCGAGCGCTTGCTCATAAGCTTCCATAATTTCGCTACCTACCATGTTCTCTACAACGCTTGCCTCGCTGGCGAGGCGTTCTTCGCTGATTGGCAGCCGCTGCGGACTGCGTTTCAGACGGCGGATCTCATCTCGCAACACGTTGATTAAGATGGTTCGAAGATAGGCCAGAAAAGCACCGGGCTTCTCTGTTTTGAACCTGTCCAGTCTGTTTAACGCACGCATGAAGGTAACCTGCACAAGATCGTCGGTTTCCGCCATGTCGCGAACATAACTGGGTAAGCGCCCGTGGGCCCATTGGCGCATCAAAGGAAGATATCGCGCCACCAGGCGATCACGGGCTTCAGTGTCCCCGTTGCGGAAACGTTTCAGAAGCTGGGTGGTGTTATTGAGCGTTTCAGTCATGGCACTGGCTCAATCTTACCTCTATTGCTGGGCCAACCACTCGTCGTCAGATTCTTCTGAGATCCCTTCAAACAGCGGCGTACTCATATAGCGCTCGCCGGTATCGGGCAGCATCACCAAAATGGCGCTTCCAGGCTCAGCCTTTTGGGCCACCTGCAAACCCGCAGCCAGAGTGGCGCCGGCGGAAATACCGACAAAAATGCCTTCTTGGGTCCCAAGATGGCGGGCGGCGGCGATAGATTCGTCATCGTTGACCGGCACCAGCTCGTCAAATATGTCTCGGTTGAGCACTCCAGGAATGAAATCTGGGGTCCAGCCCTGAATTTTGTGGGGCGCCCATTCGGCGCCGGCCAGCATGGAGGCCCCGGCAGGCTCAGTGGCAACTATTTTTACCTCTGGTCGAGCCAGTTTGATGACTTCCCCGGCGCCCGTCATGGTGCCGCCAGTGCCCCAGCCGCTGACCCAGTAGTCCAGCCGGCGGCCGGCAAAATCGCTGAGGATTTCCGGGCCGGTAGTGTTGCGGTGAAAAGCCGGGTTA
>JBGCET010000089.1:0-18450 GCA_045106555.1 Lysobacterales bacterium | reverse complement strand
CGTGCGCCGGCAAATACTTGGGCTGAGATATTGGCGTTGGTCAAGGTCAATGTGCCCTGGGCCTGCAGCGATACGCTGCCGCCCGCGCCGCGATTAGCCGTGCTGGAAATTTGCGCCTGATCCACCAACAGGTCACCCATGGACTCTACCGTCACGCTGCCTGCATCACCGGCGCCGGTACCTGCCGCCGACACGGTGCTGTTTTCACTAATATCCACCTGGGCACCGCTAAGGGTAATGTCCCCGCCGCGCCCGCTGCCACGGGTTGTCGCATCAATCACCGACGCGCTGGCCAGGGTTAAGTTGCCACCCGCATTAAGAGCAACCGAACCGCCGGCACCAGCGCCGCCGGTGGCGGCTTGCACTGTGCTGCCGGCAAGATTGATATTGTTGCCCGTCACGTTGACGTCGCCGCCCTGACCTTGTCCACCGCTGACAGTGGCGCTTAGTTGTCCACTGGTCAACGTCACATCACCTGTCGCCGCCACAGTCACCGAACCTCCGTTGCCAGTCACTGCCGCGCTGGAAATGGATGCGTTATCAATGTCTATCGTCGTTGCAGAGTTGAGCTGCACATTGCCTGCATTGCCATCGGCCGTAGCCTGAGCGGTAATTGAGGCACCAGAATTTACGCGCAAGGTGGTGGCTTCAATGGCAATGTTGCCCCCTTCACCCGCGCCGCCGGTGGCGGCCGTCACCGAGCTGCCGGTGATGTCCAACTCTCCAGTGGAAATTTGGATGTCGCCACCCGATTGAGCGCCCGCCAGTACAGCTGCGCTCACCGTGGCGTTGTTCAATGTCATGGCATCAGGAGCCGACAGCTGAACAGACCCGCCTCGGCCGGCGAACCCCTGGGATGACACCTCGCTGCTGTCAATGATGAGACTGCTGGCTGATTGAATATCAACATCACCCGCATCCCCGACGCCACTGGACGCGGCGCTGACCAGCGAATTACGTAAATCAACCTGTTGCCCAATGACCAAAATTGACCCACCGCTGCCATCCACCGACTGGGCCGTTGCGTTCACTCGTTCAAGCATCGCCGTGCCGGCGGCGTTCACGCTGACGTCACCACCGCGGCCAGCACCGCCCACTGTGGCGCTAAGATTGGTATCGCTCAGTGCAATGTTGCTCGACGCATTGAGCTGAACAGAACCACCTGAGCCAGTGACCGAGGACGCTGCCAGATTTGAATTGGCAATATCCAGGTTCGCGCCGCTGGACACGCTCACAGAACCGCCATCGCCAGAATCGGTGGCGGCGCTCAGATTGGCGTTAGTCAGCGACAGGTTAGCCCCGGACAGAGCGGACACCGAGCCGCCCTGGCCTGCCTCGGCCGAGGAACTCATGCTGGCGTTATCGATAATCAGATCGCCACTGGCCACCACCGCCACCGAACCCGCGTTGGCGCTGCCGGTGCCTGTTGCGGTGAGTTCTGCCCCATCGGCCAACGTCAGATTAGCCGCGCTGACGATAATGTCACCGCCTTGGCCGGAACCAACGGCGTTGGTGCTGAATCCGGCGCCCTCACCGGCAATCACCAGGTCATTGCGGGTTGCCACGTTAATCGTTCCACCCTGGCCACCACCGCTGGTGCTGCTGTCAACGCTGGCGCCGGCCATCAACATCAGGTCGTCAGTGTCCAGGTTGATAGTGCCGCCCTGGCCTGAACCCAGAGTGGCTGATTCAATTGAGCCGCCACTGACAGCAAGCTTGCCGGTAGTAAGCGTCAGATCACCGCCGTCACCTTGGCCAGCATTAACCGTTGCAGAGACCACGCTGTCATCCAATGTGATGGATTGCGGCGCACTCAGGATAATGTCGCCGCCCTGACCTAAATTGGCCTCGGTCGTAACGCGACTGTTGGCCGCCTCAATAGTGCTGCCTGACACCAGAGACACAGACCCTGCATCCCCCATCCCCAAGGCCGTTGCTGAGGCTTCACTGTTATTGAGGGAAAGTTGACCTGCTTCAATGCTCACGCCGCCGGCGTTGCCATCACCAAAGGCAATGCTGGAGATTAACGACTGATCAATGGTTATCAGGCCTGACTGACCCTGAATGGACTGACCATTGGTGTTTTCGTTGCCGCCGCCGGTAACCTGTATGGTGACGGTCCCCGCATCCCCGGTGCCGCCGGTGGCCGCCGTAAGATTGCTGTTGACGATGCTGATGGCGTTGCTGGCAATTACGCTGACCGCACCACCATTGCCTGCACCGCCATCCACAGATGCACTGATCAAAGCGCCATCCAACGCAATTTGTGCGCCGCTTAGAGCCACATCGCCGCCATTGCCACGGACTGCCGAAGAGGAAATTTCACTGTCGGACACACTCAGCGTCGCACTTCCCGTCATCGCCACCTGTCCAGCACTGCCGTTACCCCGGCTGCGGGCACTGACGGTGGAGTTGTTGGCCACGGCCAGCACCTGTGCATCCACCTGCACGTCACCGCCGGCGCCATTGCCGCCAGTTGTCGCGCTGACGTTGGTGTTATTGATGTCAACCTGCAACGCGTTGATGGAGACTGTGCCGCCAGCCGGCCCCGACCCTACTGCCGCCGTGATCCTTGCGCTATCTAGAGACACACTTTGACCCGCGCTCAGCGTCACATTGCCACCGCGGGAGTTTCGCGCTGACGCCGAAACAACCGCGTCGTTCACCGTCAAGCTTTGCTCGGCGCGCAGCGATACATCGCCGCCGCTACCTCCCGCACTGGCCTGCGCGGTGACGCTGGCGCCACCGTCGATAGATACGCTGTCGGCATTCACAGTGACGTCACCGCCGGCACCGCTGCCAGAGGTGGCCGCAGTAATTAACGTGCCTGATCCGCTAGCGCCAAAGGTGTCGGTGTCGATGCGAACCGAACCACCACGACCCGCGCCCGAGGTTGCGCTGTTAATGAGCGCGCCGCTGCTGGCGAAAAATCGATCGGTGTTTATGTCGATACTGCCAGCGGCACCGCTAGAGGTGCTTTCGGCCGATATTTCCGCCTGGTTTTGTACTGACACCGAATCGGCATTGATGGCAATGGCGCCACCTGCGCCGGTGCCTCCGGTCTGGGTGCTGATCAGCACTCCGAAGTCTCGCGCAATGAGATCCCCGGTGGTAATGGCGATAGAACCCCCGTTACCCGAACTGCCGCCGAATGTAGACGCGTCAATGGTGCCCTCGTCCAGTAACGTTAGGCTGCTGGAACTGAAGGTAATGTCTCCGGCATCGCCTGAACCCAGGGCCACCGATCTGACGGATGCTTGGCCGTCCAGCACGACTGCCCCGCTGGCCGTTACCTCGATGTTGCCACCGCGACCGGAATCAAAGGTGTTGGAAAACACTTTGCCTCGATCATCCATAAAAATGGTATTCGCCTGCAGCGTCACGTCGCCGGCATCGCCCGCTCCCTGAGATTCCGTACTGATGCTGGCGTTATCCACCACTCGTAGTTCACCGGCTCGAATGATCACGTCACCCGCGTTGCCCGCGCCAAAAAATGTCGAAGACAAAATTTGCGTATTGCCACGGAGGTTTGCGCTGCCGCTGACCTCAATCACCGTGCGACCCGAGTTGAAGTCACTGAAGGACACAGAGTTAAAAAACCCACTGTTGCTGTCCAGACTGCCGCCGCGAACCGTAATGTTGCCCGCGCGGGTCCCGGTAAACAGCCCGCCACTGACGTCCAGATTTCCGGTAATGGGCAGCCGACCCGTATCCCGATTGATATCAATGTCGCCCAGCGCCCCAAACCCTCCAACGGAGATACCCTCGGGGTCAAGGGACGCTTCACCGCCGGAAGCCACTGAGATCAGCTGGGCATGGCCCGCCGGAGCCTGCAGCCGCGCATCGTCGAGAATAATGTCACCGCCCACTACAGCAAAGGTGCTACCTTCCGGTACCGCCAGCACAGCTTCGGTCAAGACAACAGGCGCTGGGGCATCCACAAAACCAAAGCTGGAAACCGGCGCTGCTGACAGCGTTGAACCTCCTCCGCCGCTGGCAGAAAACGTCGAGCCGTCTTCAAACCGCAGATAATCTGCGGTGCTGAGATACAACGACCCCTGCAAATCTAAAGAGGCATCAGCCCCGAACACCACACCTGCGGGGTTAATCAACCAGAAATTGACCGGTCCTGGCGTCGCTGTGGCAAGGGTGCCGTTGATTGAAGAAATCGAACCACCGGTTACGCGGGCGATGATGTTTTCCAAGATAGAGGTTGACGAAAACGTTGCCGATTGGCCGCTTCCCAAACTGAAGTCGGAAAAGCTGTGAAACAGATTGTTGCCAGAGAGCTGCCCTCTGGCCTGATCGATCAAGTAGTTCGGCCCCGTCAATGCGCCTGCCGTGCCAATTGAACCGTCAAAAACCACCTGTGCCGAAGCCCCGGAAATCAGGGCTGCTGCAACGCCGAGAGCCAGCGCTGCACGCCGCCCTATGCTCAGCAATGGTTGCTCCTGCTTCATAAATCGTTTCCCCGTTGACGTCTTTCACGCAACTCGCCTCGGAAATCGAGAGCGGTCAGCATTCACCCATGGGCCCATGCGCCCAACCCCACATCACTAGCATCGTAGACAGTTGCCCTAAGCGCCCGAGGAATTTGTTGCGGGTGCTTGTAGGAAAATGCCCTAATCTGCCTGAGATTAGCACAAGTATCTGGCACCGGCGGGCTGAGCGAACTAGTATGATGTAGGGGTTGCAACGGGGACAAAACCTTTTGAGAATTCAAAAATTCATAGTCGGCGCTGAGGAGACGCTTTCGCGGTCCCGACTCTGTGCCCGATTCGCGGGTCCTGTGGGTCTTGCTTTGAGTATGACGCTGGGGCTGGCCGCCACCGTCAGCAGCGCCGACCCCGCTGCAGGCAACCAACTGCTGAGCAGTGGCCAGTTTGCTCCCGCCAGAACGGCGTTTTCCGCCTGCGTCAGTGACGCAAATGCCACCGGCCAACGCCAACAGGCTATCGACTGCCTGCTGGGCCAAGGTGCCAGCGCCATGATGCTGGGCGACCTGAGCGGCGCGCGAGATCATTTGCAGCAGGCGCTTACATTGTCTTCCGATGCCCCGGCTTCAGCTCGCCAAGCCAATCTTGCGCTAGGCCGGCTGGCAACCTACCAGGCTCGATTTAACGAGGCCAATGACGACTTTGACCGGGTGCTCGCCAGCGCCAAGGAAACCGTCGCCAATGATGATGCTGCCAGAGCCTGGCTTGGGAAAGCAGAAAACTCCTTGGCCCAACTCAATCGACCGGGTTTTCGAGACGCCCTGGAAAAAGCGCTGGAGGCCACATTGCTGGTTGCCAGCCCACAAACCCGATCCCGGCTGGAAATTTCTGTTGCGGACGCCATTTTGCGTTCAGATGAGGCCATGAAATTGATGAACTGGGACCTCAATCTCGGTTCACGCACAGCGGCCAGCGCTCTTGAGCTGGTTCGCAATACCGATCAACCGCGTCTTATTTCTCAAGCCTCAGGGTTGTTAGGGGAGTTCTATTTGCGGGCTCGCAGGCCTGGCGATGCCCTGGAAATGGCCCGCGTCGCCACCTTTGCCGCCCAGGGCATCGGCGCGACTGACCTTACCTACCGCTGGCAGTGGCTCAGTGGACGCGCTTTGCGAGCCAGTGGTGATCTACCCCAGGCCCAGGAAGCCATGGAACGCTCCCTGACAGACCTAAGCGAAGTAAGGTCTGGCTTGCTAACCGGGATTCGCGGGCGCCGGGAGCCCTTTCGTCAACGGGTGGGGCCTCTGTTTCAGGACCATGCCGATATTTTGTTGACCCAGGCGGCCAGTGCCGCGCCGGATCAGGCCCAGCAACTTCGAAGGCGCGCGCGACAGGTCATTGAGGCGTTCAAGAGCGCCGAGATGCAGGACTATTTCCTGGATGATTGCGTGGTCGACCTGGATGTCGACAATACCGATCTTGACAATCTGGACCCGGCAACCGCCGTGCTATATCCAGTTCTATTGGCTGACCGAAGCGTCATGCTGGTGAGTATTGCCGGCACCATCCATCAATTCCCGGTTGAGGCCAGTTCGGACCAGATTGGCCGAATCGCCCAGCAGTTCAGGCGTTCATTGGAACGACGCAGCTCCCACCAATACCGGGCTCAGGCCAGGCGGCTGTATACGTGGCTGGTAAAAGATGCCGAACCGCTGTTAAAAGCCTCAGATATTGACACCCTGGTGTTTGTACCCGATGGCAGCTTGCGTAATGTGCCCCTGGCGGCCTTCTACGATGGCAAGCAGTTTCTGGTAGAGCGTTTTGCTGTGGCCACCACCCCCGGATTAAGTTTGACCGACCCCAAACCCATTGCGCGCCAGCAGCCGCAGTTTCTGCTGAACGGGCTTACAGACTCAGTGCAGGGTTTTCCTGCGTTGCCTTCGGTGGAAGCCGAACTGGCATCCCTGGGCGAGCTGTTCCCTGATCAGGTCACGCTGCTGAAAAACGCCGAATTTGTGGCGGACAACGTTGAGCAAGAGATGACTCAGCGACCATACAATATTGTCCACTTCGCCTCCCACGGCGAATTTCAGGCCGACGTCAGCGAATCGTTTCTTTTGACCTACGACGACCGGCTGAACATGAATCAACTGGATGATTTCATGCAGCTTCGCCGCTACAGCGACGATCCGGTAGAACTGTTGACCTTGTCGGCCTGTCGCACTGCGGCCGGCGACGACCGGGCCGCTCTGGGTCTGGCAGGTCTTGCTATACGCGCTGGCGCACGCAGCGCACTGGGAACCCTTTGGTATATCAACGACCGGGCCACCTCTGAGCTCATCACCCGCTTTTACGGACATCTGGGTAACGGCCAGGAGTCCAAAGCCAGCGCCTTGGCGTTGGCCCAGCGATCGTTGATAGCCGACCGGCGTTACCAACATCCTGGCTACTGGGCCCCCTTCCTGCTGATAGGAAACTGGTTGTGAACACACCCCAACACACACGCCGCGCGTTTAAGCCGGCAGCAATGGTTCTTGCGGCTTTTTTGGGGCTATCGGCCGCCGGCGTTTGGGCGCAAGGTGCTGATGGGGACGGTATTTCTTATCGACCTCACAATCCCAGCGCACCAGCGGCCACCGTCGGCGGCAGTATTCGGGGCGCCGAAAACACGCTGGCACTCACCATTCTGGCGCCGCCAACGCTGGCGGCAACAGCGAACGCTTCGCCGACCATTTACTGGCACGTTTCCCAGTCCACTGGCTTGCCGGTGGAACTGGTACTCATTGAAGAAGGCGGCGAAACCGCGCTGGCGGAGCAGGTGCTGTCTGACCCGCTAAACGCTGGGGTACACAGCTTTACGGTGCCACCAGACACCCCACTCACGCCGGGCACGGTTTACCAATTTTCCGTAGCCGCGGTAGCAGACGCCGACATCCGCTCCAATGATGTTTTCGCCAGCACACTATTGACGTTCACGCCACTCCAAGCGCCCTCGGCGAAGGGTGGCGCGACGGCAATCGCCAGACGCTTTGCCGCACAAGGGGCCTGGTACGACGCGCTGCATGCGCTCCGCACCAGCGATACCCCAGAGGCAAGACAACTGTGGTCCGCTATGCTCAAACAGGCAAGCTTGGACCGCGCACTGACAGAATCGTAATGTGGCAGCCATGTTGTGTGGCTGTCCGACGACCCGAAATGAAGGAGTAAAAGGGATATGAGAAAGCATTTTCAACTGATAGCAGCATTGCTACTGGCGTTGGTATCCGGTGCCGCATGGGCTCAGAACTCGGAGTATGAAGTTACCGAGTTGTCCAACTCAGACCCAACCGAACAAGACATTATTGAAGCCCTGACGCCCAGGCCACCGCTACTGAGCCGAAGCATGGATGGTGAAGCGCCGGAAATGAAATTGCGCGCCATTCCGCTGCGAATTCGGTTTGAACTCAATTCCTATGAGCTGACCGATTCAGCTCAAACGACCCTCAATCGACTGGGCTCTGCTCTTACCTCCGAATCTTTGGCCGAATTTAATTTTCGCGTCGAAGGCCACACCGATGCGATCGGCGACGAGGCCTACAACCTGGACCTTTCGCGACGTCGCGCTGAAGGTGTTCGCAATTACCTGGTGAACTTGTTCGAAATGGATCAGGGGCGCCTGGAAACGGTGGCCAGAGGAGAAAGCTCCCTGCTCAACCCTGACCAACCCAACAGCGCAGACAATCGAGTGGTATTGATCGTCAATTTGGGTCCTGAGAACTAAGCCCTGCAATACACTATGACAGACGGCATACGACCTTAGGCACATGGAATAGCAATGAGGCTAATCTACGCTGGCTAGGTGATGTCATTGGCAACGTCCCAATGCCTGACACCACGTTAATGTTTGTCGTCCATCACACCGGTAACGAGGCACTTGCCCCGGAATACAGGGCCGGTGGGACAACACACGAGTTCCGTCCCCTGCGGAACGCCTGAACCGGCCCACGTCCCAGGGCCGGTTTTTTTTGGCCAACTTCCTACAGATATGTAGGAAATTCCCTATAAAGCTGCTGCGCAAGGTCGTCTAATCTGGTGACGTTGTCAGGGAGAGCACAGCAATGGAACATCGAAAAGAAGAATTGATCAGCGATATTCGTAATCTGTACCGAAAATTACCACTTTCTCGAGCCGGCGAGAGCAAAGAGTTCAAACATGCGCAATTTGTGCTCGAAAGCGTACTAGCCATGAAAACCGCCGAACTGACCTCCCTTGGAGGGCATTGGCACTAGAAAGCCCTAGGGCCAAATAGCCAGACTCATCCGAGATTTTCCTTCGCCAGCCTCACTTTGGGTGAGTTTTGACGTTAGTTGCTCGCACATTTGCATTTCCCCTGTTTTCAGCCTGAGACTTTTTCATCAGGCTGTTAGAATAGGCGATTACATTTGTCCCGGACACGTCAATGGAAGACCCTCCGAAGGGCCCCGTTCCTACCCATCAGGCAAGCTCTACGGCTGAAGCCACTGTGCCCCGTCACGACTTTACGTCCGGTGAGTTTCGCCAGGCGGTAGGTGAATTCATTACCGGTGTCACGGTGGTCACCACCCTTGGCGGTGACGAACCCAAGGGCATGACTGTCAACAGTTTTTCCAGCGTATCTCTGGAACCACCGATGGTGCTTTGGAATGTGGGCCAAGACGCCGAGTCGTATCAGTCTTTTATGGACAATGACGCCTTTACACTGCACATTTTGCATGCTGGACAGCAAGATTTGGCCGCATTGTTTGCCACTCGTGGCGCTGACAAATTCTCGCCGACGCCCTGGCAGCCGGGTAGTAACGGCATGCCGCTACTGAACGATTGCCTGGTGGGATTGGAGTGCCATGTATCTCACCGATTCCCCGGCGGCGATCACACCATCATTGTCGGCACGGTCAGCCGCATACATCGTGGCCAATCACGCGAACCGTTGGCGTTTCACAGGGGTCGGTTGTCACCATGCTGACAACAGGCTGGGGCGACAGACTACGCCCAATTCCCCCGTCACTTTTTATGGGCCTGGCCAATGTTTGAATTGAACGAAGAACTGGAAATGCTGCGCGAATCGGTGCGCCGTTTCTCTCTCGAGGCCATAGCGCCACGGGCAGACGACATTGACCGCAGCAACGATTTCCCTCGGGATCTCTGGCCTCAACTCGGCGAACTGGGCCTATTGGCGCCTACCGTTGACGAGCAATACGGCGGCAGTGGGCTGGGGTTTCTCGCCCACCTGGTGGCAATGGAAGAAATATCCAGGGCCAGCGCGTCTGTTGGCCTTTCTTACGGCGCACACTCCAATCTGTGCGTAATGAACCTCTACAGGCATGCCACCGAGGCGCAGCGAGCTCAATACCTGCCCCGCCTTGCCAGCGGTGAACACGTGGGGGCGCTGGCAATGAGTGAACCCGGTGCCGGTTCAGACGTGGTGGGCAGCATGCGGTGCCAGGCCGTGCGACATGGCGACCACTGGATCGCCAACGGCTCAAAAATGTGGATTACCAACGGCCCGGATGCCGATGTGTTGGTGGTTTACATGAGAACCAACACGGATGAGAACGCGGGTTCACGCTGCATGACAGCGTTCATTGTTGAACGCAATCAGCCTGGGTTCAGCACCGCGCAAAAGCTCGACAAATTGGGCATGCGTGGTTCTAACACCTGCGAACTGGTTTTTAACCAATGCGAAATCCCCGATAGCCAGCGCCTGGGAGAGGTAGACCAAGGCGTAAAAATCCTCATGAGCGGCCTGAACACTGAGCGACTGGTCCTTTCTGGCGGCCCGATCGGCATTATGCAGGCGGCGCTAGACGCAGCCCTGCCTTACGTCGGCGAACGCGAACAGTTCGGTCGCCCCATTGGTAGCTTTGGGATCATGCAGGGGAAAATTGCAGACATGTACACCGCATTGCAATCATCCCGCGCCTTCAGCTATCGCGTAGCCGAAGACTATGATCGCGGCATCACCTCGCGTATCGACCCAGCATCCTGCCTGCTGCTGGCATCAGAAAACGCGGTAAAAGTCAGCCTGGAGGCCATCCAGGCTCTGGGCGGCAACGGATACATTAACGAATACCCCTGCGGCCGGTTACTCAGGGACGCCAAGCTCTACGATATTGGCGCCGGCACCAATGAAATTCGTCGTATGCTCATCGGGCGCGAGCTCGTGGGCAGCGGACAGAGTTAACACGCAAAAGAAATTACATTAAAAAAGGAACTCAAGTGACTGAAGTTGTGATAGTTTCTGGAAAACGAACTGCGATAGGTTCGTTTCAGGGACAGTTTAGCGAAGTGAGTGCCCCGGAACTGGCCAGCGCGGCTATTCGAGCGGTAATCGACCAAACAGGCATCCCGGCGGAAGACGTCAGCGAAGTGCTGATGGGCAACGTGTTGGCGGCCGGGCTGGGCCAGGCACCGGCCCGACAGGCAGCGCTGGGGGCTGGATTGCCCAATTCCGTGGGCTGTGTCGGCATCAATAAGGTGTGTGGTTCTGCGATGAAAACCTTAATGCTCGGCCACGATATGCTGGTGAGCGGCTCCGCCTCAGTGATTTTGGCTGGCGGTATGGAATCAATGACCAACGCGCCCTACCTGCTGCCCAAGGCACGCAAAGGACTGCGCATGGGGCATGGCCAGACCTTAGACCACATGTTTTTTGACGGCCTTCAGAGCCCCTTTGACGGCAACATGATGGGCGTATTTGGCGAGGCAACCGCCGCGCGTTACGAGCTGACCCGAGAAGATCAGGATGCCTTTGCTGTCGCATCGGTAGGCCGAGCCCTTGATGCTGCCCAAAGCGGCGCTTTTGATGAAGAAATTGCGCCAGTTACGGTGAAGACCCGCACCGGTGAACAGGTCATCGTCAGCGACGAAGAGCCGCCCAACTGCCGCTTGGACAAGATTCCCAAGCTGCGCCCCGCATTTGCCAAAGATGGCACCGTCACGGCGGCTACGTCGTCGAAAATTTCAGACGGCGCAGCGGCTACCCTGCTCATGACTCGCAGCGAAGCAGATAAGCGTGGACTGACACCGCTGGCGACCCTGGTCGGCCATGCCACTCACGCCCATGAGCCAGAGTGGTTTACCACTGCGCCGGCCCAAGCATGCCAGAAACTACTGAGCCAGCTTGGCTGGCAGGCTGGAGACGTCGACCTTTGGGAAATCAATGAGGCGTTTGCCGCCGTAACCATGGCCGCCATGAAAGATCTTAATCTGGATCCGGCCAAGGTCAATGTGAACGGCGGTGCCTGTGCCCTGGGTCACCCCATCGGTGCCACCGGCAGCCGGATTGTCATCACGCTGATGCACGCTCTGCGTCGCCGAGGTTTGAAGCGCGGCATCGCTTCCCTGTGTCTGGGTGGCGGTGAGGCAACCGCCGTGGCGCTGGAAATCCGGTAAGCCCAACAGTGGCAGTAATCAACAACAGTCTTGACCCTTCCAGTGAGGAGTATCAAAGCAACGCCGAGCATATGCAGGCGCTGGTGGATGATTTGTATCAGCAGATCGCGATCAGCGCCGCTGGCGGCGGTGAAAAGGCCCGCAAAAAGCACCTTGCTCGGGACAAGATGCTGCCTCGGGACCGGATTAACAAGCTGCTGGATAACGGTAGCCCGTTTTTGGAGATTGCGCCCCTGGCCGCCCATGGCGTCTATGACAACGCGGCCCCCTGCGCGGGTGTGATTGCCGGCATTGGCCGAGTTCAGGGACTGGAAGTGATGGTGGTGGCAAACGATGCCACCGTCAAAGGCGGCACCTACTACCCGCTGACGGTGCGCAAGCACTTGCGCGCCCAGGAAATCGCCCTGGAAAACCATCTTCCCTGCGTCTACCTGGTGGACTCCGGCGGCGCGTACCTGCCGCTGCAGGATCAGGTGTTTCCCGACCGTGATCATTTTGGCCGGATTTTCTACAACCAGGCCCGCTTGTCTGCCCTGAACATTCCCCAGATTGCCGTGGTTATGGGGTCGTGCACTGCTGGTGGCGCTTACGTGCCCGCCATGTGTGACGAATCCATCATTGTGGCGGACCAAGGCACCATTTTTCTTGGCGGCCCTCCGCTGGTGAAGGCGGCCACTGGCGAAGTGGTTGATGCTGAATCTCTTGGTGGCGCCCGGGTTCACTGCAGCCAGTCTGGAGTGACCGATCACTACGCCGAGGACGACACTCAGGCCCTGGCCACAGCACGCGACATCGTGGCCTCACTGAATCGCAAAAAAACGGTGCCCCTACAGGTTCAAGAGCCCCGCGAGCCTGAGTATCCGGCAAGCGAGCTTTTTGGCGTCATCCCTAAAGACACGCGCTATCCCTACGACGTGCGCCAGGTCATTGCTCGACTGGTCGACGGCTCCCAGTTTCAGGAGTTTAAGGCTCTGTATGGCAAAACACTGGTGTGTGGTTTTGCGCACCTGATGGGCTACCCCGTAGGCATTGTGGCCAATAACGGCATCTTGTTTGGTGAGTCTGCGCAGAAAGGCGCCCACTTCGTCCAGCTTTGCAACCAGCGCAACGTCCCGTTGATTTTTCTTCAGAACATTACCGGGTTCATGGTGGGTAAGAAATACGAAAATGCCGGGATTGCCAAAGACGGCGCCAAAATGGTGACAGCGGTTGCCTGCAGCCACGTACCCAAATTCACCGTAGTGATTGGGGGCAGTTTTGGCGCCGGCAACTACGCCATGTGCGGCCGCGCCTATCAACCCCGCATGCTGTGGACGTGGCCCAACGCCAGAATTTCGGTGATGGGCGGCGAGCAGGCGGCAGCGGTGCTGGCTACCGTAAAAAAAGAGGGTATGGAAAAGCGCGGTGAGCCATGGGCTACTGACGAAGAAAGCGCATTTCGCGAAACCATCGAAAACCAGTATGAGACCCAGGGCCATCCTTACTACGCCAGCGCCCGGCTGTGGGATGACGGCGTCATCGATCCCCGTGATACCCGTCAGGTTCTGGGACTGGCCTTGTCGGCGGCGATGAACGCGCCCATTGAACCCGACCGATTCGGCATTTTTCGGATGTAACCATGACCCAAGAGCCCGCACATCTTCGAATAGACAGCCCCATACCTGGCGTCACTCAAATTACTCTGAACCGGCCGACGGTGCACAACGCGTTTAACGCGGAGTTAGTGAGCGATTTACACCAACAAATTCGTGCCCTGGATAGTGACGCCTCGGTGCGAGCTATAGTGCTTACTGGCGCCGGAAAGTCGTTCTCTGCAGGTGCCGACCTAAAATGGGTAAAACACATTTCTCAAGCTGATGAGGCTACCAACTTTGCTGACGCCATGGCGCTGGCAGACCTGCTGAGGACTTTGGCCCACACGCGAACCCCCACCCTAGCCAGGGTAAACGGCGCTGCCTACGGCGGTGGAATTGGCCTGATCGCCTGTTGCGACATCGCCATCGCCGACCGTGATGCAAGCTTCGGGCTCACTGAAACTCGTTTGGGCCTGGTGCCCGCCGTGATTTCACCCTACGTGGTGAACGCGCTTGGCCCCAGGCAGGCCACACGACTGTTTATGACGGGCCAGAGTTTTGATGCGCAAACTGCGTGTCAACTTGGCCTCGTCCATGGAACCGCCAGCAGCAACGAACTGGATAACGCCATAGAGGAACAGCTCACGCTCCTGCTCAAAGGGGGACCACAGGCACTGTATGCGGCCAAATCCCTGGTTGGCGCGGTGGCAGGGCGTACTGCCGATTCGCAAAAAGCCCTGGATCAGGCAACCGCCAAGTTAATCGCCAGCCTGCGGGTATCACCGGAGGGGCAGGAGGGCGTTGCTGCATTCCTGGAGAAACGACCCGCCAATTGGATCCAATCTGAGTGATCAAACGCCTGCTGATTGCCAATCGCGGTGAAATTGCCTGCCGCATCATCCGCACCTGCCGACGCCTGGGCATTGAAACGGTGGCGGTGTACTCGGACGCGGACAAAACCGCGCTGCATACCCGCAGCGCGGATCAGGCCATATACATTGGCTCTGCGCCGCCCACCGAGTCGTATCTGAATATTCCGAAAATTCTCGACGCGGTTGCCGCCACTCGCTGCGACGCCGTTCACCCCGGATACGGCTTTCTCAGTGAAAACGCCGAATT
Source organism: Lysobacterales bacterium (assembly GCA_045106555.1). Classification (GTDB taxonomy): domain Bacteria; phylum Pseudomonadota; class Gammaproteobacteria; order Xanthomonadales; family SZUA-38; genus JANQOZ01. The sequence continues at coordinate 3,914 of JBGCET010000089.1, read as the reverse complement.
CGTCTCAGCCCTCGAGCGCGCCGATTGCACCTTTGTTGGTCCTTCCGCCAACACCATTTCTCTTATGGGTTCCAAAGCCGACGCCAAAGCCACCATGGAGGCCGCCGGGGTTCCGGTGGTTCCGGGCTATCACGGGGCAGATCAAAGTGACGAGGTACTGGCTGAGCAGGCCGCCAAGGTGGGTTATCCGCTGATGCTCAAAGCCGCTGCAGGCGGCGGCGGTAAAGGCATGCGAATCGTCCGACGGCCGGAACACTTAAGCGACGCACTTAGCTCAGCCCGACGGGAATCCGAGGGCGCATTTGGCGACAGCCGAATGATTATTGAACGCTACATCGAGACGCCGCGGCACCTGGAAGTCCAGATTTTTGGCGACGGCCAAGGCAATGTGGTCCATTTGTTCGAGCGTGACTGCTCGACCCAGCGTCGCTACCAAAAAGTATTAGAGGAGTCCCCTGCTCCCGGCATTACTCCCGAACAACGTGATGCCTTGTGTGCCGCTGGAGTGAGCGCCGCAGCAGCAGTGAACTATCGCGGCGCGGGAACGGTGGAGTTTATCGCCACCGCCGACGGCGAGTTCTTCTTCATGGAAATGAATACCCGGCTGCAGGTTGAGCACCCGGTTACTGAAGCGGTTACCGGGCTGGACCTCGTCCAATGGCAACTTCACGTTGCCGCCGGTCTGCCGTTGCCGTTGGGGCAGGATGAAATCACCGCATCTGGCCATGCGCTGGAAGCGCGACTCTACGCGGAAGACCCCCAACAGGGTTTTCTGCCCTCCAGCGGCAGCCTGTCATGGCTGGCATTCCCCCCCTTTGCCAGGGTTGATAGCGGCGTCGAGCAGGACGATACGGTGAGTGTGCACTACGATCCTATGGTGGCAAAACTGATTTGCCACGCTCCCACCCGACGTGAAGCGCTAGCACAAATGAGTCAGGCGCTGGCCCACACCCGAATTGCTGGCCTCAAAACCAACCTGGCGTTTCTGGCCAGGCTGATCAAACAACCGGCATTTGCCAACGGCGTCATGCACACCGCATTGCTGGATGAGGAACTGCCAGAACCCGCCAGCGAACCGTTGGTTCAACAGCACTTGGCGATTGCCGCACTGGCTCTGGACCAAGCTCAGGGCGAACGAAAAACCACTGCCCTGCCCTGCACCGACCGATTCAGCCCCTGGGCCGCAAATTCAGGCTGGCGGCTCGGCGAGGCGGCGCTGCGGACCTATCACCTACAACACGCTGGCGGCAGGTCCATTGCGCGGGTGCGAACGCTCTCCGACGGGGTTCAAGTCATCGTCGATGAGCGGTCGACATTCCAGCTGAGCAATATCCAACAGGACCGCATGACGCTGTCTTTCGAACACAATGGCCAGCGAGACCGCGCGGTGGTCTACCACCAACGCGATGAAGCGTCTGAATCACGTTCCCAAGCCGGTCTGTCTGAGCCGGCTAGTGTGCATGTTGCCAGCGCTGGCTGGATCACTGTGGTTCAGCCTATAGCCGCAGAACGCTCAACAGTCACCGATGCGGCAGTTGATGGGACGGTGATTGCCCCAATGCCTGGAAAAATCGTCGCGTTGAAGGTTGCCGCGGGGCAGTCTGTAGAGGAGGGGCAAGAACTGATCGTGATGGAGGCGATGAAAATGGAGTTGAGCCTAAAAGCCCCAGCGTCCGGCGTCGTCAAACCCCTTGCTGTCTCTGTTGGCGCTTTTGTTGAGGCCGATACCTGTTTGCTGGAACTTGAACTGGCTGCTGAATCGGGCTCTGATCCGAATTTTAGTCAAGACTTTGCAAGCCCATCAGAGTCAGAAAACCCTACCGAGCCATAGCCACGGCGTAGCTTGGTGTTTACAAGGCCGCTGGGGGGCCTTTGCAGTACTCTAAAGACAGGCTGAGAAACTGCTGCAGCTTTGCGTCCACATTTTCTGCTGACAAGGAGTCCAGACCACGGAAATCATGCTGATTGTTAATCCGGGGATTGCTTCGGTTTTGAAAATTCATCATGTGGGCCAAGCGCAGCGCCCCCATCTGAAGCACTATTTTGTAGCTGCAGGTTTCCAGTGCCAACGGAGTGGCTTCAGCGCCCGAAATTCCCAGCAGATAAATACGCACGGCGCGGAGGCGGCCGCTGGCATCCTCTTCGCGACTAACCGTGGCGGGAAAATCGTGCTCGGTCGCCTCAACCACAAAGCTCTCAAAAGCCGGCCAGACAACGCGATCGACCTGATTTTCAAATTCACGGCGAAAATCGTCTCGCGCACTTGCCAGCTTGTGGGCATCGTCTTCACTCTGCTCCTGCTGATGATTGGCCACCTGATGATCAAACCACGACATGACAACTCCTTCGGCCGCTTTTAATGAGTGCCCGGCGTCTTTTAGCGCACCGGACCTGTAGTAGCTTAACCTCAGCTCGCCGTCCTGTCCTGCTGATCGTGAGTAGTCGGATGATGTTTGCGCTTATCCAAAGCTATCAAGGCAGGTTAAACTGAGCAGGAACCTCTGGCTTTGAGACTTTGGTCCATGTCCTTAACGGTCCAACAACACGGGAAAACAGATACCGGATGGCAATGATCGACCCGGGCCAGATGCTCGGCAAATACGAAATTGTGCAGCAGATTGGCGTCGGCGGCATGTCTGAGATTTATGAGGCCGTCGATACGTCTCTGCAGCGATCAGTCGCGCTGAAGATTCTGCCCCCAGAATTTTCCACGGACACTGAACACGTGCAGCGGTTTCGCAAGGAAGTGCTGGCGGTTGCTGCTCTGGACCACCCCGGCATTATCACGATCTTTGACGTAGGCAGCGCCGGCGATCTGCAGTTTTACGCAATGACCCTGTTGCCCAAAGGCAATCTCAAGACCCGGCTACACGAGCAGCCGTTGACGCCATCCCAGGCTCTGAACATTACCCGTAGCTTGGCTGGAGCACTGCAGCACGCCCATGGACAGAATATCGTCCATAGGGACATCAAACCGGAAAACGTTCTGTTCAACAAAGACGGGCAGCCGGTGTTGGTGGATTTTGGCATTGTAAAAATGCTCGACTCCACCAGCAAACTCACCGAAGTAGGCACCGCAGTGGGGACGCCTTACTACATGAGCCCGGAGCAGGCACAGTCGGCGACCAACGTGGATGCGCGAAGTGACCTGTACAGCCTTGGTGTGCTGTTGTTTGAAATGCTGACCGGTGGGGTGCCATTCGACTCTGCCACCGCTGTAGGCATAGCGCTGCAACATGTCAACGACCCTATCCCCGAACTGCCCCAACATCTGCGACTGCTACAGCCACTGCTCAATCGCCTGATGGCAAAGCAGCAGGACGCAAGACCCGCATCCGCTGCCATACTGATTAGCGAACTCAATGAACTGGCAGATGACGTTGAACGGTTGCCCCTTGCGGCGCCCACGACCGCCAGCGAACCGGAACCCATGGACAGAGGCGCTGACAATCCACCTGCGATCAAGCCCGAGCCGGAATCCGAAGCCACGGCCGCCGCTGCTGATCAGCACTCGACCCAACGCCATGAGCAGCTTTCAGATGTAGATACCCAGGCCTCTCCATTGCCCAGAGTGGATGATCCCGCCACTGAATTTGAGCTGATGTCAGTGACCCCTACGCGATCGCCCGCAGCCCCCGCTGAGTCCATTGCGGCCAGCACCGACAAGCGTGGAAAATCAGGCGAACCTCACCCCGCCTCTATTACGGGCAGCGGACCGGAAGCGGCCCTGAAAATGACGTTCCCAACGGAAAAGGGTTTACCCGTAGCCGAAGGAGAATTGAAAGACCATTCTGGCGGCAATAGCGCGCCAAAATCCGACGGAAACACCACACCAGGAAGAAACCTGAAGTCGGAATCTAATTCAGAGCCTAAGCCAGAGCCTAAGCCAGAGCCTAAGCCAGAGCCTAAGCCAG
>JBGCET010000088.1:0-3203 GCA_045106555.1 Lysobacterales bacterium | reverse complement strand
CGCTGGATGGCGGCAGGTGAACAATTGCAGCGGGCGTCGACGCCGAAGTACCCGCAGGGGCAGGGATTCAGCGCCGCAAGCAGCTGGAATTGGGCTGGGAAACCCACCTGGAAACTGGCGCGGCATATTGTGATGGCACCTGACTCCAGCGGCTCGCGCAGAGTCTCCAGCACATGGCGAGAAAACTCGGGCAGTTCATCTAAGAACAACACGCCGTGGTGAGCGAGGGAGATCTCGCCGGGCTGCGGTGGGCTGCCGCCTCCTACCAGTGCGGGGGCTGATGCGCTGTGGTGGGGCGCGCGAAAAGGGCGTTGAAAAAACTGTTCTGGCTTGAGTCCGGCGCGACTCACCGATGCTACCGATGCGGTTTCCAGCGCCTCGCTGAGAGTCAGTTCCGGCAACAACGCCGGCAACCGAGAGGCGAGCATCGTCTTACCCGTACCGGGCGGGCCGTGTAACAGTAAATTGTGTTGGCCGGCAGCGGCCACCTCTAATGCTCGCCGCGCCTGGTGTTGGCCCCGCACATCACGAAGATCAGGCACCGGTAGCTTTTTGGGTGTTGTTGGCGTGGGTACTTCCAGCTTTCGATCTCCGCGAAGGTGCTGGCAAACTTCTAACAAATGCTGGGCTTGGCGGACTCTCGCATGGCTGGCCAGGGCCGCTTCCTGGGCATTGGCCGCGGCCACAATCACCGTCCGCCCGGCACGGGCGGCCGCCATGCTGACTGGCAAACCGCCGCGCACGCCGCGCAACGATCCATCCAGGCCCAGTTCCGCTAAAAACTCAAAGCCATTGAGATCCTCCACGGGCAGCTGTTCGGACGCCTGAAGAATACCCAGCGCAATGGCCAGATCGTATCGTCCACCCGACTTGGGCAAATCTGCTGGAGCCAAGTTGATGGTGATGCGTCGCTGGGGAAATTGAAATCCTGAGTTTTCCAGAGCAGCCTGAACCCGTTCGCGACTTTCTTTCACCGCGGTTTGGGCCAGGCCAACAATGCTCACCTTCGGCAGGCCGCTGCCCAGGTGAACCTCAATTTCTACCAGTGGTGCCTCCACCCCAACCTGAGCACGGCAATAGACGGTTGCCAGTTCCATGACAGCCCCGGGTCATTGAAGAAGTCTCAGGCTAGGCGTCGCTGTGGGAGTTGTCGTCGGGCCAATTGCGACGATGGGTGTGGGCGGATAGCGCGCCCGGAGGTCAGGGGTTTGCTAGGAAAAGACAGGGTTTAGCGTCCGGCGGTGGACGGGCCCACCGCCGGATTTTGGGAATTCAGGGAGTTTCAGCGAGCTGTATGTCGCCATTGAGGGTCTTGAGCTTAATCACCGGGCCGCCGCCAGCAACCTTGGCGGTAATGACGCTCTCCACTTTCACTTTCACCCCGCGGCCCTCACGCTTTCGGTCAACCATCGGTTTGGTGGGAACCACTTCCACTTCAAAGTCTGAGTAAATTTCCCCGCGCGCTGTGTCGATGTGAATCTCCGCGCCGGTCTTGGCTGGCAGTCCTACAGAAAGATCGCCATTGACCGAGGTTAGCGCGACCGCGTTGCCTTCGGTTAACGCGTCCAGCTCAATGCGGATATTTTCATTCACCGATTCGGCAATTACCGAGCCGGTAATACCCGTGGCTGTGATGGGGCCGTTTACGTTGCGCAGATCCAGTTCGCCGCGGATATTGTCCACTTCAATCACGCCGTCGTTCACGGTCGAGAGGTCAAGGTTGGCGTTCACTGGAACCCGAGCAACCACCCGTACCCGGCTGGTGCGCCAGTCGGTATTAATTTTGACCCGGTTGTCGTCCTCTTCCACCTCCAGCGAATAGCCGCCGGTGGTGATGGGCTTGGGGCCACTGGGCGTAATGATGCGTCGCTCACCTTTCATCACCGATACGTCAAACTGCACGTCCTCGCGGTTCTCGCCAATCACCTCAATGTGGGCCGACAGGATGCTGATCTCTATCCAGGCCGGTTTACCCGGACGGGTGAGTGGGATGGTAATGGTTTCCATGTCCTGGGCCAGGGCTGAGGTGCCCGTGAGCAGCGTGGCGACCAAACTGATGGTCATCCATGCTCTGGCCATAGACCATGTTGAGGCTGGGGTTTGATTGAAGTTCATCGTGCTCTCCATTGCTTAAATCTTGTTGATCTTGATATTGCCGTTGAGCGACTTGACCGAAAACGACGGTCCGCCGTTACCAATACGAAGCCCATCGGCCTGTGAAATTTTGTACCGCAGGCGTTTGCCCTTACGGCTTTTTTCTACCTGTGGTGTGAGCGCCATCGACTCGACCTCAAATTCGCTGCGCAGTTTGCCGTTGAACAGATCCAATGCCAGGTCGATGTCGCTGCCAGCGGGGATGTTCAAGGTGATGTCGCCGTTAATGGTTTCCAGCTCGCAGTCCTTGCTGGGCGGTTGATCCAGGGTGACCCGCACCGCGCCATTGATGCTTTTCAGGCGGCCACAATGCTGGGCTCCGGTGACCTTTACCGGCCCGTTCACGTTGCGCGCGCTCACCAAACCGATCACGCCCTCCACAACCACGTCACCGTCGTTCACCGTGCTGACTTCAATACGGCTGCCGGGCGGAATCGTGACGTCGAACTGGACATCCAGCTGGCAACCGCGACAAGGATTTTCCCGACGAAAGTGATTGCGCTCGCCAACCACCAGGCTGACGCCCTGAGCGTCAGCTTCCAGAGTGAGTGGCAACACCTCCAGCGACCGGTCAAACAGGGCTTGGGTGGGAGCGCGGCGGTGTTCGCTCACCGACACCCTGATCTGGTCCACCGCTCCGGTGCGCACGTGTACGTCGCCCCAGATATTCTCAATCTTGAGAGTGGGGGTTTCGGTGCTGACCGGAAACGCCTGCTCCCATTGGTCGGATTGCTCAACCCAGTCGGCTCCCCGAGCGGGTAAGGAGGCCGCGGCGGTGATCGCCACAACGCACATGTTGATTGCTTTCATCATGGGAATTCTCATGCCTCTGTTGGCTCTACTGCTGCGGTGACGTAAGGCACCAGGTCCGGGTCCAGGCGTTCGCTGCGCGCTAGTTCCAGCAGTTCTCGCACCTGCTGGGCGGTGCCGTGGCGCAGCACCAGGTCAACCAGCGCCAGCTGCACCAGCGGCGAGTCGGCGCCTTCCAGCAACGCCATCAATTCGGTGCCCACCTCGCTGTTGGCCATTTGCGGGCCCAGCGCATCAAT
>JBGCET010000087.1:0-3123 GCA_045106555.1 Lysobacterales bacterium | reverse complement strand
GGTGGCAATGACGGCAAAGTACACCTGACGGGTACCAATCACCGCGGCTGCCCGGGAGCCCATGCCCTGCCGCGCCCGGCGCTGAATGTTTTCCAGCACCACAATCGCATCATCCACCACCAGGCCCGTCGCCAAGAGCAGCGCCAGCAGAGTCAGATTGTTGAGGGAAAACCCGGCCAGCCAAATCGCTGCCAGCGTGCCAATCAACGCCACCGGAATGGTCACTGCGGGAACCAAAGTTGCGCGCAGTGAACCCAGGAACAGCCAGATCGTGGCGATAACAATGGATACGGTCAGCGTCATGCTGATCAGCAGCTCGCGAATGGACTGGCGGATAAACGTTGAGCTGTCGTCAATGACCGACAACGTAATTTCGCCATACTGTTGCTCCAGTTGGGCGATACGTTGTCGCACAGCCTTCGCGATCTCAATCGTGTTTGAGCCGGCCTGGCGAATGACGCCTAAGCCAATCACCGTCAGGCCATCTAGACGGGCGAACTGCTGAGCGTCAGCGGGCCCAAAATACACGTTGGCGATGTCCGCGATCCGAACGTTGTCGGTCAACATGAGATTTCTTACCTGGTCCGCGGTGGTTACCGAGGCATCGGCACGCACAATCAGCTCCTGTTCATCGGAGCGCAAACTGCCGGCGGGAACATCAAAAGGCGCCTGGCGCAGCACCGTAGCAACATCCGTCATGGACACATTAAAGCGGCTTAGGGCCAGCGGATTGACCACCACTTTAAGCTGGCGTTGGCGGCTTCCCGATGGCACCACGTCCGCCACGCCTTCAACGGAAATCAAATCGGGGATAACGTCTTTGTCCACCAGACGGGAAAGCGCTTCGGTGCTCAAAGTGGCGCTGGTGGCGGCAACGGTAATCACCGCCTGAGCGTCTTGATCAGCCTTCACGACAAACACGTTCTCAACCCGATCGGGCAATTCACGACTCACCCTGCTGACGGCCTCCCGGACGTCCGCGGCGGCGGCATCCAGAGACACACCGGGGTTGAACTGAACAAAAATTCTGGCGCTGTTTTCCTCCGACGAAGAACGCAGCTGATTGATGCCGGAAACTCTGGCAACCGCGCCTTCCAATACGCGAGTCACCTCAGCATCCATAGTCTCCGGCGAGGCGCCGGGAAAACTTGCCCGTACGCTGACGACCGGGCGATCCACATTGGGAAGCTCCCGCACTTCCACCGTACCCAACGCGGCAAACCCGGCAATGACAATCAGCAGGTTAATGACCAACACCAGCACCGGCCGGCGAATTGCGAGGCTAGGTAGGTCGCCGGAAACGGCTCTGTGGCCTGGGTCAGTCATGAGTCCGGATTATTGAGATCTGGGTCAACAATCGCCGCACCGTCGCGCAGGCGCTGAACACCCTCCACCACAATCAGATCGGTGTCTCTTAACTTTGCCTCAATCAGAACCTGCCCTTCCACGCGCTGAACGACCGATGCGGCGATGCGCTCAGCACGGCCCTGAGCGTCGCGCCATACATAGGCACCCTCTGCCCCCCACCGAAGGGCCACTTCCGGCACCGCGGCAAACCGCCCGCTGGTGAATTGCAGCATCACGCTGAAGCTCATGCCGGGACGCAGCCTGTCATCGGCATTGTCAACGCTGGCTTCCACGCTTAAGGTTCGAGTGGCAGGGTTGATGCGGCTGCCAATATCGATAATGCGGGCGACCAGCCGGCCGGAATCCGCAAAGGTACTGACCTCAACCGGGCTATCGATTTCCAGCAGCGTGGTCATGGATTCCGGCACATCAAATCGAACTAATAGCTCGCTGCGGTCGTCCAGGGTGGTAATTAACGTTGCTGGCCCAATTCGATCGCCTTGCTCTACGTCTGTTAACCCAACAAAACCGGCAAACGGCGCTATTACCGATCGGCGTCGCAGCGCAATTTCGGCCTGTTTAAAGGCAATTTCCGCAGTTGACACCGCCGAGGCAGCGGTGTCCAGGGTGGTCGGCAAAACCGCTCCCGAATCGGTGGCGCCCTGATAGCGATTCAACAGGCGCTGAGCATCACTCAGATTGACCTTGGCCAGGTCCAGCAACAAGCGCTGATCTCGCTGATCAAGTTCAAGCAGAACGTCCCCTGCGGCAATCGGCTGCCCTGCCTCAATGTTAACCGCGACCACTTCACCATCGGCCTCGGGATACAAATCCACCGAACGACGTGCCCGTGAGGTACCCACCACTTCCAAACGGGTGCGTTGCGGGGCGAAACTCACAGCAGCCAACCTCACGACTACTGATCGCGCTGACCGATCCCTGTCTGTCGTGGCGTCAATATCAGGATCGGAGCATGCAGCCATGCATCCAAGCAAGATGATGACTATCGCTCTGCTTCCCGCGAATCGGCGGAATAGCCACCGCCCGCTAAAGGCAATCTGGAAAGAAAACGCGTTCATTAACGGTACTGCCGGCTCAACCTATACACATAGGGCGGGATTGTACTTGCTTGGCGCGTTCAAAGTTTGTGAGCGGTGGAGCCCATAAGCTTGCCATTGCCCATTGCTTTATCAATCACTCCGGCAAAAGCTGGATAAGAAACCCTAAAAGGACAACCGCAACGAGCGATAACACGAACGAACTTGGTGGTTTGGCCGACCATAATCGCGCGACGAATTGCTATTGATCGGACAGTACCCGCCGCCAACCGTACGCGTCGCTGTAGCGAATAATGTTGCGGGTTCCCACTTTGTCACCATTTTTAAATTCACTTAGTCGCGTGGTAACTTCAAACATCGCCTCACCAATTTGTTCGGCTCTCACTGCGGCACCGACAGGTGCAAAGAACCAATAAAGAAGGTCCTGCCCGAGATGCGCCTGTTCATCGGTTGGCCCGATGTAATCCGGCCGATACGCGATCACCCGAAGGTTCGTTCCGTCGGCTAAGGCAAACAGCGTTCGTTCAGCACGAATTTTTTCACGCACCCACATGGTATTTGAGTCCTCCGAAATATCGCTGGAGCTGATGAAGTGAAACGATAGGTCGGCCTTGTCGCTAACTTGAGCCCAAGCTTCCAAAAAGCGCGCCGGAAAATCGACGTGAATCTTGCCGTAGGTTTCCTCATCAGCGCCTACCGAGCTGATTCCGATGGCCCA
>JBGCET010000086.1:0-33234 GCA_045106555.1 Lysobacterales bacterium | reverse complement strand
CTGGAAGTTGACCGGGATGGCAACGAGGTGTTTCCTCAGCTGGACCTACCGGGCTCGGCGCAGGAGGTCGACTTGACGAATGTAAGCCAGGCCAGCGTTAGCGCAAGCCTGACCCGCGCTGGCGAGGTGCAGTGGTATCAGGTAGTACAGAAAACCAATAGCCTTCAAAGCGTAGAGGCCTCAGTGCAAACTGAGGACGGGCTGGAGGTTCAGGTGTTCCGTTACGGATTCGACAAGAGAGCCGGCCGCAACCCGGATCGCGCCGCCGGCACCTGCGCCCCTGGTTTGCCCGTAGTAAACCGTTTCATGTCGCGATCGGGCAACGAATATTTCCGGGTACAAGGTTGCCCCGGTAAATTTGTGGGGGACTATTCGATTACGTTTACCAAAGTGGGCCTTTTTTATGCCCTGTTACCGTTTGAACTTGGTCGGGCGACGGGTCAGGTGCTCGACGCAGAAACGGGCATGCCCGTTAACCGTGCCTGGTTGTCCGCAGATGGCGGATCGAGCTTTACGAGTACTGACGGGGAGTTCGACGTTGGGCTAACCCCGGGAACCATCAACCTCAGTGTTTTTCATCCCGATTACTCTAGCGCTGCATTGCCCCCTATCTCTATAGCTGAGGGTGAAACCGTCGTCTTGCCCTCGATAGAACTGCTGCCCACTACCTATCGGGCATCCCCCAACCAAACGGTGTTTGTTAACGGCTTTGAGTAGCCCAAACGTGGTTCTCTTACAGGCTTCTGTTATTGGGTTACGGGCAAGGAAATGCAGCGCGACACCCGATATGGGCTATAGGTTTTTGACCGACGCTGCCAATAGTGCTTTTGAGTACCAACGGTGAAAGCCCAGCAACCATTTGAACACCCGACCTAGCTCCATCTGACCGGTTTTTCTGTTGGGCGCTGGCACCACCGCCGACCCAAACCAAAGCCGAGTCATAGGTTGGGCGCTGCTGCGATTTTCATCGGCCTCAACCATTAACCAGGAACGGGTCCGCGATTCGAGGTCACAAAGCAATAGTTGAGTATCTGTACGCAGTTCCACTCGCCATGCGGCAAACTCTTTTATCGTACCGTCTCCTAGTAAGCGAGCTTGTTGATCGGTCGACTGTTGGCGCAACACAATAGCGAGAATCCATCGCTCGATGCGAAACAGCCAGGTGGTGTAAAAGGCTCCAACAAACTCACTGAGGCTAATTTCGCCATCAACGCACACCGAAAAACTATCGGTGTACGGAACCACCGCGCCCCCTTCCCACTGCCCCGCGTATCGTTGCAGCAGCGCTGCTGCCGGCAATGGCGTTTCTGTGATCTGCGTTACTGCATCACGACGACTATCGGTATTCATCGTTCAAAACTCAACAAGACTAACCACCACTAGTTGTCGTGGTACCCCCAGGGCGCCGCAGGAGTTTCGACAGGTTTAGTTAGATCAAAGTCCACCCTGAATTCCCTCCCTTGCCGGATTAGTCGATAGGTGAAGCGATCAGGGTAAATGTACATCTGCCAAGTGTTACCAATGGACTGCGGAATGGCGTTGGTCACAAACAGCTCTTTTGAAAACTGATCCGCGGGGAAAGACTGGACCTGAGCCCACCCAGCATCGACGGTATGTCCGCCGTACTGGGTCAACGCATCTTCAGTGCCGTCGGCGTGTCGGTGATCGTGTTTCAGCGACAAACCCGAGCCAGTCTTTGTGATCAGCCAGGTGCGCGAGGCGTCTTCGCCAACATGAAAGGGGATTTGCAGCTGCGCGTCACTGCATCGCCGCACATGCATGATGAGTGTTTTATTGGCAAAACTATCACCGGGAGCGTTGTCGACGGTAACCGTTCCAGAATAGGCCTTACCGCAATGGGTGCTAATTGCGCTAAAGAACGCATCCTGGGTTGGGATGGAAGGGGCGCTGTGTTGCGCGAAAGCCGATACCCACAACAGGTTGCAGAGCATAACGAAAACCGGTGGTTTCATAATCTGGATCACAGCTGGCTTGCGGTAGGTAGACAGGATGCGTTAGGCGGATTGTCAAAATCAATCGTTGTGATGACTTTCGGTTTAGGATGAAAACGTTTACATTCTGTCTCATTATCCAACCACAGGGTAAACGTCCCATGCCTCAAACGACCTCATGACCGCTAAAACCCGAAGTTTGACGAGTGTGCTCGTCGCCTTGCTGCTGGCCGTCGCGGGTTGCGCGAATCGAGCTGCTGATCCCGCCAATGCCGCTAATGACCTTGTTCGTCTCGTTGATCAAATGACGCTGGATGAAAAACTCGCCCAACTCACCTGCGTGTGGATGGACAAGGCAAAATTTCTGGATTCAAGCGGTAACTTTGATCCACAACAGATGGAGCAACACTTCCCCCACGGCGTTGGCTGCATTGCGCGCCCCCAGGACACCGTGGGGCTGGAAGGCCCTACCGTACGCAAGGACATTAATGACTCCACCGTGGTAAGGCGGCGCTCCGCCCGCACCCCTGCAGACACTGCGCGTTTGGTCAACGACATTCAACGCTGGATGATTGAACAGACACGTCTCGGTATTCCCGTGTTGTTTCATGAAGAAGGCCTGCATGGCTTTCAAGGTCGATACGCCACGGCCTTTCCTCAGGCCATCGCCCTGGCATCCACGTTTGACCCGGAGCTTATCGAGCGGGTGTACGAAATTACCGCGCGAGAAATTCGGGTACGAGGTGTGCACCACGTGCTGTCGCCAGTGGTCGATATTGCACTGGATCCGCGCTGGGGCAGAATTGAAGAAACCTTTGGTGAAGATCCATTCCTCGTTTCAAGACTCTCGGTGGCGGCGGTGCGCGGATTCCAGGGCAAGCAAAGCCCCATCGCTGCCGACAGAGTGCTGGCAACACTGAAACATATGACGGGCCACGGTCAGCCGCAGGCCGGCATGAACGTGGCCCCCGCCCACTTGCCGGAAAGAGTACTGAGAGAGATGTTTTTCCCGCCGTTTGAGGCCGCCGTGACGGAGGCCAAGGCAGCCAGCGTTATGGCCAGTTACAACGAAATTGACGGCATTCCCTCCCATGCCAACCCATGGTTGTTGAACGACGTACTCAGGGGCGAATGGGGGTTTGATGGCGTGGTGGTCGCTGACTACTTTGCGGTCAATGAGCTACAGCGTCGCCACCGTCTGGTCGAATCGCTGGCCGACGCCGGAGCGCTGGCCATTGCTTCGGGCATCGATATGGAACTGCCCGACGGCGTGGCGTTCTATGAGATGAAGTCCCTCGTTGGGACGGACACACTGCCGCTGGAGACAATTGATCGAGCGGTGGAGCGGGTGCTGAAACTGAAAGCTCGTGGTGATGTCATCAACTCTCCCTATGCAGACCCGGCCGCTGCCGAGGCGCTAACCGGCAACGCGCACGCAAGAGCAGTAGCGCTGGAGGCCGCCATCAAGTCGCCTGTCCTGCTAAAAAATCACAACAATTTGCTGCCGCTTGCCGACGGTCGTTGGAAAACCATTGCGGTGATTGGGCCCAACAGCGACATCACGGTTTTGGGCGGCTACTCCGACGAACCGCGGCAAACGATCAGCATCTTAGAGGGCATGCGCAATCGGTTCGCGGGTAGCGCGACCATTGTTCATGCCAAAGGTGTGGAGCTTACCGACAATCGTTCCTGGTGGGACGACGATGTGCGCCTTGCCAGCCCAGAGGACAATCAACAACGCATTGAAAAGGCGGTTGAGGTGGCATCGAAGGCTGACCTGATCATTCTGGCCATCGGTGGCGACGAGTCTACCTCACGGGAAGCCTGGTCAGAAACCCACATGGGTGACCGTGACACCATCACGCTGATCGGCCAACAGCTTGACCTGGTAAAAGCGTTGGCTCGCGCCAACAAACCTATGGTGGGCGTGGTGATTTCTGGCCGCCCATTGGCGCTGGAAAACGTTGACCCCTACCTGGATGCCATTTTGTACGGATGGATACTGGGTCAGGAAACCGGTACTGCAGTGGCTGCACTGTTGGCGGGAGACGCCTCCCCTGGCGGCAAAATGCCCGTGACAGTGCCGCGTTCAGTTGGACGAATTCCCGCTTACTATTACCGTAAACCAACCGCAGCGCGAGGTTATGCCTTTAGTGACAGCCAGCCGCTGTATCCGTTTGGGTTTGGGTTGAGCTATTCTCGGTTTGAGCTGTCGGAGCCAGTCTTAAGCGACGCGCTAATTGGCGTAGATGGAACCACCACGGTAAGCGTTTCGGTGACAAACACCGGCAACTATAAAGCCGATGAAGTGGTTCAACTTTATATCCGCGACGACGTCAGTACCGTTACCCGGCCGATTCTTGAACTCAAAGGCTTTCAACGAATCACTCTGGCGCCGGGACAGGCACAAACGGTGAGTTTTCCGGTAAGCGCCGACCACCTGCAATTTTACAATCGCGACATGAAACGAGTGGTTGAACCCGGCACGTTCACTATTTCCGTGGGCTCAAGCTCTGATTCTTTGCTAAGCACAACGCTAACCGTCAAGGCCCAACCGTGATGCCACCAAAGCGTTACCGCCCACAACCGAATATCAGGATGCCCTTACTGTGAACTCAAAAACCGTTGAACCCTCTGGCCCTAGCGTTTGGCGCGCGCTTCCCATCACCCTGGTGGCCACGCTGGGTGGATTCTTGTTTGGTTACGATAGCGGCGTAATCAACGGCACGGTGAAAGGCCTGCAAAGCGCTTTCAATTCTGGCTCAGTGGGCACAGGTTTTAGCGTAGCCTCTATGTTGATTGGCTGCGCGGTGGGAGCGTTTCTAGCAGGTCGATTAGCCGACAGTTACGGCCGTCGGACGATCTTGTTGTTATCCGCAGTCTTGTTCCTGATCAGCGCTGCAGGCTCCGGCATTGCCGACAGCACCATCGCGTTTATTCTCTATCGAATCATTGGCGGTCTGGCGGTGGGAGCGGCCAGCGTTATGTCGCCGGCCTACATTAGCGAGATTGCTCCGCCCCATCTCAGAGGAAGGCTATCGTCATTGCAGCAGGTCGCGATTATCACAGGATTAACCGCTGCCTTTCTCAGCAATTATGTCATCGCCGGTCAGGCCGGTGAGTCCACCGAGATGTATTTACTTGGCTTTGAAGCCTGGCGCTGGATGTTCTGGATGGAAATTGGCCCGGCGCTGATTTTCTTCGCCACCCTGTTCCTGATCCCCGAAAGCCCGCGCTACCTCGTCGCCAATGGCCAGCCCGAAAAAGCCACCGCAGTACTCAACCGACTATTAGGTGCCAACAGCAGCGAGAAGATTGTCGAGGACATTCAGCAGTCGCTGAGTGAGGACCGACGCCCTGAACTCTCTGATCTGCTAGACCCTGTAAGCGGACAGATTCGCCCGCTGCTGCTAACCGGAATTGGGCTGGCGGTATTTCAGCAGCTGGTCGGTATCAACGTCATTTTTTACTACGGATCGGTGCTCTGGGAATTTGTTGGATTCACTGAAGAAGACAGCTTGGCATCCAATGTCATCATGGGCAGCGTCAGCATTGCCGCCTGCTTATTGGCAATTGGGCTAATTGACCGTATCGGTCGCAAACCTCTGCTGCTGATCGGCTCCTTAGGGATGGCGATTAGTCTGGCGGTGATGGCGCTGGTGTTTTCCCAGGCAACCGTTTCCGACACGGGGCTGAATCTGTCTCAAGAGCTGGGTCAGATTGCCTTGTATGCAGCGGTTATTTACGTGGCGTTTTTCAACTTTAGTTGGGGACCCGTGATGTGGGTGCTGCTGGGTGAAATGTTCCCCAACCAAATCCGCGGATCCGGTTTAGCGGTCTCGGGATTTTTCCAGTGGATCGCCAACTTTGGCATCACCATGACATTCCCCATCTTGCTGGCCACCACTGGTCTGGCCTCGGCCTACGGCCTGTATGCGGCGGCGGCATTTTTGTCACTGTGGTTCGTCAAGGCATCGGTCAAGGAGACGCGAGGCAAAGCCCTTGAGAATATGTCTGGCTAACGTCTTGCCACTTCCACGGGCGGACCAACAGACTCTCGAATAACCAGTTCATGGCGAAGCAGTTCCGGGGCCGATTCTGGCTCTTGATCGCCATCACGCTCAATTTCTTGATGTAGCCGATACATGACCCGCTCGCCAATCTCAAACGCCGGCTGCTTGATGGTGGTTAGCGGCGGATTGAGCATTGCTGCGTAACGATTGTCATCAAACCCCATCAGAGAAATATCTTGAGGGATCTTAAGGCCAGCACCACGAACCGCATGCATGCAGCCCATGGCCATTTCATCGGTGGCGCAGAATATAGCGCTAGGCCTCACCGAATGGTCTAGCAAATCCACGGTGGCCTGCACTGCACCTGACAGACTCAGATCGGCATTCACCACCCAACCTTTCTCGATGGACAAACCGGCAGCGGACATTGCCCTACGAAAACCCGACTCACGGTCTTTGGTTAGCAAGGAGGTTTTCGGCCCGCAAATCAGCGCAATTTTTTTGTGCCCCTGACCAATTAGATATTTCGTAGCATCCGACGCGGCTGCCTTATTGTCGATATGCACGCTGGGATAGTTCGTCAACTCCGGCGTCACCGCCTCGCAGCCAATCACAACAGGTAACAAACGCTGATTTTGGGCGGACAACACCTCAGTGCCAAAGGGTGACATGCTGGCAAGCAGAATTATTCCATCGGTTTGTTTGGATACCACCATGGTGGCGACTTGATCGGCAGTGAGCGTGTTGAGCTGGGTTTCGTTAATAAGTATCGCGTAACCGGTGGCTTCTGCTGCAGCCCTAACGCCCTTGATCACCTCGGTGAAAAACGGGTCACCCACCGAGGGCAGCACCACCATCACAATGTTGGTTCGCCCCCGGCGAAAGCTCTGGGCCAGCGTGTTTGGCACGTAGCCGCTTTGCGCAATAGCATCGCGGACCCGATTTCGGGTTTGCTCGGACACCTTGCCAGGGGCGTTCATGTAACGCGACACCGTGGCAATAGACACGCCGGCTAGCATCGCCACTTCCCTGATGGTAGCTGTCGCCACTGAGTCGATTGCCCTTTTGTTGAGAAAAAACCCACCATTGAGGCGGATTTGTATTGCGCAGCTGATGATATCGGGCCATTAGAGCAGAACAAAATGAAAACGTTTACATTTTCATTTTCCAATGCCACAATCTTGATCATTGACCCCACTGCCTGTGCCTGATGCTGGAGCGGTCCTGTTCATTACACGCATACCAATAAACCGTTATCCGTGACGCTAAAAAATGATCGGGGCGTCACTGTGGATTTGGCGGCCTATGGTGCGGCTATTCAGTCGATCCACCTTCCTCTAGGTTCTAACAGGGGGCCGAGGGGCTACAACGCGGCGTTGGGCCATAGCAGGCCAGAAGACTATGCGGACAATTCATACTTCTGCGGCGCCACCATTGGGCGTTATGCCGGGAGAATTGCCAACGCCACCAGTCGATTGAACGGTCAGTCGATCCAGTTGAGCCCTGACCCTCACACTGGACACTGTTTGCACGGCGGGCCCGACGGATTTTCCAATAAGCTGTGGCGGCTAGACCCGTTTTCCTCCGCCGCCACCGCCAGTTTCAGTTTGCGCTCCAACCACGGCGACCAGGGATTTCCTGGAACGCTGGATGTCTCGGTGGGTTACGAGATCCACGACCTGGCCATCGTGGTTGAACTGATCGCTATGGGCACTGACGACACCCTGGTCAGTTTGACCAACCATGCTTACTTCAACTTGGGCGGATCGGACTCCATTGAAGACCACCGAGTCAGATTAAACGCATCAAATTACCTGCCCGCTAACGGCGAAGGCATCGCAACGGGTGAAATTCGGCCCGTAATCGGCACCCCCTACAACTTTCGCAACGAACGCAGCATGGCCTCGGTGCTGCACAGTGAGCAGGGGCTGGACCACACGTTTGTTCGTGACCGCAATGCCACGCAGCGCTTCGCCGTGAAGGGATTGGAAATCCCGCTGGCAGCCACAGTTTTTAGCCCCGCCACCGGTCTTACATTGAACGTTTATTCCACCCAGCCAACCTTTCAGTTCTACGGTGGAGGCCATCTTGGCAGCCCTTTTCAACCGCACCAGGGGTTTTGCATTGAACCCCAGGCGTATCCAGATTCAGCCAACCACAACGCATTTCCCACCGCCCTGTTGCCAGCGGGCAAACCCTACCGGCAATTTATCGTTTACGAATTCGAACTGAGCACTCAAGGAGGTCTTCACTGATGGGGCAGGTTTTGGGTATCGATCTGGGAACCCAGGCACTGAAAGTGCTCGTTTACGACGCCGAAGGGAAGCGCACTATAGCGGTGGAAACAGCCTCGTTAGATCTTGACCAATCGAGCTCCGGCGCAGCGGAACAGCAAGCCCATTGGTGGCTGCAGGCACTGAGGCAAGCGCTGTCTAAGGTACCCCAAAAAGAACGCCTGGCGGTCCAGGCCATTGCCGTTTCCGGCCAGCAGCACGGCTTTGTTGCGCTCAATGCGGCCAATGAGGTGATTGCGCCAGTGAAGCTCTGGTGCGACACGTCGACTCAGCCGCAGTGCGATGACATCACCCGAGATTTTGGCGGCAGGGAGGCGGTGATAGAGCAGTTAGGGAACCCGCTGCTTGCCGGTTATACCGCGTCGAAAGTTCGTTGGCTTAAAGAGGCAAGTCCTGAGGTTTATCGCTACCTTGACGGCATATTGCTGCCCCACGATTACCTGAACCTGTACCTCACCGGCAACCGGTGCATGGAGGTGGGAGATGCCTCCGGCACAGGGTTCTTCGACATTGCAAAACGGCAATGGTCGAAAGCGATGCTGAGCGCTGTTGACCCCGACCGCGATCTACAGGCAATGCTCCCCACTCCCCGGCATACCAACGAACCTGTTGGATCTCTTATCCAGGTCGCTGCAGACGAATTGGGTTTGCCTGCGGGTATTCCTGTCGCTATTGGTGGCGGCGACAACATGATGGGCGCGATCGGCACCGGCAATGTAGGCAAAGGCAGGCTGACTCTAAGTCTAGGCACCTCAGGCACGGTGTACGGTCATTGCGACCAACCGGTGATTGATCCGAAAGGCAATATCGCCGCCTTCTGCTCATCCACCGGAGGCTGGCTGCCGCTGCTTTGCACCATGAACTGCACCGTTACCACCGAGCTGATGCGACGACTGCTGGCAACGGACATTGAAGACTTTGAGCAGCGGGTTGCCCAGGCCCCCCTGGGCAGCGACGGCGTAATCACAGTGCCGTTTTTTGGCGGCGAACGAACGCCTAACCTTCCCAAAGGCCAAGGGTGCATCTTGGGGCTGAACAGTCGCAACATGCTGCCCAACAACCTGCTGCGCTCTGCCATGGAAGGCGCCACCTTTGCGCTGAAGTTTGGTATCGAGGAGCTGGCCAGCCTTGGGGTGGCAGCCAACGAGATTGTGCTGACCGGGGGCGGCGCCAACAGCGCACAGTGGCGCCAGCTGGTTGCCAACGTTTGCAACGCACCGGTAGCGGTGTTCAAGGACAACGAGGGCGCAGCGTTTGGCGCAGCCATGCAGGCCCTGCAGTTATTAACACCAGATTCCGACATCGCCTCAATTGTCGATGACCATCTGGTCACTGACCCCGGGCGGTGCTGCGAACCGGAATCTGCCGCCGTCGACGACTACGCAAAACACTATCAGCCCTACCAACAAGCCGTCGACGCCATCACCACGCTGTATCGCTAGCCGCCAACAGGCGAACAAGCCAGAGGAGCACCATGACACGCAACCTATTTATTGGTGACCGGGAGTACTTTCCCAACATCGCCCCAATTGCATTTGAAGGCCCAACTTCTGACAACCCGCTAGCCTTCAAAAGCTACGACCCCCAGCGTGTGGTGGCGGGAAAAACCATGGAGCAACATCTGCGCTTTGCCGTGTGCTACTGGCACAGTTTCTGTGCCACCGGCGCGGATCCCTTTGGGCCCGGCACCCGACACCACACATGGGCGAACCACACAGACCCGCTACAGCGATGCAAAAACCGGCTGGACGCAGCCTTCGAGTTTTTCAGCAAGCTCAACGTACCTTATTGGTGCTTCCACGATTTTGATCTTGCCACCGAAGGGGCCAGCGTTGCGGAATCTGAGCGTAACCTTGTGACGATGGTGAACCTTGCTAAACAGCGCCAGCAACATACCGGGGTGGAACTGCTATGGGGAACCGCTAACCTTTTTTCCCACCCGAGATATATGAACGGCGCAGCCACAAATCCTAATTTTGAAGTGGTTGCGTTCGCCGCTGCTCAGGTTAAAGCGGCGCTGGATGCCACAGTAGAACTTGGCGGCAGCAATTACGTATTTTGGGGTGGCAGAGAGGGATATGCTTGCCTGAACAATACCGATACTCGCCGGGAAATCCACCACCTTGCCATGTTCTTACGTCAGGCCCGGGACTATGGTCGGTCCATCGGATTTAAGGGCACCTTCTTGATAGAGCCCAAACCCATGGAGCCCATGAAACACCAATATGACTTCGATGCCCAAACGGTTATCGGCTTTCTTCGGCACTATGAATTAGATAACGACTTCAAGCTCAATATCGAGGCTAACCACGCCACCTTGGCAGGACACTCCTTTGCCCACGACCTGCGCATGAGCGCTGACGCCGGCCTGCTGGGGTCCATCGACGCCAACCGTGGCGACCCGCAAAACGGCTGGGATACCGATCAGTTTCCGTTGGACCTTTATGATTGCGTCCAGGCCATGATGGTGGTGTTGGAGTCCGGTGGACTTCACCCTGGTGGACTAAACTTCGATGCCAAAGTTCGGCGAGAGTCTACCGACCCGGAGGACCTGTTCATTAGTCACATTGGCGGCATGGACAGCTTTGCCAGAGGATTGCTGATTGCCGAATCCATCGTGAATGACCCTTTGTATACAAAACTCAAAGACCGCCGCTACACCAGCTTTGACTCAGGTCCCGGCCAACAATTTGAAGAAGGAAATTTGAACCTGGCCGAGCTTCAGGAAATTGCCGCCCACGCTAGCGAGCCCTTACCCATCAGCGGCAAACAGGAGCTAATGGAAAACCTCATCAACAACCACATCGCGAATTTGGGTTAAAGGCCAGAATCATCGCCGGGTGAGCTTGACCGAATTAAGTCCGCTGTCGCTCTGTCGACACGCTTGCATCACCCATTGAGCTAGCTTCTCAATGGGTGATGCGCAACCGATGCTTTTACCAGGAGATGTTGTTGATGTTGCGCGACACCGGCGGAACAAGGCCGAAAAACCCGTTGGTATTGCCCGTAGCGGTATTGTTTCGAAACAGATTGTCCGACGATATAAATCGAATTCCGGCGGCATCCGCCGGAACGCTACCATCACCCACGTCTACCACGTGATTGCCATCAATCACGTTGTCCGACGCTGACACATAAATGTTGTTTTGGTCGTTGTCCTGAGCCAGGTTGCCTACCACCATAGAATTGCTGGTTGCATGGATACCGCCTTCGGAGACGTTGAGTGAGGTGTTGTTAGACGTCGCGATATTATCAAAGACGCGACTGGAAGTTGCACGAATTCCGCTGGAGGCATTACCTGACACGGAGTTTTGTGAGATGAGACTGCTTGTTGCCGATATCCCGTGACTTGCATTGTTTGCCGTTGAATTGCCAACAATACTCGACGTGGAGGCGCTGATTCCGCTGCTGCCATTCTGGCTGGACGAATTGTACGAGATAACCGCCTTGGATTGAGATCGGATGCCGGCATCGCCATTGCTGTTAGCTGTCGAATACGTAATCACCGTAGTATCAATGGGTCCGCCAGCGCCTCCCACAATCCCGTGGCGGGCGTTAAAACTGGCGGTACTTTCTCTAACCACCGAGGCAAGACCGGCGTTGATGCCGTCCTGACCGTTGTCGTTGGCATGACAACGCAGTACCAGGTTACCCCTGCTGAACATCGAGATTCCATCCAAACCATTATCAAACACTCTCAAATCACGCAGCGTGTAGTTACGCCCCACCGAGTTGTTTTCATAGATGCCGCGGCCACCAAACGCCTCAACTTGACCGTTGTAAATCGTCACGTTCTGTTGGATGGTGATGCGAATGCCATTGTTGTTGGCGCCGCTGCCGCTTCCCGGCCCGGTGAGGGTAAAGCCGCGCAGATCCAGGCTCACGTTATCAGCGTTGATTTGAATAGCATCCGTTTGCGCGTTGCTATGGGTCAGGTTGTCAGCAAGGTGGTAGCTGCCCGGCGAATTAATGGTGAACGGCACGCTGGGAATCTCGGTGCTGGTGCCAACGGATGCAGCGGCGATGAGCTCATCAGCATTCTGGCCGTCGAGGAGGTCTGCATCAATGCCAGACCCCGGGCCATCTGCCGCGAGCACTGCATTGACAGAGTCCACGTCGGTGTAGCGCGCGTGGTTAAGCGGGTTTCCGCTAGCTTGAGCCCCCATGGCGGCAATAGCACCGGCGGCATCCACTCCCACTTGGTCAGCAACACATTGCAGCGACCCGTCTTGACCCACTCCCGCAGCATAAAACCCGGCTCCGCAAACACCCGTCACCCGCCGTTGCACTTGGCTTGTATCTACCTGGGAGAGCCCCACCGAACCAGGGGCCAGCTCTGTAGAAGAAATAGCCCCCGCGGCGACGGTTTCTGCATGCAGTGCATAGGGCGTAGCGGTGAGTTTCTGCCGCGGCAGCAGGTTGGTAAATCCGCCGCTGGAGCTGCCGTTTCGCACGCTGATGTCCAGCCACAATTGATCACCGGCAAACGGCTCGAACCCATAATCCATCTCGACGGAGAAAATCCCGTCGATCACCATGACATCCTCTAACACCTGCGTGACCCCACGCTGGGTTCCCGCCTGGGATTCATCGAACAGTGACATTTGGAGGTCAAATGTGCCATTGGCCTCGACGCCCTGGGAGAGCAGTTCCCCTTGGTAGGTGAACGTGGTTTCCAGTGGAGCAGCCTTTGCGCTGAGAGTGCAAAAAAGCAGTCCGCCAATTGCCGTAGCAATAGAAAATAGGGAACGGGTCATCATCGGTTATCGATTGCCTGTGGTAAGAACCCAAAGCATAGGCGAATAGTCAGGTGTAATCCTGAGCAGAATCTAACGGTTTTGTGATTATTTGCCGCCAAAACCTCTTCATACCCAATAAAACCAAGGCATTACCCCAGAAAATTTGACCCTACTATTTCAACTTCTTGTGCCATTGCAGCTCAGCTCGGCCAGCGGTGCACCAAACATGCCATAAAAGACGAGGTCAGCCGTCACCTTTGAAATACCTTCACTAGCATCGCGGGTCCACGGAGGTCCCGAGGCACTTTAATGCCATTTATTTGTGCTCGACGTTAAATAGGTGCAATCTCGCGATCTAATCGTAACTTCGCATCGTAATTGGACAATTCACAGTGACCTCATCCGACCAAGATACAATCTGCATAAGCTGTGGGCGCTCCACATTTTTTCTTTTTCTTGATCTTGGCATGCAGCCAAGTGGAAACACTTTTGTCACCAAAGCTGACAGTGGCGAGGAAAAGTTTTATCCGCTGCGCATGGGCGTCTGCCAATCTTGTTGGCAAGTTCAGCTACAAGACCGTCTGGACAGTAATCTTTTGTTTGATAACCACCCCTACCTGACTAGCACTAATAAACCCATGGTTGACCATTTCGGCCTTTTGGCTGCACGGATAACGCAAGACTTTGGTCTGTGCCGTGGCGACCTTGTACTAGACATAGGGTGCAATGACGGCACTTTCCTCACCAAGTTCCGCGATCAGGGCGTGTTGACCATGGGGGTTGAACCATCCAGCCAAATCGCCAAGCTTTCCAGCGAAAGCGGGCATGTGGTCGCCAACACGTTTTGGAATGGGTCCATGGGTAGAGATCTGAGCCGAATGGGTATTCGGCCCAAAGTGATCACCGCCATGTCCGTTTTCTACCATGTATCTGACCTTAATGACTTCGTGGCTGGCGTTGAACAGGTGATGGCCGACGATGGGGTCTTCGTTATTCAGGCCGTCAGCTTGATGTCACTGCTGGCAAAAAACCAGTTTGACCATTTCTATCACGAACACACCTGCATCCATTCACTATCCACAATTCAAACCATTGTTGGGCGCCAGAATTTGGTGATCATCGATGTTGATGAGGTTGATGTGCACGGTGGGTCGCTCATCGTTTACGTGGCTCGCCCTGATGCCGGCTTTGACACCACTGCCCGCGTGGCTGCCCTTGCAGAAAAGGAAATTGCCTCAGGTCTGCAAAAAATGGAGACCTATACCGAATTCGCTGGCCGTGTGGAAAAGATCGCTGGGGAACTGAAGCGAAAACTCATTGAACTCAAGCAGCAAGGAAAGTCGGTTTATGGCCTTGGGGCCCCCCTCAAAAGCACCACCTTTCTAAACTATGCCAACATCGATGGCAGCTTGATTGAGTGTTTGACTGAGGTGAATGACTTGAAGATCGGCAAATTATCGCCCGGCCTGCACATTCCAGTTGTTGATGAAAGAACGCTTGAGAAAGAGCCAGATTACTACGTGGTTTTTGCTTGGAACTACCTGGATTACCTGCTTGAGAAAAAGCAAGACTATCTGGAGGCCGGCGGATCATTCATCGTCCCGTTTCCGCACTTGAAAATCATCTCGGCCGATTACTTTGGACAGACCTAGTTTTATCATCACCGGGGCGACTGGCTTTATCGGAAGAGCTGTCGCGCACCGCTTACGGGCACGTTTAGGGGCGGCGGTTGAGATTGCGGAACTTGACTCCCGTTGCGACCTTGAGGACGCGCAAACCACTTTTAGCACCTTCCGTGATCTTAGTGCCCGATGCCAGTTTGACCACATATTGCATCTCGCGGCGCGCGCGCCTTCAGGGTTCTGGCTGGCAAAACATCCCGCTGATGCGCTTTACAGCAATACATTAATCAACGCCAATGTGTTTGAAGCCACTCGCCGGCATTTCCCCGACGCCCGGATCACCACTTCTCTGTCTTACTGCATATACCCCCCCAGTGCTGTTGCCTGCGACGAAAACCAAGTGTCGTTCGGTTATCCGGATGATGACTTGGCCGCCTATGCCAGCTCCAAGGCTGCGGTGCTTACTGCACAAAGCGCGTACTTCGAGCAATATGGCCTGCGCGCAGCCAGTGTGGTCTTGCCTACCGTTTACGGCTTCAATTACCGAGGTGGCGAATCTGGCCAGGTCATCCCTTCCTTATGCAAAAAATTCATGAACGCAGTTAGTGCAGACAAGACAGAAGTGCAGCTGTGGGGAGACGGGAATCAGGAACGAGACTTTCTGTTTATTGACGATGCAGCTGACGGAATCATTGCCTCAATGTTTCATCAAACAAGCCCCTTAATCAATTTGGGAAGTGGGCAGTTTGTGTCTATTCGAAACGTGGCCAAGCGGATTGCTCAAATCACCGGCTACCGTGGTTGCGTTAAGTATGATGCAAACCAGTACTCCGGCGCAGATCGGCGTTCGTTGAACGGAGACAAGGCTCGAATCGAACTCAATTGGTCGCCTGAAACATCGCTTGATGAAGGATTGCGGATCACCATCGCTAAAATGCGGAGCAGCATGCTCGCTAACCCGGCCTAACTACCTACAGAGGGAAATCTAACCAGTGGTCTGGCGAAGACTTACAGGAATGGTCAAAGGACAGAAACGTCGATGAACAAGAACAATAGGGTCGCGGACATCACAACATATACCCGCAGCAACACCGTGCAGACAGAATTCTTAGCTCAGTGAACAGTTCTTCTCGTGAGTTTGAAGTCATAAATTTTGTCTCGACACATCGAGGGCCAATGTTGCCGTTATCGGATGACACGATTGTCTTGGAGATCGGCGAGCCTGGAACAATAGATCGCACCCAACATGCGCATATAGTCAACTGTTTTGACGAGGTCCCCCATGCATATCCTTTTCGCCGGGAATTGGCTCTGGTCGCCGCATTAATGGCGGCCAGCCGATTCCTTCAACGAACACAATTTGGCCCTGACACCTTGGTCAATTTCATGACCTACCGCCTATTTGTAATGCCGTTCAAGACTGAGCATCACTCACCTTCGATGCAAATGAATTTCATCACACCTGACGAGATTTGCGGTTACAAAGACCATATCTCATTAGCCCATGCACCCACGCCTTATAAGCTGCCGTTGTTTTTTGATCGGGAACGGATCGAAACCAGCTATGGGAAGCGGCACAGCCCCACCTATTTTCCTCGGTTCATGCAATGCGCTGTTGACGAAGGTGTGCTGAGTGACTTTGAGGCCGAGCAATGCCGAGCAAACGTCTTGCACTTTACTGCGATGGGCGCCGGTCGAATGCCTGCAAGAGTTTTCTGCGACATATCGGACAAGGCAGAAAAGGTAATCCTACGCTTCCTTCGTGATTTTACGCCGTCCCATGCTGGCGAAGAGGTCTTTCAGGTCGCCTTATATCTGTATGAAAGGTTGGCTATTTTTCTTCTGGAGAGACATATTCGTGATCAATACTCCATTTTGCCACGGCACATATACGGCTATTGGACTCTGGTGGACAAGAATCGACGATATGAGGCCGGACTCTACGAACAAAAATGACCGAATTGATGGGCGCAACTCTCTTTGGCAAACAAATGATTGACGACTTTAAAGGCCGCCACGTTAGGGTATTCAACCGCACATGAAGACAACGAACAGCCGGGCGGAAAATGGATCGACCCTCCATTTTTGTATCACGCACAAAGCGCTAGAAATTCCTTTGCAAAAGCACCTCATTCTGCTTGAGATTGGCGACAGGGGAAGCGCGGTACATGATGGCAACAACCAAGTTGTTAATTGCTTCGAAGTACTTCCTGAGGCTCGGCCCAAGCGAAAGATGCTGGGCGCAATGCTGGGAATATTCTCAGCGCGGCACTACCTCACGAGAACAT
This sequence comes from Lysobacterales bacterium, assembly GCA_045106555.1. GTDB lineage: Bacteria > Pseudomonadota > Gammaproteobacteria > Xanthomonadales > SZUA-38 > JANQOZ01. The sequence goes on along the minus strand of JBGCET010000086.1, from coordinate 16,326 downwards.
TTAACACACTGGATTTTTCCGTCAGTTTTTCGACGTACCGTACGTTCATGATGTATGAAAAAATCGAACAGAATTTCCTGGAGGGTATGCAAATGAATTTGGTCACTCCCGCCCAGGCATCGGACCTGCTGGAAAAAATGATACAGCCAAACACATCATCAAAATGGCTGCTACCACAGCCTCTGACTCGACCCTCGGTGGGCGCGCAATACAAAAAAGCCCATCATATGGAAGACCTTGAGGCTTATCTCTCAATCGCCGTTGAGGAAAAAGTGCTCCCAGAAAATCAGCTTACAACCTTTCTTGACAGCAAGACCCTTTTGCCTGGTTGCTTTGGTATCAGCCTAATGCCGGCAGCCGTCTTTTGCGATATCAGTGAAAAACTGGAACGCGTCGCCAATCGCTTTTTGCAAGGATTTTCAACGAAGGACCGAGATAACTACCAAATCCGCGCGGTCGATTTTTGCAGCGAGCGTCTTGGAGGTTTTCTGATCATTAATCACCTCATGGGCCTTTATGGGAAGCTGCCCAAAGAATTCTTCGGATACTGGACACGCGTCTCTCCCGACTTGGTTTGCACTTCCGGAGTCATGGAGGATTGACGGACCGTACACCTGAGCCAGGTTGCTTTCACTTTTTTGACGACGAGTCACGGCAATGAAGTTGGTTGTTATCGGCGCCTCAAACTCAATTATTGGGGAAAAAGGTTACATCGGCGCACTTCGCAAAACCCATGAAGTTGTAAACCTTTCAGCTGGCGATGTTCCAATTTTTTTCACGCTATCGAAAATCCTGACAAAGCAGGAAGATATCGCTCAGGCCGACTATATAATTCTGGACCACAGCATTAGTGATCGGCTCAGCTATTTCCCAAAACTTCGCGAAGACTATACCTGCGAAATTCAAGACATCTACCGCATTTTGACGTCCATCAATCCGAATGTCATCAGTGTGATTTTTCCACTGAAATTGATTTCAAAACCCCATGAAAAATACCTTCAAGAGATGGAAGCGATCTGTCGCCGTCAGAGTGTGTACTTTGTCAACTTTCAACCCATCGCGACGGACATTAACTTCTTTGAAGATGTTGCACACGTCCACTGCGAGGTTTCGTATTTGATGGGTCTTTGCCTGGGTCAGTTCATCTCGGGCCTTCGACTTCGCCATCGGACTAAGCCAGCAATGGCCGACCATGGGTATGTCGTTCGCGAGGCACGTTCGGTGTCACCTAACCAGAAGGTTCTTCGATTTAAAAGCAGCCTTGCCGAAGCTGAATACGTTGTTATTAACTCCAATACAACATTGAAATTTGAACAACAACACCAAGCAGTCTATATCGAATACGTCGTCTTGAGGGATGATCCAAGATGGATGGCGTTGGAGATCAACGGTGGGGCAAATTATTATGGTGGCCTTAACATCACCGGAGACCTGATTTCTGGCAGCGCAGCAAAAACGTTCGTGCTTTCCTCGATCAAAGATGAAAGAGAACTGCAATTAAATTTCTCGAGGGGACCAGCAATTTCCACGCGCTATTGCCCAATGAACTTGGTGCGGATGATCCTTAGAAAGGAGGATTGGAAATTGGAACACACTCATCTCCCTGCCTTTGAAAGGCACGATTTTGACATCACTACGCTGGCCCACAATCTTGAAAGACTTAAACATTACGGGTGGTTTGAACAAATGCAGGACTTATCCGATCAGGCTGCTGGGATCATTCACCAATTTAATCAAAAGGGAATGGTCAATCATAAACGGTACTTTTCTGACACTGTCGAGAAAGGAAATAGTGTCCGCAAAAAACGGATGGAAGTATTTTGGAACTCTAACCCACTAGATTTATCCGACTCACTTGGGATTAATCCGGCACTTTGATCGCAACGGAGGCAAACAAGGGAATAAAGCGCGCTGGCAATCCAGGCGTTTGCCCTGAACTTCCCGTATCACGTTGACCTCCTCATGCCATATCGCAACGACAATCATTAAACCCAAACTAGAAGAAGCTGATAGCGACACAATGAAAATCTGGATATCTGATCTCGCCTATTCTAAAACCACCCAATCGGTGGATGCATTCCCCTTGGGCGCAGGAACGTTAGCGAGCTATCTGACGGCTCAGCTACGGACGCCGTCTCATCTAGAAATAGAGATTTTCCGAGATCCCGATGAGTTACGAGATCGCCTGATGCACGAGACGCCCGATGTCTTGGGTGTTTCGAATTATATGTGGAACTATCGCCTAAGCTTGGAATTCGCCCGTTTTGCGAAAACAACTCATCCAGAAATTATTGTTGTTATGGGTGGCCCAAATTTTCCCCTTGACCATACATCCCAAGTCGCGCTTTTTCGCGATGAAATGCAGTCAATCGACGCCTATGTTTTAGGCAACACTTACGAAGGCGAGGTTGCCCTTGCGGAATGCTTGCAAGCTTATTGTGATCATGGTCGCGAAGCGCTTTTTTCCCCTATTTCTGGCTGTCTGACTCGTGACAAACAAGCTGACATTGTGCACCGCGGGCCACCTGTTCCTCGATTGCGAAATCTGGATGACATTCCATCGCCCTACCTGTCTGGCTTTATGGATAAGTTCTTTCAGTCGGGTTTGTTTCCCAAGATTCAGCTGGTACGCGGATGCCCCTTCGGCTGCACCTTTTGTAATTCCGCGGTTAAATCGAACACAAAGGCCTATCGGCATTCGTTTGAACGAATAACCAGCGAACTTGACTACATTGTTGACCGGATTGATCACACAACCGCGCTCGCCATTGCCGACGACAATTTCGGTATGTACCGCAGCGACGAGGCTGTCGCAGATTACATCGGTGCGCTCATTGACCGCTACGATTGGCCGAAAATGCTGCGCACGACCACCGGCAAAAACAATCCCGAACGCATCTTGCGTGTTCAGAGCAAAGTGCGTGGCCGCCTCTCCATGACAGCCTCGGTTCAATCGATGGATCCAGGTGTACTGGCAACAATCGACCGCTCAAACATTCGCGTTGATGTTTACGAAAAGATTCAGAAACAGACGCAACTCAATGGCTACGACAGTTACGCTGATTTGATCACAGGCCTACCTGGGGAAACCTTGGAGAGCCTCGAAGAGGGAGCAAAAAAACTCTTGGACATGGGAGTGTTGGCCTTGTCCGCAAGCCAATTGCTGCTGCTCCCTGGTTCTATTCTGGCAACCCCGGTGGAACGAGCAAAACACGGGTTTGACACCCGGTTTCGATTGGTCGCCAATTGCATCGGTGATTTTGGGACAGGCCGCATTGTGGCCGAAACCGAAGAAGTGACCTACGCCACGCCAACATTGAGTTTCCAAGACTACATCTCATTTCGCGAATACCACCTGATGATCCAGATCTTCTGGGCTGAACGCATGTTTGAGGAGGCATTTAAACTCGCAGCGTCCTATGGCGTCAGCACGCGCCAGCTTGTGGACGGTATCCGTAGTCAGTTCACCAATGCCTCGCCTGCGTTTCGGTCGAATATCCAAGCTTACCTTGAACAAAGCGAAACTGAGCTTTTCGACACCCCCGAAAACTGCCTGAATTGGGCACAAGACAACTATTCCGATTTGGTGTCTGGTTCGATCGGGGGCAACATTCTGTATCAAACCATTGTGAGAGCAAGGCTTAACTTTCTACCCGATACGCTTTCGTTACTCAGACTCGGCCTGAAAAGGACCTTGCCTGCCGATAGCCCTGAGACAAAGAACGAAATTGAAGCGTTGATGACCTACTTCCAGGCAGTGTGTATTGGGGTTCCGTTCAAGGCAACGCTTTTCCAAGTCAACAACTATTCCAGCAACTACGAAATTGGGCAGTGGCGCGCCGATGGATATCAAAAGCCGCTTGCACATTATCAATTCGAAACCGCCAAACCTTTTCAGGCCAACGTTTCTGAAACCCTCAGACAAACGGTTCTGAGCCGCGTGGGCACTTTTGGCGACACCCCAGCGGGTTTGTCCCGGTTGGTTCGTTCTTGGTCTGCTGGATCATTCAGACGGCTTGTGACTCGAGATAATACTGAAGCGAGCGATCCGAACGGCACTGAGAAACCTAGGTAGGACTGATCGAAGTAAGTATGCGCTTCAGATCCGAAAATTTGGCCTCTGGGCCCAGTGTATTCTGAACATGCTGCCGCGCGTTGCGCCCCATTCGCTGACGGCCAGCAGCATCGTCCACCAGTGAACCAATCCTGACCTGCCAGTCTCTTGGGCGTTGCACCGTCCAGCCCGTTTCGCCGTCTTGGATGGCGTTTTGGTAGGGCAACGTGGCAGCAGCGATTGTAGGCACACTGACTAAAGCTGCCTCGACGAATTTTAGGGCGCTCTTGGCCTCGCAAAAGGGGTTGCCCATTTCAAGCGGGGCAAGGTTGAGGTCAAAACGCGCATATTCCCTGAGAAGTTGATCATGGGGAACCAGTGGACGGGTTTCGATACGACCTGTGAACCGATCTAGTACCGGAAACTCTTTCAGGTTCAAATGCCCCACAATCGTCAAAATGATTTGCGGACTTTCATCCATTATTGCGCTAAGCGCTGGTGCGATAGTGGCGAAGTCTTTTTGGTGGGATGGTGTGCCGCTGGCATATCCCAATCGAATGCGGCCATCTCGCGATGACGGTTTGTCGGCAAATTCGACGATTGCCTTTTCGGCTGCCGCAGCCATCTCATTGCCAAAACCGTTCGCTAAAACGTATGCGGGTTTTTGTAAATTTTCTACGGCCGCAGCCAGCGGTGACGTTGAAACGATACCGAAATCGGATTCGAGTACGGCTTGCCGGTACATTCCAATTCGGTTTTCCAACCAGTCTTTCCGAACATCGTCAGTCATTAACCTGAAAAAATCGAAGTGTTTTTCGGTCAACACGTCAGGGTCAAAGATTAAGTCATCTAAGTCGAATCCAATTGGAATACCGTTTTCACGACAGCGCGTGTAAAGGTCGTTCAGGACACCATTCCACATCCCTCGAAACACAATAACAATATTGGCCTGCTTGACCTTTTCATCGGTCGCTTCGGCGCTGCTTACCCACTCAGCGCCAACACCTCCGTTCTGCAAGGCAGCCACACTGTGCAAGACGCGGTAAATATGGCCCTTGGTCTGTGCCAGGTCAGAGACAAATAAGACGCGGTAATCTTGAGCGAGCTCTTGTGTTGGGTTTACTGTCATCCGATATTTTGTATGGAGAAATTCCAACGACGTATCCTGACATAAGATTGCATGTCGTTGACAATGATATTGATGACAGCCGCCTTTCTTAGTGGCGATCCTCGGTTGCAGTGTTATCCGGCCTTACATTAGACTCGGCGATTTCGTTACGTCAAAATGGCGCCCTTACAAGGGATTAGACACGCAGCACATGAGTTTAGAGCACAATGAGGGACAATAAGGGTACCGCGCTCCGACTACTGAACTCCGTCGCTGTCATGCAACGCTTCAGAGCTCTCAATGAGCAGTGGAGCCAATCCCCGCTGGAAAGCTATGATCCGGATGCGAACGGACCGTTGGACGTTCTGTTGGCCGGGCTACATTCCTGCAACGCCTATTCTTGGGCGGTCGATGATCTATCGCGGTCAAACCAGCCCGATACCATACTGATGGATCATAAACGTAACCTTGATGCATCAAACTTTATGCGGTCGAGGTTCATGGAGGCCATTGACGCAGAGGTTGTAACTCTGTTCGCGTTACAACCGAACGCTCAACTTGAAAAAGTCGCTGTCAATTCGGAAACTATTGGGCAGATCGTCGACCGACTGAGTGTATTGTCCCTCAAACAACACAACGTCATTGACCAACTGACACCCGGCAAAGCCGAGGAAGCAAAAGCACGGCTCGCGGATCAATTGCATTACGTGTCTCATTGCCTTGACCGGTTTTTGCAAAGCTTGGCGTCGGGCACAGCACATATGCTGGCGTACAAACAATTCAAGACCTATCGAAGCAGCTGACAGACAAAGAAATCTGGCGTGTAGTCAATAGCACGCAGACGTGGCGTTTCAGAACGGACTATCGCCAACTGATGATTGCTGTGTTTTTTCTGAGCTACGTTGGTTTAATCTTGACAGCGAACAACACCATCGCTGCAGCACCAAAGTTTTTCAGCCCGGCATCGACGCCGTTTCTGCGCCTTGTCGTAGTTATATTTTGGGGTTCGGTCTGTTGGCAATTCAGAAACGAAAAAAGAGGAACATACTAGCTGGCGTCTCAACGTCCAACGGATCGCTGCTAGACACCCACGAAATCGCTACACTTTGAACATGGTGAAAAACTCAGGATCAGTTTTCCACAGCCGATAAAATCAGGACGACTGACAGTCCGCGGAGCCCTCATGAAGCCGATGCCCCTTATTGAAAAATACCAGTTGGTTTTTGATATCTCGCCGGTGCCAATGGTGCTGGTGTCCCGAGATGGTGAGATCTTGCTGGCTAACAGTGGCTTTGTTGAACTATTCGAATACAGTCTGCCAGAGCTCACTGGGATGAGCGTTGAAACGCTAGTTCCTGATGGGATAAGGCCAGGCCATGCAAATATGCGCCGGGCCTATCACCGGTCACCCACCAAACGGAGCATGGGAGCCGGACGGGACCTGTTTGGCTTGACCAAATCCAAAACCGTCGTTCCCCTCGAACTCGGCCTTGAACCCATCGATCATGACGGAGAAACCATGGCGTTGGTGATCGCGCTGGATATCCGGGCACGTAAGGCCCACGAGTCCAGAATGCACCAAGCCATGGATGCCGCCGCCAGTGCAATGGTGATGGTTAACCAATCCGGTACTGTGGTATTTGCTAATCGAGCGACGTCCGCGTTATTTGGCTATAACGAGCACGAACTGCTGGGCAAAAACGTGGAAATGCTTGTACCACAAGAATATAGGGCGGCCCATCCCAGTTACACCAGCGACTATGTAAAAAACAGCAGTGCCCGCTCTATGGGATTAGGCCGAGACCTTTTTGCCCAACACCAAGATGGTAGACAAATTCCCGTAGAGATCTCACTAACGCCAGTGGAAACAGACCAGGGCGCGCTGGTTGTTGCAACGATTATAGATCTGACGGAGCGGGTGGCAGCCACCGAAAAGGTCGCTGAGAAAAATAGGGAACTTGAAGCGCTCAATGTGGAACTTTCCCACTTTGCCTATAGCGCCAGCCACGACCTGAAGGCTCCTCTGTCGTCCATTACTGGCTTGGTGGCCCTTTGCATCGAGGACCTGGATGATGGTGATACTGAGGAAATCCGGCTCAATATGAGCAAGATTTTACAAATCAGTCGTCGCAGTGCCTCGAAAGTGGAAAAGATCCTGAAAATCGCTCGGTCCGGTCGTGCCGCAGTGGCCGTTGAGCCGATTGACCTGGCGGGCATTGTCCAGGAGGTTTGGATGGATTTGACCGGCGGGCAAGGGGCTACGCGGCTACGAGTTGATATCATGGACAAACAGCCCGTAGAGCTGGAGCCAACCACCATGAAAGTGATCCTGGAAAATTTGATCTCAAATTCGTTACGCTATGGCGATGCCAATAAGAATGAGCATGTTATCGAAGTGGTAAGTTCTCGACAGGGCGGCGAACTTCAGATTTCGGTGCAAGACAACGGTGTAGGAATTCCAGAACAAAGTCAGGATAGGGTATTCCAGATGTTCACTCGCCTTGATTAGCGCAGCGGCGACGGCCTGGGATTAACCCTTGTAAAGAAGCAGATTGATCGGCTTGGCGGCAAGATTGAATTTACCAGCCAGGTTGGCCGCGGCTGCAGATTCACAGTTACGCTACCTTTGGGGAATCAAGGATGAGCGATATTCCAGTCATCGTCGTGGATGACGATGAAATTGATCGATACGTGATTAAGCGTCGGCTGCAGGCTTCCCAGGGCTTCGGTCCACTCAGTGAAGCTGAGGATGGGGATGAATTCCTGGATCGTTTTTTCACCGGCAGTGGTGGCATCGCGGAAGATCAGCCGGCGCTTATCCTCATGGACATTAACATGCTAGGCCTGAACGGTTTTGAGACCATTGAGGAGCTGCAGCACAGACTGGCTAAAGATTCCAGACCCCGTAGCGTGGTAATTTTGATGTACACCACGTCGGACTATGCGGCCGACCGAGAGCGGGCTAATCAACTGCCCCTGGTAAAAGGCTACCTCGTCAAACCCTTGGAGAACGAGGATATCGAGAAGATTCGGGCTACATATCACGCTAATGGGCCGCTTGCAGCGGGGCCCGGTGAATAACCCTGGGCGACTCGGCGTTTTGGTTCGCTCACGACGATGGCAACCTAATCGTGAGTAATGTATTACGGCTTTATTCTGAGTGGGCTAACAACCGTCTTAAGATAGGCAAAATTGAGCCAGGTGCGTGCGTTCGCGTAGCACATTACTGACACCGCAACCTCACTGCACCAACGCTAAAAAGGGCAATCATAAGCAAAATTAGTCCCCATAAACTGGCGGAGGGTATAGTCTCTGGCTGCAAAATGATCCCCAACCCTACGATTACCGTCCCAACTGCGCCGTTGCTGTAGGTGCATTCCATTCGAGCCGTCGGCTGGATGTTTGATGTTGGTGCCGTCGCGCTCACCAAAACGTCGAGCGACCCGCCGCCCGGAACTGTCCCTGAACTGGCCCCCTGGATAGAAAAAACCCCATTACTGTCACCGACAATCTGACACGTCACGTCGAAAGCCAGAATAGGTAACGCGTTGGTTTCAGTGAAGGTGAAGGATCTTGTGGCGGTTTCGCCGCGCGCCAAAGGGCCGATAGTTAACTGAGCACTCGAACCACCGATAGGACTGGGGCCTGGTAGGGCGTTCGAAACATTGCAGGAAATCTGGGTGGAAGTATTTTTTGCACCAAATCCTGGTCGGGTACAGCTGTAAGTCGCTGTAGATGTTCCGATAGAAGATCCTGAACAACTCACCTGCGCTGTGACGCTCTCGTTCAAGTTCAAACTGGCATTAAAGGGCTCCGCAGTTATCGTTCCACCACCAGCAATGGGGCCCAGCACACAGTCTGGAGTGAATGATGGAAAATCGCCGACAACACCATCGTTGGAAATCACAATCGCCCCGGTGCCAACTGGGCCGTTGACCGGGCTTTCTAGAAGTAACACTTCAGGCGCAATATTTAGCGTACCCTGACCGGGACCAGCCTGTATTGCAATGCTGCCGTTCGTCGACCCCGCCGGCATAACAGTCGCCCCCAGGGCATCCTGATATTCCTCAGAGTTGATAGACATGAGGAGAGCGGCAGCGCCGTATTTACCGTGTCACTGGATAACGCCGTTCAGGATGGCTTCAATGTCGATTTTGCGACCGCCAACCGCACCGCAACCGCTGGCCAGGATTTTGCCGCCACCACAGGCACATTGACGTTTGCTGGCACTGTCGGGGAAACCCTGACCATCGAGGTTCCGATCATCGACGATACGGTGCTTGAAAGCGATGAGACTTTCGACCTGGACATCAGCAATGCGACCAAGGGCGTGGTTATCGCAGACGGCAATGGCATTGGCGCCGTGACCGACAACGATACAGCCAGCATCCGCATCGATGATGTCACGGTCGGCGAAGGCGACGGCACCGCTGTATTCACGGTCACGCTGGACAACGCGGTGCAGGAGGGGTTCAGCGTAAGTTTCACTACCGCTGACGATACGGCAACAAGCGGCCAGGACTTCACCGCCACCAGCGGCTCGCTGTCCTTTGCTGGAACTGTTGGCGAAACCCAGACCATTGAGGTGGCCATCACCGATGACACTATCTTCGATCCCAACGAGACCTTCACGGTAACGTTAAGCGCTCCAACCAGCGGCGTGACCCTGAGCGACGCAACCGCCATAGGCACCATCACCGACAACGACGAGGACACACCCGCCCCCGAACTTATCTTCGCCAATGGGTTTGAAGGCGATTAAGGCATAGTGGATGTGGGTCGACTTGAACATTCACCCAAAAGGGTTAACTTCTTAAATCCCGGTCGCGCTGCCTGACGGTTTATATATCAAAGGCACATCGGCGTTCTGCCTTGCAATACGATATACGTTCCTTCGACGTGGCTGACGCTTAAGCTCTAGCATAGGTGAAAATTGAGGATCTCGCGTGTGGCGGCAGCTCTGGGTCCACAGCGCTATGAAAGTACGCAGCGTTTGCATAGAATTAAGTGACAACGGGCATAAATATTTCGCTCTGACCGGCCCACCGACATCACCATTGGCGGTGGCCAGCGGCAGGTAATAACTGCCTATTGAGTGCAGCCAGATCGCGCTGGAGTTTTCGCCAACGCGCTCACCGACCTCATTAACCACCGGCTGGGTCAGAACATCATTGAACAGGAAATCACAATAAGGCTCTGGCAGAGTCTTGCTGGTGAGACACATATTGAACACCGTGCGCCTTATTTGAGGACGGCCACCAACAGCGCGATTAGCAATGCTATTCGATGCTCACAGGCTCGGGAAAACAGCCGACGTGCAGAAAACGCTGATGTCGACCAACGGCATTTATTTCAACCGGTTCAGCCAACATCCGTCAAACAAAACACCAGTGAACGACAGTTGCATGATTTGGTAAGCGCTGCATTGGCCAAACTGCCAGAGAACGTAAAACGGGCGACAGAATGAAACTGAACGGCTTCACCGTCGATGAATTTGCACGACTCAACGGCTGGGCGACACCCAAAACCCGTAATCTGGTGCACCGGGGGCTTGAGGATTTGCGCGTTGAACTTAAAAAGCGGGGTGTTGAGCTTGAAAGTATCTGAATCACAACTGGCAAGGGCGAGCGGCAATAATTTTTTTGATCCCGCCCCGGCCAGCCAACTTGCAACGTTGTGCAAACCCACAATCGACAACGACCTGCGCGAAGCGCTGCTGGGACTCATCGATACGTTCTGGTTAGAGATTGAGTGATCACCTTGAGACCCATTTTGGTACTCATCACTGTATTGCTGTGCGGCAACGCACTGTCTTTTGATGAGATTGATGGTCAGCTGGACCAGGCGGATCACTATCTTGAAAGATCAGAACTCGATCAGGCTGCTGTGATCTACGACCAGGTCCTGAACTCCGACGTGGTCAACCCCACGTCAACCCAACGCGCCAGGGCATTGAACGGAATGGCCCAACTCGCGGACCATCGACGCGACAACGAAGGCTTAAATACTTATGCCGAGCAGGCGCTTGCGGTTGCCGAGGAAGCAGGTATCCCACAACAAACAGCTGCAGCACTGATGCAGATTGGCAACTATTTTTCCAACATTGATCAGGAGGCACAGTCCACTGCTCATTACCGCAGGGCGCTGGAGATCTCTGAACAACTGCCGCCGGAAGATTCACTGAACAATCAGATCTTGATGAATCTGGCCATCAACGCGACCTATCGCGGTGACTTTATTACCGCTGAACGGCAACTCCTTCAAGCGCTGGATTTCTCCCGGGCGCATCAGCCGGATGATGGCTTTGAAGCAAGAGTTCTAAGTAATTTGGCCTATGTGTACGGCACACGTAATGAGGTCGATAAGGCTCGGGATGTGTACCTTGAAACCGTAGATCTGGGGCGGCGTGACCAGCCCGACTCATTGATACTGGCAAATCGCCTGAGCAACCTGGGCGTTATGGAGCACCGGCTTGAGAACATCGAAGCTGCCAACGCCGCATTGACAGAAGCACTCGACATTCAATTGCGGTTGGCACCGACGAGTCTGGATGTGGCCCGCACGACTCATGCGCTGGCGGAGATTGCTGAAAACAGTGGGGAGCTCGAAACCGCCCTGGAGTATTACCAACAATCGCTGGCGCTTGTGCGTGCTGTCACCGATGGTGCCCAGGTCACCTACCCACTGCGCGGTGCATCAAGTGTTTTAGTAAAGCTGGAGCGTTTTGATGAAGCGCTGCCATTGCTAACCGAAGCACTGCAGCGCGCCGAGCAGTTTACGCCATTCAGTGCCCAACACGCCCGTTCACTTGGCCAGTTGGGCCGATTGCACAAGCTCGCGGGTGAGCCATTGATTGCTGTGGCGTACCTGGATCAAGCTATTGAGGTTTTGGAGGTGCAGTACAGCCTGCTTGGAGGCTCTGCCATGACACTGGCGCAGTTTTCCGAGCAATTTGAAGGCATCTATGAATCGCTTGCCGAGCTTTATTTGGAATTGGAGGATATACCCCAGGCGCTGACGACGCTTGAGCGGTTTCGGGAGCGTACGTTGCTGCTGAACCTGGATCTTGGACAAACCCTTCAAGCCCAGGACACGCCTGAGCAGGCCGCTTTGCGGGTGCAAGCTCAGCAACTGCTTGAGCAGCTCGATGACGGAACCGGCGACACAGCCGAACGCGAAATTCTGCGAACCCGGTTGCTGGCGCTCAGGCGCAAGCTAGACAATTCCAGTCCAGAGCGGGCAACAGCGCTCAAGAATCAAGCGTTGAGTGCGTTGCAGGAAAAGTTGGCCACCAATGACAGGGTGTTGTTTTTCAATCTGGGCAATAGCAGCCGGTATGTTTACGTCATTGGCCAGTCCACTATCAATGTGGTCAAACTGGAGACCACTGAACAGGATTTGAGCGAGCGGGTACAGCGTTTTCGAACCCTTGTGCAATCTCCAGCCATTCTTGAGGTCAGCCTGCAGGCCGTCGGATCGGAAATTTACCAAGCGCTGATCGCCCCTTTGGCTGAATACATTCCTCGCAACGGCCGTCTGCTGATCGTGCCTCATAAAATACTCCACCTGCTGCCGTTCAGTGCGCTGTACAGCCAAAACGACAGTCAATACCTGTTGCAACGGTATGAAGTTGTTCAGGCCGGTTCGCTTAGTGGTCTGGCAACGCACACACCGCAGGCGACCGATGCTGCTAGCGAGTTCGTGGCTTTTGCTTATTCTGCGGAGACCAAGACAGCGGGACTTCGGGGGGAAATACTCGGCCCCTTACCCGGCGCCAAACGTGAAGTTGAAACCGCGACAGCTGTTTTACCCATGCCACATCAGATATTCAGTGGTGCAAATGCCCAAAAATCAAACCTAACAAAAGCGCGTTCTGCCAGTATTTTGCACTTCGCGAGTCACGCGGTAATCAATACCGCATCACCCCGGGATTCTTACCTCCTGTTGGCCCCTTCTGAGAAGGATGATGGTCGCCTGAGTCTCTGGGAAATTGCCAATGGTCCGCGTTTGTCGGCCAATTTGGTCGTGCTGTCAGCGTGCAGCACGGCGGTCGGCCCGAATTACGCCGGAGAGGGTGTGCAAGGCCTGGCCAAAGCATTTTCCCTGGCGGGCGCCGGCGGTGTTGTCTCCTCACTGTGGCCTGTGGCTGACAACTCGACGACCCTTCTGATGGAGAATTTTTATCGGCAACTGGCGGCAGAGGGTTCCCCAGCAGCCGCACTGCGCGCTGCGCAGCAACAATTATTGCAAAACCCACCGGGTCTTCTTGAACGCAAGCTCCTGCGTCGCGTCGATTTTAGTCACCCTTATTACTGGGCCGCATTTATCAGTAACACACCCTAGGTTGGCGATTCGACAGCCTGGGAACTGAACGTTCGCTTCAGTGTTGCTCGCGTCAGCAATGGCCCGGGTATTGCCAAGGATTTGCTGGCCCACGCCAACGTCGCTACTACCGAAAATCACTACCGAACAAAGCGGCGAAAAGTCGATCCAAGCGACTGACTATTTTGCATAAAACGGGGTCAGGTTCATTGGCTGTTTAGATAAGTTGTTACTGCTGAAGCCCTGGCCGCAGCATGTGCTTTGAGCTGCTCCACCGCATTGTTGAAATCATTATCACCTTCAAGGAACGAAAAGCCTGGAAGCTCAGAGGTGGCATAGGGCGCGATTAGCGCAGCATAGGTATCGTAAGTTAACTGCATTTTGCTCGTTTCAAACGCTGATGACATCACTTCCGTCAGATAACTATTGTAAGTTTGTCGGTACACATCGTCTGCGTAAATCCTTGCGATCAATGGCCACTCAGCGGCATTCAGGTTGGAGAAGTCCAGGGATAGTGCGCCGCCGCGCCGACCTGTTTGCAGCGATTCGTTGTTATCCCATGGAATCCACGTAAGTAGTCCGTTGTCGGGATTGTTGTAGAGGTAATAGTTATGTGGCATTAGGCCGTACGTATCCCAGTTTTGGATGATCTCGTTAACGGCGAGATACTTTAGAAAACCGTCCACATCGAACACGGCTTCAAGATTCGTTCTCCATGCAATGGGGTTTGTGGTTGCGGAATCGTCATGCAGGGCACCAAACATCGCCATTACATCCGACCAGTCTTCGTCGTCCTCATTCGTCTTTTTCTCAAAGTTTTCTGTATTAAAGGTGCCCTCAACAAAATTCGCACTGCCCTCTTCAGGCTTATAGAGGTTGCCGTCGTCACTGGAAAATTGGGTGTCTAAAACCGGCCCGTCGACTTCCTCCACCAGGGTGTAGAGGCCAAAATATTCCGGGCCATTTCCATGATCAACATAAAGTGTGTAAAACCCGGTATGAGATACCGGGACACCAGCATCCCTAAACACGTCAGCGGCTACCTTTTCCCGCATGATGGATTCATCGTCGAAATTATTCTTCAGGCTGAATTTCTTAAATCCATAGAAACGTTGATTGTCGATTTGTGGGTAATCATCTTCAAATTCGTCGAAGTCTAATTTGAACGATAATTTGAGAATTCCACTTTCCCAACTGCCTTGTAACGTGGAGTTACCCTTAAACCGTATGCCTACCCGGTACCATTGCGTGCCCTGGTAAAAAACCTCAGCAGGAACAAAAATGGGGTCCTCATCAGTATCGATTAGTCCGTTGCCTCCAGTTCTAGTGCCAAATTCTCCGTAGGTAGCGGTCATATCCGCGAGCATGCTTTGCCAACGCTCTTCGGTCACCACAAAGTCTAGTCGCTTGACCTGAGTGTCGTTAAATACCTCCTCAAAGTTTGGGTCTACATCATTACTATGAGTTTCAGTAGTCCAGTCGACGGCGACAAAATTTGAATCGGAATTTCCCGCGATTGAAGCTGACAACGGCAGATCGTCAATACGCAGGCCAACGACAGCATCGGTATCGCTGCTTCTGGTCCCCGCGTAGAAACGTTGAGTCTCCGGCACCAGCACAGTCAGATCAGCATCAAGGGTATTGAGTGACAGGCTGACGACTCCTTCGTCCAGAAAAAGAGCGCCTAGCACTTCATCATTCTGGCTAACAATGTTGGCTGTTTCGCCATCGACAGTTACGGTAACGATGGATGCCACTGGGTCGGTGCCGGCGGCGATGGTGGCGAACAGCCATTGGCCGCTCAGCTGCTGGAGACTATCGCTGAAGTTCCAGAAAAAGCGACTTAATGGCACAGTTTCACCCGTCCAGGAGAGTGTCGCGCTTTGGTTGTTGTGGAAGGTGACGACTGCTGGGTCTTGAATGGAAACGGTTGTCATGGGCTCAACGTAGTCGCAACCAATACACTGACCGTTTTCGGAACGACTTACGTCAGCGACAAGCGTTCCGATGTCTTCGCTTGTGGTGTCGGCTGGCGAATAGGTACCTTGAATTGTCAGCCATTCCGGAGCACCCCCGTCGGTGTAATGAAACGAGGTCATAAAGATCACGTTGCCCTGTCGCTCTAGCAGGTAACCACGACCTGGGGCATCCGCATTCCACCACCACCCGTCTTCCGGAAAAATAGATTGAGCGCCTGCTGTGAATGACGTCATCAGGAGGATCATGACCTGAAGTCCGCGTATTACAGTTTTTCCTAGGTTCATAGTGCTGGCCATTTGCTAGTTCAGTGACAATCAGCTTGCCAGCGATTTGTGCAGCAATTATGGAGACGAGACGGTTGGCGAGTGACGCCAGTTGCTGAAGGGTTGCGCCCAAAATGCGGGCGTCATACGGAGAACTTTTGTTGGTACGACCTAAGACATACCTGGGCAAGCTGGCACGTGATGGAGGGCACTCCGCTGGAAGTGCTTCAACGGCTCGGCGGCTGGCGGTCGTTCGACATGGTTCTTCTGTATGCCCATCTGGCGCCAGGTCACATCGCGGGTTACTCAAAAGCGTGCAAATTGGCACAAATTTGGCACACGCCGAAGCAACGAAAAACTTTGCGCCGGGAGGGGCGCTTGTAACTCAATGATTTAACTCAGGAAACTGGTGGCGATGGGTGTACTTGAACCACCGACCCCCGCATTATGAATGCGGGGCTCTAACCAGCTGAGCTACATAGCCATCAGGGGGCGCAGATTGTCGGCAGGCAGGGCGTAATTGTCAAGCCATGTGTGCCGTTGTTGGCCCCTGACCAAAGATTTGAGCAGGGGCGTTCCTCATTCCGCTTACGGCATCG
>JBGCET010000085.1:0-4588 GCA_045106555.1 Lysobacterales bacterium | reverse complement strand
TCGGCTTCGCTGACGGTGCGCACAAACGGCACCATGGCCCAGATGTTGGTCAGGCCCTGTTCTTCTCTCACCCGCTTTAACGCGCGGCATTCCAGCTCAAAACACTCGGTGAAGTCTGGGTCGACGTAGCGAGAGGCACCGCGAAAGCCGATCATGGGGTTTTCTTCGTCAGGCTCGTAGCGTGAGCCGCCGATGAGGTTGGCGTATTCGTTGGATTTAAAATCCGACAGGCGAACGATCACAGGGTTTGGATAGAACGCGCCGCCCAGGGTGGCGATGCCTTCCGCCAGTTTGCTGACATAAAACTCCACCGGGCCGCCATAGCCGGCAATACGCCGATCAATCTGCGCTTTCACCTCAGCGTCCTGCTGAGGGTATTCCAGCAACGCCTTGGGGTGGATGCCGATCATGCGGTTGATGATGAATTCCAGTCGTGCCAGGCCTACGCCGGCGTTGGGAATCTGGGCAAAATCAAACGCGCGGTCTGGGTTGCCCACGTTCATCATCACTTTCAGCGGAATATCCGGCATTTCCTGCATGTCGGCCCGATTGATGTCGAAGTCCAGCAGGCCCTCGAAAATAAACCCGGTGTCGCCTTCGGCGCAGGACACGGTGACCTCACGTCCGTCGGCCACCGCCGCCGTGGCATCGCCACAGCCCACCACTGCCGGAATACCCAGCTCCCGGGCAATAATGGCCGCGTGACAGGTGCGCCCGCCGCGATTGGTCACAATGGCGGAGGCCCGTTTCATGATGGGTTCCCAGCCCGGGTCGGTCATGTCGGTAACCAGCACCTCACCGGCGGCCACTTTGTCCATCTGAGAGATGTCGTCAATGACCCTAGCAACGCCGGAGCCGATGCGTTGGCCAATGCTGCGCCCTTCAGTGATCACCGGGCCTTCCTGTTTCAGACGGTACCGCTCAATCACGTTGGCGTTGGCACGGCTCTTCACCGTTTCAGGCCGTGCCTGAACGATGTACAGGCGATTGGTGACGCCGTCTTTGGCCCACTCAATGTCCATCGGCCGGCCGTAGTGTTTTTCGATAGTGACGGCCTGTTTGGCCAGTTCCATCACCTCATCGTCGTTGAGGGAAAACGCCTGGCGCTTTTCTTCGGGAACGTCCAAGGTCTGAACCCCGCTGGCATCGCCAACGCCGTCGGAATGCACCATTTGAATGGCTTTTGAGCCCAGGCTGCGGCGCAGCACTGCTTTGTTGCCCTGTTCCAGGGTGGGTTTGTGTACGTAAAACTCATCGGGATTCACCGAACCCTGAACCACAGTTTCTCCTAGCCCGTAGGCAGCGGTGACAAATACCACGTCGCGAAAGCCTGATTCAGTATCAAGGGAGAACATCACGCCACTGGAGCCCACGTCGCTGCGCACCATCTGCTGCACGCCAGCAGACAGGTACACCACGTCGTGATCAAACCCCTGGTGGACGCGGTAGGAAATGGCCCGATCGTTATACAGCGAGGCAAACACCTCGTGCATACGCTCCAGCACCTGCTCAATGCCTGAGACGTTCAGGAAGGTTTCCTGCTGGCCGGCAAACGAGGCGTCGGGCAGGTCTTCTGCTGTGGCCGATGAGCGAACCGCAACGGACAGCTCGCCGCCTGCCTGCTCTGTCATGGTTTCAAAGGCTTGCTCAACGGCCTGCTGCAGGGCAGGGGTAAACGGGGTATCCATCACCCAGCCACGAATCTCAACGCCAGCTTTCGTGAGTTCGCCGACGTTATCAACGTCTAGCCCGTTAAGTCGGTCGCTGATGCGCTTAGCCAGGCCGCTCTGCTCGGTAAATTCCCGAAACGCCGAGGCGGTGGTGGCGAAGCCGCCAGGCACGCTAACCCCCGCTTCGCTGAGGTGGCGGATCATCTCCCCCAGAGAGGCGTTTTTGCCGCCAACCTGTTCCAGGTCGTCCATGCCAAGTTCGTTCAGCCAGCGGATGTAGTCACTCAACGGAAATTCCTTAAATTTTGCGGCAGTATCAAGCGGCGTATCTTACGGGATTCGAAACTATCCTGTAACCTGACGCGCAAACAAGGCAGCATCACCTAAAGGCGAGAAAAATGACGCAAGCCACGGAATGCACAGTGTTTTTTGTATCGGACGGCACTGGGATCACTGCCGAGACTATTGGTCACAGTCTGTTAACTCAATTTCAGGGCATCAAGATTCGACAGATGCGCCTGCCATTCGTCGACGACCCGGACAAAGCGCGCATGGCGGTAGACCGGATAAACGCCGCGTCTGTGGCCGGCGGCTCGCGGCCCATTGTCATCAATACGCTGGTTAATCAAGAGCTTTCCCAGATTTTGTACAAGAGCAAAGCGCTTGTGCTCGATGTGTTCGATACCTTTTTGGGCCAGCTGGAAAAAGAGTTCGACAAGCAGCGTTCACCCGCGGTGGGCCAGGCCCACGGGTTGGTGGATTACCACACCTATGAAAATCGCATGGACGCCACCAATTACGCCCTGAAACACGACGACGGCGGCGATGTGAACTACAGCAACGCCGATGTCATTTTGGTGGGAGTGTCGCGCTCGGGAAAAACCCCCACTTGCCTGTATCTGGCATTGCACTACGGCGTGAAAGCGGCCAATTACCCGCTGACCGATGACGACCTGGAAGAAACCCGCTTACCGGCCAGGCTGCGGCCTCACAAGGCGAAATTGTTCGGTCTAACCATTGATGCCGAACGGCTGCAGCAAATTCGCCAGGCTCGCCGGCCCGATAGCCGCTATGCCAGCATGAAGCAGTGCCGCACCGAGGTGGAGGAAGCGGAAGGTCTATTTCGCCTGCACGGTGTGCCTTGCCTCAATACCACCCACACCTCCATTGAAGAGATTGCCAGCAAAATCCTGGTGGCGCTGAACCTCGAACGCAACATGTTCTGACTAGTAAATGGCGGGTGAGGCGCGTCTGGGGTCTGCAAAACACACCCAGGAATGCTTCATGCTATATTCAGAAAATGAGCATTACTGTCGTTCCGGCCCCGCGCCTGAAACAACCCGAATTCAGCCATCTGATGGATCTCTACAACGAGAACTACCGTCAGCTAAGCCTGTTGTTTGACGATGTGCTGCTCAGCCAAGACCGCATGATCTCCCGGGTTCGCGACGAGCTACCCATCTACTTAGAAGTGCTGGAACGCCATCGCTACACCACCGTCGCCCGGCTGACGTATTTCCTGCAGGACGGGGTAGGGCGCATTACTCCTGATCCGGACGCGCACATTCGTATTTATCACGATGCCCAGATGGCTGAGGCTACCCACTGTTACCCCCAATCCGACCGCGAGCCCATGAAGGGCGTACTGGCCGCGCTGTCTGACGTAGTAGACCATCGCTGGAAAATGAACCGTCTGCTGGACAAGTGGCTGGACTTCCTGATTCACCAGGGCCACGGCGTAGAAACCCTGCGTGCAGCCACCCCGGCTGAATGGCCCGTGGCCTCACCTGCGGTGGATATCAACCTGGAACGATTCGAGAAACAAAACCTGCCCGAAGATCAGGACTGAGTCAGCGTCTAGCTAGCGGTTCTCGTTCGCCAACTTTCCTTGACACCCCAGCCTATTCTGATAACCTTTCGCGCCTCGCGTATGGGGCCATAGCTCAGCTGGGAGAGCGCCACACTGGCAGTGTGGAGGTCGGCGGTTCGATCCCGCCTGGCTCCACCATTCGCGAAGCTCATTGACCACCTTTTGATTTTCGGTACAATGCGCCCTCGCTATACGTTGTCCCCATCGTCTAGAGGCCTAGGACTCCGGCCTTTCACGCCGGCAACAGGGGTTCGAATCCCCTTGGGGACGCCAATAAATAAGCCCGCTACCAGCGGGCTTTTTTATTGGTGCCCCCAAGTGTCTGAAGAGAACCCCAGGTTCGACAAATTGCGCGAGCAATTTGGACGCCGTAGCGCAGCGAAGGCGCCCCGCAGGGGTGAGTAAACGACACTTCGTTTACGAATCAATCCCCGGGATATCAGCCGGCCGCAAATCCCAAATTTGGCCGCTCGAGCATCCGCCTGCATACCCGCAGTTCATCGCGCTCCGCCTCCATTTCTGCGATCTTGCGGATGACCGGCGCTGGCGATTCAAACTCCAATACCAGCTCCATAGCTTTGCTGATGTGCTTTTCCAGCACGACAAGGCGTTTGCGCTGGGCGCTCCCGACATGCTGTTTCTCCAGCTTCTTAGCCAGGATCCGAGCACTCTCCGTAAGCTGCGCAATTTTCTTGGCGTCCGACAAATCTGAAGCGATGGTTTTCAGCACAGCGCGTTCCAACTCTTGCAGCGGAACCCAGGCCCCTTTGACGGCTTTTTCTTTCGTTCGGTAGTGCTTGCCGCCGTTACCAAACCAGCGACCACCAGACGGCGTTTTCAGCAGCCCCGTGAGAAGGTAGTCGGCGGTAGACCGACCTGATTTTTTCCAAGGATTATTCTGAAGCTTGGCCAGGAGCGCTTCTGCTTCCTCGTCAGAAATCAGCGCCTCATGGGTGTCTCGCTTAATCATCCAATCGGCCCGAGGCCGCCGCTTGCTCTGGCCGCGATATCCAGACCCACGATGAAACTCGTTGTGAACGTTCCAGAC
>JBGCET010000084.1:0-7396 GCA_045106555.1 Lysobacterales bacterium | reverse complement strand
ATAGCACGCTGGAACCTGAACCGGGAGAGCCCTACTGCGCTACCGCCAACCCCGCTCTGCGTTTGGGGCTGCGCCAGTGCAAGGGACTGCCGGAGGCGGCCGCAGTCCGTTTACTGGAGGCTAGAACCGATAAACCCTTCGTCAGCGTGCAGGACCTGGTTCTGAGAGCCAACCTGGACCGCAAACAACAGCGCTGCCTGGTGGATGCCGGCGCCCTGGCCTCGTTGTCCGGCAACCGCCACCAGGCGGCCTGGGATGTAGCCGGCGTGGAGCACTTCCCGGAGGTTTTACGCGGCAGCCATATCAACGAAACCCAGGCCACCCTGCGCGAACCCAGCGAGGTAGAAAACCTGTTGGCGGACTACGCCAGCCAGGGTTTCACTCTGGGCCGCCATCCCCTCGCGCTGTTGCGACAAGAGCTCACCGCCCAGCGCGTATTAAGCGTAGAGGAAGTGCATAAGAAACCTCATGAGAGCCACCTGCGCTGCGCCGGGTTGGTCACCCTGCGTCAGCGCCCCGGCACCGCCAGCGGGGTCACGTTTCTTACCCTGGAAGACGACACCGGCATGCTCAATGTCATCGTCTGGAAAGACCTGGCCGTTGCCCAGCGTCGGGTACTGCTGTCCAGCACCCTGCTGGCAGTGGATGGGGTTTTGGAGTGCCAGGAAGGCGTCTGGCACCTGATTGCCAAACGCCTGCACTGCTTTGACCACCTGCTGGGCGACCTGAAAGTGCGTGCGCGCAATTTTTGTTAGCCAAGATTGGGAATTAAGGGGTCAGAGTAAATTACCAGAGTCGCCTGCGGCGACTCTGGTAATTTACTCTGACCCCATAAGTCGACCATAAGTCACCCCATAACCCACTGAATTCATTGAGCTTAATAAATGGTTAGAAAACCATCACGTTCCAAACGAGACATTGACCCGCTAACAGATCAGTCTGAGGCTCGAGAAGCCGTGCGCATTACACCGCATATGGCATGGACCGGTGACCTTGGAGACCCACGTTGAAACCAATGGATTTGAGCAGTAAACGACGCTGGACCTCAGCGCTGGCAACGGCATTGCTGATGGTTAGCACCGCCCCTCTCGCCCAGAACACGCTACCGGAGATTCCCGAACGCTATCAGGTCATCGACTTAAGCCCCTACACGGCCATCGCTATCAACGACGACGGCGACGTGCTGTTGGGGGATCTTTACTTTGACACCGACGCCCCCGGTATTCGCCTGGCCAACGCCACCTATTCCATCTGGCGCGACAGCAACCGAGACGCAGAGATTGACCCGGTGGAACTCACCCTGGTTTGCAGCTACCAATTAGCGATCACCGGCTCGGTCAAACCTGAATTTTCCATTCAAACGTATTACAACTCATCCTCGTCGGGTTGCGCCCCTGTGGCCATCAACAATGAAGGCCAAGTGCTGGCCACTGATGGTAACGCCTCGGCAACCCCCTTCAACTGCAGCCAGACTGCCTGCGAGTTAATGGTCAGCCAACGTTCAAGAGCTCAAGTCTGGCAGGATGGCAGCTCGGACTTTTTCGAACTACTGGAAGTATTTGACAACGGCGTTGGCCAAACCACCCAGCAACTCCGGCTTTTCTCGCTAGATAACGAGGGCCGATTTACCGGAGAAGGGTCGCTGGCCGACCCCTCGTTCGCGGGCAGCACCGCGTTCTTCCACGACGGCAGCCAGCGCTTTCTTCCTCGCACCAATGGCGTCATCAACTATTCACCCATGATTAACGACCTCGGCCTGGTAGCACTCAAAGGAAACCTGGGGTTGGTCGAAGCGGACGGCACCGAAACCGACCTCCCCAGTAACACAAGTTACCTTGATCTGAACAATCAGAGCGACCTGCTCCTGGCAACGCTGGTGAACAGTGCCCTGACGTTCACCGTCGTTCGCGACGATGGCAACACCGTTACCACTGACCTACCGGTAGCGCTCAACAGCGTGCTTCAAGGATTCAGCTTTATCAACGACCAGGGACAGCTGGCGCTCACCAACAGCAGCACTTTCCCCACCTTTGCCGCCGTCGTACAGGATGACAACAACGACGGTGTTTTCACCGAAGATGAATACTACGACCTGCGCGATCGGGTCGGTGACCAGTTGATACCCCAGGAGGTCAGCCAGGTCATTGATTTCAACAATCGAGGTCAACTATTGGTACGGGGCCAAAAACCGGTCGATATTCCCGAAGGCAACGGCGTTCGAAATACCGCCAAAGATTATCTGCTGGTACCCGAAAAGCCCTGGCTGGTGATGGTGGCGCTGGCCTATGACGACACCGATAGCCTATCGGCGACCGTGCAACAGAGCCGGCTGGATGAATTGCTCAACGACCTGGAGGCCGGCGCACAAAATCCTGAGGTACAGGTGGTGGCCATGGTGGATTCCCCAACCAACGGGGACAGCGCCTACTACGTGATTAAGCCCGACGACGACGACACCACCCTGGGTGACTATGAGGTGGGCACAGAGTTAATCGAACTCGGAGAACTGGACATCACCAACCCCGGCGCGTTGATTCAGTTTGTCGCCTGGGCTCGCAGCAACTTCCCGGCCTCCAGAGAAATTTTGATGCTGGACGGCGCCGGCGGCCCCGGGGGTTTGATGAAAGACAACACCAGCCTGAGCGCGCTGGGCTTTATGACCATGCGCCAACTGCAGGTGGCGTTGTCAGACATCGGCAGTGAACGAATCCTGGATTTACTGGTACTGAACAACCCCCACCTGGCTATGCTGGAAGTTGGGTTTTCCGTCCGTGAGGGCGCCCACTACATGATTGCCAGTCAAACCCATATCTGGCACAACCAGGCCAGCTATCGGCGCATGTTGGAGCGCTTGCCTGCGCCTGGCGCGGGCGCCGAAATGGTTGAAGTGGCCATCAATCTAACCCAGGCGCTGGGCAATTCTCGGATCTTCGACACGGTTAGCGGACCGGTGCTACCCGCCGCAACCTCATTGGTGAACCTGACGCTCATCGACAGTGCGCTGGATCTGGCCAACCTAATGGCGTTGGCGCTCAATGCGAATTTGCCGCTGTACTCGCCTCACCTGCAGGCCGCCCTGGACGAGGCCCAATACTACGACACCAACGGCGACCTTGAGCAAAACACTGACGACAATCTACTTGACCTGGTTACGTTCTACATCTTTTTACAAAGGGAGCTGTTGGACGCAGGATTTGATCCGGAGACCGACCCGCTATTTTCTGACGATATTGATACGGCCCTAACAGGCATTATTGGCTATGTTGTCGACAAGGTGAAAACCACCAACCTGACGGTGACCGGCAGCGTGGAAGACAGCTTTGGGGTTTCGATATTCTTTCCCTCCAAAGCCAGCCACTTTTATGACGCGGCAAACTACCCCTACGCCTCCGGCGCCATCTGGAACAGCGGCCCCGGGGGGAAAGGCGCAGCGATGACCCCAGCGTGGGGAGAGTTTCTCGTGAATTATTTCGCCCTGACTGATCCTGACGGGGACATCGAGACTGAACTGCCGCAACCCCGGGTTAACGACACCCTGCCCGACGGCGCCACACAGCGCACAATCTTTATCAACGGTTTTGAGTAGGAATAACCGGGGGGAATAACCGGGAAAAACGGGGTCAGAAAAAAAAAGGGGGTCAGAGTAAAGTGCCAGAGTAATTTACTCTGGCACTTTACTCTGACCCCACTGATTACTGACCCCACTGATTTCCACTGATTTAGGGACCCTCGAATCCATCCACAAACATGGCATCTGGCAGCATCACGATGCCATCAAGTTCAAATGCCCCATGGTCATGAAGTCCGCCATCATTGGGCCTGAACAACCCATCCAAATCCCGGGATTGGCCGGTTACACAGCGGTCCACACTGGGTGAAATGGGCAGCAACCGGTAGTCGCCCCGAACATTGGCTCCGTCAAATGCCGGATTGCCTAAATTGCCGTTCATGCTTTGGCTGGGAATCGTCACGGGCTGGGAGTTATTGCAGCTAGCCACAAACGGCACTCCTGGGATGACCTGCGGACCCGCGTCGTTAAGGTAGATCAGTGAGTTTTGCAAAGTGACTGGCGTGTCCGGGTCATCAGCCTGCAGCGCGACACCATTATTTCCCACCAACGTTGATGAATAAATTTCGACCCCGCCAATTCCTCTCAAAAACACCGCGGCTGAGCCGTCAACATCCGTCCCGTTATTGGCGATCAAAACAGATTCCAAAACAACCGGGGGAACCTCAAACTCACTAAAGATCTCGATCGCCGCACCGCTATCAGGTGCCACATTGTCTTCCAGCGCAGTGTGAGTAATACGAATGGTCTGATCTCCCGCATCCTCCGCTCCCAGAGTGTAAATGCCGCCACCCCGCCCGCCTGCTTCATTGGCAGTAATCTCTGAGCAGTACCGATTTGGCGCTAGCTCGGCAGGCGAACAGCCAGAAAAATCGCTACTCACATCCAATGCGCCACCCAGCATAAACACCCCACCGCCATCAATGATGGCAGTGTTTCGATCAATTTGACTGTTGCGAACGACGGCTGTTCCGCCTACCAGATACATTGCGCCCCCGCGGTTTGCTTCATTCAGCCCTAACAAAACGTCGTTCAACTCAAGGTTGGAGGACCCGGCAACTATCGCGCCGCCGTTAACCTCTGCGATACACCCACCCAGCACTGAGTCACTCAATACCAAAGCGCTGTCCAGCACATAGATGCAGCCGCCTTGCTCAGCCTGATTGCTCAGCATCGTGAGGTTTTTCGCCAGAATGTTGGTATCGCTCAAATACATCGCGCCGCCGTTTCGGTCAGCCTCATTGACGCTTATTCCAACCATTTCCAGGGACACCGTGCTCAAACCTTCAGCATAAATTGCCCCACCACCTTCTCGGATTTGATCGGCATTGGCGGCGTTTCCCTCCAACTGGCTGCGACTGATCGACAGCGACCCGGCACCGGTAACATAAAGGGCTCCTCCACTGAATTGTGCGGTGTTGTCATCGATGTCGGAATCGTTGAGCATCAGATCAGCGTCTATTGCCCAAACACCGCCGCCAAAGCCAACCGAATCAGAAACATCCATTGCCTGGTTTTCAGAAATGACCGAATGGGAAACATCGATATTGGTAGTACTCACCGAAGATCCTGAAACGTACAGGCCACCGCCATTGCCAGCAGTGTTGTTGATCACCTGGGTATTGATTAAATCCACTGAACCACAGACAGCACAGCTTAGCCCTCCACCGAAACCAACGGCGGCATTTGCCGACACCACGGAATCTGTGATCGATAAATTGCCGAGCGCATGGATGGCTCCGCCGCGACCATCTGCTGCGTTTTGATCAAAAACTGAGCTGTCGCCCACCATTAGATCGGTTTGCTTAAACCCCACGATTGCGCCGCCGTTGGTGGCCGACGCATTGTCGGAAAATACACCCGCATCAATCTCAGCGTTGCCTGAACGCAGGTAGATGGCTCCACCACCCTGATTGGCCTGTGTGGTATTGGTAATGTTGTTATTGAAGCTAGTCTGGGTAATCGTTAGGTCGCTGCCATCCTGATAGATCGCGCCGCCGGCAAACGCCGCCTCATTTCCTTCAAATTGCCCATCTGTGATCGTTAGGCTGGAATCAACCAAATAGATTCCGCCCCCGAAGTTCCCCGCCCGATTAAACCGAATACTTGACTGGTCGCCGCTCACCACCACTTCGGACTCGCTGGCAAAAACGCCGCCGCCATTGTTGCCTGCCTCGTTGAACGCAGTCAGATTGGTCACACCTATTGCGCTGTCCTCTATGGTCAACCTGGCGTTAAACAGGGCCACAGCGCCCCCGTCCCCATTGTTCGCATTGCCTCGAAACAACTCCGTGCCGTTGATCAGATGAACATCACTTAGGGTCTCGCCTTGGCCCTGGGCATAAATCAGGCCGCCGGACGCCATGGCCTCGCCATCGCTGATAAACGCATCATCCAAGGTCAGCGAAGCGCCCTGAGTCACTGCCAGAATTCCGCCATTGGTCGCCATAGCGCTATTGAGCCAAATACGCCTTATGGTGACCCGCGCCCCCGCGGAAACTTCCAACATTCCACCATTGCCTCCCTGAGATCCGTCACTGCCGGTAATCATCACATCTGAACTGGCGGCGTCTAGGTCTTCATCGTGACAGTTACTGCCAGGGCTCGCGGGCACAAACGTCAAATTTTTAGTGGTTTGGCCAAGCAACTCGCCATAGATGCCATGATTGATGTAGATCGTGGTTTCTCCCCTTGCATTGGCAGCCGCGATGGCATCAGTAACGGTAAAAAATGCGCAATCCTCGCCATTGAGTCCAACCCGAAAACCCAAGCCGATGCTGCCAGCGCTTGCCAGGGGCACATACACTGACGCAACCAGGCAAACCAGCAAGGCTAACCATTTTGTAGAACCCATCATTGTGTCGCTCTCCTATGCTGCTGCTACGTAATACGCAGCAATGCTTAAGAAACGACAAAAGGATTTTCCTGACGCGCCTACCCTTTGGCGCAAAGACGCAAACGGGGCCAATGCAACAGCCAAACTCCAGGGGTAATATATTCACCCATGACTGCCGCCGCGCCTTCATTATCCCAGTGGTACGCCGCGACCCGATGGCATAGCTATCAGCATCATCGTGTGGTGTATCAGTATGAAAAAACAGACCGCTCGATACCTACCCTGCTGATTCATGGGTTTCCCACCGCATCGTGGGACTGGCATCGGATATGGCCCGACCTAAGGCCACTTGGACCTTTGGTCGCGCCTGATCTTTTGGGGTTTGGCTATTCCAGCAAACCTGTGGGCTACCCCTATTCAATTCAGGACCAGGCCCAGCTGTGCCTTTCCCTGTGCCGGGAACTCAAAATCGACCGAATCCACATCCTGGCCCATGACTACGGCGACAGCGTGGCTCAGGAGCTGCTGGCTTTGTCATCAGCCGGTCTGGCCATCGAATCGGTGTATTTACTCAATGGTGGCATCATTCCCGGCGAACATCGGCCAAGGCCGATTCAAAAGCTGCTGGTTGGCCCGCTAGGTTCCGTGATCGCCCGATTCATGAGCCGTGCGCGGTTCAGGCGGTCTTTTGCCGCTGTTTTCGGTCCTGACAACCAGCCCAGTGATGCCGACCTGCAGGCCTGCTGGCGGTTGATTGAGCAACACGGCGGGCGCCGGGTGATGGCGACAATCAGCCAATACCAAAAAGAACGCACGGTCCAAAAACGTCGCTGGGTGGATGCCCTGACCAACGCTCCCTGCCCGACAGGCGCCTATATTGGCGACCTGGACCCAGTTTCGGGTGCCCATATGGCCGAAGCGCTCAGCCGGCGGTGCCCTGAACTTAGGATTACCCGCAATTCCAGCATTGCGCATTACCCCCAGCTGGAAGC
>JBGCET010000083.1:0-12142 GCA_045106555.1 Lysobacterales bacterium | reverse complement strand
CTGATACCACTGCACCTCGCCAGCGCGGGTCAGGCTTGCGCTAACGCTGGCCTGGCTTACATTCGTCAAGTCGACCTCCTGCGCCGAGCCCGGTAGGTCCAGCTGAGGAAACACCTCGTTGCCATCCCGGTCAACTTCCAGCAAATAGGGGTCACGTCTTTCGCCGCCACTTTTTCCTAACAACACCATTAAGAGTGGTGATGAAAGACACGGCCCCAAAGTCCCCACGGCCCCGGAGTCCCTCCGTTTGAAGAACCCTAAGTCAAAGTCCCTATAGCTGATCGGCCAAAACGGGTTGAAGTAAAGCGGTAACGTCGAGGCCGTTGTTGATTGCCGCAATACCCAGTGATCCCACTTACGGCCAGTCTGCGCTTTATCTAAAAGAACGAGTAAAAACGGACTGTGTTATGAGAGCACTTATTCTTACTGCCTTGGTTTTTTCAGGTGTCTTGGTGGCACCGACAGCTTTTGCCGCGATAGGCGATGAATTTACAGCGGTCCGAGGTGATCAGAGTCCGGGGCTGAGCTATTCCTCATTTATCGCAACCACCAGTGGCCGCTGGATTGCCTCTGGGCCTGGCGGGCGATTGATGATCAGTGATGATTCTGGCGCGAATTGGCGCTATGACGTGATTGTTGATGGCAGTGGGAAGCCGCTAAACGGTAACGTCACAGATCTGATCCAAATCGGCGGATCTATCGTCGGTACCGCCGTCAGTTTGACCCCATCATCCAACCGATTCGGGATTCCGTTTGAGGGCAAAACGCAGATTGTCTCCAGTATAGATAACGGCAACACCTGGCAGATTAGTGCGTTTCCGATTCGAGAGGCGGTTGCGCAGTTTGGCCGGTTTCCCGGCATCTTTCTGCCCAACCTGTTTGTCACCCCTGGCGGTGAATTGATCGCCTACGGCACCACCGTTTTATCTAACGGCTTCGGCGGGTTCTTTATTGGTGGTTTAATTTTCCGTCAGACCGGCAGTACCTGGCAGCAGATGTTTTTTGAGCTCGGCATGGTGCAGTCCATGTCCCAAACCGGTTCTCGACTGGCAGCTTCCGGGTTTCAAACCGTTCTGGACAGCGCCGATGGTGGAGGCTGGAACGGCTACCGCTTAGCAGACGCACAAATAACGGTGGACGGTGAGGTGCTGGATTTCGCTATTCGTGAGGGCCTGAACGGCAGTGACATTACCTATCTGAACGATAACTACGTGATGCAAACGCAACTGTTTCGTCGCTCCGAGAGCAACCCGGGAATTTTCGAGGCAACGGCCGTGCGTAATTTCATTCTGGAAAGCCCTAACCCGTTCGACGGAGGGCGTATTTGGACCGGAACTGAATTGAATCGTATTTATCCCGACTGGCTAAATTTAGGCGGCCAGGTGGTTAGCGTGGGTAGAGACGGCGCACAAATTTCGTCCTCCGGTGCAGATTGGCTTGTGGCGGATGACACCGTTCGCTCAGGGTTTGGCAGCGTGGGGCCTCAGGGTAGTCAAACCGTTGTGTCTGTGGGTAACAGCGACGAGGTGTGGCGCAGTGACAACCGTGGCCAATCGTGGACGAAGATTCTTGATCAGGACCCTGGCCCAGACATGATTCAGCTCGTGCGCATTGGCAATCAAATCTTGGGGCGTGAGGGTAACGCGCGAATCTGGTCCAGCGTGGACAATGGCGCGACGTGGGTCCAGATTGCCGATATACGCGAACAGACTGGACGCTCCGGCATTACCCAAATTCGCGTTAGTGGCGATCGACTGTTTGCCGCCCAGGGTGAAACCGATCAGATCATTACGAGCTCCGATCAGGGAGCAACTTGGGAAGTGCTGACCTACCCCCGTTCTGCGACCACAAGCGCGACCCTGCTCGACGTGGTGGTAGGCCAGGGCGAGCGACTGATCATCGCACCGGAAAGTCGCGGTATTAACCCGCCGGAAACCGAGTTTTTTACTAGCGATGACAATGGTCAGTCATGGACGCCACGCATCGCACCGCTGGGGTTTGGCGCAACCCCCAAGACAGGTATTCACGCAGGCGGCGGACGCATCATCTATTTGATGAATGGCTTCGCGAGCTTTGATCCAGAGCTCGTGATCAGCGACGACAATGGCGTTACCTGGAGGCGCGAAAATCCGTTTGAGAATCTGCAAGGTCTAGGTACCCCCTCAAATGATCCTAGTCAGACCATTATTGAACTGGTACAAATCCTTAAGGCCCAGTCTGGCCGTTTGATTATTCGCGGTGATCGCGGCGAAATATTGACCAGCGACGACCGAGGTGACACCTGGGTGGTGCGAGAAAACCGGGACAGTGAGAGCCTGGATGACGCGTTTTTCGATTGGACAGTGTTTCCAATTGTCGAGGCGGGTGGACGATTGATTGCGCCAGGTTCTCGCCGCGCCGGTAACGGAAGTTTCGACGACATTCCCATCATCTGGATTAGCGCTGACGATGGGACAACGTGGCGAACATTCCCGCTGGACACCGGACAGTCCAACACCACCTTATTTTGGTCGGCAGTTTCCCCCGATGGCCGCGTGGTGCTGGCAGGCAACAATGGCGCGGTGTTTGTCTCTGAAGCGCCGGACTTGTTCGATGAACGCCAAGCCGTAGCCATCGTCCGGGAGGGGGAGACTTTGTCCCTTGACGTTCCCAGGCCGCCGCTGGATGGCGCAATAACCGTGTCTTACAAACTGACTCCGGGAACCGCCACCGAAGGCGAGGACTACATCTCAGTTGCCGGTGAGCTGACCTGGAGCGAGAACGACATGTCACCGAAAATACTCACCGTCGATACGGTTGATAACAACGTGTTCGAGCCGCCGGAGGAGTTCTTAATCGAGCTGGGAACCGATGGCGATCTTATCGTGGCTTACAACTACACCGTTGAAATTCGAGACAATGCCCCATCAGCCCTTGCCGGCATAGAGCCCCTTACCGTGGGCCCATTAACGACCCAGGAAAATGGCCTGGTGCAAACGTTCCGATTGGTTCTGTCACGTGAGCCGACCAACAACGTCACAATTTCATTGGATAACGACAATCCCCAGGAAGTCTCCGCACAGCCTGCAAGCTTTACGTTTACCCCCAGCAATTGGAATATCCCGCAGACTGTTGAACTGACCGGCCAGGACGATGCTGTGTGCGATCTGAACGTGGCGGTTGCACTCACGTTAACACCAACCAGCGAGGACGATGCCTACAACGATCTTTTTCCAGTGACCGTTTACGTGACCAATCTTGACGACGATCAACCCCTGTTTGGCGACGGCTTTGAGGCGGAGTCCGGCGGTATCTGTCGGTAGTTATCGCGTGGTCACAAACGTCGTGGTCAACACCCGACCAGACCAAGCTTTAACGCCAGGTAATCTGCCTCCCTAGCCATAGCACCCCCAGATGGGAATGATCCTATTTTCGACGTTGATTAGCTGTCATCTAAAAGGTGGCCGCGAAGGTAACGTAGGATGGCAAAACAGAAAAGTCGGGGCGTTGTGACTTCATCGGGAGTGACGCAAACACGGACTCCAGTTGTCCTGGAACCTCTAACGGTGATGTGAAGGAAAGAGAGGTATATACGTTTTAGCGGCCACCACCTGATCGCGACGGCCGATGACCTAAAAACAGTGGTCGCATGATGGCGTTCGCTCCGTTATGCTCAGGCAACGTTTGTTTAATTTAGGCCTTTACCATGTTTGCTGGTTTACCTGTTCCATTCCCGGTCCGACACACGGCTCTCTGTGTTGCTGTTGCAGCTGCCCTCACAACACCCCTCGCGATTGCGCAATCCGCTGCCGACCGCGATCTTCGCGGTACGCTGGAAGAGGTGGTGGTTACCGCGCGCAAACGGTCTGAAACCATGCTCGATATCCCAATGAGCATCAATGTGGTTTCGGACACGGATATCGCCCGACTGGGAGCTGAAGACTTCACGGATCTGCTTCGGTCCGTTCCCAGTCTCACTGCTTATCAAAATGGCCCCGGGCGCACGCGCCTGTCTATTCGTGGAATTGCCAATGGCGGCGGCAACGACAACGACACGCAAAACCAGGAGACCGTTGGCATCTATCTGGACGAAATGCCGATCTCGATGGGTGCTATGAATCCTGAGTTCAATCTGTTTGATCTGCAGCGCGTGGAAGTGCTTCGCGGGCCGCAGGGTACGCTGTACGGAGCTGGCTCCATGACCGGCACCGTTCGACTGGTGACCACGCCGCCCAACGTCAATGAATTCGAGGGCAAATACGATCTCTCTGCGCAAACTGTCAGTGAGGGTGGTAGCGGGTTTGTAACCAAGGCGCTGGTGAACGTTCCGCTGGCGGAGGGAAAATCGGCTGTGCGTGCTAGCGTGTATTACAACGATTTCCCCGGCTATATCGACAATGTCCTAACCGGCGAGGACGATGTGAATGACGGTCGGTCTCAGGGCGCCCGGATCTCCGCCCGGATGATTGTGAACGAACAGTTGGAAGGAACGTTCACGTTCATGCATCACGACTACGAGGACAACGGCCGTCCTGAAGATCTGGAGCGAGCGCCTGAACTGAGTCGAGATTACCCCTCGTTTGACGGATTTGAAGACGAGCTTCAGGTGTACAACCTAGTGCTGAATTACGACATGGGATGGGCCAGCCTCGTTTCTTCCACGTCCTACTTCGATCGGTTCGTCACCAACCCCCGTTCGCTTGACGACTTGTTTGCCATTGCACTTCCGCCAACGGTGGTTCCCAATGAGCTGATTGACACCACCGATACGGAAGTTTGGGTGCAGGAGTTTCGGCTGACGTCCAATAGCGACGGCCCCTTCAACTGGACCGCCGGCGTGTACCTGGACAAACGCGATACTTTCTATCTCAATACCTTTCCGGTGCCCGGAGCCGATGCGGCGTTGGGAATCGATTCGACACGAGACTTTGGCGCACCAACGGATAACCTTTTTTGGGGATTTGATGATCTAACCGTCAAGACCTACGCCGTGTTCGGCGAAGGCTATTACGAGTTCGACCGGCTTACCATCACGGCGGGTCTGCGCTACTTTGACTGGACGCAAGACATCGAGTTTTATCAATCCGGGTTATTTAATGGCGGGTTCAACAGCGATCCTCGGCCCGAGGGTAACGAAGACGGCATCAATCCGAAGCTCAACGTTTCTTATGATGTTAACGATGACTGGCTGGTTTACGGCCAGGCGGCCCGAGGATTCCGTTACGGCGGCATCAATGGCGCCGTACCCGAAGCCGTCTGCGCCGACGAGTTGGCGGAAGTGTCGCGGCAAGGCGGAGACACCCGTTTCTTCGGCCCCGACAAAACCTGGAACTACGAATTTGGCACCAAGGGGTCGTTTGCCGATGGTCAGCAAACGATTTCTGCAACGGTTTACCATATCGAATGGGAAGATATTCAAACCCAGCGAGCCTTCGACTGTGGATTTGGGTTTCGAGAAAACGTGGGTGAGGCAACCAGCCAGGGGTTGGAGATTGAGTACAATGCACGCATTGGCGATAACCTGGTTGTCAGCCTTGGCGGCGCGTACATGAACTCAGAGTTAAGCCAAGATGTTCCAAACCTGAACGCGGTGAAAGGCGACGATGCGCCGTTCGTACCGGACTTCACCTTTAACGGCTCTATCGACTACCGATTTCCTGTCGGCGATCGACTCCAGGGGTTTGCGTTTCTAAATGCCCAGCATGTGGGCGATCGAAACACCGAGTTTGATACCGACGCGCCTAACAACCGCTTCATGGATAGTTACGAGGTCGTAAACATGCGCGTGGGTGTTGAGTGGGACCGTTACGAACTATCGCTGTTTGCCAATAATGCCTTGGACACGCGCTCAGTATTGCGAGCGCTTGGGCGGCCTCCGTTTGACCCCGATGCCAATATTCGCGTGCAGCCACGCACCATTGGCGTGTCGTTTCGCGGCAGCTTCTAGCCTGCGGGCCTGGTTATAGACCTGAGACCCTGCAGCCGGTCTCGCCATCGGGCGGGGCCGGCGCAGACGAGGTGTGGTCGTGCACGATAACCCACTGCGTATCAATTCGATTAAACACCAGCGTAAACAGGCCGCAGTAGTGTGCGTCGCCGGCAAACACATTCCACTGCCCGGTAGCGAGGGCGGCATTGTCACCCATAGGTTCGATCGATAGTTTGGTCGTTTTCAGTCGGCCCATTGCCGCCGGATCGGGATATCGTTTGCGATAATTGTTAAGGACCACATCCCAGCCGCGTTTGACCTCGCCGCCAGAAAAGAATCGAACCTGATCGTCTTTCCAGTAGGTTTGCATGAACGCCTCAACGTCTCCGCGGTTCCAGGCCGCGATTTGCTCACTGAACGCGTTACGAATCGCCGTCGTATCGTCGGATTCTTCCGAGCGTCGGGACAGGGTAAAAGCGATGGGATTATTCAGGATCTGACCTCTGACCACGCTCATTGATTCAGGAACGGGCGCTGTCGAAGGTCGGCGCTGGATGTCATCGATCACATCCATGCCGGCGACCACCTGACCAAACACTGCGTAGCCTTGTCCGTCCGGGTTACGCGTGCCTCCAAAGTCCAGCGTTGTATTGGCGCCAACCGAGATAAAAAACTCCGAAGTTGCGGTGCCAGGGGCCAGCCGAGCCATCGACAGTGCGCCGTTGACGTGACTTAGGCCGGTCACCTCAGTGGTCTCATGTGCAATACCGGGGAAAGGCGATGTCGCACTCTCCATCGGTTCTTCTGGTAAGCCAAGCCCACCTTGCACGACTTGAATGGGGTCGCCGGAAGGACGCTGGTTGCCCAAACGCACGGCTCGATAAAATTGACCGTGATCATAATGTCCAGCGTCCAGGTAACGCAGAAAGTTGGCAACAGTCTGAGGCGCCAGCTCCGGGTAGAGCGCGAGAGTCACATCGCCTCGCGCGGTATGCAAGTCGACCACGATAGTGCGAGTCGCAGGTTGTGATGCTTCACTTGCCCCGAGAAACACTATGCCTATGAATGCTATTAGCCAAATGCTGCTTGCTCGTCTCATTTGTATGGGTCCCAATCCGCCAATCGTCATGATACCGAGTTAGGCATTGTGGCGCTTTGAGTACACTAGAAACGGGATCAGACAGATCTTGCGTCTTCGAGTTGAGCAAGCAATGAAACTGTTCAGTGCTGGAAAGTCCTGTCTAGATGCCTTGCGCAGTACGGGCCGACCAGTGCACGGTCAATTGCCGAACGTTGCCCTGGAGTCGGGAGATTCGCCGGTGGCGTTCACGCACTCGGCTTTACTGTTCTTAAATTGAATATCCTGGGTCACCTTAACGGGAAGTCGTCGGGCATTGGACGGTGCTGGGCTAAAGCGTCTCAGCGCCAGGCTCTTCACACCCGGCCAGTCAAAATACCCTTTGGGCTCAGAGCGGATGACCTGTGCATTGAATACGTTGCCGTTGGAATCAATGATGTAGGACAGTGTAATCATTCCGCAAGGCGGCTGTTGATCGTCGGGCCATCGTGTCCTGAAGCTTACCTTCTTGTTTTCCAGCAACCAGTACTCCGGTAGTTGTTCGTAGCCGATCACGTGCACGTCATCCGACAGAAAGGGCTCAACGGGCGTTCGGGCGCAGGCCGCGACTAGCAACATCAGGAAAAAAGTCGTGATTATCTTCATGCATCCCGACATGGGAACCCGCGGAGACTTTTTCAACAGGTAACCGAATGCGCAATTCGAAACTCAGCGTCCGCGAAGGCGGTATCCATGTAACCAGCAATTCTATGGTGGTGGGTAACCTGGCCGAGGACAACGACCAAACCAACATTTTCGTGTCATCGTCGGGCAACGTGATTGATGGCAATCACGTTGTCGACGTGGGCGCAGGTACAGTCGTTTCCGCCTGATCAGTATTCAAAAGAACTGTTTGTGGCCAATGCCATTCCGCAGTCCATCGGCAATACATGGCAGATGTACATTTATCCCAATCGCTTTACCTACCGACTGATCCGGCAGGGCCGCGAGTTCAGGGTGGACTTTGATCTAAGTAAACCTGTCGAAGCACCCGCGGCGCCTTGGGGATATGTGGACAACTAGATAGCGGGCGTTTGAGGCTGAGTCTTGCATCGCTGCTCGGTGCCTTTCAGCAATAAATAGTGGTGTAATGTGACGGTAGATTTTGCCGTGCATGCCGCTAGGGAACAGCGCCAATGAGTTTTTTCTCCGAGTTAAAAACCAGGAACGTTATACGCGTTGCCGCGGCCTATTTGGTCGTTGGCTGGTTGGTGGTGCAGGTTGTGGATGTTCTATCGCCCCTATTTGATATCTCGACGCATTTTCAACGGGGCACAGTATTGCTGTTGCTCGTTGGATTTATCCCCGTCATGTTTTTCACGTGGGCGTATGAAATCACCAATGACGGGATCAAAAAAGAAGCCGATGTTGACAGGAGCGCACTATCTCTTTCCCAAACATCCAGAAAGCTCGATATGGTTACCCTGCTCGCCGTGCTGGCGGCCGCAGGGATGTTTGCTTACCAGCAAATGAACCCGAGGACAGGAGTTTCTGCTTCAGAAACGCCCATCAATCCCACGGATAGTGTGATTCAGGAACAAGCGATCACAACAGACGACATCGCTATCGCCCCTGCGCCAATCGTCGAAACCAACTCCATTGCTGTATTGCCGTTCGTGAACATGTCTTCGGACCAGGAACAAGAGTATTTTGCCGACGGCATCTCTGAAGAAATTCTTAATGCCTTGGTGAAGGCAAACGGCCTGCGGGTTGCTGGACGTACTTCATCGTTTTCTTTTAAAGGGAAAGGCAACACGATCAAGCAAATTGCTGAGGCTCTGAATGTGGCGCATGTACTTGAGGGGTCTGTCCGCAAGCAGGGCAATCGGGTACGAATCACGGCGCAGTTGATCAAGGCGGATGACGAATTTCATTTATGGTCAGAAGCCTACGATGGCACCCTGGACAACATTTTTGATCTTCAGGAAGAAATTTCACGTCAGATAACCCGTGAGCTGAGCGTGGTTCTCAACCTTGGAAAGGATGAGCGGCTTGCGACGACGCTAACGGCCAATATCGATGCCTATGATTTATTCCTGCGTGGCCGAGAAAACGTTGGCAAGCGAGTGGAGGGTACGCTCGAAAAGGGCATGGAGTTGCTGCAGCAAGCTGTAACAATGGACCCGGATTTTGCCGAGGCCTGGGCAGTCTTAGCGGAAGCTGAGATAGTCAGTTCGGATTATCTTATTTTGTCAGCAGCCGAGCAGTCGGATTCCAAGAAGCGTGCGGGGCAATACGCCAGAAAAGCGATTGCTCTAGACGACCAGCTGGCTTTGCCACATGCGGTTCTTGGTATGACAAATGCGGTTGATGGGAAAATATTGCAAGCTATCGGTGAGCTAAAAAAGGCGCTGCTATTAGAGCCTAACAATGCACTGTCTATGCGTTGGTTGGCCGGTTTATACGCGGTAAGCGGACGCAACGATCTCGCAAAGCCTCTGTTTGAGAAAGCCTATCGTCAAAACCCTATGGCCGCTGTTGATACGTACAATCTAGGGGCCAGTTACAGCAAATCTAACGACTTTTTCGAAGCGAAGCGTTTTTTCCAAATTACGGCAAATCTCAGGGGGCAGGTGAATAATCCTGATGCGGCATGGATGTACGTAGTGGACGGTGAACCTGCAACAGCTAAACAAATGTATTACGACTTTTATGGGGAGGTTACCGCGGAGGATGATCCCTTTATTTCCAGCGGCGATGCCGAAACTTTTCTTGATGGCCTTATAGAGGGAACCGAAGAGCAAAAGGCAGCCGCAAGAACGGTATTTGCGTCAACCCATAACGGTGGTGGTGATCAATATGTCTCTCAACTCCCTGAGCATATTCGGCTGGACGATTTTGATCGCGCGTTCGAGATTTTGGAACAAAAACCTGCTTTCTTCCATTCATTTGCCGCCGATTATGCCTGGTTGCCCGATATCGCGATGGCCAGATTTCGCGCTGATTCACGCTTTACACAATTGCTGATAACACATGGTGTTCCGGAAGTATGGCAAGCGATTGGTTGGCCAAAACTGTGCCAACCTATTGCAGGTGTCAACGGAAGTGATGGCGCATTTTCTTGTCGCTAACGCAAAAACATTAGCCTGATTGAGAACTGCCCTACGCAAAACCGTCCATGGATATTTCGCGATTTTATTGTCGGTAATCGATGCCATTGGCGAGCCGGTAGGTTCCTTACGGCGTTAGTTTCTGGCAGCAAATTCAGTGGGTGCTATAGTCCTCCAATGGTTACGGTTATTGGATGCGTTGGTCACTGACATGGACGCAGACGCGGACATCACACAGTGGTTAATTGCTGCCAGCAACGGCGATCTTATTGCCAGGGACAACCTTGTTGCGCATCTCTACGACCGACTGCACGATTTGGCACACAGCCAGATCAAGCGCACCGGTGGCGCTCACACCTTATGCACCACCGCGGTAGTGAATGAGGCATACCTCAAGCTATTTGATCGACAGTCAATCCAGTGGGAAAACCGCAACCATTTTTTTGGCTGCGCCGCCATCGCCATGCGCCGGCTCCTCATCGACTACGTACGCAAACGCCAGGCAGCCAAGCGCAGTCCAGAGGTTCCCATGTCGACGCTACAGCCAGATCAAGCGCCGTCCGTAGAGCTGGATTTGGACGGGTTGTTGGAGCTAGATAAGGCGCTGACTCAGCTAAGCGAGGTGGATCCTCGTTTGGGTGAGCTGGTGCAGCTTAGGTTTTTTTCAGGATTGAGCGTTGAACAAATTTCAGAACTGCAACAATGCTCCGCCCGGACCGTGGTGCGCGACTGGCGTCGAGCGCGCGCGTTTCTTAATGCCGCAATTGCTCCGTAGAAGGTCCGCGATTTATGGAAAATGAGTCTCCCCGCGAGTCGTCAGCCTTGCAACAAGCGTTGGCGCTGTTTGATCAGTGTGCTGATCTGTCTGCATCGGATCAGCAAGCGTTCTTAGACAACGCTAAGGTGCTATCAGACGTAAGTCGCTGGTTAAAAAAACTCCTGGAAGGTGACCAGCAATCGACCGGCCTGGTTGACCAGTCAGCTGAGGACATCGCCGCTCAGTTGTTGGCCCAGGAGGAGGGGGCGGGTCTCTCGCCCGTTTCAACGGATCACTGGATTGGTCAACAGTTGGGTAACTATCGTATTGTCGAGGAGCTAGGTCGGGGCGGTATGTCGGTGGTGATGCGCGCTGAGCGGGCCGATGGACGTTTTTCGCAAAACGCGGCGATCAAGCTGATACGTCCTGATGAACAAACTAACCTCAGCGCAGAACGGTTGGCCCAGGAAACGCAAATCCTGGGTCGTCTAAAACACCCCAATATCGCTTATCTGATCGACGCAGGAATCAGCAGTGACGGCACTGCTTATGCGGCAATGGAGCACTGCCCGGGCCTTTCGCTAATCGACTACTGCACAGCTAATGCTCTGAGCATTGCCGATCGACTGCAGCTGATGAAGTCTGTCTGTCAGGCCGTTCAGCACGCGCACAGCAAACTGATTGTTCATCGAGATTTAAAGCCGTCCAACATACTGGTGCAACAGGACGGCACCCCGAAACTGATTGATTTTGGTATTGCTGGCATTCTTAATCGGGCCAGCAACAACGAACAATGGGCAACGGCGCTTACGCCGGAATATGCGGCGCCAGAGCAATTTTCTAACGATCAGGCAACCACGGCGATGGATGTGTATGCGCTGGGAAGCCTGTTGTACGAGTGTGTGGTCGGCGAAAGACCGTTTGATTCGTCGCGAAAGAATCTGAGTAAGCTGCAGGCCATAAAGAGCAATAACGACTTCACTCGGCCATCAGAGAAAATTGGCAATCAGCGAAAGCTATCTAAGCAGCTTGAAGGCGACCTGGACGCCATCATTGGCAAAGCGATGGCTGGCGATCCTGCCGCCAGGTACGTTTCGGCCCAGGCCCTGGCTGATGACATTGATCGCCATTTGTCGCTACAACCGGTTGATGCTCGCAACGGCCGGTCAGGCTACCGGTTTGGGCGTTGGTTTTTACGTAACCGACTAGCCGCAACGTTGGGCGTGGTGGCGGTGGTTGGTGTTCTGGGCGGTTTGGCCGGTGCACTCTGGCAGGCCCAGACGGCCCAGCAGCAGGCAGCCCGGGCCGAA
>JBGCET010000082.1:0-25937 GCA_045106555.1 Lysobacterales bacterium | reverse complement strand
CAAGCTTGAACTCGCAATCCGACTGGCCACGGGGCAAAAAGATCCTGTTGTTTGCATTGCTGCAGTGGCTGGCGGTCGGGCTAGCCTATCTATTGCGAGGGCAAATGCTGCAGTGGGTACCGGAAAGTACCGGGCTACGAGTTTGGACTGATGGAAGGACTGTCACGATAGAA
This sequence comes from Lysobacterales bacterium, assembly GCA_045106555.1. Taxonomy (GTDB): domain Bacteria; phylum Pseudomonadota; class Gammaproteobacteria; order Xanthomonadales; family SZUA-38; genus JANQOZ01. Next base: position 25,764 of record JBGCET010000082.1, on the reverse strand, counting down.
GCTTCAAAACACGCTTAGGTGTTCTCGAGCTTTCCATAATAACCATTAGGACAACCGGGATGATTCATGCGAAAAAAATCGCGGCTATCGAGCCGGAAAAAACTACGGATAACCTTGCAACCTATGATTGACTTATACCAATCGCTGGAGTTTGGCAAATGAAAGAGCGCTCGCGGTCGATGCCGCGCTACGTTTTGGGACTTGCCCTTTTACTGCTTGCCGTCACCTCCAATAGCGCGACAATTAGCGCATCGGATATCAGGCGCGGCGTGAAACTCGGGGGCGATGTGCTAAGAGTCATGGCCGACACTGAAGATTTGGCCCAGCTAATGCCGGTAATAATGCCAAATGAAATCACGCCCAAAGACCTAAAACAGTTGAATGCATATGTTGAACTCCTTGGTCCCTTGCAAAACGCGTTGCCTACTCGCTTCCGGGTGACTAGCGAGCCATGCCAACTCCGAGATTACGCGCTGCAATTCGAAAATGGGCTATCCCGCATGACACTTTCGGTGTGTCTGAATGAGGCCGGCTGGCTGATCGCCGGGGTGAGATTAACTCCACAGGTCTCGGTCACCGCTCGCATACTGGCCAACGACAAGATCCAGCACGACTTGGGTATCGATATTTTCGATTCCCTTAATTGCAGCGAAGCCGATCAAGTTGAGGTCGGCCGCCGTTTCTCCTGCCATGCGCTAAGTCTGGACGGTTCCCTCATCGAGCTGAAAATGAAAAAAACCTCCGCCAGCGCCGTTCGCCTGTTGAACTGGCACACGTCCAAATCTGACAACGTCAAAATCACTCCGTCGACAGTGGAACAAGCTGGCGTCGAGCTTTTCCGACGTTTAACGAAAGGACAACTTAGCGTGCTGCACTCCGAAGGGTCTCACAATTTCCGTTACACGTTGGGAGTACCACAATTAAAATCCTCCCGAGAGGCGACGAAACAAGGTTTCGGAAACTTGGTTGACGTGATCTTTCTGGACTACTCAATCGCAGATCGCGGCGTGGACGCCCGCTTTCGTCTGCGGTTCGACCAAACGGGAGAACAGATAGCAACAGTTCACCTAACGCCAGAATGGGGCGCATTACGTGTCGAATCTTACGATATTCCGGTGCCCCGCGGAGCGCCGGGGGCGGCGGAAATTCAGCACACCGCCATCGATCAACTTGCTCGCCAGTTTTTCAGCGATCCTGAAGCTTCCCAAAGCTGCGCAATCGTGGAAGCATATCAGTCTGGCAACGCCACCCCGTGCCAGGTTACCGCGTTCCGTCAACCGCTGGAGGTTCTGATCAAGTATTCGGCAAGCGACGATTCATGGGACATGTGGGCGGAAAAACCCGCGGTGATGACGCTAACCCTCTTGGGCCAATTTAACAGTTTGCATGGTTGGTTGCCTACGAAGGTTTCTTGTGAAGAACGTTCGCCCAGCGAGTTCCAGTGCGTCATCGATCTAAAAGACGGCCCCCGCCGATTCCAGGCGATAAAAAAGAACAAGCGATTCGTATTGCTGGACGTGCGAGGGCCGAATCAAAATGAGCCCTTCCTGGTCGTTGACTAACTCAACGAGATTAAGATCTCGGCGGTCGGTTAGCTCAGAATTGCAGCCCGCTGGCCTTACGGCCGACAACGACATTTACACGGCATATTGACGCGGTAAAATCGCCGAAAAAATTCCGTCAGGCCTTGCATCGCCATGTTCGAGTTCGACAAGTTTTAGGTTCTACACAACTCCTCCGCCAGCCCTATCTATGAAAACCAGTGTTTTGGTGCAAGACCTGACGTCGATTTTTCTGCGTCGCTTTTTCCTCTGGCTCGCCAGGATAGTTGCTCTGCCAGGGCAGAGACATAGCGGAAACGCGATCACGGAAAAGAGCTTTGGGGTCAGAGGAGTTTTGGGGTCAGAGTAAAGGGACAGAGTAAATCTGCGCTTTACTCTGTCCCTTTACTCTGACCCCAAAGCTCCATTGGTTAACGATAAATGGTGCCGGAGTAAAGTTCTTTTCGAGATTGTCACGGCTGTCACACTGCTGTCATCTGGGGTGTCTAAAGTTCACGCAACCCAAATGTCAGGAATTGTCGTGAATTTGATCCGCGTCCCGAAAATCGTCAAGTTGAGTTTTCTCAGTGTCCTGATCGGTGCCACTAGCATAGCCAATGCGGTTGATATCACCGGCGCAGGCGCGTCATTCCCAGCCCCGGTCTACGCCAAGTGGGCGGAGGCCTACCGCGCTGCCACCGGTAACGCCATGAACTATCAAGCGATTGGCTCAGGCGGTGGTGTGAAGCAGATCAAGAAACGGACAGTCGACTTTGGCGCTACAGACGCGCCAATGTCTGGCAAAGATTTGGACAAGCGCGAGTTGCTGCAGTTTCCAGCCGTGATTGGCGGCGTCGTACCGGTCGTCAATGTTGAAGGCGTTGAGCCCGGTGCAATGAAACTGACAGGTGCCGTGCTAGCCGATATTTACAGCGGTGCCATCACCAAGTGGAATGACAAGGCCTTAGCCGAGATCAACCCTGACCTGACGCTACCCAACAAGCCAATCACGGTTGTGTACCGGTCGGATTCATCTGGGACGACAGCGGTGTTCACCACTTACCTTGCAGAGGTGAAAGCTGATTTCGCAGATCGGGTTGGCGCTGGCAAGACCGTGAACTGGCCAACCGGGATTGGTGGCAAGGGCAACGCCGGCGTTGCGGCGAACGTGCTCAAGCTACGTAACTCGATTGGTTATGTCGAGTACGCATTTGCCAAACAAAATAAGATGTCGCACACATCCATGTTGAACAAAGCGGGTAAAGTGGTACAACCCGACGCTTCAAGCTTTGCCGCTGCCGCCGCCGGGGCCGATTGGAACCTCGCACCTGGGTTTGGCATTAGCCTCAATAACCAGGACGGGGATGCCTCATGGCCCATCACAGCAGCGTCGTTCATATTGTTGTACAAGACGGCCGAGCGACCCGAACAGTCAGCCGAGGTACTGCGATTTTTCCAGTGGGCATTGACCGAAGGACAGGGTCTTGCCCTGGAGCTTGACTATGTTCCGCTACCGCCAGAAACCGTTTCATTGATTCAAATGGCCTGGCAAGAAATCAAAACCTCCGATGGAACGCTGGTTCTGGAACTGGACAACTAGGCACGCTCGACGGACCTATCGCTAATGCTTCATGACTGCTTCTGATTGTGCCGTCGAGCCCGCGCCGGATCGTGACGGGCTGAGCGCGCAATTACGACAACGGGTTGATCGTTTTGCAAGCCAGGACCGCTGGTTCGCCCGCATTACCTTCAGTTTTGCCCTGCTGGTGTTTATTGCGCTGATCGGCATCCTGGTCGCATTGATCTATGAGGCCTGGCCAGCCATTCAGGAATACGGCGCCGGGTTTTTGGTCGGTAAGACCTGGAGCCCAGCAGATGATGAATACGGCGCAGTTATTGCGATTTATGGCACGCTCGTCACATCTGCCATAGCGCTTCTCATTGCTGTTCCGGTGAGTTTTGGCATTGCGGTATTTCTCACAGAAACCTGTCCGATGGTGTTGCGCCGGCCGCTGGGTACAGCCATTGAACTGCTCGCCGGAGTCCCCTCCATCATCTATGGCATCTGGGGCCTGTTTGTACTAGCGCCGCTCTTGCAGGACTACATACAGCCCTTGCTTGGCGCCACCGGGTTAACGCTTTTTTCCGGTCCTCCGCTGGGCGTCGGTATCTTGACCGCCGGTATTATTTTGTCCCTGATGGTGATTCCGTTTATTGCGTCGGTCATGCGGGATGTCTTTGAAACCGTTCCCCCCGTGCTCAAAGAGTCGGCGTACGGTATTGGTTGCACCACCTGGGAGGTTGTTCGTCATGTTGTGATCCCCTACACCCGGGTGGGAGTGGTGGGTGGCGTCATGCTTGGCCTGGGTCGTGCGCTTGGCGAGACAATGGCGGTGACCTTTGTGATCGGCAATGCAAACCGCATCGGTAACTCGTTGTTTGCGCCAGGCAACTCGATTGCGTCGACTCTCGCTAATGAATTTGCCGAGGCCGATCCAGATCTGCACATTCCCTCTCTTTACGCCCTTGGGCTGATTCTGTTCGCCATCACCTTTGTTGTGCTCGCTGCTGCGAAGTGGCTGACTGAGCGCGGCATTAAGAAGCAAGGTCTCTGATATGTCGGCGGTCGAACCGATGCAAGTTTTGGAGCCCAAACGCTATGCCCGCCGGCAACTCACCAACAAAGTCGGCTTGAGCTTGTCGATGATTGCAATGGCGTTCGGATTGAGTGCCTTGCTGTGGATTGTCTGGACACTTTTCTACAACGGCTTCTCGGCCTTTGGTGTTGCGTTCTTTACTGAATCAACCCCCGCCCCTGGCACAGAAGGCGGCGGCCTGCTCAACGCCATCGTCGGCAGCCTCATGATGGTAGGGATAGCAACCGCGATATCCACACCGATCGGCATCCTGGCGGGGATTTATCTGGCCGAGTTTGGCAAGACGTCGAAGTTTGCCTCGATGACCCGTTTTGTCACCGACATCATGTTGTCGGCGCCTTCAATCGTGATTGGTCTGTTTGTCTATGCCATTGCCGTGGCTACGTTCCGACATTTTTCCGGCTGGGCCGGCACGATTGCGCTGGCCTTGATCGCATTGCCAGTGATCGTGCGTGCTACCGACAACATGCTGCAGTTGGTTCCAGGCGGTTTGCGAGAAGCGGCCTTTGCCCTGGGCGCGCCGCGCTGGAAAGTCAATTTGGCCGTTGCGCTACGGGCCGTAAAAGGCGGGGTGGTCACGGGCGTTTTGCTCGCGGTCGCCCGGATCATCGGCGAAACTGCGCCGCTGTTGTTTACAGCGCTCAACAATCAGTTTTTCTCGACCGACATGAGTAAGCCGATGGCGAATCTGCCGGTCGTCATCTTTAACTTTGCGATGAGCCCCTATGAGAACTGGCAGCAACTGGCCTGGGGTGGAGCAGCGTTTATCGCGCTCATCGTATTGGGCATCAATATCATTGCGCGAACTGTGTTCCGCGATCGTGAGAGCAGGTAAAAACTATGAGTGAAGCAACCCTAAATCTTTCTATCCGTGAAGCCCAGCCTCTCCCTACTCTGGCGAAGGATGGTGACAAGATAACTGAAGTGACCAACGCTGCCGCCATTGCCGGTAAGCAAGCGGTGATGGATGTTCACAATCTCAGCTTCTTCTACGGCAAGTTTGAAGGTTTGAAAAACATTTCTTTCTCGCTTGCCCGCAACAAGGTCACCGCGTTTATTGGTCCGTCCGGATGCGGTAAATCGACCCTGTTGCGTACCTTTAACCGGATGTTCGATCTGTACCCAAACCAGCGTGCGGACGGTGAAATCATGTTTCACGGTAAGAACGTGCTGGACAAGTCACAGGACGTCAATTTATTGCGGGCCAAGGTGGGCATGGTGTTTCAGAAGCCGACGCCGTTTCCGATGACGATTCACGAGAACATTGCGTTTGGGGTGCGTCTGTATGAAACGATGAACGGCCGTAAGATGGCCGAGCGGGTCGAGTGGGCTTTGCGAAAGGCTGCGTTGTGGGATGAGGTTAAAGACAAGCTCAATCAAAGTGGTTTGAGTTTGTCTGGCGGGCAGCAGCAACGCTTGTGTATTGCCCGCATGGTGGCGGTCAAACCAGAGGTTTTATTGCTGGATGAGCCTACCAGTGCGCTTGACCCAATCTCGACAGCCAAAATAGAAGAGCTCCTGACCGAACTCAAAAATGATTACACGATTGCGATCGTGACGCACAACATGCAACAGGCTGCGCGCATCTCGGACTACACTGCTTATATGTATCTCGGCGAGTTGGTTGAGTTTGGCAAAACTGACGAACTCTTCGTGAAACCGAAAAAGCAGGCGACCGAAGACTACATCACAGGCCGCTTCGGTTAAGTTTGCCCCCTCGTTCAGCCGCCTCAGTAAGTTTTGTAAGTTTTGGGGTCAGAGTAAAGGGACAGAGTAAAGTGCGGATTTACTCTGTCCCTTTACTCTGACCCCAAAACTCCCTCTGACCCCAAAACTCCCAATGTCCACTTTCCATCCGAATTTACGCGATAAATAGCAGCAGCAGGTGAAATAGCGGGCGTTCGGTTCGCGCCAGGTGCTCGCACCTTTTGTTTCGTGCGGCCTGGCCTCCTGTCAGCACAAATTGGAGAAGACATTGATCGAGACCAAAACTGATGGCCGCGTTTGCGCGGCACTAACACTATTGCTGCTCGCCTGGTCGACAATCTCCTGGGCGGGGCCAGGCGATACCGTGTTCGTTGATAGCTTTGAGGGTGAACCAACCCTCGCGCCGACGTTGGACGACTTCACTAGCTCGATCGACTTTATCTATCTTGGTCCGGATGCGCCCCAGTTTGGGGTGGACCCTGAAGCCATTGACCCTTCCCGCGCCTCGGTGCTGCGGGGATTGGTGAGTGACAGTTCTGGTCAGCCGTTGCCAGATGTGACGATAACGATTCTGGAGCAGACTGAACTTGGCACAACGCAATCGGCCGCCGACGGCCGTTTCAATATGGTGGTCAATGGTGGCGGTGAACTGGTCGTGGTCTACGAAAAAAATGGTCTACTGCCGGTCCAGCGGCGGCTGCCCACGCCTTGGAACGATTATGTGCTGTTGCCAGATGTAGTGATGATTCCGCTCGACAATGCGGTAACCCAAATCACCGTCAACGCCAGCCAGGCGCAAATCGCGCGTGCGGATGTGATTGACGACGCACGTGGCGTGCGCCAGCCAACGGTTATTTTTCCGGCGAATACGCAAAGCTCGGCGGCGCTTGCTGACGGAACGCCAGTAGATTTGAGTAGCCTGGCAGTTCGGGCGACCGAGTACACCACGGGTGACAATGGCCCAGAAAAAATGCCCGGTGCGTTGCCACCTAGTTCCGGCTATACGCACGCGGTGGAATTATCCGTTGATGAAGTGGGACCGACGGGCTCGGTCGTTTTTGATACTCCCATCTACTACTACTTGGAGAATTTCCTGGGCTTTCCGGTGGGTTCAGCGGTTCCCAGTGGTCATTACGACCGAGATCTGGGCCTTTGGGCCGCCTCCGACAATGGCACTGTGATTGAAATCGTTGCCATCTCGGCAGGGTTGGCCGAAATCGATGTTGATGGCGATAGTGTCGTTGATACAGGCTTGCTGCTGGACGACCTCGGCTTCACCGACTCAGAGCGTGAGTTGATCGCTACGCAATATCCAGTTGGCACGCAGCTGTGGCGTGTCCCGATCAGTCACTTCACGCCCTGGGACTGCAACTGGCCCTTTGGCTTTCCCGATGGTTGGGGTGAGCCTCCAAGTGGTTACGGTGGCGGCGGTGGCGGTGGTGGCGGCGGTGGTGGTGGCGGCGGCGGCGGCCCAAATGGGCGGGGACCAAGTGATCGCCCGGATGATACCTGGGATGATTGCGAAGAGTCAGGATCGATCATTGGCTGCGAGAATCAGCTGCTGGGCGAATCGATGTCGATCGTGGGGACAAGCCTTTCACTGCACTACAACACCCAGCGCGTTCCCGACTTCAAGAAATCATTTACCGTTGAAGTGCCCCTCACTGCCGACACTCTGCCGGACACTTTACCCAAAAGAATAGAAGCTGTATTCGAGATAGCTGGCACTGAACAACGCACAACGTTTACAGATATCACGCCCAATATGTCCGACTCGTTTGAGTGGGATGGGCTAGATGGGTTCGGCCGGGCCGTTGGTTCACCGACGCGAGGCAATGCCACGGTGAGCTTCGTTTATGACGGCCAATATCGCGAACCAGCCAGTGCAGCACAAGCGTTTGGCCTGGCGAGCAGTAGCGCTGCGATTACCGGCGACCGCAGCGCTGGCGAGATAGCCGCCAACGTGTCCATGGATTTTTGGGCAGGTGTTCGAGATGCACGCAAGGTTGGCCTGGGCGGGTGGTCGCTTAACGCCCATCACGAATATGACGCAACAACGGGTACGCTCTATCGTGGCGACGGTACGCAACGAAGAGGCTCCCCTTTCCTAGCGATAAACCTGTTCGCAGACAGACTGGATGGCTACCTGACGTTTGGGTCCGATGGCTCGCTATTGACGACAGTTGCCAGAGCGATAGTGCGGATTGAGTCAGATGGGTCGACCGTTGTCATCGCTGGCAACGGTTCTGCGCCTAACCCGATCGATGGTATTCCGGCCATCGAAAGCAGAATGACACCCGGGCCATTGACGCAAACCGATGACGGCACCATTTACTTCATCGAAGACTTCGCAAGTTTCGCCCGGGTTCGCCGGATCGACCCAGATGGCATCGTGCACGCTTTCGCTGGCATTGCTCAAAGAGGTTACACCGGCGATGGCGGACCAGCGGTTGACGCACTGTTGGGGGACCCAAGAGGGCTAGACGTTGGCCCGGATGGTGCCGTCTACATTTCCGATTATTGGAACCATGCCATTCGACGGGTCGATCCCAATGGGATCATCGAAACCATCGCGGGCGGCAATGGCAGCGGTTTGCGTGGTGACGGCGGCCCGGCGACTGCTGCCAGGCTCAACCGACCGGAACAACTCAAAATCGGTCCCGACGGGGATGTGTTTTTTATCGATCAAAATGGCGCGCGTATTCGCGTAGTGCGTCCGGACGGCACGATTGAAACAGTTGCCGGTGGGCCCAGTGGGTTCCAGATTGACGGTGTCCCAGCGATCGACAGTCGCATATCTGCCGACTCCCTCGGTTTGGGGCCAGACGGGTCTATTTACATAGGCGCCAGTGGCATCACCTCAAGCGGCGGCGAAACGCAGAGCCTGTCGGTGGTCCGAAAAATCACCCCCGATGGGATCATTAACCTGTTCGCCGGTAGCTACGATGTGAACCTTCCTCAGGTCGACCCTGACGGAGGTCCGCCAACGCTGACGAGAATGGGTCGTCCGATATCGCTCCTGGTGACACCGGATAACGCCAAGGTGTATATCTCCGACGGCTCCTTGCGTGAGATCAGAACGGTTTCCAGTACCGATCCAAACACCGCTATCGGCTCCTCATTTCGAGTAGCCAACGAGGCGGGGACAGAGGTCTACGAATTTGATCTGAACGGCCAGCACGGCTTGACCCTTGACCCACTGACGGAGCGCACTTTGTGGCAATTTGGCTATCGGCCCGACGGCAAGTTACTAAACCTGACCAACGCGCTAGGCCAGCAAACCAGGATCGAATACACCGATGACGCCGCGGTCGCGATCATTGCACCGGGCGGGTTGCGCACCGAGTTGAGCAACGATTCGAACGGGTTCCTGGCCAGTGTGACCAACCCGGCGGGTGATATTCGTAGTATGGACTACAGCGCGGGTGGTTTGCTCACTGCTTACACCGATGCGCTGGGCCAGCAATCGGTCATGGCCTACGACGCGCTAGGTCGTCTCGTCAGCGATACCAATCGATTGGGGCAAGCGGCAACGCTTGTCCGTACCGAGCTGGCTCAGGGCTACGAAATTTTGTTGACTGATGTAAACAACGAGGCCCACATCTACAGCAACGCAGTGGATGAAATGGGTGCGGTAGTCCGGTCCTATACCGCACCTAGCGGCGCGATGAACATCACTTTGCAAGAGTCAGACCGAAGCTCTGTGGTGTCCTACGCCGACGGCAGCACGATCTCTACCGGTACAACGCCAGATCCCCGCTTTGGGCAATCGGCGAGCTATGCCAGCGAGATCTTGGTTGACTTGCCAAGTGGACTGCAGCAAATGGTCAGTACCACAAGAGTTGCTGAATTTGATAACCCTTCTGACCCTTCCAGCTTTGTTCGACAAACCGAGACGATTACAACCAATGGTATTGATCGATCTAAGGTCTACGACCGCCAAGCTAATACCGTTACCCTCACTGCCGGCACTGGTCGCGATACGGTGTTCAGCTATGACGGTACTGGCAAGCTAACCGGAATCGCTAGCGATCCGGCTTTTGCGCCGTTCTCGTTCACCTACGACGGCCAGGGACGTCGCACAATGACCAGCAATGGCGACGTCTCCGTCAGCTTGGGCTACGACGACGCCAACCGAATACAATCCAGAACCAACGCTGCTGGCGAGACGATCACGTTTGCTTACGACGATCGCGACCGCCTCGCGTCATCAACGTTGCCATCGGGGCGGGTTGTTGGTACCGAGCATGATGCCAATGGCAACCGCACTAGCGTGACATTGCCGGGTGGTACGACTCACCGCTTCGAATACTCAGCACTAGATCAAATGAGTTCCTACACGCCACCGGATGAAACAAGTAGCTTCGTGATTGCTCAGCGCGCTGATGGTTCTCCATCGTCGCTGACTTTACCGAGCGGTCGAACCATTGTTCGGGACTTTGACAGCGCGGGCCGCAGTACTGGGCGTACTTACACTGAGGGTCTAATTGAGCATGTCTACAGTGACAACACCGATCGCGTAACCAGCGCTACTTGGACCCCAACTACAGGCGCTTCTCAGAACTTAAGCTACGCCTATGACGGTCCCTTGACCACATCGGTTGTGTGGTCTGGGGTGGCGAACGCCAGCTACACCTATCGATATGACAGTAACCTGCGAATCGTCGGTAGTACCCTCAATACCGAACCAGAAAGGGTTGTTACCTTTGACGCCGACTCACGGATCACTGCTGATGGTGTGTTTACGTTTGAGCGCAACGGGCCTGCTGGCACCGCTTCCAGAATTACCGACGGCGCACTCGCTTTGGACTTTTCTTACGATGATTTGGGTCGTCTGAGTTATCGTGAGTTGAGAGTCAATGACGTTGTTCGGTCAAGCTATGTCGCAAGCTACAACAACGCAGCGAGAGTCGCCGGCACCAATAGCACCGTTAGTGGCCTGAGTGCGCAGCGGAGCTATGCCTATGATGCGGATGGTCAGCTTGTCTCGGTCGGCGATGACATCGGCGTTATCGAGAGCTATGCCTATGGCCCGAATGGGAACCGTACTTCCGCCAATGTCGGTAGAGGTGAGCAACTGTCCACATTTGATAGCCGCGATAGATTGTTGAGTCGAGCTGGTCAGACCTACGCCGTTGATCTTGACGGTATGATGACAAGCAATGGCAGCGATAGCTTTTCCTACAGCGCTCGTGGCGAATTGATATCTTCGACGGTGGGCACGGTGTCCATTCAATACACCTACGATGCACAACGACGACGGGTTGCGCGCACGACCGGCACTGATACCTGGTCCTATATCTACGGTGATCTAGACAACCCGTTCCGGGTTACTGCCAGTCAAGCGCCCGATGGAACCTGGTCAGAGTATTTCTATGATCATGGCGGTCAATTGTTCGCATTCGTTCGTGGCACGACCACGTATTACGTCGCATCAGATCACCTGGGAAGCCCACTGGCTGTATTCGATAGTGCCGGTACAACGATCAAGCAAATTCAGCGTGACGCCTGGGGAGTCGTCATCAGCGATAGCAACCCAGCGTTCGAGCTGTTAGTGGGTTTTGCAGGGGGTTTGCTTGACGTCGATACTGCACTCGTCACGTTCGGTTTTCGCGACTACGAACCCGCCAGCGGAAGATTCACGACACTGGATCCCGTGTGGTTTGAGTCCGGAGATGTGAATCTATACAGCTATGTGCAGAATGATCCGGTGAGCAATGTAGATCCGTTTGGTTGGCTCACAGTGGGTGCCAACTTCTTCGTCGGGCCCGGGGGCGGTGGCACGTTCTCAGTTGACTCCAGCGGCGTGGGCGCATGCGTGGAGGTTGGGGTTGGTGCTGGCGGTGGGATTACGATTGACCCCTTTGGCGCACCTGAAAATTCATTGGGTACTGAATTGACTGCCGGCGGTTCGGTGGCAGGTGCTGGAGTCGAGTCAACGGCTGGATTCAAGGTTGTCCGCTGTCCGGATGGAAAGTTTCGTCGCCGAAACACGTCTAAGACAGGCATAACAACACCGCTTGGTTTCGGGGGGGTCGATGTTAACGGGGCGCCCCAGGTTGAGTTTGCTAAGGGAGATTTCAATACGGGCCTTGGAGCAAAGGCCGTCGGCAGGCGCTGTTGGAAATGGTAAGCCAACAAAAGTGGTCGAGCATAGATTCGGGGTCTTGCACTGCAACATTTGCAGGATTAGCTAGCATAGCTGCCAGTTCGTATGGCGCTGCAAGACCTGACCCCGATTCCGCGTTTCCACCGCCGATGCGGGAAGCTCTGCGCCAGCGGTGTGGCAGTGAAAGACCTAACCGTTAATAGTCACCTTCTCTCGCGACGATCAACATCGGCAGCAGCGAAACCGCCACGGTCAGTCTCACCATCGGTACCGACGATCACGCCTAAAACGGCTCATCGACTTGCCGACTCAACACCATCACTGGTACGCAGACTTGACGATATCAAGAAAGGCCTTAATTTTTCCGGATCTATGAAGATCAACGTGGGTTACTCGCCAGGAGTTGATGGACCAGTTTCTCAGGGGTGACATCACCTGGATCAGATCGGGATTTTCCTGTGCGGAGCTGTGCGGCAAAAACCCTATTCCCAAGCCGGCGGCAATGGCGCGTTCCGCATTAATCATTTCGCCAAAACGGTAGCGAATACACTGGCCGGGAATACTGCGATCCATCCAGCGAAAAGAGGCTGCCCTGAGCGCTCTTGGATCCGAGGTGCTTACAAAAACATGGTCGCTCATCGCCTTAACATCCGTGGGCATGCCCATTCGGTTGAGATAGGATTTCGAAGCAAACAGCCCCATAGACTCTCTCTGGAATGGCCGAACAATCAGATCAGGATGGTCGGGTTTCTTTCCAACCCTGAAAGCGATGTCGGCCTCGCCGTGATCCAGCCTCGCAATCCCAGGCCCTGTGTTGAGCAAGACATTCATCGTTGGATATTCTGTTGAAAATCTCGCTAACACGGGAAGCAGCTTGGGTACGAGCATATCGAAAGCCGCCACCACCAGCTGCCCCTGAAGATCTTTCGAACTTTTCTTCACATACCGGTGCAGCTGCTCAAAACGAGAACTGGTTAAATCTGCGACAGCCAGCAGCTCCTTGCCAAAATCGGTGGCTGTATATCCGTGTTGTGCGCGAACGAACAACTTTGCGCCGTATTCCTGCTCCAGTAGATCAATGTGACGAATCACCGTTGCCCGATGCACGCTCAGGTCCTGTGCGGCAGCGGTAACGGTGCCCAGTCGCGCAACACAGGCGGCGGTGCGTATTTCATTCCAGTTTTTCATGCTTGATTCATAGGTCTTTTCTGTCTAGTTTGCACGTTAGGCCAGCGCATCAGGGGCCAAACTATCGATGACCACGATTCATTCGGCGAGGCGAAGCGATGTTGCTACAACATATGCGATTGCCGAGAATTTCCATAGTCACTTTTTCCCACACCTGATGTGCGCCGCAGTAGGTTTACTAGCGCATAACGCTGTGGCACTTTGATGACCCATCAAACCTATTATGGCGTTAATTTAGCAACTCACTTGACCCTTGCCATTGATGACTGGAGATCTACTGCATGTCTAAGCTGCTGATTTTTGCCGCCTCAAACTCCCGCGATTCCATCAATCGGCGTCTCGCGGAGTTTGCCGGCCGACGATTTCATTCGAAATTTAGCAACGATGCCCAAATCACCACACTGGACCTCAACAGCCTGGAAATGCCGATCTACTCAATTGATCGAGAAACGGCAGACGGCATTCCCCAGGAGGCATCAACATTTTTGGAGAAAATCGAACTGGCGGACGCCCTGATTGTGAGCTTTGCGGAGCACAACGGCTCGTATAGCGCTGCGTTCAAAAACATTTTTGACTGGGCCAGTCGCATCAACGCGAAGGTCTACCAAAACAAGCTGATACTGATGTTATCCACCTCACCGGGCAAAAGGGGCGCTGCAAATGTTCTTAAGATCGCAGTTGATGGCGCTCCCCACTTTGCCGGAAACGTCGTTGCCAGCCTGTCAGTCGAGAGTTTTTACGAGACCTTCGATAGTGAAAATGATGCGTTAATCAGCGAACCTCATATCGCTAAGCTTGATGTCTCACTGAACGCCCTGAGCGACGAGCTTGCCAAAGAACCTCGATAACAATGCCCTCTTCGCGGCCGCTAGCTGATCCATCTAGGAGGCTCAGCAGGCAACTCCGGCGATACGGTTTGATATTCACTTGAAAGCGCAGCCAGTGTGCGCTGGTGTGACTGTCTGGCGAAACGAAACTGTGGCAATGTCGATGGCCTCGATCGGTTCGCAATGGGACTAGAAATATCATGAAAAACGGCACCGCAAATGTCTTACTACGTACATCAACCGTTCTTTGGGTGGTGTGGGGGCTGGTGCATGCATTAGCCGGAGTCATGACAATCACGCTAGACACTGCAGCCGGCTTCCAAGGGATCGCTGACGGGGTACCACCCGAAGCGATTGAGGCCAACTACCACGGCGCCGTTGGCGCGGTGTTGAATCAACATGGCTGGAATCTCTTGTGGGGCGGCCTCTATACCGTAATCGGGGCTCTATTTATTTGGCGCGGAAATTTCACAGCTATTTGGACCACCGCGGTGGTCGGCGGTTTGCTCGACGTCGGTTACTTCCTCTTTCTAGATTTAGGCGGATACGTCAATTTTGTTCCCGGCACCGTGATGACGCTGGTGTCTTCCGCCGGGATATTGCTAAGCTTCTCAGCTTATTGCTTCAACCTAAGAAAAGTGACCGAAGCGTCTGTTAACACATAAGCGCAACTGAAAAATCGCATGTTTGCGTGACGACCTCAGCCAATCGGTTTCCTCCGCGGCGCTATCGAGCTGATGTTGCAGGTCCTCGAAACTATCACTGAAAAGTACGTCATCATATTCGAAGAAAAATGCTTTCCCTATGCGCGGACCCGTATCAGTGAGTTCAAACGTGGAGTCTGCAACGATGGCCACAGTGCGGGTTCCTCGAATCGAAAGGCCAATGCTCTGACCCAGGTTGCGAAATAGCTCGGGCTCGAGTTCGCCAGTATCAGGCTGCAGAAACGACTGACGAAGCGGCCACTGATCACCATTTCGTTGGTATAGCCACGCGCCGTCACTACCAAAGTCCCCCGGTCCGTCACCCACCAGCATCAGGTTGCCGTCCATCTGAATGTTGCCGCCAAAGCCGCCATCCGTGGGGACTGGCAACACCTCGTCGATCAGACCCCAGGTATCTAGACCGCCCAAGCCTTGCTGATACAAATAGACCGCCCGATCACCGCTCACGGCCGGCGTTAGGTCACCCGCCGGACCCGCCATGGCAATCACGTCGTTTTCAATATCAATATCCTCGGCAAACGAGGCGTTGGTCGACGGTCGTAGGCTTTCAAACGTTTGCCTTAGCCCCCAGTTGTCTGCACCGCCCAGGTTGCGTTCCTAAGTTTTGTAAGTTTTGGGGTCAGAGTAAAGGGACAGAGTAAATCCGCACTTTACTCTGTCCCTTTACTCTGACCCCAAAACTCCTTGAATTCATCTTCATACATCAGCTGCCCTGCCCTATCGCCTGCTAGCGGCTCCAATCGATTGCTTGGCAATCCCGCTAAGTCTCGTAACGATTCTGCGCTGTCCAAGACGGTCAGGCGACGGGTTGCTTGATTTGCAAAGCCTTGAAAGGCACGAACCCGATTTCCTGAGAAAAAGCGCTCGGTGTCACGATTTCCAAAGCTTCGGCGCTCATCGAATGTGGCGGAAAATATTTGCTCAGGACGTAAACGCTGGCTTATTTGCCTTTCTGTTGCAGCTCACGGGCCAAAATCACCATCTGCAACAGCGTGGCCTCGATCTCATCAGCCCGTTTATCCGGTATCATTTTGACCAATTTATTGCCTTTCCACTTGATCTTATTTTCCAGCACCGGGTAATCAAACATGAACCGTTTCTGCTTTGGGAAGGTCCCCTTCATGATGACAGAGAATCCCCAATGCTGTCTGTGCCCAACGGCGTTTACCTCATACTTAAAGCCTTCCAGGGTGCCGACTATGCGGTTCCGTTTCCTGATGCAGGACTCTGACGCGGCCTTAAGCTGTGTATGTAATTTATCAAGGGTCTTGTTGCCAGTCCGAAATAGACTGATGATAAGAACACTGAGCGTAACGACAATTACAATTAACCCGCCGGCTTGTTCTATGACATCTGCGTACATAAATTCTAAGCTCCAGTCTTTCCTGACCTTATCGTCACCGAACTCTTAGCGTTGGTAGACTCAGGGTCGTAGTATCGACGACTTTCGATGTTAATCGCCCAGGTTAAAGTTCATGCGATCACGGGATGCCGCGCCGGTAATGCTCGCAGCAATGGTCCACATGTCCATATTGTTGGAGTAAACAAAACTCTGGTGCTCGTCATAAAAACTCAGCCGTGCAAACCCGAAGTCCACCGATTCCAGCAACAAAAGCTGCGGGTCCAAAAAGGAACCGGTATGACGCAGCGCCAAAGGAAACGCCATGCCGGGTGAGACCCGCATACTGTGATCAGGCTCCACCGCGCCGGCGTCGAAGTATCCTTTGACGGGCTGGGGCAATAGTTCCAGTTCATCTTGGTAGGTAAATTCGGTCCCGACCGGCGCTGCGCCTGAGCCCGCAAACCACATCAACAATAGGCCAACCAAACGATGTTTCATCGCCATTTTCACTCATCCATAGGTCAATCCGCATCATCGGCAACACAAATTTAGACTGCCTAAAAGCGTATACGCCAAATGGCAGGTAAAGGGGACATGGGGAAGGGTGAGAGGTCAGAAAAGCGAGGCCTTTCGGCGCCGATTCATCGTGCAAGCTGTTGAATCTTGGTGGTCCGCTGGGTCAGCTCTCGACGCCGACCTACAGTTACACAGATATTTTTACCGTCCCATTTCCGCTCGAGTATTTCGGGCAGAAAAGGGATCAGGCAACTTCAATCAGTGAGTTTTGGGGTCAGTGAGTTTTGGGGTCAGAGTAAAGGGACAGAGTAAATCCGCGCTTTACTCTGTCCCTTTACTCTGACCCCAAAACTCCTGACCCCAAAACTCTTGGCTCTCGCAAAACCGGCTGGTTTGGGTTCGACACGTTGCGAACACGCTTGCACCATCAGAATCGATCCGAAAATGACATCACATTGGGATCCGCTCAACAGCCGCGGTTTTTTCAATATGCTGCACCAGCTCCTCTAATTTTTCAGGTATGCCGTAATGTAGCTTGATTTCTTTCGAGCAGCTGCCGATTGCCAGTCTAATCGTCGTGTTTGCCCCGTGATCAATGCTGGTCCACCCCGATCTAACGATGCCGAACTCAATAGTGCTAATGGTCGCGATTTCGGTATAGGCTGACTTCCGAGCAAAGAAATCAACCTCGTGGAAGCGGCTAAGAAGCTTCTCGAACGCTTTCGGCTCGACAAAATTGGCCGCCTTTACGCCTACCCCCTTACCATAGTTATCAAGAACAATTGTCCCGTCACCATGAATCTCAACCAAGTATTTTGGGCACGGCCCATAGCAACCGTCTTTGTGCAGGCGGATCAAGACAGCGGCTACAGGATAGTTTTCCGGGAATGACGTAGCCTCACCGTCAGGCCCTACATCACAGTGTCGGTACTGGTACTCAGGCTGAGATAATTTCCAGGCTTTAACCTGTTCGTTGGCCTCTGCAAGCTGCTGTGGCGTCATCTTTTCAGTAAGTCTCTCTATCTCTGCGCTAGAGCCAGGTTTGATAGAAAACCAAAAATAGGCTTTCACCAAATCCTCAGGTATTCCTCTTCCTACTTCAAACATTCTGGCGATCGCTTGGTTAGCATTGGAAAATCGCCAGCTCTTGAGGGATTTCTTATACCAAGACAGCGCAATCAGGGAGTCTTGTTGGACGCCAATCCCCTCCTCGTACAGGCCGCCCAACCAGTTTTGGGCAGGACCATAACCTTGAATAGCCGCGGCCTCGAACCAAAAGGCGGCCTTTGAGGCGTCTTTCTCGAGGTGGTTACCCTTCAGGAAATCGGTAGCGAGCCAAAACTGAGCTTCAACATTGTCTTGCTTTGCAGCTCTTTCGAGTAGCTCGAAAGCCTTTTTGGGATCTTTCGGGCGTCCAAGGCCTTCACGGTAAATTTCAGCCATTCTCGTTTGCGCACCGGGATGTTCTTGGGATGCCGATTTCTCGAACCAATCCGCTGCTCTTTCATCATCCGCTTCAACACCTTGGCCCCAGTAGTAGACAAACCCCATGCCGTATTGACCTTTGGCCGAACCCTGCACCGCAGATTTTCGAAACCACTCAACAGCTTCAGAATCGTCAATACTATGAGTCGTCAAGATTAAACGACCAGTGAAATACTGGGCCTCGGCGTGACCGGCGCGAGCTGCTTTCTTGAACAACTCATAGGCATTTGGGTTTTCTTCGACTCCTCCGTCACCGGAATAAAGTGCCATAGCTTGTTCAAAATACGCTTGGCCGGCGGCATTATTTGCTTGAACGAAACCTACCGCAGATAACATTAAAAAAAATGCCACAACCTTCCTGATTTTCATCCTCAGCGCTCCTTCGGATTCAACTCGCACGAATCTTTCGTGCGCCTTCAAACAAAACGTTCAGGCCCACCGAATGGGGTCATTAATTTCTGCGTTCGGAGTCAGCTACCAGAGAGAGGTGGCTTGCGTTTAATTCGTATCTATCTCCATCAGCGAATCCCAATGTGCCGGTTGACGCCTATTTGGCACACTCCAAGGGTAAGTTTAACGAGAATTCAGCCTGAGGAGCTATAAGCAACTGATTAAAAAGCAATAAATGGTGCCGGAGCGCAGACTCGAACTGCAGACCTACGCATTACGAATCGCAAACACTGAAATTTAAACACATTTAAAACAGCAAGTTAGCGGCGGCCGCTCACCGATTCGCAACTCAGAACAACTATCAACGACACGCTGCCATCCGTCGTGTGACACAAAATTGGCACATGTCGAGTTGCTGCACCCAATAGGCACACCGGTCTCACCACACTAATTCCTCGGATCATAAGGGCTGTAAACAGCAGTCAATAGCAAAGCCAAAGCGGGTCGAGAATACTCAAGTCGTATCATCCTGAGTGGTTCTGCCTTGGTAGCGCCGGCGCCTGATCCTAGCAGCGGCAACACCGGTGAGAAGTAGAGATATGCAAAGTGGCGCGACGACGTTGAGCGGAATTGCTCCCGCAACTGTCACCGTGCTGGTCAGCTCCGACCCTGGTAACGCCACCTGCCTGTTTTGGAAATACACTACCGTATAAGTACCCGCGGGCAGCGGCGGGATACTAAAGCGGTCATCCAACGGCAAGAAGGGGTTAATACTGACCTGAGAAAAACCGAGCTGGGAGTCCAATACAATTTGGCCGTTCTCGATTGAGACAACCAGCGGATCATCAGGCCTCGCTGGAAAACTAGAAACCGTATACTGGATTGATATTTCGAAGCTCGCTCCCGCAAGCGGTTGTTCTGGAATAGTCGACCATGTGTATCCGGAGTTGGGATTGTCGAGGCCGACTATAAGCGCGGCAGCAAGCAAAGAGGCAATCATGAATAGAAGACGAGTAGTTGGGGACCTACCCCCAAGCTGTGCCCTTATTCATCTACCGAGCGAACAGGCCGAAAGTGTCCGTGATACTCGGGGAACTCCACCTGGAATGTGGCGTTGCAAGACTTGACGGCGATTTCCGCTTTGTCATCTTCCCAATAACCTCGCGGCAATTTAGCGAGTTAGCAGCCACGCATTTTCCACTGCTTCAATTTGGCCTTTCAGTCCGTTTTTGACGGCAATTCCGGCGAGGTGGTCGATCTGGTAAATATCGGCATAGTGGCCCTGCAGTTCCGCTGTGGATATTGAGAATGGCGGCCCCGCCATGGCGTTCTGGTCGTAATCAAATGTGATCAGCAACTGCGGTGCGCAACGAGTAACGGCCGATAAGTGTTTGCAATAGGGCGTTCTCATGTCGCCAGGCAAAGCGACCAATGCGGCCCGGTCGTAAACGGCGTGGACGTTTCCGAGAGACTCGTAAGAGAGTGCAAACAGATCCCCAACAAAGATGTCGATGGACTCTGCACGATAGCGTTTAAGTTCGCTGCTGTTCGAAATTTCGGGTTCAACGCCAAGGTCCTCAAAAAGCTGCTTGACTGCTACCTCACTCAATTCCACCCCGGCTACTTTGTGCCCTTTGGACAGTAACCAGGCGATATCGCGGGTTTTTCCGCATAGGGGCAGAAAAAACCGATCGCCACTGGATATCCGTAGATCTGAATAATGCGCAGCCAGCAAGTGATTGACATCGTTTTCGTGAAAGCCGATTTCGTTGGCCCGCCACTTTTGATGCCAGAACTGATGTTCCATTTATTCGTCCTCCGACAAAATGCCTATTTTGACAAGGTCACGATGACACGTGGCTAGCGTATATCAAAGTTCAATCTGGTCAAATGTTGCGCGATTTGGTATCAACTCATCGATTCTGGGGTCAGAGTAAAGGGACAGAGTAAGCCCACATCGACCTGCGGCATATTCTCACTGGGTCCGGGACTCGCCGTCAGGTCTTGCATCGCCACGTTCGAGTTCGGCAAGTCTTAGGTTCTACACAACTCCTCCGCCAGCCCTGTCGATGAAAACCAGTGTTGTGGTGCAAGACCTGACGTGGTGCAACCAGAGCACTTCGTAAAACGACAGTCATTCATTGACTAAGCACTTTGCCAAATGGTCCACCCAACCGGAACGTGAATCCAGTCAGCTTCGCGTTGAGCACCACGTCGACAAACCGCTCGGTGACTAAGTCTGAGTCTCCGTCATATTTCCATGCAGGAAGACGAAAGGCGAATTCTGCGTCCACATCACGATAATGACAGTTTGCCCCGAGACGATATCTGCCGGGCTCGCCAAAACGATCTGGGCCCAAGTCACTTGTTTCGTTATCGACAGCGTCTAACACTCGTCTTACCCACATCGCATAGTACTGAGTGGGAGCACCAATCACCGTCACTGGCAGAAAAGCGATTTCGTTTTGCGTGACAGAGCTTAAGGCGGTTTTTGCCTTTTCCGAGACCAGCGTATTGAATGAAGTGCATGAATAGGCCGGGGCGGCACTGCTTAATATCTGCATGCAGTCAGAAAACCTCGGCTTTTTGCGACTATCTTCTGGCGGCTCAGATCTATAAGTCTGAAGGAACTGATCGCTCCTGAGCGCTCCTGTCCCATCGATCACTCGAAAAAGGGTAATCCAATTCATGCTCATCGTACTCAACATCGCCAAAGACGAGCATGTAATTTCCGTCACCAGAGCAAGAATAGATATTCATGATGTGGGTTAGTCACCGAGCCATAAATCAATCTCATGAGAATAGTAGTCGGCTCCCGCATTTCAAAGTACTTTTAGCTGAATGCATTTTCTGCAAACAAATGTAGGGGGCGAAACCTGGAGGACAGCACCATTCAAATACTCCAATTTGGTCTAGGTGAGCTCGGCTATGTTTGTGATGAACTTGAACGATCTGACAAGATCCACTATGTCTGACACCCACGGTTTTTCGGATGGATATTGACCGCGTCACTGCTCGCATCGCGTGTAGTGACGCGCCGCACCATCCCAACAATGACGTAATGGCGGCCCCTATTTTATGGGGGACGCCCGCGTGATCCGTTCGTAAAGTAGCCTCAATGATCCCGGTGTCACAGCGGCTCTGTGACAAACCCAAGGGCTTCGGCCCCAGCAGTCTTGGTTCGCCTTGGCTGCATCGTTCGGCGCACGAATGCGCATACACCCAACTCAAGCGTTCAAATAGGAGGTTCTAATTTTCGCTACATTCCGCAATACCGCCCCCACGGGCGACTGGTCTGCGACCGGCCCTTCCTCTTCGAGGACAACCGGCGTTGCCTGCGTTCCAGGCACTTTCAGATCTATGGGAGTGGTGTCCCACGACTATAACCAGGTATCTGGTGTTCGTCAGCTAAGGCTGCGAATGAGTCAGAAACACTAACCACCGGTTATTCACCTTGAGACATCTGAACCACCAGTTAAAACAACTCTGTCGTCGTAATCAGGACGGCAGTCGTTCGACCCAGGCGACCAGGGAACGGATATTGACGCTGATCGCTAATGAATTGCATGACAACGGGTATCGAGGCCTGCAAGCTCGGTCCCTGAAACCGAAACATGTTGAATCGCTGACCACAGCCTGGCTTGAGGCCGAGGTCAGTACGGGAACGATCAAGAACCGCATGAGCGCCATCAGGTGGTGGGCGGAGAAGGTCGATAAACGCAATGTGGTTGCAAGAGACAACTCGTACTACGGCATTGCGGACCGAGAATTGGTCTCTCGTATCTCAAAAGCAAAATCGCTCGATGAGCGTTTGCTCGCAAAGATCACGGACCCTAATGTCCGGATGAGCCTCAGACTTCAGCAGGCGTTTGGGCTTAGACGCGAAGAAGCCATCAAGTTTATGCCGACCCTGGCTGATAGGGGCACAGACGTCTATCTGAAGCCCAGTTGGACCAAGGGCGGCAAAGAACGATTAATCCCTATTCGTACAACCCAGCAGAAAGAGCTGCTGGTTGAAGCCAAACGATTGGTCGGAAGAGGCTCGTTGATTCCGTCTCACCGAAAGTATATCCATCAACTTCGTATATATGAGCGGCAGACCGCAAACGATGGCCTGTCGAAGATGCATGGTCCGAGGCATGCGTATGCGCAGAGACGTTATTTCGAACTCACCGGTTGGGTCTGTCCCACAAACGGCGGTCGAGGTAAGTCAATCATGACCAAAACCGAGCGGCGAATAGACGCGCTAGCCCGACAAGAGGTCAGCCAAGAGCTCGGGCATGAGCGGATTAGCATCACTAACGTCTATTTAGGTTCGAAATGACAAACCGCGCTCGCCTCGTCAACCATCCGCAATGTTGCAGATACTCTGACTCCAGCCTCGCCAGTTGCCGGTGCCCCGCCTGTTATTGTGTTTTCATCAGGTGTTCTTAACGGAAAAACAAGTTGAGCGCCTATCCGGCCGAAAATACTCGTCAGCCCAGGCCCGCCAGTTTCGCCGCATGGGGATTTCTTACAGGATCAACGGAGCGAACCAAGTGGTTGTGTTAGAGTCCGACGTGATCAGCGTCGAACGCGCTGGCGGCAAAGACTTCGCTCCAAACTACGAGGCTCTCGACGCCATTGCCCAGAAAAAGAAAAAATAATAAACATCTGCCGCAGCGTATGTACGTGGACGCAAATGGCTACCACTACGCGCTGCTCATGGTGAACGGAAAGAATAAATACGTGGGGTTGGGCCGGGAGTATGGCAAGGCCCTGCAGAAATACGCTGCGGAAGTTGCACCAATCAACAAGTGCCGAACCCGTACTTTTGGCGATCTTTTAACTCGTTACGTTTCCACCATTCTGCCGACCAAATCTCCTCGCTATTGCTACGAGCAAACGCGAGTGTCAAAGTTTGTACTGGCCGGCCTTGGAGAAATGCCGTTGACGGGCGTGTCGGCTAGGGCTATCAATCAATACCTTACCTACCGGGTTGGCCAAAGCACCAATGCCCAGGTGCAAAAAGAGCGCGCCCTGATCGCTGGAATAATAAAAATGGGGCTCACCGCAGGAGAGTTGAATGACAATCCCATGCCGGCAGTTCCGTCACGGTGCGGCGTACTGAAGTCCAATCGCGTGATAGAGCCACAAGAGATTCTCGCCTTCTACGAGTTCTGCCGTGGTCACATCATCGGTGATTATCTGCGCTTCAAAGTACTGACGGGTTTACGAAAGTCCGACATATTGGCAATTCATCGCAGGCAAATTCGAGAAGACGGAATTCACGTCACTCCCGGCAAGACGGCCCAACGAACCGGCAAAACCATCATCAATTGGTCGCCCGCGCTGCGTGATGTCGTCAAGGACCTGCTGGGTAGATCGATGTTCTTGTTTTGCCGGAAAGATGGGCAACCTTACACGTACAGCGGATTCAACAGTATGTGGCAGCGGCAGATGAGAGCCGCCCACCACGCTGGCATATTGCAAGAGCGCTTCAAAGACAGCGACCTGCGTTCGTTCGTTGCCGACTCACTAGGCCTGGAGCACGCAAAAGTTCTCCTTGCCCATGCTACTGCCAGGACCACAGAATCCCGCTATCGACGCCGACCACGTAACGTCGATCCGAGCGCATAAGTAGCAACCTCCAGCATCTGCTCTGTGATTAACGATCCGGCAGGATTGATATTCCTGTGGTCTCTCGCCGTGCCAATCACTGTTCAACTAATCGCGTAAGGGCCAACACCGGTTGTCCGATTGGAAAGAACTTTGGCCTCGTCGCCACAGCATTTTCTCAGTCTTTGTGTGCCGATTCTGTTTGGTCTTGCGTTTTTGATACGCGCATTGGCGACCAATGCCTATCTACTCGGATAACGTCGGCTGAAGCGTCATTTGTAATTTTATTGACAATTATTGTTTTGTAAATTATTTTACACAAACACTCGACGCCAATGATGCATACCGTGCTTGGCGGGACGGGTTCTAAGAGTGTTGCATCTAGCCCGTTTTTCGGGGACGAAATGCCACATTGGAGAAGAGATCAATGAAAAAACGAACCTTAGCGACCGCCATCGCCCTGACAATGAGTGGGTCAACTGGCGCAACAACCATAACTGGAGGCTTTTCTGGGTCTTGGTTTGACGCCGAAGCACCTGGCCAGGGAATGATCCTGGAAATTGTAGAGGGCAATGCCGAACGCCACGGTGTGCTGTATTGGTTCACATTCGATAGCGCGGGAAACCCTCGGTGGCTTGTTGGCACCGGCCCTGTCCAGGGTGACGACATCACCTTTAGCTTGGACGAGGTGACCGGGGGAATACTCACACCGGCGGGATTTAACAATGACGACCTTGAGTTACTGCCCTGGGGCACGCTGACTCTGTCGTTTGGGTCGTGTTCCAGCGGCGTCGCTACCTGGGAAACGAACTCAGATGTAGGAGCAAGCAGTATGCCGATATCCCGACTGACGCAAATTCGCGGCACTGCGTGCAGCGGCGGAATCAGCGACGATAACGGCAACAGCTTCGTAGACCTTGAACTTGCCCTGCGCAACAGCGGATTTGTGCCGCAAGCCACAGGCCGCGTGCGCTACGAGGAGTCTGCCGGTTCAGCACGGCTGGAAGTCAAGGTGGAAGATCTGCCCCAAGGCGTCTACGCACTAGAGGTTGATGGCGTAGAACAAGGCACGATTAGAGTGCCCGCTGGCAACGGCGGAGGCAATCAAGTAGGACTGAAGTTTGAGAGTCCGGCAGATGATGATGAGCGGTTGCTGAATTTTGATGTTCTGGGACGTGAGATTCAAATTCTCAGTGGTAGTTCGGTGGCACTTTCGGTGGTTGTAGAACAAGCCAGCAATATATCTAAACCAACCGAACAATCCGTCGACGTCGAAGGAAATCTCCAGCGCACGGATTTGCTTGCCAGCGGCCGAGCGGAGGTGCAGTTTGAGCGCGACGCGACCAACAGCAAATTCGTCGTGCGTCTACGCCAAGTTCCGGCGGGTCTCTATGAAATATATGTTGGTCAGCTGTTTCGAGGCATCATCGTAGTCAGCGATGACGGAGACGACTCCACAGAGGGCGTCCTAGTATTCCGAGATCCTGCTCGAGCCGGAGTGGAACTCCTTGACTTCGAAGTTCTCGGTTCCCTGATTAGCATCCAATCTGAGGGACTCGAAGTATTCATGGGCGCTCTGGCGGAAGACGCCGGTGATTCCGACGACTCCGACGACTCCGACGACTCCGACGACTCCGACGACTCCGACGACTCCGACGACTCCGACGACTCCGACGACT
>JBGCET010000081.1:0-3170 GCA_045106555.1 Lysobacterales bacterium | reverse complement strand
TGCCGCTGCCGCCGCATCCAGATGCACCTTCCACGCCCGTTCATTATCCGTGAGTTCCACGCTCGCAATCTCCGTTCAAAGATCAACGAGGATTACTCACTCGGCTGCGCTGCGATAGTCGTGGATGGCGGATCGCTTACGTTCGATTCTGCCCCTGGCCACCACTAAATCAATGACTTAGAGCATACCCAGCATCCTGAGATTTAAAAACGCGGGGATTTCGCGGGAGTCAGGAGACGTTTATCTGTCTCAAAACTACCAATTCCGGCCGGTTTCCGTTCCTTGTAATTGAAGATTGCCTGGCGGGCATCGTCCCGCGGTCGGTATCGGCGTATTCGGATTTTTTCATTCTTTAGGTTAGCGAAGAAGATCTAAGCTACCGCGTTGTCATGGCAGTTTCCACGCCGACTCATGCTGGGTTTGATATCTAAGGTTATTTAAGAGCCTTTTGCATCGACCACTGGTGTATTGGTAACCGCTTCCATCGAAGACCCTGACGTCATCCGTCAATTTCTGCACCACCTGGACGAGCCCGAGACGCCGCAGCAGCGCCCGCCGGCCCGCGGGCATCGCCGCCGTTATTTAAGCCACACAGTTTACACATCTGACGGCCCACGACACGACCGAATGTTTTAACAATTCTGATTCATCGCCTGCAGATAAACAGGAGATTTTCGCTAAATCCCCAGTTCACGAAGACGCCGATATAAGGTTGATCGACCCATGCCCAGCTGCCTGGCGGCCTGCTCCATGTCCCCGTCAGCTGCGGCCAACGCGTGCTCAATAAGCTGAGCCTCCGTAGCCTGAAGTTGAGACTTCAGGCTTAAGTCTGCGGATAACGCCGAGCGTTTGGAAGGAGTGACTATATGCGCCTGAAGATGATCTCCCCGAAGCATCTCGGACGATTGCAAAAACAGCGCGCAGCGTTTCATCTCTCGCTCCAACTCACGCACATTGCCTGGCCAACTGTAGGCTGTAAGCAGCGCTGCGGCTTTTTCGGATATGCCGCCAAATGCCAACTGCTGGCGAGCCGTTTCAGCGCGCAGGAAATGTGCCGCCAGATTGACGATGTCATCGCCACGCTCCCGCAGTGGCGGCAGATTGACCGTCCAATCGGCAATCCGGTGATACAGGTCGCGGCGAAAACGTCCATTTTCTACCATATCCGCAATCGGTTGGTTTGTGGCAGCCAGTACCCGCACCCGGGCAGGACGAGGTTTTTGCGCGCCTAAGCGAAATACTTGTTGCTCCTGCAGCACTCGCAGAATTTTCGCCTGGGTGGTTAGACTCATGTCACCAATTTCATCCAGCAACAGGGTGCCGTCGTTGGCCAGCTCAAATTTTCCGGGTCGGGCGGTGACCCCGGTGGCCACGCCTGACTCAATCCCGAATAACTCAGCCTCCAGAAGATCTTCCGGCAATGCTGCACAGTTCAGCTCAACAAACGATGCAGCACCTCGACCTGATGCACGGTGGAGAAAATGAGCGATAACCTCTTTACCGGTGCCGGTCTCACCGCCAATGAGCACGCTGATATCGCTGACCGCAATGCGCCGTGCCTGCTCATAGAGCGTGGCCAAACCGCCATGAGTGGTTTCCGGGATGGGTAGGGGTACCTCACTCGCGGCTGTCATCGCCGGCTCCTGGTCGCGGGTCAACTCTCGGTCTGCCAGAACAAGCAAATCCAGTGCCAGCTGCCCCAGCTGGGTCAACGTGACCATTCCGGCATCAAGGTCGCAGCTTACTGTGAGACGCCAGCCACTATCGCTGAGACGCTGGGTGACCATGCCCCCGGGGCCAATTTTAGCCACTTGCCCGGCATCCTCGGTCGCAATCACAAAGCTGGCCTCCGGCACGACTCGATGCAGCGCCGCCACCAGCCGAGAAGACAACGTGACCGGATCAGCGCTGGTTCGCGCCAGCTGCATCAAGCTCGGCAGCTCTCGCACGCAGAAACGAGATACTGCCGCTTCCACCAATGTGGCCTCATCGCGTCCCACGGGTATTGACGCATCAACAACATCCCCAGCCACTGCGGCATTAACATCTGCGCCGTCCAGCGAGGCTAGTTGAAGCGCAACCTCACCCAGACGGATCTGATCATCAACGGTCACTGAATAGGCCTCGCCGGGCACCAGCCGTTCACCGTTTACCCAGGTGCCGTTGCGAGACTCAAGATCCGTCAGCTGAATGTGTCCCGTGGCGTCCAGCATTAGTTGAACGTGCTCGCGACTGACCGTGAGCTCATCGACTGTAACGTCCATCTCAGCGGCGGCGCCAACACGATAAACACCCGGCAACACAGACTGGCGCAGGCCGCCTGCTGCGGTGCTGGTGCAGATCATTAATTTGTTACTCACCGTCTCACTTCCGAGGATTTTTTCTCATTATTGAGAATAATGCCATTAAAAACCACCAAGCAAAACCAAAATAGTGAGCATTGACGGTGTTTCATGAACTCGCTCAATGGTGGCACACAGGTTGCAATGCTCGTGTATCACTTTTGGGAACGAGACCAATGACACAAGCAACATGGCACCAGAATCCCGCTGCCTTGGGAACGCTACACCGATGGTTGGCCACCAGCGCACTGATTGGTTTGTTCTTGGCGCTACCCGCTATCGAGGCCATGGCTGCCCCTGCCGGCACCGGTTTCACCTATCAGGGCCGGTTGGCCAGCAGCGGTCAGGCAGCGAGCGGTACCTTTGATTTTCAGTTCCGATTATTTGATGCCGCTGCCCTCCGAGGGGTGCCCCAGAGTGAGGAGATTGAGCAATCGCTGCTCGTTACCGAAGGGATATTTACCACCGAATTGGATTTTGGTGCTGACGCCTTTGTGGGGGAAGCACGTTGGCTGGAGGTTCGAGTGCGCGCCGCAGGGGAACCCCAATTTGTCACATTGAGCCCCAGACAAGCGGTGACCGCCGCACCCTACGCCATTGAGACCCTATTTATTGCACCAGGTGCGGTGGACGCGATGGCCCTTGCCAGCAACGCGGTGACCGAAGCCAAAATTGCTGATGGCGCGGTCACTCTTGGCAAACTGGCTGCCGCCAGCGTGAACGTATTTTCGTTGCAAAACGGTTCGGTTAGTTTCGAGAAATTACAAAATGGCGCGGTGACTCGGGACAAGCTGTTTATCAACTCTGTGACGAACCCCAAGCTGGCCA
>JBGCET010000080.1:0-5839 GCA_045106555.1 Lysobacterales bacterium | reverse complement strand
GCAAAGGTATCCAGCTTTTGATGGGTGGCGACGCTGACCGTTGCCGCAAAATGGCCCTGGGCACGACCGCGCTCCCAGTAATCTCTTGCCAGGCAAGGATCAGCAGTGCCAGTGGCTGCGCCGGCCATGGCCAGCAATCCACCGACAAACTGAGCCTGCTCATGACCGGCGTTGGCGGCGGCGTCTACCATGGCAAACCCCTCTTTGGCCTCTCCGCTGTAAAACAGTGACCGCCCCAGGTAGTAGGTCAGCCTGGGCTGATCAGGGAACAGTGCAGCATCGCGGCGACAGGCCTCAATTGCCAAGGGTAGATAGGTCATCACCTGCTCCGTTTTTACGCCGTCGGTGATCTTGTCCGGGTCCGACGGGTGGCCGGCAAGAAGATCGCAGGCGGTGGGGATATTGGCCGACTCAGATGTCTCGCTTTGCTCAGCCAAAGCGGTAGACGACGTCGCGCAAAGCAGCAACGCCATGACGGTAACTATGGCCACTAAGCGGGGACGGGCAGCAATTGCGTTGTCGTTGGCATGGTTCATTGGGTGGACTCCGGTCTGCAATCAGATAAGACGACACCCCAGAGTATAAGCCGATGATGAGTCCGGGCGGGCGGACTCGACCGCTTGATCTCACTTTAACCCACGCACACCTCACTCAGTCGAATTGGATCAGTCTTTGCCGGCATGCAGACTGAGCAGCATTTATAGTCAGCCTATGAAATGCCCCATTTGGACTTTAGCGCTAGCGGCGATAATCGTCGGTGCCTGTTCACCACAGCCCATTAAGTCGCCTGAAGACTCGTCTCTTCTGGTATTCGGCGCCAGCGGACGCATTGGTGGCGCAATAGTGACTGAAGCCTTGTTGCGAGGCTATCAGGTCACTGGCGTCACGCGGGCGCGGTCCCGGTTAGAAGGGAAGTTTGATGCCATCAAGATCATTGAAGGCGACATTCTGGACCGGGCACGGCTGGCCGAACTCATCGGTGAACACGACGCCGTTTTAGTGTCGGTAGGCGGCCGGCCTACAAGCCAGGACCCCGCTCGTTACATTGCTGCCACCGCAGCGCAGTCACTGATCGATATACTGGAGCCGATGGGCGACAGCGGGCCGCGGCTCTTGTTTGTCGGCAATCTTTACACCCTGAAAAATGCCCAAGGCGTCTCACTCATAGACCAGGGGATAGCCGATGGTCATCGCAACGAAGCGATGTTTCGTGGGCACCAGATTGCGTTGGAGCGCTTTCGCGCCAGCCAGCACACACGTTGGACTATTGCCACACCGCCCAATGGACTTCGTTTGTCGGGAAGAACGGGCCACCTACTTTGGGGCGAAGATACCCTGCTGGTAGACGACTCCGGCACCCCGCTGTCGATATCCCCGGAAGACTTTGCCTTTGCCATGCTGGAAGAGTTTGAGGCCCAGCGCTATGAGAAAAAGCGCTTTACGGTTGCCCGGGATTACCAGTGATTACCAGTGATTGCGCAGCTCTCGCAACTTTAAGAACACCGCTTTGGGTGATGGGTTTTCTCCCAGGTCGTCAAATTTTTCGCGAAGACCAGCAATCACCATGGGGCTGCGCAAACGAAAAAACGTATTAACCTCCCGCTCCAAGGCCAGGGTGGTCACTAGCGGCTGATCGGGATTTTGCTGGCTTACCTGATCCAGCAACGCCGGCGCACGGGCGTTGTCCGGCTCCCGATCCAGGGTAAATTCCAGGTTATTGGCAATGTAGTCGTGACCCGGGTAAATCTGCGTGTGAGCGGGAAGCTGATCCAACTGCTCAACAAAGGTCTGGTAAAGCTCTGCAGGATGGCCACCGTTATGACAGTTTCCAGCGCCGGCGTTGAACAGTGTGTCGCCGCAAAACAACGCCGGTTGATCGGTATCGGACAACAAACAAATATGGCTCATGGTGTGGCCGGGCGTGTCCAACGCCCTTAACGTCACGTTACCTACGTTAAGTACATCACCCGCCGACAAGCCGCGGGCCATATCCGGGATGCGGTCTTTAGCGTTTGTGTGAGCAACGATCTGAGCGCCAGTGGCCGCTTGCATCGGGCCGTTGCCACCAATGTGGTCACCGTGTTCATGGGTATTGAGAATCTGGGTGACTCGATACCCCTGCGCCTTTGCTACCGCTAGGCACTTTTCATGGTCAACTGGGTCAATGGCCATGGCCTCGCCAGTGTCCGGGCAGGCAATCACATAGTTGTAGTTGCGCCAGGCGTTGGCGGTCCAAATTTGATGAACAATCATCGTGGGTTCCTCGTGGCGGCGACGGCGCGCTCGTTATCGTCTGGTCAAATTCTATATGATGATGGGCTCTTAATGCTGCAACTGGTGTTTGCCATGACGTCCAAGTTTTTTCTGGTAGTGCTCCAGGTGCTGCCCGTGACGTTGCTGTCTGTGATCGCGCCAAAGGCGGCGGCCGAAACCGTGATGTTTGATAACGTCAACGTCGTCAGCATGGCCATTCCTGATGTGTTGTCTGATCGGGACGTGCTGATCGTCGATGGCAAAATTGTCCGCATCGATGAATCGATCGACGCGCCGGATGGCGCCACCGTTGTTGACGGGGAAAATCGTTACTTGATGCCCGGGCTGGCCGAGATGCACGCCCATATTCCTCCCACTACCCAGCGGGACAACGTCGAACGGGTGCTGGCGTTATACCTGGCCAACGGCATCACCACCGTTCGCGGTATGCTCGGAGAACCCGGACACCTCAAACTGCGCGAAGCCCAAAACCGCGGTGAGGTGGTGGGGCCGCGGATCTACACCTCCAGCCCCTCGTTGAACGGCAACAGCGTGAAATCGGCTGAGGACGGCAGAGCCAAGGTAAATGACTATTTTGACGCCGGCTATGACCTGTTGAAAATTCATCCGGGATTGAGCCAGGAGGAGTACAGCGCAATCTCCAATGAGGCCCGCTCGTTGGGTATGGATTTTGCCGGCCATGTGCCGGCAGCAGTGGGCGCCTGGCGAGTCATTGGTGCGGGTCAGACCAGCGTTGATCACCTGGACGGATTTGTTGAAGCTCTGGCGTCGCCAGAAGTATTGCAGCAGGTGCCCGCTAGTTTCTTTAACTATTTGGTTGCACCCCACGCCCGGCAAAGCCAGATCCCTATCCTGCTGGCGGCGCTGAAAGCGAAAAAGGTCTGGGTCGTTCCCACCGAATCGTTGATGCACCAGTTTTCCGGCACCCGACCGCTGGAGAAATTGAAGAACGATCCAAACCTTCAATATGTCCCGCCGGCAACGCGACGCAGTTGGCAACAAACGCTCAGCCAGGCTTTTGCCGACCCCAACTACAGTCGCAGCGCCGCACAATCATTTCTACGCTTGCGCCTTCAGTTGATTAAGGCCATTCATGAGGAAGGCCATGGGGTATTGCTGGGCTCTGACGCACCCCAGGTATTTCAGGTGCCAGGGTTTTCCATTCATGATGAGTTGGTGCTATATGAGCGCGCTGGATTGTCACCCTTTGAGGCCTTGGCCACCGGCACGATTAACGTGGCCCAATATTTTGGCGTAGAAAACTCCCGTGGCCAGGTGGCCGAAGGGTTTGACGCAGACTTGGTGCTGGTAGCAGCCAACCCACTGGAGTGGGTGGGCAACGCGGCAAAGGTTCAGGGCGTTATGGTGGCCGGGCGTTGGCATAACCAACAATGGCGCAGCGGCACGCTGGAGGAAATCGCCGCGGGTTTTTAAGCGCCGTCAGCCGCGCAGTGCGGCGGTGCCTTTTTCGTCCACCTGATGGTCATCGGTGATGGCCACACCGTAGGCTTTTGCGGCGTGACCCGTGGTTACATAACCGTCCAGGATATCCTGCCGCACATGCTCCGGGTCTCGCTCAAAGGCCGGGCCATAACCACCGCCGCCGCCGCTAAAGGTTTTCACTACGGTGCCTTTGGTTAGCGCCACGCCGTTGCACTTCAGGTACTCCTCAGTGCGTCCGTCAGGGTAGGTCACCACCACATTGGGTTTGCGTCCCTCGCCACCGCCGAACAATCCCCACGCTGGCGTAACCGAACGCTCAAACCAAAGGAACAGGGTGGCGTCTGTGTGCACCAGGTATTCGCGAAACGTACCGTTGCCGCCGCGATAACGACCCGGGCCGCCGGAGTCCTCTCGTATGCCGTAGTCGGTTAACTGAACCGGA
Source organism: Lysobacterales bacterium (assembly GCA_045106555.1). Taxonomy (GTDB): domain Bacteria; phylum Pseudomonadota; class Gammaproteobacteria; order Xanthomonadales; family SZUA-38; genus JANQOZ01. The sequence continues at coordinate 1,680 of JBGCET010000080.1, read as the reverse complement.
TACTTGGCCTCAAACACCTCGGTGGGTAAGTCTTTGAAGCTGCCGTTCACGTTATTGATCAGGGAGTTTGCGCCGTCACCATCAATGAAACCGCCCCACCCACCGGTGGTGGGCTCAATGGTTAAATAGAACTCATCGTTGTTACGGGTGTCCTGACCGGCGATGGTGATCACCATGGAATCGCCGTAGTGCGCGCCCGCCGCTTTATCCGGCAACGCCGGCGCCAGCGCCTTGATCACCAGGTCAATCAGTAGACCCAACGAGGAAAAATACCAACCACAAGCGGCCGGTTCCTCGGCAGAGAAAATTGTCTTGGCCGGGGCGGTCACCGTCAGCGGCCGGAATGAACCGCCGTTGGGGCTCACCTCAGAGCAGATCAATAGCTTATAAGCCACTCGTGCTGCAGCAATAGTTTGGGTAATGCCGCAGTTCACCGGTCCGCGGGCCTGAGGCGCGGAACCGGCCAGGTCCACCGTCATGGAGTCGCCCTCAACCTTGAGGGTTAAATTCACCAGCAGTGGATCTTTGCTTAAGCCGTCATTGTCCAGATACCCTTCCGCGCTGTAGGTGCCGTCAGGTAGTGCCGATACCGCTTCGCGCTCCAGGCGCTCGGTCTGTCGGAAAATTTCGTCGCGGGCCGCCGCAATCGTCTCTGTACCGAACCGATCAAACAGTTCTTTCAGGCGCTTCTCGCCGGTTCTACCGGCGGCAATCTGAGCGTTCATGTCGCCAATGGTGGCATCGCCAAAGCGGCTGTTCAGGCGCAGCAGCTCCATCACGTCCCAACGCGGTTTGCCCCCGTCATACAGGCGGGTGGGTCCCCAGCGCATGCCTTCCTGGTAAATCTCAAACGAGTCCACCGGCGTGCCCGGGTCTTTCGCGCCTACATCCAGCCAGTGAGCGCGGGAGGCCGCAAAGCCAATCCGCTTTCCTTTCCAGAAAATCGGCATAACAAAGGTAGCGTCGTTTAAATGAGTGCCAGTCATGTAGGAGTCGTTCATGTAAAAAACGTCGCCTTCCTGGAAGTAATCCCAGCCGTGTTTTTCGGCGATGATCTTTACGCAGATTTCCAAATTACCCAGAAACAGCGGCAGCCCCAAAGACTGGCCCAATACCTCGCCGTGTTCATCAATCAGCGCAACCGAGCAATCTTTGCCTTCGTAGATAACCGGCGTAAACGCGCTGCGAATCAAAGTCGCGTTCATGTCGTGGGCAATGGAAATAAACGCGTTGCGAATAATTTCGGTGGTGATGGGATCAATGGCCCCGGGTTGACTGGCGGTCGTGTTCACAGAAATCTGGCTCATGACGTTGGGTCTCTTAACAAGATCAGGTTGGCATTGTCATCCACCGTGACCTGCCAGCCGGGTGGCACCACGGTAGTGGCGCTTTGCTCTTCTACAATCATTGGACCTGGCTGAGAAAATTCCGGACCCAGATGATCTCGGGAATACACCGGTGTTTCATAAGCGGTGCCGCCGAAAATGGCCGACCGTTGAGCTAGCGCCTCAGCCTTACCGTCTGGGGTGGTATGGCTAATTTGCTGTTGTCCTGCTAGCTTGCCAAAGGTGGCTACTCGCAAGTTTACAAACTCAACCGGGGCCGCCGGACTGCTATGGCCGTAGCGTAGTTCATGGGCCTGATGGAAGGCCTCCAACACCTGTTCAAGATCGGTGTTCG
>JBGCET010000079.1:0-6263 GCA_045106555.1 Lysobacterales bacterium | reverse complement strand
GAGCGCGAAACTTGCACCCAGAGACCGCGGGCAGGGCAGGCCGGACATCAGTTTTTCCACCGCTCTGGCAGCGGCTGGCGGCTCCGTAGTCAGTCCAGGCAGCCCTGAAAGCGTTTACGTGTTCTCAGAACAGTCGCTGGACTTTCCCAATCGTGACCCATTGTTTGCCGATGGTTTTGAGAACGCGCCCAACGGACGATAATCCCAGGACTGGTTAACGTCGACAGTACGCCCGCCATTGCATTAGAGTGATGGCACTTCATCAGCTGACTGAAGACAGGAAACCGCCTTGGCCCAAGTTGTCCATACCAGCCCGTTGCCGGACGTTGAAATTCCCGACACCAGCATTACCACGTACGTGCTCCAGCGCGCCTCGCAGCTGGCTGACAAGGTCGCCATACGAGATGCGGCTGGCACTAGCAGCTACACCTTTCAAGAACTAAGCGACGCCATTCATCGTTTGGCAGGCGGCCTGGCTCAGCGCGGCATTGGGCCGGGTAGCGTGGTGGGCATCATGGCACCCAACGTTCCCGAATATGCCATCGTGTTTCACGCTGTGGCCGTGGCTGGCGGCGCGGTGACCCCCATCAACCCGCTTTACGGGCCGCAGGAGGTTCAACACCAGCTGAAAGACGCGGGTGCTTCCATGCTGGTGACCGTGGCGCCGTTTGCCGACACGGCGAAGGCAGCGGTGAAAGACTCCCGAGTTACTGAAATTATTGTTATGGGTGAGGCGGTAGCAGACACCACACCGCTGACCAGTGTGTTTGCTACCCCGATAGCCCAGGTGGACGTGGATGTCCATTCGCACATTGTGGTGTTGCCATATTCGTCGGGTACTACGGGCCTTCCGAAGGGCGTGATGCTGACCCACTACAACCTGGTGGCGAACATAGCCCAGATTGGCCCTGTGTTTGAGTATCAGGACGACGATGTAGCGCTGGCTTTCCTGCCGTTTTTTCACATCTATGGGATGCAGGTGTTGATGAACGGCCTGCTCAGCAACGGCGTCACCAGCGTTACCATGCCGCGCTTTGACATGGTGGCCGCGCTGACCGCCGTGCAGAACCTGAAGGTCACCCGATTTTTTGCGGTGCCGCCGGTCATTATTGGTCTGGCCAATGCGCCGGTGGTCGATGAGTTTGATTTATCGTCGGTGAAGCAGGTGTGTTCCGGCGCCGCCCCACTAGGTGCCGAGCTACAGGCCCAGGCGGTTTCCAGGCTGGGTTGTGAGGTTGTGCAAGGTTTTGGCATGACTGAACTGAGCCCGGTGAGTCATTTAACCCCCCAGGGTGATTATCGGCCGGGCACCAGTGGTGTGACGGTTTCCAATACCCAGTGCCGCATCGTCGACCCGGAAAGTGGGGAAGATCAGCCGGTGAACGAGCGCGGCGAGCTCTGGGTTCGTGGGCCTCAGGTAATGCAGGGATATTTGAATAACGAGGCCGCCACCGCCGAGACTATTACCGAGGATGGCTGGCTGAGAACCGGCGACATTGCCATCATCGATGAGCACGGCCACATGAGCATCGTTGACCGGTTGAAGGAGCTCATCAAATACAAAGGATTTCAGATTGCGCCGGCTGAACTGGAGGCGCTGTTGATTACCCATCCTAAGGTCAGCGATGTAGCGGTGATTGGAATTCCGGATGAGGAAGCGGGCGAGTTGCCCAAGGCGTTTGTCACCGCTGCGGACGCACAGTCCGTCACCTTGGAGGAACTGCAGGCGTTTATCGCTGAGCATCTGGTGAAGTACAAACAGATAAGACAGCTGACGGTGGTTGAGCAAATTCCTAAGAGCGCGTCAGGCAAGATTTTGCGTAAACAGCTGCGGAGTCTTTAGCGCACCATGTTTCAGTGGCTAAAAAAACGCCGGCGCAAAAAGATCTTACAGCAGCACCCCATTGCCGATGGTGAGTGGGCAGATACCGTGGCGGCGCTGCCGCTGCTGGAGCAGCTGACTCCGGCCCAGCTGGCAGAGCTGCGGGCGATGACAACCTGGTTTGTGCACGAGAAGGATTTCTACGGCGGCGGCGATATGGAGGTGATCCGCCCGGTGCAGCTGCTCATTGCCGCCCAATCCTGCCTGCCGGTGTTGTTCATCGGCTATGACTGGTTGGACGGCTGGTACTCCATCTATGTTTACCCCGGCGCGTTTCAAACCCGCCAGAGCTGGCGAAACCATATGGGCCTGGTAGAGGACGACAAACGAGTGCTGGCCGGCGCGGCTCACCAAAAGGGTGGCATGGTGCTGAGCTGGAACAACGTCACCCACGACGTGGCCGACCCGGACGACGGGGATAACGTCATCATCCACGAAATCGCCCACAAAATTGACATGCGTAACGGCCCGGCAGACGGCTATCCGGCACTGCATAAAGGCATGTCTCGGGGCCGCTGGGCCAAAGTCATGCAGGGCGGTTTTGATGAACTGAAAAAACAGGCCCGTCGAGGTCGACCCCGAATCGACCCTTACGGCGCCACCGAGCCGGCGGAGTTTTTTGCGGTGACCTCAGAATACTATTTTGAAAATCCAGAAACGCTGCGGCGCGAGTTTCCCGATGTGTTCGCCCAGCTGCATCAGTTTTATCGCAGCCCGCTGGCGGCGTGAATTCTTGATCCATCTCAACAAAATTGTCGGAATTGTCGGGGGAATTGTTGGGGTCAGAGTAAGGTGCCAGAGTAACTTACTCTGGCACCTTACTCTGACCCCGACAATTCCTCTGACCCCAACAATTCTGACCCCGACAATTCCTGGAGATTTATCTTGCTAATGCTGGTCTACGGAACGCGTCCCGAAGCGATAAAGCTCGCGCCAGTGGCGCGAGAGCTGAGGCGTTGCAAGGTTGCCACGCAACAAATAGATACGGGCCAACATCCTGCAATGGTGGGTGAGGTAGAGCGGCTGTTTGAGATTGAAGGCGCGCTGAAGCTTCAGACCCCAAATCGCGGTGATCCCAATCAGTTTTTCACCGACGCATCTCAAAGGCTTTCCAGTGCTTTTCGTGAAGCCGGAGCCACACAGGTGGTGGTTCAAGGGGATACAGCTTCCGCCTTTGCCGCTGCCCAGGTGGGATTTCTAGAGGGCATCCCGGTTCATCATGTAGAAGCGGGGCTGCGCAGTGGAGATATGACCCAACCGTTTCCCGAAGAATATTTTCGCCGTGCTATCTCCCTGGTTGCTACTCGGCACTACACGCCGACACCCCGGGCGACCCAGCACCTGGTGGATGAGGGCATTCATCCGGACGCCATTCACGAAACGGGCAACACAATTGTTGACGCGTTGAAGTGGGTGATAGATCACACGGAAGCTGACCTGCGAGGCCAATACGAATCCCGCCCGCCTTTTGTGCTGATGACGGCCCACAGGCGGGAAAACCGTGGTGGCGGCTTCCATCAGATTTGTCGGGCGGTGCAGCGGGTACGCGCCAATGGCGGGCCGGAGTTTCTGTGGCCGCTACATCCTTCACCCGAGGTGAGACAACCGGTGGAGGCCGTGCTGGGAGAGGTTGACGGTGTTCATTTGGTTCCGCCGATGAACTACAAGGAGTTTCTCAGCGCGCTCAATGGGTGCTGCCAATTGTGGACCGATTCCGGCGGTATTCAGGAAGAGGCTGGGTCGTTGGGGAAGCCGGTGGTGATTCTACGTGAAGTGACAGAACGACCCGAGGTGGTGGAAGCGGGTCTGGGAGTGCTGGCCGGTACCGATGAGGATGCCATCATCGCGGCCAGTGACAGTTTTTTCCAAGCGCCGCCCGGCGCAGCAGTCACCAGCCCTTTTGGCGATGGTCAAGCGGCAAAACGAATTGTTGCAGACCTGCGCTAAACCCAAGGTGTTGTTGCTGGCGGTGGCGGAGCTGGTGCATCAGCCACGCCTTCTGAAGGCGGGTCGGTACTGGCAGGAAAAAGGCTGTGAAGTCGTTGGGTTTTCCCCGCTCGTGGGTCTTGCTGACGTAACGGTTTACCAACGCTTTCGAACCGAGTGCCGCTGGCAACTCATAGAACGGGACCTGTCCAAGCAAAGCCTCAGTTCAAGGTTGCGCTGGCTGCTCGTCAGCGCCCGTTGGCGACTTCGTCGGTTGTTGGTTCGACGGAAATGGCTCAAGCCTGGAGATGACCATCTTTGCAAGGTGTTCACCGGGCTATCGGCAAACGCCTTGCCCCGATGCGATCTCATTGTCGTTAATTTACCGGAGACCTTACCGTTTGCTCGGCGGCTTGCCCGGCGGTGGGGGGCAGACATTGTCTTTGACAGCCAGGAAGATTTTGCGGGCCAATACCAGCATGCCGAAGCGCTAACGCGAAAGGTGATTGAAGACGGCGTGCAATGGGCGATGGCTAGCGCGCTGGTGGTTTGTGCAACTACCCGGGCGATGGCCACTCAACTGTCCGGAGACGCCGCCGCGGTGCCGCGTCACAAGATCCAGGTAGTTAGAAATCTGCCTTACGATACGGGTCCAGAGGTAGAGATTCAGGAGCACGATGGTCCCCTTCGCCTTGTGTGGCATGGCATGGTAGTTGCGCCGAAAGGACGCGGCGTTGACGTCATGATTCGCGGCGTCGCTCGGTCTAAAGTTCCTTGCGTGTTAACGCTACAGGGGCGCCTGTCGGCAGAGCACCAACAGGCCATCAGAGAGTTGGCGGCGTCGGAGGGCTTTGATGGTCTTGAATTTGCCGGCGCCGCTGCGCCGGACCAGATTATCCAGTCTTTGATAGGTGCGGATATTGGCCTGCTGGGTGAACAAGGCCTGGATCGAAATAATCGCCTGAGTTCGTCGAACAAGTTGTTTGATTACATTCACGCTGGGCTGGCGGTGCTGGCGTCCGACACACCGGGGATAATGGAGACCTTGGAAACCTATCCGATCGGGCTCAGCTACGCCATGAACGAACCCGATGACCTGGCCCAGGTATTGCGACGCCTCGATGACGATCGCAAGGCGTTATGGGCAATGAGGCGTGAGTCGTTGCAGGTGCGACATAGCCTTGTGTGGCCTGAAGATTACGACTCGGTGGGTCAGCTGGTATTTGCCTCCAAGCGCCATGAAGACCGAGAGAGTTAGGGGCCCCATTTGACCACGCAACCCGGCGACCGCATCGCCCTAGGCTTGTTGGCAACCGCCGGCGCCATGCTCATGTTTGTGCTGATGAACGCGTTTGCCAAACACTTAAGCGCCCAACATTCCGTCATCGAAATTGCCTTCTATCGCAATGTAGTGGCGGCGCTTCCGTTTCTCATCATGGCCTTTGTTTTTGGCCGGCGGGATATTCTCATCGCTCAAGCCAGACCCGGGCTCATGATTACCCGCGCGGTAATGGGGTCTGTCTCGCTGAGCGCAACGTTTGCCGCGTTTTCGCTGATGCCGATGGCTGATGCATCTGCGCTCCTGTTCACCGCGTCGCTGTTTATTCCGCTGCTCGGTGTGGTTGTGCTGAAAGAGCCGCTAGGCTGGGTGCGCAGTTCTGCCATTGTGGTGGGTTTCGTCGGTGTGCTGATCATGATTCGGCCCACCGGCGCTACCAATGTGCTGGGAATTTCTGTTGCCCTCGTTGCCGCATTCCTGCAGGCCATCATGGCCATAATTCTGCGTCAACTTGGCGGATACGAGAAACCGGAAACCGTGGCGCTGTACTTTTTTCTCATCGGCGCAGCGCTGACCGGTTTGGCGATGCCGTTTTTTGGACGCCTTCCCGCAGTGGACGAGTTGCCCCTGCTGCTAGGCGTTGGAATTTCCGGCGCCATTGCCCAATGGCTGTATGCGATTGGTCTTAAATATACGCAGGCGGCGGTGGTGGCCGTGATGAGCTATTCGAGCATTGTGTGGGCTTTATTATTGGGCTGGCTGGTGTGGGGCGACTGGCCTCTGCCGGTGGTGCTAGCCGGTGCGGCGGTCGTAATTGCCGCCAACACCCTCATCATCTGGCGCGAAACCCATCTCGCGCGAAAAGCCCGATCCCCGGTGCCGCCTGCCTAAGGCGATAGCGCCAAAGTCTCTGGTCCCTAAACGCGATCATTCGGTTACAATAGCCGCTGGCGGGCCCTTAGCTCAGTTGGTTAGAGCAGGGGACTCATCTTCATGGTGCGTCTGTCTGGTAACAGGCAGAATGAACGGGATGAATTCAGGGAAACCTTATCGGCAAAGGCCGATGGCAATCCTGAGCCTAGCTGCGGGTACACCCGCAGACGGTGCAGAGACTACCTGAGGGCTGGCACACGTTGCCTAAGCGCCCTTAATAACAGGCTAGAGCGTCCCGCACCC
>JBGCET010000078.1:0-4975 GCA_045106555.1 Lysobacterales bacterium | reverse complement strand
TACCGCTTTGGCAGCAAGGCGGGACTGTTTAAGGCGGTGATTAAAACCGTCTCTGATCGCTGGCTGGATACCTTTGAGAAGGCAGTGGCGAATCAGTCCGGGGTGGAGGCGATTTTGAGTACCGCCGCGGCCTACTATCGTTTTGTGCTGCGCTCGCCCAAAGACATTCGCGCCATGCAGATTCTTTCTTACCACGCGGTGGAGCCGGGCTGCGGCCACTCCGACATGATGCGTAAGGTGTTTCGCGCTCAGCGAGATCAGTTGGCCCATTGGGTTGGCGAGGGCCAGCGCGAGGGGGACGTGTGCAAGAGCGTCGACCCCGAAGTATTTTCCGCGCGCTTTTGCGCCTATACCTCCGGCATGGTGTGGGCCTGGATGCTGGGCACTCGGGACATTGATTTCGACGCCGCTCACGACGCCTTTCAACGCCAGATTACTTTTGAACTCTCCGGGCAGAAATCTGCCTGATCCACAGGAACTACGACTATGACAGACGCTTATATTTTCGATCACGTGCGCACCCCCCGAGGGCGCGGCAAAGCCTCCGGGTCATTGCACGAGGTGACCCCTATCGAACTGGTGCGCCAGGTGCTTGAAGCCTTGCGCGATCGCAACGGTCTCGATACCAGCAAGGTGGATGATGTGGTCATGGGCTGCGTGTCACCCGTAGGTGAGCAGGGCGCTAACGTGGCTCGAGTTGGGGCGTTAATGGCCGATTACGATCAGACGGTCCCCGGCAAGCAGCTGAACCGCTTTTGTGCCTCGGGTTTGGAGGCGGTGAATACGGCGGCAGCTCAGGTGATGGCCGGCCAGTCCGACCTTTGTATTGGCGGCGGCGTTGAGTCCATGTCTCGCGTACCGATGGGATCTGACGGCGGCGCTATGGCCATCGATCCCAACGTTGCTTACAACACCTACTTCGCGCCTCAGGGTATTGGCGCGGATCTTATCGCGACTAAGTACGGTTTCAGTCGCGAAGACGTGGATCAGTACGCCGCTACCAGTCAGGACCGCGCGGCCCATGCCTGGGAGCAGGGTTACTTTGATCGCTCAGTGGTGCCGGTGAAAGATTCCCTTGGCATGACGTTGCTGGATCGCGATGAGCATATGCGTCCTGGAACCACCGCAGAAGATCTGGCGGGCCTGAAGGCGGCCTTTGTGATTCCTGGTGAGCAGTTTGGTTTTGACGCCGTTGCCCTGCAGCGGTACCCAGAGATTGAGCGCATCAATCACGTTCATACCGGCGGTAACAGCTCGGGCATTGTGGACGGCGCGGCGGGCGTTTTAGTCGGCAGCAAAGAGATTGGCGAAGCCCTGGGGCTTAAGGCTCGAGCGCGCATTCGCGGCTTTGCCTCCATTGGTTCTGAACCCACCATCATGCTGACCGGTCCCGGGCCGTCTGCCGAGAAAGTGCTGAAGCGTTGCGGCATGAGCACGGCGGATATCGACCTGTTTGAGCTCAATGAAGCGTTTGCTTCCGTGGTGCTGCGCTACATGCAGCAAATGGATATCGACCACAGTTTGATCAACGTCAACGGCGGCGCTATTGCCATGGGCCATCCCCTGGGCGCTACAGGCGCCATGGTGCTGGGCACGGTGCTGGACGAGCTGGAGCGGCGCGATGTAAATACCGCGCTGGTGAACCTTTGTATTGGTGCCGGTATGGGCACTGCCACCATTATTGAGCGAGTGTAATCATGGCTGACATTATCCAATTTTCTGAAAACCAGGGCATTGCCACGCTAACGCTGGATATGCCCGATCGCAGCATGAACGTGGTGACGGACGCATTCCTCGATGAGCTGGTTGCGGCTGTCAATCGGGTGCATTCAGACGACGCCATCAAGGGCGCCATTATCACCTCCGCTAAAGACGCCTTTGTGGCCGGCGCCGACCTGATGTGGGTGGTGAACTTTTTTGATTCCGGGCTTCCCGCATCAGAGCTGCTGGAGAAAAACCAGAAATTTACCGGCGCGCTGCGGGCGATGGAAACCGGCGGCAAACCTTTTGTAGCAGCGCTGAACGGCACTGCCCTGGGCGGCGGCCTGGAAATTGCGCTGGCCTGTCATTACCGGGTTGCTGCGGAAAACCCCAAGGCGGTGTTTGGTTTGCCGGAAGTGCAGGTCGGACTGCTGCCCGGTGCTGGAGGCACTCAGCGTTTACCTCGTCTGATCGGTGTACAGCCAGCGCTGGAGCTCATCACTCAAGGCACTCACGTGCCAGCCCAAAAAGCCCACAAGCTGGGCTTTATTGACGCCGTGGTGTCAGCAGATGAACTGCTGAACAGTGCCGCCAAGTGGATCGAAGAAAACCCTGAGGCGCAGCAACCCTGGGATCAGAAGGGCTTTAAGGTTCCTGGCGGTGCGGGACCGTTTAATCCCAAAATTGCTCAGGTATTTATGGGCGGTAGCGCGTTGATTGCGCAGAAAACCCAGCACAACTACCCGGCACCGATTGCGATTCTGTCCTGCGTATATGAGGGCACCATCTTGCCGATGGACACTGCGCTGAAGGTTGAGGCGCGGTACTTCACCTCGCTGTTCTTAGATCCGGTTTATCGCAACATGACCCGCACCCTGTTCATCAATAAAGGGGCGGCAGAAAAAGGCGCGCGTAGACCGAAGGGTATTGAACCTGCGCCGTGCAAAAAAATCGGCATGCTGGGCGCCGGCATGATGGGTGCCGGTATTGCGTTTGTCAGCGCTAAAGCGGGCATCGAGGTGGTGCTGTTGGATTCCGCTCAGGAGTCTGCGGACAAAGGCAAAGATTACTCGCGCAAGATCATGGCGAAGCGATTGGAGCGGGGCCGCACCACCCAGGAAAAGATGGACGCCTTGTTGGGCCTGATTCATCCCACCACCCGGTATGAAGATCTGGAAGGCTGTGACCTGGTGATTGAAGCGGTGTTCGAAGATCGCGGCATCAAGGCAGACGTTACCGCTAAGGCAGAAGCCGTGCTGGCGGCGGATAAAGTGTTTGCTTCCAACACGTCCACCTTACCCATCAGCGGGTTGGCTGAGTCTTCCAGCCGGCCGGATAATTTTATTGGCCTGCACTTTTTCTCACCGGTGGACAAAATGCCCCTGGTGGAAATTATTATGGGTGAGCAAACCTCGGATAAGGCCCTAGCCCACTCACTGGACTACGTGCGTCAGATTCGCAAGACCCCCATCGTGGTCAATGACAGCCGAGGCTTCTACACCTCTCGCTGTTTTGGCACCTACGTCAACGAAGGCATGGCGCTGCTGCAAGATGGCGTTGCCCCAGCCCTGATCGAAAATGCCGGCAAACAGGCCGGTATGCCGGTGGGGCCGCTGGCTGTCCACGATGAGGTGACGCTGGATTTGAGCGTGAAGGTTCACAAGCAAACGCTGGCAGATCTAGGCGATGACTACACGCCCCTGTCGGCCATGGACGTTACCTTTAAGATGGTGGATGAACTGGGCCGGTCCGGCAAACGTTTTGGCAAGGGCTTTTACGACTACCCTGAGGGTGCCAAGAAGCATCTGTGGCCAGGTCTGACCGAGCACTTTCCTACCGCGGAAGAGCAGCCTTCGCTGGAAGAGGTCAAACAACGGTTGCTCTATATCCAGGCGATAGAGACGGTGCGCTGCATGGAAGAAGGGGTTCTGACCACCGCCGCCGACGCGGACCTGGGCTCCATCTTTGGCTGGGGTTTCCCGCCCTGGACTGGCGGCACGCTGTCCTATATTGATACCGTAGGACTTGACACCTTTATTGCCAACGCACAGTCCATGGCCGAACGATTTGGGCCGCGTTTCAACGTGCCTGAACTGCTCAAAACCATGGCGAGTGCCGGCGAACAGTTTTATCCGCCCAGCCCGGAAGCTGCCAAGCGCAGCGCAGCCTGAGCGCATACCTCAAGGAAACCTTATGAGTGATCAATCTACAGTGATTTATGCAGTGGACGGTGCGGTGGCCACCGTCACCATGAACCGTCCGGACGCGATGAATTCGTTTAATGTGGCTCTGCGTGCTGACCTGACCGCCGTGCTGCAACAGGCCGACAATGACGAGGCCGTGCGGGTGGTGGTGTTAACTGGGGCAGGCCGCGCGTTTAGCCCGGGTGCAGACCTGAAAGAAGGCATCAACGATGCCGTTGAGCGCCAGCTTAACCACGAATATCGCCCGGTGCTGGACGCCATTAACAACATGCGTAAGCCGGTGATTGCGGCGCTGAATGGGTTTGCCGCGGGCGTGGGTTTGTCAGTGGCTTTGACCAGTGATCTGGTGGTGATGGGTGATAACGCCTTTTTGCTGTCGCCCTTTACCGCGATTTCGCTGGTGCCCGATGGCGGCGCAACCTGGCTGCTGGTGCGTCAGTTGGGCTACAAGCGGGCTTATCAGATGTCCATTGAAGGCGAACGGTTAAGTGCTGCGGACGCTTTGGATGCGGGCCTGATCAACCGGGTTGTTCCGGCTGATGACGTGGTCAGCAACGCCCAGGCGTGGGCCGGCGAGCTGGCGGAAAAAGCCCCGCTGTCGCTGGCCGCCACCAAGCGCGCGATGCGACTGGCCATGAGCGCCAGCTATGACGAGGCGTTTCGCTTTGAGGCCATGCTGCAAGGGCAGTGTGCCGCCAGCGAAGACGCCGCTGAAGGGGTGCAGGCGTTTTTAGAAAAGCGCCCGGCCAAATTTACAGGTAAATAACGATGTCCTCCAATCCAAGAACCATTTTTGACGAAGAACACGAGATGTTCCGGGATGCCACCCGGCGCTTTTTGCAGGCCGAAGTGGAGCCCCATCGCGACCGCTGGGCGGAGCAGGGTCAGGTAGACCCGGAAGCGTTCTTAAAAGCCGGCGAGCAAGGGCTGCTGTGCATGTGGGTGGATGAAGCCTATGGCGGCCCGGGCATCAAAGACTTTCGCTACGATCAGATTTTTGACGAAGAAAACGCCCGCTACGGCGACACCGGTTTTTTTGTGTCCCTGCACAACCGCATCGTCGCCCCGTA
>JBGCET010000077.1:0-4705 GCA_045106555.1 Lysobacterales bacterium | reverse complement strand
GCAACGCAAGAGCCCTGGCGGCCGCCGAGCATTATTCTGGAGGCCGACCCGCCGCTGCACACCAAGACTCGCCGGGTATTGATGCGAGTATTGTCCAAACCCGCATTGAAGGCTTTGGAAGACGATTTTAAAGCCTCCGCCGACAGGCTTGTCGACAGCCTTCTGGATCAGGGGGAATTTGACGCCGTCCAGAACCTTGCCGAAGCATTTCCGCTGAGCGTGTTTCCTGACGCCATAGGCTTGCGTAAAGACGGTCGCGAGAACTTGTTGCCGTACGGCAATATGGCCTTTAATGCATTCGGTCCGCGCAACGAACTTTTCGAAAAATCCTTCGAAAACGCCCAGCCGGTGGTGCAGTGGATCATGGATCAGTGTCAGCGCTCGGCCCTTGCCCCGACCGGGATTGGCGAACAGATCTATCAAGCGGCAGACGAGGGCGCAGTCACGCAGCAGGAGGCAGGTTTACTGGTCCGCTCGCTATTGACCGCTGGCTTGGACACCACCATTTTCGGAATTGGTGCAATGCTTTACTGTCTTGCAAGCTATCCTGAGCAATGGCGGTTGCTCCGGAACAATCCGAAGCTTGTTCGTGGCGCCTTTGAAGAGGCACTCAGATTTGTTTCGCCGGTGCAGACTTTCATGCGAACGACGACCCGGATTGTCGACGTCGAGGGTATTGAAATACCCGAGGGCCAGAAAGTTGTGTTGTTCCTTGCTTCGGCGAACCGCGATCCGCGGCAATGGGACGATCCGGATAGATTCGACATTGGTCGCCAGACCCTTGGGCACGTGGGCTTCGGTCATGGCATACATGTTTGTGTGGGCCAGATGCTGGCGCGGCTTGAAGCGCAGGTGCTGCTGACATCTTTGGTCGAGCGAGTCGATCGCATGGAGCTGGTGGGCAAGCCGCAATGGCGTCTAAACAACACGCTGCATGGTGTTGGCCGGCTGCCTGTCAGGTTGCACTCAGTCTCCTAGACTTTGCAGAGTTTCTCAATGATTCGGCGGCTGTGTTGACCCCCGGCATCGATATCGAGAACCGTCAGCCTCCTGTCGGGGTTTTTTAGCAGGTTACGTTGTTGAGCCTCTAGGACGTCAATGTCTTGCGCAAATATCTTGCGTTGACCCTCGCGAATTCTGGCGGTCAGTTCCGCATCGTCCTGCTGAAAGTCTCGCGCCATGCCCCAGAAGTACCAGCAGCTGTGCTCAGTCTCAGGCGTGATGAAATCAACAACCAGGCCGGTGATTCCCTGTGAGCGATCACCCTCGGGCGCTCCGCTGCCAGCCGCCGCAACACCCACATCAATATGAACATTAGACGGTGCTTGAAATCGGCAGATCTGCCAGCGATCGACTGGGTCAGTGGATCCATACAGTCCGGCCCAAAACGGTGGTGGCGTAATGTTGAGCATCCATCGCTCTACGGTAACGACGCCGTCAACAACCGAGACGTCGGGTTTGGATTCTTCGATTTCCGTCTGTCCAATGCTCTCGGGGTGTACATAGGTTTCGTGGGACAAGTCCATCAGGTTATCAATCAGCAAACGGTAATCGCAGTCAATGCGATACACCCCGCCGCCGTACGCCCAGTCACCACCTTCGTCCCAGGGCATGTTCGGCAAGGCCGACTGGTCGGCAGATGCGGCATCCCCTATCCAAAGCCAAACATAGCCATAGCGCTCAGCGGCCGGAAACGCTTCTACGCCCTTAAGTTTGCTGGCTCTGTGCTGGTTAGGCATAGAGTCACATTGGCCGTTTTCGTTAACCAGCAAGCCGTGATACCCGCAGCGAATGCCGCCGGCTTCACACCGACCTTTGGACAGCGGCAATCCTCGATGAGGGCAGAAATCTTGTAGCGCAACCGCAGCGCCTTCAGCATTTCTGAACAGCACCACGGCCTGGTCGCAGATTGTTCGCCCCAGGGGCTGGTCGCCCAGTTCTTCGGAACTGGCCGCCACATACCAAAAATTCTGCGGATACTTCGTCATGACTAGTAGTTTATTCCCACATAGTTTTCCGCCAGCGCGACCTTAGCTGCATGAGAGCTCTGCAGATAGCTGAATTCGGCGGATTGCATTTTTTGCTCAAAACGATTCTGCCCGGGGAACAAGTGTAGCAAGCGGGTCATCCACCAGGAAAACCTTTCTGCCTTCCAAACCCGAGCCAACGCGGTGTCTGAGTAGCTTTTCAGCGATGATTCGTCGCCATTAGTAAAGTAGTGAATAAAGGCTCGGGAGAGGTAATAAACATCTGAGGCGGCGAGATTTAGACCTTTTGCGCCGGTTGGCGGGACGATGTGTGCGCAATCGCCGGCAAGAAACAGGCGTCGCCAGGACATAGGCTCACTGACATAGCTGCGCAGCGGCGCAATGGACTTCTCAATGGACGGGCCGGTGACGAGCGTGTTGGCGATGTCCTTTGGCAGGCGTGAGCGCAGTTCTTGCCAGAACCGGTCGTCGCTCCAGTGGTCAACATCGTCGTCAATAGGACATTGCACGTAATACCGACTGAGTTGCCTTGATCGTAAGGAGCACAAGGCAAACCCGGATTCGTGACCGGCATAAATGAGTTCCTCACCGACCGGTGGAGTTTTTGACAGAATGCCAAGCCAGCCGAAGGGATAGGTCAGCTCATAGTCCTTGCGTAAGGCGCTGGGAATGGCAAGGCGGCTTGGGCCATGAAAGCCGTCGCAGCCCGCGATAAACTCGGGTTCAACAACGTGAGGTTTACCCTTGTGTTCAAACGTGACGCTGGGCGAGTTGCTGTCGACATCGTGTAGCGCGACATTTTCCGCCTCATGGATGATTGTTGCATTGGCATCGTCCAACGCGTCGTACAGATCGCGGGTAACTTCGGTTTGCCCAAACACCGTGACGTTTTTTCCGTCGGTGAGCTCAGCAAGGTCGATGTGGCACACCTCTCCATGAAAGGCGATATCAAATCCGGCGTGAACTTCCCCTTCTTCCTTAAGGCGTTGATCGACGCCAGCTTCGCGCAACAGATTGACCAGCCCTTGTTCGAGAACGCCGGCGCGAATCCGCCCCAGTACGTAGTCCCGGGATCGTCGTTCCAGTACGACGGTATCGATACCATTGAGTTGCAGCAGTCGCGACAGCAGTAGTCCGGCTGGACCTCCGCCGACAATCGCGACCTGGGTTTTCAAGAAAATTGCTGCTCCAGGTCGTGGAGGACGCGGTAGCAATCCAGCACCTGGGCCACAGACGAGTTGGGTTCGCGCCCTTCGCGGATGGCGGAAATAAACTCACGGTCCTGTAACTCAATACCGTTCATCGAGACGTCAACCTTTGACACGTCGATGGGTTCTTCTTTGCCGTTTACCAAGTCATCGTAGCGGGCAATATAAGTACCTGTGTCGCCGATGTAACGGAAGAACGTGCCAAGAGGGCCGTCGTTGTTAAACGATAGCGATAACGTGCAAAGCGCGCCGCTGGCGGCCTTGAGCTGAATCGACATGTCCATGGCAATACCCAGCTCCGGGTGATGCGGCCCTTCAATGGCATTGGCTTTCACCACTGGCCCCGCCTGATAAGCAAACAGATCCACCGTGTGGGCGGCATGGTGCCACAGAAGGTGATCCGTCCAGCTGCGTGGCTGGCCTTTGGCATTCATGTTCTTGCGCCGAAAGAAGTAGGTCTGTACATCCATCTGTTGAATGTTGAATTCACCGGCACTGATCTTATTGTGAACGTATTGATGGGATGGGTTAAACCGGCGGGTATGTCCCACCATGCAGGTGAGACCAGTTTCCACCTGTTTGTCGACCACGGACTGGCTATCAGCCAGGCTGTCGGCCAGCGGAATTTCGACCTGCACGTGCTTGCCGGCATCCATACAGGCAATGGCCTGAGCTGCGTGCATTTGGGTGGGGGTGCATAAAATCACCGCGTCAACGTCGTCGCGATCCAGTGCATCGTTAAGTTCGGTGGAGCTGTGGGGCGCGCCGTATTTTTTGGCCACTTCAGCGGCTTGTTCCGCTCTGCGGCTGATGACCGAGATGATTTCTACGCCGTCGATTTTTTGCAAACCATCGAGGTGTTTTTCGCCAAACGCGCCAGCGCCAGCAAGTGCAATTCTCATTGTTCAGGCTCCAGTACAAGATGCCCCACGGCGGTGTTGCTCGCAGGGACGTGATAGTGACGGTGCAGACAGCGGGTTTTCTTACCCAATGCACCGCGCATGATTAACCACATCACCATTTCGATGCCCTCTGATCCGGTTTCGCGCAGGTACTCGATATGGGGAACGTGGCGAAGCTCATCGCTGTCGCCGATCAGTCGGTCCAGGAAACGGTTATCCCACTCGGCGTTGATCAACCCAGCCCGTGGCCCCTGCAGCTGATGGCTCATGCCGCCGGTGCCCCAGATCTGCACGTTTAGATCGTCGGGAAAACTCTCAACCGCACGCTGAAGGGATTCACCCAGTGCCCAGCAGCGGTTACCGGTGGGCGGTGGGTAGGTCACCACGTTGACAGCGAGTGGAATGACTTTGCAGGGCCAGGCATCGGGCTGGCCAAACATCAGCGACATGGGCACGGTAAGGCCGTGGTCGACATCCATCTCGTTGACGATGGTCATATCAAATTCGTCGAGGATCAGGCACTGGGCAAGGTGCCAGGCAAAATCTGGGTGTCCCTGTACCACTGGAACGGGTCTAGGCCCCCAGCCTTCGTCACACGGATTAAACT
>JBGCET010000076.1:0-6513 GCA_045106555.1 Lysobacterales bacterium | reverse complement strand
GGCATGATGCTCGGCGGCCCTTTGACCGTTTTGCCGCTGCTGTTTTTCTCTATCGCCGCTCGCCGATTGACCCTTTCGGCGATTGGGTTTTTGCAGTTCATGGCTCCCACCATCCAGTTTTTCCTCGCCCTGTCCTTTGGCGAGCGCCTGTCCCAGGCGGCGTCGGTGTGTTTTGTCCTGATCTGGTCAGCGGTGGCCCTGTTCGCCTGGGATGCACTGCGGCAATGGCGCGCGTCCCGTCAGGTGCCACAAAACGTACGATAGTGAGGCAGGCCAGGGTCGGGTAATTTTCGCAGCCAGGCGTTGTCTGCGGTGCTTTCAAACGGATTGCCCAAAGCGGCGTGAAGGGCTAACAATGGCTCTAGGTTATTGTCATTGCGGGCAGCATTTAGCGCTTTCTCGACTTCGTGATTGCGAGGAATGACCGCAGGGTTTACTGCATCCATCCGTGCTTTCACATCAACGGGGGTGTCGCTATTCTGGGTTGCCAGGCGTGCTCGCCAACGACTTAGCCATCCTTGCCAGGGCGCTGCGTCCGCTGGTGTTACGGTTGCCATGAACGCCCCGTCCGCGCCTGGTTCAATGCCGCCTGCCAGCTGGCGAAAGGTATCGGTAAAGTCTCTTTGGCTGCTTTGCATCAGCGCCAGCAGGTCCTGGATCAAGCCATCGTCGTCTTCAACGACCGAACTCAGCCCCAGTTTAGTTCCCATCAATCGCCGCCAATGGCGCTGGAAAATATCCGGGTACTTCTCGACTTCTGCGGTTGCCAGTGCAATGGCCTTATCCTGGTCGTTATCAATGAGCGGCAGCAGCGTCTCTGCGAGGCGCGCGATGTTCCACTGGGCAATGCCGGGCTGATTGGCATACGCGTAGCGACCCTGTTGATCGATGGAACTGAATACCGTGGCGGGATTGTAGGTATCCATAAAGGCGCAGGGTCCGTAATCGATGGTTTCGCCGCTCACCGCGCAGTTATCGGTATTCATCACGCCGTGGACAAAACCCAGGCGCATCCAGTGCGCCACCAGCTCTGCCTGTACGTTGGTCACGTGAGCGATGAGCGTTAAGGCTACATTATCGCTGTGCCGATCTGTGTCCACGTGGCGGGTTACAGCGTGATCGGTGAGTGCTCGCAGTGCATCCTCATCGCCGCGAGCGGCGAAGAACTGGAAGGTGCCCACCCGAATATGGCTGCTGGCGACCCGGGTTAACACGGCCCCGCGCTCGCGGCCGGTTTCCCGCAGTACAGGATCGCCGGTGGCCACTGCCGCCAGCGCTCGGGTGGTGGGTACGCCGAGCTTGGCCATGGCTTCGCTGACCAGATACTCCCGCAACACCGGCCCCAGCGCCGCCAATCCATCGCCGCCCCGGGAAAAGGGCGTGCGGCCACTGCCTTTCAGCTGGATATCCTGACGGCCGAGGCCATCAACAACCACCTCACCCAGCAGCAGCGCTCGGCCATCACCCAATTGGGGGACAAAATGTCCAAACTGATGGCCGGCATAGGCCATGGCCAGCGGTTTGCTGCCTGGAAGCGGTGCCTTCCCCGATAGCGTGTGTGCCAGAGTTTCGTCCGACAAATCCTGCCGTGAAAAACCCAGCTGGCCAGCCAGCGGTTCATTGAACATCAGCAGCGCAGGGTCACTGGGATTTTGCGCCTGGCAGTGAGCGAAAAAGATCTCAGGAAGCTGGCTGTAGGTATTTTCGATAGCAGGGAACACGATGATCTGCTCAAGAGGGGCAACACGCGATAGGATAACCCGATGACGCCCACGGCAAGCGAGAATTTGTTGACTTTTCTGTCGACCGTATCTGATCACCCTTCAACCCACTGGCGTTCGACCTGGTGAACAACAGGCCTGACGCGAGGCGAGGGTCTGTCGGAACGGCATTGTTGACCTTGGGCAGACTTCCCAAAGGGTTGGACATTGCGCGCAGCCTGGCCCAGGCCGGTTGGCGGGTGCTGGTGGCAGAGCCGGGCAAACGCCATTTGTGCGGCAGCTCCCGCTTTGTAACGCGCAGTTTTCAGGTCGCAAAGCCGGTTAGCCATCCGCAGCAGTATCACGAGGATTTGCTGAACATTATCCGTGACGAAGGGGTGGACATGGTGGTTCCGGTATCAGAGGAATGTCTGCACGTGGCGGCTTTGCACGATCGCCTGCCTGAGGGCGTTCGCATGTTAGCCATGCCGCCGGACGAACTGCTCGCGGTCCACGGCAAATGGTCGTTCGTCCAGATCTGCAACGAACTGGGCATAGGCGCGCCGAAGACTTGTCGCCTGAACGACCCTGGTGCGTTAGACATAACTCATCCCAACGGCGCCGTGGTGAAACAGGAATTTTCCTGTGCCGGAGTCGGACTGGCGATGGTCGAAGCCGGTCAGCCGCTGCCGCAGCGGGAGAACCCGCAAACCTGGCTGGTACAAGAGCGCATTGTTGGAAAGGAAGTCTGCACGTTTTCTGTCGCTGATCGCGGGCGGGTGCTGGGAACCGTGGTGTATCGGGGGACGGTTGTATCAGGCACGGTGGCTGTGTGTTTCGAACGAATTGACCCCGACCCTGAGGTGATCAACTGGGTGAACACATTTATTGAGGGCTCGGGCTGCAGCGGGTTTATTGGGCTGGACCTGATGGTGGATAACACGGGCAAAGTCTTTGGATTGGAATGCAATCCTCGGGCCACCAGCGGCCTACATTTCTTTCAGGCTGATGACCTTGCACAGGCCATTGTTACACCTGAAAAGTGCGCGGAACTCAACGTCCGACCACAGCGTTTGCTGCAGCAATTTTATCCTTGCCTTACTGAGACCCAATTGTCACTGCCGAACTTGAAAAAGTTTCTGGGCAATCTAGGCCAGCTGTTTCGCGCTCGCGACGTGACGTTCATGTGGTCCGACCCGCTGCCTTTTTTGCTGCTGCCATATACCGCCTGGTCGATCTTGTCGTTGACGGTATTTAAGGGGATGAGTTTTGGCGAGGCCGCCACGTGGGACGTTGAGTGGACGCCGCCTGCGGAGGTCTCAAATTGAGCGTTGAACCTTACCGTCCGCCAGCGCCTGAGCCGCTGTCACCTGTGCGCTCTTTACTGCGGGTGATGAAAGAAGGGGATGGCAACCTTCTGAGCTTGGTTCCCAGGGCTGCCTACCGTGAACGGATTACACCGTTAGGGTACTCCCGGCGTTCCATCGTGCTGATCAACGACCCGGCCTGCATTCGCGATGTGATGACCGACCCGCTGGAGATTTTTCCCAAGAATGATCTGTTCGTGGGGGCGCTGGAGCCGCTAGTGGGGGACTCTATTTTTGTCAGCAGCGGCAAAACCTGGCGACGCCAGCGGGAAATGATCGACCCGGCGTTTTCCCACATGCGGATCAATCAGGCGTTTCCGGCCATGGCCCAGGCGGTGACCGACTACCAGCAGATTCTGGACGAGCACGCAGCGAGCGGGAAACCGCTGTCGCTGGACGCCGCAATGAGTCAGCTTACTGCCGATGTGATTTGTCGAACCATCTTTTCCCAATCCCTGGCCTCCGAGCGTGCCAAAGAGGTGTTTCAGGCGTTCAGTGAATTTGAGCGCGCGGTGGCCAGCGTAGAGATTCGCCGACTGATCTTCGGCAAAGCCTTCGCCAGCGTGGACCAGCCGGCCCACGTGTTGGCAGCCTGCGAGACCATTCGAGGACACATCGGCGATATGTTGGCTCCCCGTCTGGCAAAGGGAGCGCCCCAGGTGGACGATATCGTCGGCGCCGTGATCAACGCCCGCGACTCCAGCTCTGGCAAAGGCTTTACCCGCGAAGAGCTGATTGACCAGATTGGCGTGTTTTTTCTTGCCGGGCACGAAACGACGGCCAGCGTCTTAACCTGGACGTTTTTTATTCTGTCCCAGCAGCCCGACACCGTGCGCCGCTTGCGCGAAGAAATTGACGCCGTTGTGGGTGAGGGGCCGGTGCGCTTTGAGCATGTGAAAAAACTGGCGCTGGTTCGCAGCGTATTTCGCGAGGTGCTGCGGCTGTATCCACCCATCACCTTCATTCCAAGGGTGGCTACTGAATCCACCACCATTGCTGGCCGGCGCATCAAACGAGGCGCGATGGTAATGATCTCGCCATGGACTACTCACCGCAATGCGCTGCTATGGGACCAGCCCGACCGCTTTCTGCCAGATCGCTTCATGGGCAACAACGAGAAGGCAGAAAAGGACAATACTTTCCTGGCCTTCGGTCTTGGCCCAAGAGTGTGCATTGGCGCGGCCTTCGCCACCATCGAAAGTGGACTGATTCTGGCTAGCCTGCTGCGCCGCTACAATTTTGTCCCGCAGTCGCCAGACACGGTTAGGCCAGTGGCCCGCCTGACCACGCGGCCTGCCGAACAAATACTCTGTAAGGTTCATCGCAATGAGTAAGGCCCCCCATGTTGCGGTGATTGGTGCAGGCATGGGCGGCCTTGCAGCGGCGCTGGATTTACTAAGCGCCGGCGCGCGAGTGACCCTGCTTGAACGCCAAGCAGCGCCGGGCGGAAAAATGCGCGAGGTTAAGGTCGCTGGCCGGGCGATCGATTCCGGCCCCACCGTGATGACCATGCGCTGGGTATTTGATGACCTGTTCGCCGCGGCTGGCCTGAAGTTCTCCGAGCACGTAACGCTAAACGCGTCGGATCTTCTTGCGCGCCACAGCTGGCTGGACGGCAGTAGGCTCGATCTGTTTTCCGATCAGGAGCGCAGCCGCCAAGCGATTTCCGATCTATGTGGTGGGGGTGAGGCGAAGGCTTACGACCGGTTTGTAGACAAAGCAACGCGAACGTTCGACACGCTGGATCGATCGTTCATGCGGGCCCAGCGCCCAAACGCCATGCAGCTGGGCGCACGGGTAGGCCTGCGCGGCCTACCGGGCCTGATGGCAGCAAACCCCTTCGTTTCGCTTTGGAAAGAGTTGGGCAAGATCTTCAATGATCCGCGCTTGATTCAACTGTTTGGACGTTACGCCACCTACTGCGGCTCCAGCCCCTTTCTTGCCCCCTCGACACTGATGCTCATTGCCGAGGCCGAACGTCGTGGAGTCTGGCTGGTAGGCGGCGGCATGCAGCGGGTGGCCGAGGCGCTGGCGAACGCCATTGCGAGCGCCGGCGGCGAGATCCGGTATAGCAGCGAGGTGGCCAAAGTGACTACAACGAACGGTCGAGCAAACGGTGTAGTACTTACAAACGGTGAAACGGTCAGCGTGGATGCCGTGGTATTTGCCGGCGATAGCCAAGCCGTAGCCGAAGGCCTGCTCGGCGAGTCGATCGCGAAAGGCGCTGAACCCCGGGCTGAAGACGGATACACAATCTCCGCCATCACGCTAAGCGCGGTAGGAAAGTCCGAAGGTTTTCCATTGGCCTATCACACGGTATTTTTCGGCGACGATTATGTCGATGAATTTGATGCGGTCACCAAGCGCGGAGCGATCTGCGATCGCCCCACGGTGTACATCTGCGCCCAGGATCGAGCCAATCACGCTGTGGCCAGTGTTGACGGAGAGGAACGCCTGTTCTGCCTGATCAACGCGCCTCCGAAGACTCTTTCAGCACCAATGATCGAAGCGTCAGTGGCTCGCCTGCGGGCCCACCTGACCGACCACGGCCTGTCACTGGAAATCAAACCCGAAGCGGAGGTTGTCACCACGCCCAATGAATTCAGCGGCCTGTTCCCCGGCAGCCGCGGGGGACTTTACGGTCGTCCGACCCACGGCCCATGGGGATCGTTCAGCAGGCCGGGCGCAACCACCGCTGTAAAAGGGTTTTATCTGGCAGGCGGCAGCGTTCATCCAGGAGCGGGTATTCCCATGGCGGCGCAGTCGGGTCGACTGGCCGCTCAATGTGCGGCTTCGGATCTTGGATTGCAGTCCAGCTAAATTCGCACTCTCTCTGTGCGCTGCGGTGGGTCGAAGGGTTCTGGGTCTCGGGCATATTCTGGCTTTCTGGCCTTGCGTTGCCTGGTTAGCTTGGGTCTGGGATTAGGTTTTCGAGCACCTTGGCGGATGAGATTACGCCAGGCATGCCGGCGCCTGGGTGGGTGCCGGCGCCGACCAGGTAGAGGCCGGGGATGTCTTCGCTGATGTTGTGGGGGCGGAACCAGGCGGTTTGGGTAAGCACTGGTTCGATGCTGAAGGCGGCGCCTTGGACGGAGCCGAGGCGGTCCTGAAATTCCTGGGGCGTTAGCATGTGGGAGGTGACCAGTTCATCTTCGAGTCCTGGTAGGACGGTTTCCGAGAGGCTTTGCTCGATGGCTTTGCGGTAAGGTTCGGCTTGCACTTTCCAATCGACGTCGGACTGAAGGTTCGGTACCGGGGACAGTACGTAAAAGGCGTCGCAGCCTTCCGGCGCCATTGCCGAATCGGTGGCGGTGGGGCGGTGCAGATAAAGGCTAAAGTCCTTTGCCAGTACCTTGTGTTTGAAGATGTCGTCGAGCAGGGTCTGGTAGCGCGAGCCCAGCAGGATCATGTGGTGGGGCACATCAGGGTATTGGCGCTTGGTGCCA
>JBGCET010000075.1:0-17179 GCA_045106555.1 Lysobacterales bacterium | reverse complement strand
CTCTGACCCCGGACTCTGACCCCGGACTCTGACCCCGGACTCTGACCCCGGACTCTGACCCCGGACTCTGACCCCGGACTCTGACCCCAAAAATCTTGGTCAAAACTCTCTGGCAACCGACCATTTCGCTGAGAAAGCGGTCTTGGCTGTTCGCGCAATAAAATAAATGTCCAGATTCGCGAACAGCCTTCGCGATAGTCAATAGCACGGGAAGTTTTGGACAACCCCTGAGGTCTTATGGGGTTTTTACCCGGCAGGCCATGACCCACCAAAGGCCTTAAACCTGGATGTGACTGATTTTTACACGCGCTAGAGGACTTAGCGCCGCTATATCAACGCAGGGAGACTACGCGATGAGACACCTTTGGCAGCGAAGCGCACTAAGCGCTGCTTTGTTATTGACCACCTCGGCGGCATTGGCCATCGATATTGTTGTCACCACAACACTGGATACCGCGGAAAGTGACAACGGTTCAGAAGACAACTTCACCTGCACCTACACTTCGGGCGCTATTTTTAGCCCAGGGCCTGGCGATTGCACTTTTCGCCGCGCGATCCTGGAAGCTGGCGTGCGACCGGATGCCGACCGCCCGATCAATATCTTGTTTGATCTGCCAGAGTCAGATCCCAACTACGATGCCCAATTGGATATATGGGAGGTGCAAGTAGATTCCTCCTTTGTGCTGGAAATTGATCGACGGTTTATCGTTGACGATGGCGGACAGGTCACCATCGACGGCGACACTCAGCCAGGTGGTCGTACCGACGGGCCAAAAATCATGGTCAACACCAACTCGGACAACAGCCCTATCTTCGGTCGATCACTGGAAGTGCGGACTTCCAACAACACCATCCAGAATATCGGTTTCAAAGGGGGTGGCCAGATCATCCTTTATGAAGGTAATAACACCGTAACCAATGTGTGGATGGGTTTAACCAACGACGGCACCCAGCTTTCCCTGGCCTCTGACGCTTCTTCCCAGGCCGAACGTTCAATGGCCCGCGGCGGCATCATCATGCCCAATAGCGCCTCCGACAATAATATGATTAGCAACAACCGCATTATTGGGGCCTCCGAGCGCGCCATACGTGTGACAAGCGGCGGCTCTGGGAACATGATTGTCGACAACTTCATCGGCATGAATGCTGAGGGCCAGGTGCCTGTTGGCGGTGATATCGACTGCACACGAGACTCGGACTACAACGATGGGCTTTGGTACGGCGGACGTGGCATTCAGGTTACTGGTTCCAATAATGTTATTGAAGGCAACACATTCGCTGGGCTGCATTCCACCCAGGCGGCTAACGACACGCCGCCCATCGCGATGGAAATTGCCGGCACCAATAACTCAATACGCAACAATATTGTGGGCTTGGACGTGGACGGCGATGAAGTGGGCGTTTGCGGCCAGGGTCTGCTGGTTCAGGGTGATGAAGGCGTGGTCACCGACAACGTATTTTTTCACACCCGCAATGGCTTTGACCCTAACGACATTGGAACGGATTTTGACGCAACCATTATCATGCAAAGCTACACCGGGACCGGCGTTGGGGCAACAATGCTGGTGCGCGACAACATGATCGATGGCGGCAACCGGTCTACTGCTAACTTCCACGCCTACCGCTTTGCAGGCCCTGGCGTTCCCATAGAAATGCGCCAATTTATACCCGCCAAGGTCACCGCAATTAACGGTATGACGGTGTCCGGAGAAAACGGTGACCCGTTGCCTATGGGGCCATCAACGGCGTGCCCTGGCTGCACTATTTATCTTTATGTGGATGATCTGGATAACCGGATTGAGTCGTTTGAACTGGTTGGCACCGCAACGGCGGATGCTAACGGCGAATGGACAACAACGTTAACTCGCCCCTTGACCAGCGGGGAGGCTCTACGCACCCAGAGCATGTCCAATGCACCCAACGTCACCCACTTCTACGACGCGATGAATACCACCCGATTATCGGATGACTTCTACCGCCCCATGCTGCCAGAAGTCGTTTTTGTTAACGGGTTCGAGTAACCCACAAGCGACTCACGATGCACAAGGCGCGGAATCTGCGACGCAGTTTCCGCGCCTTGCTTAACCCTTCAATGCCTATTGAGCAGACGACACGCGTTTGTTTTCCTTAATCGAACGGGTTTTTATCACATTTTTTTGTACGTCAAGCGAGTCAGGATTCAGCATTCTTGCCCGTTCAAACGATGCCAGCGCGTCGTCAAACTGTCCAAGGTGCAGTTCCAGCACTCCTCGGTTATTGAAATCGCTCCAGCCCGCGAGATCCATTTCAGCTGCATGACCACACGCCCAAGAGGCCATTTGTAGATCTTTTTCCGACAGATAGGCCCCACACAACGCTGCATACCCTCGAATTCGATCTTCCGGGGAGCGCAGGCGCTTATAGCGTCGATTGAGTAACTCAATAGTTCGCGACGTATCCCCAGATTCAAGGGCCTGTTCAGCCTGAATCAGAAACATCGGCGAATAGGCTCCCAAGCCGTCAGCATGCGCGACCGTTGAGCCAAACACTAACGCCGTTGCCATGATTACTGATCGTGTTTTGCTGAGCATGATTTTGTTCCTTCGTTAATCAATGACCCCAGTCTAATTATTCGCATTCGTATGGCAATGCCAGGTTTTTATACTTATTATTCGTTTATGAATACAAAGGATGCCATCAACAATTGGAGTGATATCGCCCTGTTCCTGGCTATCGCACGCCACGGGAACCTGTCAGCCGCCTCTGAAAAGGTGGGAATGTCACAACCCACATTGGGTCGTCGGCTGCAGGCGTTGGAGGAACGTCTCGGCGCCACCCTATTTGTCCGCGGCGGTCGGCGCCTGGTTCTGACCGACGCAGGCCATGCCATTTTAGACAGCGCCGAACGCATGGACCGGGAGATGGATACCATCAGTCGGGCAGTAGATGTTCACTCACACGGCCTCTCGGGAGAAGTTACCATTACCGCCACCGAAGGCATTGGCACGGACTGGTTGGCGCCGGAGTTGGTGGACTTCCATCGCACCTATCCAGACATCAAGATTAATTTGAAAGTCGAAAGCCGAGCCCTCAACCTGGTGCATCGAGAGGCCGATATCGCCCTTCGCCTGGGCCGCCCCACCCAACCAGACCTGATTGCCAAGCGCCTCGTTGACATTACGTTCGGCCTTTATGGAACACGAACCTACCTGAGCTCACAAAAGCCGATTGAGAGCATCGAAGACTTATCGTCCCATGATTTTGTGGGTCTGGAGTTGCCCGATGGAGGCACCCACATCGCCTTTTCAGACAATTCACCGCTGCCCACCAGACCCGGGCGCATCGTGTTTTCCTCCAATAGCCCTACCGCTCAAATGTCAGCTGCCAGACACGGCTATGGCTTGGCGGTGCTCTCCTGTCGCTGGGCCAATATGTATCCTGAACTGGAGCGCGTTCTGCCCCATATGGACCTGCACACGGCCGAATTATGGCTTGTTACCCACGAAGAGCTTAAACACAGCGCACGCATTCGCGCGGTGGCCGATGCCATCGCCGAGCGAGTGCGCAGTCGGGAAACATCGTTTGCCACAGGCAAATAACGGCCTGAGGGCCTTAGTGCCGTTAGGTGCAAACTCCAACAGCAATCAATCGGCTCTCTGGGTGCGCTTAAGCGCCGCTTTGCCAATCAATTTGTGCGCTATTACTTCCGCCGGCGTTTAACCAACCAAGACTGTCAGGCCAACCGACGAACTCGCAGCCACGACAGCGTCACGACACAGCTGGAGATAGACAATGAGCAGCCCCCTATTGCTTACCCTCCTAACGCTAAGCCTCTGCAGCACAGCGGCGGTAGCAGAAGAGTTTTGCGCAACAACCAGTGGAGAACTTCAAGCGTCGCTGGACGCTGCGGAAACCAACGGTCAAGCCGACACAATCCGCATTGCGACAGGCAGTTATGAGGTGCCTGCAGGCGGCGGCTTTGCTTACAACTCAGCGGCCCCCATCGGGGGGGATGATGAGGACATCAGCATCATTGGCGGCTGGACTGCATTTGGCAATTTCCCCTGCGGCCAGCTGCTGTCGACCAATCCATTCAATACGACATTGGACGGCGATAATCGATATCAGGTTTTGTCTGTCCAAACGCGCTTTTTCAGCAATATCACCGTTAAGAATCTCGCCTTAATCAGGGGCTTCGCGCCTGGCGATGATGGAGGTGGCCTGTTCGCGAGTGGGGTGGGTGATTATGTTGGCAATGTGTTAATTGAGAATAACGCGATACTGGGTAACGAAGCGCAAAGAAGCGGAGGGATGCAGTTACGTGGAGGTGAAACCATTCGTGTACTCAACAATCTCATCGTTGCGAATTCCGCCCTATTTGGTGAGGCGGCGATGAGCTTGCAGAGCCAAAACACCAACGGCATCTATCTAATCAACAACACCATTTTGAACAATTCCGTTGATCTCGATTCAAATTTGGTCGTAGGAGGCGTCCTCGTTTTGAACAATGATAGCTCCGAAGCGTTTATCGCCAACAATATCCTATGGGGCAACTCCGGCCAGGACCTACGGTTAGCCGGCACGGGGGAAACTCATTTGTTTAACAACGATATCGAGGCCCGTTCTGGCGACGCAACGTTCGAAGGGGGTAATCTGTCGGTAGACCCTCAGTTCAACAGCGGATTGCTAGATTTCAACCTGTCGAACGCTTCACCATTGATAGATGCCGGACGAAACCCTCCAGTCTTTGCCCCAAGCCCTCCGCCCTTTGAGTTTCGTTGGTCGGTTCCTGACCTTGATCTTTCTGATAACCCGCGGATCCAGGGAATCAGGGTCGACATCGGTGCCCTTGAGGCTGCCCCGAGGCTTCTATTTATTGATGGATTTGAATGAAAACGGAACGCCTGATGGGAATCAGGCCAAAAGCCCATCATGCCCCTGACACTTGGCAAAGGAAAAAACTAATGAACAATTCCGTATTGAGAGTAGTGACTGCGTTAACGTTAGGACTGACCGTGTGGGATGCACAAGCTGAAGTCTTTTGCGTCAACACGTCGAACGGGCTTCAGAATGCGCTAAATAGTGCAGCATCAAATACCGAATCCGATGAGATAAGAATCATGTTCGGTGAATATAACGTGCCCGTTTCACCCGTTTCGGGGTTCAGATTCGTTTCCAGCCAAGCAGGAAATCTGGCGATTTCCGGCGGTTGGGGGCCGCCCTCCCCGTTTGGGGGGCCCAATTGCCAATCACGTAAATATGACCCGACGATAACAACACTGAATGGAAACTTTCAGATACAAGGTCTAGTCATCCAGCCGGGGGCCGTAACGGGAGACATTCTCATTGAAAACATGACGGTGGCCCAGGGGCGTTCTGGCGGCAGCGGCGGCGGCATTCGGGTGAATCCCTTTGATCCTGCATGGCCCGGCAACCTGACCATTCGCACAATATTGTTTGATCGCAACGCAGACGTGACAGGTGGGGCTGGTCTGTTTGCAACCGTTGGGGTCGGTGATTTCAGGCTCGATAACTCGATCTTTTCCGGCAACCAATCCCGAGGTCAGATTGGAGCGGCCGTTGTCACTGCTAACGGACAAAATGCGATCATCGCTAACAATACCGTGGTGGCGAATTCAGCTCTCGGCGATCTCAGCACGGGATTCAGCTTTGGCGGGGATGCCGCTACGTTGCTAATCAACAACGTGTTTTTTGAAAATGACCTCCAATTCGATTTAGCTCTAGGCGGCAACGCACTCAGCCTGCAGAACAACTTTTACAATTCGCTGAACGCAGCTGACCTTCTCGAAGAAACCGGTAGTCTGTCAGGCGACCCGGGTATAGGCTCTGGCGTCTTTAGCGTTGGACCGCTGCCGGGTTCGCCATTAATTGACGGCGGACTGATGGTGATCGGCGGGTTGCCCTTTCGAGATGCTCAGGGAGGCCTGCGAGAGATGGGGCCGGCGGTTGATATCGGCGCTATTGAAATTCAGGTGTTTGGCGATGGCGTCGAAGGAAACGATAACTGGACCGTACCAACTAACGCGCAATAAGACTTTGCTCACTAAACGACAAACGCCAGGCAAAAAAAAGCGCGGCCGAAACCGCGCTTTTTTTGTACTTTTGGTTTGGCTTATTCGAAACCGTTTCTAAACAAGTTTTCACCAATGTTAATGATGACCTCAGCCTGCCCTGCGGCAGCACCGTCGGTCACTCCGTAGATGAAGCGCTCAACGCCGCTGAAGCTGGCATTGGGCTCGTAGCTGAATGTACCGTCAGGGTTAACTGTCAGCGTGCCATTCTGCACTTCCGAGAGCACTTCGTACGTTAACGTGTCGCCATCAATATCGGTGTCGTTAGCGCTGAGGTTACCAGCCACTTCCGTTCCCACCTGCCCGTCAAACGCTTCACCTTGAATCACCGGCGAATCGTTCACTGCAGCAATATTGATGTTCACAGAGGCCACGTTCGACGTGTCCGCACCATTGGTTACCTGATAGGTGAAGGCATCGGTGCCGTTGAAATCTGCTGACGGTACATACACCAGATTAGGTGCAGTGCCTTGCAGAGTTCCACTAACTGGCTGAGTCAACACTGAGTAGGACAATGCCATACCCTGCGGGTCAAAGCCTGACAGCGCCACTGCCACCGAAACATCTTCGTTGGTGGTGGTTTCAACAGCGTTGGCTACCGGCGGCCCATTGGGGTCGGTAACGGTGATCGCCACGGTAGTCTCTGCCGAAGAGTCCGTTCCATCAAGAGCAACAAACTGGAACGAATCGGTACCCACAAAGCCTGCGTTGGAGGTATAGGTCAACACCGGTGGAATACCGGTAAGGGCCCCGCTGCTCGGCAGGTTCACCACCGCATAATCCAGCGCCGCAGTCTCCACATCGCTGGCAGACAGCGTGATGACAATCGACGTACCGCTATTGACCGCCAGATTTTGTGGATCAGCCATTGGCAAGTCGTTCACCGAGTTCACCGTAATGGCAACGGTTGCCTCATTAGAATTTGAGGTTCCGTCATTGGCTACGTAGGTCAACGAGTCCACACCATTGAAGTTCTCATTGGGTGTGTACGTTAACGTGGGCGGTGTGCCGCTGATGGTTCCGTTACTAGGTCCACTAGTCACGTTGTAGGTCAACGGATCACCGTCGTCATCGGTCGCTCGAAGTCGAGCAAATACCGCAACGTCCTCGTCAGTAGTGACATTTCGATTTCTGGCGACCGGGGCCGTATTGCCCTGATCAACATTCACCGAATCTCTCGCAGATTGAGTGCCAGGACCTGGTATGGCGTTGCCGCTTCCATCACTTGGATCAGCGCTGGCGATAGCCTCAATAGCTGACGGCAAGCCGCTCGGTGCTGCTACCACGAAATAGTAGGTCAACTCGCTGCCCGGTCCCAGCGGCAGGTTGCCAGACTTCAGCAACATGTCCTCCAGCGTAATATCCAGTGACGCTACGTCAACGCTTAGGTTAGCGAAGCCGGTGTCGCCGGTGTTGGCTAGATCCACACAGAAAGTAATCGCCTGGGTGGTTTCTGCTGGGAAGGTCTCAGAACCGCCGCCGCTCGCACACAGGTCTCCCGTATCGGAACCCAAATAAGCGGTAAACGAGAGCGAGAGTGCTGGTGCACCTTCAACCGTAAGACCCAATGGTTTGGCTTCAGCCTGGTTGACGAAGTTGCCGCCCACGTTGAGCTCGGCGTTGTAGCTGCCGAAGGGTAACGAGGTTGAATCGAACGTCAGGTCAAGCGTCGCATCACCGCCGGCTGGAATGGTTCCAACCTGAGGATCGGTGCTAGCCCACTGAGTGGCCAGGGTCAGGTTGGCAGGCTCCAGCGCATAGATTGTGCTGGTGGCGTTACCGACAACGTAAACCACGCCGTTGGGATCAAGCCGGCTGCGAACCAAATCGTTAATGAACGTATCGGGAATTGACGTCATTGGAGTATTCACGCCCAGATTATTACCAAAAATATCAGTAATTTCTGATTGCGTGGCCTGTCCATCAGCGATGAGGCCTACCAACACATCCAGCTTACCTTCGATAACATCCAAACCGTTGCCAAACAATCCGGCGCCGGTATCCAGGCTGGTTTGCGGCACAGGATATCCTGGCAGCAAAGCGCCGGTACGATCAACAGCGAAGATATCGTCAGCGCCGATGTCCACGTAGAAAAACGCGTCCAGCGATGGGTCATACTCAACGCCCGCTGCTAAGCCGCCGGCAGACACTGGCAAGATAATGAAGTTGCCTGTGAAATTACCGCTTTGATCCCCTTCTACCAACGCTGGGAAGTCAGCGTCCAACCACCAAATGGTGTCGTTCACGGTGTCGTAAGCCACACCGGTAGTCGTGCCCAGGCTTGGATGAGGAATAGTTTCCTGGATAAACAACGAGGAGTTGTAGCGAACCGTGTTGCCGCTAAACAGGTCAGCCACCCAGATGTCGCCCGCTGGTGACATCGTGATCCCCAACGGGGCTCCTTCAGGATAAGGCGCAGTCAACAGCACATCACCCGGCAAGGCGGTCAAATCCGTGGGCCCACGCTGATATTCGGGTGCCTGCAGCGCCGCGGAATCTCCCGCTGAACTCTGCCGCCCTACCGCGTTGTTATTTCCACTGATAGATCTTGGAGCCGCCGGCAGACCGAAATCGAAGCTGCCAATATTCACCAGGTAGTCCAGAGCCAGCGTACCCAAGTTGCTTAGCACAAGTGGGTTGGTAACCGAATCGTTGCTACCCAACGTTTCTACTGTGGCTGTTGCATCGTAAGCGATCGCTGCAGCGTCAACGGCAAAGTCCAGCGTGGTAACTGCGTCCGCCGATACCTCAACGTTAATGACGGGGTCGTTGTCGCCACCATTTGGCACATCGATCTCAACTACATAAAAACCCGGCGTTAGGATGTCGAAACTGTAGCTACCATCGATATCGCTGGTGGTAGTAACGCTAGCGCCAGCTCGGGTTGCGGTAATCAAAGCGCCCGGAATTGGCAATGTTGTGCCATTCACCGTCACCGTTCCTGCCAAAGAGCCGCCAACAGCTCCGGTCAGCACGTTGCACTG
Source organism: Lysobacterales bacterium (assembly GCA_045106555.1). Classification (GTDB taxonomy): domain Bacteria; phylum Pseudomonadota; class Gammaproteobacteria; order Xanthomonadales; family SZUA-38; genus JANQOZ01. Next base: position 8,124 of record JBGCET010000075.1, on the reverse strand, counting down.
ATCAACCAGGAACTGTTCCATCAGTTCATCGCGATTGGTTTGTGTTGGAACCGCCGCAAAGGAAAAGCCCAGGAAAGCCGTGTTATAGGTGCCGTTGCTAACGCCGGTTGCTGCACCCTGAGATGCACCTCCTGCCACTCCTTGGAAGACTAAAGTGCTTGCATCAGTTGGATTCAGTTCATCACTGAAGTTGCCCAGACCCGTAGCTGCGTAGTCCAGCGTGTAAGGACCCAGCCCCGCAAAAACGTTGCTTCCGGTAACCAGCGTTTGGGTAACGTCCGAGTCCGCACTATCGACGCCAAGGAAGTCCGTCATTAACGGCGTGAGCCCCTTATCGAAGAAGTAGTCCTGAGAGCTAATAAGGAAGCATCCTCCGCCGTTCAGGTAGTCCGTCACTTCCAGTTCACTGTCGGCCGATGGACCGGAAGTTCCTGGAAATCCAAACTCGTCACCGCTAAACCAAACTACGGCCTCGTAGTTGTTCATCAGAGCGGCATCTGGCTCAGTGGTGTCGCTATTGAGCGTATCGAATAGATCAAACGTGAGCCCCAAATTCTGCAAGGAATCGGCGTAAAAATCGCTAACGTCTGGAGAGTTGTCATCGTCGTCGACCAGCAATACGAGAGCGCCTGCGGGAGCCGCGACCGTGAACGTGAAGACCTGAGAAGGCGATGATTCGCCACACGCGTTAACCGCGCTTACTCGCCAGAAATAATCTCCAGGCGCAAGATCCATCTCCGTGGTCAGAGTTGTTTCCCTAGCCTCTTGATCAACAACAATAGCGCCAAACTCACTGACTTGAACGCGATAGCTGGAAGCACCAGGAATAGTGGACCAGGTAAAGGTGACATTACCGCCAATATCCCGAATACCGTTGAGTGGAGCAATCAGTTGCGGCGTGTTAGCAGGCACGTCGTCGAAGACGCTCACGGTGACCGGCACCAAGCCGTCTTCAACTCCGGCAGCGCTGCCGGTTAGGTCAAAGCTGTAAGGTCCCGGGCTCACTGAGCCGTCTACAGAAATTTGCGCCACGGTGGAGCCGGGTGTTGGATCCACTGGATTAGCGGAGAAGTTCACCGTAAAGCCTGCTGGCAGATTGGCAGTCCCCAGATCTACTGGATCAACAGCGCCGGTGCTCAGTGCAACGTCGAGGCCGATGTCTTCCAGGTTGTCAGGTGTACACACCAATTGATCGGTGTTGTCGGTGGTTTCGGTCAGCACAACGCGGTCAACACCGCAGTTGTCGAACCTAAATGAACATACTCGGGTGTTCCATGTCACCGCACTGGTGGTGGCGTAATACTCGGTGGTGTACCAGAAAGTACAGCTGTCGGCTGGATCAACGCTCATGGAGGAGTAGTCCACCCAACGATCTGACCCGGTTTGGACTCCGCCGCCATCGACGCAGGCTTGCTCCGCCTGCAGCGTGCCCGCGGGATCACCCGCTTCGCGACCTGTGTAATAGATTGACGGCTCTTTTGTTGCGCTGCCGAGAGAGTAGCCGATGCCAATATTTCCGGACTGGTCCATCGCGATGGATGGCAGCCAGCGGTTCTCGCTGTCCGGCGCATAAACGCCTTCGTCAGCGATGGTTGTGCCGGTTGCACCAAGATCAAATTCAACCCAGCGCAAACCGGCTTGGTCGCCGCCGACGTCAACGGTATGGCTAAGCACCATACGGGTCGAGTCTGGCGCAGAACCTGGGTTAACGCGAATAGCGGCCCGATACATGGTGAATTGGCTTAACGTATCAAGCAGTTGTGGCGTGCCTGGCTGAGGAACACAGGCGTCAAAGCCGCAAAGCTCAGCATCAAATTCAGCACCGGACTCTACTAACGTTGGACCGGTCAGTGTTGAGTTAGCTGGCGTTGCAAAATCTGGACAGAACTCCCAAAAACGGTAGCCATCGGGACCGCCGCCAAGCCCAAAGACTTCGTCATCAAACGCCTGAACAATCACGTTACAGGTGCCAGCAGCTGGCAGAGCGGTTCCTTCGATGTGGCCAGGCTGGAGTGAAAAGGCTGTGGCCGTTGCGCCTGGGGGAATCTGAAATTCGATAAACGTGGCGGGCGCGCCGGCGAGCATGGCTGTGCGGTCAGCCGCGATAACCGATACGCCGGTGAAACCCGGATTGAAGTTGTTGGTGGTCATATAAAAACCACTGTTGACGCCGCTTTCGTCGTCAAAAATACCAATTTTCGGGTAGTCGATACCTGGCACGGCGTATTCGTAAAGAAAGTACGAACCTAGGGGATCGTTGGTTGTAGAGATGGCGAAACACTGGCTGCCAGCAGCCGATGCAGGCGCTGCAAACTGGGAAAATAGCCAGCGATCGGCAAGTTCGTCATATAGGACGATCGGATCGCCTGCATTTCCCGTTTCACAGTTTCCACCAAAGCCAGACCAGAAGATATTGCCCGGCAGAGGGCCTTCGGCAATAGAGCCGTCAGTCTTGTTGAAAAACTTCAGACCCAGGTTCATGTACTGAATGTAGAAGTCCTGGCCAACATCGCCATTCGGGTCGGGAGGCGAAACCTGCCCACCGACAACGGCAATGTTGTCTTCGTTGCCGTAGCCATCGAAGCTTAGGCCCAAGGTTGGCGCTTGCTTGTCGAGCGCCCCTTTGCGTGTCGGATCAAATGACGGGGCCTGCTTGCGGCCAGATCCGAGAAAATCTGGGCGAAGCTGGTTCGGCACCTCTATTGGCTTTTGCTGTTCGCTGGGTGAGCTGGGCTGTGCGCGCTCAAACTCTAAAGCAAGCTGTCGTAACGGCTTTGACACACCCGTTTTGACGGGCTCGAACGAATCGGGGCTTTCGCTGGATGATTGGGCCAACGCTGCAGGTATACAGACTATGCTGGCGGCGATTATAGATACAAGGGTACAGAACCCAAAAAATGAGCGTCGTTTCACGCAGAACCTCCCAATAGTTGAAATTGATCAAGCGTTACCCTGTAGCAGCGCTACAGCCGGTTATCGCTTGCTTAACCCCTGAACACGTTGTTGCAATATCTGTCTAGCCTGGGCCGCCAAAAATGGCTGCGACAGGACTCGATAGATTTCAGTGAGTTCCCTCTCAGGATGGGTTTTTCCGACACCTCGTAATGCAGCTTCTACAACGCCACGGTGTTCTGCTTCCATCCATTTGGTCAAAGCGGGTAGGTCCTTCTCGCTTGGTGAAAACTGGTCTGCCATCAGCACAAGTGATGTATAAACCAGGCCGGGCCAGTACATATCGCCGCGAACAACCGACACCGGTGTGGTGGCGAGAAGTTCCCGGACGGTGGTCCTGGCTCGGGATGAACTGCCGTCTCTGGCAAATCCAATTCGCAGTGCAATAGTCCGCGCCATCGGGTCGCGGTCTACATTCGCGACGAACATCCAGATTCTTGCAATCTGGTTGTCGTCGATTTGTTCCATGAGTGATGCGCGGCCCAATAGTTCTGCGCTGGCTAGGCGCTGCAGAAATGGGTCGGAAGATTCCAATCGGGCAAGCAAAAATTCGACAAACTGCTGCGGCGTATCAGCCAGCTTTCGCTGGGCTGTACCGTCCAACATTTCGATGGCTGCAGGAGATGCGCCACTGAGTATTTCGCCCGCCAACAGATTGCGAACGACACGCGGCTTGCCTTTGTGGAAGCCTTCAGCCGGCACACGTTTTTTGACGATGTCGGTGTAGCCGACCAGGTATCGACCTTTGACACCCATCTTCGCGACCGTAGCGTCGTCGAATGCCACGGTAATGGTGGCGTCTGAGGAGTCACCCATCACCCGGCGCACTACTTCAAAGGTGACGTTAGCCCCGTCGATGGATTTGACCGCACCAATGACCAGGCGGTGGCCCGCTTGAGCTTGAAGATCCCATGATGGCGGCTGTGTCTGCTTGGCAGCGAAGCTAACCCCGCTAGCTGCGGATAAGGCCACGATTACAGCAATAAGCGCAACCCAACGACGGCAAATGCTGGGTTTTTTGGCTTGACGCCAGTGATTTTTCGAGGGCGAATACGACACCAGCGCAAATGTAACAAAGTGTTACAGCCCGAGGCAAGGAATTTATCCTTGTGATTAATGCAACTGAAGCGCTGCACTAAATCGGCACACCACCGTCTCTGTGGGAACTCATTTTCGAGCGTTTGTTTTGCCAACCAAACTACACTGACGTTTTGTCCAGCCGGCAAAAACCCATTATTTCTGCCCCCGTGAGCGGAGTTTGCGTAACCAGGTTTGCAATTGACCGTATTCGGGACGCGCTCGGTAGCCGTAGTCATCGAGGGTCTTAATGACGGTTTCGATCTCACCCATTAGCTGTACCCGCTTATTGACCCCATTGTCCGCTGACAGGTATGCCGCGTAGTCGGTCGCTACCCGATAGAACGGCTGAGTGGTGTGATTGTTGTCATCCAGTTCTTTGTAGATGCTCGCGAATTGGTCACGTGCGTTAGCCGACCGCCCATCGGCCAGCAACGCGATGGCATATCGACTGCGCACAGACCTGCCGAGCTTTTCCATGAGCTCGCTATCCCTGGCCAGCTGATCATAGATCGCCAGCGCCTCCTTCAACTGCCCAGACTGCATGTGGATTGCCGCCCGATGGGCGTCAATCAAACGGTAGTACCAGTGTGCCGAAGGTAGGTGCTTGTTCATCATGGTTTGAGCGTGGTCCAGGCTGGAGAAAGCCTCCTCAAAACGCCCCAAATCCCTAAGTGCCACTGTCAGCCCAAGCTGAACCAATACGGTACGAAAAGCCTCGCCGTTACCGCTATCAGTTAACAGGTCCATGGCTTTCTGAATTGAGGTAAGCGCGCTGGCCGGGTCACCGGTTTCGGTCATGGCCATTCCCGCATTGAAATAGTCCACAGCGGAACTTGCGGTGCCCGCTCCTCGCAGCTTCACACGGTCTTTCAAAATGGACTGATGGGCCTGTAGCTGCTCAAACCACAAGCCCTGCTTGCCCAACAAATTGGCAAGCAACGTTCGGCCTCGAATAACGCCGATTGGGCCTTCGTCGGGCACATCATAGTCGTCGGCCTTGAGCTGCGAAAAATAATCTATGGACTGTCGAATAGCCGACTCAGCGCCCGCTGAATCACCGGCTTCCAACCGGAGATTGGCAACAATGTTGAAATGGTGGGCCAGGCTGCGGTGAGCGAGGGGACTGGATTCAAGCTTACCTTTAAGACCCGTTTCGACGAGTGTTAGACCTTGCTCAAGATCGCCAAACCTTGCCAACCCCTGTCCAACCACATTTTGCATATCCGCCAGGGCCTCGGGATACACCTGTAACCGTTGATCCGCAAGATCGCGCAATGTGACAAACAGCGAGTTGACAGAGGACGGTCCGGAATCTCCCGGCGCCAATTCCTGAATGCTCTCCACAACCAGGTCCTTGACCACCGCTAAACGCTCCCGCTCCTGCTCAACACGCTTCAGCGCTATCAAGCTTATGATCAAGCCTGCAGACAAACTGGCAATCACCGCCAGCACAGCAGCCAATTGACGCCTTCTGGCAGGAAGCTCTCGGATCTTTCTTAATTGCGCATCGATGCTCTCGTGACTTGGACGCTGTTGCGGCTCTGCCGACATCATTCGCGCAACCAGCGCGGCGAAAGGTCTGCCCAACGCGCCCTTCAACTGCGACTGGTAGGCGCCACTGTCGGGCGGCGAATCGTCTCTTGGATCGCTCAGAGGGGGATGCTGGCCCAACGCCATTCTGTACATCAGCGCACCCAGGGAATAGGTGTCGGACAATGCAGACACCGGCGCTTCAGAAAATAATTCTGGCGCCATAAAAGCGGGGGACCCGTATCGCGGTAATTCGCCGAGATGTTGGGCTGCGCCGAAATCCATCAAGATGGCGCTGCCCTCCCTGATCATGACGTTGTCTGACTTGATATCGCCATGCACCAAACCATTGTCATGAACGTGGGTCAGCGCGGAATTCAGCTGCTCCAGCAGCGCCATACAACGACTTCGGTCAAACGTCTTTTGCCCGGCGAGTAAATCAGACACGGTTTTACCGTCAACCAAATCGGCCCAAATACCCACCCGATGGTCATTCACCCCCACCCCATGGATCGCCAGTACATTGGGATGATGCACACGGGCCAAACGTCGCGCTTCTTCGATGTAGACGCTGTTACGGGTGGAGTCTTGCTGATCAATGCGCTTGAGCTTGAGCGCGACGTCGCGCTCGAGCAATGGGTCGTATGCCCGGTAAACCGTGCCAAACCCACCCTGACCGATGCGGTCGATAATTTTCAAATGGCCCCAGTGAGTAGGGTCTTGTGCGATGCCATCTTCTCCCGAAGGCGTCAAATTCTCACTGGCTTCGGAATATACGGCCTTCAGACGTTTCAGCAGACTGAGGTTTTTTTCAATGCGACTGGATTCAGCAGCGTTTTCGCTGTCATTGCCACCGTGGTTCTTCGCCAGATCCAACTCACGCGTTAAATCCTGAAACACTGTGGACTCGGGAATGGGTTTGGTGGCTTTTGGATCTGTCATGGCATCTGCGTTGCCAACTCCTTAAGCCCTCGCTTGATACGCATCCGCGCGGCGTCAGAAGACGATAGGTCCAGTTCCAATGCGACTTCCGCGTAACTCATGTCAAATTCCACGTGAAGGATGATGGCTTCCCGAGATTCTTGTTTAATTGTTGCCAAAGCAGCCTCGTAGGCTTCCAGCGTCTCAATCCCGACTGCTTGCTCAACCACGCTATCCCCCGCTTCAACGCCCTTGTCCACCGAATCGGTGGATTGGGGTTTTCGGCCATGCTTGCGAATTTCATCACGAACAGCGTTCATCATGATGGTTCGCAGGTAGGCAAAAAAGGCGCCTCGGCCTTTGGCTTCAAACGCGTCTAGTCTATTTAACGCTCGAACGAGGGTTACCTGAACAAGATCATCCGTTTCTGACATGTCACGACGAAAATGAGGAAGGCGGCCATGGGCAAATCGACGCAGCAGCGGCAAGCAACGCCGGAATAACTCGTCGCGGGCCTGCTCATCGCCCTGCTGGATCAAGTCCAGCAGCAATGCCGTAGATCGATCCTGTCGATTCTCAGTCATGAACATTTACACCCTGAGTTGTGATCAGGACTTAGTCAGATCAACCTTGATCATATCAAAAGCGGGTCACCGGATGCCGGTTGGGCGACGTTGCCGTGTCCACGCATCTGCGTTGACCCATGCATTTATTTATGTGACCCTATAGTCACATATTATTTTGAATCACTCGGTCTTGGGAAATTGCGATGCCCGCAAAACCGCAATGGAAAAATGACAACATGGGTTCTGGTCACCTACCGGCGCGAAAATCCGCAGAGCAAGACGATGCCCTGTGGGCAGCCCTGAACGATCCGTCGCGCCGTGTGATTCTAGATTTGCTGCGTCAGGCGTCGATGACAACAACAGAAATATGCACGCACTTTTCGTTTTCCCGTTTTGCCGTCATGAAGCATTTAAAAGCGTTGGAGAAGGCCAGCCTGATTGTCATCGAACGCCGTGGCCGAGATCGAATCAATCACCTAAATCCCGTTCCGCTGCAGGAAATCTACCATCGCTGGATTCGCAACTTTGAAAAACTGCCGGCCGATCGCCTGCTGCGAATAAAAGCCATTGCTCAACAATCCATGGAGTAGCCAATGAACATCGAACCGGCCAATCTGTCGTCCATCACTCTTCAGGTCAGCATCGACTCTTCCGTTTCTGAGGTATGGAAAGCCCTCACCGAAAACATCAGTGACTGGTGGCCCGCAGACTTTTATGCGGGCGGCACCGAAGGTCAACGCAGCTACCTGCTTGAAGCCTTCCCTGGCGGGCGCATGTACGAGTCTTGGGGTGAAAACGGCGGCGGCGTCCTATGGGGTAACGTTGTCACCGTCGACCCTGCAAAACGGCTAGAAATACTGGGCTCCGTATTCCCCTCATTCGGTGGTCCAAACCAGTGGTTTGGCACCTGGGATCTTGAAGCCAAAGGAGAACAAGGCTGTTTGCTAACGTTCAGCGAAAACAGCCTGGGACTGGTCTCTGTAAAAGGTACGGAAGACCGGGATACGGGTTGGACCTACCTTTGGAACACCATGAAAGCCCACATTGAAGGCAAACCGGCACCCGGATGGCCTGA
>JBGCET010000074.1:0-23921 GCA_045106555.1 Lysobacterales bacterium | reverse complement strand
AGACTCGATCCGGCAACGCGGCATTACCACGGTAGCCGAAGCCTTAAGAGGCGTTCCTGGTGTTCACGTTGGACGCATCAACACCGGTCAATGGGCGGTGAGCATTCGCGGTTTCTCCGGTCGCTACACCAACAAACTCCTAGTTTTGGTCGATGGGCGCAGCGTCTACGTTCCCTCCTTTTCAGGCGTTTACTGGGATGAACTGGATACCCTGCTGGACGACATCGACAGGATAGAGGTCATCAGAGGTCCTGGCGGAACATTGTGGGGACCCAACGCGGTCAACGGCATTGTGAACATTATCACTCGTAACGCTGCGGAAACCCCAGACACGCTGCTGGTGGCAGGCTCAGGCAATCAGCAGCCAATGGTTGGAAATATCCGATCAGGCTTTGCCCTAGGTTCAAACACTGCTGGCCGGGTCTTTGCAAAGGTCTCTGAGCACGACGGCTTTAGGAATCAACTGGACCAGCAGGACTCCAATGAGCAATGGGATCAGACCCGTCTCGGTTTCCGTCTGGATAGCGAACCCAACCAGCGAGACTCGCTGACTCTGCAGGGGGATACTTACCGCCTTGATGGGCAGCAACAGGAGGGCATTCTCGGACTCGATGTATCCCTGGGCGATTACCGCGCCTCTGGCAGCAACCTACTCGGCCGCTGGTCTCGCACGCTAAGCGACAACCAAAGTTATTCTCTCCAAGCTTACTTTGATCACGTTTCGCGCCGCGAATCTTTTCTGCAACAGCGTCATGACACCATTGATCTGGACTTCCAGCACCGCGTGCCGCTATCGGAGACACAAGATCTACTTTGGGGAATCAACTACCGCAGAGTCTCCGATCGACTATACAACGGCACCCAATTGCTACTGACACCCGAGAGAAACACTGCCTCGCACTACGGCTTGTTTGTCCAAAATGAAATAACGCTGGGCGCGTCAACTCGCGTTATTTTGGGCTCGAAATTTGATCAAAATGCGTTTACTGGCTTTGAATATCAGCCAAACCTTCGCGTAGTTTGGCAACCCAACGACCGCCACACGGTTTGGGCAAGCATTGCCCGAGCTGTCCGAACACCGTCCAGAATAGAGCAGGACGCCCGCATCACCCTTCCACAGCCGGTGAACGCTCTGTTTGGAAACCCTGATATCGAATCGGAAAACCTCGCGTCAATTGAGTTTGGGTATCGTTTTTCTGCTGACAACGGTTTTTCACTCGATGTGACAGCTTACAAAAACGAATATCGGGATATTATCGGCAGCGAGTTGCGATTCCCCCCAACCCAGCCGCCCCTTTTGGATATTGTTTTCAACAACAACCTGACCAGTGAGTCACACGGCGTTGAAGCGGCGTTGTCCTGGCAACCATCACCCCGCTGGCGACTCAACGGAAACTACACGCTCGTCAAACTCGGGGTAGATCTTCAGAACCCTAATGACGCAGGACTCGTATTTGAAGGCCTTCAGCTCAGAACGCCTGAGCATCAATTTACCCTAGACAGCGATTGGACGATCAGCGACAACTGGTTTTTTCATCTGCGCACACAATACGTCGATGGTGTTCCACCAAGCCAATCGCTAACCGCCGCATCTTCAGAAAAGACTGAGAGCTACGTCGGCGTTGACGCTTCGCTCTCCTGGCGCCACAGCGATCGCTTGGAACTGCTGTTGTCCGCGAAAAATCTCTTGGGTACGCGATTGGAATTCTTGGGTGAAACGTTAACGCCAGGCTCGGAGATTGACCGGATGGGATATTTGCAACTTCGGTTTTCTTGGGACTAGAAAGCCATCAGCCTGTCTGATGTGTGCACTCTATGCCCTCCAGCTACCTAACCTATTTCCGGCCCAGTTGCGTGGGTTTTGCGGCCTTCCTGGCGTTGCTTTTTACTACGCACGTAACTGGCAGCGAAACCACCCCCCCGTCGGAAAACACCCTAAAGGCAGCCCTGGTTTACAAAATCATGGCCTATGTCACGTGGCCTGAATCTGTCTTTCAACACTCCCCTGATGACGCCTTTACCCTTTGCGAATATGGTGACCACCCACTGAGTGGGGAACTGTATTCGCTAACGAAAAGGACGGCCGCCGGCCGGCCCATTGAGCTCATTCACCTGTCTGAGAAAGAATCTTTTGACAGCACTTGTCACCTGCTGTTTGTGGATTCTAAGTCCGACGTTGGCGTAATCATCGAGCAAACAGGCCAGCATCCCGTTTTGACCATCAGTGACGGCAAAGCCTTTGCCCAGTCGGGCGGCATGATCGAAATCCGCAAAAACCGCAATCGATTTGGGTTTTTGATTAACCGCACAGCAGCCGTAGATGCCGGTCTATTGATCGCAGCCCCACTATTGGAACTGTCGACCGTAGTGAGGAGCAAATAATGATGGAGTCCCTACGCCGTTCGCTCAGAGAGCTCACCATCGCGAGCAAGATTCGCTGGATGACCTTTACCGTAAGTTCTGTGGCGCTAATTGGTGGAGCGAGCATCTATTCGGCTATGGAGCTGTCGTTTTTCCGCACCGCCCTGCTTGAACGTATCTCGGTGGTGTCAGACGTTATCGCCACCAATTCCAGCGCAGCGTTGTCATTTGAAGACCCCGACACTGGCTCAAGAGTGCTCAACGCTTTGGCCGCTGAGCCCATGGTGAAGAGCGCCCAGCTACTCCTGCCCGATGGATCCACGTTCGTTGCCCTGGGTGAAGCCCAAAAGACCGTGCAAATGGACGATCCTTCTTGGGAGCAAGCAGACGCTGGTTACCGTGTGTCTTTTGGCCTAAACCACCTCATCATGTTGACCCCGGTAGAACGGGACAGCGAGGCCGTTGGCCAGCTTTTCGTTGAAGCCGACATGGGGCCGTTGTACCAGCAGATTCGGCGATTTGCCACCCTGCTCGTTACTGTGCTGGGTTGTTTGCTGCTAGGGGTCTACTGGTTATCGACGCGCCTGGCTCAACAGATCACCGGACCCATCCATGAATTGGCCGATGGCATGTCGCGGGTCAAAACCCAGCAGGACTATACCCTCAGGGTGGAAAACGACGGTAAAGATGAGGTCGGCCAACTGGTGCGGGGGTTCAACGCCATGTTGACCCAGATTCAAGACCGGGATTTTGAACTGTCTCAACACAAACAATCCCTGGAACAAACGGTGCTCGATCGCACCGCCGACCTACAGGAAGCCAAGGAATCTGCGGAAGCGGCCAGCCAGGCCAAAAGTGAATTTCTGGCCACCATGAGCCACGAAATCCGAACCCCCATGAATGGCGTACTGGGGATGAGCGAACTGCTGTTGGGTACCTCCTTAAACGCCAGCCAACGGCACCTCGCACAAACCGCCTATCGGTCAGCAGAAAATCTGTTGAGCGTAATTAACAATATTCTCGACTTTTCAAAAATTGAGGCCGGTCGCCTGGAGCTCAGCGAACAACCGTTTGATCTTCGAATGCTGATCGATGACGTGATGGAAATGCTGGCCGAACAGGCCGCGCAGAAACGGCTCAATTTGATTAACGATATTGATCAACCGGGTCCAATCTGGGTAGTCGGCGATAATACGCGTTTGCGCCAGGTGTTAATTAACCTGCTGGGCAATGCGGTCAAGTTCACCGAATCGGGTGAAGTACGGTTGACCTTGTTAAGCAGCAATGTTTCGCAGGACTCACAAGATCTCAAGTTCTCCGTCAGCGACACTGGCATCGGCATAGCAGCGGAAAAAACCGACGTCATTTTTGATTCGTTTTCCCAGGCTGATGGGTCTACCTCGCGGGCGTTTGGTGGCACCGGTTTAGGTCTGGCCATATCGCGCCAGCTGGTGGACCTGATGGGCGGATCATTAACGGTCACCAGCGAATTGGGTAGCGGCGCGTGTTTTGAATTTCAGCTCAATCTGGAAACGGCGGCCGCTCAACCGGACTCGCAATGGGATGCGGCGTCACTTTCCGGTCACAAAATACTTCTGGTTGATGATCACCAGGTAAATCTGGATATTCTCAAGCGCCAGGTTGATGCCTGGGAAATGGAGGCTCATACCGCTCTCGACGGAACGGTGGCGCTTAACAAGGTCAGACAGGCCGCCAGCGAAGGGGCCCCCTTCAGCGCGGTATTGTTGGACTGGCATTTGCCGGATATTGATGGTGTATCGCTGGCAAAGACCATCAATGACGACCCGCAGATACCGGAAGCGGCGCTGATGGTTTTGAGCTCTTCGGTGCAGGATATTTCGGCCCACAAAATTCAGTCCTCCGGCATTAACCGACATTTGAGCAAGCCGGTCCGACAAGACACTTTGCTGTCCGGATTGTTGCAACACATCCCTCAACTGGAAGCCGCCAACGACCTGCCGCTCGCTGGCTCTCAGTCGGTCGATAAGCTGCCTGACCTGAGGCTGCTATTGGCGGAGGATAACCCGGTCAATCAAGAAGTGGCATTAGCCATGCTCGAACCCTTAGGTTGTGCCGTAGAAGTGGCCCATGACGGTCATGAAGCGCTATCGGCGGTGAAGAACCAGGCCTTCAATGTCATCCTGATGGACTGCCATATGCCGGGCATGGACGGCTTTGAGGCTACCCGACAAATCCGCCAGCAGGAACAAGCTGACGGAACCGGTCCCGTTACCATCATCGCCCTCACCGCGGACGTTCAAAAAGGTATTGAGCAGCAGTGCCGAGATGCGGGCATGAGTGGGTACTTGAGCAAACCGTTTGACCAAGAAAAACTGCTTTCAACGATTCGTCATTGGGCAGCCGCTCAGGCCGCTTCCATAACGGCACCAAAACCACCGGAGACCAGCGATATTTTGCAGCACGCGGCTCTGGAAAACCTGCGCCAAGCCGGCGGCCAGACATTGGTCAACCGTGTTTGTTGTCGTTTCCTGGAGTACTTGCCAGAGCAAATGACGCAGTTGATGGAAGCGGCGCAAGGCGCTGAAGGGTCAAGAGTCACCGAAATTGCCCACAGTCTAAAATCAAGTTCCGCCAACGTTGGCGCGAGGGCTTTTTCATACACTTGTGCAGACTTGGAGGCGGCCACAACCCCAGAGGCTCAGAACCAGCTAATTGAACAACTGTGCTCGCTGCAAAAACCCGTGGTTGAAGCCCTGAAAACCGTCGTGGTATCCGACCAAGGTAATGTCTCAGAAATGAGTCTGGTGACTTCAACGGATACCGAATCGGCAGAGTCTTCACTTCGGCCGAAAGCCCCTGAAGCCCAAACTCTCGAAGCAGATATTGCTGTCATGGTGATTGATGACGACGAAAACTTCCGCCTGACCCTGTCAGAGGTTTTGAGCGCCGAAGGGTATCGGGTAGTTGCATTTAACGGTGGATCCGAAGCACTTCATGAGATCGACAACGTCGCCCCCCATCTGGTTTTGGTTGACGCCCAGATGCCCGGAATTGATGGCTTTGAAACTTGCAGGAAAATTCTGCAGCGGGAACGTTTCAGGCACCTTCCCGTAGTTATGATGACCGGACTGGAAGATGATGACGCAGTACAATCGGCTTTTGAAGCGGGTGCAGCGGCGTTTGTGCACAAACCGATGCGCTATTCCCTGCTATGCCAGCAACTGCGATTTATCCTGAGATCCGTGAGCAACGATTCACTCCTCAGAGAGCAGCAGAGCTTTTTCCGCAACGTTCAACGCCTTTCTCAAATGGGTTATTGCCAATGGGATAGTGAGCCCGATCAACTGACGTTGTCGCCTCATCTGGCAGCACTCTGCGGCTGGTCGAATGAAGAACGAACCGTCAACCTCGATCAATATTTACGCCGCGTGCACTTCGAAGACCGTGCCCGCGTCAAAGCCAGTATGCATAACGTTTTGACCACTGCCAGTGAGGAAACACTGTGTTTTCGCATACTGCCCCCCGGCAGCACACCGATTGAGGTAGAACAGGCCTTGGAGTTAAATCAAGACAAGCCGTCGGTGGTGCTGGGAGCGGTTTCTGATGTCACTGATCGACGGGAGTCCGAGCGCAAGATTCAGCGCATGACGACCTTCGACCCGGTGACCGGCCTGGCCAGTCGACAGTCATTGCTAAGCAGCCTGGCAAGCCGGCTTGAGGCCAGAAGCGACGAGCCCCTGGCGCTGCTGGATATCGAACTGGACAACTTCCGGGATGTTAATGAAACACTCGGCCATGAGGCTGGCGATGCAGTTCTCGCCACCACAGCAGGACTATTGCGCTCTGTGTTACGACCCGGCGATAACGTGGCACGAGTGGGCGGAGACGAGTTCTGCATCGTCATGGACCCCTTAGACTCACCGATGGACGCAGCAGACCTGGCGTTAGAATGTCGCCGCCTGGTTTGCCAGCCCATGTCCATTGCCGGAAAATTGGTGGAACTCACGCTCAGCGTCGGCATCTCTCGCTACCCGGAAGACGGCTCATCACCGTCCAATCTGCTGGCCGCTGCAGACTCCGCACTGCAGGCGAGCAGGAGATCCGGACAGGGTAGTGACCTGGCCTTTTACGAACGCACAATGACTGACCGGGTTGCCGAGAGAATGTCCATGGAATTCCGCCTCAGACGCGCCTTGCGCCAGCAGGAGTTCTTCCTGGACTACCAGCCGAAGGTCGATTTGTCCCGGGGCCAAGTGACCGGCGTTGAAGCGCTGGTTCGATGGGACGACCCCCATGAAGGTCTGGTATCACCCGGCTTGTTTATCGACGATATGGAACGCTTGGGACTACTGGATGAACTGGGTGAGCGAGTGCTTAAGGAGGCTTGTCGGCAGGCCCGAGAGTGGGTCGACAATGAAATTGGCCCATTAGTGGTTTCGGTCAATATCTCGCCCACCCACCTGCTGCGGAGCGGCTTTGTGCAAACCGTAGCCAGCGTGTTAACTCAGTTTGACCTGGCACCGGAACTACTCGAACTGGAAATTACCGAGGCGGCGGTTCAGGAGGCCGACCGTGCATTGCCGATCCTGGAAGAACTTCGGGGTCTGGGCATACAGATTGCCATCGATGACTTTGGCACCGGGTTTTCGTCTCTGGGATCACTCAAAAAACTGCCAATTGATACCCTGAAAATTGATCGGGTTTTTGTTGTCGACATGATGACCAATCCCAGTGATGCCATCATGATGGGTTCGATCATCGGGATGGCCAAGGGGCTGAACCTGAAAGTGATCGCCGAAGGTGTCGAGGAAGCGGACCAGGTGACGGCGCTGGCGGCGCTGGGCTGTGACGACATTCAGGGATACTACTTCTCCAGGCCTGTTGCCGCCGATGACCTGCCTTTGACCGTTAGTGACATCAACCAGAAGTGCTCTCAGGTCAAAAGAGGTCCGAAAGGTGTCAGCGCTGCCGTCTGAAATGTCCGATGCCAGCGCACAGGCGCAGGTTAGCGTGTCGACGCTGCCGTCTTTACTGCCGTCTTCGGGCTATCTGATCAGCACCCTGTCCGACCCAGATGTCGACTTGCAGGCGCTGCCAGATATCCTGGAGAAGTCCCCAACCATCGCCGCTCGGGTCGTGGCTCTCGCTAACTCCGCCTGGTCGGCGCCGGTGAGTCCAGTCACGTCTTTGAGTGCTGCCTGTCATCGCATGGGTTTGAACATGATTCGAACCGTGGGCGTTGCAATGGCCGTAAGTGAGCCATTTCATCCCTCCAAAGCCAGCAATTTTGATCCCATTCGTTTTTGGAGCAGTTCCCTGCTGGCGGCGGATTGCGGACGATGGCTATCGGAATTTTTATCGGCCGAGGAACAACAAACGGCGCGCACCGCATCGCTGTTGGCAAGACTGGGGCTGCTGTGGCTCATTGAAAATCGTCCTGAGCAAAGCGAAGCGGCCATTACACTGCGGGACAATGGCGCTCAGCAATCGTTGGACGCGGCGCTGCAACAAACCTGCGGAATTGGCCATGTGGCGGTCAGCCATCAATTGGCCCGACATTGGCAGCTTCCTGATATCTTGTGCAACGCCATTGCCGGACAGAAAAATGCGGTATTCGAACCCGAGCATGAGCCCGTTACCGTCATGGTGGCTGGCGCAACCCGAATGTGCCACGCCCTTTCCCACCAACTGGACTATTCCCCAGACACGTGTTGGCTACCGCTGCTCAAGGTCAACGAATCCCAGCAGCTCGAAGCCTTTGAAAAATTGCGCGAAGCCGCGCCGGAGAAACGGTCTCTGGCAGAAGCCATCGCGGGTTAAACCCGTGTCCAGCAAACCCATCCTTATAGGCTTTCCCAAACAACTCCTAAAGAATTAGTTGACGACTCAGCTGGGGCAGAGTATTGTTGCCAAATCCTAATTCGTTAGGCTTTTGCAACAGCCGGACACGGACTATGGCACGACAACGATCACAGACCCTTACCGATGGCGAGCTCCGGATCATGGACGTGATCTGGACATTGGAAGAGGCCTCCGTCAAGGAGGTGACTGATCAACTTAACCAGCGTGAGTCAGTGGCCTACAACACGGTCCAGACAATGCTGGGCATATTGAAAGACAAGGGCTATCTCAGCCACCGAAAACAGGGTCGTGCTTTCCTGTATCGGCCCCTGGTTGACCGTCGCACGGCTCAGGGCAATGCGTTAAAACACCTGGTCAGTCAGTTTTTTTCGGGCTCACCTCGTGCATTGGTGCAAAACCTTCTGGACAGCGACGACGTTGATGCGCTGGAAATTGACCAGCTGCGTCAACTGATCGACCAAGCACCAGACGGTGAAAATACGCCATGATCGGTGATCCTCTTATGAGCCACGCGACGACATTGGTCTCCGGGCATGTGTTATTCGCTGCAGGTCTTGCGCTGTTATTGCATCTGGCTTTGAGGCTGCGCAAAAACGACAGCGCCGCGGCGCGACATCTTGCCTGGGCGATTGCTTTATGCGCCATCATCGCCTTGCCCGGTCTGACCCTATTGCCGCCAACGCCATTGGAAAAACTCTATCCGGGCATGTCTGAGCTCTCACCAGCACTGTCGGTCGAGCGACAAGAAACCGATGCAGGGCGGCTTCAAGACACTCTGCCAAGACCTAAAGAACAGCGAACACAGAGACAGAAAGTACCTGCTGGAAAACCCACCACGAGAACTTTTTCGCCGTGGTTGGTAGGGTTTTGGCTGAGCCTTTCAATGTTGCAACTCACGTTACTGCTGCAGGCGTTATTTTATGTGAGGCGCGTGCGCCAAAGCGGGCAATTTGTTGCCCCTGCTCTATCCTCTCACGCCAACGACATTGCTCTGGCCATGGGAGTTGATCGAGCAATAGACGTTCGCTGGAGTCACCACATTCGTGCCCCACAAACGGTGGGAACACTGAATCCGGTGGTCTTATTGCCAGGCCATTGGCAGCACCGCGGTGACACGACTGTTATCGATCACGCTTTGGCCCATGAAATTGCCCACATCAAGCGCGGCGACCATTTCTGGGTTTGGCTACAGTTTTTAGGTCGAATTATGTTCCCGTTTAACCCGGCTCTCTGGTATGCCATTGCCCAGATGAATCGGGAACGAGAAGCTGCCTGCGACGATTGGGCCATGAGTTTGGGTACCTCACCTAAAGCCTATGCGTCCTCTTTGATTACGGTAGCCGCTTCACTCCTGCCGGGGCAGCCCCCGGAGCTCGCCATCCCGTGTCTGCGGTCTAAAACCCATTTGAGACGGAGAATTTTTCACATGCTTAATCAAACAAAGAGTCATTCCACTTCTACCAACACGCAATTAGTTGTTCTGGTATTGCTCATGGCTTTTGCCGGAGCTTCAATTGCCGCGCCTTACTGGGCCGGTATTGCGGTAGCCGCTAAGAGCACTGTCAGCGGGACCGTTCTACGGGATCGTAAAAACCGCCAACCCCAACCTGGCGATGGACTGCTGTTTGCCGCTTGGGAAGGTGACAGTGAGGCCGCTACCAGGCTGCTCAAAGAAGGTGCTGATCCCGACTCGATCAACCGACAAAGGGACCCTCGCACACCACTGCTCGCTGCAGCCCGGCGTCAGCACTGGGACCTTATGACCCTGCTGTTAAACCATGGAGCAGACGTCAATTTCCGCGCTCGTGGCGATGAGACGGTACTGATGGCGGTGGTAGGCCGCGCCAACCCTGAAGCCCAAGCAATGGCTCAGGAATTGCTAGCGCGGGGCGCAAAAACCCACAAGCGCCTTTTTGGTGATGGTACGCCGCTGATTGCCGCTGCCCGTGCCGGCAATACGCTGGCAGTTCAGATGTTGCTGGCCGACGGAGTAGATCCCGACACTTGGGTCTCAGGTGATGAATCGGCAATGTTCCATGCGGTTATCCGGGGTCACCATGACATTGTCGAATTATTACTCGACGCGGGTGCCGACCCGTCGGTTCGTTACGCCCGCGACGGCACACCGCTGATGTTGGCTATTCGCCATGGTCATGACGACATCGCACAAACGTTGATTGAAGCACGCGCCCCAGTTAACGATACCGTGCGGGGTGACGGCAGTGCACTGATTGACGCGGCACGACGCAACAGTACGCCGACGGTACGGGCACTCCTGGATGCCGGCGCCGATGTCGAACTCGCGGTCCGCGGTGACGGCAATGCGTTGATCAATGCCGCGCGCAGGGGCCACCTGGAGACCACCCGGTTGCTTATCGATCACGGTGCCAACGTCAACGTCCACGTCAAGGACGATGACACCCCGCTGATTAACGCGGTGTGGGGCGAAAACCTGCCTGTGATTGAACTGCTACTCAGCGAAGGTGCAGACCCAAACCTGGAGGGCGATTTTGATCACAAACTGCGAGCCCGACGTACACCACTGAACCAAGCATATCCCGATAGCAAGATCGCCGATTTGTTGATCGCGGCCGGCGCTCAATAGCGCCTTCGATGAGCAGGATTCTAATCAACCGGCGACGACTGTCGCCGGTTCAGGTGACCGATAACGCGAATGGCGGTGACAAGCCTGGGTCATTCCATTCCGGGCTGTCTGGCGGTACCACGTCAAACGCAACGCTGACACGTTGATTGACGGATGAAAACGGCAGGGTGCGATGAAAGCACCAGGACGGAAAGATGAGCAAGTCACCACTACTGACCGGTTGCAACGACACCTGAGGTGTCACAGAACGATTAAATTTCGATTCCGGACATCCCAATTCCAGCGCCCCCTGACGAGGATCTGCAGACTTGGGCACCGATAAATAATACACCCCGCTGATGATGCCATGGGGGTGCATATGAGATCCCTGATAACCACCGTGGGACAGTGCCACCGCCCATATTTTTATTCGTCCCCGGTCGGGAATCAGCGAAGCATATGGACCGGGAGATGCAGCCAGGCGCGCTACATAATTTCGCACCTGCTGACACACTTTTTCCAGTAGGTCCTGAACCACTGGATGGCCGGGTATGAGCAGGGACTGAGTCTGACTGCCATTGTGGGTCGACGTGGTTACCGGCTCGAAGGTAAGGCTCGGATGGTTACTGATGTGCTGAACCAGTTCTGCGCAGGCATTCGCTCCCAGCGCAATAGCCGAGCGTGAAACCAGAGCATCAAAATCGTTTGCTGCTGTCGCGGCCGCCACGTCATCGTTTTCAAGGTACGCCTGGGGCAACAGCGACAGTGCCACCATCGCGGCTGATCGATGGCCTGCTGCTATCAGCGCTGGAATCTGCTTGATGCACAATTCAAATTGCCCGGACTGGTACCGGTTGAGAAATCTCAGCTGCTCAATATCCGGCCGACCAGACAGCGTCGGCTGTTGCCTCAGAACCGCAAGCGAGGCTTCGAACTGTTTCTGTTCAAACAACAATGATGCTCGATTTACAAGATACACCTCATCTTCCGCTCCGAGCTGGGCTGCCCGATTCAGTGCTTGGTCCGCTGCATTTAGGTTTTCCCGGCGTAGTTCAAGCGCACCCAACAGAGTCCACCACCGCGCGTTAGCTGGATCCCGTTCAGCTAGCTGTCGCCACTGTGACGCCGCCTCATCGAACTGGAACTCGCGCTCCAGCGCCATGGCAAGATTGCTTCGACAAGATAGATGATCAGGCTGCCGGTCCAAGTGTTGCCGGTATTTCTCGATGGCGGCGGTAAATTCTCCCAGCGCGTAACAGCAGTTGGCCAAATTGAGTTGAAACTGCCCGTAGGCGGCAGGATCGTGATGGATCACCTCTTCGTAGTGAGTCCTGGCCAATGCCATCTGGCCGGCGTATTGGGCCAACAGCGCGAGTTTTGCCCGGAGTTTCCATTCGCCCGGTTTAATGACCAACGCCTGTTGAATCAAGCTCAGGGCCCGCTCATAGTGCCCTGAAGACTGATACAGCTCAGCCAGTTGGGCTCGAGACAGCCAGTCTTCAGCATACCGCTCTGTCACCGTGGTCAACGCGTCAATGGCCTGCATGGTATCTCCGCGCGCCATAAACTGGGCCGCCTGACGCTGAAGCTGTTGCTGTTCACTCTCGGTCAATTCTTATTGCCTTGTTTTACCTTCTACTCATTAAAACTAACCGTTATGATCAAGCTCTCCGATACCCTCGAGGGTGATCCATGAACGTTACGGCAAAAGCTAACACAGGCGCGGTTGACGCCCTTGGCTACCTTACCGGCTTTGGCAATCATCATGCTACCGAAGCGTTGCCCGGCGCACTGCCCAAAGGCTGCAACTCGCCTCAGAAAGTGGCCATGGGACTCTATGCAGAGAAGTTCAGCGGCAGCGCGTTTACCGCGCCCAAGGCCAGTAACTTCCGCAGCTGGTTTTATCGGATCCGTCCCAGTGTTCGCCATGGCGGGTTTCGCCCAATAAACCACCCGCATCTGGAAACTGGCCCCCTGCCCGCCGGCCAAACGCCACCGGACCCGCTGCGCTGGTCTCCGTTTGATATTCCCGATCAGGCGCTGGATTTTGTCGATGGTTTATACACTCTGGCTGCCTGTGGGGATGCCCATGCTCAGCTGGGCGCAGGAATCCACCTGTATCGCGCCAATAACTCAATGTCCGATCGGTTTTTTTACAATGCCGATGGCGAGATGTTGATCGTTCCCCAGGCCGGCAGTTTACGGTTACACACCGAGTTCGGTGTTCTCGCAGTTCCTCCCCAGTTCGTTGGTGTGGTTCCCCGCGGCGTGAAATTTCGGGTTGAACTACCGGAGGGCAGCAGCCGGGGCTACGTCTGCGAGAACTATGGCGCTCCCCTTGAGCTACCCGAACGCGGCCCCATCGGTTCAGACGGGCTGGCCAACAGTCGAGATTTTGAAGCGCCGACCGCCGCCTTCGAAGACCGCGCCGGCGATATGGAGCTGGTGTGCAAAATGGACGGTCAGCTGTATGCCTGTGACATCATCCACTCACCGCTGGACGTGGTGGCCTGGCACGGTAATCTCACTCCCTATCGTTACGATCTAGGGCTGTTTAATGTCATTGGCTCAATCAGCTACGACCACCCTGACCCGTCCATATTTACCGTCTTAACGTCCCAATCAGATACCCCAGGAACCGCTAACCTGGACTTTGTTGCCTTTGCACCCCGCTGGTTGGTGATGGAAAACACCTTTCGGCCGCCCTGGTATCACCGCAACATCATGTCCGAATTCATGGGTCTGATAAACGGAATTTACGATGCCAAAACTTCCGGCGGATTTGTCCCAGGCGGATCCAGTTTGCACAATTGCATGGCACCCCATGGACCCGACGCTGGCGCCTTCCAGAAGGCCAGCGACGCCGACCTGACACCGGAACACCTGGGCGACACCATGTCGTTCATGTTTGAGTCCCGTTACTTGATGCGACCGACCCGCCAGGCCATGCAGGCGGTGGAACGCCAGAGCGACTATTGGAAGTGTTGGCAAGACCTTAAGGGGCAGTTTGACCACCCATGACGCCTACAGGGCGTCAGACCCGACTTTTCGTACACGCGGCTCCTAAAATTCCCACTTTAGCCCCAAGGAGGGGACGAAAGGGAGCCAGTGGTCTTCCTGCGCAGTGAAGCGAACTTCCCGCTCGTCGTTAAGAAAATAATCGAATGCGTCACAACAGTCGTTGCGCCGGTTGTAGACGTTTAAGAGTTCCAGATAAAAGCGAAGCTTGCCTATCGGTATCGGAATCTCTCGGCTGGCACGAAGGTCCATTCGATGATAAATACCGCTGCGACTGCTGTTTCGCGGCCCTAAATCCGGTAACACGGCGGGGAACCCAAACGCTTCGCCCTCACGCCTTCCGAACGGCGTTTGCGGCCACCCGCTGTGATACCGCCAGGCCACGGTCAGGGTCCATTTTCTGATGGGCACTGTGGCACCCAAACTGACTGCATGACGTTGATCCCAGCTGCGCGGCACCCAACGCTGATCCAGCAGGTCCTCGACACTGGAATAAGTGTAGCTACCCCACCAACCCGCGCCGCTACCAAAGGTCTGGTTTACACTGAGTTCGGCGCCCCGGGCTTCCGATCGGTCCGGGCTAATTCGAGTGCGATCGGCTTCCAGTTCGCCAAGAAAATCTGTTGGGTAAAATGGGTTTTCGAAATACGGCCTCACTGACGTGTACTTTTTTTTATAAACTTCCAGTCGCCAATCGATATTGGCATGGCTTCGGTGTTCGAGCGCGACGACCCACTGCCTGGCCTGCTGAGCTTCGCTGAAGGTGTTTTCGCCGTCAGTCACCATCAGTTGATTGGGTTCAATAGGCTGGTGAAACTGGCCCCAGGCCAAACGCAAGCGACTGCGCTCATCGAACTGCCACATCGCACTAAAGCGCGGACTGATCTGGCTGTTATCACCCTCATTAAGATCAAGATAGGTTTGTTTATCCCATCGCAGTCCCGCCTCAATGGCCAATGTGGACAAAAGGTCTTTGCGCACGCTGGTATAGGCCGAGTAGCTTGAACCCTTCACCTTTAGGTCGGCCTCGTTGACGCGCAGCTGTGGTAGCGGACGGTCAAAAAACAACAGCGGATCACCGATGACTGAAACGCCCTGATAGCGATAGCTGGCATTAAAGCCTCTCCACTCAAGGCCAGCTCGTACCTTCCAGCTGTCACGCTCCCATTCCCAGTCGCTGCCAACGCCGGCAAAGCGAAACCGGCGAGCATCATCCAGTTGCGCAAACAGTCGAGGGCCATCATCGATTTGGCCCTGACGCTGTTCACTGAGGTAGCCACCCAGCAAACGGTTGCGCACCAGCAGGTAGGGGCTCAACGACGTTTCGGCTGTAAGCCAACCATAGGCGTCACGATAATCGCCGTCCGAGAAATCCTGGTTATCGTTGGCCACCAGGGCCTGGTCCCCGGCAAGGAGAATACTGCCCGACAGAGCGCTGGCCTTGCCCACAGGCAAATTGAATTTTGCCAGGGCGTCGAAATAGGTCGGATCCAAACCGCTTTCATCATCGATCAGGTCCAGCACGACATCCAGATAGCCCGTGCGGGCCGACGCTAGCCAATATCCTCCCGGAGCGCCAATCTCACCGCTGGTTTGAGCGAAGGCGTTGGTAAAACTCAAGCCCAAGCGATGGGGAAACGTGGCGTCTGGGGTACGGGATTGGATATCCAGAACGCCGCTGTTTACGCCGCCATAGTGAGCGGGAAAAGCGCCGGCATACAAATCCACACCATCAACAATATTGGAATCTACAATAGAAAACAGGGACAGCAAATCTCGCAGATGAAACGGCTCATAAATGCGCATCCCGTCCAGCACAACCAGCAGCTCATCACTGGCACCGCCGCGAACGTTGAGCTGCGCTCCAATGTCTGCGCTGGCAATGCCAGGCAGCCAGCGTGCGGCGCGAAACACGTCATCGGCAATATGCGGCAATTGATCAATCTGCTCCCGAGACAAATACTGATGGGACGGTTGATCGGTGCGCATCAGGCCATAGTAACTGGCGGTGACCACGATCGGGGATAGCGCCCCGTCAACGGGCGTCAATGAAAAGGACAGCGATTCATCACTGCGAATTTCTGCTGCCGTCAGCGTACGCCGCAACACCTCAAATTGCGCTGCCTCTATCCGTACCGCCATAAAATCCGGCGCCATCTGGGAAAATCGAAACACGCCCTGACTATCGGTAACCGCTTCCTGCCCAGCCGGCGCAAGCGTAACCCGGGCTCCGCTGACCGGATCCCCCAGTTCGTTATGCACTCGGCCGCTAAGCGTTACCGTGTCATGCGGCAAAACCCTGCGCCGGGTAATCAGCCACTGACTTCCCTGGCTGTGGGTGAGTTGCAGGCCATAGGGACTGACCAGCGAGGTAATTTGAGTTAAGGCATCAGTGCCGGAAATCGGCGTAGTGACCCTCAGAAAATCGGGTATAAGCTGCTCGGTGTATAGCACCGACAGGCCTGCACTGGCCGCAATATTCTGAATCACCTGGCTCAAAGGCTGGCCACGCAAATCTTCGCTAGTGGCAGGCTGCCATAGCACCAAGGCCAGCATCAGACCCAACAATCGGCCAGTCCTTGACGTGGGTTTGATTGAAGCTAGCCCCATCGGCCAACAAGGCTAAGGTGTGGAGGCGCGGTCACTGCGTGAGAGATCATAAGCACGAAAGCTCTTAGTGACATCAGTGGCGACGAGAGATGTGCAATGTCCTTTCGCGCAGCTCATGGGTCAATCCTACCGTGCGCAATGTGTCATTCAACCACTGCTGAACATTACCCTCCGGGTCCAACTGACCACGCAGGCGCTGCCGCTTGGCAGTGCGCCGAACATCCGAGTCAGCGTAACGCAACTCCCAATGCTTTTCCCGCACCAGCCAGCGGAGAAAGTCATCCGCGGTTTTGTCATGGGTATCGTAGCCAGGTGCTACGTCAAACGCCCACTGCCACTGGGTCTCACCGGCACTCAACGGCTTAGGGGCCAGGTCCTGAGAATCGTCCGCCACAATCAGGTTCAACCCAAAGCCGGCGCCAATGGTGGCGAGTTTTCCGTTGGGCCGGGTAACCGACACCTCACCCTCACGGACTGCGATATCGACCGACGCCTCCCTGGTGTGCACCATGAATTGTGTGCCAATGTCTCGAATGGGCCCTACTGTGGTGTGAACGGTTATGGGGCCGTCCAGGCCGGGCCCCTGTACATAAATCTCGCCTGCCTGAAGCGTCAGCGACTGCGGCCCGTCAAGCTGAATCTGCGTGTTTTGGTTGAGTCGAACCTCGTGCCCTGATCTCCAGCGCAGCGCTACCTGTCCCTGAGTCGTAGTCAGACCATCACCCACCATCAGCTCCAGTCCCTCTTGAAGCTGTTGTGTATCGCCATCCCGAATTTGCTGAGCAACACCGACAATACGCGCGGCGCTGGCAATCGTGAGGGTGTCCGGCGCCCCTTGCGTGTCACGGCCAATCCACAGTGAAACCCCGGCGGTAAGCAGCATACTGGCTGCAACAGCCAGCGACAGCCAGGTCGAACGTTGTCGCCTGCGAATCGATTGACGCCAATGTGTGGCGACCTGTTGGCGAACGCGATCGGTGGTTGCCGGCGAAATCGGCTCACTTTGTCCAACGAGACTTAACAGCTGCCCCACCGGGTCCTGCTCCTGGTTACCTTGGCCGGTTTTTTTCATGACGTGGATTCCTGGGACAACGTATTGGCCAATGAACTGATTTCAGCAAAGGCTTCACGAAAGCTGCGCCGGGCCCGACTCAACAACGACTCCGCGGCTTTCTCAGTTAAGTTCAGATGGATGGACAGTTCTCTCACCGAAACCCCCTCAAAATACTTCATGCGCAACGCCGTTGCCTGATGGGCCGGCAGATAATCCAGCGCCGTCTGTACCGACACCCGTAACTCTGCCAACAGACCATGGCTTTCAGGGTTTGCATTGTCCGCCGTCTGCAGCGAATCCAGCGCCGCCTGCACCTCAGGAAAATCCTCGGCCATGGCGAACGAGCGAGTTTTCCCTGCAGGTCCCCGATATCGATCGCTGATGAGATTGCGACAAATCGTGAACAACCAACTGGTTAAGGCCGCCTCGCCTCGCCAGTGTTTGAGCTTTTCCATGGCCCGGCACAACGTTTCCTGAGCCACTTCCTCGGCGACATCATGGTCACCTTGTGTGCGGGCCAGGGCAAAGCGATAGATCCGCGGAAATTGGTCGTCAAAAAACCCCGTGAACGCGCCCTCATCGCCACGTAACAGGCGCTTGATGAGCAAACGATCTTCCGAAACCGGGTTTTTCATGTCATTGCCTGATCACGCGATGGGTGGTCTTATGAATTCTGACGGCGCTCGCGGGGTAAATCCTTCGCTCCAATTACCTGCGGCAGTTGTTCCCATCGTTCCATGTAGACAAACTGTAATCACTTTTCGCTCAACCATGAGACTGACTTGAAGGATTTCCTCACCCGCCGCGTCCAACCCGCAGACCACCTTCGGGAACGCACCATGCGCCAAACGGACCGTTTTATTCCTCTGACAGTGCTAGCGGGCATTGTAGTATTTAGCCAAATGGCATTCTGCGGCTCTATCCGCGCTCAGACCAGTAACCTGCCCCTGGTCAATTGGGAAAACCATCCGGTGCATGCACTGGATATCAGCCCCGACAAGGCCCATCTGGCGGTGGCTCACACCGCGGATAATCGCCTGCAGTTGTTCGACATCCGCGAAGGTACGCCAGTAGCGGCGGGGCACGTGGTAGTTGGCGTGGATCCTGTGTCCGTGCGCTTTCGAACCTCCACCGAGGCGTGGGTAGTCAACCACATCTCAGATTCCATCAGCGTGGTGGATATTAGGACCCGGCAGATTACCGCCACGCTGAGCACCGCAGACGAACCCTTTGACGTGGTTTTCGCCGGCAGCCCTCAACGGGCCTTTGTCAGTTGTTCTCAAGCCAACCTCATTGCCGTATACGATCCAAATAACCTGAACCTTCCGCCTGAACAGATTGCGTTAAGCGCCGAAGATCCCCGAGCGCTGGCAGTCAGCGCCGACGGCACCACGGTTTACGCAGCGATTTTCGAATCGGGTAACGCCAGCACCGTGCTGGGTGGAGGATCCGAAGAGCCAGATACAATTTCCTTTCCACCCAACGTCAGCCGCAATGGCAATGCGCCCACAGGGGGATTATCACCGGCCCCTAACGCGGGGGACGGATTCAATCCACCCCTTAATCCGTTGCTGCCCGCGCCGCCAGCCGTCGGAACGATTGTCAGACGAAGCGATGACGGCCGCTGGCTAGACGACATTAATGGGGACTGGACCGCATTGGTCAGCGGCGCTCAGGCCAACCTGTCAGGTCGTGTGACCGGCTGGGATCTACCCGACCGGGATATTGCCGTCATTGGTGCCAACACTCTGGCGGTGACTTATGTGCGCGGCTTGATGAACGTCAATATGGCACTGGCGGTTAATCCGGCCACCGATGAGATCACCGTCGTGGGCACAGACGCTATTAACGAGCAGCGATTTGAACCCAATCTGAACGGCCGGTTTTTGCGCGTCAACCTGGCCCGGGTGCGCGCCAACGATGGTGAACGACTCGAGGTCAGTGACTTAAACTCCCATCTCGACTATGCAGCACCCAGTGTTCCGACATCGTTGCGAGCGCAGTCCCTTGGCGATCCACGAGGCATCGTTTGGAACGCTGCGGGGACCCGCGCCTACATCACCGGAATGGGCTCAAACAATCTAATCACGCTGGATGTCAGCGGCGAACGTATTGGCGAACCGGTTAGCATGGGTGAAGGTCCAACGGGTATTGCGCTGAATGAATCCAGCGGCCGAATCTACGTGTGGAATCACTTTGCCGCCTCACTATCGGTAATCAACCTGCAGGATATGAGGACCCTGGACACCGTGGCGGTGTTTAATCCCCTGCCGCAGACAATCCGTGAGGGCCGGCGTTTTCTGTACGACACTCAACTCACCTCGGGGACCGGACACTTATCCTGCGGCTCCTGCCACGTGGACAGTCGAACCGACCGCCTGGCTTGGGATCTGGGTAATCCCGCCGGCGACATGAAAACGTTTAACCAAAATTGTTTAACGGATATTCAGGGTGATGCCTGTCCGGATTTTCATCCCATGAAGGGACCAATGATGACCCAGACCCTGCAGGACATCATTGGCCACGAACCGTTTCACTGGCGCGGTGACCGCGATGGCCTGGAAGAATTCAACGCTGCTTTCACCGACCTGCTGGGCAGCGACGCTGAACTCAACACTGTTGAGATGCAGGCCTTTGAAGACTACCTGGCCACCATTGCCTTTCCGCCCAATCCGCACCGCGGCGTGGACAACTCGCTACCCGTTGACCTGCCGTTACCCGGACACGTCACTACCGGTGATTTCGGCCCTGCCAATCAGCCGTTACCCAACGGAAACGCCAAGCGCGGTCTGCAGCTTTACACCGGCGCCGCTGCCGACGACCCGTTCCAGTGTTCTGACTGCCACACCCTGCCCACCGGAATGTCTCGCAACGGTCCGCTGACCGTCGCCGGCTTCATTAATACTGGGGGCGAGGAGATGATAGACGGCCCGCTGGGGCAAAACCATCTGGGCTTAGTCAGTGTGGACGGATCCACCAATCGAGCGATGAAAACCGCCCAGCTGAGAAACCTTTACGACAAGACCGGCATGACCATGCAGAGCACCGAAAGTGCCGCGGGATTCGGATTTCTCCACGATGGTTCCGTAGACTCACTGGCCCGCTTTGTCAGCCTGGATGCGTTCAATCTGGCATCGGATCAGGAAGTGGCCGATCTCGTGGCTCTGATGATGGCTTTCAGCGGCTCTGACTTTGGTCCAGACCCCTCCCCCAACGCGGTTCCAGCCCCGTTGAGTCAAGACACCCACGCAGCGGTCGGGAAGCAGGTGACTGTCACTGGACCCACTGTGCCGACGCCACTTAATCAACTCACGAACCTGGCCGCCAGCGGCGCCATTGATCTGATCGCCCATGCTGGCGGCAATGGCTGGGTGCAGGACGGCACCAATTTTCAGCCGGCCAGCGGTGACCCGTTAAGCCTCAGCGCGCTAGCTGCTCAAGCGTCCACCAGCGCGCCGATGACCTTTACTGCGGTGCCCACAGGCCTGGGCCATCGACTGGCACTGGACCGCGATGGCGACGGCATCAGCGATAGCGCAGAGCTTAACCAGGGCTCCAACCCTGCGGATGCCAGCGCCACTGCACTAACGCCGGTGCAAGGTCTGTGGTTCAATCCGCTGCGCAGCGGGCATGGGTTTGATCTTCAACGACTGGGCAATTTCCTGTTTGTCACTTGGTACACCTATAACGATGACGGCAGTCCCACTTGGTACCAGGCCTCAGGGGAGTTTGACGCCAGTCCCTGGTCGGCCGACTTGTCACGTTTCACCTTAAATTCCGGAGGTGGAGTGACCGGGGAAACGGTGGGGCAAGCGTCACTGGATTTCACGGATGCGCGCAACGCTACATTCAGCTGGACACTAAACGGGCGCCGCAGCAGCGAAGCTTTTCAGCTGCTGGCGGCATCCAACGATACAACCCAACGCAACTACACCGGGACCTGGTACAACCCGGATGACAGCGGCTGGGGCGTCACCTTCTACACTCAGGGCAATGTGCGGGTCTCGGTGCTGTATTTCTATGACGCTGAAAACCAACCGCGCTGGGTTCTTGGCCAGAGCGACAATGGGGTTTCAGGGTCCACCGACATGCTCAGCTTTGTCGGATTCTGTCCAGACTGTGAGCGTGTGGAACCCGCCAACCAGCCTGCCGGACAACTCTCGCTGGAATTTACCGGCTTGCGCGGCGCCCTGTTTGGTTCAACGGCTTTCTACCCTGACCTACCAAACAGCTCATGGGATCGAAACGACACCGCGATTGTTCCGCTGAATGATCCCTGGATCGATCCCGCCGCATTTTGACAGGCCATCGGAAACTAACGGATCAACGTGAAAGTTTCAGAGAGTAGCGGTTGATGACGATATACAAAGTTTAACGACGGCCGATATGGCGTTGGCATAAACTACCAACGTCGACTCTGCCAATGAACGTGAAATGAAAAATCTCGCTTTGCCGTTGCTGCTGGCGCCAGTTCTCCTGTTGACGGGTAGCTGCGCCGTAAACGCGCCTGACGATGACCGGCGGGCTCGCCAGTTCCCGCCAGGCAAGCCGCTGGACAGCGGCCGAAAATCCCACCGAAATCGCGCAGTGTCGTCCCGACTGACGGTGGGCACACCGATTGTGGAAGTCACTGAGTCGAAGAATGTCTCTCAGCGTACGCTGGCCGAACCACCAAAAAACAAAACATTACGCAAAACGCCAAAATACAGGAAGCTCGATCATTGGTCTGATCAGAAATCGACCCGAACTCAAAAAGGCATTTCCAGCAACGTTTTTGATGCCATAGATTTTGAGGACAACGCCAACAACAGCGGTGGGTTTGCCTTTATTCCGGCGGACCCCTCGCTGGCGGCGGGCCCCAACCACCTGGTGGCGGTCACCAATACCAGCATCGCAATCTACGATAAATCGGGTAATGAGGTTGATAGCGAATCGCTGCAAGATTTTTTCTCTTCACTATCCCCACCAACGTTCACCTTTGACCCAAAGGTGCTGTTTGACCAGTTTGAAAATCGCTTCGTGGTGCTCACCCTGGAACGAGAAGATATCGCGGAGGGCGACAGCAGAAACACCTCCAGAATCCTTCTTGCCGTCAGTGACTCGGACAACCCTACCGGAGCCTGGTCGGTCACCGAAATAGATGGGTTTGAGGAGATAGGGGGAGAAGATCATTGGGTGGATTTTCCCGGCCTGGCTGTGGATGAGGATGCCATCTACATCACGGCCAATATGTTCCGGTTTTTCGATCAGACCGATGGCGGTGCTTTTGGCGGCGCGCGAGTTTGGATTGTGGATAAGGGCGTTTCCAACGGTTTTTATGATGGCGACCCCGCAGACGTGGATCGATTTAACCCGTTTACTAGCGGCTCAACCGCAGCGGGTACTCATCAGCCCGCTCACGTGCTTGGCACGCCGCCGTCTGGCAATACCGGTACCTGGATGGTGCTCGCCAGCGGCCTGGGTACAGGCAGTAATCTGCAGGCCCAGGTGGTGAGAATCGACAATCCGCTGGCTAACTCCCCCACGTTCAACTTTGATTTCGTTTCGCTGGGAAATATCGACCAAAACCGATTTGTTGAACTGGACAATCTTCCGCAAAGCGGCAGCGCCCTGGATCCAGATGCGGGCGACCGCAGAGCACTGGACGCGGTCTGGCGGGATAACTCACTGTATTTCACGTCGGCAGTGCGGGGCCGAACCGGGCCCGACACGGGAGAAAACACCGCAATCTGGGCCCAGATTAACACCCAACAGAGTAATAACCTGGTGCAATTAGGACTACTGGGTGGAGAAGATATCGGCGGCAGTACGGAAACGGCGTTTGGCGCCATATCAGTCAACAACGATGGCGTCATTGCCCTGGGCTTTACCAGCGCCAACAGCAGTTCCTTTCTCAGCTCCCATTACGCTCTGCATCTACCGGGCGATGCCAGCGGCAGCAACCGGGGCAGCGAATTGATCCGTGACGGTCAGGACCCTTTTGAACTCACCTTTGGCGGCAGTGAAGTGCGCTGGGGCGATTACTCGTCGGTCGCACTGGATCCCAATGGAACGTGTTTTTGGGTTTACAACAAACATGCCATTGATCAGGGCTCACCCACCAGCGGTGAGATTGGGCGCTGGGGTACAGCAGCAGCAGAAATTTGTTCCAATCAGGCCCCCACACCTGTGGCCGACGCGCTCACTGTCGCTGAAGGCGACAACGTTACCCGCACCGATGAAGGAGACAACACGCTACTGGACAACGACAGTGACCCAGACGGCGATTTACTGGATATTAACCGCACACCCACTACCCAGCCTGGCGTCGGGACTGTCTCTATCACCGGCAGCGGAAGCTTCAACTACATCCACGATGGCAGCGATTCCAGCAACGACCTGTTCCGGTATGAGGTGTGTGATAACGGCGAGCCCGAGCTTTGTGCGGAGGCTCAGGTCAATGTGGTGATC
>JBGCET010000073.1:0-30198 GCA_045106555.1 Lysobacterales bacterium | reverse complement strand
ATGACCCGGAAGTTCCGGATGCTGGAAAGGTTCGTCAGTATCTCGTCGTGAACACCGGTGGCGAAAAAGGCGTTCTCGGCAGCGTCCGATAGGTTTTCGAAGGGCAGGACCGCGACGCCGCTGACCAGTGATGTGTGGGTGTTCGAAGGCTCAGCAGACGGCACGGTTACGCTGGCCTGTTTTGTAGCCGGTTCTAGGTCGGCAGAGCCTGAAAAATATCCTGAGCGACCCGCAAAATACGCGCCTGTGGCCAGAACCAGGACTAGTGCAATCGCCATGTTGAAGCCTCGCCCGGACGTCCCTCCGAGCTCCGACGGCGCTGCGTTTGGGTCATCGCGACGTACCCCGTCCGGCGTGATGTCATACAACCAGCTGAGCACCACCGTTACCACAAAGCCGACGCTCAGTAGGATGATCATCCAGCGCAGGATCTGGTTTGACACGCCAAAAATCGGCAACACGGTCTCGGCCACCTGGATGAGTAGCCAGCTTAGGCCCGCATACAGCAGCGCCACCCGGGTGACTTTGCGACGGCTCAATTCATTGAAAAAACTGTTCAAGTGGGTGTGGGTCCGATGACGACGGTATTCAGTGGCTTGGCAGACCTCTAAGTGTACAGGAACGATATTCCGCACAACCCGTGTTGCGCCGAGTCATTCGCCTTTCTGAGCAGCTAGCAGCCTGACTTGCAAAATCGGACGAAGGTTTGTCGCGGAGTTAGATAATGGGTCAGTGAGGTGAGTCACCTGTTAATCTGGCGTTTTATCACGGACAGTCTTTCCCATGGCCTATCCATCTCTTGAGGGTCGCTCGGTCATTATTACTGGCGCTGGGCGTGGTTTTGGCCGGCTCATGGCGTTGGGGTTGGTTGCCGCTGGCGCGCGGGTGCTAGGCACAGCAGGACGCAGTCAACAGGAGCTCCAGCAAACTGCGCAGCTGGCAGCCGACCTGGGTCGCGGTGAGTTTGTCGGTATAACGTCAGACGTTAGCCAATTTGACGCCTGTCAGGCGTGTATCGAGAAGGCTCTGGAAAGTTTTGGCCGGATTGATGTGCTGATTAACAACGCAGCGCGGGGGCCGCTGGAAGCTAACGACGATTATTTCAGCGCCAAACCGCCCTTTTGGACAGCGCCCCCAGAGGCCTACGCGCGAATGGTTCAGACCAACCTCACCGGTGCGTTTTTTATGGCCAGGGCCTGCACGCCTTTGATGTTGCAGCAGGGGTTTGGCCGGATCGTCAATATCTCGACGTCAAGACCTACCATGGTGATGCAAGGGTTGGCCGCTTATGGCGCTACCAAGGCGGGACTGGAGGCAGCCACCGTATTGTGGGCCAAAGATCTGGCCGGCAGCGGCGTTACGGCGAACGTATTGCTGCCCGGCGGCCCAGCCGACACGGCACTGATTCCAGGCGGAACGATTGGAACCCGGGCCATCAAGGACTTTAAGGCGGGGCAGGGTGCTGCCGGGGATGAAGGAAGAACCGTCGGGATATTGCCGCCGGAAATCATGCTGCCGCCGACGCTTTGGTTGAGCGCTGATGAATCGGCTGATTTTAACGGTCGACGCATTATTGCCAAGGACTGGGATCCGGACTTGCCCCCCGCCCAGGCCGCCGCCAACGCTACTGACCCGATAGCGGATGCGCCGCGCGTGATGTAGGCCTCCAAATCTTACCCTCTCAAGCTAGCGATCAGTCAATAGTGTTAGATCCGCTGGATGACGTAAAATTGCGTGCCTACATTCAAGCCCAACCGGAGCGACGGCTACATGTCCACATCAACGGCAGATGACGCGATTTCGCGAATGATCGACAGTGGCGGCATCAGCGGCCAGCAAATTTTGGTTGTGGGGCTGTGCATGATCCTGAACATGGTGGATGGCTTCGACATTACGGCGATGGCCATCGTGGCCTCCGCGGTATCTACCGAACTGCAGCTCACCCCGGATAAGCTGGGTTGGGTTTTTAGTTTTGCGCTGGCCGGCATGATGTGCGGCGCTATGTTCCTGACCCCCGTATCGGACATGATTGGACGCCGTAAGATGATAGTCTTCGCTATCGCGCTGGTGGGTGTGGCTGTGGTGTTGACTGCCAGGGCCACCACATTGACGGAGTTTGTCATCCTCCGGTTTCTAAGTGGCGTGGGCGCCGGCGCCATGCTTGCCTCCCAGGCCACGCTGGCCGCCGAGTATAGCCCGGAAAAATACCGATCCTTGTCTGTCGCTTTAGTCACCCTTGGTTATCCGGCCGGCGCAACAATGACCTCGGTGGTGGCAGGTTTCATCATGCCGGAGTGGGGCTGGCGGGGAATGTTCTGGTTCGGCGGCGGTGTGACCCTGGCCATGGCCGTTGTTGCGTTTTTGTTGATTCCTGAATCACTGAAGTTTGTGGTTCAGCGCCGCGCGCACGACGCACTGGAGAAGGCGAATAAAATTCTGGCCAAGATGAGAAAGCCGGCCATTGCCCAACTGCCACCCATCGAAGCAGAGTCGAGTACGGGTATCGTGTCAGCAATGACAGGTCTTTTGTCAAAAGACTTGAGGGGTAGAACGTTAACCCTCTGGCTGACCTTTTTTCTGTGTTTTTCGACGCTCTATTTCTTGATGAGCTGGATTCCGAAACTAATGGAAGATTCGGGGTTTTCCGTTGAGGTTGGACGGACCGCGTTCTTCCTGTTTAACCTTGGCGCCATTGTGGGCATTGTTCTGCTGGGGTGGCTGTCGGTGGGCATAAAGCTCACTAACCTTGTGTGCTCATTTCTGGTGGCTTCGGCAGTGGGTATGGTCGTCTTTGCGCTTGCCCCAGCAGAAAAAAACCTGTTGCTGACATTGATCTTTGTTATCGGACTGCTGCAGCAAGGTGGGTTTACGGGGCTGTACAGCGTTGCCGCTAAGGCCTATCCAACCGCAGTGCGCAGTACCGGTATCGGTTGGGCTATTGGTCTGGGCCGTCTTGGCGCCGTTTTCGGCCCGGCGGTTGCCGGTTACTTGATCGTAGCAGGGCTGGGCATGTCCGCTAACTTCATTGTGTTTGCTGTGCCAATGGCCATTGGCGGGCTAATCGCCTTTCGCCTGCACATACGGTAATCATGCCGGTGGCCTCACAGAGCGTGGGCACGGGATCCCTGTCGGCATCTCAAATGTTAGCGCTCGGTTGACTGGTCCAATGCTCGTTCCATCGCTGACGCCAGCTGATGAGACCGATAGGGCTTAGCCAAGAACTGTGCGTTGAGTTCAGCAATTTGTTCGCTGGGGTAACCGGAGCTGAGGAGTACTGACGTTCCGGGCCTGTTTTGGTCCAGCCACCGCGCCAACTGAATACCGTCTATATCTCCCGGCATCGACACGTCGGAAAACACGATATCCGGCGTTAAGCCGTCCTGGATGAGTTGTTTCGCTTCTGTGCCGGTATGAGCCGTGTGCACAGCATAGTCAAGGTTGATCAGTATTTTTTCTGCTACGGCCAACACTTGTGGTTGATCTTCTACCACCAATACGGTCTTTTTTGCCCCATCAAACTCAAACGCCTGTTGCTGCGTGATTGGCTGTTCCTGGGCGAGCGGTGGCGGGCACAAAGGCAACCAAATAGTGACCGCCGTACCTTTACCCAGTTCGCTGTCAATTTCGAGCTCACCTTTCGATTGTTTGACAAACCCGTAAACCATACTCAGCCCTAAACCGTGTCCGCTACCCGACTCTTTGGTGGTATAGAAGGGCTCTATCACCTGATCTAACTCAGCCGGATCAATGCCTGATCCAAAATCTTGTACGGCCAGCGTGCAGTAGTCGCCCGCAGCGAGCTTTGGGTGACCTTTACCGACAGACTCCCTGAAGCAACTCAACTGAACTTTTCCCGCGCCTTCAGTGGCGTCTCGTGCATTGATGATGAGATTAATCAGGGCGGTAACCAGCTGCGCGCGATCAATTTCGCACCAGATGGGTTCGTCGGCCATAACCCTAGATAACGACAGCCGATTGCCCAAAGCGTGGTTCAGCATGGATGACGTACTGTCCAGCAGTGTCGATATTTCTGTAGGCGTCGGGTCCAGCGGCTGCTGGCGAGAATACGCCAACAACTGCTGAGTGATTTCGGTGCCTGTGGTGACGGCCTCATTGGCGTCCGCCAATAGCTGGCGGTCATTGTCGGAAAGTTTGGAATGATCGCTCTTGCGGACGAGTTCGATCGCGCCCATCACAACCACCATCAAGTTGTTGAAATCGTGGGCAACGCCGCCGGTTAGTTTACCTACCGCTTCCAGTTTTTGGGTATGTAATATTTGGGTTTCAAGCGCAAGATTCTCTGCTGCCTGCTTGTTCAACTTTTCGGACTGAGCGTGTAGTTCACTTTCGAGAGATTTCTTGGCCTGTTTATGTAATGACGCCTGTTGAGTTTGCAGTCTCCGTGAATTGATAAGGTAACCAACCAACAACAGCAGCAATCCGACGATAACCACGGTATTTCTGGTAAACGTGGCTCTGCCGGCTTCTTCTTCGGCAGCCAGCTGCAACACCTGCGCATTTTTCGCCGCTAGTGCCTGTTGCTCACTGCCCAACCGAGACTGCAATAACGTCATCCGCCTTAACGTACTTTGCTGCAGATTTGATCTGGACAGCTGACTGGCTTCTTTTTGTACAGCCAGCGCTTTTTTCAGCTGCTCCGTCGACTCATATAGAGCCGGCAGTGCTGACAATATTTGTTCGAGAATCTCCGTTCGTGAAAGCGCTCTCGCTTCGTTCGCGAGGCCCGTCAATAGGCTTATCGCATCGGTATGTTGATCATCGCGGGCCAGCAACTCGGCAAAAAGTAGTGTCGTGTTTACGCGAGTAACGCCAAACGGCAGGTCTAATGCGAAATCATAGGCTTGGGATGCCATAGACAACGCGCCTTTAAAATCGCCCTGTTGATTGAGCACCTCAGCTCTCGCTCTATACGCCATGCTGGCTACGGCACCGTCACGCGACTGCGCGAGACGTTGAGCTTGCCGACTTCGGTTCTCGGCACCTTCCTCATCGCCAAGGACCAGCAGCAAACTAGTCATCTTGGCCAGCGCTGCCACATGGTCCTGAAGGTTGGACGTGGTTTGTGCACAGGAAACCACCATCTCAATGTGTCGAACGGCGCTAGGCAGATCGCCTAACCGCTGATTGATATCGCTGATGCCAAACGCCGCAGGGGTCAGCTGATAGCAGCTGTCTTGTTCCGAAACGCCGGGCTCTTGCACAGCCTGTAACGCCAGATCAAAATGTTTAAAGGCCTCTTCATAGACGCCCCGGTCTTTCAGCGTTGCACCAATGTTATTGTGCGCGGCGGCGCGGTTCATGGGTTTGCTTGCCAATACGAGAGACTGTTCATACAGCTGCAGGGCTTTTGCATCGTCTCCTTGGTCTCCGGCGATAATAGCCAGCATATTGAGCGCGCTGGCTTGGCGGTCTTTGTTGCCCGCTGTTTTCGCGACGGCTAACACCTGCTGGCAAAGGGACTGGGCGGTGTCGAAATTGCTTAGGCTAATGTGTGCCCAGCAAACACTGCTTTTGATCTTATATCGCTGATCGGCCGGGGCAGATGCGATGAGTGCGCTCTCGCGTTGAGCCAGTGCAATGGCCTGTTCTGGGAAGTTTTCAGAAGTAATATGCAGTAACTTGTTCAGTGCGTCAGTTTTCTCTGACGGCTCGGCATTATTGAACGCAACAAACTCATCGAGGTTCTCCACTCTTGGGTCTGACGCGAACAGGCTGCCGACGTAAAATAGTAAAGCGGCCAGTGCGATCAAGCCGCGTATGGGCAACAGGGGCCAGGTCACAGCTTATGCGCCCCAGGCCGTGGCACTGATAGGCGCTAGGCTGATGTCGTTGATCAAGGACGTTTCCTCTTCGCTGGGCCTGAACAAACCGGCCTCAACGTTCGCAACGATTTGATGAGGTTTTGTGGCACCTGCGATAACGCTGCCAACAACCGCGTTTTTGAGTAGCCAGCCAAACGCTAGTTCCAGCAAGCTGTGATCGAACCGATGACACAAATCCTGCAGGCGGTCGACTTGGGACAGTCGTTGGTTTGAAAAGAACGATTCAGCAAACGCCCCTCGATCTTTCCAGGCATGCCAGCGGGTTCCTTCTTGCGGTTCCTGGCCTTTGGTGTACTTCCCGGTCAGTAGCCCACTTTCCAGCGGGAAAAATGGCAGCAGGCTAACGTTTGAATGCTCACAGGCTGGTAAGAGATCTTCTTCTGCCCGTCGCGACAGCAAGCTGTAACGATTTTGTGCGGTGACAAACCGCTCCAAGCCCAGTTGACGAGATATCCACTGCGACTCCACCACCTGCCAGCTGGAGAAATTTGAACAGCCGAGGTAACGAACTTTGCCGCTGCGCACCAGGTCATCGAGCGCTCGTAAGGTCTCATCAAGTGGCGTGTAAGGGTCCGGAGTGTGGAGCTGATACAGGTCGATATAGTCGGTATTTAGCCGCTTAAGACTGGATTCCACTGCGGATAGAATATAGCGTCGTGACGCTCCCCCGGCATGTTCATCACCACCGACGGAATTACCGAATTTGGTGGCAATAACAGCTCTTGAGCGATTATCGCCTAGTGCCTTCCCCAGGAATTGCTCCGACTCCCCGTTGCCGTACACGTCAGCGGTATCAAACAGGGTAATGCCTTGGTCCAGTGCGGCGCTCACCACCTCGGTGGTTTGCTGGCGATTGATGACCATCCCGAA
This sequence comes from Lysobacterales bacterium, assembly GCA_045106555.1. GTDB lineage: Bacteria > Pseudomonadota > Gammaproteobacteria > Xanthomonadales > SZUA-38 > JANQOZ01. The sequence goes on along the minus strand of JBGCET010000073.1, from coordinate 23,485 downwards.
GTTGTTGCAGCCCAGTCCGACTGAAGAGACTTTCAGGCCCGATTTCCCCAGGTGGCGATATTCCATAGACAATCACTTGAGACAATCACTTGTCGGTCAAAACGCTGTGCACCGAGTGTCCCATACATAAACATCTTGCAAAAGCGTCGGCGCAACGCGGGCGTGGGCAGAAGGGGCGCTATTTCCGTAGGCAGGCAGCGACTGTGCAGAAGTTCGATATCAGATATCCGGTTTTGGCATTGGTGTGATTTGCCTAACATGTTTAGGGTATTTTGGTGGCAAAAGTACACTGTAAATGCACACCAATCCGCCATTTGCCTCGACGAACGATGGCGGCTTCAGCCTAAGAGTGATTTAGGTAAGTATCTACTGGGAGGATTCAGATGCGACGATCAAGCGGTTTTAATAAGAGACGATGTCAGTTGGCATTGCCGTTTGTTGCGGCAGGAGCGATGTTGGCTGGCGACGTAACGGCGCAGTCCAACAGCCTTGAAGAAATAGTTGTTACCGCCAGAAAACGCGAGGAATCGTTGCTTTCGGTACCCATTTCCATCACCGCAATCAACGAGATCGAGCTCGAGCGGCAGAACATTACGGCGATGGAAGACCTGGCTCAATGGACGCCGGCGCTCCAGTTTCAGGACGTCAACGGCACCTTCCAAAACCCGGTAATTCGCGGACTGGCCCAAACGGATCAAATCTCCCCGGTGGGTAATGTCGGTGTATTTCTCGATGGTGTGCCGCTCAGCAACCGCTCTGGATTGGAGTTTGGCGCTCTGGACGTATCCCGAATCGAAGTGATCAAAGGGCCCCAAAGTGCGCTTTACGGCCGCAACACCTTCGCCGGCGCCATCAACTACGTGACAAAAGGCCCTGTGCTGGGGCAGGTTGAAGGGCGAGTGGAGGCCACCGCAGGTACTCGAGGCCGGTTGGGTTTCCAGGGCAACGTGAATATTCCCATGGGCGATACGCTGGCCCTTCGGGTCTTTGGCGGCTTCAGTGAATTTGATGGCACCATCCGCAACCTTCGCGATGGCGAACTGCTCGGCGGTTGGGACACGCGAGATGCCTATGGGGCGAGCTTACTGTGGGAGCCGAGGGAGGGCACCCGGGTGACGTTGTTCGGCATGCACAGCAAAGTGGATATGAATGGTCCGGCGATCGACTTCAGCAACGTCACCAACAATAACTGTGGCTCACCCACGTTCAATTTGACTGGCGATCCGCGCTTCACGTTATTTTGCGGCGAGCTGGAGCCCCGTGGCACTGTCGACCGATCAGAAGGCAGCCAAGGCAACAAGGGTGACTCAACCCTGTTTTATTTGAAGGCTGAGCATGAGTTTGATTTTGCCACCGCAACGTTCCTTGCCAGCAGCTTTGAGTCGGAATATCGCATTGCGGTAGACACCAGCACCGTACCCAACGCCATTAATATCCCGCTGTTTATTCCTGGCCTGTCGGTGCAAAGCCTGTTGGATTCCTCAACGCCCAGAGGCGACGCCAAGAGTTATGAATTGCGCCTGGCCAGTAATGGGGATGAACGCCTGAGCTGGTCCATCGGGGCGTTTGGGTTTGACAGTAAAGATGTGGACACCCTCAGTATCTTCTTTTTGCCATTGGGAGACCCCAACGGGGAGCCCGTATTGTTTTTTGCTCGCGACCGCTTTGTAGCGACCGAAGAAAAAGCAATTTTTGGCTCGCTGGGTTACGCCTTTACCGATCAGCTGTCCGGTACTCTGGAGCTGCGGTATGCCCAGGAAGATTTGCGCCTGATTAATTCTGACGGCGAGAGTTTAGACTTTGACAACGTGACCCCCAGGGTGACGTTGGACTACGCCGTTAATGATGATCTGCTGATCTTCGGTAGCATCGGCAAAGGCGTGAAGGCCGGGAGTTTTAACGTCAACGTGGCACCGGACTCTTCGGGTCGAACCTTTGATGAAGAAACCAACGTGTCTTATGAGCTGGGGGCGAAGGCCACCTTTATGGATGGCAGATTGGTGACTACAGGCGCCATTTGGTACACCGACTGGGATGACGTGCAGGTGCAAACGGCGATCGAAAACTCGCCAGTCTCAGCCGTGCAAAACTTTGGTTCAGCCACCTCAACGGGTATCGAGCTTGAGGCATCGTTTGCCGCTACGGACAACCTGACTCTGCGCGGAACCTTGGCGGTACTTGACCCGGAATACGGTGATGACTTTATCGACGGTGAGCTGCTGGCCCCTTGCGGCGAGTTTGTCGGTACCACCATCACTAACCCTGGCTGCACCGCAGCGGTGGGTGGCAATCAAATCTCCCGAACCTCCGATTTCCAGGCATCTCTGGCAGGCACCTATACCATGCCGTCCTTATTTCGAGATTTTGATGGCTACATCAGTGCCGGGTTCTCCCACGAGTCGGGTAAGTTCAGCACCGGCCTCAATGCCAATGATCAAGGTGACATCAACCTTGCTAACTTGCGCTTAGGGTTAGCCAATGACAAATTCGACGTTTCCCTCTGGGTCGACAACCTGCTGGATGAAGAGTGGGCACGGCGGGTTACCACAACGCCGGATACCGCGGAAGGCGCGCCCGCTACCGGCGTGGTGCGGTATCGCATCTATCCCGGTGAATTGCGCACGGTGGGTATTGACGTGCGGTATAACTTTTAGTCGACCGCGGGCCGTCGAGGCCCGCAATAATAAGGAGATAGTCCCATTTCTGCGGGCAATGAAAGCGCCGCCGGGTCAGTGACGCCTGGCGATAATCGTTCGAGTGACGCACTGACACCAGTGAGTTTTGGCACCCGGTTTTCCTGGGGAATAGGTTCACTGGGTACCATTGGGTATCTGAACACCGTTTCAGCCCTGGTGCTGGTTTACCTCACGACCATTTTAAAAATGGAGCCGGCGGTGGCGGGCATGCTCGTAGCCGGCGCCCGGGTGGTGGATGCGTTTAGTGACCCACTAATGGGATGGCTCACTGATCGAACGCAAACCCGTTGGGGACGTCGTCGTCCGTATCTGCTAGCTGGCGCACTGTTTTGTGGCCTGATGCTGCCAATGGTCTATGCCATTCATTTGCTGCCCGAAGCTCAGGTAGGAACAGGGATGGTTTTCCTGGTGCTGGTGGGCTACTCCCTGGGGTTCACGCTGTTTAACGTTCCTTATCTCACCATGCCGGTGGAAATGACCGAGCGGCGGATGGAGCGGATTCAGATCATGAGCTACCGAGTGGTATTCATGATGCTGGGCGCGTTGCTTGGCAATGCTGCAGCCCCGTACATGGTGGATAAGTTTGGCGGTGGAGCGGACGCGTTTTCCAAAACCGGCATCATCATGGGCGTGATTGTTGGAACAGCCATGCTGATTACGTTTCTGGGAACCGGCGGCAGCCGAATCACTCAGCCGGCGGAAAAGCGGGAGTCGTTTCGCCAGGTGGTTGCGGCGATCCTTAACAACCGGCCCTTCATGACCCTGGTGGGTATCAAAGTGATGCAGTTTATGGCCATTGCGGCCAGCGCCAGTACGTCGGCCTTTTTCGTCACTATTGTGCTGAAGCAGACGTTTTCTCTGCTGTCGGTGTTTGGTCTGGTTACCACGGGAACCATCTTGCTGGCGGTTCCCTTCTGGCGCTGGGCCGGCCGGTTCTTAAGCAAGAAAAAGGCGCTGATGATTGGCCTCATCGGTGAAGTGGGAAGTCTAATGATCTGGCTATTGGCCACGCCGGATAATGCCTACCCCATTGTGGTGGTCCGGGCCCTGGTTGGGGGCTTTTTCTCGGCCAATATTTTGCTGAACAGCCAGACCATGTGGCTGGACACCATCGATCTGGATCGGCAGCGCAGCGGCATTCGACGCGAAGGCGTATTCACCTCGGTGTACGTATTTGTCGAGCGCCTTGGATATTCGGTGGCGCCGCTGGTTTTGGGTATCTTGCTCAGCCGACTGGGGTTTGATAAATCCTTGCCCCTCACCGAGCAGCCTGAAAGTGCGCACCTGGCCGTCTATATTGGAATGTTGTGGCTTCCGGCGGGGCTGTATGCCGCTTGTGCGTTATTGCTGACTCGCTACAATCTGGTTGAAACCGTAGAACCCACCGAGGCCTGAAACCATGACAACCACCCAACCGAAACGTACCTCTTTGGATCAACGCGGTCGCGCAGGGCTGCAATTCCTTGGGTCTCTGCAAGTATTTTCTTCCGGCCCGCTGCTGGAGGCTGTGCGCGAGGAGTTTGACGAGCAACCTGAAGCGGCGGCGTTAACTGAAGAGTTTGCCCAAGACGTTACCGACCCAGAGGTCTGGCGTGATCGACTGGATCGCGCCCGGGAGGTGGCCGAACGATCCGTGGGCTATCGCATGAACAGGCTTTATCAACGTTACGTCGCGGAAGAGAACTGGGTACGCTCCATTGAAGGTGTTGAGCGACGTCGGGAAGCCTTTGAGGCGGAAGTATCGACAATGCGCCAGCCGGTCGATGAGGGAAAGTTGCAACTGGACCCAGACCTGCAACCGCCGGAATATTATGAGGGGGTGGAGTGGCATCTTCAGCCTGGCGGACTGGACTCTTACGATTTATCCGGGCCCATGGCCTATGCCGGGTTTTTGCCCCACGTATTTATGCGCGGTGGATTTGCGGCAGTAGCGGTGAACGACGACATCATGGCCCAGCGCGTGGCCGTCATCGACCAGTTTCGCAAACCCACCTATCGGCGCCTGTACGACGCCGGCAGCGGCGGAGCAGGCACCCTGAGTCTGTTGCACCGAAAATTCCCCGATGCTGAGCTGGTATCCGGCGACATGTCGGCGCAGTCACTGCGCAACGGCCTGCGGATGAGTCAGGCCATGGGTATCGATATGGAATTTCGTCAGGAAGACGCCCGCGCCACTCGCGAACCGGACAATAGCGTTGATGGAGTAATTACCTATGCGCTGCATCACGAAATGCCGCCGGAGGTGAGTTTGCAGGTGTTTCAGGAGATGTTTCGCATTCTGGAGCCGGGGGGTGACATTGTGATTTCTGACCCGCCGCCGTTTCGCGCCGTGCCGCCGCTGCAGGCGGTAATGCTCGACTGGGAAACAGACAATCGGGCCGAGCCCTATTTTACCGATGCAGGCATTGCCAACCTCGCCCAAATGCTGCGAGACGTGGGCTTTGAGGACGTTGAGGAATACGCCTTGCAGGACACCCACTATCCTTGGGTCACCCGCGGGCGAAAACCGGCGTCTGCCGATACAGGTCGCTGATCGATGACTCGTACTACCGATCTTCCTGATCGCACCTATCTCAGCACAAAAGAGCTGGACGCCATTGCTCGCACCCAGACCGAGATGCTGTCGGAGCTGTGGATTTTACGCGACCGAGTGCTGGTGCTGGAGCATCTGCTGGAACAGGCCAACATTCTTCCTCCGGCCGCCATCGATGACTTTGAACCGCCAGCCGAACTGATGGAAAAACTCAAGGCTGACCGGGATGCGGTGGTATCCCGGGTGGCCGGGGCAGGGCATCGCGATCGCTTAGATTTGGAGCAGATCAAAAAGCCACGTTAGTTTGAGCGGGTGCCGGATAACACTCCGGCGGTTTTACAGGGAGGTAAGAACCTCCATGACCGCCTGCTCGGCAGACTCCATAGCACCTTCCATGCCGCGATTGGCTTTGGCGGCGTGCTCGCCGCAAAAATGCAGGAGCTGATGGGGTTTGGCCATGTCCGGCACCAGGTTACTCACCTGGCCGGCACCGAATATTGCCCAGTCTCCGGCGGCGTAAGGGTCCATCCACCAGGAGTGAAAGCCTCCCACCTCAAGCTGGCCTTTGGCCGCTGGACGCAGCCGCTCAATTTCCCGAATGGCGGCGGCGGGTGCATCAACAGGCCCCATCCGGTCCAGGCGGTCGGCTCCCCAGCCGCGGGCGTTAACGACAAGGCCAGTCACCTCGCTGGGATCATCAGCAAATTTCTGCGCCATCACCGTCCCTAGTAGGCCGTTTGTCCACATGGACGGTGAGATGCCGTCTTCCTCCCAGAAGGGTTTCTTGGGAACCAGAAAAATCAGGGTGTTGCGCATATACGCAATGGTGCGAATAGCCTGACGCTGAGCGCCGACGATACCGGGGCGGATGTCGATGTCTCTGAGTTTTGACAAAGGCAATGAGCTGATCACTCGGCGAGCCTTGTGCACAGTACCATCGGCGGTTGTCACCTCCACGCCCGACTTACCAACATCAATGGCCATCACCGATTGATTGAGTTTGACCTCACTTTTCAGTGCGTCGGCCATCGCCTGGGGCAACTTCTGGTTACCGCCCTTGACCGTAAACAGTCCTCGGCCGATAGCGATTTGCTCTTGAGTCCACTTCTGGGTGAACAGGTACATCAGGGCCGACACGTCCCAGGCTGACTTGCCGAAATAGGGATTGACGTCGTAGCTCATCTGAATTTCGCGATCTGAAACTCCCTGGGCTGCAAGATACTGGTGTAGCGGAACATCAAGGTCACGATGCTGTTCGGTGAGCCAATCGGTAGAGGCGGCAAGGGGGTTGCTGCCGGCCAGGCGACGGCCTAAAAACTCCCATGGTTTGGCAGCGTTCAAGGGTGCGCCAAAAGGATTTTTCGGCGACGATGGCCATTGCTCAGAGGACACCATAGAGCCACCAACCACCAGTTGCGGCGGCGGCCCGGCAAACATTCGTGGACCATAGTCCATGAGCGGAATCTTGAAGCGCTTGGCCATGTTGAGCATGCGGCCATAGCCGGCGCCCATGGTGTTGCCACCAACCTCAGGATGGCCCGGTAAATCAAAGCGGGTGTAGATTCGCCCGCCGACTCGCGACTGCCCTTCAAGCACCTGCACCCGTGCGCCACTGTCTTCCAGTAGCAGTGCGCTGTATAGGCCGGACAGGCCAGCACCCAGCACCAGAACATCGGGGATAGCGGGTGAGGGGGACGCGGCGTGTGCCCACGGTGCTGCGGCGAGTGCGGCGCTGGCGCCACCAAGTAGTTGACGTCGGGTGAATTGATGGCGGCTCATAGGCAGATAGTCTCAGGGCTGTTTATGGGTTCGAACCCAGTTGTTGGTCAAGGAATGTTTTTGCGTCTCTAACGGTCTGTTCAGGACGCTCGATGTGGATCAAATGACCACCGCCGTCGTAGATGATTTTTTTTGTGCTCGCGGCGTTTTTCAGCCCGTCAATGAAGGCCTGGGCGGTTTCTGGTGACAGTGCTTTGCTGTTGCCACCCCACATGACCAAGGCGGGTGCGCGTACATGCCCGAGAATTCGCTGAGGATTGCCCCGTTCGTAAAAACCCGACGCGATAAATGATTCGCAGTCTCGACCTTGCATGTTGGCATAGTCCGTTTTTCGCTGAACAATCTCGTCGGTCACTTTACTGGGGTCGTTAATGACCGTGTTCAGGATTGTGCGAGTGATCTCGTTGGTCCGCAACGCAGGTTTGAAGCGGGCATTGGGGTCTATGGGCAACTCTTTGGTACCTCGACGACCTCCGTATTCGATGCCCGCTGAGTTGGCCAAAATTAACGCTGAAACTCGGTCAATTCGGGTTGAGGAATAACGCGCCGCGATCAGCCCGCCGTAGGATGCGCCGACAATGGCAAAGCGGGAAATGTTCAGATGGTCCATCAACGCGTCAACAAGTGTCAGATACCGGTCTACGGAATAGTTACCGCTAGGTACCGGTCCGGTGAGTCCAAAGGCTGGCAACTCTAGTCGGATGACGCGATAGTTTTTTGAAAGCACCTCAACCCAATGATCCCAGTCTCGCAAATCGCCAAACGAACTGTGAACCAGAACAACCGCAGGGCCCGACCCCTCATCGGTGTAGTGCAGTCTAATGCCGTTGATCCCTTCCAGAACAACAAACCTGGAGGTGGGCTCTCCATACTTATCAATCAACTGATCATAGGACAGATTTCCCGCTGAGGGTTGGTCACAGCTTGGCATCAATAGGTCTGACGGTGTGCCGCTCTGGGCGATCACCGGGCCCGCTGTGTAGGCGAGGAGCCCTGCAAGCATCAAAGCGCATGTGTTGACGGTTAAGTTTTTCATAAGACTTACGTTCTCCTGCAGGGCGAATACCCATCCAGTTCGGTGACGTCCGGGTAGCACTTACATCGCTATTGTAACGGAACTGGCCATTGGCATTTGTCATCTGATAATTAAATGTGCTATTAATTGCGCAATCAGTTGTATAAAAGGAAGCGGGCGAATGTTTAATCACGGCGAAATGCACAAAGCCTATCTGGGCAAACATGCCAACGAATTGGTTCAGGTGTCGTCTGAACAGGTCGCGCAAATTTACCGGGAGCGGGGGATGGTCATTCCCGTTGAGGTCTCATCCACCCTCCAGTATCTAGGGGACAACCCAAAATCCTCGACCGCAGATGCTGCTCGCGACCTGGCCGTGCCTCACCAACTGGCCGCCCAGCGCATCCGAAAGCTCATAACCCTCAAGTGTGTGAATCGGCGCGCTGATCCTGGAGACGCCCGGCGGACTCAATTGATCCTGACAACAAAGGGCCAACGCCAATACGCCCTGCTGGTGCGCGCGATGCAGGATACGGCTCAGGTATACCAGGGCTTATACGAGGAAATAGGCTGCGATTTGCCGGCAATGCTGCGCAAAGCCATTGATGCACTCAGGGCCAGGCCGTTAAGCGAACGGTTTGTTGAGACGTTCGGCGACGTCGCGGGCGGTCAGAGGGCACAATCATGAGCACTGAAAACATGCTCAGCCGGCCAGCGCTGATGTTAGCCATAGTCTTTGTTGCGGGCTGCGAAACGTTGCCCAACGTGCCCCTCCAGCCACCGGTCTCTTTCGCCTATGTCGAGTATTGTGAACGCGTTGATGATCCTGGGTCAGCGGACGGTTCCATCGCGCAAAAGGCAGAAGACGCCATCGAACCTCCGGAGCATGACGCAAAAGCGGTTGCCCGTTACATGCTGGAAAAATCTGCGTTTGCGGTAGCAGATTCAGCAACCGGTATAGACGCTTGCATCCAGACGTTTGAGCGCGGTGAGCAAATTTTTACGCGCACGCTTAACGGACAACAGCAGGTGATTAGAGAAATTGGCGGCTATAAAAAATCCTCCGATGAGCCAATCGCTCAAGTACAGGAGTCCATCACGTTGATGTGGCAGAACGACCAAAGTGCACGGGGCACCTATGTAGCACTGCAGACTCAGGACAAAACTGGCGCGGCATTCTGGGCCGAGCGTCGGGCGGCTGCACATACCCGCTTGCTTGATGGCCAGTCGGCTAGCTTCATCGAGTCGTTGTTGGCTCAATACCCTTGGATCGATCGAGACAGGTTCGGCCCCGAAGTGTCCGCTCATGCATGGTTGTTAACGCAGCACGCTGATCACCGCCCCGACCTGCAGCAACGGGTGCTGTCACGAATGGAGCCGCTACTGGAATCCAATGGGGTAAGTCGCAAAAACTATGCCTACCTTTGGGATCGCGTCGCGGTGAATAGTGGGCGTAGTCAGCGATACGGCACCCAGCCAACCTGGGAGTGTGAGAACGGCGCGATGGCCTTGAAACCCCTGGAAGACCCCGCAAACGTCAACGCCCGACGCACGAAGATGGGGCTCAATACGGTTGAGCAGGGGTTAGCGAGCATGACAGCACAGTATTGTGGCGCGACAAAACAGTGACAACAATCTGACAGATTCCAGCCGTGCTAATCTGATGTGATAACCGATCAACAGGCGGCGCAATGACCAAACTATATTCGTTTCTTTCGCCAACATTTGGCGTATTTCTGAGTGTGCTGGTGATTGTTGGCTGCGATCGCAATTCGTCCACCGACAGCAACGAGACTGTCAGCGAACAACCCCTAGCGCCTCAGGCTTCAGTGAATGCGGCGCCGGTCGCCGGTTCTCCCGAAGCGCACTATCAGCAATACTGCGCACTTTGCCACGGCAAAGACCGGGAGGGTTATGCCAACGACAATGCGCCTTCGCTGAGGTCTAAGACCCTGTTTAGCGCCGGCCTGGGGGCACCCTATATGGCGGCTCTTTATGGCAGGCCTGGCACGCCAATGGGGCCGTACGTTGATGAGCTGGGCGGCCCAATGACACGTAGCGAAATAGGCAACCTGACGGCCTGGATGTCCATGCAGGTCGGCGTTCAGCCCAGTCGAGACGACTTGACGCCAATCAACGGTGATGTCGGCACAGGGCGGGCGCTGTACGCCGCGAATTGTGCCCAGTGCCACGGGCCAAACGGCGAGGGTGGTGGAGAGGGAATCCCCGGTACAGCGCTGGGCAATACCACCATGCTGGCAACTTCACCCGATACGTTTCTTCGCTTGGCCATCGCTGAAGGGCGAGACGGCACCGCCATGAGAGGATTCTCAGGAGAGTTTGACGATACCCAAATCGATGCATTAGTGGCCTTTCTTCGTTCACGAGCCCAAGGCTGGGATGCCGCAGATTTGTCTTACAACGAGCCACCGAAACTGGATAACCTGGTACTGAACGCTGACGGGGAAGCACCGCAATTTTCCTTGAAGGACGGACGCTACGTAATGGCCGAAGATTTAAATGCCGCGTTGGAGCAAGGCAGAAAGATGGTGCTTATCGATACGCGGGTGCCGTACTTCTGGGCCATGGCCCACATTGCCGGGTCAACGCCGATGCCTTACTACAGCGACAACAGCGAGTTTATTGAAGCGATACCCAACGATGACACCTGGATTGTTGCCTATTGTGAATGTCCCAGGGCAGCGGCCGATTCCACTGTCAATAAACTCCGAGAGCTGGGCTACCAAAATACGGCGGTTCTGTGGGAGGGGTACGCTGGCTGGTCTGCACTAGGTTATCCCGTAGCGGTAGGAAAGCTGTTGACGAACGAGACCGCAGGGGACTGACGCCACCCTAATTGGCATTTTGCACCTTAGGCATCCCTTCGGATTGATTGGGGGTGCTTAGGTGTGTTCGCAGAACACTCGCTAATTGATCTTGGGTGTAAGGTTTTGCCTGGTGAGCATCCATTCCGGCGGCGTGGCAACGCTGGCGGTCTTCTGGAAGCGCGTTGGCGGTAAGACCGATGACCGGCAGGGTAAACCCCATCTTTCTGAGTTGCACCGTTGCCTCCAACCCATCCATTCCGGGCATCTGACAATCCATCAGAATTAAGTCCACAGGCTTTGTTTGCAAAATCTTCAGCCCCTCTTCGCCACTTTCCGCGTTCAAGACCCGGCATCCCATACCGGAAATCATCTCTGAAGCGACAATAGCATTCACTGGATTGTCTTCCACAATCAGCACCGTCGCTGACGGAAGCATCGTGTCTTTTTGAGTGCGGGGCCTCTGCGGCGAATCTTGCTCAATTTCTTTCAAAGGCAGGCGCAGGGTAAATGTGCTGCCGGAGCCTTTCTCGCTTTCAACCCTTAGCGTGCCGCCAAGCAGCGCTGCAAGTTCACGGCTGATAGCTAACCCCAGACCCGTACCGCCGAATCGGCGATTGCTGCCGTCGTCGACTTGTTTGAATGATTGGAAAATGTTTTTCAGGCTTTCCGATGCTATTCCGATGCCCGTATCGGTCACTTGAAAATCCCAGGTCTCGACATCGGAACCTGGAAGGATTGACAGCGATACACCGCCAGTCTCGGTAAATTTGATGGCGTTGCCAATGAGGTTAGACAAAATCTGTCGCAACCGTTGTCCATCAATACTGACAAAGGCGGGAAGTTCGTCAGATAAGTCGAGCCTAAGATTTAGATTTCGTTGCGCCGCCTGGCCCTCGAAAGCGCTTAGGGTGTTGTTTGCCAGTTGAGCCAGATCAACCGCTTCGGGAACCATCCGCATTTCGCCCGCCTGTACCTTGGAGATATCCAACACGTCATCCACAATTGCCAGCAGCGATTCTCCGCTGTCGCACAGCGTTGTGAGCATCTTGCTCTGCTTCTCATTCAGTTCGGTTTGGCTCAACAATTGCCCCATGCCCAAAACGCCGTTCAAGGGCGTTCGAATTTCGTGCGACATGTTGGCCAGGAACCGACTTTTCGCCTCGTTGGCTTCTTCAGCGGCTTCTTTTGCGGTTTGCAGTTCTTCGGTACGTCGAACTACCTCTTTTTCGAGCGCCTCGCCGTGCTTTTGTAACGCGCGCTCTTGGGCTGAAAGCCGTTCAACAGCACCGGCCAACTCTTCTCTGGAGTGAAAGAGTTTTCTTTGGATAGCGTTCGTATGTAGACCCACTCGTGCGTTGCAGATCAACACGAACACGGCGGATGACACAACCGTCGCTACTTGGGCGGGAGAGTCGGTCAGCGGCATTTGCAGTCCGTGAGTTGCCACCGTCACGCCAAAACCCAAACAAGCGATGATTACGTTAATCAGCGTTTGGCGCCATGACAGCACGATGGCACCAAAAGAGAAAATAAAGAAAAACGTGAGCCCAAGATAAAGCGTCAGTACCGGATGGAAAAAAATGAAGATTGAAGCAATGACGATATTAAAGGGTACCTGAGATTGGGCATCGCTCAACCAGCGAAAATACCGGTGGTTTAACGTAGCGTACGCCAGAAAATAGAAGCTGACACCCACGGCAGCAAACAACGGCCCGGCCCACCAAGCCACACCGGCTCCGACCAATGAGAACAGTAAAATAAAGCCGCCAGAAAGCACATAGTGGCCAGCGGCTTCCAGCACGCTTGAGCGGCGGCTGCTTAGCCGTTTAAGTGGCTGAAGCTGGCCTGTGGTTTCAGAGGGTTTTCCATCCATTCGCCATATAGCGGCAAAAGCCCGGAAAACTAAAGTGGTCTTAGTGGATGCTGCTTTGACGGCTAAAGTGTGTAACCCGAGAGTCTTTGTGCTGCCCGCGGCATTGACAAGCGTTCTCAGCACACCCAACATCATCAGCAACCCTTAACGTCCGAATTTAAGTCACCTCACGCGGTGACGCACCGGTAGATAAAATACTCATGATCAAGCGACGAAAACTCCTCCAGTCCGCCTTAGCAGTGTCCAGCATGGGTTTGCTTTCCCGAGCGGTGAAAGCTGAGCAGCAGCACTGGGACTACATCATTGTTGGCGCCGGTACGGCGGGGTTGTCGGCGGCAATAGCTGCGTCTCGGCGTGGGGCAAGCGTGCTGTTGGTTGACGCTGCGGAAAAGCTGGGCGGCACGCTGAACTTGGCCATGGGGCAAATCTGCGCCGCTGGCAGCAAAATCCAGCTGGAACAGGGCATTAAAGATTCTCCCGACCAGCATTACGAAGATGTGATGCGCTTATCGCGAAATCGTGCGGACCCAGACATCATCCGCACCACGGTGGATAACGCGGCAGACACCATCAACTGGTTGCTAGATGGTGGGTTGAAGCCTTTGCCGGGTCATCCGGTAAAAACGGATACTCCGGGACGGCCTGCGTACAGCGTACCGCGATATTTATGGGCCGAGACTGGCGGTAGAGCCATCCTAAAGGTGGCGTTAAACGATCTTGCTCCCGAACTGGATAGCGGGCGGGTAGTCAGCCAGCTGAACACACGGGTTACCGGTCTGCTGACGAGCGACGCCGGCGCGGTGGAGGGAGTGCAGGCCAAGCTGGGTGATCAACGTCTGGCGTTTCGTGGTCGCCACGTTATTCTTACCAGCGGCGGCTATTCCATGAATCCGCAGCTTTTTGAGCGATTGGTTAAACATCCGGCATATGCTGGTGCCGCTTATCCTCATTCGAAAGGCGACGGGCTGCAGCTGGCGGTTTCCGTTGGCGGATGGTTGCGCGGTCAGGACCTGCATCGAGCGGGTACCGGGTCCATCCTGTCGGACAACAGCTTTGAGGCTACCTATTACGGTCGTTTTGATACCCGGCCTGAACATCGCCAGCCCTGGGAGATTTGGGTGAACGCGCAGGGCAATCGTTTTATTCGCGAAGATGAGCCGGAGCTGTATGCGCGGGCCATGGCCGTGGTGGAACAGCCCGAGCTTCGCTATGCCATTGTGTTCGATCAGTCTATTTTGGATGCCGCACCTGTGGGCATTAACGATTGGTCTCGGGAAAAGCTCCACAGTCACTTTAACGACCATCCGATGTTCAGCAGTGCACAGTCTCTGCCTGAACTTGCGCAAAAAGCCGGCGTCAGTGAATCAGGCCTTGTCGCATCAGTCGATCAATACAACAACAGCGTAAGAAATGGAACGGACCCTCTGGGCCGCACTCATTTACCGCTGCCTATCCAAAAGCCACCGTTTTACGCCATTACCCACCTAGGCTCTTCTGCAACCTCTTCTGCGGGCGTTGTAGTAGATAAACAGCTGCGGGTATTGCGCGGTAACGGCGAGCCCGTACCGAACCTTTATGCTGCTGGCGAGGTGCTAGGGGCTGGGACAACGCTTGGCAGCGCGTTTGTTCCGGGCATGATGTTAACGCCTGCACTGACCCTGGGACGTTTGTTGGGTGAGCGTCTGCCTGTTTAGGTTGCCAGTTCCCAAGCCCCGTTTTTCGTTCAGGAAGTGTCATGAAAATTAATCGCTGCCGAGTCATTGTCACTTCACCTGGAAGAAACTTTGTCACCTTAAAAATTGAAACCGACGAAGGGGTATATGGCATTGGCGACGCAACGCTCAATGGCCGAGAAATGGCGGTCGTCAGCTATCTGGAAGATCACGTTATTCCCTGTCTAGAGGGCAGGGATGCACGTCGGATTGAGGACATTTGGCAGTATCTGTATAGAGGCTGCTATTGGCGACGCGGCCCGGTTACGATGACTGCCATTGCGGCCGTTGACGTGGCTCTGTGGGATATCAAGGCAAAGGCTGCGAACATGCCGCTTTACCAGCTTCTGGGTGGTGCGAGCCGGGATGGGGTGATGGTATACGGCCACGCCAATGGAGAAACTCTGGATGACACTGAGACGGAAGTCGCCCGTTATCTGGAACAGGGTTACAAGGCCGTGCGAGCTCAGACCGGTATCCCTGGACTTAATTCCACCTACGGCGTGTCAGCCGACAAGATGTTCTATGAGCCGGCGGATTCGAACGTTCCGACGGAAAACGCTTGGTCATCGGAAAAGTACCTGGACCATACGCCGAAGCTGTTCAAAAGACTGCGCAAGCAGTTCGGCTTTGAACCTCACCTGTTACACGATGTACATCACCGGCTTACACCTATTGAGGCGGCACGGTTAGGCAAGTCTCTCGAACGTTATCGACTGTTTTGGATGGAAGACCCAGTGCCCGCAGACAATCAAGAGGCATTTGAGTTAATCCGCCAGCATACGGTGACCGCGCTGGCGGTGGGGGAAATTTTCAATAGCATCTGGGATTGTAAGCACCTGATCGAAAAACAGCTGATCGACTATATCCGGGCCACGGTGGTACACGCAGGCGGTATTACCCATCTGCGCCGCATCGCCGACTTTGCTTCGTTATATCAGGTAAAAACCGGCTGTCATGGCGCAACCGACCTATCACCGGTCACCATGGGCGCAGCGCTGCATTTTGATCTGTCGGTCCCCAATTTTGGTATTCAGGAATACATGCGCCACACCGAAGAAACCGATGCGGTTTTTCCCCATGGCTATACGTTTGACGACGGATTCTTGCACCCGGGGGATACCCCTGGGCACGGCGTGGATATCAACGAAGCGCTCGCCGCCAAATTTCCCTATCAGCGCGCATTTTTGCCGGTCAATCGACTAGAAGATGGGAGCATGTGGAACTGGTAAGCGGTCTACAGCTGAGGCTCACAGGCTTTTCGCACATGTTCTGCAGGCACAGAAAGCTGCTCCAGCAAATACTGTTTCAGTGAGACCTCATAAGGCTGACGCGCAAGCGCCTCGCCCATGCAGTCAATCCACATCTGCTTTTCCGTCGATGAGATGGCCAAGTGCGCATGCACTCGCGGAATGCTGATCGATCCATATTTTTCGTGATACCTTCGCGGCCCGCCCATCCAGCCACACAGAAAGCGGGCCAGCTTGTCCCGAGCCGAGTCGCCATCAGGGTGCCAGTCAAAGATCTTCCGGTACTCCTGCTTGCTGGACATCAAATCGTAGAAACTATCCACCAACGCCCGGATTCCTTCCTCACCGCCGGCAGCCTGGAACGTGGCGTCTTTTTGACCGTAAGGCGGTGACGGCGCGGTATTGTTGGTGGGCATATTGAGAAAACCTTACGTTTGAGTCGACTCCAGGGCGGTTGACTTCACCACCGGTGAACGTGGGCTGTCAACACGTCAACTGCATGGATTCTGACCGACTTTGGCCGGTGTGCTGAGCCGAGTAAACCGATAGCCGTCCCGCAACGTCTAAATCTGCATCGTCCAATCGTCTGCTGGGGAATCGTTTTGTCCAAGTATTTTCTTTGTGTTGTTTTCACGTTTGGCGTGTTACCGCCAAGCCAGGCGGATAACGGCCAGGTCGCGTACGCCGTTTCGGTAGGTAATATTATGATTGATGGCGATCTGAGCGACTGGCCTCAAGATGCGATGAAACATTCGATTGCCTTTGATGGTGGGCAGAACGTTATTCCAGGCACCGATAATTTCACTGCCCACTTTCGCGCAGGATACCAGCCGGGTAAACCTGAGCTTTATCTGGCGTTAGAAGTCACTGATGACATCCATCGGGTAACGGATAATGATGAGGTTGATTGGTCAACGCTAGATTCCGTCATCGCCTACATCGACTTTAATCATTCGTCGACAGGCTCAGGAGCTGCGCTATATCTTGCATTGGGTGAACGTCGCAGCATGCTTAGCGGCGCAGAAAGCTGGGACAGCGACGTTGCCAAGGCCACCTGGGACAATGCTCAAGCGGTGGTCAAGCGAACGTCGAGCAGCACTATCTATGAGTGGAAACTCACCGCCCCAAAGCCGCTTGAGAGCAACACCACCTTAGGCCTTGATTTCCTGATCGCCGATCAAGACCAGGCCGAAGAAGGCAGCGCTGCCAATTTATACTCATGGGGTCCGGGTTTTGGAAAAAGCCAGGCCGGTGGACGAACAGGAGATTTGCTCTTGGTTGAGCCAGGTTCTGTACTTGGCGTGTTGAGCGGCCAGATTGCCGTGGACAGTGACGAATCAGGCGACTCGCCGGTTGGCAAGGCGATGAGAGTGCGCATCCGTGCATTAAAAAACCCTAACCTCTGGGTACAGGCCAGGTCCGATGACACGGGCCGGTATGAAGTTTCTCTGCCGGCGGGTCAATACTCGGCAGGGAGTGTCGACCGAGTGATCCGTGATACTGAAGATCGTCGGGTGGTTTTTCAGCCATCCTCGGCAACAACGGTGACCGTGAGTTCCGGCGCGGCGTCGACCGCGTCAGATTTGATTCTGAGTCCTGTAGATTCGCCGTTATCTCTGCCTGAGCGGGGAGCGTTGTTTGATTTCGATCAGGCCAGCGAGGCGGCACTAAATGCCACGGTAAAAACGTTAATGGCGCATTTTCAGGTGCCCGGTCTGTCGCTGGCTCTGATCAAGGACGGTGAGCTGGCTTTTCACAATACTTACGGGGTGAGCAATGCCTACAGCCAGACGCCCGTTCAGGCCGATACGCTGTTTGAAGCCGCGTCCATCACCAAAACGGTGTTTGCCTTTGCGGTTAACCGCCTGGCTGAGCGGGGCATCATTGACCTGGACCGGCCGCTGCATACCTACCTCCCTTTTGAGGATATTGCCCACGATGAGCGATACAAAAAAATTACCGCTCGACTGGTGCTATCCCATCAAACGGGGCTGCCCAACTGGCGCTGGATGAATGACGACGGCAAGCTCGATATCAAGTTCTACCCAGGCATCAAGTATGGCTACTCGGGGGAAGGCTTTGAGTATCTTGGGCGTGTCGTTTCCCATGTCACTGGAAAGCCGCTGGAGGACATTTTGCGCGAAGAGGCGCTCAAACCGATGGGTTTTGAGGTCAACACGTATTTTTCGGTAAATGATGAGCTGCGCCAGCGGGCCTCTCGCGGCCACCTGGCGGGTATGACCGGCCCCCACGATTTTCCGTCCCAGGTGGGAGTGGCCCACAGTATGTACACCGAGGCAAAATCTTTCGCGCCTTTTATGTTGGGTCTGTTGGCAAAGAAGGGGCTATCTGCGGAGAGCTACAAGAAGATGTTTGAGCCCCAAGTTGAGACACCTCTGAGCCCTGGCAGCCAACCCCGTTGGCCGGGGCGATACGGACTGGGTTTCCACTTAATGAATACACCCTTTGGGCTGGCGCTGGGACACGGCGGGAACAACGGTAACTTCACCTGCAAGTTTGAGCTGTATCCGGAACAGGGGTTTGGCTTTGTTGTCTTCACCAACGCTGACAACGGTTCAATGTTGGTGGATGCTCTCCGGGAGTATCTGATTATGGGCCAGGACAAGCAGGTTGCCGCTAATTAACTTGGACGCGCAATAGTGCTCAGGTGCTGAGCAGAGAGGGGTTGCTGACGACGTGTCAGGAAAGGGGTAGGTCCTGATTGTTGAGAAAGTACTCCCTTTGCTCGGTGGTTTTTCGCGCAAGGTAGTCCATGAATTCCTGCCAGCGCTTGTCGTCACGAACACTGTCAAAGGCCGGTTCGTCTGGCACTGTAAATGCGTAAAAGCTCCAGCCGCTATCCATCAAACTTCTTAGCGCCGCGAAACAGGCTTCTGCATCACCCACGATAGCGTGGATCATCGCGTCTTCAGTTCCGGCGATCCACCCTCCTGCCTGTTGTTTTCGGGATCGCTCAACGTAAGCCAATACCGCATCAGCCAGGATCTGGCCCTGGTCCTTTTTACCCACGCGATAGTAGGCCAGAGCGAGCTCCCTGGCAGGCCATAAGGCCAGATCGTCGATCTTTGGATTTTCAGTGACTAACTGGGGGAAGGCTGACCCTAGAACGTCAATAATTTGCTGCCAATCTCCCAACCTGGACAGGTATCCCGCCATTTGTAGTTTTGGATACCAGCGTGAGGGACTGCGCTCTATTTCTTGCTTAGCAATGCGTACTGCCTTTGGATAGTCTTGTTCGGCGACAGCGACCCACTTCAGGCCATCAACGTCATCAGGGTTGGCGGCTGCATATTGTTGATAACAGGTGACGCCATTTTGGGTGTCCCAAAGTTGGAAATACTGCTCACAGTACTGTTTCCATACCGCCATGTTGTTGGGATCTTTCTGGCGCGCTGCGTGCACGTAACGCATGGCCTCCCCAGTTTTGCCAAACTGTGAGAGAAAACGGGTCATCATCATATAGGCGCTGGTATTTTCCGGGTGGCGTTCAATAAGATCTCGTAAAGTGGCAATCGCCTCTTCGGCTCGCGCCGCAGACCATAGCGCCCCAGCCAACCTTGTCTGATAGGTTTGCGACTCCGGGTCCAATTCTGCGGCTTTGCGAGCCGCCGCCAGCCCTAGGTCTTTGTCACCCTCAAACAGCATGGCATTGCTGAGCGCATGGTGGGCTTCTGCAAGGTTCGGATTAATTTCCAGTGCTCGACGAAGTGATTGCATTGACACTTTGAAATCCTTTTCATGAGCTTGAACAAAACTGCGCATGACCCAGGCTTCGGCAGACACTGGGTCCAGCTGAAGCGCTGTCTCTACTAGTGATTCAATGCGCTGAGCAGCTTGGGATGAGTAATCCATTTTTGCGGATTGAGACGTTCGTAGTGCTTTGGCGAGGCCGACATAGGCCAGGGCGTAGTCGGGATCCAGCTCAATGGCTTTTTCCAATCGTTTGATGGCCGACAATGCGTCGTCAGTGGTTGCTGAGTCGATTTCCTTTTTTGCCAGGATGTACTGCTCGAAGGCTTTCAGAGTAGGTCGATAGCGTTCGCCAATGACTGGTTGCTCGGCTGCAACATTTTCCATGAGAGCGGCCGCAACGCTGCGTGCAATCTCGTCTTGGATCACAAACATGGCGTTGATTCCGCGATCAAAGTTTTCCGACCAGATCTCAATGCCGTTGCGTGCATCAATCACTGTGGCAATGACGCGAATTTGATCGCCGGAGCGCTGGATGCTGCCCTCCAGCAAATGCGCTACGCCCAGAGCGCCGGCAATGTCGGATGCGGTCATTGGCTGGTTGCGGAACGCGAAGGATGAAGTGCGTGAAGTCACCTGCAGTCCCTCAACTTTGGACAGGACATGCAGCACAGTTTCACTCATGCCATCGGCCAAATAACCAGAGTCCGCATTGGGTGATAAATCAGAAAACGGCAGCACGGCAATGGTGTTGTCGGCAGCTTCAAGCGTACTTGGTGTACTGGCAATGGCAGTTACTTCTGCGTCCGACTGTTGTCGAATGTTTTCCAACCCCTGCCACGCTATCGTCCCAAGTACCCCTACCATAGCCATGAAGATCGCGTAGTCACTAAACTTCAGAGACAAATCAGTATTTTCGGTGCTGGCGGACGCTGGCTGAGTTCTCGTCAAACCATCGCTGGAGAGCTCGTATCGCCAGGCCACCCAGATGCCGAGTGGAAATCCCAGAACGGCTAAGAAAAGCAGGGCATTGACGGTCCAGGGGGGGAATCCCAGCGGGTCGGCCACTACATCAGCAACCTGAACTACCGACCATGCCGCCAAAACATAAACGCCCATGCCGCGGAACACTTTTCGCCGTCGGATATCGCGAAAGGCCTCTTTAAAAGTTGCCATGGAGAACTAGTGCCTCATCGAATCAATCAGGTTGGCAAATCACTCTGGCAGGGTCAATGACCATGGGCGGTTTTTTACTGGTATTTGTAGTTGCATCGTAAATTTCAATCCGTTGGTCCAAGGCTTTCGTTCCAGATCAGCGCAGAAATCTTGCTGCGGGAGCATAAGGTTGATGAAGGTGTAATGGATTGCTAATTTTTTTGTGATTTTTGCGCCATATCAGTCAATAAGCCGGGAAATTAAGGCTGCGATGTCTATACTCGAGCACAAGGAGAATCATTATGTTCCAGAGAATTTTGACAGCTAGCCTTGTGATGACTAGTCAAGGGCTGTCTGCCACAACCATCGTTGAAACCAGCACCACGCGTGAGTTTTACGGTGCGGTTGTGAACAACTCTGGCCAGGTTGCCTATTTTGCCCGACCGTTGGATCCGCCCAACGCTCAGGTAGATCTGGCATCTATCCACCGGGATGGTGCGCCCTGGGTGAGTGCCAACGGGGCGTATGAGGAAATTGACGACGGTAATCTGGTGATAACTGACCTTGGGGTCGTGATGTTTGGCGCCTATCAGGGCGAGTTCAGTTTGACTTTTCCCGGTGGGAGCACGGCGATTAATTCGGTGGGCGGTGTTTATCGCGGCCCCAGCCCTCAGTCGCCAATACCGGATGACCCCTATGTTGAAGGGGATTCCGTATACGCCCAGCGCGGAAGCAGCGGCAGCACCCCGGTGGGTTTCAGCAGTGGCGATCTAATCTTCGACCGTGGTGGATTGGCGGCTCGAGCCCCGTTCGCGCCCTGCAGTAACAGCGATCAAATTGTTGCCAATATCAGCAATTTTTCTGGCAGCCTTAGCGGACGCCCTGGTGTCATGTCAGCAGCCAACAACAATCGGTTTGTCGTGTCTGTGGTCACCGCGTTTGATAATGGCAGTGCCGATGGCATTCAGCTGACGTTGGGTCGTTATTTTGATTTTTGTCCGGGTGACAGTGGCAGCGATTCGTTTGCGGATTTTGCTGACAATACCGAGCGTTATTTTCGTTCGGTCAGTGATATCAGTTTGGATGATAGTAATGTGACGACAGTGATAGCCAGTCGGCAAGTGCCGGGCGCGCCGGTTCGCGGTGTATATCGCATTTCTTCCAGCGGCACGATTACCGCTGTCCGCGAGACGGTCCAAAATGACCCTACGCAATGGCAGCCCATTGCCCTAAGTCCTTCTGGGAGTTATCTGTTTTCTCAGCTCGGGGTGACCGGCCAGTCCGAGCTTTTTTTCAGCAAGAACCCGGGTCAACCGGTCATCGGCAACGGGCACCTGTTGGACGGCATGGAGATATCTTGTAGCGTTGACGCTGGTGGCGTATCCGATAACGGGCAGGTGGCTTGCGTCGGCGAAATTTGCCCCGTTGGTGACGATCAAAATTGTCAAAACGCCGTAGTCCTCGCCAGTTCAGGCACCGACTTCCCGCCAGACCCCAATGACCCTCCTGAAGATGTGGTCTTTTGGGCTGCACCTGTCAGTGGTAGTTTTGAGGCCGCCAGCAACTGGGATCCCAATACCGTTCCAAACAGTGACTAGTTAGCCGTGTTTGATAACAGCGGCAGCTATTCCGTTAGTCTGGGAAGCAGCTCGGTGTCGACAAAGGGCCTACGGGTCGAAGGCGGTGCGGTCAGCTTTGAGGATGGTAGTTATCAACTTAATACCGGCTCGTTCCTGACGCCTTCAATGCAAATAAAACCAGTGGCGGGTAATCCGGCGCCGGGTCTTATTCTGCGAGGCAATCACCAGCTTCAGACCACCCATGCAAGGATCGGTGGTGAATTGGGTAACGGTTTGCCTTTTGTCTTTGTGGAAAGTTCTGATGCGGCGTGGGACAACACCGGGTTGATTTCTGTGGACGGGTGGCTCTCAGTGAGTTCGGGTTCGTTGGCTAGCGATAGCATTTTTGTTGGCGATGAGGTGGGCAGCGTTGGCCTGTTCACGGTGGGTTCTACCGAATGTGTCGCGTGTATTTTTGGTGACCCGGGGGAGGTATGGATTGGGTACAACGGAATCGGGTCGTTAGAACTTACTGATCAGGCAGCGCTGTTTGCGACTCAGCTAAGAGTGATTGGGGGCGCTAGCGGATCTTCCGGCAGCGTGCTAATCGATAGCGGTGTCTGGTCAGCCCCGTTTGGAAACAGTGGCGATCTAATTGTGGCCGATGTCGGTCAGGGCGAATTGACCATCCAAAATGACGGCGTGGTACAGGCGCGCAATATCATGCTGGGCCGAGTCCCGGGAAGTGTCGGATCCGCCACCATTACCGGCCAACTGGAAGCGCTGCAGGATCTTGGGGTGGGTCTTAGCGGCACAGGCACCATGACGGTGATAGACGGGGATGTGACGGCAGACAGCCTGACCCTGGGGCTGTTACCCGGTAGCTCGGGAACGCTATCTCTCAGCGACAGCGCGCTGTCGGTCAATGGACCAGTATGCGTTGGCGCCGCTGGAACTGGCAGCCTGACACTGGCTTCAGGCGCCATACTGTTGCCGCTGGATACGCTTAGTTCGTTCCCGGATCTATTTATCGCCGCTTCCGGAGGTCAGGCCAGCGGCTTGATGATTACGGACGACTCCGCGGTGGCAGCCAATAACGTGACGGTTGGTGCCCAGGATAACGGCATTGCTACCAGCACCGGGCAATTCATTATCCGCAACGGCGCATCCGTTGTTGCCAGCAGCGTGACTATTGCCATTGGCAGCCAACTGGTTACTAACGGGGCGACGTTGGCCGCACCTACGCCTTCGCCCAGCCCGAAATCCGGCGGTTCAAAAGGTGCCAACAGCCTGTTGGTCACCAACCGCGGGGAATGGTCGTCCGGTGATTCGCCCGGTATGTTGACCATCGAAGGTGACCTTGTTCACGAGGGT
>JBGCET010000072.1:0-8567 GCA_045106555.1 Lysobacterales bacterium | reverse complement strand
AAGGGTTTCGCGCCAACTCCGTGGACTGACAGGAGATATCCTCAAACGGTATGAGAAGTGGAAAGATATCGTGGCAATCTCTGGACCGAATGGGCTTAGGTTAATAAAGGGGTTTCACGACGAATCTTTGCGAGGAGAATGGAAAGGTCACCGCTCGTCGAGACTCGGAAAACAATTTCGAATTATTTATCGTGTGGAAAAGGATCAAATTTTGATCGAGGTTGTGACCGTGACCGCCCATGACTATCGGAAGAAATGACATGAAAAATTACAAGATTGCCAGAAGGCAGATTGAAGTTAGCGTCGGTGATTCTGTTCGTATTATTCGAGAATTGCAGGACATGAGTCAAAATCAACTCTCTCGAGTTTCCGGTATACCTCAATCAACGATTTCTGCCATCGAAAACGATCGCGTTAATTTGGGCGTAGAGCGTGCTAAGCAACTCGCTGTTGCACTTAGGTGCCATCCAGCTGTTTTAGTGTTTCCTGGCTGGGACGTGGGCTATGCGGCATAACTATGCAATGCAGCTAACCGGCTACGCCGCCAGCTGATCGTAAGGGAACTTCATCGCAGCTTCGTTCGCCGACCGCAATAATAGAATCAGACTCATCAACGCCCGAAAAATGACTCGCGCAGAGCGCAAAGCCTATTAATCCTAAATCTGAAGAAATGCGACCTGAATACGATTCCGCTTTGTTGCGGGCGGGTGTCCGAGGCAAATACGCGAAACGGTACGCCGAAGAAGGCTCAAATGTCGTCCTAATCGACCCAGATCTGCATGAGAAGTTTCCTACCTCAGAAGCTGTGAACCAAGCCCTTCGAGAATAGGTGTCAAACGCTGAGAGTAACGCGCGCTAAGTCGGCGCTGCAGCGGACCGGCCTAAAGGCCAGCCGCTGGGCTTGGGTGTTAGCTTTACGAGCAAGAAACGAATACGAAGCGAGGCTCACAGCATCGCCCATTATTTGGTTTACGGATTGCGTTACGTACATCCGCACCTAGGAGCAATGTGTAAATCACTTGGTATAACTCATATAGCGGTGAATCTCCTAGGCCCCGGATTTGAGCCAAACCTTGATGAACCAACTAGAGAGATTTTGATGTCAACGGACGCACTGCGCATAAAATTCCACGAGATACTTGCTTCTGAGGTAAAGAACGCGAGTCTTCGAAATGCCCAGGTAATATTCCAGTTGTTTCGTGGTCGTTGGCCAAGTGCCGCATTTGTTCAAATAGTTACCGAGTCCGGTGACCAAGTTAAAATCGCAGTAGGCTCTGAGGGCAGGCGCACGGCAGTTGTATAGTGTTGCAGCTAACAAGCGCATGCATCTGATGCAAGGCGTTAGCGCGTAGCAGTTGCAGTTTAGGTAGTGGCACTTTAGTATCACTTTATGAGAACTGAGCTAGTCACGACCCTGAAGAGAAAAGCCACAGATCTGTTGGCCGAAATCTCCGATAGCAGGGAGCCGATTCTAATAACCCAACATGGGATACCCTCCGCATATCTCGTCGATGTATCTACCTACGAGAAGCTTCACGAGAGAGTGGCTCTACTGGAAGGTATTGCGAGAGGCGAAAGGGCCATAGAAGAGGGCCGCGGAATTTCACATGAAAAAGCCAAATCCAAAATGGCCAGATGGCTGAAATAATTTGGGCTGAACCCGCTTTATCTGACCTTGATGCAATTGCAGACTATATAGCGCTCGAAAATGCCCCTGCTGCCAGGAGGCTAGTTTCTCGAATATTCGCCCATGTGGAGCAACTGCGAAGTTTTCCCAAAAGCGGCTCTGTTCCAAACGACCTAAAGGATCTGGGTTACCGTCAAATCGTCGAGCCGCCGTGCCGGATATTTTATCGAATCGAAAATGGACAGGTATATGTCGTACATGTCATACGCAGCGAGAGGAAGCTTCGACGTTCCGTTCTACGTAGGCGCTAACCAGGCGTTGGCGCTGACTGTGGAAAGTCCACGCGCGCTTCGCGTTCAGGCATCTGCATTCGGCGGATTATCTTAGGCGTTAAGGCAATGGAATCATGGATCTAGATAAGTTAAAACTCGCCGTATGTATTCTGTTTCCTCAGGATTCTGGCTTAATTTCGAATTTGGGTGTGCAGTTTAGTTTTTCGGAATTTTTTGTGATGGCTATCTTGCCAACACTGGTTGCTGCGGCATTAATCATTTATGCCAGATATGCCTTAGCCAAATATGGTGCACGGTGAACGAAAGAGGGAGCCCCTCTGCCGAATACGCGGACACAGATTTGCAGATCAATGGGTATAGATTTTAGTGCTTTAAGTGCTGCCAAAATTGATTCGCTAAAAATACCAGGTCGGGTGCATCAAACGGTTTTTCGATGGATGCTGAGGCACCGAGTCGCCGGGCCTGTTCTAAAAAGTGATTGGTTTCCTGAATTGGAGTGCGGCGGCCAACCGCGCCGGTCACCGCAATGGCTGGGGGGGCAACTTCGCCCATGGTCAATAGCTTGCCAATAACCTGAAGGCCTCCACGCCCCTTGGGTACAAACATGTCGGTAATCACCAAATCAAAGGTCGTTTCGTCCAAATGGGCAATGGCTTCGTCTCCGCTATGACACAGGGTGACCTTGTAACCATTCGTTTCAAAGGCACTTTTCCATTCCAACGCCAGCGGAATGTTGTCTTCCATAATGAGTAGATGTTTCATGCTGAGTTGGCTCTTGTGAGTGATTCTACGGTTGTGCGCAGGGTTTTTTCGTCGACGGGTTTGGTCAGTACGGTAACCTGTGAGAGAGCCTCAGGGATTTTGTTTTCTGAGCCGTAACCCGTTGCGAAGCAAAAGGGAATCTGCCTTGCGACTAAAGTTTCGGCAAGCTCAAAACTGGTTCCTCGACGCAGGGAAATATCCATGATTGCGCAATCGGGAGTGATTTCTTCCAATTCTCGCATGGCTTGATCTATGGTTGCGCAGGTAAGTATTCTATTGACGCCCATTCGCTCAAGCATTTCTGCGGTATCCAAAGCAACCATAAGACTATCTTCAACCACCAATACGGTATTGGGTATATCGATTCGTACTGGCCTCGATTTTCGGGAAGGCATTTCCGTTCCCGCCAGCGCGCTGGGCATGGGGTCGATCAGGTCCATGGGAATATGGAACGTTGTGCACAGGCCGTTAACGTCAAACCTCACTTCGGCGTCGCCGTCCAGTTCATAGGGAATGGCCTTCTCGATAAGGCTTAGTCCAAATCCTCGGCGCCTGGGCTGTTGAACAGGGGGGCCACCAGCTTCGCTCCACGATATCTTGAGATGATTGTCGATGTGTTCCATATGAACGGTGATAGAGCCATCAGCGTTGGACAAAGCGCCATACTTGACGCAGTTGGTGGTGAGTTCGTGCACCACCAGGGCAAAGATCGGGGCGACGTCGGGGCGAATCAGATAACGCTTACCGGAAAGGTGCAGCTGGTTGCCCGATGCAGTCAGGTAGGGCTTGGCTTCGGTTTCAAAGATGTCGCCAATTTCTACTCCGGCGGCCATCTTGCTGGCCGCCAGGTCGTGGGCTGCGCCCAATGCCTCAATACGCTGCTCCAGCGCTTTGGCGTACGACTCCAGAGAGTGGGTAGACTCATGAGCGCGGCGAGACAACGAACGGATCAACGCCAAAATATTTCTCACCCGGTGGTTTAGTTCGGCAATATAAATTGTGCGCTGACGTTCAACTTTTTGGGTGAGACGTCGGTACAGTGATGCATCGGCTTTGGCCAACGCAGTGGCTATTTCCCCGGCCGTAATCAGAGTCTGGTTGTCCCAGGGTTTGCAGTGTCCTTCAAGCGCCTGGGTATACACGCCAAAAGAGCCTCTGGGTTTCAGTCTGGGTTGGTCTTTTTCCACAATAATGGTCTTTTCCGGTGCGCCTGCCCAACGCACAGATTTCACCGCCTCACAGCGGTAAAACACCACTTGACGCAGGTTGTCTTCATCGATGCGTATGGCCAGGGCTCCGGCAGCGTTGCCTGCTAACAGCCCGTGCTTCGCCAGGGAATCCACTGCCGCCAACGATGGTCCGTTGGGCTTGAGCAACTGCTTGGCGATGGCTCTGGACTCCGTGTCCTCAGGCACTTGGCCGTAGTTCGCCACGCTGTCCGCAGAGATCATGGCCATCCCTTGGGCATCCAAAAGGGCGCAATACTGAGGCGCAATTTTTTCAACCAGAGATTCGATACTTGTCGCCGAATCGGCGGCTTCCTGTAGCGCCTGATATTGGGCCAGCACAACGCTTTTCACGTCATTGCGAATCCGGCTCAAGTTTTGTTCAAGCTGAAGTGAGAAGAACTGAATAAAAAGCTCCGCGGCGCCGCGCAGGTTTGGCCCCACCCAGCGTGGCGTGCGATGGTGGAAAGCGATCAGGCCCCACAGGTCGTCACCCACAACGATGGAAAGGGTCATGCTGCCGCTAACCCCCATGTTGCTAAGGTATTCAAGATGAATCGGCGAGGATGCGCGGGAGGCTGCCAGCGTCAAATCCAGGGGCGGCATATTGTGCTCGCCCGCTACCAGGGCGCTGGGCGACTCTTCCACGTTACCTATAACGCGAAGCCGCACTGCTCGCATAATTTCTCGGGCCTGCTTTGGAATGTCCCAGCGGGGAAACCGCAGCCCAAGATACGGTTCCATACCCCCCGACAAAGATTCAGCTTTGACTTCGCCATCTCCGTTGTGGTCAAACTGGTAAAGCATGACGCGGTCAAAACCGGAAAGACCCCGCAATGAGGTCACCGCGTCATTGAGCGCGCGGTCCAAATCAGACAATCCAGAAAGCCGAGCCAGTAAGGAACGAACCAGCAAGATAGATTCGCGCTGACCCACGTCTTGGGACGTTACCGGCTCAAACTCCATTACCGGCAAGCCGTGGCTAAAATGGGCCCAAACCTCAAACTGTTGGTGGTTGGTAGAAATTTGAGCAACGCGCTCGCGTTGAACTTTTGCCGAAGAAAGACTGAGCGTATTCGCCAAATCGTGACAAAACTCTCGCCCTAGCAGCGTGGCAAGGGGCTGGCCCAAAATTTCATTGGGCTCACTACCCAATAGCTGGGCCACATTGCTGCTGCACCAGATGATTTTTTCAAAGTCAGAGTCGGTGGCCAGCAATACGGCAAACGACTGAATTTGGCCTGGTATGTGGACTGGTTCGCTGTCGCAGTTTTCCAGCGACACCGCTTCGAGTTCCTGTTGGGTGTAGGTATCTCCAGCCATCAGCGTGAGCCTTGTGCGAATCGTGAATGAATATTGACGGATGCAGCAATGGTGGCCGCAAAACCCTCTCTGGCCGCGTCGATGGCGTGCTGTTTCTGGCGTGGCGTCAGGTGAACGTGGTTAAGCGCGATACGAAACTGGTCTTTGAATACCGTCAAATCACTGATTTTGGGGAACTGATAAAACGTCAGCTGCGCCGGACTTAACGTCAGACCTTCCCCAACTAGTCGTTGGAGTATCCGGCCGCCGTTGAGGTCGCCCAGATAGCGAACGTACAGATGCCCGAGCATGCCCGCGCAGCGTTTTTGGCTGCTGGTCTTGATGTGTTCGGCGTAATCGATCATAGCCGAAATTTCCATCGCGGGATCCATGAGCGATTCGTTTTTGGCCTGTGCAAGGATGTTGGCTAGGTCTTCTTTCAGAGCCTCACTGCGGTAAATCTGATCATTGACGAAAGGCTTTAGACTGGGCCATCGGTCTAACCATAAAGGCTCGGTTTCTAATGCCTCGTATACCGGCAGCAGGCTTTTCAGCAGTGCCAAATACGCGGCGATGTTGCTGCGCTTGTTGATTAAATCGGCAATAACGCCCGAGGTTTCGGCTTTCTTGTGGAGCGACCAGGTGGCGTCTTTCAGAAGGTCGGCTAATGATGATGCCGACAGTCGGAGGGCTCCAGATGGTTGAGAATGTGACGCTGTGTCAGTGGTAACAACGTTATTCATAGCCAATCTCGGTTCCATTAGTACCATGACTCGCTTCGAGCAAGTATTTGGCTTAAGCGAGGACGGGAAATTTCCCGCATCTCATTCTAGTCGGGTAAGGCCTCAGATTGTAGACACAATTGAAGATACGCCAGAAAACGAGCTGCTGAGCCATCGCCAACCGTCCAGGTTCCTGTTCGGGCGAAGAGCCAGCAAGCTAACGCGCGGATAGGCGCGCGCGCCACGTTCCGGTACCATTGCCCGCCTTCTCGCCCTCGGCCCACGCGATTGACCATGGTTAACTCTTTTACCCACGATTGGTTTGGGAACACAAAAAACGATCTACTAGCCGGAACGGTAGTGGCGCTGGCGTTAATTCCCGAGGCCATTGCATTTTCCATTATTGCGGGTGTTGACCCCAAAGTGGGTTTGTATGCGTCATTTTGCATTGCCGTCGTTACCGCCGTGGTGGGTGGCCGAACAGGAATGATCAGCGCGGCAACGGGCGCTATGGCGCTGTTGATGGTGACCTTAGTCAAACAACATGGCCTTGAGTATTTATTGGCCGCGACATTGCTTACCGGGGTTTTGCAAATTGTGGCTGGTTATCTTCGCCTGGGCAGTTTGATGCGGTTTGTTTCCCGCTCGGTCGTCACGGGCTTTGTCAACGCGTTGGCTATATTGATATTCATTGCCCAGTTGCCGGAACTGACGAACGTGACCTGGCACGTATATGCCATGACGCTGGCCGGGCTGGGCATTATTTATCTTTTCCCTTTGGTGCCCGTCATAGGGCGATCTTTGCCGTCGCCGCTGGTGTGTATCGTCAGTCTTACCGCTGTTGCCATTTATCTTGGTCTGGATATTCGAACCGTGGGCGACATGGGCGAATTGCCAGACACATTGCCGGTGTTTTTGTGGCCAGATGTTCCGCTGAACCTGGACACGCTAAGAATCATCTTCCCTTATGCGGCGGCGCTGGCGGTGGTGGGATTGCTGGAGTCCATGATGACCGCCACCATTGTTGACGACCTGACGGATACCGACAGTGACAAGAACCGCGAGTGCGCGGCCCAGGGAATTGCCAATATTGGTTCCGGATTAATCGGCGGCATGGCGGGCTGCGCAATGATCGGCCAGTCGATTATTAACGTGAAGTCGGGTGGTCGCGGGCGACTGTCTACGTTAACCGCTGGCGTACTGCTGCTGGTCATGGTGGTGTTTTTGGATGAGTGGATTCGCCAGATTCCTATGGCGGCGCTGGTGGCGGTCATGATAATGGTGTCCATTGGTACGTTCTCCTGGGAGTCCATTGCCAATATGCGCAAACATCCCATTTCCACCAATGTCGTGATGATCTCAACCGTAGTGGTGGTGGTGTTTACCCACAACCTGGCATTTGGGGTGTTTGTTGGGGTGCTGCTGGGCGCGCTGTTCTTCGCCAATAAGATTGGCCGCATCATGGCCGTTGAGAGCAAGCTGATTACGCCCGACGTTCGCGAATATCGTGTGATTGGCCAGGTGTTTTTCGCCTCCTCCGATCACTTCATGGATTCGTTCGATTTCAAAGAGGCCATAGAGCAAGTGGTGATTGATCTGACCCACGCGCATTTCTGGGACATTACCTCTGTGGGCGCCATTGACAAAGTGGTGATGAAATTCCGCCGCGACGGTACCGATGTTCGGGTAGAGGGTATGAACGAAGCTACCCAAACGGTGATCGATCGGTTTGGGGTTTACGACAAGCCTGAAGAAGTGAAGAAACTGCTGGGAGGGGCCACATGAGCGATACACCACAAAAAGACACCATTACCGCCTGTATTGATGGATCCAACATGGGCGCCTCAATTGTGGATGCAGCCGCCTGGGCCAGCACCAACCTTGAGGCACCTTTGCAGTTGCTGCATGTTATTGAGAGAGATCAATTGCCTGAGGGCGACCGCTCAGGTTCGTTGGGGCCTGACAGCGCGTCGCACCTTCTGGATGAATTAACCGATCTGGATGAAAAGCGCGGCAAGGTGGCGATGGCCCTGGGCAAACATATGCTAAAAGAAGCCCAGGCCCTGGCAACCAAAGCAGGAGTAACCGATATCTCCCTGCATCAGCGTCACGGCGAGCTGTTGGACGCACTGCACGACACCGAAGCGCGAACGCGCCTGTTTGTGGTTGGGCGCCTGGGTACCGATCATGAAAACCACACCCAGGCCATGGGCGCCCATCTCGAGAGCTTAGTGCGGTCTTTGCACACCCCGATATTGGTTTCCGTTGGTGAGTTTGCCAGCCCCCAGAGTTACATGCTGGCTTACGATGGCAGTGCCGGAGCTGACAGTGCAATTGCGGCCATTGCCAATACCGCAGTCTTGCAATCCATGCAGGGACACGTAGTCATGGTGGGGAACAATAAGCCGGCAAACCAGAGCGCACTAAACCGGGCGGGAGACATGCTGCAGGAACACGGTCATTCGGTGCAAACCCATTTGCTGCAGGGCAACATTGTGGAGGCATTGCTGAAGTTTCGGGAAAGCAAAAATGTGGGTCTAACGGTGATGGGTGCCTACGGCCATTCCCGGGTCCTAGAGTTCTTTGTGGGCAGCAACACATCGCGCATGATTCGGGCCAGTGAGGTGCCTCTGTT
>JBGCET010000071.1:0-4456 GCA_045106555.1 Lysobacterales bacterium | reverse complement strand
GATGAGATCAGGAATAAAAATGCCCGCAAGATCGGTGCGGTCCGTGGTTAAGGCCACGTCGTCGCCGCCGAAAATCAGCGCATTAATTAGCGCCGCCAGCTCCGGCGTCTCGGCATACTTGCGAAAAAGCGCCGCATCGATGTGAGGCAAAGTCTGGTTGTAGGTGTCTTTGTCTTCCAACGCGACAAACCCTTCGGCAAACAGCGGATTGCCTTGCCGCCCGACTTGGCGATGAAGCCCACTGGCTCGACCGAATATCGACACAAAGGGCCGACTGGTGGTGGCGAACACGCCCACCTGCTGAAGGTCGCCACCCAGCTCCTGTACCGGAATATTGAGTGAAATCGTATGGACGTTAAACCCGGACTGGCTATCGAACCGATCGTCGCCATCGCGCAGAGCCAACAGGTCAAAAATGGCCTGAACATCCGCATAAAACCCGTCGTCGCGCTGACCGGCAAAAGCGATGTAACCTTCATCAAGTTGGGCAATGGATTGGCGGGTATATCGATCGAGGCGTTCTGCGCTGGCGACGCCATCTTTAGCAGGCGCTTCGCCATCGTTATTCTCATTGTAAAAAGGCGTCGCAATACCCTGGTTATTCGGCGGCACAACACCACGGCCCAAGAGCGCTACCCGGTTTGCACCGCGCTCACGCCGATCGATTTTCGTCACCCGATAGGTTTGAGTGCGGTTTTGCGCCCCATCATCCACGTTTTCTATGACGCCCAGGTAGCCCTGAAGAATGGTCTGCTGATTTTTGTATTCCGTATCGAAATCGAATCGGTAGGTAACGGTAGGGCGCCCTATGCTCAGATCATCACCTAGGCTGACATGGATTTCATAACGCACCGTAGGATCAAAATCGTAGGCATTGGGACCGATACCCGGCTCCTCAAAGGGATACACGGCCAAGGCTGTGCTCAAATATTTCTGGTTATTAGCCGTTGCGACAAACGCGTACACGTCGGTGGTGTTGGCTGGATCATCCCGCGTGATCAGTGGGGCGTCCATGTGGCTGGAGGCCAATGCCGAGGAACTTGAAACAATGACGCTGGCCAGCATCCGCTGGCGCAACTCGTTGCGAGTGGAAAACAACATGGTTTTTCTATTGAATAAAAATAAAAAAAAGGGGGGCTTAACTAAATGGCTGAGGCTTTAAGGCGAGCGTAGATCGCTCTTTCCGAGGGGC
Source organism: Lysobacterales bacterium (assembly GCA_045106555.1). GTDB lineage: Bacteria > Pseudomonadota > Gammaproteobacteria > Xanthomonadales > SZUA-38 > JANQOZ01. Next base: position 3,264 of record JBGCET010000071.1, on the reverse strand, counting down.
TCAGCAGGGAAATTTGTTCTGCTACACGGGCCAGAAACGTATCGCGCTGGTTTAGCTGCTTACGCTCATGGGCGACCAGTGCGCCAACAAGATAGGGAAACGGTTCCGGGTAGGGGCGAACAAGCGCCTGCGAAATCGCCAGTGCTGCCTCGCCGGCATTGCCATCGAGCAGCTGGGCCCAACCCGCGATGGATAAGGTGATCGGATCCTGGCGCTGGGACAGTTCGCCATCCAGCAGGCGTTTAGCCAAACGAACATCGCCGCCGCTGGTCAACAGCGATCGCGCCTGACCCCTGGCGTCAATGGACGCGCCGGCAGTTTCCTGCGCGCGTTGAGCATTGGCGAGGCTGGGCGTGAGCTCCCGTAGCCAACGCTGAGCGTCAGGAGACGGATAGACCGCAACCAGCTCTTGCAGCAATTGGCGACACCGCTCAGCGTTACCCGCGGCAAAGTGAGATTTCGCCAACAACAGATAGGCGTCGGGTACAGGCGCCAGGCGAACGCTATCGTGGAGCATTGCGATGGCGGCCTGGTGATCTCCGCGACTCAGCAGAAACCGTCCACCCAGGCGTAAAACCCAGGCAAGTTCAGCCGAGTCACTGGATCGGGCTGCCCCTTCCAGAGCCAGCTCAATCAATTCAATCGCACCCTTCACATTGCCGGCTAAATATCGCACCTTGGCAGCCCGCGCGTAGGCCGACGGGGAGGGTTTTACGTCGAGCTGCTGTTGGTAGTGTTCAACCGCTTCATCAAACCGGCCCTGTTCCAAGCGGATGTCGCCCAGTAGCTGATGAACCGAAGCAATAGGGGCGCTGGACAGCAGTGGCGCGACTCGCTCATAGGCTTCATCAAACCGGTGTAGCTGTTGCAGCGAATACCCGTGCAGCAACGTCGCCTCAGTGTTTAGCTGTGGCTGATCAGCGAGTTGACGGCCAATGGCCATAGCAAACTGGTAGTAACCCGGATCACCCGATTGTTGACCCTTCCGCGCCAGAACCCAGCCGCCGTCTAAAGTGCACCGGGTGCCCGGATTGGCCAGCGCCAGCCACGCACAATCCAGCGCCGGCGGCTCTGGCGTAGAATGGTTGTTCAGGGAAAGGCTGAACAACAGGGCAAGTATGGCGGTCATGGCTGTGCTCCTTCAGGCACCCGGTGTTGTGAATTCATTACGCTCGCGCAGGCGTTTCGGATGCAGAAAAATTCACTGCATCCAATGTGTCGTCGGCTGCGTATAGAAGATGAGAACCATCAGTCATCAGGACCCAAAAAACGTGCATGATCCGTTCAGCATCTCTGGCAAATACGCAGGCACGCTCAGTCCGGCCAGGGCAGTGAAAACCGATACGGTGGCAACTAACGACCAAGAGCATGCCTCTCTGATTGAGCAAATTGCTGCAGGCCAAGAGGCCGCCATGGGCCGCTTTTACGATCTCACCATCGACTTTGCCTTCAGCATTGCCCGCGCCGTCCTACGCCAGGCCGAAGATGCTGAAGAAGCGGTACTGGATGCGTATTCTCAGGTATGGCGCTCCGCCGCTAACTTTGATCCGCGGCGCGGAAGCGGTCTGGGCTGGTTGGCGATGATGGTTCGCACCCGCTCACTCGACAGGCTGCGTCGGCGCAGGCCTTCGGCCAGCGAAGTCCCGGATATTCAGGACACCGACCCAGGCCCCGGGGAACTGCTGGAACTGGTCACTCGAGGCTCTGCCCTGACCAAAGCGCTGGCGGCGCTGAACGACATACAGCGACAGGTATTAAGCATGGCGTTTTTGCGCGACTACACGCACAGCGAAATCGCCGAAAAACTGGGAATGCCGCTGGGCACGGTAAAATCTCACGCGCGACGCGCCATCAACGCTCTGCGTCAGAACGACGCTTTCAGGGATCAGTAACATGGACGATAAAAAGAATCCGGTGCTTAATGACACCGACGTTGAACTGTTCTCCCGAGGTCTGGGATCAACCCCGCTGGCCGATCGACGCCGGGCCCGAATCAAGGACCGCTTGATGGAGCGGGTTCAGGAGGAGCCGCCGCTCAACGTGATTCGAGCCGATGACGGACAGTGGCTGCCGTTAGAACCAGGCATCACGATGAAGCCGCTGTATCGCAGCCCGGACAATGGTCGAGTCACCGCCCTCTGGAAGGTAGAAGCCGGCACCAATGTGGCAGCCCATGATCACCAGGAAGACGAAGAGTGTCTGGTGCTGGAAGGCGAAATCGTGGTCAGTGGCGTCACTATCAACGCCGGCGATTACCTGCTGGGGAAGAAAGGGCAACCCCATCCGGTCATCGAATGCCCCAGAGGTGCACTGCTGTTGTTGCGCGGCGCTATGCCTGACCTGGGCGATTAGCGACCTGCTAGCTGGCGCCCTGATCAAAGCGGCCGGCCAAGCTGCCGGTCACTACCTGCGTCATCATCCCGGTAAACAGCCCTCATTCAGAGCGATCAGGCCTATCATAGGTTAAACAGCTCGTTATTTTCCCCAGCCAATTTTGGCAACGCAGCAACTCCTTTAACTCAGGCATCCAGCGTCCCCCGTGGAAGGGGAGCGCTCATCGTAGAGTGATGGCGCCAGATGAAGACCGCCGCCATCACCAAGGCGACTCCGGTCAGCCTGATGAAGATGTAACACTTTTGCCAAGGGTGCGTCATTATCCCCAGAGCGACAGGAAACCTTTGATGCAGGCAGTTTCGGACGAACAATTGATTAGCTGGGTGGCAGATGGCGACAGCTCCTGTTTGGGCACGCTATTTGAGCGCCACCATCGCGGTGTCCATCAGTTCTGCCTGCAGATCACCCGCAACCCGGCGCTGGCGGAAGATCTTACCCAGGAAGTGTTTATCCGGGTTTTGCGCAAAGCCAGCAGTTTCCGCGGTGAAGGATGCTTCAAGGCGTGGCTGTACAACGTGGCACGCAACCTGACCTTTGACGAGCTGCGCAAAAATAAGCGCCGTGGGGTCAACGTTCCTGAACCCACCGCCGAGACGGCTCCGGCGCTGGTGGACGAACTCAACGCCGAACGGCGCGCCGCCGACAGCCAGCGCGTAAGTAACCTGCAAACGGCCATGGCCCGATTGCCTGAAGCTGCCCGGGAGGTGATTTGGCTGGGCCGGTTTGAATTTGACGGCTACGACGACTTGGCCCAGGCCCTAGGCTGCAAACCCGGCGCTGCCCGAGTTCGCATGCACCGAGCCATGGCTCAGCTGAACGAAATATTTGAATCAATGGAGGTGAGTCCGACTCATGTCTAAGCACGAAATT
>JBGCET010000070.1:0-22207 GCA_045106555.1 Lysobacterales bacterium | reverse complement strand
GGTCGACATCCATCTCGTTGACGATGGTCATATCAAATTCGTCGAGGATCAGGCACTGGGCAAGGTGCCAGGCAAAATCTGGGTGTCCCTGTACCACTGGAACGGGTCTAGGCCCCCAGCCTTCGTCACACGGATTAAACTCTTCAGCGCATCCGATGGCGAAAGTGGGAATGATCTTCATATCGAAGGCGGAGGCATGGTCGTTGTATACGAGGATCACCACGTCTGGCTTGCCTGCTTGTTTGATCCAGTCCCGGGTCCAGTCATAACCAGCCAGAACAGGTTTCCAGTATTCCTCTTCTGTTTTCCCCAAATCTATCGCGGCGCCGATAGCCGGAATATGGCTTGTCGCAATGCCATGAGTAATCTTCGCCATGTCAGTTAGCCTCCGATTTTGATCGAAGACCATCAGGCGAGCGGCCACCAGCAATCATCATTGCCTGGTAATCCTCAACGCTCATTCCGGTCATGGTTGATACGGCCTGAAGAAAACTTAAGCCGTCGGTAGAAAACACCTTGGCAAGAAAGTAAATATTGCCGCCCAGTTCCAGCATCTGATTGTAATCACGATCCAGAATGGACTGGCGTTGCTCATCGGTCATTGGCCAATCGGCAAGATAGGCCTTTTCGTCAGCCTTCCAGCGCTCGCGATTTTCAGCCTTCATCAGGCTCATGGCGAACTGATTGATCCAGTAGCCCTGGCGCGCACGTTTTGCGGTGTACACTCGTGTGCCGGGAATGTCTTCTAGCTCTGCCAGGTACTGATGAATGTCTTCCATCACAGGCCTCGCTTTTTCAGCTGTTCATCCAGGCGGGGGAATACCGTCCGAGCATTCCCTTCAAAAATCGCGTGACGTTCCTGATCTGAAATATCCAGCGCATCCACATACCGTTTGGTGTCGTCAAAGTAATGGCCGGTCGTCGGGTCGATGCCGCGCACAGCGCCGACCATTTCGGAGCCAAACAGAATGTTTTTGTTGTCTATCACATCGGCCAGAAGATCAACGCCAGGCTGGTGATAAACGCAGGTGTCGAAATAGACGTTGTTCATTACATGAGTGGCGAGATCGGGTTGTTTCAGCATGTCTGCCAGCCCGCGATAACGTCCCCAGTGATAGGGCACAGCGCCACCGCCGTGGGGAATAATCATCCGCAGGGTAGGGAAGTCGTGAAACAGATCCCCCTGAATCAGCTGCATAAACGCGATGGTGTCAGCGGCGATGTAGTAACCGCCTGTTGCGTGTAAGCCGGGGTTGCAGCTGCCCGATACATGGATCATGGCCGGTACGTCCAGCTCCACCATTTTCTCGTAGAACGGATACCAGAACCGATCGGTTAGCGGCGGATGTTTGAAGTGCCCACCGCCCGGGTCGGGATTTAAATTGCAGCCGACAAACCCTAAGTCGACGCAGCGCTGTAGCTCGTCAACCGAGGCCTGCATATCTGCCGCCGGTGACTGGGGAAGCATGCACACGGGTACAAACTGCTCCGGGTAGAGTTCAGCGCACCTGGCGATAAGATCGTTGTTTACTCTCGACCAGGCAATGGCCACGTTCTCGTCGCCAATATGCGGCGCCATTGCTGAGGCGCGAGGCGAGAAAATGGTCATGTCGGCGCCGCGTTCCCGCAGCAGGCGCAGCTGATTGGCTTCCAGCGTTTCGCGAATTTCGTTATCGGAAATTGCTGGGTACTCTGGAGCGCAGCCGGCAGAATCATAGGCTGCTCGTTGCGCTTGTCGCCATTCGTTATGGGCCGGTGGCGCCGTGGTGTAGTGGCCGTGGCAATCGATAATTAGTGTCATAGCAACAGGCTAATGAATGACGGGTTATGGCGCCAATTGAAACACCCGACAGTCTATAAGTTTTCACTAAGTGACATTGACTTGGCAGATCGATGCAGAATCTTAAGAAAGGTTGATTGCATGGCGGTGGGGCGCCAGTCAGTGCGAGTGGTGCGGCCGATGGTACGCTCTAAGTTTCCCGGCGCTTCGCAAATTTTCGCCAGCCAACCAGCTTCCAGTTCTACCGCCACTTGGTCGGGAGAGAGCAGGGTCAGGAAATCGCTTTTGCGCAGAATTTCTCGATTTGCAATGACTGAGGCGCTTTCTACAGGGATATCAGGAGGCGTAATGCCAGCGAACATTTGTTCCCAGAGAATACGCAGCGGAGTGCCTGGCGCAGAAATGGTCCACGGGAAGCGTGCCAGATCCTCAATCGTTACCTTCCCGGGGAGTTTTGTGAGCGGGTGCCCTTTACGACCCAGTACCACCAGTCGGTCGATAAACAACGCTCGCTGTTGGACGTCGTCGGCTGGCGCCACTGGGCGCAGTGCGCCAATGACTACGTCAATAACGCCATCGCGCAGTGGCTCAATCAGTTCCCGCAATGAGCCTTCCACAATCACTATTTCCGCTTCCGGGTGTTGTTGATGAAACGCGGTGACCGCAATGGGCAACAGGCGTGCGCGACATAAGGGCATAGCACCGATGGAAATTCGACCGGTTTCGCGCCCGCTTAAGGACGCCAGCTCACTTAATCCAGACTCGAGCTCAGCCCGCGCCAGTCTGAATCCACGGGCTGTCCGCCGACCGTGTTCAGTCAAAGTAATACCCTTACCCCGTCGCTCAACCAAGGTGCGCTTCAATGCGAGCGATAAATCTCTTACAGCGCGGTGCAGCGACGGTTGGGCCAGCCCGGTGGCAGCGCTGGCCTCCACGTAGCTGCCGGCATCTGCCAGGGCGATCATGGCGCGTAGGTTTGCCATAGTGACGCGCCGAGATCCAATGTGCTTAAGCGCTGCTTCAACACGCGGTGTAAAGATCTCGGCCGGAGGTAAATTGGTCATGCCGTTAGGATGACGTTGAAACAGCTGATGACCCAGTTGAGACTCCAGTCTGGCCATCGCCTGGGTGAGGGCGGGCTGAGTGATACTAATGGCCTGCGCCGCCGCTGTCATGCTGCCAAGGCGCGCGATAGCAGCCATGGCGCGAAGGTGACGAAGGTTAAGCTGGATTGTCTCCATGCATTAGACAATTAGCATGTTCTTATGACCAATGTACAGTTCCGAATTTCAATCCCGCGCTCGTCGTGGTGAACTCTGCGGATTATCCAAAGTAAGAGGTAAGCCCCATGTCTGGAGTTGTTGTTCAAAACGTACAACGAGCATCTGCGGAGATTGTTGACGGTCTGGGCGCCTGCGGTGTGGCGACCGTGCATGAATCTCAGGGGCGAACCGGCTTGCTGGCCAGCTACATGCGGCCAATCTATCCCGGCGCCCGAGTAGCAGGGTCGGCGGTGACGATTTCAGCGCCGCCCGGCGATAACTGGATGGTGCATGTGGCGATTGAGCAGCTGCAGGCCGGCGATATGTTGGTGATTGCACCCACCTCACCCTGTGAAGACGGCTACTTTGGGGATCTGCTGGCAACATCAGCTATGGCCCGAGGCTGTCGCGGCTTGATCATTAACGCAGGCATTCGCGATGTGCGTGATTTGACCCAAATGGGCTTTCCGGTCTGGTCAAAAGCCGTGTTCGCTCAAGGTACGGTCAAGGCGACGTTGGGGTCAGTGAATGTTCCAGTGGTTTGCGCCGGCGCACACATCAATGCGGGTGACATCATTGTTGCTGACGACGACGGGGTGTGTGTAGTGCCGCGAGACAATGGCGCGGAGGTGCTAAAGGCCGCCCAGGAACGCGAGGCCAATGAAGAAGACAAACGTCAACGATTGGCAGCCGGTGAGATGGGGCTGGATTTGTATGGCATGCGGGAAAAGCTCGAAAAGATGGGTTTGAAATATGTCTGAGCAGGGCATTCCTGTCATGTGGATGCGTGGGGGGACGTCGAAAGGCGGTTACTTCATGAAGCAAGACTTGCCTCAGGAAACTCAAGAACGTGATCGTTTCTTATTGCGTGCCATGGGTTCGCCGGATCTTCGGCAGATTGATGGCATGGGTGGCGCTGACCCCTTAACCAGCAAAGTCGCAGTGGTCAGCCCATCAGAGCGGCCAGGGATCGATGTCGACTATCTGTTTTTGCAGGTGTCCGTGGATGCACCTCAAGTTTCTGATCAGCAAAACTGCGGAAACCTGTTAGCCGGTGTTGGGCCGTTCGCGATTGAACGTGAATTGGTAACGGTTAACTCAGACGAAACCCGGGTGGCCATTTTTATGGAAAATACCGGGCAGGTAGCGGTGGCTACGGTGGCGACACCCAAGGGAAAAGTCACCTATCAGGGTGACGCCCGTATTGATGGTGTGCCAGGAACGGCGTCGCCCATTCCCCTGGAGTTTCGCGACACCGCGGGTTCTTCCTGCGGCGCGTTGTTACCCACTGGCAATGCGCTCGACGTGATAGACGGCGTGCCGGTCACACTCATTGATAACGGTATGCCCTGCGTCGTGATGAAAGCCGAGGATGTGGGTGCCACCGGTTACGAAACTCGCGAGGCGCTGGATGGCGATGCGGAACTCAAAGCCCGCATCGAGGCGATACGTCTGGCCGTGGGTGAACGAATGAACCTGGGTGACGTGTCAGCCAAGACCGTACCGAAAATGATGCTGGTCGCGCCACCGCAACAGGGAGGAGTGGTTGCGGTTAGAAGTTTCATTCCCCATCGTGCCCACGCGTCAATCGGTGTGTTGGGTGCGGTGAGTGTTGCTACGGCCTGTTTGATCAAAGGTTCTGCAATCGCTGAGGTTGCTCAGATTCCCGACGGTGCACGAAAAACCTTGAGCATTGAACATGCCAGCGGCGAGACCACCTGCGTGATGGAAACCGACGCCGACGGCGCGGTAACCAGCTCAGCCATGCTGCGCACGGCGCGAAAATTGATGGATGGAGAGATATTCGGATGAGTGAACGAATTGTCAGTTGGCACCAAAGCCCGTCGACGCCAGCGTACCAGCCGCCCGCTGGCGCGGTGGATGCCCATTGTCATGTCTTTGGCCCTGCGGCGGAGTTTCCGTTTAGCCCCAAAGCCAAATACCTGCCGCAAGATGCCACCCCGGAAATGCTGTTTGCGCTGCGAGATCAATTGGGTTTCACCCGCAACGTGATTGTGCAGGCCAGCTGCCATGGCACCGACAACGCCGCAACGCTGAACGCAATCGCCCGTTCAAACGGGATGGCCCGTGGGGTAGCGGTTGTTGATCCTGAGGTTACCAGCGACGAGTTGGCCAAGATGCATGAGGGCGGTATTCGCGGGGTGCGATTCAATTTCCTGAAGCGTCTCGTCGACAATGCACCAAAAGACAAATTTCTCGAAGTCGCCAAGCGCATCGAGCCCCTGGGCTGGCATGTTGTCGTGTATTTCGAGGCCGACCTTCTGGACGACCTACGCCCCTTCCTGGATGCCATCGCAGTTCCCATTGTTATCGATCATATGGGAAGGCCGGATGTAAGCCAGGGGCCAGAGGGGGCAGACATGCGGGCTCTACGCGCGTTGCTTGATAGCCGCGATCACCTCTACATCAAAACCACCTGTCCTGACCGATTGGACGATTCCGGTCCGCCGTGGGATGCCTTCGCCAATGCGGTTGCGCCGTTAGTGGCAGACTACCCAGATCGGTGCCTGTGGGGCACTGACTGGCCGCATCCCAATATGCAGCACGCAGTCCCCGACGACGGAAAATTGGTGGACATGATTCCGCGAATCGCGCCGACAGAAGCGTTGCAACGAAAACTGCTGGTGGACAATCCCCTGCGCCTTTACTGGCCAGAGTTGGTCTGACGGTCGGATATTGGGTGGAACTGAATTGATCTAGAGCAGGGTCGGCTGCAGATTTGATCGTTTGTCGAGCCTGCGGTAGATACCAGCGGAGAATGCAATCGCTTATCGCTTGTCTATGGGCCAGTGAGGTTCTGTCGGGCAGCGAGCTGGCTTGCCTCAGCGACAAATCTGTGGTTCCCTTAATTTCGTCGATTGACCGTAAGATATAACATTAGAACAAACAGTAAGCTGGCAGAATTTGGAGGGGCTATGAGACGTTTTGCGTTTGTTTCGTTTTTATCCGTGCTGTTTGTCGCTGGTGGGGTGCAAAGCCAGGAGCTCGAGGAAATTGTTGTATCTGCGCGGAAGGTTGAAGAAAACCTTCAGGACGTTCCTATTTCCGTCACCGCCTTTACGTCCGGCCAACTGGTTGAACGCGGTCTGGATGACGTCTTTGACGTTAGCCGGTTTACTCCGGGCTTCAGTTTCGAAAAGCTCAATCGATATGGCGTTCAGGGGGGCGGTAGCCGACCGGTTATTCGCGGTATGTCGCAAATTTTAGGCGAGCCCAACGCGTCGATCTTTGTTGATGGGCTTCAATACAACGATTCCATTCTCTCTTTCCCTTTTGACATCGTAGAGCGGGTGGAGGTCATCAAAGGACCCCAGGCCGCTTTGTTTGGTCGTGCTACATTTGCTGGCGCCATCAATCTGATTACCAAACGCGGCAGCAACGAGTATCAGAATCGGCTCACCACGCGAGTGGCTGACTACAGCGAATATGAGGTGGGCTTCCTGTCTCGGGGTCCGCTGATTGAAGACCGCTTATTCTACACCGCCAATCTGCGTTGGTATGATTTCGGCGGCTTTTACCGAAATTCATTGGACAACCAACGCATTGGCGACGAGAGTTCGGTGAACTTTGATGGATCGCTCGAATACCGTCCCAATGACAACTTCAATCTGCGATTCACACTGGGGCTGGGGCGCGATGACGATGGCGCTGCGGCGCTGACGCTACAAAATCGATTCTTCAACAACTGCTTTCTCGACATAGCTCGACAATACTACTGCGGTGAAGTGACTGAAACGCCGCCGTCAGAGCAAAACTTGGAGCTGTTTGGTGGGGATATCGGCATGGACAAAGATGCCACCCGTCTCGCCCTGCAGTTTGAGTACGACACGGCAAATTTTACGATCAAGTCCAACACCGGCTACTTTGGAGCGGACCAAACCTACGGTTATGACGTTGACTTAACGGCCAATTCAACGGCGTTGGGGGGGACCTTTAACCGGATCGCCGTCAGCGACCGGGAAGAGCTGTCTACCGAACTGCTGTTGCAGTCCAACACCGACTCGCGGCTTCAGTGGCTGGCCGGCGTGTACTATTACCGTAGCCGACGAGACTTTCGCGAAGACCGACTGAATGGATCGACTGTTGATCAGGGTGAGGCACGGGTCGACAACATTGCCGCGTTCGGTTCCTTATCCTACGACTTCACCGATCGGGTTACCGGTAGCCTGGAACTGCGCTACGCGGAAGACGAAATAGGCAATTCGAACCCGGCCGCTCGGCCGACGGCGCCGCTGTTTGAAACCAGCTACGACAGCGTTTCCCCGCGCGTCACCGTCAACTGGCAGATCACCGACGACAGCATGCTGTACGGATCCTATGCGCAGGGCAACAAGCCTGGCTTTATCAACGCCAATCCGCTACTGCCGCCAGAATTTTTGTTTGCTGACGAAGAGGAGTCCGACAACTTTGAGATTGGAGCGAAGAACGTTTTTGGTGACGGACGATTTATTTTTAACGTCGCGTTGTACACCATCGATTGGAGTCAGCAGCAACTTACCACCCAGGCCTTCCTGACTGACGGGCGCCCGGCTTCTGTGGTGGTTAACGCCGGTAAGACTACGGTTAACGGCTTGGAGATGGAGTTCACAGGAGCCTTGACCGACCAGTGGACCGTGGGCGGTGGCATCGCGTGGACCGACGCAACGTTCGATGAGTTTGACGATTCTGAGCAAGCGTCGTTCACGGGTGGGAATCCTTCGGTGGAGGGTAATCAGACGCCCAATGCGCCAGAGTTTCAAGGCAATTTATTTGCTCGTTACGAATTCCCCGTGGGTAATGGTTGGACTGGGTTTGTTCGATCGGACTATGCCTATACGTCAAAAAAATACGCGCAGATTTTCAACTTTGCCCACAGTGGGAGTCAGAACCTGGTGAACCTTCGCGCGGGCATTGAGAGCGGTAACTGGACCGTATCGGTGTTTGTCGACAATGCGCTCGATGATTTGACGCCTTCAACGGTGATTCGCTTTGTCGATTTCGCCAATATTCTGCCCAGAGGCGACAGCCAGCGAACATCAGCGTTCGTTCGGGCGTTCCAGTATCCCCTGGCTGATCCACGTCAGTGGGGTGTGACGGCGTCTTACAACTTCTAGCTTTGCGATCGTCGTTGTTTTGTGGCGGCTGCGGTGGCCGCCACCTAGCAAAATCCCGACTTGGTGCCAGGGCGGCCCATCTGGTTGCTGACTCAACGGAGAACCAGACCGACCATCAGTTCTCCAGCCAGGTTACTTCATGGTGAAATTTAACAGACGGCAGATTCTCTTTTCGGGCCTGGCGTTACCTACGGCTTTATGCGCGTCGCGATCGAGCCTTGCCGCCAGCGTTCATTGGGATTACATCATTGTCGGGGCGGGGACTGCGGGATTGCCAGCCGCTTATTCTGCTGCTAAAAGGGGCGCTCGGGTCCTGCTGATTGACCCCGCCAGCAAGATCGGTGGAACGCTGCACATGGCCTCGGGCCAGATCAGCGCGGCGGGCACCAAACTGCAGGCCGACCTCGGTATCAAAGACTCGCCCGATGCCCACTATGACGACGTCATGCGCATGACCCGAGGGTTGGCCGATCCAGACATTATTCGCTCTACAGTAGACAACGCGGGCGATACCATTAACTGGTTATTCGACGGCGGTCTTGTGCCGCTGGCTGGCCATCCGGTGACAGGTGATGCGCCGGGCCGGCCGGGCTATAGCGTACCGCGATACCTGTGGGGCGAAGATGCAGGTCGAGCCATTCTGGCGGTGATTCAACGCAGACTCGCGACGGAAAACTTCGACGGCCAGATTGCCACTCAGCTCAACACCCGAGTGACCGGTTTACTGCTGTCTGATGCTGGGGCGGTTGAGGGCGTGCGGGTGGAATTGGGCGGCCTGGAGCAGGTATACCGAGGTCGGCAGGTCCTGTTGACCAGCGGTGGCTATTCGATGAATCCCGACATGTTTAAACGTCTGGTCGGAGTCCCAGCATACGCTGGTAGCTCTTACCCTTTTGCGCTGGGTGACGGGCTGAATCTGGCGGTATCTGCCGGCGGCTGGTTGCGGGGTCAGGACTTGCATCGTGCGGGTTCGGGTTCCATTCTTTCCGAGGAGGGGTTTGCAGCCAAACGTTACGCCCGATTTCAGACGGTTCCACAAACGCGTCAGCCTTGGGAGGTATGGGTGAACAACCAGGGCCAGCGTTTTATCCGCGAGGATGAGCCCGATGCGTATCTGCGCTCCATGGCGGTTCTCAACCAGCAACGGCTGCGCTATGCCATTGTCTTTGACCAGGCGATCCTCGATGCGGCACCGCCAGGATTACCGAAATGGTCGAGACAGGAGTTGCTGAGTCACTTTAATCAGCACCCGATGTTTTGCAGAGCCAGTACATTAGAGGATCTCGCTGAGCAGGCCGGGATGGACAAAGCAGGTCTGATCCAGACTATCGCCGAATACAATGATGGGGTATCGACGGGAGACGACTCCTTAGGCAGAAAACACCTGCCGCTGCCAATCCTCAAGCCCCCGTTTTATGCGATTACTCATCTGGGGCACTCTGCAACCTCCTCTACAGGAATTGTAGTCAACCGAGATCTAGCGGTTTTGCGCGGTGACGGTGAGCCCATTCCCAATCTGTTTGCTGCCGGTGAAATTCTCGGTTCCGGCGCTACCCTTGGCAATGCCTTTGCGCCTGGCATGATGCTCACGCCGGCCCTGACCCTTGGGCGGTTGCTGGGACAGCGCCTACCCATCGGCCTCAGCGGGTAACCCCTGATTAACGAAGTGGGCGACCAACGTGACTGCTGAAGGGCCACAGTTGCAGGCAATAGCCATGGCCACCATTTCAACGGCCGATCTAACCGCGTTTGAAGAGCGATATTCTCGCTGGTTGGACTATAGCGTTCGGGAGCGAGGCACAATTTCATCGGCGTTGGCTCACAGCTGGGGCGCACCGAAGGTTGCGGGTCGAGACTATGTGCTAATGAGTTCTGTTGGTAATCCTGATGTATTTTTGAGGGCTGTCGAAGGGCCGGGCGCTAAAGATTTTATGCCAATGACAACCTGGGGCTGGAACGCCATAGAGATCGTGGCTGACAACTCCAGAGCTCTTCGCCAAAAATTTCTCGGATCACCCTTCAACGTTGTGGGTGAGCCCCAGGGCCTGAACAGCTATCCCTCTATCGTGGCGTTTCAGGCGGTTGGATCCGATCAGGAGTTAATCTACCTCACCGCGGAAACCGGCGACCGAGACCAGTCCCCATTGCCGCTGCCAGACGGGGACGTGGGGCGAATATTTATCATGGTGGTTGCTGGTCCGGACATCGAAGCGCTGTTGGGCTGGTATACCGATAAATTCCATTTGCGCCCAGGCCCTGCGCGGCAGGTGCCGATCCGGGTAGTGCAGGAGGCCCAGGGGCTGGCCCCGGATGAATTGGTGGATATTGGGCTGAGTCCATTAACTGAGCACGGCAATCTGATTGAGTTTGATGGCTACAGTACTGAGCATGCCGGACCCAGGCCCATCACGGCTGGTGAATTGCCGCCGGGAGTTAGCATCAGCAGTTTTTCCGTAGCCGATCTTGACGCGCTGGAACTTCGCTTTTTGTCACCGCCAGCCAACTATCCCGGTTATGCCTATGCAAAGGGCCGGGCGGCCACGGCTGTGGGTCCGGCTGGGGAACTCATTGAACTCATCGAGGACGGGCGTTAAATCGCTCTTCGACTGACTGGTGTATCTTCAGTTGCCACACAAGCGCTGGATGTCGGCAGGCTCATTCAGGCCCCAGCGGCCTAGTTGTCGCAGCACCTCAACAGCCAGGCATAAGTTGCTACTGATCATGGGCAGGTCGCTGGATCGAAGCGCTGCAACGGTGGGCATACCGGTACCGCTGAGCAATAGAGCATCGATGTTGTTCAGCGACAGGGTACCCAGTTTAGTGTTCAGGATATCGTTGGTTAAGGCATAAATGCCGCGGGTATCAGCGCCGATGTCAATGCGTTTGGACAGAACGACCTCATAGTCTTTGTCCTGCCAGTATTGATTGGCGGACTGACACAAATCCGCGGGGTAGGGGGCAAGAATGCCCAGTCGTCGCACACCACGAATTCGCAGTTCGTTTTCAATCGCCTGGGTTGCGGTAATCAGCGGGTAACCCCTTTCGTCGGCAAGGGCGTCGGTTAGGGCATTTTCATATTCTGCGCCTTTCAGATAAGAAGAGCCGGTACAGGCGAACGCAAACGCCGCCAGTGGCATGGTGTCGTAGCGATTCAAAGTGGTAGGGATCTGCTCCATATAGTGGAGCAAGCGCTCCGCAGGTGTATCGGCGGCGCTGGTTAGGCGAGTCACCTGGGCACAGACATCACCGGTAAAAAACTCGCGGAACTCCAGTTCCACGGTGGGATTAGCCTGGGGGGTAGCCAAGCCAACCAGGCTCAGGCTATCCAATGTGTTCGGCCTCCCTCAGCCCATCAATCATGGATGCACGCAACAGAAACGCCCGACACTGCGCAGGATCGTTTGCCATCTGTTGTTGTTGCGCGAGCCGCTTCAACTGCGTGGGCCGGTCTTTTGTGGCCATGCGTTGCCGATTGGCCGATGCCTGAGGAATCACGCGTTTTGCGACAACGTGGCGGCGTTGGCGGTCGTAGCGTTTCAACAGCGTCGGGTCTTCACCGGCAATAACCCGAGTCAGTTTATCCGCCATATTCATGGCATCGTGGATGCCACCGTTCATGCCCATGCCGCCGCTGGGTGGGTTGAGATGAGCGGCATCCCCCGCCAACAATACTCGGCCCACGACAAATTGTTCGACACACCGTTCGTGCACTCGATAGGGATGAATATCCATCAAACTGGCATCCCGCGCTGGCGGACAAATATAGGCTAGCCAGTCGCGAACTCTGGATTCCTGGGCGGCAACAGTTAGATCTTCAACGCCGGGATACAGGCTGGCCCGCCAAAGTTGGCGCAGTCGCAGAAGGCTGAAGGGGCCGCGTTCAGACCAGCAGTAGGTGACATTCTTTATCCCTTCCAGGTGTTCATGGAACGGAAACGTTGTGGACACCAATACAGAAGAATGGGTGTAGGTCATGCCACCATATTTAAGTCCAAGAGATTGTCGCACCGTGCTGGCGGCGCCGTCGGCGCCGACGACCCATCCGGCACTAATGCGGTTGCCATTGTGCAGGACCGTTTCTACGCCGCCTGTATCCTGTTTGAGACTAGCAACACCGGTGCCGAACTCAATCGACACGTCATAACTTGCCAGGGCCACTACGGCCAGGTCGCAATAGCGATGCTGCTCTACCTGCAGCCGATAGGGGTGTGCGGTCTGATCGCTGATGAGGCCTAAATCAAACGTGACGTATTGGCCAGATTCATGCTGGCGCATTTGCCATTGCGGAACCTTGATTCCCACGCTAATCAGGTCCTGACCCAGGCCGAGTTGATCCAACATATCGAGGGTGGGCGGATGAAACGTGGAGGCTCGCATGCGTCGATCGATGTCTTCGCCAGAATCCACCACGCGGACCGTGATTCCCGCCCTGGCCAGCGCCAAAGCCGCCGTTAAGCCAACGGGTCCGGCGCCTACAATCAGCACTTGAGGTTGCTTGTCAGTCATTGATCTTTCATTGCGGCGTTAGTCTGGTTTTGTGTCACAACAGATCTCCTGTGACCCTAAGGTGTTACTCAATAAGGTCATTTCCATAGCGACCCTGAACAAGCATAGCAAGGTTATTCCAACGGGTCGCAGGGGGGAGGGGCGGCGCGGTCAGTGTGGGCGGTAGCGCATGCCATTATTCAAGGATTGGTTATCATGGGTAGTGATTGCCGGAAAAAATGGAATATGTTCAAAACAGCGCAAGTGACAAAAAGTCGACGGGCTTTAGTATGTCTCTTAGTGGTCGCCGGCAACCTAACGGTATTGTCCTGTGCCGTGACCAGCGGCGCATCCGGGATGGCTCAGTTTCAAGACTGCGAGGGTTGCCCGGTGATGGTGGAAATCCCCCTGGGAGGTTTTGTGATGGGGTTTTCCGGCGGAGAGGAGGGCAGGCCGGAAGGGCCAGCGCACCCGGTTACCCTTCGTCGACCCTTTGCGATGGCCAGAACCGAGACTACGTTGGCGCAGTTTCGAAGCTTTGTGGAGGTCAGTGGCTATCGTCCCCAGCGGGCGTGCCGGACGTTGATTCATGGGGAATGGACCAACTCCACCCAACATGGTTGGCGCGAGCCGGGTGATGGCATTCAATACGGCGACAATGAACCGGTGATATGTGTGTCTTGGGATGACGCCGTGGCCTATACCCGGTGGCTCAGCAAACACAGCGGATTTGATTACCGCCTGCCCACTGAAGCGGAGTGGGAATATGCCGCCCGAGGCAACAGTGACGGCGTTTTTTCCTGGGGAAACGATACGGAGTCAGGGTGCCAGTATGCCAACTGGTACGATCGCAGCGCAGCGCCGTCGTTGCAGTTTAGTTGGACCGAAGCTCCTTGCAGTGATGGTTTTCAGACTCTGGCAACCGTCGGCGCGCTGGCGCCCAATGGCTTTGGGCTGCACGATATGCTCGGAAATGTCTGGGAGTGGACCGCAGACTGTTATGTCGCGCCGTATCCAGTCGTTGACGATCACCAGACCGCAGTAACCGACCCTTCCGGCACCTGCGCCCGGCGCAGTGTTCGCGGCGGCAGCTGGATAACCCGACCGGACCGCCACCGACTCACGTTCCGAGGCCGTGATCCGGCCCAGACACGGATGATTTACTTTGGCTTCCGGGTGGCTCGGAGCTTGTGAAATGGAGCGTTAATTCGCCAATCGGTACTGGAGATCCTCGATAAAGAGCCTTTGGTAATAACCTTCATAGCCGACGGGCGCAGACCGGACGGCGGCGTTCAGCCAATCCGTTAGCTCTTTCGCGGGCGCTGGGTCCTCGCATTGCTCGAAAGTGCCCCGCAGGGTCTGAATCGCATAGTGCACGGAGGCGGCATGGCGTCCTCCCGCTGCGGATGCCTGCCAGTTTCGTGCGGCGACGCAGGCGTCGGTAGGCGCACCGGGGCGTTTTTTGATGACAAAAATACCGTACACAAATTGCGCCTGAGCATGCCCACCTTCGGCAGCAAGGCGCATCTCCTCCATAGCGTCATCAAACTGCCCAGAATAAAAAAGCACCCGCGCCAGCTGATAGCGGAGCCTGCCGTTTTCCGGGTGTGTTTGAACGTCTCGGCGGCAGGTGGTGATGGCGACTGGCAGGTCGATGCCGGCTCTGGATTGGCCAGGGGCAATTCGGTGTGGGTCTTCTGGATGCGCCGCCAATGAGTCGCAGGCTGTGGGTTCCTCGGCGGCATGAAGTGGATGAACGCCCAGCAACAGCAGGCAGCACATCGCTAATCTGAACGGTAAGGTTTTTTGCATCAGCGCGTTCAACATCCGCGTTACTCCTTTGAGTGGTTAGCTACCAGCAGCGGGTCAGCGTATCAACTTCACCGCCGAATGGTTTCATGGGCTCGGGCAGCACGGGGTCGTACTTTGGCCACCAGTGAAAGGGCGCCCTGGGTTCCACGTATTGCGTCTGCAGTCCGCCGTCTTTCGTGCGGAAGAAGTATAGATTGCCAGTCAACGTTCCGTAGGGCCCGTGGGGGATTTCACCGGGCCGCCAGAAATAAGCGCCGGGTCGCATCACCCCACGGTCGCCGTGGGATTCTCCGCTTAGCAGGTACATTTCCTCGACCACAGGATGAATCTCAGAACGTTCTGCCCAACGCATGGGGAGGGTGCCGAGAATCCAGGTCGCCTCCTGGGTTACCGGGTCGGTATACAGCAGCTTGCGCCCCGCGCCCGGCGGAAACTCTGGATGGAATTTGCCGGTGTAGGGAACGTCGAACGCGTTGCAATGTTCAACCAGACGGTCAGTGCGAAAGTCGCTTGTCTGGCTGGCTGCAGGGTGGCTGGAGAAAAAAGTGAGCACAATCGCGCCGGATTGACTGCTGCGCGCTCCCGCGTTGTAGCCACTGGGCCAGTGACCATAGGCAAAGGGTCCGAAGCTGCGACCTCCGATCTCAAGGTCACCGTCGAGCACAAGAAATTCTTCGTCAGCGGTCAGCGGCATTGCTGCAGCCTGATAGCCCGCGGGGTAGCGCAGTAACGCGCTGAGCGCTCCGTTGTCCGGGTCTTGGCTCAGCCGTTTAATTTCGGGGCCCTCAGATAGTGTCGGAAGTGTTGACGTCTCCCAATCCAGGTTTTGGGATTGTATGAACTCCACCCAGGCTCGTGACATGGCGCTTACCCTCTTGTCTCAAAAGCTGCGGCTTCGTGCCGCAGCGGTGTCCTTGGATTGGTATCTTCCGACATGATTTTCATTAGACGCCCCATGGCACTATCCAGTGACTGCTGGCATCGTTCTTCATGGCGCATGTCGGGTTGCCAATCTTTTGCCCAATCTTTTGGCAACGTCCCTGCATCCTCGAGTGCACATTCGAGAGCCAATCGCTTGGCGCGCTCCACATGGAGTTGCGACGCGAGTTCAATTACGAGACTGGCCAGGCGTTCATTGTCGAGTGGGGTTTTAGGAAGCTCAATGCTCATTGTGGGTCTCCATTTGGGGTTTTTCCGCCGCAAATACGGCCCAGGGAAAATGCCACTCATCGCGCTCAGGCCAGTCCAACGAGGGTAGCAGGCCCTCGCTGCGTTCATCGAACGCTCGCCAGCCCGGGTTGGCCAAACCGACTTTGTAAGCCATGGCAGAGAGGTCAGCGGCCATGGCGGCCGGCAGGAACGGCTCGTTGTTGCGAGCGCCGTGCTCGCGCAGAGACAGGTTTCTGAGCGGGTCTGGACTGTGGCGAAAGTCCAAGAACCGTAGTGTGCCGCCGGGAGCAAGAATACGTGCCGCCTCCTCTAACAGTTGTTCAAGTGCGTCGACAGGCATTTCATGAACCAACATCGTTGACGTCAACAGGTCGACGGACGATGGACTCAGACCGGTATTAATGCCATCCGCTTGCAGGAAGTGAACGTCAAGGCCGCGTTGTTGAACTTTACAGGCCGCCAGCCTGAGACAGGGGGCGGAAAGGTCAATGCCAAGAACCTCAGCATCTGGATATTTTTCCTTCAGAGGCCACGTCGATTTTCCGAAGCCACAGCCAAGGTCCACGATCTTGCGATAGGGGCGATCGGGAATCGCTGTACGGGTGAACAGATGATGAAAACCGTAGTCATCATTTTCTCCCAGCATGACCAGCTTAGCCCCCGCCTCGTAGACGGCTGCCGCCTCGTCACTGGACCAGACGCCGCCGGGCTGCACATGGATGTCCCAGGCCGTATACCATTCGGGAAGCTGCAGCGAGTCGTCCAGGGCTAGCAACTGCTGCGCATCGGTATCGGGTTTCTCAAGAGCGCCGGCTCGCACCGCATCAGTGACCACTCGCCACAGCATTTTTTGACAGCCCCGCTCCAGCCAGGAAAACCAGGGGTACGCTGGCAACGACCGAACGTCGGCGTCCGTAACCTCGTCAATTTCCGTACCAACCTGTTCTCGACACTGCTTAACTAGAGCGGGATACAGGGTGTCTGCCCAGCGGCGTCGCAGTGTCAATACAAAATGTCTGCTGGCGGTGTGTTCTATATCAGTGCCCATCTCACACCTCGGAGTCGATTGATAGTATTGTGGAGGAGAACAAAGCGTTACATGAAATCATTCGCCATGCCAATGGAAATTACTCGACGAATTAATCCGCTCTACGCTGGCTGGGCCGTGGGAACCATGGGCGCGTCTCTGTTGCTCAACACCTTCAGCGTCGCCACCATGTTTTTCCTGATCACCATACTGAAAGTGGATCCGTTACTTGCGGGCATGCTTGTGATGGTGTCTAAGCTATACGATGCAGCGTCAGACCCGCTCATGGGGTATCTCAGCGATCGCACCCAAAGCCGCTGGGGAAGGCGCAGGCCCTACCTGATGCTCGGAGGGGTGGTGTCTGGAATTGCTTTTGCTGCCTTATTCGCAGCACCGATCAGTGATGGATCGACGGCGCATACGCTGATCGTTGGCGGGTTGCTCATATTCCTGTCCACCGGATACACAATATTCAACGTGCCCTATCTCGCGATGCCGGCGGAAATGATTGATGACTATCATCAGCGATCAGTATTGATGTCCTATCGCGTATTCTTAATCTCGATTGGCACCTTTGCCGGTATTTCTGGTGCCCCTGCTCTGGTGGGTTTTCTGCAGGATAGCCTGGGCCAGGCATCGACTGATGCATACGCGAATATGGGGGTCATTGCCGGATTTCTGATCGCAATTTTCATGGTCGCGAGTTTTTTTGGTACAAAAAATGCGCGTTCGACAATGCATATCAGCTCGAATATCAGCGTCAGGGAACAGTTGCTGTTTATCGCAAGCAATAAACCGTTTCTACTCTATTTAGGTATCAAGCTGGCGGGGTTGTTCGCGCTTGCCGCAATCATCTCTACACAGTTCTTTTTTGTCGTTTACGTGTTGGAACGTTCGGTTAGCATCGTGGCGCTGTTTGGCGTGATGCAGCTCACCGGAAAGCTCATTAGCCTTCCGATCTGGCTAAAAATCTCGAAAAGTAAAGGCAAGGCTTGGATCTTAGTCGCGTCAACCATCATGTTTATTCCTCTGGCCGCAAGCTGGCTGGTGGCCAGCAGCGCTGAGCCGTTGTGGATCTATGCGCTGCGTGGTTTGCTTCTGGGCGTTGCCACTGCGGGCACGCTGCTGGGGACCCAATCCATGCTACCTGATATTATGGAATACGATTACCTGCGTAGCGGCTTACGCCGGGAAGGCATCTACGCCGGTGTCGCCAGTTTTATTGAGAAAACGTCATACGCACTGGCGGGCATTTCGATAGGTGGATTCCTATCGGTGATGAATTTTCAAAAAGGCTTGCCGCCCGGCTCACAGCCGGGCTCCGCAGTTTTCGCCATTATCGCCTGTACCGCACTGATCCCCATCGGCGCGTATGTGTTTAAGCTGCTATTTTTGTGGTTTTATGACCTCAATGAAAACAAGTTGCAGGCAGCACGCAATGCCGCTGCAATACCGCCGGCGGCCGGGTGAACGTTAGTCTGAGGTATTGAGGAGGAATTGTGGCTAGAAACCCAGATCATGCAATGCTGGCAAAACCGGGTCACGACGAGCGTCTTCGACAGGATTTTATTGCGGCGTTTAAACGGCGGCTCTCCCAGAAGGTACGTCCGGCAAATCGCGACTTCTTTTTAGCTGAGGCCTCGCCCGACTATCAGGTCCGGCACGGACATCTCCCGGAAGCAGAGAACGACATTGCCGAAGCAATGCAGCAAAATCCGCACTGGCAGTTCTGGAGCACCTTGAATCACGCCGCACAGCGCCAGATGTGGTCATCGATGTCTACCATGCTCGATCGCTGTGAGAGCGAGCAAACCGCCACCTACCAGAAGCTGACGAGTCGAGGGCAAACCCTTGGCTCGCTGGCCCTTGATCCCGAATTTGCCATCCCGGTGCCAATCAAGCAGACAGAGATTCACTGTCAGCCCGGCGGGTACTGTTTAGAGCGTTCGGATCAGGACTTCCGGTCTGGCGCCCTCTATGAATGCGGCGGGATGCTTTATTCCCGTGGTCAGGGCGTGGGTGAGCAGGAGAGCAAAGCTGAAGTCGTGTTGGGCTTTCTGGCAGGACGATATCCCGACTTTAAACCCGAGCGAGTGTTGGATATGGCCTGCGCAGCCGGCGCTTCGTCAACCCCTTACGCGCAAGCGTTTCCCGACGCTGAAGTTCACGCGCTGGATGTGGCGCCGGGCCTGTTGCGCTACGCACATGCTCGGGCCGAGGCTCTGGGAGTGGCTGTGCACTTCCATCAGCGAGATGCCACCGATACCGGGTTTGCTGACGACAGCTTTGACCTGGTGGTATCCCACAACGCCATGCATGAGATGTCCCAAGATACGACGAGAGCCATGTTCAAGGAGTCGTATCGGCTGCTTAAACCCGGCGGGGTCTGCGTTCACCAAGATGTACCGATACGCTACGCGGAGCTTGATGCGTTTATGCGTTTCGACCGCAGCTGGGATAAGCACTACAACGGGGAAATATTCTGGGTCGACTACGCCACCCTGGACCTTCAACACGCCTTGGCAGATGCCGGATTTCAGGAGCGCGATAGCTTCCTGGGGTTTATCAGTCAGGCAGATGCCAGCATTCGCTGGTATGCCGCCTGCGCGCGCAAATCGCAGTTCGGAGTGTCTAGCTGATGGTGAGGCACGCGGCGAACCCGAATAGGGCGCAGTTTGCCCCCGCAGAACCGCTGGCGGAGAGACTGACCCATATGCTGTTGGCTTTGGCGACTGAACTGGCAACAACGCGTGAGCGAGTGGATACTCTGGAAAAGATGCTGGACGCTGACGGGGTGCTTAAGTCTGATAGTGTCGAGAGCTTTGTTCTTGACCCAGAAGCGCAAGAGGCCAGGATGCAACGCCGGGAACAGTTTCTTGATCGGATCTTTGAACATCTGCAGTCCGAAATCGATACCGCGCAGCACTCCCATGATTGAGGACGAACACTCGTGACAAACACCAAGGGTTTTCGTGGTTATGAGGCCTCACGCCGATACGCCTGGTACGTGGTCCTGCTACTGACCCTGACCCAGGTGGTCTCCTACATTGACCGCTTCCTGCCGAGTCTTCTAATTCAGCAAATTAAATCTGATCTTTCATTGACGGATTTCCAGGTTGGTTTGTTTATGGGGCCAGCTTTCGGGCTGTTTTACGTGTTTGTGGGTGTGCCTATTGGATGGATGGCCGACCGTTACAGTCGGCGTAAAATTCTTGCCGCTGGAATCGCTGTTTGGTGCACCATGACGGCGGCGGCAGGGCTTGCACGCAGTTTCATGCCCCTGTTTGCCGCTCGCCTGGGTGTGGGCCTCGGGGAGGCAGCCGTTGCCCCCTGCAGCGTGTCATTGATCAGCGACTATTTTGAGCGGAGCAAACGCGCGCCAGCGATCAGTACGTTTATGGCGGGCACCTTCACCGGCGCTGGTACGGCATTTCTTCTGGGTGGGCCGGTGGTTTATGCACTGGCCCAGATGCCGCCGATTTCATTACCCCTGGTGGGTGAACTGAAAACCTGGCAACTGGCATTTTTTGTCATCGGGTTGCCCGGGCTGCTGTTGTCTTTAATGATGTTCACCATTCGTGAACCTCAGCGCATGGACCAGGCGAAGCGGGATATCGAGTCCAGCGGTGCTGGTGACGGGGGCGCGACCCTGAGCTCGGCTCTGGGTTATATGCGAAAACGCTGGAGAGCCTTCGGAACCCTGTTTGCCGGCTCAGCTGCGGTGGTCACACTGGGGTCGCTGGCGTTCTGGAGTGCCGCGTTTTTTGAGCGTACCTGGGGTTGGGACGTGCGGATGGTAGGTATCACTACCGGCATATTGTTTTTTACGGGTGGGCCTATCGGCACCCTGCTTGGAATCCGTCTCACCAACTACTGGATCAGCAAAGGCCGAGCCGATGCGACCATTCGCACGCTCTGGGTGGGGCTGGTTATCGCCGTGCTTGGATTTAGTACGTTTACCATCATGCCAACGATAGAGCTCACCATCGCGAGTCTGTTCCTGGCATTTGTAGGGCAAGCCGCGGCGGCTGCAGCAGGGCCATCATCGCTGACCATTATTGCCCCAGGGCAAATGAAGTCCCAAGGGGTAGCGGTTTACTATTTGTGTATTGGTATTTTTGGTCAGCTGCTGGGAACGCCTCCGGTGGGGTTAATGACGGATTTGTTTGGCGATCCCGCCATGCTCAGATATGCAATGTCCATCGAGGCCATCGTTGCAGGCTCTCTCGCGCTGATCTTCGTTGCTCTTGGAATGCGCCACTACCGCGCAGCGGCCGAGGAGCTTGATGGCATGATCGATGAACCTGCAATGCTCAAAAGCCACCAGTCGAAAATGCAGACTTAGAGCCTGTCCCAGGCTGATTGCTGTTAGATGGTTTGGCTCGCCAACGTCATCAAATAAGATCTACCCTTTGAATATCAGCCATCACTGTGCCACCCGGTGCTGGTTCTGATTTCCAAGAGTTGTTGTCGCCTGTTGCTGATGGCTGTATCGGCTTTGCGGGGAGCCGTGAGCAAGTCAGCAACACTTCAGCTTGGGCCGCATCAACCGGCTTAGAGTAGTAATAACCTTGCAATTCGTGACAACCCCATTCATGCAGCATCTCGGCCTGATCCAGTTCCTCTACACCCTCAGCCACAACGCTAAGCCCCAGGTTGATACCGATACCAATAATACTGACAACGAGCCCCGGGTCGGAGGTGGGGTCCGATAGCTGACTGATGAAACTGCGGTCGATTTTCAGGGCATCAAGTTCCAGTTTCTGCAGGTGCGACAGTGAGGAATAACCCGTTCCAAAATCGTCCAGGGCGACTCGCATTCCAGCATCACGCAGAACTTTCAGTTGACGAAGCGTGGCGCTTTCGTCCCGTAGCACGCTGCTCTCTGTAACTTCGATCTCAATACAGTGGGGCGCTGTGCAATATTTTTTGCAAATTTCCAATAGCCGATGACAGAAATTCTCATCATCAAATTGATACGGTGACACGTTGATCGCTATTGGTACGCAGCCAAGCCCCATTTGGCGCCAACGCTGATGCTGAGCAATGGCAGTCTCTGCGACCGATATGCCAAGTTGACCGATCAAACCATTGTTTTCGGCCACCGGGATAAACGCGTCTGGTGGCACCACCTCACCGTTGCGACACCAGCGGGCGAGGGCTTCGAATCCCAGTATTTCTCCTGATCCTGCGGCGACCCTTGGTTGATACGCAAGCTGTATATCGTGTTGTGCAATTGCATCATAGAGTGATGGGAGCATTGGCGGTTGATGGCTGGAAATGGCGCCGGCGACGTGACCGTCAGTTGTCGTCGCACGGGCGGACTTGCAGGCTGCCATCAGAATTTCATCGGCACTGTTGCCGTCATCCGGCCAGGCAGCATATCCAAACGAAAACACTAACGGAATACATTCATGAGTATAGGGAAAACAAGCGCCCTG
The DNA here is from genome assembly GCA_045106555.1 of Lysobacterales bacterium. Taxonomy (GTDB): domain Bacteria; phylum Pseudomonadota; class Gammaproteobacteria; order Xanthomonadales; family SZUA-38; genus JANQOZ01. Next base: position 116 of record JBGCET010000070.1, on the reverse strand, counting down.
CCGAAGTAGCTGCTCCATCCTCAGGATCCTTGCGCACCCTCTCCCAGAGCCACTCCAGGCGGCGTACAGCCGGAATCTGCGGCACTTTTGCCGGGTTCTCCGCTCGCCTGGGTATC
>JBGCET010000069.1:0-20324 GCA_045106555.1 Lysobacterales bacterium | reverse complement strand
CAACGGTGGAATCGATATCGATGACAAGGGGTTTTTGTACTTTACCGACCTGCTGACATTCCAAGTGGCTAAATACACCCGCAATGGCCAGCTGGTGCAGCGTTTCGGCACTGAGGGCTCAGGCGCCGGCGAGTTCGGCCGACTGTCGGGGTTGGTGCTGGACGCCGATAACAACGTGTTTGCGCTAGATAACGTTAACGACAAAGTGGTCAAGTTTGATCCAGACGGCAATTTGCTGATGGAAATCCCCGCAGTGACGGGCAATCCGGTGGCTGTCGATTTGGATACTGAAGGCAATATTTATGTGATGCGCAGTAGTGCGTTCACCGTCAGCAAGTACAGCCCGACAGGAGCCTTGCTGACTGAATGGGGCAATACTGGCACCGGTCCGGGAGACTTCGGCGAGGACGCCCCCGGTTTCAACGGGCCCTTCGGACTGGCGGTCAGCAAACCCCGCAACGAAGTGTTTATTGCCGATACCTACAATGAGCGTATCCAGGTTTTTGACCTCGAAGGAAATTTTCTGCGTCAATTTGACGGCGCCGGGCAGGGAACCTTCAGCCTATCCAGTGTCGACGATGTGAAGTTCGATGAAACCACCGGCAATGTGGTTGTCGCCGGCAGCGCCGCAGGCTACGTCAAGACGTTCACGCCTACGGGCACACTGCTGGCCGAATTTTCTGTTAACACCGGCCAGATTGATGATATTGCCGTATTTGACGATGGAAGTTTCGTCATATCCGGTTTTAACTCCAGCCGCATTGAGCTGAGAGACACCGACGGCACCCTGCGCTATGCGTTTGGGTCTTCTGGAGTCGGCGCCGGCCAATTTCGCCGGCCACATAACGTTGCGGTTGACGCGTTCAACAACTTCTATGTCACTGACGAGAGGCTTGGGAACCGTCGCATTCAGGTGTTTAACGCCCAGAGTGTGCTCCAGCGAGAAATTGATCAGGTAGGTGGACTGAACCTGGAACCCGCCGGCATCGGTATTGATGTGTCTGGCAATATTTTTGTTAGCGACGATGCCAGCGGCGAACTGGTCAAGCTCGATCCTATGGGCAACCTCCTGGCACGCTGCAATGCGGCCGTGGCGATGACTCGCCCCGACGACTTAGCGATTGACCCTGCGGGTAACGTCTATGTGCTGGATAGAAAAAACTTCAGCGACCCCTCAGATATCAGTCGGGTGAATGTCTTTTCCAACGACTGCGTATTTCAGCAGACCTGGACCACGGCAACCGGAGCCAGCGAAGAGTTTGCTGACCTGTTTGGTATTGCGGCGGGCAATGGCTCTATCTATGTGGCTGATCGGGGAACCGACTTCCCCGGCGCGACCTTTACTAGCCGAGTGCAGCGAATATCGCCCGCTGGCGTCCTTGAGGCGACGGCGTTGAACCCGGTATTTGACGGCTTAACCATGGACCTACCTGACGGGGTAGCCGTGGCTAACGATGGCCGGGTGTTTGTCTCCGATTTCTTCAGAGACCGGGTGGTGGTCTTTGATGCCGCACTCAACCCGTTTATTTCTATCGGTCAACGCGGCCACTTCCCGGGAAACTTTTTTGGCCCTGAAGGATTAGCCATTACCGGTGAAAACCGGCTTCACGTGGTGGAATTGGCCAACAGCCGCGTGCAAATTTTATCTCCGCCAGGTTTACCTTCACAGGATCGGGCCATTATCGTCAGCGGCGGCGGCCCATACCCTGGTAACGCTCTTTGGGGCGCTACCCAGGCCAATTCCAATTTCGCTGCGCGCGTCTTAAGCTTCAGCGGCTACACCAAAGATCGCATTCAATATTTGTCCGCCGACACCGACCTGGACCTGGACCAAAATGGCCTCGCCGACGACGTCGATGACGACGCCACAGTGGCTGCGCTGACCGATGCGCTTAGCGGTGATTTTGCGAAGAACGCCGATAGCCTGTTGCTCTACATGGTTGACCACGGAGGGGATCAAACCTTTCGCATGAGCGGCACCGAACTGCTTACCAGCAGCCAGCTGGATGCGCTGCTGGACCAGTATCAGGCGGCCAATCCTGGTGTCCCGGTCACGGTCATTTACGATGCGTGCCAATCCGGGTCCTTCGTGGGTCCGTTAGCAGGTAACCGAACGGTTATCGCCAGCTCCATGGCCGACGAGAACGCCTATTTCGTCAGCCAGGGGTCTTTGTCGTTCTCATCGAACTTCTGGAGCCAGGTGCTAAGCGGCGAGACAGTGGGTGTGGCCTTCGATTCGGCAAGCACGTTGATTACCGGCTCTTTTCCTAATCAGACACCTCAGGTCGATGCCAACGGCAACGGCATCGCCAACGAGCCAGCAGACTTCGATGCCATCGCTGGGCAGATAATCGGCAGCGACATTTTGCTCCAGGGTGATGCCCCGAGCATTCAGGGGCTTACTGCGCCCCAGGTGGTGGATAGCGGCAATACCGCAACGCTTAGCGCGACGGTGTTGGATCCGGACGGCGTACAACGGGTGTGGGCCATCTTGCGACCACCTGGTTTTATTCCAGCATCGCCCGATAACCCGGTTGAAGATCTTCCGACCATTGATCTCACACCAATGGGCGGTGATGAATTTTCTGTTACAGCGGCGGTTTTCTCTGTGCCGGGAACGTACAACATTGCGGTGTACGCAACGGACAATCTGGGTAATGCCACTAACGCTACGCTTACGTCCGTTACTGTGGACAATCCATTGCAGCGCAAAGCCATCATCGTTGCCGGAGGCACTGGCAGCGGGGCAGGCAACTCGGCCATTCGTCGCAACAGCGAACTGGCTTACCGAGCTTTGGTGCAGCAGGGTTACGGTGGCGAGGATCAGGCCTGCACAAGTGTCACCTGCGACTCCTTACGCTTCCTAACCTTCGCTGGCTCAACCGGCCGCGACGGCGAGCCATCACTGGAGGCGTTAACTGAAGCCATCCAGGAATTTAGCGCACAAGACGCCCAAGACCTGACGCTATATCTCATTGCCCCGGAGTCCTCCGGCGAACTGATTTTATCGGCCACCGACCGACTGTCTCCGGCGACATTGGACGGCCTACTGGACGCGGCCCAGGCCAATCTTCCGGGTGAGGTTAGTGTGATTATCGATGCATCCAATGCCGGCGCATTCGCCAGCTCTCTGGTGCCACCCAGCGGAAAGAACCGCACGGGAATCTATAGTGCAGGGGTAGGCCGGGAAGCCATTTTTCTACAGGGTGGAAAAATATCGTTCTCGCGCTTTTTCTGGAATCAGGTGCTGAACGGGGCTTCATTGCGAGGGTCATTCCAGACTGCCCGAAGTGCAGTTCGGTACCGCTCCGCGCAGCAAAACCCCGGGCTTGATGATTCTGGAAACGGCATTGTGAATGAATTCCTGGACGGCTTTCGGGCCAGACGCTTTTCTCTGGGTAACGGCATTTTACTGGCGGGAGACGACCCGTTGATTGGTAACATCAGCCTGCCAGCCAACCTCACATCGGCGAGCACGGTACTGAGTGTTTCTGAAGTTATCAGCACCGGTTCCATTGTTGAGGTCAGCGCGTTTGTAACCCGACCGTCCGGCGAACAAATCACCGTGCCTATGAGCGGCTCAGGCAGCGATTGGTCGGTAGCCACGGAAGCGTTTTGCGCCGGACCGGGCACCTATGAGGTTGGCGTATTTGCCATCGACAACGAAGGCGCAACCTCCCCGCCCATCACCGCTACTGCGAGTCGTGCCAGCGCTTGTAGCGCAGCGGTAGACCTGGCAGCCCAAAATGCCGATGTGTTACCCGCTGCAACCAACACCGGCATTGTGACCTTCAACGTAGACGCGGCAAACATCGGCTCTCAAGCCGCCTCCGCGACGGAAGTGGTAATCCGGGTGTCGGAAGACGCTATCGTCGACGACAACGATCCGGGAGTTGTCCGCGTAGCTTTGGCCAGCCTTAACCCAGGCCAGACCTTGCCGGTATCGGAGAGTCTGCGAGTGACCTCACGCTCCGGCACCGTTTGGGTTGCCGCCTGCATCGATACGGTGGCCGGGGAGTCGATCTACACCAACAATTGCTCAGCACCCCAACAGGTGACTGCAGATATTGAAGAAAACATTTTCGCCAACGGTTTTGAATGAGCTGCTAGCACAGAATTTTGGGGTCAGAGTAAAGTGCCATAGCAGACCGAGGGTCAGGTCTTGCATTGCAACAATGCGGACCCTGCCCGCGCCCGGCAAGGCCAATTCACGGTGGTAGGTTTAGAAATTTATCTGAAAGGGGATTGGTTGGGTGTTTAGTGCATCCAATCGCGCCTCAAATTTTTCTGACCCATGCGGCTGGCGGTATTTGCATCAAGACGAATAATGTTCAAACCTCATTGCTTCAGCAGTTGGCTCATCTACTGGCGGTCTGTCACCATAGTTAGGTATTTCCGCTTCAGTCAGCCCAACAGTAGGATAAGCATGAGATCGTTACTTTTTATTATTATTGTTTTTGCTGCGCCAGCCCATGGTAACGACCCGTTGCTTGGACAAGTTGGTCCATATTTGCACAAAGTTAGAACGTCCCAATCAGCAGAATTTAAAGCGCAGGTCGATAGCCTATCCAAAGGCGTAAGGATATTGGGGTTGGGTGAGGTTTCTCACTTTACTCGTGAGAGTTACGAGCTTAAGGCCGCGATTATCCAGCGGGTAATGCGATCCGGGTTTGATGGGCTGATTTTGGAAGTGGATTTTGGGCAAGCCCAAATTTGGGATCAGTATGTGACCAAGGGTGTCGGCGATCTTGATTCGATCATCGCACGATCGGGTTGGTTTACCTACCGAACTGAGGAGTTCAAATCACTGCTCGCAGCGATTCGTACCCATAATGTTAAGGCGCGGAAGCCATTCCGAATCTTTGGTATGGAGATGACGGCCATCAACCACAATTTGAGGTGGCTGAGCCGTTATCTAGATCCGGTGTTGGCGGCGGATGACCCGCTTCGCACTGCTCTAGACGAGGAGCGGAAAATCGTCGCTTTCCAACCCCATGAGCTAGATGAGGTTGAAGCGATTTGGGCGCTTTACATTGGCGTTCGAAGCGCTCTAGCGTCACACCAGGCTTCGCTATTAAAAGACTCGGCTGACGACTGGCAAACCGCCCAGAGGATTACAGAGATCTTGCGTCAGTTTGCCACCTACGTGTCTCAGGACCAGTTTCACTTACAAACGACGATGAGAGATCTTTTCTCCACAGACAATGTGCGCTGGGTCATGAATCACTTGGGTGAATCGTCTCGAGTTGTGGTGTGGGCCCATAACGGTCATGTGAGTAAGCGTTCGGTATTGTTTAACTATGACGTGCTCGGTCATCACCTTTCGCGGCAATTTGGCGAACAATACATGGCCGTTGGGTTCACCTTTAATCAGGGAGAGTTTGGCGCATTTTCGGACAACGGTTTCAAACGATGGCGGATGGAAGAGGTGACTGAACCATCTTTGACTAAGTCTTTTTCTCAGCTGGAAAGCCCACTCGTCATGTTGAACGTACGCGAGCATTTGGCTGCTGATATCAACCATCAGAGCCCTTTACGCAAATTCCAGTCCATTCGAACGGATATCTCGGAAAATCGATCAGAGAACGCACCCGACATGATGCAGATTGATCTGAGCCGGAGCTACGATTGGCTGATCTACTTTGAGCAAAGTAGCTATCCGACGCCTATTGATTGGATTCGAGAGCCGGAACAGTGAACAGAACTTGCCGACAGCCCTAACAAGAACTCACTCAGAGCTGGCTAGCCAGAAAACCGATCACTGTTGCTATCACCAAGAAAACCATAACGACCGGAATTGGACTCCAATTTGAACCATCGTCCTCCTGCCATTCGATAGACTCAACTAATGCGGAGGGGTTTGACGCAAACAACGTTGCTAACGCCATTATGCGCCCCTTGTCGTAGGCATCGATTGCAACTTGTCGAATACCTCCTGGAGCGTCTTGCCGAAAAAGCTTGGCGTCGCCACTGTATATATCCTCAAATTCGATTTTGATCCCACTCATTTCTAACGTGATTTTGCACGCGCCTGAATCCTCATCAACGAGAATCTCGTCGATGAAATCCAAACTGGCGTCCGAGGATTTCAGTCCGTTGTCGGTGGTCACGTGCATGGCGTCATTCTACGTAGTATTTAAGTTGCTGATGTGGACTTTTTTTGCGGGCATAATGTCGATGGCAATTTACGGTGAGACAGCGTGAGACCAGAAACCCTAGCAATCCTGGCGATATTTCTGTCGTTCGCCGCAGCAGAGTTTATTTTCACCAACTTCCTTCACAAGCCTGGTCAGCGGCGCAAAGATGGGGTGGTGGAAATTGTTGGTTCGTTAACGCTGTTTTTGCTGACCCAACCGCTGGTCTTGTTAGCAGGCGGCCTGGTCGCGGCAACGCTTGCTCCTGGGGCAAGAGACAGTTTGATAACGATTCCAGTGATCGCCCAAATCGGCCTATTGCTGGTATTTGATGATATGGCCCAGTACTGGTGGCATCGGGTAACGCACTCAGTGAAGTGGTTGTACGAGCTGCATCGCCCCCATCACGACGCTGAATATATGAGTATTCGGATCGTGTACCGCAACAATATTTTTTATTATTTTCTGATGCCCAGTATCTGGTTTTCCGGCGCGCTAATTTACCTTGGGCTGGGTGAGGTCTACGCGTATTACCTGATCGTCAAACTGCTGATTATCTGTGGCGCGCACTCGGACGTTCGATGGGACAAGCGGCTGTACGATATCCCCTGGCTGTCACCGGTGATGTGGGTGATTGAGCGCACCATCTCTACGCCCTCTACGCATTGGGCACACCACGGCCAGCATAAGGACGATGGTGTCACCAATTACAAAGGCAACTATGGAAATCTGCTCTTTTTTTGGGATGTGCTTTTTGGCACCGCCAAGATCACCCGGCGCTACCCCGATTCCATTGGTGTCGAAAACTTACCGCCGGTAAGTGCACAACATCAACTGCTGTGGCCGATTATTCGCGATCGAAAGTAGGTGCCAGAAAGCCGCAGTTCCACGCTATTGTGGTAACGCTTCAAATCCACTGCGAAAAAGCCCCTCGGTACGCGCCGTAGTGACTGCCTGCCAGTAATCCTGGGCAGTTTGGCCGACAAATGACAGTGGTTGAATCAGCGCGTCTTCCTGTTCAATCAGCTGGCGTAGATGGGGTGAAGCGCCGGCTTTAAGTTGCTCGGTGACTTCTCGATAGATGGTTCCCATCTCGGGCGTGATGGCATAGCTGCCGTCGCCATTGAGTACCGAATCAATAGCGGGTGACCAAAGCCGACTGGCCTCCACCACGTCGTAAGCCAGGGTAGGGTGAGAAAATACTACTTCAACCAGTTCCACAGAGTTGCCGTAAAACAGCCCACTGTAATAGCGCCCAGCGGGGGTAGGGTTCATCACTTCATCGCGCAGACGGCGCAGTTGTTGAAGGTCTACCAGGCCGGCACTAAGTCCTTTGGAGTCTGCGCACACGGGAAATGACGTCCCTTGAAACGCTCTGCAAAGATAGGCGGCGAAACAGCGCAGCAGGGTGAGTTCCAGGCCTTTTTGGCCCGTAGTGATCTCGCCCAATACATCGGAGCGCCGCAGGATCTGGTAGTCGGCGCTGGACGGGAACGTCAAAGGCACGTCACTGGCATCGGTAAGGTTAAGTTGGGCAATAAAAGGCAAGGCCCCTGTGGGTGGCGTAATAGGGCTGATAGATACGGCGGGTCCAGGTTGAGCCACAAGCAGTTCGCTTGACGTGGTTCCCCCAGGCCCCGTCAAATCAAAGACCACGCTGACAGCGCCGGATTGACTGTTGTTGACGCGCAGCGGCAAACCCAAAGGAAAACCTTCCAGTCCGAATAGTTGGGGGACGTCCATTGCGCCGATCACCGCACGAACGGGAGCAATGCTGACCCCGGGGGTTGAGTTGGAGCCAGCATTGAGCCACACCCGATTGCGGTCAAAGTCCGTCACGGCAAAGTCGGCGTCACCGTCTCGATCAAAGTCGCCGCTCGCCACGCCGCTGCTAGAGCGCGTCGGGCCAAGGTTAGATCCAGCGTTGATAAAGGTCCCACCTTGATTCAGCCAAATGTCATCGGGTTCATCAAATTGGGTAAACCACAGGTCCTGCAGGCCGTCGCCATTCACATCCGCCAGGGCGCCGCCAGAAGAGCGTTCCTGGCCTAGAGCCGCACCACTATCACTGAAAACACCGCTGCCGTTATTGAGCCAGACCCGATTAGGGTCGCCCGGCGCCAGCCCCCGGTTGACGGTGATGGCGTCCAGGTCGCCGTCATTGTCAACGTCGTCCAGCAGGACATCGACGGTGTCCGAATCGCCATACCCCGCGCCCGACTCTAGTAACCCGCCAGCGGTATTGAGCAGCACCTGATTGGGTCCGTTGTTGCCCACAAAAAGATCCATGTCGCCGTCACCATCAAGATCTCCAGCGGCGGCCGAGAAGGAAGGGGCGTTGCCCGGCAGCATCACCGGGCTACCGAAGCTGCCGTTGCCGTTGTTGGTATACAGTTGATTAATTGCTGACCCTAACGTTCCCCTCGCATTGGCAAATACTAAGTCTGCCACGCCATCGCCGGAGAAATCTGCCAGTACTACGGCCCGGGACCGGGCGGCTTCAAGAGACTCAGACAGGGCGAAAAAACCGGCGCCATTGTTGAGGAACACCTCGTTGGCGTTCGCTTGGCCAATGCCATTGGCTAAAACCAGGTCTGGTCTGCCATCGCCATTGAGATCTCCAAGCGCTAACGAGTCGGCGATGGCGTTGCCAACACGCTGGGTGGACGGGGTAAAAAACCCAAATCCGTCGTTGAAAAATACCAGGCTCGATTCTTGAGACGCGAGTCTGACCGACATCACCAGGTCTAAGTCGCCATCGCCGTCTATGTCGGCCGTGGCGACGTCGGATGCACCACTGGTAAAGAACTCAGGTACGTACGGTCCGGCTAGATCTTGCCCAGTTTCGACAAAAGCCGGTTGCCCAATTGCAGAGCAAGTCACTAAAAACGTGCTGATCAGCGCCAGTGATCGCTTCATGGAAGGTCCTTTTAAGTCGGTATCAGAAGGGAGACGCAGAAGCGATTGATTTGTCTCAGGGAATTCACAAGACGGGCTGAAATTCTGAAAAATGGTTGGGCAGGGCACACGGAGCAATAAGCTCTCGCGTTACAGATCCATAATGTTATAACATTACAATTGAATTTTTGACCTGCCCAATCGGAGACATTCAGGTGAAATTGGATCGAGTAAGAAAGAACCACCCAGCGCTAATCGCTGCCATTACCAGCGCGCTGGCTCTCACGGGTGCGCCAGCCATGGCCCAGAGTGATGAGGAGCAGGTGATTGAGGAAGTATTTGTTATCGCCGAACGTCGTGCCTACCAAGGCAACTTCGACGATCTTGAAAACCCAACGGCGGTGCAGTCCATTGACCTGGAGCTGCTTCGCGAGGTGGGCGCCATCAATTTGAACGATGCCCTTGATCTGTCTGCATCCGTTGCGCGTCAGAACAACTTTGGCGGGCTTTGGAATAGTTTTTCCATTCGCGGCTTTTCCGGCGACATCAACCTGCCGAGCGGCTTTTTGGTCAATGGCTTTAACGCGGGCCGTGGGTTTGCTGGCCCACGAGATCTGGTAGGTATTGAATCGGTAGAGGTACTGAAAGGGCCTCGCGCTGCGTTGTTTGGCCGCGGCGAGCCCGGCGGCACCATCAATTTGGTCACCAAACGCCCGCAGTTTGAAAGCGGTGGTGACGTTCGACTGTCGATTGGTCGATGGGACCAGCTGCGGTTCGAAGGGGATGTGCAGACCAGCTTCGGTGCAGACAATCAGTTTGGCGTTCGAGCTGTAGGATTTTATGAGGATGCCGAGAGTTTTCGGGAAACGGTGGAGACCGAGCGATTAGGTTTTTACCCGTCTTTCACGTGGCGCGTTTCCGACGACACGACTCTCACCTATGAGCTGGAATATACCCAGCAAGACATCCCGTTTGACCGGGGCGTCGCATTTTCTGAAGAGTTTGGTTTTTCTCCCCGTGAGACGTTTGTCGGTGAGCCCGGTGACGGCCCGATTGAGACTGATGTGCTGGGGCATCAGTTGGAGTTCCAACACAATCTGTCGGACAACTGGAGTCTGCTAGGCGGGCTGGGATATCGGGATACCTCGTTCGAAGGTAACGCTTCGGAGACCAATTTTGGCGGTCGACAAACGTATTTCCTGGACGGCCAAACGTTGTCTAGGTTCTTCCGCTTTCGAGACTTTGAGTCGGAGTACACCGTTCTGCGCGCAGAACTAGCCGGCGCTTTTGATACCGGCTCGGTGAGTCATAGGCTACTGGTGGGCGCAGACTACGATCGTTTTGAGAACGATCTTTTTATCCTTCGTTTTCGTCCCGGATTTTTCGGCGCAGACACGGATATCAACACGCTGGACCCAGCAGAATATCTGTTTCTTGACGTGTTCAATCCAGTCTACGGACAGTTCGCTCAGCCCATCCCGGGGCCCAACACCAACCGCTCGGAAGAGCTGGACGGCACCGGAATTTACATCCAGGATCAGATGAACATCACCGATCGACTGCAGGTCCGGCTTGGCTTGCGGTACGACGATTTCACTCAAGACCTGACCAACCTGCGCGCCGTCCCGGCAACCACGGTGACCTCATCAGATACTCGCGTATCGCCACAGTTTGGCGCGGTTTACGCGGTGAACGATGGCTTTAGCCTGTACGCCTCTTATGGAGAAGGCTTTCGACAGCAAACGGGTTCTGACTTCCAGGGCAATCAGTTCGACCCCAACCTGACTGAATCAGCGGAAATTGGTTTTAAGGCAGATCTCGCGAACTTCTTTGAGAATATTTCCGGCTCGGTCACCGTTACCGCCTTCCAGGTGGATCAAAGCAACATCCTGGTTAACGACGACCGCCCGGAAGCGGTTGCCGCAGGATTTTTCTCACGCTCTGCCGGCGAAGCGCGCAGCAAGGGTATTGAGCTAGATGCCAATCTGTCGACGGACAACGGCATCAACCTGTGGTTCTCCTACGCTTACACCGATGCCGAGTTCACCAACAGCAACCCGGATGCAGACTTCGGCGCGCTTATTGAAGCCGGTGATCCGCTGATCAATGCGCCGGAACACCAAATCAATATTCAGGCCAGCAAGAGCTTCCAGATTGGCAGCATGCCCGCTCAGTTAGGCGGTGGTGTGCTCTACACCGACGAGCGTCTGGGCTGGACTGGCTTTGATTTCTTCCTGCCAAGCTACACAACCGCGCGCTTGTTTGGGCAAATTGAGCCCATCGAAAACCTGTCGATCCGCGTGGATCTGGATAACCTGTTTGACGAGGAGTTTTACACCAACTCGTTTGCCGACGTCTGGGTTGAGCCCGGCGCTCCACGTCGCTGGCGTCTGACGGCATCGTATTCCTTCTAGCCTAACCGTTCAGGGGCAGCGAATGGTCGCTGCTCCTGATTGAACAGCCATGGACAACACCTCGAAGGATCTCTCACGGATCTAGCAGATGGCTCGACGACCAAGCATCCATTTCAGCCCTAACCTCGTGGCGATGTTCAATGAGGTTGTGGGAGCCGCCCGCATAGAGTCTCAGCGATGGTGTTCGCCTCAGATCGCTGAGTTTGGCAGCCAGTTCTAAGGTCTCCAATGCTTCCACCCGCTCATCGGCCTGCCGTGGAGCCGCATAATGGCTGTGTCGGGATGCATTTTTTCTGCCCAATATAAGCCCGACAGCTTGCGCAACGCGCCATCCTTGTTGCTCGCATAGTCGACAACGGTAAGGGGATAAAGGAGGGGTGGCAGTCGAGATGGCTGCCAGGCTGACCAGTACAAGCAATCGACAAATGGGTTTGACGAGCAATAACCTCAATTAAACTCCGTTTGCGTTGTTCAGGGTACATGTTATTTCAAATATGTTATAACATATCAATATGAAAGTTGATCCCGCCTCCCGCAGCAATCTAGACCTTTGCGCCGTCAGCCTCTCTGGATTGTGCATACTTCACTGCGCAGCGCTTCCCATTTTGGCCACACTGATACCGGCAGCGGCAGTCGCCGCTGAGGCCGAATGGTTGCACAAGGTATTGGTTCTGCTAGCTGCACCCATGTCTCTGCGGGTGATCATTGGCGGCTGGAATGAGGGCGGCAACCTGACTTTTGTACTAGTTGCTTTGAGCGGCTTGACGTTACTCCTGGCCGCAGCGTTTGTGGCCAACCTTGAGGCCTATGAGCTCTGGCTGAGCATCGTGGGCGCGACTCTGGTCGGCGGGGCACACCTACATCGCTGGCTCAATGCGAGCGGCCAATATTCCATGATTAAAACTATTTAGGACAATCGTGAGTTACACTTCAGCGGCAAAAACGAACAAGAGGACTGCGACTTTGGGCAAACACCTGAAGCCGACGCCTAACCTGTCGGCAAAATGGCGAAAGATTGCGGAGGATCGGTGTGCTGAGCGCGGCGAACGCCTGACGCCGGCACGTCTGTCGGCCTACGCCGAGCTGCTGTCTAGCAAACAGGCGTTATCAGCCTACGACCTGATTGCTCGTATGGAGCGCAAGACGGATCGTAAGATTGCCCCATTGACTGTGTACCGCCACCTGGATTTCCTGATTCGCGTTGGGCTGGTCCACCGGCTGGAAACCACCCAGTCGTACTTCACCTGCCACCACCCTGAAGAGACTCACGAAGGTCAGTATCTGCTCTGCTCAGACTGCGGTCATATCGACGAGTTCGATTCGTCCCAGCTGGGAAAACTGCTTAGCCAGATTGCCGGGAAACACGGGTTTCAACCGGCCAACGCGGTAATTGAAATTGCCGGGCTTTGCGGACAGTGCGCCAGCAACGATAGCGAGTGAGTCTACGAGTGTTTGCCGGCCACGCCAGGGGGCGGCCTTGAGTATGTCGCCTGTTCTAGAAGCCCAGTCATTAACCGTTGAGCGCGGCGGAAGACAAGTCCTGTCCAACGTGAGTTTTGCGGCCAAGCCCGGCGAAATTTTTGCGCTGCTTGGCGGTAACGGAGCGGGCAAATCCACCACGTTGCTTACGTTTCTGGGGCTTATCACGCCTGTGCAAGGCAAGGCCTTGGCCTTTGGCCAGTCCGTCCAGAATGATGTGGCTAAGTTGCGAAGTAAGGTGGCTTACCTTCCCGAGACGGCCAGTCTTTACCCTCACCTGAACGCATGGGAAAACGTTGGCTACTTCCTTCAGCTAGCCCGTCAACCGCGCTCAAAAGTTGATATTGCCGCTGCACTGGACCAAGTTAGCCTCCCCGATGAGTCCCGTGATCGTCGTCTTGAGAGTTATTCCAAAGGCATGCGCCAGAAGGTAGCCATTGCGCTGGCACTCCTGCGCGGCGTGCCGTTGCTGTTGCTGGATGAACCCACCTCAGGTCTGGACCCGGTAGCCATTGATGAGTTTAACCATCTAATTTCTGGACTGGCCGCTAGTGGCACTACGGTGGTGATGGTGACTCATGACGTTTACGGAGCCTGCCAGGTCGCCCAGCGAGTAGGGCTGCTGCGCCGGGGAGAATTGGTCGGCCTTTTTGAGGCGCCCGCTGACGCCCGCATTGACGCCGAAGAGCTGCACCGGGCGTTTGCCCGGTCTCATGCCTGATGAACCAGGCGCTTTGGATTGCTTCGGAAGAATGGCGCTACTGGTCGCGCTCAAGATTGGCTGCCGCAGTCGCTGTGGTAATGCTCGCGCTGACTGTCGCATCGGCCCTGGTCACCTGGCGGGATATCGCCAAGGAGCGAAGCGCCCGCGTTGAGCTACAAGCTGCCGCTGAGTCCACATTTGCAGGCCAGCCAGATCGCCATCCGCATCGCATGGTCCATTACGGTCACTATGTGTTTCGTACGCCACCACCGCTGGCGTTGATTGACCCAGGCGTGGATCAGTTCACTGGCGCTGCGGTGTTCTTGGAAGGACACCGGCAAAACTCTGCCACGTTTTCGCCGGCCTATAGCGGTCCTCACGGCGGCTCATTTGCCAACCTGTCTCCCGCTACGGTGTATCAGGTTCTGGTTCCCCTGATGATCATTGTGGCGGGTTTTGCATCAGTCGCTCGAGAAAGGGAAGGGCAAACCGAGTTGTTATTGCTTACGGTGCCGGTGAGTCGTCGCCAAATTTGGTTTGGTAAGACCCTTGCCCTGGCGAGTCTAGTTGGTATTGCGTTGCTGCCCCTGGTAATTGCACTTGCGCTGGCGCCAGGCGATTTGGTGGCTGGGCTAACGCTGCTTGGCGGCTACGCGGTGTACCTAATGATCTGGGCATGCCTGGTGGTGAGCGTGTCCGACCGAAGTCGGGCGTCTTCCTCATCGCTGATAGCGCTGCTGGCCTTGTGGCTGGTGGTCTGCATCGCCGTTCCGCGCCTTGCCGCAACCTCAGCCCAGGCGCTGGTGCCCATGCCAAGCAAGATCGAGTCGGATCTGGCGATGACGATTGCCATGCGCAACCTGGGAGATGGGCATAACGCGGCAGATCCGGCATTCGAGCGGCTGCGGGCCAACCTGCTGGTAAAACATGGGGTTGACCACGTCGAGGATTTGCCAGTAAATATCCGCGGCGTGGTGGCCGAGGCCTCGGAAGCGGAGCAGTCCAAGCTGATGGACGAGTTTGCGCAAGTCTACGCGCAGCAGGAATCTCGCCAATCCAGGGCGTTGCGCTGGTCGAGCATCGCCTCCCCAATGCTCGCCATTCAGGCATTCTCTACCTCCATAGCCGGCACGGATCTGGCTCACCGCCACAAATTCTTGCGCCAGGCAGAACAAGCACGCTTTGAGTTTGTTCAAGACCTGAACCGTCTGCATCAGACCGAAATGACGTATGAAGATGATATGCGCCGCAGCAGCGATGCGGACTCAGAACGTCGCACCCGACTCAGCGCGGCAAACTGGTCGCGACTGAAAGCCTTCGAGCTGGAGGCCGACACGCTGAATGAGCGCTGGGCCCGGGGCGCGCCCTTTTTTCTGTTATTGCTGGTTTTTTTGTTGGCCGCTGCCGCGCCGGGTCTGCTTTCCAGACGCGGTGGTGAGGTGAGCTGAGGTGTCGATGGTGCGGCGGGAGTTTGGCTTTGCGCTGCGAGATCGTGCGGTGTTGTTCACACTATTGCTGGCGTTCTGCGCATCCGTGGCTTCGGTTGTTGTTGGTCATCAATCGGTGAATGAGGAGCGCCAGCTTCTTAAGCAGCTGCGCCAAACCACCAGTGACGAGCGAGCCCATGTTGTTGCGGCCAGTGGTGATGTTGGTGGTATGGGCTACGACGCGTTTCACCTGACCTACGATCCACCGTCGTCGCTGGCATTCGCCGCAGTGGGGACCCGGGATTCGTTGCCGTTCCGGCACCGAATTCGCATGCTGGCGCTAGAGGGCCAGATCTACGAGGCCGACGTAGGGAACCCGGAACTCAGCCTCAACGGACGGCTGGACTATGCCTTCATTGCAGCGGTGCTAATGCCGCTGCTGCTGATATTCCTGCTGCATGACATTGAGGCAGGGGAGCGCAGGGCTGCGCGTCACGATCTTTTGTGTGTAACCGCAGCGGAAGGCCAGCGTTTATTCACCCTTCGCGCCCTTCTGCGAGGCCTCATGCTTTGGGGCGTTGTTGTCATTCCGTTTGTTCCAGTGGCAATTATTGAAGGCGCGTCTGCGACCGAAATTCTCGCAGTGCTGAGCGCTACCGCATTCAGCATGCTGTTCTGGCTGGCTGTGTGCCGTGCGGTGGTCGGTCGGATCAGCGCGGGACCAACCTGCGCGGTTTGCCTGCTCGGCGTGTGGTTAGCCCTGGCCGTCCTGCTGCCGGCGGGAGGACAACTGCTGGCCCGAAGCCTGGTGGAAGTGCCTCAGGGAGGCGAGCTGCTGCTGACCCAACGCGAAGCGGTGAACGACGCCTGGGATTTGCCCAAAGAAAGCACCATGGAACCGTTCATGGCGCGTCATCCACAGTGGGCGGCGGCCAAAACGGTGAGCAGGCCATTTGAATGGAAGTGGTACTACGCCTTTCAGCAGGTGGGCGACCAAACGGTGGAAGACCAGTCACAACGATTGCGAGAAGGGATCGCTGAGCGGGACCGCATGATGTCTTACCTGTCGATACTCTCCCCACCGCTATTGGCAGAACGCTGGATGAATCGAACTGCGGAAACCGACTTGGCCGGATTTCGCCGCTATGAAACCTGTGTGCGCACATTCCACACAGAGCTTCGCGACTACTATTACTCGATGCTATTCGGCGAGCGGGAATTTGACGACGATGCCAAAGCTGCCATTCCCGACTTTGTGCCCTGCAGTGGAAATAAGACGGCATGACAGGCTTCGCCTGTGGTTTGCTCATTTGGGTTTGCCTGTCGCCGCTTTCTGCACATACCTTGGAAGATGTGCGCATTGCGCTGTCGGCGCCAGGAAAGTCCCACCTTGATCTCTCGGTCGGTGGGGCGGATCTGAACACGGTAATTCCATTGACGGTTATTGTTGGGCCAAATCCGGGTCCCACATTATTGGCGCTGGCTGGCATACACGGCTCCGAATACTCACCAATCATTGCGACCCAGCGACTGGCTCAGGAAGTGGAAGCGAAGTCACTTTCCGGTTCACTCATTTTGGTTCACATGGCTAACCTTCCGGCCTACCTCGGGCGGACCATTTACGTGAGTCCCGTGGATCAGAAAAACCTTAATCGGCTGTTCCCCGGCAATCCGCAGGGTAGCTTGTCCGAACGACTGGCCTACACCATTGCCCAGGAGCTTTTTCCTTTGGCAGACGCGGTAATGGACCTTCATTCGGGCGATGGCAACGAACAACTGTTGCCTTCCTGGACGGGCTACTACGCCCGGGCGGGTAATGCAGAGGTCGTGGAGCGTTCCCGAGCCATGGCGATGGCCTTTGGCATCCCCCACATTGTGGAGTTTCAGTGGGAGCTAACGGATTCGAAGCTGGCCATCTGGGCCGGCTCTGCGGCCGTTGCCCAGGGCATTCCTTCGATCGACGTTGAGGCCGGCGGGATGGGGCTCTACAACACGAATGCCATTGCGCAAATTACCACCGGCGTGCGACGGGTGATGGCCCACCTCGGCATGACAACGGAACGTTTCGATCCATTACCCAATCCAATTTTGGTTCAGCAGCGCGAGTCGGTTAAATCGCCCGTCGATGGCTCTTGGGTTCCAAGGGTTGATGCCGGCGAAATCGTGCGCAAAGGTCAGATATTGGGCCAGGTGACCGACTGGCACGGCCAGGTGGTCTTCGAGGCTCAATCGCCGGTGGATGGCCTGCTATTAATTCGCCTTGAAGCACCACCGGTACGAGAAGGCGAAACGTTGGTGACTGTGGCGGTACTGCCTCGCTAATCCAGTGCCGACTTGATTTCCGCCACCGCATCGTCGGTAAAGGCATCGAGAAATCCATGGCCCCATTCCGGGTGATTGACCACCGTACCATTGGCAAGATGGGGGATGATTCGGGGTGTCATTTCTACTAGATCATCGCCAGGGTTAATCACCGTGATTCGATGGGGTAGGCTGGCCACAACCTTCGGATAACGCGGCGCGTACGCAAAGGCTGCATGGTGTCCCCACTCGTAGTTTTCTCCGGCGCGCAGGTTCTCAGCAAACGAAGCGGCGGCCATTTCCAGCGTCATGCCCGGGCCGCGGTGGAACATCACTGATGCCCACATCTTCTCAAACCGCGTGCCGGCTTCGTCGAGAGGAATCCGCTGGTAGGTGTGTTTGATGTCCGCCAGTTCTTCCGGGGTAAACACGGGCGCGGAAATCATTACTATGCTGCCGACTTGTTTGGGTCTCTGCCGCGCCGCTTCGGCGGCAACCTCCGACCCAGTGTGGTATCCCAGCAGGTCGACTTGACCCAGATTCAGCGTATCAACTACCTGCCAAACGCTGGCGGCATAATCTTCAATGGTTACCGCGGGGGAGGCCGGCGGCGGATCGGATTCCCCGAATCCGGGATAATCCGGCGCAACAACCACTCGATCAGTGGCAGCGGCAGCCAGAAAACGCGCAAATATCCGGCCAGACTTGGGGCTCATATGCAAACACACCAGGGGCCGATGGGTGGCTGACGGTGGTTTTGCTATGCGCAAATGAATCTGACCATATTGACCGTCGATAAACTGCCTTTTCACCAAAGCCGCCTCGAGATCTTCGTCTGAGCGTTGGATCGGTTCAGATTCTTCGCCAAGAGTTGGTTCGCTCATGCTACCCAGGGACACAAAGAACATCACAAATGTTAATAACTTAAGATTAGGCATTGTCATCCTGGCTCTTGTCCAAAGGGAATTCATCCAAGGTTTTTCTCCAGCCAGTTGGCATACTCTTTCTCGCTAACGATGGAGGCGGCCAGCGATTGGGTCATCTCAGTGGCGCTAAGCTCGTCAGCACGCAGTGCAAATCCATTCAGGTCCAGAAACATATAGGCAGTGATGAATCCGGTTCGTTTGTTGCCGTCGACAAACGGGTGATTGCGAATGATTCCGGCGGCGTAAGCCGCGGCGAGCTGGGGCACCTGGGTGCAATTTTTATACTGATAATAGTGGGCGGGCCGGGCGAGAGCAGAGTCAACGAGCCCTTCGTCGCGTATTCCATCCAGGCCGCCGAAGCGATCGATCAACATACCGTGGGCGGCAATGACGGCTGGCTTTAGAAGCCAGACCGGTTCGTTCATTTAGCCAGTTCTCGGAGCGTATTTCTGTAGGCGTCCATGCCCTTGCGCGCACTCTCGATCTGTTTTTCAAAGTCTGGGTCGTAAGGCGTCACTGTGTATCCATCCGGCCCTTCAACAAGATACAGTTCGTCGCCTTCCCGTACGCCTAAATGGGCGAGCGCCTCTTTCGGCAATATGACGCCGGCAGATGAACCAACGGCTCTGATCTTGAGTTTAACCACGGTGATTGCCCGTCAATGCTTTAATTATAATTGAAGTTATAACGTTGGATTTTGGCTGTCAATACTAAATCTGGCCATCTCGGCTAACGCGTTATTGCTCCGATTCAGAACGTCAACGTAAACGACGCCCCGCCTTCCTGTGCGGCTGCCAACTGAATAAACCCGCCGTGGGCCGTCATAACTTGGCGCGCCAGGGCTAGCCCAACGCCAGAGCCGTCGGTGCGGGTGGTGAAAAAGGGCACAAATACCTTTTGCGCCAGGTCGGCGGGTACGCCCGGGCCGTTATCCGCTACTTCAATGGCGGCGTTGCCCCTTCGATTAAGGAAACCACTAAGGCGAATGAGTGTTTCTTTTTTTTGAGTTTGCGTTGAGTCACTTGCTTTGGCCGTCGCCTGCCGGGCGTTGCGCAGGAGATTTAACAGCACCGGTTCTAACAGATCTCGATCGGCCTCCATCATTAATCCTGGGGGATCGATAGACACCTGAATCTCCGCCGCTTCTGAGCCAGCCTCGGCCATTGCGAGAGGAACCACCGCATCAAATACGTCGCTCACCTTAACGCGCTTTTTCTGCGCGGGCGCTAGCCGAGATACTTCGCGGTAGCTTTCGACAAACTTCACCAGACTATCGGACCGACGCTCCATCGTGGCCACCGCATCGCGTAGGTCGATCAGGTCTTCATGCAGCTCGGAACTGGGTTCCACCTTTGTTAGCAGGTCAGCGACCAGCATGTTGGCGGTGCCGGCAAGAGAGCTGATGGGGGTGACCGAGTTGGTAATTTCGTGGGTCAGCACATTCACCAAGTCCTGCCAGGCTTCGGTCTGATTGGTGTCCAGCTCACTTTGAATGTCCTGCAGGGAAATCAGTCGCTGTGCGTCCCCGGCAACGGCGACCTCAGTGGCTGCCAGCGTCAGTCGATAGTCCACACCGTCAACGGTAAAGGACACCAGTTCTCTCCGGCCTGGCACTGAGTGCGTAACCGCTTGTCTGAACGATGGCCCGAACTGATCCAGGTCCTGCGCGCGGGTGACGTGAGCGGCATCAAACAACCGTCTTGCCGCGTTGTTCTGCAGGGTGATTTGGTTGTCGGTATGTAGTGTCATCAGCGGCACGGGAATGTGTTCAATCAGTGCTCGCAGGCGGCGTAATTCAGATTGTCGATGATCACGTTGAACAAAGATGCGATCGAGAATATCGCTGAAGGTCTGAGCAAGTTCACCAAAACCGGTGCCGATGTCCTCAAGCTGGAAACGCTGGGAATAGTCGGCGTAGCGGGCAGCGTTTAGAAATCGACTGAGCTCCCGGTTGGTTCGGCCAATAAACCACCAGAGTTCTGTTGCCGCCAGCACGGTTACCGCCAGGGCGATGGCTGTGGCGCTATGCAGGCCGGGCAGCA
>JBGCET010000068.1:0-7930 GCA_045106555.1 Lysobacterales bacterium | reverse complement strand
ATGACTCCGATGACTCCGATGACTCCGATGACTCCGATGACTCCGATGACTCCGATGACTCCGATGACTCCGATGACTCCGATGACTCCGATGACTCCGATGACTCCGATGACTCCGACGATTCCAGCGACGATATCGGATAAGCCACGCAGCGATGCACGTCGTTGCAACGGCGTCCATCGCTTTCCCGCGAACTAGAATCATCACCACCCGGTCCACTTGCGCAAACCGAAACTTGAATCGAAGATAAATGACTGGCTTCGATAGCAAATTTTCGCGAAGAAAAACCCGCAAGATACCGGTCAGAACAATGAGCGATCAAACCTAATGAACCCAACAGAAACCAGACCCCCAATAGCCATTAGTTACCGACCGAAAGCCAATGACTATCTACCCGTTGTGGTGGCCTCGATCCGTCACCACCTAGGAGACTGGCCGATTGCTTTGCTAACCGAAAAAGCCCACCTCCCGCCATTGCCCTGGCTGCACAGCAATCAGATTCAACCGATTACCGATTGGTCTCACAGCCCAAGAGCCAATAAAGTTTTGCGTCTATGGGAACACCAAACGGTATTTAGCCAACATTTCCCCGAATGGATTTGGTGGCACGATGACATGGTTCTTTTGAGATCCGTCGACGACCCAGAAACCACCTTTGCCAGACCGCTGATCGCTCGACGTCAACGCAGGCGCCCGAACAAAGAACTCACCAAATGGCACACCTGGCTATGGGACACCTTGTCGTTCTTTCGCTGTCAGAATGTCTACGCCCCCAACCCGGTGTTACATGTACCGCGACTGATCACCCGGAAGGCATTGGCTGCTGTACCCGAAAACTGGAATCGCAGCCGACTGTTGTTCGAACCCACCTACCTTTTATGGCATTGGCATCAAACCGGAGCCAATCCGATTCTGGCTCCCGGCGTTCGCCAGGCGGTTTTCAAAGGGCAACTACCATCACTTTGCGATCTGGAAGACAACTCCGATTCCCTAATTTTGACCTTCGGACGCAAGGTTTGTCATGACTCCGCTCGCGCTGCGTTTAGCCAGCGATACCCTGTAGAATTTACTACAGCAATTCGGGCCGTCGGCAGATAGGCTAGTACTGGGCTGGTAGGACGAGTCAGTGCCTTGCCAGACTGAAAGAGTCCGGCACTATCCGAGGCGATTGTCCAGTGGCAACTAATGTTGGGGTGTTTCCGCAGTGCGACCTTCAGCCACTGGGTCACCTGCCTGTATCGTGGAGGCGTTTTTCGTTTCCGAAAGAGCAAAACACAAAGAAATCTTCCGCCAAGTGAATCTACCTGAAGAATTCATCGTCACATCGTCGAGCTTTGCTCTGATCGCATTGGCGGAAATAGGCGACAAGAGCCAACTCGTGTGTATGACTCTTGCCACGCGTCACCGCCCTTTGCCAATATTGATGGGCGCAGCGACCGCCTTTGCAGTGCTAAACCTTCTAGCGGTCATGTTCGGCGCCGTTGTTGCGGCTTGGATGCCGGACCGCGCTATGTCTGGTGTGGCGGCCGTACTATTTGGTCTTTTCGGTGTTCATGCCCTACTGAGCGGCAACAAATCCGAGCCTGAGGACGAAATGAACAACTCAGTGGCCAATCTCTTCTTTGCGACCTTGTTCTTGATTTTGGTGGCCGAATTCGGAGACAAAACGCAAATTTCGGTGGCCGCCTTGGCGGGCAGCTTGCCGCATTTACAGGTTTGGCTAGGAGCAACTATGGGGTTGGTCACAGTGTCCTCGCTGGGCGTTTGGGCTGGCCGAACGGTGTTACAGCGGGTACCAGTTCATTGGGTCCGTCGGGGAAGCGGATTGATGTTTCTGACGTTCGCGCTAATTGCTTGTTGGCACGCGATTGCTTGATTTCAGATGAGGTGTCGAGAGAGGTTTAGATCAACTTAGCCGGGCGAGCGTAGTTCAATTCGTCCAGTTGCCGATTCTGTTGTTTTATTCAATCAAATGACCATGCAGTCATACTCGCCCGCTCCACCCCGGCATTCTAATTCTCACTCTTTCCCTTTTCCATAAACCTTACGACAACGCCATTTACCGGACCGTTGTCTGGCACGCCGACAACATTTTTCTGAGTCAGGAAAATACTTTGGCGGGACATTCCTGAAAGCGTCACACACTCTTGGAGCAATCGCTCCGACATCCCAGCCATCAATTCTTCCTTTTTTGTTTTGTCACTAGTGTGTTCGGCCTGCGCAAAAAGCTGATTGAATGTTGAATCATCAAAGCCGGAAAAATTTGCGCCAGGCAATCGGTTAGGTCCGTAAAACAACTGAAAGTTATTCATAGGGTCTGGAAAATCCATTGCCCACCCAAAGACGAATACGTTCACTTTTCCGTCGCCAATTGCACTGATAAGGTCGCCCAGTTTGGCGAAATTGAGAAATTCGATTTGACTGGCTGGATAACCGGCCTGAACTAGCTGAGTCTTAAAGTAATCATATTCCTGTTGACCCCGAAGCCCGGCTGCCGCGCCATATCGCAGCATAGGAAAGTAGCCATCAAACGACTGGTTCACCGGTTGGGTATAGCTATTGGATCCTCCAGCAGCTGGCGGGATAATCCCGGAAAATGCTTGCCCCATCCCGGCATATAATTGCGCGCTGCGTCGCTGCCAGCTATCGGTAGATAAAATGGCACAACGAAGTCGCCTGTTTCGCAGGCTGGTTTTTGGATCATCACTGTGGCCGATAGAGGGGTCGCTCATGCTGAGATCCATTCGAAGAAATCCCAGCTCGGGCGCAACTGTCATTCGGTAACGGTCCTTCAGTGGCGTTTTTAGCCGGTGAACTGGAGGCCCTTGAGGTTGCACAACCGACTCAACGACACCACCCACCTGGCCGGCTCCCAGTCGAATTAGGTCGAGCATTCCTGCGCCGTCAAAGGCAATCATGCGTGCTGCATCATCAGCGATAAAGGCCACCTCCACCCGCTGCATTAGCGGTAGCGCCCTGCCAGAGAGCTGTTTGATGTCCTCAGGATGTTGTTTAGGACTGTACCCTTCACCAGCAAGGTCAAAAGATGGCCGGTGATAGTTAGGATTTGCCGACAACACGGCGGAAAATTCATCCAGCCGTTCAAGTGTGTAGGGCCCCGATCCCACCGGCGCACGGGAAAAGTTCATCCCCTCAGCTATCACCACTTCCTGCGGAACAATGGCGGAAAAAGGGGTCGCAAGCGTGGCTGCCAAGTTATGAAACGGCCGACGAAAGCTAAACACCACCTCATCGCCTTGCGCGCATATCGGAGCGCATTCATTGTCCGGGTCAAATTCCTGCAATCCGTCTCGCCACAGCCATCGGCCTTCAGAACGCAGCGCCTGATCAAAATGCCGTCTCAAGGAAAACGCTACGTCGGCAGCGGTCACCTCCCGTCCTTTTCCATTGGTGAACGAAGGATGATCTGAGTAGTAGTGACCCGGCGCAATAGTGATTGTGGCGGTAAGGCCATCAGCACTGAACCTGGGCATACCCAGCGCGAGCTCGGGCTTCAGCTGATAGGGACGCGCAAGATATTGATATCGGTAAAGCGTTTCAAATATGTTCTGAATCAGGAAGCCGTTGTAGCGGCTGGTGGCGTGCAATGGGTCGAGGTCCTGCGCTGCCCCCGGTAACGAATGCCGATATATCTGCTCAGAATCATCTTCTGGTTTTGATTGGCAACCGGATAAAACGGCAGCCAGCATCGCGAAAAACACAATCGGTGTAGAGATCGTAGAAAGAGGATGGGCCGGTTTCATCGGTCGCCAAAAAAGTCGTTGACTTGCATTGTTCAATCGCCCTCGCCCGTTCAAATTGAGTTGCCGCGCGCGGCAATGAGCGACAAGTTTCCGCTCCCAATGTTAGACCTTACAAACAAATAGTTTCGTTGTGGTTCTAGCGCGCAGCAAGCCCGCCTCGCTACTAAACCAAAAAGCTGGCCGGGAAATTCCCGGCCAGCCTGCAAGACACCACCTATCAATTCGGGAACTGTAACGTCAGGTAAGTGATGCCGTCCTGGGCAACCGTCAACAGTTTTCCCCGAGGATCAAAGTTGAGTAGCTGATCATCGTCTTCTTGCGGGTCGGAGAACCGCACTTCTGCAGACTCATCGCTGATCGTAACTTGAGTGATCAATTCACCGTCGACAGCGAATTGATAGACGCCGTTATCCAAATCGTCCAGTTCAAGCTTAGCCTTGCGGCCTTCGTTATCGATCGTAAACTCGAACTCCCCGTTGGCATCTGAATCAACGCCTGTGTTGTCGAAAGCGCGCTTGAGATTCACCTCGTCATCGTCATCGCCCGAGCCATCATCACCTGATCCGTCGTCCCCTGAACCACCGTCATCAGATCCGTCATCGTCAGAACCATCGCCGTTGTTCGATCCGGTGTTTGTTTGGGGGAATACCACTGACAAGAGGACACCATTTGAATCCACAATTTCAACCAGCTGCCCCCTAGGATCAAAAGTCAGCAAGGTCTCATCATCGTCTGGCGGATTTCCGAATTCCAACTCTCCCTCAACGTCGCCGTTCGTTTGAACAACGGCGATCAATACGCCAACTTGCATTCCACCTACTCGAACCGGGTAATCCCCGACAGGTAAATCCTCCACTTCAATATCAAATTTCCGTCGACTTCCGTTGATTTCAAACTCCGCGTCACCGCTGGCGGCGGGAAACACGCCGGAGTTTTCCAGGTCAACCTCAATTTCAAGCTGCTGCGAAATCGGATTTGGGTCCACGGGCAGCGAGTCGCTGGTTAGCAGCACGTTGCCGTTCTGGGAAACTTCGATCACCTGGCCCCGTGGATCAAAGTTGAGAAGTGGCTTTTCGTCGTCTGTAGGGCTCTTGAATTCCAGTTCACCCTCGGTACCTGTCGGAGTATTCACTACGGTTATCGACCCAACCAATGAACCACCAACAAGCAGGTCGTAGTCACCCAACTCCAAGTCGTCCACTTCAACTTCAAAGTTGGCATAGCCTGGACCTGTTTCCAACTCAGCCTTGCCGCTTGCGTCCGGATCGATACCCGTGCTTCGCAGTGCCACTTCAATTTCTGTGGCCGGCGCGTTACTGGGAATATCGTCGGCCAAACCCCCGGTACAATTTGTGCTGAGAACTCGGGACAGTCGATTGATGGTGAAGGTCTCCAAGCCGGTTCCGGTTACCGCGTTGGCAAGCTGAATCTCGACGGTGGCAATGTCACAATTGGAAAATGCCATGCTGCCGCTACCAAAGTTGGTAACGTTCCTCGCATTGGGGTTGGGAGATTCCAGAAACTGGGGACCATCTACCCGTAGAAAATCCATGTTTATTTCATTGCCCACCACTGGCCCTTGTCCGACAACCCACATCGGATTGCCACTATCATCATAGGTAAACCAATAAGCCACGCCCTCAGTGGAGCCGTCGGGTTGACCGACAATCTGCACGACAAAACCCTGACTTTCTTGATCAGGCTGATTCCATATGCCCGTAAAGTCGCTGGTCACGCGGACTTGAGCAGACGCGCCGCCAGCGACTGCGATGGCAATAGCCGCCGCGAACGCAGCCAAACGTAATCTCAATTGGTGTCGTCTCATTGGTGTTACTCCTTATCCGCTGACGCGGGCTTTCTACTGAAAAAATAGATACCGATACCCGCTTCGACGAGAGGATCGGTCGAGGTCTCTTCCTCGGGAACGGAGGCGTCGAAGAGAAGGCTGTCAATGTGGAAAATGAAATCCCGGCCCTCGTCCTTAACTAAGCGTGAAACCTTTGCTAAGTCAGCCGCTGATATACGATCGTTGAAAGCCAGGGCCTGCAAGCGAGTATCCTCGCAGTCAGGACGGGTATTGAAATCTATCGTATCCACCAATCCTGAAGTGGCATGGCCAAGGATATCCAGATTGTCCTCATGGCCTTCACCCGCCGCAGGCACATAGCGCGGCGACAGCAGTTTCAGGCGGCCATTGGCCAGTTTTTCAACCGCATGGACTCGCACCAATTCGTCGAGCACCGCCCGCGGCGGCGTGCCCCCGCTGAACCGATCTACCAGATCAACAAAACTTGGACTCTCGCCGTCAAAATTCAGCACCGCCGGCTTGCCTTTCTGATTGGCGTAACGCGGATCACGAGCCCAACCGCTAAGAACTTTAGCGGCTCGCTGGTATTCCTCGTAAGACTCGTTTTTGACAGGCGAAGGCTGTTTTAGTAATCGATCAACATCCACCCGGGTAAGCCCGGTGATAACAGCAACCCGCGACTTGGAGGTCTTGCGCCCTGGGATTCCATGTTCTTCGTACGCAACCGTCGCGTAACACCATCGCAACCATTCTGCGACCGTCTTATAAGGTATGCCGTGGCGCAAGAGTAGACGCACCAACGGTAGGAAAATCTTGACTGCAGCAGCGGCCGCTGCTTTTGGTACCGAGGTTCCAGCCTTTTTGCTCATTGTGGTTTCTCAGACATCAAACACACGCCTACGGCAGATCGGCCGCTCAATGCGGTGCCTCCTGATTCAACAAGCATGGATTTATTGGGTGCATCAATCACCGGATAGGAGGCTATCAGTGATAAGTAATTTTGTAAATATAATTACAGATCAACCCATCACCACCATCACCACCATCAACCCGGAATAAGTCGCGGTAATTCAACCGCCGCTTGCTTTACCCATCGAACTCGATGGCAGAAGACACCCTTGTGTGCCTGCGGGTCGATCATCGAGCCCGAGCACGGAACGCCGATCTATGCGCGAGCAGTAGTGATTATATTAGGGTGTGTGTCCTATATTAGGGTATACCCAAGCAAAAAACTGGCGTATCTCATTGATTTAATGGTGCCGGAGCGCAGACTCGAACTGCGGACCTACGCATTACGAATGCGTTGCTCTACCAACTGAGCTACACCGGCATGGGGCGGGACGCGCAGTATATTATTGAGTCATGCTGGTCACAAGCCAAATCATGTCGATATGGTGACGGGTGCTCAGCATGAGCGTATTCTTCCTTGGATGCCTTACTACTCACCAAAGCGTTCAGCGGCCCTATTTTTGGCGACACTGGTTAGCGCCTGCGCGTTCAACGGCCAGCCGGCGGATAGCTCTCCTGAGGTGGTAACGGCCGAGCCGGTAGCCAAACCGGCCGCTGAGACGCCAGTGCAGGACACCACTATTGCCGACCTGCAGGCCCTGACCAATGCACAAGCCTTTGAGATTCGCCAGCTGAAAGAAGAGTTGGCAGCTACTGAGAATCGCCTTATTGCCGCCAGCGCTCAGGTGCAGCGGCTGAAGGTATCCGTAGAGGAGTCGCGGGTGTCTGCCGACGACGCAATCGCCGAGGTTGTGAGAACTCAGGCCCGGCTTCAGGGAAACGTCAGTCAGGCGGACGCGGCATCCAATATCGCAGAAGCCGAGATCATTTTTGCCGGTTTCGCCAACAATCCCTCCCCCATGCTCGCCAAAATACAAGACCAGCTGGAGGCCGCCTCGGTGCAGTTTGATGCGGAAAATTATGGCGGCGCCATGTATCTGAGCAATCAGGCGAAACGCAGTTTGTCGGCAGTGAAGGAGCAAACCGCGACGCTTAGCCCGGTGGCGAATGAGGAATCGTTTGGTGAATTGGTAGAAATGTGGCTAGTCAGCGACAGTAACCTGCGTCAGGGGCCGGGTCTAGACCATTCCGTTATTACCGTGTTGGATGAAGGCACAAAGGTATTGGCCTACTCTTTCAGTGGGGCGTGGGTCAGGGTCCAAGTAGACGACATTATTGAAGGCTGGGTATTTCAGCCGTTGCTCAGCCTGTTGAATCCACTTCCGTCGGAATAACTTTCAGCCCCGGGCCACTGGCAACTACCGTGGTGTTGCGGCCCTGGTCCTTGGCCTCGTAAAGCGCAGCATCTGCCCGCCGAATAAGCAGATCGCCGTTGCGGCCATGTTCCGGA
>JBGCET010000067.1:0-82124 GCA_045106555.1 Lysobacterales bacterium | reverse complement strand
ACCGGCAATGCGGGAAATATTCGCCTGCAGTCTGCGGGAGCCATTACCATGACCGACGCGACCATCAGCACCCAAGCCATCTCCGCTGATGGGGGCAACATTGAGATTCAGATGACCGGTGATTTTTTCCTTGAGCAAACGTCCATAACCACCGCGGTGGGCACCGGGGAGGGCGCCGGCGGCAATATTGCCATCGCTCAGCCTGAATTCATGATCCTGAACGGCACGGTTATCAGCGCCAACGCGTTTGGTGGTCCTGGCGGCAACATTACCCTGGACCCGGATCAGTTTGTGCCGTCAGCCGATAGTGCCGTGACCGCCAGTTCACAGCTGTCCAATGATGGTGTGATTCGCATCGTTGCGCCGGAAACAGACCTAAGCGCGAGCCTGCAAACCTTGAGCAGCGGTTTTGCCCAGGGCGACGAACTCACCACAGAGGATTGCCAGCGCCGCGATGGTGGCGACCAAAGCCGATTCGTTATCGAAGATGGATCGGCGGTTCCTCTGGCGCCTCAAGACAACTGGATTGCCGCCCAGGCGGCACAGGCTGAAATGGAATCCAGCCAAACCCAGCTTGCCGCTAACCTCTCAACCTGTCGCCAGGATGGCTGAATTCATGATGAATCATGCTGAACTGACAGGACCGAAGCGGTCTTTTTGATGGCTTTGCTGAAAGGCGCAAGAGCCGCTCTGCGGGAGCGGTTCTGCTACCCGGCGGCGCCCGTTGTTGGTGTCGCACTGGCGTTGTCGATAACGCCGGTTCACGCTCAGCTGCTGAACCTGGTGGATCGAACCGGCTCCTGTTTCAGTGCGCCCTCATTGGGGCTAAGTCACAACGTCAATCCACCGGCCTTAACCGATCTGGCGCGCAGCGCTGACCGCTTTCGCATTCCCAGCGGCCCGGAATGGCGCATGGATCGACTCCAGGTGCGCGGCACCTTTGATGGCAGCATGCTTAATGAGCAGGGCGTCACGGTGCGAATATACGACGACGACGCTTCCGGCGTTGGGCCTGGAACCCAGATTTGTGGCGACTTTCAGTATAGCTTCAGCGCATCAGATTTAGGCTCCCATGCGTTGAGTGGGGACTTCGATATGGACCTGCTTAATGGCACTGCATCCACGTGCCTGCTGCCGGCAGGAGATTACTGGATCTCGACGTTGTTTAACGGCCCGGTGGGTTCCGACCCTGCTCTGGGTCGGTTCTGGTATTGGGATCAGTCGGATGTGCCACCCCAGGGTGCCTGGCGAATGCGCGCGACCGGGGATATTGACGGTAGCGGGATCAACTGCACGGACTGGAAACGGCGAGATGAGTGTTCTGCCGTGGTGCAGGAAACTGGGCTTTGCTTTGGTCTGGCGGGCGATACAAAGGTCACCCTGACCGACCCTCTGGCCGACCAATTCAGCAGCGCAGGCACGAGTTTCCTGATGGACGTTTCCAGCGCGTTTTCTGACCCCGATGGCGATACGGTGACCTATGAGGCGGTGGGTCTGCCCAATAGTCTCACGCTGGAACCACTGACCGGCCAGATTTCTGGCGTATTAACCGTTAACGATATTCCGATGAGTCCGTACAACGTGACGGTAACGGCGATGGACGACGAGTTCTCTGCCCAGGATGATTTTTCCTTGGTGGTGGCGGATAACGAGGTAGCGGATTTTCGTTTCCGCCGACTCTGGCCAGTGCTCCAGCAGCCCTGGTATTTTGGCAGCGATGCGCCGGATATTGCGTTCTACGGCGAGACGCTTCTTGTGGCCAATGCGACCTTTTCCCGCATTCAGCGTTTCAGCCCCGTTGGACTGCACATCACCAACATGTTCATCGAGGGGCCAGGCGGGCCCGGTACGGTGGGCAAACCCCGGGTCATTGCGGCTACCCGCAAAGCGGTCTATACCGTTGGTGATCTGGATCCTCAGGTCCATAGGCTGGATCAAAACGGCAATCTGCTGGGCAAATTTGGCCAGGACCAGTTTAACGGCGAGGTGCCGCAGTATCTGGCCGCTACCGAGCGGGGATGTCGCCGCCAGGGTGGCTGTGTTTACGTAGGATTGTCAGACCGGGTTTTGAAATTCACCGAGGACGGCCAGTTTCTTACTGAGTTTGGGCTGTGCAGCTCGCAAACCTGTAGTGACGGCCTGGTGCAGAGTTTGGGAGGCATTAAAGTTTCCGAAAATGGGTTTGTTTACCTGACTGATCGGGCAGAAGATCAACTGATCATCTTGCGCAATCCCGCTGGCGGCGCCATCAGTGATGCGCCCGCGTTTGTAGCAGAAATAGGCTCCAGCGGCACGGCGAACGGTGAGTTTCAGCAACCTGGGGATGTTGCTCTGGACCGAGACGGCCGTGTGTACGTTGTGGATTTCACCCGAGTTCAGGTGTTTTCTCCTGGCGGTGAATTTCTGCAGGAATACCTGCCGCAAAATGCGATTCGCGCCATTCGGCGATTTGAACTGGGTCCCACCAATTTGGGTTTCGCGTCCAACGACCTGGCTCAGGTGGCCCGATTCCGAAGGGTCGGCGATGTTGACGCAGGCGCTTCAGCGCTGAATTTTTCCACGCCGTTTTCCAGCGCCGACGACAGTGATGGATTTTTTCGTCGTCCCATTGATTTGGCGGCAGGTCCTAACAGCAACATGTATGTTGCGGACGCAGGGAATTTCCGCGTCCAAAAATTCGACCCACAGGGCCAACTGCTTGATGCTCTCGGCGGCCCGGGCGTGGGTGAGGGTGAGTTCGATCGTATGATTGCCATTGACGCGCGGGTCGTAAACGGCGCGTTCCAGATTCACGTGCTGGATGAGGCTGCCGGCCAATACCGCATTCAGCGATTTGATAATCAAGGCGGTTTCATCAGTCAGATCTTTCTGCCCAGTCAGGCGGGCTATGTGGATTTTGTGCTGGGCGGTTCAGGCTTTGTATTTCTGGTGACCAATGACGGCATGGCAATAAAACTGGACATTGATGGCGAGGTGGTGGAAACCTGGGAATCGGAAGGCATAAACGGGGAATTTCGCCAAATTGCATTTGCTCCCAACGGCTTGCTGTATTTCACAGTTGAAGGGGTCAGCCAGGAAGGCTTTGAGATCTACAACCGGTTCGGCGATTTTGTCGCGTTTCTTCCCGCCACGTTTAATGCGCCAGCGTCTTTGACCATTGCCGATGACGGCAAAATTGTGTTGGGCGAGATTCCTGATCTCGCCCCCGACGTACCCAGGATCAAGATTTATCGCCAGGACGGCCAACTGTTGCAATCCGTGGGGCAATTCGGATATTTCCCGGGCTCATTTGCGGCGCCGGCAGGACTGGATTTTGCCCCCAATGGGCTGCTGTACATTTCTGATAGCGCCAACAACAACGTGCAGGTTCTTGACCCTGTGCCGCCGACCGATACCACTAAAGTAATTGTCGTCGCTGGCGGCGGCCCTTATCCTGGCAACAACCTGTGGGAAACGACCCAGTCGCTTACTAATGGTGCTTATCTTGCGTTGGCGTATCAGGGCTTAAGCGGTGATGACATCATGTACCTGTCGTCCAATCTCAATGAAGACTTGGATGGCAACGGTATTTCCGACGTAGACAATCCGGCTACGCCCCAGGCTTTGAGTAATGCCATCAGCACCTGGGCCAGCGGCGCTGACCGATTGGTGCTTTTTATGGCGGATCACGGTTCAGAAAATGCCTTTCGCCTGAACCCTGCCGCCACCCTGAACGCCTCCAACCTGGCCACGGCGCTGAACAATGCGCAAACCGGTCCGGGTGGCATTGGCCAGGTGGTGGTGATTTATGACGCCTGCCGGTCGGGAAGTTTTATTGACGAACTGGCAAATCCGGCCGTTGATCGTGTGGTACTGACCAGCAGCGCCAGCGATGAGAGTTCCAAGTATGTGTCGGACGGTATTCTCAGTTTTTCCAACCAGTTCTGGACTCAAGTTTTTGTGGGCAGTGATATCGCCGAGGCGTATTCCATCGCATCCCAAGTGATGACCGCTTCTTTCAGTGATCAAACCCCTCAGGCTGATGCCGATGGTGATGCCACCAGCAATGAGCCGGTAGGCGACCTAGACGCGCTAACCGGTATTTTTGTTGGCGCCGGCACGGATTTTGACCCCGGTTCCCCCGTGATTACCTCCATTAGTGAACCTCAGACACTCAGCCAGGGCAACGAAGCCCAAATCAGCGCTTTTGGTGTCAGCGATCCAGACGGCGTTGGCCGGGTGTATGCGGAGATCATTCCGCCCAACTATTTGGACGAAACGCTGGACCAGCCGGTGCGGGAGTTTCCGGGCTTTGAACTGGAGCCTGACAGTCGCGGAAGTGTCGATTACACCCTGATCTACGGCGGCTTTTCCATCGAGGGGGTTTACACGGTCAACGTGTACGCACAGGATCGGTTTGGCAATGTCTCGGCGCCATCGACCACCAGCGTTACGGTGGGAAATCCTGAGTTGCGCAAAGCTTTAATCGTTGTCGGCGGGGAAACTACTGACGGACAATGGTCAGCCTACAGTGCCAATGGGGCGCTGGCGTTTGCTGCGCTGCAAACCCAGGGTTACAGCGACCTGGGCTCAGAAACCATTCGATACCTTTCCAACGGAGGCTCTGACGGAGTCGACTTTGCCACTAACGCCGCCACCGTCGCTGACGGATTCGCCTGGGCGGGAGTGCAAGCCCAGGACGTGGTGGTGTATCTGGTTGGCGCCGTGCGTAGCGGCGGCCTGCGACTGGCCAGCGGGGAACAGCTGAGTGCGGAAACTCTGGGCGGTTACCTGGACGCAGTAGAAAGTTCCATCAGCGGCAAGCTTGTGGTGCTATACGAAGGCAGTCAGTCCGGTGCGTTTCTGCCGGAACTGTCAACCAGCAGTACTGACCGACGCCTGCTGTTGGCCAGCGCTGCGGCGTCCCAGAGTGCCAGCTTTGAACTGGGCGGCGTGCTGAGCTTCTCTCAGTTCTTCTGGAACCGGGTGCTCAACGGCGATACGGTCCTTGACGCCTTTGAATCGGCCCGCGACGGCATCAGTTTTTCTACGGGCTCTCAGACGCCGCAGCTGGATGACAACAGCAATGGTGAAGGCAATGATGCCGAAGATGGATTTCTGGCCGCAACGTACTCCATCGGTACCGGCGTTGTTCAAGATGCTAATGGCCCGACCCTGGATACCTTTAGTGCTGATGAGGTCCTTAGTGGCGGTGGTTCCCAGGCCACGGTTTCGGTGGACAACGTGCTGAGCACCGGGGTGGTGCAGCAGGTGTTTGGCATTGTTTCAACGCCGCGGCCGCAACAGCGCACAGAGAGTTTTGTGTTCTCGCCGGTCAGCGTCGACGGCAATGGCAATGGCAGCTACGAAGGCACATTTGATGGTTTTGGCCCCGTTGCGGGTACCTATGTCGTGTCGATCTACGCCCGAGACGATCGCGGCAATATTGCGTTTCAGGACAACGTGCGGGTTGAACAAACCCATGGCCGAGATGGTTACGAAGTGGACGATGACCGAGACAACGCCTCGGTGATTTTTGTCGACGACATCGACCCACAACCCCATACGTTTCATGTCGATAACGAGCAGGACTTTGTGTCATTCAATGCCGTGAACTCGCCGGCAGGCTCGGGCAACCCGGCACAGACTTATGAAATTGCGGTGGAAAATATTGACGATTTTTCCGGCGCTGGATTCAGCGTGAGTATTGAATTGTTCAGCGCCGCCACCCCATTGGGAACGCCATTGGCATCGACCTCCGGTGGGATAGGCGGCTCCCTGTCGTTAACCTGGCCGTCAGCTAACGGCGACTACGACAATGGGGAAGGGGAGTACTTTGTCCGCGTTGCGCCGTCCTTGTCTTCGCAGCGCGGAAAATACACGGTGAAAATTTTCCGCCCCGACGTGCTGCTGACCGGAACCGTCAAGGGATCGGTGGTTGACGCTCTTACCGGATTGCCCGTGGCCGGTGCGTTGATCAGCAGCGACGGCTCGGTGGCTGCCGCCAGCAGTCCCTCCGGTAGTTTTCAGCTGGTGGAAAACCCCGGTTCCTACGACCTTACCGTCACCCCGCCACCGGGTTATGAGCCACTGACAGAGAGCGCGGTGCCGGTGGTTGAGAGCCTGACCACCTGGCGTCTGCTGCAGCTTCAGCCCAGCGGTGTTGCGCCAACGGTCACGACCACAGCCGCCACTGAAGTTGCTCAAGAAACCGCAACGCTAAACGGTGAGGTATCTCCGAACGGGGATGTGACCGCTATCGTGTTTGAAATTGCTCCGGCAGCTGGGACGACTATTACTCAGCCGTCAGACTTGGCGGGTGATGCACCACTAACCGATGTGTTTGCCGCTGTGGCTGGCCTTGCTTGTGCCACCGAGTACACCTTCAGCGTGACCGCTGAAAATGCCAACGGCCTCAGTGAGGGCGCAGACCTGAATTTCACCACGGCTGCCTGTCAGGCGCCTCCAGTGATCGGAAGTCTGGCCGCAACCCTGATAACCGACCAGTCGGTAACTTTGACCGCCCAGATTGACCCGATGGGCGCGAGCACCACCGCTGCCTTCCGCTGGCGACCAACGGGCGGCGTGTTCAACGTGTATTCCAGCGCGACGCCTGACCTTACCGGCAGCGGCGAGCAGCAGGCGACCCTGGCCGTTGGGGGCTTGATTTGCGCCACGTCTTATGAATTTCAGGTGATGGCCAGCAATTCCGGTGGCGCCCAAGAGAGTGCGGTGGTGACCTTTAACACCGCCAGTTGCCCTCAGGACCCACCTACAGTCACCACCTTGTCAGCCACCAATATTTCGGCGACGTCAGCCGACCTGCGCGCCTCTGTTCAGGCCAATGGTGCCATCAGCGCTATCGAATATCAGGTGGCCCCCCAGGGTGAAGCCGAGGGCTCCTGGCTGTCAGCCGGGTCCACTGATACCTCGATCACAGCAACTGCCGCCGCCACTGGACTGGATTGTGGGCGCGCTTACCGCTACCGCTTCCGGGCCACCAATTCTGGTGGAACCGCCACCGGCACGGAGCAGGCGTTTAATACCAGCGAGTGTGCCGCGGACTTTCCACTGGCCACCACGCAATCAGCCAGCCAGGTCGGTCAAACTGGCGCGGTGCTGAACGGCGTTGTTAATCCATCGCAGTCCAGTACCCAGGTGTCTTTTGATTTCGGGCCTAGTGAAGTCTACGTCCAATCTGCATCGCTGGATTCGCCGCTGGATGGGGCGGAAGACGTGGCGGTGAGCGTGACCTTGAGTGGCCTGACCTGTCAGCGCGAATATCATTTTCGGGTTCAGGCGACCAACGCTTCCGGCACGGCATTTGGTTCCGACATGACCTTCACCACTAACCCCTGTGATCGCATTTTGCTGGTGGATGATGACGACAACATGCCGGACGTACGCAGTATTTACACCGACGCCTTATCCACCCTGGGCTTTCAGGCCGAGCTGTGGAATACCGGTGCCGGAGACGCCGAACCGTCAGCGGCCGACCTCAGTGCATATTCGGCGGTTATCTGGTTTACGGGTAACAGCGCGTCCAGCGCGACCGGACCCAGCGCCCAAAGCGAAACCGCTCTGGCCAGTTATCTGGATGGCGGCGGGTGCTTGGCAGTTAGCAGCCAAAACTATTATGCGGTGCGGGCCTCTGGTGGCGCGCCCAGCAATCTGATGGTGAGCCACATGGGAGTCGCGGGCGGTGCCGCGAGCGTGGGTATCGCTGAGGTGTCCGGCACATCCAGCGCCTTTGCCGGCCTCCCTGCCAGCGGCAGTTACACCCTGGACTACGCCGCCTCGGGGTTGAGTAACCAAAGCGACACCTTGTTATCCGACTCTAGCGCTGAAGAGGCGTTTGCTGGCGCCGACGGCAGTCAAAGCGCGGGTCTTCTGAAAGTGACCGCAAGCTACCGCACGGCCTACTTGGGATTTCCGCTAGAGGCGGTGCCCGGCGCGGTTGAACAGGCGGCGGTTTTGAGCGCAATTCTCGACTACTGTCGCGGGGCAGACCTCATTTACGCCAATGGATTTGAAAATGACTAGCGCCATGAAATGGATCGTTGGCTTGTTGGCTGCCGTCATGTGCAGCCAGGCTCACAGTGCGAAACATGCATTGCTAATTGGCGTCGGTAGTTACGACGATCCGGTATCTGCCTTGCTGGCTCCACGCTTCGATGTCACGGCGGTGGAGTCAACCCTGGTTGAGCAATGGCAGTTTGATCCGCTTAACATCAGTCGCCTGCTTGATGGCGACGCCACTAGGGACGGCATTATCAGTTCGCTGCGCGAGCTTCAGTTGACCACCCAGCCTGGTGATTTTGTGTTTGTTTATTATGCTGGCCACGGCACCAGCGCGCTGGACTTAAGCGTAGCGGCTGCGCTTCCTCATACCTCAGGCGCGCTGATCCCCGCTGATTTCAATCGGCACGGAACGCCCGAGGAAATTGTTGAATCATTGGTGATCGGTCGGCGGGATATTCGGCCCATTCTTGAGCAGTTGGACAGCGCCGGGCGCGAAGTGTTTTTTGTGGTCGACGCCTGCTATTCGGGCAACACGGTTCGTGGCGCGGGCCAAGAGCACACGGGGCGCCCGCCGCTGCCGGTGCGAGCCGCCGATATTCTGCCAGCCGATATTCAAACGGCTGCTGCGCCGCCCTCAACGGAACCCTATCCTTACTCTCAGGTATTCTATCTGTCAGCCGCCGGCGAGCATGAGCCGGCCGGCGAAATCACCGACAAACTGCTGCGCTGGTATCCCACCTTCGATGGTCAACCCCATGGCGCATTTACTGACGCTCTGCTTCGCGCCATGCAGGGGCTGACCCCTGGTACTGACGCGAACAACGACGGGAGGGTGAGCTACCTGGAACTGTTCGATTCCGTGCAAGGGTTTATGGAGGAGCGCGGTTACCCGCAGAGCCCGCAGTTTTTGCCAACGTTAGACGAAGCTAAGGTGGACCCCAGTACCGCCATTGTGTTTGATTTGCCGGTAGAGCCTGAGTTTGTTGAGCCTTCACCAACGCCAGGAGAGCCGTTAAAACTCAAGTGGGTCAATGCGGTTGATGACGACCAGCGTCAGCTCAAAGGGCTAGAAGGATTAGCCTTGGTTGAGTCTGAAGCCCACCTTATTTTGCTGCGGGAATCTGATCGGACCGTGTTGCTAAATGGCGCTGGGGATTTGATTTCCGAAGACCCCGACCCGGAGACCTCATTGCCTTGGGAGCGCATTCGTGGCGAGCTGTTTGTCCGAGCGCTCAGCGCCCGTGGAAGTCGAGGCGAATTGATTGTTCAGTACACCGACCCGGCCATGGGCGTGACGGCCGTTCGGGGTGATAACCTGGGTTTTGTGGTTCGGCCGCAAAAACCCATGCATTTGCTCATGTTTGATCTGGAGTCCAATGGGGGGATCAGCCTGCTGTATCCAGTGACCTCGGCAGAACGGGCGCGGCAGCCGGCAGGTCGTTTGACCCGGTTGGAAGATATTATTGTGGTGCCGCCTTTTGGAATGGACAAAATTGTCGTTGTTGGGCTTGATAAACCGGTGGCGGACATGGAAAAATTTCTGGGTAAGACGCTTGAACCAGGCAGCGAAGAGCTGAGAGCCTTCAAACAACATTTGGCTGGCCGTAAGGATGTTGAGGCGGTAACCGAGCTCACGCTGATTACTACCGAAAGCGTTAATCGCACCGCGCGAGGCGTTGCGGCAAGGGGGAATACACAATGACATATTTGTACCATCGTCGGTGCGGGCTGATGCTATGGATTGCGGTTATCGTGAGCATAACCACGGTGGCCCCAGTTTTGGCCCAGGAAGACGACGTTGATCGAGGCTTGCAGCGGCGACCCGGAGTGGAAACCGAGCGGCCAAACTTGCCCGAGTTTGACGATCGCGAAGACGTCCCGTTAGATCTGCCGGAAGTAAAATCCTTGGCATTACCTGAAAACACGCTGTCCACCTCGCCGGCCGTGTTTCTGCAAAAAGTGCAGTTAACCGACGCCACTGCCCTCAGTGCTGATGAAGTGGGGCAGGTGACCGCAGGGTATTTGAATCGCAACGTCAGTGCCGAGGAATTGCAGGCCCTGAGGGCTTCGTTGACCCAGCTGTACATCGACCAAGGTTACATCACCTCAGGCGTTCTTCTGCCCGATCAGCGAGTCAGCAACGGCACGGTGCAGTATCAGGCGGTGGAGGGCACGGTGGAATCGTTGGAGGTCAGTACCAATGGTCGGCTGCGTCCAGCGTACGTTGAGGCGCGCCTAAATACCGATAGCGCGGATGGCCCGCTGAATGTATCCACTTTAAGAGATCAGCTGCGGGTGTTGCATGCTGACCCGTTAATCGAACGATTGGATAGCCGTCTGCTGCCGACCGGCCAGCGGGGGCAGGCGCGACTGTTGGTTAACGTCGAAGAAGCGCGGCCCTATAGCTTGTCGCTGACCGCGCACAATAACCGTGCGCCGAGTGTGGGTAGCGAGTGGCTGGAACTGGGGTTTGTGCATCGCAACTTGTTGGGGTTTGGCGATCGAGCGCACCTCAGTTATGGCACTGCCGATGGCCTGGACGACTATCAATTGGGCTACTCCTTCCCGCTGACCCGCAGTGGCATTACCGCGGGTATCAGCTATGCCAACAGTGAAGCTCAGGTTGTAGAAGAGCCGTTTAGTCGGATTGATATTCGCAGCGAGAGCGAGGAAATTGCGTTTGACCTGGTATATCCGATCAAGCGTTTTGGCAACCGCCGCTTAACCTTAATCGGAACCCTTGACCATCGCGAAAGCGACACAAGTTTGCTGGGAATCCCGTTTTCTTTCTCGCCGGGCGTACAAAACGGCCGGGCTGAAGTGACCGCGTTGCGCTTGACAGCTGACTGGACCGATCGCCGGGCCAGCCAGGTATTTGCCCTGCGTGGAAGAATCAGTGTTGGGTTGGATGCGCTGGACTCCACCATCAACGACGGCAACCTGCCCGATAGCGAATTCGTCACCTTTCTTGGCCAAGCCCAGTGGTCGCGACGGTTTGGTGAGGGAAATCAGCAGTTAATCCTGCGCGGTGATATTCAAAAAACCTTAGATGGATTGCTGCCGCTGGAAAAGCTCTCCATTGGCGGGCGCAACAGTGTGCGCGGCTACCGACAAAATCTGATGGTACGTGACAATGGCTGGGTGGCGTCCGCCGAATATCGCATACCGGCATTTCATGACGCCAACGGGCGCAGCAATTTCCAATGGGCGGTGTTTGCTGATGTAGGCCGAGGCTGGAACGAAGACTTCGACACGCCGGAACCTAAGTCCATTGCCAGCATAGGTGGGGGAATTATCTGGGATCCCTTGCCGGGGTTGCATACTGAGTTGTACCTGGCGCATGGGTTTGAAGACATCGAGTTTTCCGATAGCGACCCCCAGGACGATGGTATCCATCTGCTGGTGCGTTACGATATTTTCTGAAATCACTTAACGATCCCATGTCTTCGATCACTCGCCAACGGTTAGGGCGCTGTCTTGCGGTAGGCGCCATCGCTGCGCTGGGCGCCATGTTGGCGATGAGTCCTTTGGCCACCCGGCTGGATCTGCAGCTGTACGACCTGCAGCAAAGATTGGTTCGGCACTACGCTCCCAGTCCATCGGCTAGTCCAGTTGCGCTGATCGGAATCGACGAAACCACGGTGAAGGCCATCGACGCGCCTATGGCGCTTTGGCATCCTCAATTGGCTCAGCTAATCACCGCTACCGCGGCGGCCGGCGCAACGGTGGTGGGTTTTGACCTGGTGCTCCCAGAGCGAAGTTTCGATGAGTTTCTTGGGCGAGCCAATGACCAGCCGTTGATGCAGTCCATTCTGGCCGCCAGGCGGGCCGGTATGCCGGTGATTTTTGGGCGTACGCTCAGCGCCAGTGGAAAGCTGTTTGAGGTGCTGCCAAAGTTCAAGGCGGTGCTGGGCCGGGAAGGGTTTGGCATGGTGCTGCAGGTTCAGGAAGTTGATGCTGTGGTTCGCCGTTACTATGACGATCGCTACCTGGAGGCTTTGGGCCTGAAGACGCTGGTAGGACAAATGGCCAGAGCCAATGATATCGAAGTCTCCAACGGATGGATTGACTACGCCATTGGCGGGACTATCAACTACGTGTCCATGTCTCAGGTCTTAACCTGGCATGCTGAGGGTAACAGCAAGGCTCTATCCGATGCTCTGGGCGGCAAAGCGGTGTTTGTCGGTGGCGTGCTGCCGTTTGAAGATCGACATACCCAACCGCTGGTTGTGGCGGGTTGGGAAAACAACCTGTACGCCCCCGGCGTATTGATTCACATGCAGGCCTACCGATCGTTGGCGAGTGATCGCATGCTACAAGGGGTCAGCTGGGTCTGGTATGTGGCCGGACTGTTGTTGGTGGCGCTGCTAGTGCTGGTGACTGATCGCCCGCTTGTAGCGTTTGCCGGTCTGTTGGTGGCGTTATTGCTGGGATTTATCGTGTCCACCGCGGTTTATGTGGAAGGTTGGCGCCTAAGCAGTGTGCCGCTGGCAATAACGGCATTGATGGCCTGGGTTATTGGTGCCAGTCGAGATGCCTGGGCCAACCTCAGGGATAAGCAACGCATGCGGTCTGCTTTTGGCGGCTACGTTAGCCCGCAAATTTTGAGTGAAATTCTGGAGGGTAATCTGTCGCCTGAGCTGGGTGGGGAGAGTCGGGAAATTTGTCTGTTGTTTGCCGATTTGATTGGTTTTACCACGTTAAGTGAAACCAATGACGCCGAATACGTTCTAAATTTGCTGAACCGATACTTTGATCGCGTTACACCTGCCATTCACGCCCATGATGGTACGCTAGATAAGTACATGGGAGACGGAATCATGGCGTTTTTTGGTGCGCCGAAAGCCCATCCCAACCCAGCCCAAGCGGGGTTTGATGCCGCACGCATGATGTTGGATCAGCTGGACGAATTTAATGAAGAGTTGGCCAGTGAGGGCATCGCGACGTTGCAGGCCGGCGTCGGACTCGGAATCGGTCAAGCGATTGTGGGTCATGTTGGCGCCCAGTCCCGGTTTGAGTATTCGGCCATTGGAGACGCCGTCAACGTATCGGCACGTATCGAGGGTTTGACCCGCGGACTTAACTGTCGTATTGCACTCAGCGGTGAGGTGGCCAAACTGCTGACAAAGGAAGATCAAGAGTCATTGACGTCGTACGGGCCGACCCAAATAAAAGGGCATACGGCCATCGAAGTGTTTGGCTGGGGCATACTGAACGACACGGACAACCCGGCAACAGCTGAGGTTAACAAGGAGGAGACATCATGAAATCGATGTTAGCAGGGATTATTTGTAGCGTTTTGGTTCTGCCCGTCTGGGCCGATCCCGTCGCCATCGTTACCGATGCCGTTGGTGAACATCAGGTTAATCAATCCGCTCTGGAGATTCTGGCAGAGGTGTCGGTGGGTGACCAAATCACCGTGGCGGCCCCGGGCAGCATTACGCTGGTTTATTACATGGACGGCAGCGAGTACGTTTACAACGGCAGTGCATCGTTTGAGGTTGGCCCTGAACGGCCCAACAAACTTTCAGGCAACGACCCAAGTAACGGGTCAGCGGTTCCCGATGGTGAAGGTTCCATCTCCACCCTGGGCCTGGCTCAGGCCGCCATGGTGATGCGCGCCGCAGAGTCTGAAAAACGATTAGACCTGATCTCGCCCGTTGATTCGGTATTGATCAAGGCGCCGAAGGCGTTTCGCTGGCATGCCTTGGCTGACGGCGTTGGGTACACCTTTGAGCTGACCGATGGAGAGGGCCGAAGTTTGCTGGAAACTACGGTGACCGGCAACGAGCTTGATGTTCCCGACCACATCGACCTGATCGCTGGAGAATACTATTCGTGGTCGCTGGAAAGCCGCCTGCCTGATGGGCGAAAGTTTTCCAGCTATGCAGGTTTCAGCATTGCGGATAACGACCTGAAGTCGCGGGCTGAAGCGTTTCGACCCAAAGACACGGCCAATGTGTCTCGAGTCATCGTATTTGCGCTGTGGTTAGAGCAAAACGAGATGATAGAAGAAGCGTCTGAATACTGGAACATGGCCGCTGAACAACGGCCGGACGATTTAGCCCTGAAGCAGCGAGCAGGGGGCTAGCTGCTGGGTCTGACATTTTGTGTTGGGGCGGCGAAGCAGCGCACTAGCTGTGGTGCTTCGTCACCACCCAAACCAATGCTCCGTAGGCCAGTACAACCACTCCGCACACTGCTGTCATCACGTAACCTTCGATCATTGTCTTGTTCTCCCTAAGCTCTGGTACCCCGACGTTCCATCGACGGGACTGGTGACCTATCTTACGCTGGCAAAAGCGCCGTAGAACGCCCTGTAACCTTTGTTTTAGATCTTGTAACGTTTCGTTGCATTGGGAATCCGCGAACGGCCCGGTTGCGCCGCTTCATCGGGAATAATTTGTCAACAATCATTAAAGCTGGTCCCAGGCAGTAGTGCCCCCAGGTCGTTGCGTCTAGTCTGCTAGCAAGTTGCCGGCAGGCGACATGGAAACGCTATCAAGGATGACATCGGGCGTTTACGCGGCATGTGCCGCACCCGCGGTACCGGTCTGGGTTCTGCCTCCCCCTCTACCCGACCGGTTCCGCATTTTTTCAGGTAAAGTGTTTACAGCAAGGGGGCGGGGCAGGCGAGATATGGCCGAACAAGCCAGCAAAAAGCGCAAAGTACTGATTATTGACGACGATCCAGACGTCTTGGAATACGCGTCTGTGGTCTTTGCCGACTGCGGTTTTGATCTCATGATCCGCCGTCCAGGCGACGACCTGGTGGAAAAGCTCAACCAGTTGCCGGACCTCATCGTGGTTGACCTGCTAATGCCTTCGGAAGACGGCATCCAGATTCTGCACAAGATGGCCAAGGCCGATGTGAAGTGTCCGGTACTGGTCGTTAGCATGTGCAGTGAGGAGGTGCTTCGATCAGCGCGAGCGGTGGCTCAGATGCTGAACTTTGAGGTGTTGGGTTTCCTGCGTAAGCCGTTCTACAAAGAAGATGTGATGAAGCTGACCCAGTCGCTGCTAAAAGAAGAGCGGGGTACAGCGGAATTGCGCAGGTTGGTGAATTCCGGGCGTATTGTTAACCACTATCAACCCATCGTGGACGTACAGCGAGGCCGGGTTATTCGGCTTGAGGCACTGTCGCGTTTCCACCACCCCAAAAGCGGCATTATTCCGCCGCTGGAGTTTCTCCGTTGGTCTCGACGATTGCGGATTACCGCTGCCCTTGAGCGCCGACTGACCAAGCAGGCCTTGGACGATGCCAAGCGTATCGAAGAGAAAGGTTACCGCTTGCCCATGTCGGTGAATTTGAGTACCGAGACCTTGGAGCAGCCGGATTTTGCAGACCGGCTGGAAAAACTGTGCCGTGAACAGCGGTTTTTGCTCAGCCAACTGACCATCGAGATTAGTGAGCATGACCTGCATAGAAATCTCATTCCGGTGCAGAGTAATCTCACCCGGCTGGCACTACGGGGATGCTCAGTCTCCTTGGAGTACGGGGGCGAGGTGTTTTCCAAGCTTCAGCTGGAGAATTTTCCACTGGCCGAAGTTAAGCTAACGCCCCATCTGGTTCGCGATTGCATCACCGATGATTCCCGACGTAATTTGCTGATCTCGGCGTTCAATCATGCCGACATGCTGGACATCCCGGTGACGGCTATTGGGGTTGAATCGCCGGAGGAGTTGGGCCTGTTGCTGGATCTGGGTTTAACCAGGTTCCAGGGGCATTTCTTCTGCGAAGACAAACAGTTCGAAGGTGCGCTGTACTACCTGCATCGGGCGCCGGAGAAGCTGGCCGAACTGGGCTTAGGTGGTCCAAATTTGGCGTCGTCTAACGGCTACTGAGTTTATGCCGGGTTAAGTAACAGACTCAGGACAGCTTTTACCCCATCACTTTGTTCCGCCCGCGTGGCGCCGCTGTCGCGTAACACTTGTTCGGCTTTGACCGCGGCCTGTTGAATCGAGGTCAGGCCATGCAGTCCTGCCGACCCCGCAAGTCGGTGAACAGCATCTATCAGCTCCAGTTCCTGATTTTCCCGGTCGTTGAGCAGAGCCATAAGGTCAGCGTGCTTATCATTGAGTGAAGACAGGTACTTTTGCCGTTGCTTCTCCAGCAATTGCCTGGCGCGATCAGAAAGCTCAGCCATTGATTGCTTTATCCAGCTCTTTACCCAGCACGTCCAGTTCAAAAGGCTTGACCAGATAAGCGCTGCATCCTGCGTCAAAGGCCGCATTGCGATCCTCCTCTGCATTGGAAGCGCTCATGGCGATAACAGGGATATCGTTGCTG
Organism: Lysobacterales bacterium; assembly: GCA_045106555.1. GTDB lineage: Bacteria > Pseudomonadota > Gammaproteobacteria > Xanthomonadales > SZUA-38 > JANQOZ01. The sequence continues at coordinate 65,833 of JBGCET010000067.1, read as the reverse complement.
CGAATATCCAAGATCAATTTCTCGCCGGAAATATCATTGAGGTGAAAATCGCTTAACACGACGTCAGGACGCGCGGTAGCGAGTTTATCGAGGGCCTGCTGGCCGTTGATCGCCAGGGTCGGTGCGTAACCAAGATCTGCCAGAATCACAGCAAGAAATTCCCGGACGTCCATATCGTCTTCAACGATCAACACCCGTCGCTGTCCTTCGTTGTCGCTGGTCGGCGCAATGTTTGCCGCCAACACGCCTGCAGCGCGCACGTCGAAAGAAAACACCGAGCCTTCACCTACGGTTGATTCCAATTCGATACCGCCACCCAGTACGTCGGCCAGATGCTGACTGATAGACAGTCCTAATCCCAGCCCTTTAGCTCGTGTGTTTTCATCTTCCAAACTGGAGAACGCTTGAAAGATGTGCTGGCGCTTATCTTCCGGAATGCCGGGGCCGGTGTCGATGACTGACACCTTAAGTCGATCGTTGGCCTGGCTCCAGGTGACTTTGACGGAGCCGGAGTCGGTGTAGCGCAGGGCATTGGAGATCAGGTTAACGATGATTTGGCGCAGCCTGACCGGGTCGGTGCGAATTTCCTCACAGGCGCAACCCTGTTCAACAATCTCGAATGCCAGTTCTTTCTGTTGAGCCAGCGGTTCAAACATGAGATTCATGGATTCGAACAGGCGGCGCAAGTTGACGTCTTCTTCCACCGGCTCGATGCGATCTGACACCACCCGGCCATGTTCCAGCAGATTTTCCACCAGTGACAGAAGGTGGGTTGCTGAGCGACGAATCCCTTGCAGCCGGCGATCTTCCCGACCGTAGTCTTTCTCCAGCAAATCGCAGTATCCCAGTACCGAGGTAACCGGCGTGCGAAATTCGTGAGACATGCCGGCAATGAAGCGGCTTTTCAGTTCGCTGGCCCGAGCCGCTTCTCGTTTTGCCGTCTGCAGTTCTGACTCCAGCTGAGAGGCCCGGTATTCAGCAATTTCATTTTTCTCCACCTGTTTGCGCAGGTGCAGGTCTGCCATGTCGGTGGCGTTGGCATCGGTCAACAGGACGTAGGCCTGGGCGTGTTGTGGCTGAGCCATTACCGACACGTGGATTGGACGATTGCCGTTAAACCACATCATCGGAAAGGTGACGGAGGTGTAGCCATCAAGACCCACGAGAAACTTCATTGATCCGCGGATGTCTTCCCCTGCCTGCGGGTTGAAGTCATAAACCGCTGGATCTCCAGCCCAATCCAAAATGCGAAACGCCGCGTCGGTTCGCACCAAAAGGGGTTCAGCCTGGTCGTGCATATCCAGAGAGGCGGGCAGGCTGGAAGTGACGGTACCCGACGTGTTGTTGTCATCCATTGTCATGCACCATGGCGACAATTTCCTCGAAACACCGGCTTACGTTTTTTCCTGTCTGGGAGCTGGTTTCTACCACTCGCAGACCACTGGCACGCAGTTTTTCGATGTCTTCGGCGGTGATTTCTGCCCGGTCGGAGAGGTCGGACTTGTTCATGGCCAGCAGACACACGACGCCAGGGTAGGTGTCTTCCAATCGGGATATCAGGGCACGAGACGCCGTGACTGTAGGCCGGCGGGTGCGATCACATACGACGATGCAGCCGCGCACGCCCACCATGTAGGGCGTTTCCATAACAAATCCGCCGTCGGCGCAGAGAATGTCCCAAACCACCAGTTCGCTGACCCCGTTGGCAGTTTCCACGCTGCCCGTTTCCACCTGAACACCTGACCGAATGCGTCTGCTGGTTTCGGTTTCTCTACCAGAGAACGAACTGATGAATTCGCTTTTGCCAACCGCAGCTTCACCTAAGACGCAAATTTTAACCGCGTGTTGCAACAGCCTGTTCTCCTGCCCGTTTGCGCGTGCTTGTTAGTGATCGAGTAACGCCAGGTCAATCGCTGTCGCTGGTTTAGGCACCATCCAGTGACTCCAAACGCTCAAGCCGGTAACCATGGTGATAGATGCTTTTCAGGGTCCAACCGCTGTCTTCGGTCAAACTCAGTTTCTTGCGCAGGCGGCTGATATGGGTGTCCAAAGTTCGTGTAACTACTTGGGCATTTAAACCCCAGATTTCTTTCAGCAAGACCTCTCGTGGAATGATGCGTCCCAGGTTACGAATCAGATAAACTGCCAGCGCGAATTCTCGCCGGGTCAGAGAAACCGCTTCGCCATTGAGGGTCATCACCTCCCGGTCGGTGTCATAGGCAATCGGTCCGATTTCCTTCCGCGTGTCGTTATCAGGCGAGTCAATTCCGCTGCGCCTTGCGACGGCATCGATGCGAGCAATGGTGACAGGCTGGCTCAAGGGTTTGGTCAGGTAATCATCGGCACCGCTTTCCAGAGCTTGAACGATGTCTTCATCGGCGTCTCTGGCGGTTAAGAATACTACCGGGAGCTGGTCGTCGATATTTTGGCGAATCCAGCGCAGCACCGAGTAGCCATCCAGTTCCGGCACTTGCCAATCGAGCAAAACCATGTCGAAGCGATCGGAGCGCACAGCATTGATGAGGTCCGAGCCCCGGGCGTGCCAGTCTACTTCGTGACCGGCATCTTCCATCCATATTTTGACGATTTCGGCCTGGTCATGATCGTCTTCCAGAAATGCGATCTTCAAGTGCTGTTACCCCATTCACCGTGATGAGCGCACTAGTTTAGCAGTGCTATCGGCTCAACAACACATGTAATAGATTGTCTTGAAACGTAATGTTTCCGGTTAGCTGGTCATGGGACTCACAAATAAACATGCTGTAGTCCAACGGAAAGAACACATAGGGGTGACGGGGAACGGATGGGTCCAGGGAATTTCTGGCCAGCAGGGAAGACTTTGTGACGGTGCCGTCGCCGGGTTCAAGCATCAAATCTTGATAGTTGACTTCGGGCAACGGGTTAGCGATTTCGTTGGGTTCCAAACGTAATACGGAGCGGCCCTGCATTTCTTCCACTAAGATGCGGGCCGGCGTGAGCTCACAGTCACCGCCAAACACAACCAGTTGCCATGGTGTTTCAGCCAACGGCACGGTGAGCGACCAGACGAATCGCCTTGCACGTTCAAGATGCTTATCAAAGTACGCCTCAAGAGTGCTGAGGTAGTGAGATGCCTGAGCTTCGTCGGCGAATTTTTCGGCAATTTTTGCCCGAACCTCAGGGTCGAAAATTGACCATTGAAAACGCCGCCAGATTTCGACGGAAAAAAGGTCTCGTTCCAGCTTTTGGCCATCGGCGGCAATGATCCAGGCACCGGCGAGCGGATGAGGAAACAGCTGGTAAATACTGGGCATTGTTGCCAGTACTTCGGTAGGAATGCGGCCGAAGCCCAGTTTGACCCCTTCAATGAATCCACGCACGGAGTTGACCGAACCCATGTTTGGCGTGCCCAGTAAGATCACTCTACGCACTCTACTGGCGCCCCATAGGTTGACGGGGAATTCGTTGTCGTCCAGCACGTCGGTGGTGCCGTAGCGCAGATAATATCGAGTAAGGAGCCCGCCCATGCTGTGAGCAACAATATCCACTTTGAGTTCAGGTTGAGCGTAGTCTCGGCGGATTTGACTGATGAAGCGGTCCAGCGCGGCGGCGTTTTCCACGTTATCTTTGCGCCAGTCGTAGCGGAACACATAAAAACGCCTGCTGCCCTTGGATACGGATTGACCCGGCTCGCCGCGCTGGAATTGTCCCGCCTGTTCGAGAACTTCGATCACCCGACCGTAAAAATCTGTGCCGGCAGCCCGATCAAAAATGGCGAAGGGCTCCAGACCGTCAGCAACGGGTTGCAGTGTGTCGGGATCAATTTTCAGCGCCAGATCGCTGTAGTTGCTGAACAGCAGTTTACGTAAACGACCCACCCATATTTCGTTCAAGGTGTCGGAGGTGCGTAGTTTTGAACCTAAAATCCCGTGAATCAAAATGACCGGTGGTTGGTCAGTTGAGGCCGTTGCTGAGCCATAAAGTCTGGCCAGGTCTGGTTGCGTGGTGGGGCCGGCGCAGGCCCATGGGAGCGTACAGATTGTCAGCAGCAGTAGAGACAACCGTGGGTTCATAAGTTCTCCGAAATCAGCTGACACAGGTTTTCAACGTGCTCCAAGGGCGTTGAGTAGTGGGGCGAAATACGTAAATACCCGCCGCGCATGGTGCAAACGGCGCCAGCAGCGCTCAGACGGTTAAGCAGGTTTGCAGTCTTTTCCCCGTCACGGTGTCGAAGACTGACAATACCCGACTGCTGGGCCGGATCGTCGGGTGTCGCAAGCGGTAGCCCCAAATTTTTCGCAGCTGAGATTAGACACGCGGTGTTGCGTTGTATGCGCCGCAGCACCTCATTGGCACCAACCTCTTCGTAGAGCGACACACTGGCGCTCAGAGCCATCATGCCCAGAGTATTGAGAGTTCCGGCTTCCAGACCCCGGCCATCGGTGGCCCTGGCAGATGCACTGGCAGGAAACTGAAACGGGTCCGGCACCATTCGCCATCCGGCCTGACGCGGCCGCAAGGCGTGGCGCAGTGTCTCGCTGGTGTAGAGGAGTCCAAGTCCTTCAGCGGCCATAAGCCATTTATGACTGCCGCAAGCCACCGCGTCTACCGGCGTGCTGGTGATATCCAGCGGCAGTGCGCCCAGGCTCTGTATGACGTCGATGACCAGCAGAATGCTGTTCGCCTGACAATACTCACTGAGGGCGGCAAGGTTCAGCGCAGTGCCGCACACATATTGCACGGTGCTAACGGCGATCAGCCGAGTGTTGGCCGCACAATGCTGGATTAACGCTTCGTGGGGCGGCTGGTGGCAGGCTCTTGGCACCTCAACAACCTGCACCGATGGCGGCGTACATTCCTGCCAGCTCCAGCGGTTGGAGGAAAATTCTTCAGCCAAAGTGAGCACTTGATCGCCGTCCTCCCAGTCCAAACCCGCGGCAATCAGGGAAAGTCCTTCTGAGGTGTTTTTGGTCATGCTGATATTGCTGCCGCCTTCCGGCGCGCCGATCAGGCGGCCCAGGGTCTCCCGCAAGGCTTTCTCTTTGGCATACCACTTGGGCCAATGTTTGAGCAAATCAGTGCCGCAATGGCCGGCAAATTCGGCCACCGCCTGGCGAGTTCGTAACGGCCATGGCCCCATGGCGGCGTGGTTAAAATACTGAATATCAGGAAGCTGCGGGAACTCTGCAGCAATCTTCCGGGTCATAGCGTCAGTTGTCATTGCGTCAGGCCAGCGGGGGACCGACAGATATTAGCAGGCTGGAGAACACCGTCTCCACGGAATTTTGCCTACCCAGCCTGATCGCCATGCTATCGTTGCGCCGCCGCAGGCGTGTGGTCTGAGAGGCCCGGTCTGTCGGCCGGCAAATGAAACGAACTAATGGATAACATCGGTGTCTAGACATCTGGACGGCGCAAATGCGCTGTCACGGGTAACTGGGTTGCCGTCAAGGAGCTTGGCCCGGATGGGCGAGAAACAAGTAGACCAGCTGCTGGTGGAGCGGGTCCAGAACGGCGAAAAACGGGCATTTGATCTGCTCGTGTTGAAGTATCAGCACAAGATCATCAACCTGATTTCGCGCTATGTAAAAGATGCCAGCGAAACGCAAGATGTCGCTCAAGAGGCGTTCATCAAGGCCTATCGGGCCATTGGTCGGTTTCGTGGAGACAGCGCTTTTTACACCTGGATGTACCGCATCGCCATCAACACGGCGAAAAATCATCTGGTCGCACAGGGTCGCAGGCCCCCGGCCAACGATATTGAACCCGGTGACGCGGAAATGTTTGATCTGGATACGCGGCTGAAAGATCGCGATACGCCAGAGCGAGAATTGTTAAGGGACGAAATAGAGCAGACGGTGTATGCCGCCATAGAAGATCTGCCAGAAGACCTGCGAACGGCCATTACCCTGAGGGAAATGGAAGGCATGAGTTACGACGATATCGCATCGACCATGGATTGCCCCATCGGTACGGTGCGGTCCCGAATATTTCGGGCCAGAGAGGCGATTGACGAGCGGTTGGCACCGCTTCTGGACAAGAAAGAGGATTGAGGTTGATGGATAAGCAGCACTCAGGGGATATGGGCGAATCACTCTGCTGTCTGATGGACGGCGAGTTGGACGACAATGAAACGCAGTTCCTGCTGCGTCGACTGGATCACGACCAGGCACTGCGCGAGCGCTGGGAGCGATACCATCAGGCGCGCAGCATTATGCAAGACCATCATGGGGCGACAGGGCACCGAGACGCTTCGGCGCCGATCCCCCTGAAAGGTTTTGCTGCGGGTGTCGCTGCGGCTATCGCCGCGGAACCCACGCCTGAAGTGGAGCAGCCGCTTGATCAATCAGCAGTAACGGCAAATGCGGACCGTTCGTCCCGGGGTTGGCTGCAGCCCCTGGCCGGCATGGCAGTCGCTGCCAGTGTGGCTGTTGTTGCGTTTAACGCATGGCAGCCCCAATTGGATGCCGCTGCAGATCAGGCTGCGTCTGCCGCTACGGCCCAACCGCTGCTGAGTCAGACCGTGAGCGATCCAACCGGAGAATTCGAGGGCCGGGTGGCGGCTCCTGCCTCCAGCATCGCGAGTCAGGCTTCCACCGGTGGCGATAACCCGAAGCTTCAACGGTATCTGATTCGCCATAGTCAGGCTTCAGCGGCAGGCCACCGACTTCCGCGGTTTTACTATCCACCAACAGATGCATCCGCCAGGCCTGTCGCGGACACCGAAACGGATGACACACCAGACACTGAACAGCAGGACTCTGCGGTCAGTCGACCCTGACACCTGACGGCGCACCGAAGGAATGAAGAAACGGCGGCTAAAATTTGCCAGCGTTGGAACGCCGGCGCGCTTGCTGGCCCTGGTGCTGATGGTTCCAGTGGTTACTGCTGCTCAGACCGTTGACGAGTGGTTGGACCGAATGGCCAGCGCCGTAAGCAACCTCACCTACCGCGGGACGTTGGTGTATATCCGTGCCGATCAGGTGGATTCCATGCGTATTTACCACCGGGTAGATCAATCCGGGATGCGCGAGCGGCTGGTCTCACTGAACGGCAGCCCAAGGGAAGTATTGCGCGACAACGACTCGGTGCGTTGCATATTCCCTGACAGTCAGTCAGTGGTGGTTGATACTCGCATCGCTGAACGGTTGTTTCCGACCATTCCATCTAACTTGTCCGAGCTGTCCGCTGATAGCTATCGGTTTTCGCTGGACGGTGAGGATCGGGTTGCGCAGCTGGAAGCGCAGGTGATTCGAATTGCTGCGACGGATAAATATCGCTACGGGTACCGGCTTTGGTTGGAAAAAAACACGGGTATGCTGCTGAAAACCAGTCTCATCGATGCTCGCGGTCGCGCCATTGAGCAAATGCTTTTCACAGATATCGATATTGCAGCAGTCATTCCCGATCGGGAGCTCTTGCCGGATGTTTCCAGCGATGGGTATGTTGAGGTGACTTTGCCAGGGTTGAAAGCGATTCCCGCGTCGGTCGGGAAGGGTACTTGGGGGGTCAAGCAACTGCCTGCGGGTTTTCGAGCGGTGGCCAATCGGCAGGCAGACACCCTCAATCACCTGCTTTTCAGCGACGGCCTGGCAACAATTTCGGTGTATGTGGAGCCGGTGGGGGATAGGGCGGGCCACCCATCGGGATATTCACAGATTGGTGCAATGAATATCTATGGGGCAACAACCGGAGCGGGATATGCGGTCACGGCTGTAGGCGAGGTTCCGCGAAATACTCTCAAGATGATTGTTTCTTCCGTGGTAAACCGTCGTCTCGCCGCAGAGCGCCCGGCGCAATGATGTTGCTACCAGCCTGATGGAAGGGACGCGTGTCCCTCAAACCCGCGACTACGTCATCATGGGTTTGGTGGCTGCCCGCAGAGGGCAATGGACCTGGTTGGAATTTCAGCCTCGCTCATGCGCACGCTGCGCCAGCGGTCGGGGTTGTGGCGCGTCGTTATTGGGCCGAAAAACGCCCCAGCTGCTGAGAACACCCACTCAAAAACATTGGACTATGGGCATGAGGGTGCCGCTGCCCGCGTTAAATCAATCGCTGGTAGCGCTGGCTGGCGGTGCTTACGGCGCACCCTTGGTCGGACTGTTGTTTGGCTTGCTCTTCGGATCGTGGTTTGCCTCCTTGCTGGGACGGGCCAATGACATCAGCGGCGCGGCCAGTGACATTGTGGCGGTCACAGCGGGGTTGGGCGGTCTGTGGTGTGGAGCCATGGGCTATCGCTGGTTTGCCCGCCGAAAGCTCAATCAACGTGGTCATTGCCCGCTGTAGCGGCGACAGCGTAAAATACGCCCAGATCCTGCCTTCGGTCCAGAGACCGGGGGCTTTCTTTTTTACGGCATTCCAATTCCCTATCGACCCATCGGGCTGATGCTGGGAATCTATCGACGGGGTTAGGTCTTGACCGCTCAGGCACAGATACGCAATTTTTCAATTATTGCCCATGTTGATCATGGCAAGTCCACTCTGGCTGACCGGTTTATTCAGGTCTGCGGTGGATTAAGCGATCGGGAAATGGATGCCCAGGTGCTGGACTCCATGGATCTTGAGCGCGAGCGCGGTATTACCATTAAGGCTCAGTCTGTTTCGTTAAATTTCACCGCTGAAGATGGTGAAACGTATTTGTTGAATTTTATCGACACCCCTGGCCATGTGGATTTTTCGTACGAAGTGTCCCGATCTCTGGCGGCCTGCGAGGGAGCGCTGCTGGTCGTGGATGCAGCGCAGGGCGTGGAAGCACAAAGCGTTGCGAACTGCTATACGGCCGTTGAGCAAGGACTGGAAGTATTGCCGATACTCAACAAAGTAGATCTGCCGTCAGCAGAGCCGGATCGCGTGTGCCAGGAAATCGAAGACGTCATCGGCATTGATGCCACCGATGCGTTGCAGGTCAGCGCTAAAACCGGCCTTGGCGTTGCGGAAGTGCTGGAAATGCTGGTAAAGAAAATTCCGCCGCCGGCAGGCAAACCGGACGGCGATTTGCGGGCGCTGATCATCGATTCATGGTTTGACAACTACCTGGGTGTAGTCTCGCTGGTGCGGGTGAAGGACGGCGTGCTGAGGAAAGGCGACAAGATCCGCATGATGTCTACCGGTCAATCGTATCAGGCTGACCAGATCGGAATCTTTACGCCAAAACGAGAGCTGCGTACGCAGCTGGTTGCTGGCGAAGTGGGTTTTATCGGCGCCTCGGTAAAGGATGTTCATGGTGCTCCAGTGGGCGATACGATTACCCTGGACCGGAAGCCGGCGGCCGAAGCGCTACCGGGTTTTCAGCAGGTTCAGCCACGGGTATTTGCCGGCCTGTTTCCTACCAGCGCGGATGACTATTCGGGCCTGCGTGAAGCGCTGGATAAGCTGCAAATCAATGACACCGCGTTGATGTTTGAACCTGAGACCAGCGAAGCGCTGGGGTTCGGTTTTCGCTGCGGTTTTCTCGGCATGCTGCACATGGAGATAGTTCAGGAGCGGCTGGAGCGAGAGTACAACCTGGATCTGGTTACAACCGCTCCCACAGTGATCTACGAAATCGTCAACACCGACGGTGCCGTCACCAAGCTCGATAACCCGGCGCAACTGCCGCCGCAGAACAAAATTGATGAAATTCGCGAGCCCATTATTCTGGGCAATATTTTGGTCCCGCCCGATTATGTCGGTGGTGTGATTGGCCTGTGTGAAGAAAAACGCGGTGTACAGCGGCAGATTCAATATCTGGGTACCCAGGTGGCGATCAGCTACGAACTGCCACTCAGCGAGGTAGTGTTGGATTTCTTCGATCGTCTGAAGTCGGTGAGCCGCGGCTATGCCTCATTTGACTACGACTTTCTCCGTTTTGATGCCGGACCTTTTGTGCGGGTCGATATTTTGATCAACGGTGAGCGAGTTGATGCGTTGTCCGTCATTGTTCACCAGGGCGAATCCCAACGCCGGGGTCGACAGCTCGCTGAAGCCATGAAAGCGCTGATCCCCCGGCAGATGTTTGAAGTAGCCATCCAGGCCGCCATTGGCGCCCATGTGGTAGCCCGAACTACGGTCAAGGCACTGCGTAAAAACGTCACAGCAAAGTGTTATGGTGGCGACGTTTCGCGCAAGCGCAAGCTGCTGGAAAAACAGAAGGCGGGCAAGAAGCGAATGAAGCAGGTTGGCCGTGTCGAAATACCCCAGGAAGCCTTTCTGGCGGTACTGAGATCTGACGACCGGTCGTAACGTTCCGGTCCATTGATGAACACGAACAAGGATTGACGACTCATGCATTTCGACTTTGCCGCCATTTTGGTCATTTTGACGGCGCTCACCGGAGCCATCTGGGCGCTGGATGCAGCATTCCTGGCGCCGCGCCGCCGGGCTGCGGTTTCAGGGCCCGGCGACGGAGCGGATTCCGCGAAAGAACCTATTGTTGTTGAATATGCTCGGTCTTTTTTTCCGGTTATTCTCATTGTTCTTTTGATTCGGTCCTTTTTGGCAGAACCTTTTCGAATTCCGTCCGATTCCATGATGCCCACCTTGCTGGACGGCGACCTGATTTTGGTGAACAAGTTTTCTTACGGCATTCGGCTGCCGGTCATCAACACCAAAGTGCTGGATCTAGGCTCTCCGGATCGAGGTGATGTAGTGGTCTTTAGATTTCCCGATGATCCTTCTCAGGACTACATTAAGCGAGTGATTGGCATTCCGGGTGACGTGGTCGAATATCGCAACAGCCGGGTGTTCTTAAACGGTAAGCCGGTTGAGACCCGAATGATGGGAACCTACGTGCCAGGCAGCGGAGCGCTGCCGGCTGGCGCTCCGCGCCAGTTGACAGCCATTGAGTCACTGCCCAACATCGACCATGAGATCCTGCTGACGCCCAGCCGAACTCGACAACACCCGGGATCCAACCGTTGGGTTGTCGGCGAGAACGAATATTTTGCGCTGGGGGACAATCGGGACAACAGCACTGACAGCCGATACTGGGGGTTTGTGCCCGACGAAAACCTGGTGGGAAAGGCCTTCTTTATCTGGATGCACCTCAATCCCAGCGGCTTTGGTCGGATAGGAACGGTGATCAAATAGTGGTAGTGTTTTGGTATATAAATGAATCGCTTTGCAGGCATTGTTATGAAATCTAATCACTTGAATTCAAAGTCTCGCCAGAAAGGCATCACGCTGATTGGCCTGATAATCGTGCTGTCGCTGCTGGGTTTTGCCGCGTTTATCGGCATGAAGCTGTTTCCGGTGTACCAGGAGTATTTCTCCGTTGTTCAGGCCATGAAATCGGTGGCCAAGCAGCCTGGCGTCAATCGCCAGGAGCCTCGCCAGATTCAGCAAATGTTGATCAAACGCATGTACGTCAGCTACGTAGAGTCTGTGAAGCAGCAGCACATCAAAGTATCTCGTGGTGCTGTCCCAGTGCTGACCGTATCTTGGGAAGTCCGTCGTTCGCTGATCGGCAATCTTGATTTTGTCGCCAAATTTGACGAGTCGATTGATCTCAAAGGCTAGTGAGCCAGCAACGACGCAAGCCGTTTTTGATATCGGCTTCACGTTTGCTGACGATCAACTGTTGGAACAGGCGCTAACCCACCGCAGCGCCGGATCACACAACTACGAGCGTCTGGAGTTTCTTGGCGACGCAATCTTGAGTGCGATCATTTCCGAGGCGTTATATGAGCGATTTCCCAAAGCCCCGGAGGGTGACTTGAGCCGGGCGCGCGCCCGACTTGTGCGTGGGGTGACACTGGCAAAGGTGGCAACTGAATTGGGTTTTATGGGGGTGTTGCGTCTCGGTCCGGGTGAACGCAAGAGTGGTGGGCATCGCCGTCAGTCTATACTGGCTGACGCCCTGGAAGCGGTGATTGGGGCCATGTATCTCGAGGCCGGCTTGATCACCTGTCGAAAGGTCATTTTGGGCTGGTTTGCCAGTCGTTTGGACAACCTACCTCCACCGGAGACGCTGAAAGACCCAAAAACACTGCTACAGGAATACCTGCAGCAACGAGGCTTCGACCTTCCTGAGTACAAACTAATCAGCACAGAAGGTGCTGATCATGCAAAAGTGTTTCGAATTCAATGCACAGTGACCGGCTTACCCGAGGCCATGGAGGCGCAGGGCAGTAGTCGGCGTAAAGCCGAGCAAACGGCTGCAGCACAGTCGCTGGCCGCACTACAATCCAGCGGGCAGGAGAATCCGCAGTGAGCGATGCGTTTCGCTGTGGTTATGTGGCACTGATTGGCCGTCCAAATGTCGGTAAATCAACGTTGCTTAACGCCCTATTGGGTCAGAAGCTCAGCATTACTGCCCATAAGCCACAAACCACCCGGCACCAGATTCTGGGTGTGTGCCATTACCCCGATGGACAGCTGGTGTTTGTGGATACTCCAGGCTTGCACACCGCGCCCCAAGGCGTGTCGGCCATGAATCGCTACATGAACCGCGTTGCGGAGGCCGTTTCAGGAGGCGTCGACGTGGTGGCCTGGTTGCTGGACGGACGGGGCCTGAATGACGCGGATCGCGCGATTGGTGATCAGCTGGTCGCCCAGGGCGTCAATTTGTTTTGTGTCATTAACAAGACCGACCTGGTTGCCGACAAAGCCTCGTTGCTGCCGCTCAGCGCAGAACTTGGCGAACGATTCTCCCCCAAGCAGGTATTGATGGTTTCGGCGCTGAAGTCCAAAGGCTTGGATGAGCTCCGGTCCCGACTGCTCACCGCAGTGCCTGAAGGTCCTGCGGTGTTTGCTGAAGACGAACTGACCGACCGCAGCGAACGATTCATCGCCACGGAGTTTATCCGTGAACAGGTCACGCGTCGGCTGCACCAGGAACTGCCTTATGCGTCCACGGTAGAGGTTGAGGCATTTCAGAGGGAAGGCAAAATACTGCACGTAGCGGCCATCATCTGGGTTGAGCGAGAAGGCCAAAAAGGCATTGTGATAGGCAACAAAGGCGAAACGCTGAAAGGCATTGGCAGCGCCGCTCGGAACACTCTGGAAACGTTTTTTGAATGCCAGGTAAATCTCAAATTGTGGGTGAAGGTAAAAAAGGGTTGGTCGGATGACGAGCGATCTTTGCAGCAACTGGGCTACATGGATTGAATGCGGCCCTGACTCCGGCGTTTGTACTGCACCGCAGAAACTACCAGGAAGCATCACTGCTGGTAGACCTACTCACTCGAGATCGAGGTCGGGTCTGTGCGGTGGCAAGAGGCGCACGAAAGTCCCGTCGCCATCGTTCCGGATTGTTGCAACCCTATGTGCCGTTGCAGGTGGGTTTAGGTGGTCGCGGCCAGTTGGCAACCCTTGGGGTGGTAGAGGCTGAAGGCGGTCCGGTCTTGACTGTGGGGTCTCGCTCAGCTCTGGTCGCGCTGTACGTCAACGAACTGGTGTTACGCCTGACCGGACGAGAAGACCCTAACCCGAGCCTGTTTCAACAATATTTGAAAACCCTTATTGCGCTGGCCTGCGGTCCCGCGGCACCGGCGCTGCGTCAATTTGAAATGGCATTGCTTGCCAGCCAGGGATACGCGCTGGCGTTGTCCGCGGACGTTGATACCGGGCAGCCGTTAGATCCGCAGCAATATTACTCCTACGTGGTCGAAGAAGGGCCTGTGAGTGGAGACGTGGTGGGCGGCAGTCCCCGAGTGAGGGGGGCGACAATGCTCGGTCTTGCAAAGGGAGAAAGTGGCGGCGCTGACGCTCAACGGGAGGCGCGCGTGCTGTTGAGATATGTGTTGGACCATTATCTTGGGTCAAAGCCACTAAAATCGCGTCAGTTGTTCCAACAAATGACCTTTACGGAGACTACTCAATGAAACCCATCAGCTTAGGGGTCAATGTCGATCATGTAGCGACCATCAGGCAGGCCAGGGGAACGACCTATCCCGACCCCGTATACGCTGCGGCCCTGGCGGAAACCGCTGGCGCGGATCTCATTACCATTCACCTGCGCGAAGACCGTCGGCACATTCAGGACCGGGATTTGAAGGTACTGACGGAAACCATCAGCACTCGCCTCAACCTTGAGTGCGCGGTCACTGTGGAAATGTTGAACATTGCCTGTGCGGCTGCGCCCTCAGACGTTTGTCTTGTTCCGGAGCGGCGAGAAGAGGTAACCACCGAAGGCGGTCTCGACGCGGCCGGGTCCATTGACGCAGTGACGGCTGCCTGCAGTCAGCTTGCCTCAGCAGGAATTCGCGCTTCTCTGTTCATCGACCCCGAAGAGGATCAGTTGCGAGCCGCCGTGCAGGCCGGAGCTCCGGTGGTTGAACTGCATACCGGTACCTACGCTGAGGCCACTGGCGCTGACCAGGAGCAGGAGCTGGCGCGGGTTAAAGATGCCGCCAAATTGGGTCATTCATTGGGCCTGGTGGTGAACGCCGGCCACGGACTGCACTATCACAACGTCGGGCCGGTGGCGGCGATCTTAGAAATTGATGAGTTGAATATTGGCCACGCGATCATCGCCAGAGCGGTATTTTCCGGTTTGCCGGAGGCGGTGACGGAGATGAAGCGTTTGATGATGCAGGCCAGGGGGGGGCTGGGGCAGGGCGCCACCGGATAAGGCGGTTACAGTCGACTGAGGTTATCAGCGGCCTGGCGCAAGTCCTTGAAAGCGTTGTTGATTTCGATGTCGATAGCGCGGGTTAACGCCAGTTCAAGTTTCGCTGCCGCTTGTTTTAATTCCATACACCCGGTATAGCCGGCGGATCCTCGGAGCTTATGCACCGGTTCCTTGGCGGTGGCGAAGTCGCCATGCTCAATGGCGTTCCCAATCTGGGGTAAAAAGCTGATCAGCTCTTTCTTTAACATGCTCATGAGGCGATCCAACAGCTCTTCGTTGCCGCCGGCTGCTGCCAATGCGGCAGCCCGGTCTAGTACCGGGAATTCTGGCTGTTCGGCGATTTTCTGCGGCTGGGGGTCGTTGGCCAACAGTTGGCGGACCGCTTCGCGACTGATGGGTTTGGCCAGGCAGTCGTCAAACCCCTGCTGGCGAAGGTCAGTGGTTGTGGTCAGTTGAAGGTCCGCCGTCAGGCCGATAATGCGTGCCTTGGGGGCGGCAGAAGATTCTGTCTGGCGGATGGCCACGGTGGCTTCGATGCCATCCATTTCCGGCATACGAATATCCATCAAAATCAGGTCGAAGGGCTGTGACCGAAACTGGTTCAAGGCGTCGCGTCCGTTGACCGCCTCACAAATAGTGGATGCAGGGTCGCTCAGCGCCGCTTTAAGAAATTCACGATTGATCTCGTTGTCGTCTGCGATCAGTATTCGCATATGCCTAGTGTCCCGCGTCAATTGCGTCAACAAACGTCAGTATAGTCGTGCTTGATTCCCGGCAATACGTCTTGTCGCGTTTGCTTCTGGCTGCGCTGTTGGTTTTGGCCTCAGCCAGTCCTGCTCAGGCCCGTCCTGTCCAATTGGGTGGACAGATCGGTGATCTCAGCGGTGATGGATGGGCCGCACAGGATGTGTCCTGGAGTCTGTCATTAAGTACCCCATCGTTGCTGAAAATTGCCCGTGTCGATATAGAGCAATTTCCCTTTGCGTTGTCAGAAATTGTCCTGACCTGCAACGGATGGCAGCTTAACAATGGGGTATGGCAGTGCCCAGAAGGGGCGGTTCAGGCAAAAATGGGCGCCGATCTGATCGTTGGGCAATGGCAGGGCGAAGGGTCTTCTCAGGGGGTTATCGGCGACATGTCGTTGACGTTTCCTGGGGTTGGTAAGGTAACGACGTTTCTGGATGCTGAAGGTCAGATTCAGATTGTCGCAGACGAGATTTCCGTGTCCGGACTCGTCAAGTATTTACCCGGATTTGTGCCCGAGAACCTGCTGGGCCTGGATGCAACAGTGACGGCGCAGATGCAGGTCAATTGGCCGGAGGACCCAGACCGGAAAATGAACGCCGGTCCGGCAGTAAACGCAGAATTTGCCGTCACGGGTCTGTCTTTCGATTCTACCGACGGCACCCTGGCAGGGGCCGACCTGGAACTCAGTGGGTCTGCTGCTATCGCCCTTGAGCGCTCTGGCCGCCGGGTTTTCTCCGCATCGGCGGCGATTCACGCTGGTGAACTGTTGGTTGATCCAGCATATGTGAGTTTCAGTGAAACTCCGGATCTGCAGCTGGACTTAGACGGATTTCGGGCCGCCGATGGCACAATTGCTATTGAAACTTGGCAACTGACGGATGCCGACAGCATTGAGGCTTCTGGTGACGTTGTCGTTGCGCCGGGCGGACAGCTCAATCATGTCCGGATAGACCTTAAACAGCTGGCGCTGGGGAAAGCCTGGCCGAGGTACCTCAGCGCTATCGCTGACGGCCAGGGCTTCAGTTCGGTTTCCGCCGAGGGCGCAATGCAAGCTCACCTCCAAATAACCGATGGTGAGTTGGAGCACTTCTCCACGGTCCTGGATCGAGTCACGCTGTCCACCGATGACGGTCGATACGCCATACGAACATTGGACGGTGTGGTGGACTACTCCGCCGCTGGGGATTCCGCCGATTCAACCGTCCAATGGGAGTCGGTTGAGTACTACACGCTGGTTGTTGGGTCTACTTCCAGTCGGTTTTTCGCAGGGGGTGGTCAACTGCAGTTGCTTGAACCGGTATTTTTACCGGTATTGGACGGCGGGCTCCAAATTGACGAACTGGTGGTGGATAGCTCCCCAGACGGCCAAAAGGCGGTGGATTTTCGTGGCGAGCTCAAGCCGATGGCGCTGGATCAAATCACTCGAGCGTTAGGGTGGCCTGAGCTTCAGGGAACACTGGGCGGTTCAATCCCGCAAGTCAGATTGCGCGGGCAGGTTGTGGAAGTGGGTGGGGGAGTGGTCATTGATGTGTTTGGCGGCCAGGTGACTATGAACCAATTAAAGCTGGAGCGAATTTTTGGTGTGTTGCCAACGCTGGCGGCGGATGTGGAAATAGCGAACATCGATCTGGAGCAAATGACCGGCGCGTTTTCGTTTGGGAAAATCGAGGGCGTACTGATGGGCCAAGTGAAAGGTTTACGTCTGCTGGACTGGCGGCCTGTAGCGTTTGATCTTGACCTGCACACGCGCCGCGAGTCGGGTCGCCGACAACGGATCAGCCAGAGAGCAGTCGACAATCTGTCCAGCATTGGCGGCGGGGTGGCGGCCTTAGGCTCTTCGGTACTGAAAATATTCGATGACTTTGGTTACAAAGAACTGGGTTTGTCCTGTGTGCTGCGAAATAACACCTGCACGATGGGCGGTGTTGGGGACGCCGGCAACGGCTATTATTTGGTGCGTGGTTCTGGATTGCCGCGAATTGATATCAAGGGCTTCTCTCGCCGGGTAGACTGGCCTCAACTGGTTCGCCGGTTACAGGCAGCCACCGAAAGCGGCCCGGTCAGCGTAGAATAGCGAGGCTTTTGTTCAGCCAGCAGTCAGCGCACTGGGTTAAGCTGGAAACACCCGCAACCATATGCAGGAAAAAATAGTGAAAACAGCAAGTTATTCAATTTTGGGTTTGGCCGCGATGCTGCTGGCTGCCTGTGTCACGATCAACGTGTATTTTCCCGAAGCCGCTGCCCAGGAAGCCGCCGATCGATTTATTGAAGATGTGATCGGGCCTGAAACGCAGCCAGACAGCACAGGTTTTGTACCAGCCAGGCGACATGGGGTATTGGCTTACCTTGCCACCAACCTGGTTAATTTTGTGCTTCCGGTAGCCCATGCCCAGGTCAACATCGATATTAATACTCCGGAGGTTCGGGCGATTCAGGCCAGAATGACGGCAAGATTCAGTGCCGAATTGTCGGAGCATTTTGCCAGTGGAGCTATTGGCTTGACCAACGATGCTCAGGTTGCCATCAGAGATCTTTCCAGTGTTGGATTGCGTGATCGAAGCGGACTGAAGGCGGCAGTGTCGGCAGAAAATCGCGATCGCGATGCCGTTTATCGTGAAATCGCTGTGGCCAATGGTCAGCCGGGCTGGGAAAACCAGATCCGCCAGACCTTTGCCCAGCAGTGGGTTCGTAATGCTCGACCTGGCTGGTTTTATCAGGATTCGACCGGCAACTGGCAACAGAAGTAGGTTATGGGCCGACGCAGGAAGCGCCTGCCGGTAGAACCGGTTCGGGCAGAAATTACGGATCTGAGTCACGATGGAAAGGGCGTTGCCCATGTCGACGGCAAGGCGGTGTTTGTCCACGGCGCATTGCCGGGCGAGGAGGTGATGTTTCGCCTTACCGGGCGACGTAAGGCCTTTGATACGGGGGCCGTAGTAGAAGTGTTGCGCCGCTCGCCAGATCGGGTGCAGCCCCAATGTCCTCATTTTGATGCCTGCGGCGGCTGTGCTCTGCAACACCTGAACGCGCAGGCCCAGCGCAACGCCAAGCAGCATGTGCTCGAAGAGAATCTACAGCGCATTGGATCTGTCAGTCCTCAGTCTTGGCTCCCACCGTTGTCGGCAGATCCCTGGGGGTATCGGCGTAAGGCGCGACTGAGTGTTCGTAATGTGCCGGGCAAGGGCAGAGTGCTGGTGGGCTTTCGTGAACGAGCCGGCCGGTATGTTTGCGACATGCTGGAATGTCACACCTTGATTCCCGCAGTCGGGAAGCACCTGACGACCCTTAGCGAGTTCATTGGCAAGTTATCCATACCCGACGAGATCCCGCAGATTGAGGTTGCCGCCGGCGATGATGCATTGGTTCTGGTGATTCGCCATTTGGAACCGTTAACCTCTGAGGACCACAGCCTTCTGGAAAGCCTTGGTGAAAAATTGCAGGCCAGTATATGGCTGCAGTCCGGAGGGCCTGACACCGTCACGCCACTGGTTGAAGACGCCACCCAGACACCGCTGACGTTCAAGCTCACACAAAATAACCCACGCGGCGAGGCGCTGGAATTTTCATTCAGTCCGCTGAATTTTGTGCAGGTCAATGCGACCATGAATCAACTCATGGTCAGCCAAACCCTTGCCGCACTGGATCTTCAGCCCCATCACCGCGTACTGGATCTGTTTTGTGGTTTAGGTAATTTCACCCTCCCCATCGCAATGTCCTGCGAACAGGCGGTTGGCGTGGAAGGCGAGCAATCTCTGGTCGATCTGGCGACCCAAAACGCTCAATCCAACGGTATTTCTAACGCGGCGTTTCACCTCGCCGACCTGCGTGAAGAACAAACTGAGGCTGCCTGGAATCAGCATCCGTTTGATCGAATATTGTTAGACCCCCCGCGCAGCGGCGCAGCGGAGCTGATACCCCTGCTAAGTACGCTGGCGGTACCCAGATTGGTTTATGTTTCCTGTCATCCAGGCAGCCTGGCCCGGGATGCGGGCGCTCTGGTTGCTGCGGGCTATGAGTTAACCCAAGCCGGTATCATGGATATGTTTCCTCATACTGCCCACGTTGAGTCCATTGCGGTGTTCGAGCGCCAGTGACGGTTTTCCAGTGGCTTATCTAATTATTGGCCTGGCAGGTCCGGAGTTACAGCAAGAAGAGCAGGCCTGGCTGGCCCATCCAGCGGTGGGGGGCGTAATTGTATTTGCCAGAAATTGGCAGAATCCCGAGCAGATGCGCGAGCTAACCAACGGGGTCCGCGAGTGCTGCCCCAATGCACTGATCATGGTAGACCAAGAAGGTGGCCGAGTGCAGCGGTGCGGCTTGCCGCTGACCTCGTTGCCGGCGCTGGGTCGCCTGGGTGAGGTGTTTGACCAAAACCCGCAGGATGCGTTGGCACTGGCTAACGCCCACGGCGAATTGATGGCCAGTGAGGTGATTTCTCTAGGGATTGATATCAGTCTGGCTCCGGTCCTGGATATCGATGGCGGTAGCGCTGTGATTGGTGATCGCGGGCTACACGCCAAGCCGTCAGCGGTTGCACAATTGGCCAGCGCCTACAGGCAGGGCATGGCCAGCGCAGGCATGGCAGCCTGTGGTAAACATTTTCCCGGCCACGGTACCGTCATCCCCGATACCCACGTGGATGATGCCATTGACGACCGCAGCCTGGATCAACTGATGTCCAAGGATCTCGCGCCCTTTGTGCATGCTATTGACGACGGGGTCGAAGCGTTAATGCTGGCCCACGTTTGCTACCCGAAAGTGTGTTCCCAGCCGGCGGGTTATTCGAGTCGCTGGATCAACGAGATACTGCGCGAGCAACTCCACTTTGAAGGAGTGGTGATCAGCGACGACCTGGGCATGCGAGCTGCCCACAGTGCGGGGGATTTTCCCCAGAGAGTCGCCGCGTCCCTCAATGCTGGCTGTGATCTCCTTTTAGTCTGTGGGCCGACGGACGTAGCCCAGGTGATGGCCGTTGACCTTCCTCACGCTGAAATAAACGCTTTGGCGATCGAGCGACTTCACGCGCGACCCCGGTTCACGAGCTGGGATTTACTGAAAAACAGTCCATATCACCGCAATCTAAGGAACCAGATTCAGTGCCTGATTTGAACCATCTTCTGCCGCCAGGCAGCACCCTCATTCACTCCCAGGACGTGGTGAGCCAAGCTTACGACTCGATGGCCAGCCAGCTTAACCAACGGTTTCCCAAAAACCATCCGCTGGTGATGCTCACGATCATGAATGGGGCCATGTTGCCAGGCGCAGAGCTGGCTTCGCGGCTGCATATGGATTTGCGCATGGACTACCTGCACGCCACCCGCTACGAGGGCGAAAGCGGCGTCGATACGGTGACCTGGTTGGCCAAACCTCGCCACACGCTTAAGGAGTTTTCGGTGCTGGTGGTTGACGACATTCTTGACGAGGGTCATACCCTCAGCAGCGTGTTGGAGTATTGTCGCCAAGCGGGCGCCAGCGAGGTTTTGAGTGCGGTGCTGGTGGAGAAAATTCACGGCCGGCGCCAGCGAGGTATTGAGGCTGACGTCGTGGGTTTGACCGTGCCCGACGTCTACGTATTTGGCTGCGGGATGGATTTTCGTGGCCGCCTGCGCCATCTCAGCGGTATTTACGGTTTGCCCGCATGACCGTTGTGGTGATTGGCGGTACGGGAGTCTATCAGTGGCCCGGTCTGACTGATTCACACTCGCAAAAATGGGAAACGCCCTTTGGGCCGCCGTCGTCTCCCATCGTAACGGGCCGCTGGCGAGGTTCACCAATGGCCTTTCTGGCTCGGCATGGAGAGAACCATGAGTTTTTGCCCCACCAGGTGAACTACCGGGCCAATATCCACGCCTGTTCCCAGCTGAAACCCACCGCGGTTGTGGCCATCAATTCCGTGGGTTCGATGAGTGATGACCTGCCGCCGGGATCGTTGGGATTGCCTGACCAACTGATCGATTACACCTGGGGCAGGGCCCATACCTTTGCCGGCGAAATACCCCTGGAGACGCTGTATGCCGACATGACCGCACCCTATAGCCCGAGCGTACGCCAACAGCTGATTGACGCCGATAGCGCCGGCCGGCTGGCGCGAAGCCAACAGTGTGTGTATGGAGCGGTTCAAGGGCCTCGTCTGGAGACGGCCGCCGAAGTGCGACGTTTGACCCAAGATGGCTGTCATGTGGTTGGTATGACGGGTATGCCTGAAGCCGGTCTGGCCGCAGAACTTGGGTTGCCGTTTGTTTGTGTGACCTTGACCGCAAACTGGGCGGCTGGCTACGCAGGTACCCAGCACATCGAGCTTGAAGAAATCATGGCCCATATTGAACGGGCACAGGTCAATCTGCGAGCGTTGTTATCTGCCTGGCTGGAGAATGCTTGAGCAACGGCAGTAGCATGGGCAATAAAAACCGAGCGCCATCCATGGCGCTCGGGTGGGGTCCAGGCTAGCGCCCGGATATCAGGCTGAGTAACGCCTCGCCAAGTTTCTCAGGCAGATGAACATCGAGCAGGTTGGATGAAGCCACCGTCCCTGGTGGATCACCATAAAGCCTTGCCGGAGGCGCTTTGGCGGGCGCTCAGCCGGATTTTTTGTTGGCCACCAACTTTTTGCCGGCGGCGCTGACCCCAACCTGGATAAATTCGCGGTTACGTTCCACGGTGGCCAGCCCAATGCCTTTGACTTTGACCAGTTCATCCCTGTGTTTGAAGGCTCCGTGAGTCGTTCGATAACTGACGATAGCCTGGGCCTTGCTCAGGCCAACGCCGTCCAGCGACTGGGCGATTTCTTCCGCATTGGCCCGGTTAATATCAACGGGCTCGCCCGCGTTTGCCACGCCTAAAGTCAGCGCCATCAGCGCAATGATCAGCAGTTGTTTCATCGGTATCTCCTAGTTGTGAGAGGGATTGCATGCCGCCAACGGCGACACGCAGATCCACCCTAGGCTCATCGCCACAACCGCCATAGAGCGTCTCATCCCTGGTGGCGTAGGATTTGATCCTGAGATATTGCAGGCTGGCGGACAGGGCGGTTTATTTCAGGTGGTGAATTAGCCCAGCGAAACGGTATAATCGCGCGCCCTCCGATCATTGGACCCAGACGTGGATTTTCAGTCGTACAGCAGTTTTTGGAATACCCAAGCTAGCACCGATTCTGGAGCGCTAGCCGCCGTCGATGGCAGTGCCAGCGAGGCTATCGTGCGTCTGACAGGTCGCTGGACCGCCGATCAGGTACGTACCGCCCTTGAGCTTGACAGCAGCCACCGAGTGTTGGAGCTGGGCTGTGGTGTGGGGCGCATCGGTCGACAGCTGGCCGACACTGTCGCGGGCTGGCACGGTGTGGATATTTCTTCCAACATGTTGAGTGTTGCCGCTGAGCGCCTGAACGGTATCAACGGGGTGTCTTTTTCGCAGCTGCACCGCACCAGTTTGGACATGCTGGAAGACAATGCGTTTGAGCGTGCTTACACCGTTGCAGTGCTCTGCCACATGGATAAGGAAGACTTATTTCTTTACCTCAAGGAAATGAAGCGCGTGATGACCGATGGCGGTTTGGCGTATCTCGAAACCTGGAACCTGGATCATCCCATGGGCTGGAAACGCTGGCAGCTTGAGGTGGATGAATGGGCGCGGTCTGATCAAAGCGTTCGAAAGAACGTTGCCAGAAATCAATTTTGTACCCCGGACGAATTCAGTCTGTACGTCCGCCAGGCTGGGCTGCAGGTTATCAGCTGCTACGGCGATAGCCCTTGGGTACAGGTTGTGGCAGGCAATGAATTGTCCGACGAGGCTCTGGCGGCTCATCAGCAGCGGATCGCCGCCGTTGAATCCCAGGTGGCCTATTCAGATCAGTGGGGCAAGCTGTTCGGCCGCTTGCTGGACGTTATTTACGGTATCGAGCCACCCGCCACCTTTTTGGCCGAACTCGATGCCATGAATCAAGACCCCGAGGTCGCCCTCTATCGCGATTACCTGCTGGCCTTGTGGGCACAGCACGCGGAGCACTGGGGCCCGGTTAAAGCCGAATAAACCCACGGTTGGCGACAGGGTCAGTTTCCTCCACCGGCCCTTGCCGTTCGGCTTCGAGGCTATTTTCAATGGTAAATTCTCGGACCGTTGTGTCAAACAGACGCAGCGCTTCCGGATCCATGGCATGTCCGGTCACCTGATACCGCCCCGGGGTCAGGCGGCTTACATCCAGTTCCAGGCAAAAGGCAAACCGATGTTCGCTCAGCCGCTGCGGCTTAATGCCTTCCATTTCCGAGGTGAGTCCGTAAATCGCCGTGTTATGACGGTCTTTCAGGCCCAGTGCTACGACGGGTGGGCGGCCGTCCGGAGAATGCAGTTGGGCATTGATAGTGAGTTGTCCAGCCGACGTCAGCACACCATCGGTCGCGTTAATTTCCAGCTGAGTCAGGCGGTAGTGGGCGCCGCTGTAGTGGCTGTCTGGCTCCAGCACTCCTTTGCTTTCATGATATTTCAGGTACGCATCCACCACCTCGTCGGTGGGACCTTGGCGTTCAACCTTGCCATCTTTCAACCAGTAGCTGCGCTGACACAGCCTCCTGACCTGGTCCATGCTGTGAGACACCAGCAACAGCGTACCGCCGTCGGCCACGAATTGATCGACCCACCGGTTACACTTGCGCTGGAACGATTCGTCACCGACGGCCAGAACTTCGTCGGTGATCAGCAGGTCTGGCTCCAGGGCCGTCGCCAGGGCGAACCCCAGTCGCATCACCATGCCAGACGAATAGTGCTTTAGTGGCCGATCCAGGTGCTTACCGAGTTCAGCGAAGGACAATATGTTGTCCATCTTGCGTTTGAGCTGCCGTGTGGATACACCCATCAGGGCTGCGCCCAGTGCCAGGTTTTCGCGGCCGGAGAACTCCGGATTAAACCCGGCGCCCAGCTCAAGGAGCGCGGCGATTCGCCCATTAACGCTGACCGTTCCGCAACTGGGGAGTAAAACGCTGGCTAGAATTTTCAACAGGGTGGATTTGCCGGCACCGTTGTCACCGATAAGGCCGACAGATTCACCATGGCGAACGGTCAGGCTGACATTGTCTAACGCCCGATGACCTTCGGCAGTGACTTGTTCCCCACGCAACCCCTGCCACCAACCGCGGAAACGCTGCGAGCCGGTGCCAACGTCGGCAAAAACTTTGCTGACGCCGTTAACCTGAACCAACGGTGAGCCCATAGCCGTTAAGTCTTTGCAAAAGACGCATCTTGCCCGATCGCCCAGAGGGCCGCAAAGGCAGATGGTGACGGCAACCCACGTCAATCGCCTGGTTCCTTGAACCTGGTTCAGATGGCAGCGCCGTTAGTGAAAAAAACGAGCGATTTTGTTCATTCAGGCTTTATTCAGAAAGCGCCAGCTACTATTCATCAACGCTGGCAGGCAATTGCCAGATAAAAACAGGAGCACATCGTGAAAAAGTTGATCAGCGCAGCCCTTTTTGTGAGCGCAACCGCCCTGACGGTCGGTTCGGCTTTGGCCAACAACCATCGAGTTCAGGGGCAGGTGCTTAACAGCACGCCTATCTATGAGTCCGTGGAAGTTCCCACCTCCAGGCAGGTTTGCTGGGACGAGCAGGTAAGGTATCGCCAGCGGCGTAGCCACACCCCTGGATTAGTAGGCGGTTTGATCGGTGGTGCAGTAGGTCGCCAGTTTGGCGGTGGTCGAGGGCGCGACGCCCTCACTGTGGTTGGCGCATTAGTGGGTGCCAGCGTTGCCAACGACGTTCAGCATCAGCGCCGACAAGGTCGCGGTCAGCGGGTGGAAACCCAATGCCGGACTGCCAACGAATATTACCGGGAAGAGCGAGTTACCGGTTACCGTGTGGAATATGAATATAACGGTCAGATCTACACCACTCGTACCGACCATGAGCCGGGTTCAGTGATAGATCTGGAAGTTTCGGTCAACCCCGTCAGCCGCTGAAGCATCCCTTTCGGCATGGGTCGACATTTGACCCACTCCGCCACGCTGACCGCAGGCGGAGGCCGCCAGGTGACCACAGCGGTCGCAGTCTCAGCCTCTCTTGCCTGACGGG
This sequence comes from Lysobacterales bacterium, assembly GCA_045106555.1. Lineage (GTDB taxonomy): Bacteria > Pseudomonadota > Gammaproteobacteria > Xanthomonadales > SZUA-38 > JANQOZ01. The sequence goes on along the minus strand of JBGCET010000067.1, from coordinate 40,501 downwards.
CACCCGAGGTCGCCCTTCCCCTGGGGCGACCTCTTTTTTTTGATTGGGATCAGCGAATTTCCCTGCAAAGGGCCCAATTGCCATCCAATTGCCATCATTAATCACTGAAGGCGGTAGTCAAGGGGCCGGTAGTCCGGTAGGTTGCGCAATGGTTTTTTGATTACGTAGCAAACATCATGTCGCGTTGGGTTGTCATGAAATTTGGCGGGACCAGTGTTCGCACTCGCGATTCCTGGAACATCATCGCTCAGCAGGTTCGCAGCCAGCAGACACGTGGCCATCAGGTGATGCTGGTGGTGTCCGCGATCCGCGGCGTCACCGATCGTCTGCAGCGCATTGCCAATGGCGGTGAAGGGATTGCGGCCGTTGACGCCATAGCCCAGAGTTATCAGTCGTTGATTGATGAGCTGGAAGTATCCTGTAATCTATCGCCCCAGATCGACGCGTTGGCCGTATTGGCCGGTGACCCTGATCGTACGACCAATCCTGCCACTCAAGCCCAGATTCTGGGTTTCGGCGAGTACTTGTCCAGCGCTTGCGGCGAGAGCTGGCTGAACGCTCAGGGCATTGCCACTTCCCAATGTGATGCCAGAACACTGCTGACAACCTGCCCGGCGGGCAGAGATACTTCTGCGGACCACTTATCGGCGCACTGCCAGCCTGAGTATGACGCGGATCTTACTCAAGCATTGGCCGCGGCGGGCGAGGTTTACATCACCCAAGGGTTTGTAGCCAGCCTTCCCAGCGGTCAACCGGCGGTGCTGGGGCGTGGCGGCTCCGATACCAGCGCCGCGTGTTTGGCAGCGTTGCTGAGCGCCCAGTTGCTGCAGATCTGGACAGACGTACCGGGAATGTTCTCCACCGATCCTCGCGCGCTTCCTGGCGCTCGACTGTTGCGCTTTGTGTCCTACCGAGAAGCTCAGGAGCTGGCATCCATGGGGGCCAGAGTGCTGCACCCCATGTCTGTGGAGCCGGTGCGCCGGGCAGAAATTCCCCTGCAGATTTGCTGGACTGCTGAACCCGACCGTGAGGGCACACTCATATCGCCTCAGGCGAGAGATTTTGGCGCCCAGGTCAAAGGCATCGTCAGTCGATCTGGCATCACCCTGATCGCCATGGAAGGGTTTGCCATGTGGCACCAGGTAGGGTTCCTGGCGGACGCGTTTGCGCTGTTTAAAGAATACGGATTTTCGGTCGACCTGGTGTCTACCTCTGAGGCCAATGTCACCGTATCGCTAGATCTGGCCAGCCATGTTGTAGACCCCAAGGCATTGAGTCGGTTGGTGGAACGGTTGGAAACCCTGTGCCGGGTGCGGGTCATCGAGAACTGCGCGTCGGTCAGTTTGGTTGGCATGGGGATTCGCACTATTTTGCATAAGCTGGGGCCGGCGCTGGAGGTTTTTGAGCACCGCCGGATTTACCTGGTCAGCCAGGCCGCCAATGACTTGAATCTAACGTTTGTGGTCGACCAAACCCACGCGGAAAAACTGGTGATGCAGCTTCATCAACAGCTGATTCCCGGCGGTGTTGGTGGCGACTCGGTGTTTGGCGAGAGCTGGCAGCAGCTGCATCATGGAGAGAGCGTCTCCCACGTCCAACCGCTGTGGTGGCAACATCAGCAAGGGGCGTTGCTGACCCTGATGGAAGGGCAGTCCTGCGCCTTTGTGTACTCCCGGAGTTCGGTTCGCGAAGCGGCGGAGCGCTTAACAGGCCTGTCACAGGTCGGGCGAATTTTGTACGCCATGAAAGCCAACCCCCATCCGGAGATTTTGCGTGAGCTGGGCGCTGCCGGCGTTGGCATGGAATGCGTATCGTTGGCGGAAGTTCAACGGGCGCTCAAAGAGATTCCGGATTTAACCCCGGATCAAATTTTGTTCACGCCAAACTTCGCCCCCCGGGAAGAGTATCAGCAGGGGTTGTCGCTGGGGGTGCACGTTACCATCGACAATCTGTATGTGCTGGAGCAGTGGGGCGAGGATTTCGCCAACAGCAAGGTGTTTGTTCGGCTCGACCCCGGTTCGGGGCTGGGGCATCACAAACTGGTCAGAACCGCCGGTGCCAACTCCAAATTTGGCATCGTGGAAGAAGATCATGAGCGACTGTGTGAACTGGCTGTGCGTCATCAGATAACCATCGCCGGGTTGCACGCCCACGTAGGTTCCGGCGTGATGCATGCCGGTGCCTGGCATCGCACGTTGGAAACCATGTCGCGCTGGCTGGACCGGTTTCCCGACGCGCGGGTGTTGGACCTTGGTGGCGGCCTGGGTGTGCCGGATAAGACCGGTGATGCTCCGCTGGACCTGGAGGCGCTGAATGAAGGATTGGGTCAGCTGCGCGAAACGCTGGCACGACCAATGGACATCTGGCTTGAGCCAGGCCGTTACCTGGTGGCCCAGGCCGGGGTGCTGCTGGCTCGGGTAACTCAGCTGAAGGGCAAAGGCGAGGTGCAATACGTGGGGGTAGCCACTGGCATGAACTCCCTCATTCGTCCGGCACTTTATGGGGCGTACCATGAAATCGCCAATTTGACCCGACTCAACGAACCGGCGACTCAGGTCTGCAATGTGGTTGGCCCAATTTGCGAAACCGGTGACCTGTTGGGACTGGACCGCTTGTTGCCTGCCTGTCAGGCGGGAGACGTGTTGCTCATTGCCAATACGGGCGCCTACAGTGCCGCCATGGCTTCCCACTACAATCTCAGGTCCCCGGCTCAAGAGCTGCTGCTGGATTAACACATCAGTGAGTGAAGCGGACACATCTGAAGGCGGTTCGTTTAACCCGGCGGGTGTTCGGGAGTTTTCGTTTACCGATTGGACGTACCTGCCAGAGCGTGGCGAGCTGCAACTGGAGTACGCGCTGGACAGCCTCTCGTTTACTGAGAGGGTCGTATTCCCGGACGCACCCCAAGGTAAGGCACCTTTCGAAGCATTGGAACGAGCCTGCCAGCTGGCGCACTGGCTTGCCGGTATCAGTTACTTTAAGGCGGCGTTGCCATCGCGGGTCAAGTTCTACCGAGGGCAGCCGGGCCCGCAATGCGCAACGTTGCTCAGCCAGGTCTATCGCCAGGGGCTGGGTGAGATGGTGTGGCGCAGTGGCCTTGAGTTGCCGTCAGCAACACTGTTTTGCGCCGCGGCCGAACCGACCCATGTACCCAGCGTGAAGGGCCCCAACACAGACAGCGCCATTGTCGTTCCTCTAGGCGGCGGCAAAGACTCCCTGGTTACCTGCGATTTGCTGCATCAGGCCGGCATGGCGTTTCGCACCATTGCTGTGGGTCAGTCGCCGTTAATTGTGGCAATGGCCGAGCGACTTCAGAAATGCGGCGTGAGTCAGGGCCACATTCAAATTTCCCGCACGCTGGACCCGCAGCTTATCAATCTCAACAAGGCCGGTGCGCACAACGGCCATGTGCCGATTACAGGCGTGCTTGCCGGGCTAATGTTGGTGGCTGGTGTGGTGTATGGGTTTGACACCATTGTGATGTCGAATGAGCGTTCAGCCGATGCGGCCAACCTGCATTTGGAAGATGGGCAGGCCATCAATCATCAGTACAGCAAAGGCGCAGAATTTGAGACGGCATTTCAGTCGGCGGTTACGGCGGAAGTTCTGCAGGGGTTTCGTTATTTCTCCCTGCTCAGAGGATCGTCCGAAATTGCCATCGCCCGGCACTTTTCTACCCTGAACCAGTGGTTTTCCGATTTCTCCAGCTGCAATCAGAATTTTCGTCAGGATGGCTTAGCGCCCAACGCCCGTTGGTGTGGGCACTGTCCAAAATGCCGGTTTGTATTTTTGGCTTTGGCGCCCACTCTTGGCCCGGCGAAGCTGGTGGAGATCTTTGGCACAAACCTGTTGGACGAAGACTGCCAGACGCCAGGGTATCGCGCACTTTGCGGGCTGGCCGAGCATAAGCCATTTGAATGTGTGGGTGAGGTGGAAGAAAGTGCGGCATTGATGAAACGTTTGAGCGAGCAGCCGTCCTGGCAACAATGCCGGGTGGTTAACCGTCTTGGGCAGCAGGTGGCCAAGGCCGCCAGCCTGGATCAATTCTATTCCACGTCAATACCGAACTCGGTTCCGCCACAGTTCACCGAGGCGCTAAGCCGTCTGTGAAGATTGAGCAGCTCAGGGGTAAGTCCGTGGGCATTCTTGGCGGCGGCCTGGAGGGCAGGGCAGTGTTGGACGTGTTGGGTCACGCCAATGGGTTTGATGGCCTGACGTTGCTGGATGAAAAGCCGCTGCAACCCTTGGCGAATGTGGCAACCCGTTCGGGCCCGCTGGCAAGCCTTCAGTTGACGAACTTTGAGGTCATTGTTCGCTCCCCGGGTGTCAGCATCTATCGACCCGAGCTGGAAGCTGCGCGGCGTGCCGGTGTGACGTTCACCAGCGGCACCAGTCTATGGCTGGGTGAAGGCCCGCCAGCACCGATTATTGCGGTGACGGGTACCAAAGGTAAGAGTACGACAACCTCGTTGATAGGCCATCTGCTCACCAGCCTTGGCCAGCGCGTGTTGCTGGGCGGTAATTTGGGCCAGCCAGTGATCACTTTCCTGAACCAACCTGCGCCCGACTGGTTCGTCGTCGAATTGTCGTCCTACCAGCTGGCAGATCTGCAGGGGCAGGTAGATTTTGCCGTTTTGACGAGTTTACTCAGCGACCACATTGATTGGCATGGCAGCGTCGAGACCTACCATCAGGACAAATTGCGGCTGTTGTCCATGAGCCGGGAAAGCGTATTGGCTCACGTGTCGGATAAAGACGCTGCAGGTATACCGGATGGCACCCTGTGGGCTGGCGACAAGACGGGTTGGCGGGTCACCGCTGACGGTATATTTTTGGGTGACAAACGCGTCGCGCCGTTTGCCGGATGGGAGCTGCCTGGTCGGCACAACCTGAACAACCTGGAGTTGGCTCTGGCGACCCTGGCGGTGTGTGGGGTCAGTGTTGACCTTGCGCTGCCGGCCATTGGCTCGTTTCAAGCCTTACCCCATCGCCTGCAGCCGGTGCTGTCTGAGCCATTCACCTGCATTAACGACAGTATTGCGACAACGCCAGATGCCACCATCGCCGCCTTGCGCTGTTTTGCCAAACGAACAGTGGTGTTGATTGTCGGCGGGGTGGAGCGACGGCAAATGTGGAGTGAGCTCAGCGCGGAAATAGCGAGTCGCCGGGATCAGGGCTGGCATACCCACGTGATTGTTCAGGGGCAGGGGCGAGTGCGGCTGATGGGAGCGTTATCCATTAACCTGTCGGAGGATCGCCGCCATTTGTGCGATAACCTGGCCCTAGCCACTGACTTGGCAATTGATCTCGCGGCGGAGTTAGCAAGCGATACAAAACGAGAGGTTGCCTTAGTTTTTTCCCCAGGTGCCCCCAGCTTTGACCAGTTCAACAATTTTGCCGAACGGGGAGAAGCGTTTACTCGTCGCTGTCTTGAGCGCTTGGCATCCTGACACGAAACTGAAAACGCTCTTGGCTATCAATCAATGCCCATCGGATGAGTCGTTGTTGTGCCTCACTGCTGTCCTTCTCGAACCAGTTTCGAGTGGTACCCAGGCGAAAACTGTATCCCCAAGCGTCCATGTCTTCCATTAGCTGATGTCGATCTATGCCTGGTATCAGGTCCGCCAGGCAAATCTGCAAGTAGCACACGGCGGACTCCTCGTCGTCACACCCGCCAGCATCGGTATGCAGTTGTTGCCTGCGCCCTTGGGACAGACACAGGTAGTGAGAGGCCTCGTGGAGTGCTGAGTGCAGCGGGGTATCGGGACGAACATACAGCCGGTTACCGATGAGTCCGGCTTCGGGTTCACCCCAATAGCTTCCGGGAATTTCCGCATCTGGGGCAACTTGCAGAACCTCAAGACCCGTCCGTGAAAAAATCTTGCTCAGTGTCTCAAGATTGATAGGGGAAATCTGATGCATCGATGTGGGGTTCTTTGAGCTCGTGGAACATTCAGCCTTTACCGTACAACGGGTAAAAACCATTTTCTAAACATGTTGTAAGTATTCGAAAAGTATAAGAAAAAATTAGACGCCGTAAACTCACTAAGGCCTTTTTCTTAAATCGACCGGAAGCCCGCTATCCAGCATAGCTGCACACCTGACTTTTTTTGAAGATAATTGTGTCAATTTGGGTTGACAACTAAATATGCCAATGTTAGTTGACAATTTCTCATGTCCCGGTTACGTTTGCTGCGTGCCTTGATGAGCGCTTGGTTAGTCAAGTGTTGATCTGGACACACGGCGAGACCACTTGGTGGTCTTAAGACTGAGTCCTGGGAGAATAAAGTTATGTCACATCCAGACGATGCTGATCACGTATGGCCAACGGGTCTAACCATCAACCAATCAGAAGAACTGCATAAGCACGTCATTGACGGTACTCGTGTGTTCTTCGTCATTTCGGCCATCGCACATACGCTGGCCTACATGTATACACCGTGGCTCGGCTAAGGGGATAAGTTATGAATCAGAGCAGAATGTGGTTAGTTGTTAAGCCCACCTTAGGGTTACCGCTGTTCCTTGGAGGCGTAGCGTTGATTTCCTTTACGGTGCACTTTGCTATCCTCGATAACACGTCTTGGTTTCCCGCCTTTTTCGGCGGCTGAATCAGAAATTAGGGATGCACGATGGTGAAGCCGGGCACTGGCCCGGCTGACCTAAAGCGCGGTGCAGTCAGTCAACGGTATTAACCTGTTCACTGCATTGTCGCCAACTTCACCCTATTGCCAACTGTGATACGAGGGGAGAGATATCATGCTTACTGTCGTCAGACTGTTTGAGTCCGATCAACAGGCGGATTCCGCGGTTGCAAAATTGACCGATTTGGATTTCCTTAGCGAAGACATTACCCGTCTTTCGCCGGGAGCAGGTGACCCTGCAAGCAGCGTTAGTTCCGCTATCAAGGCTGGCAGAATTGCTGGCAGTTACCGAAGCGTATTGGTGGGAGCATTATCTTCCGGCAGACATGTGGTGGCCATCGAACCGCCCTTTGGTCGAGGAGACCTGGCGGGCCGTGTAATGGACAGCTGCGGCGCGGTAGACACCGAGCAACTGCCCGAGTACGTCCCATATAACCCCTCGCCATTATCCGATTTTCTCGGGATTCCTACGCTGGCATCCTACGAGCACACCTTTAATATCAGACAATTGTCCACGTTTTCGCTGTCAGGCAGCGTTGGAATGGGCCACTTGAGCAAAAACCCAACACCCTTGTCATCGTTGGTGGGTTTGAAAACGGTGTCAAAGCCCAAGTCCAATTGGAAATCCAGTTTAGGTTTGCCACTGCTGTCCCACAAAGCGGCACCATTGTCGTCGTTGCTTGGGCTTAAACAGCTGACAACGCCAAAGCGGGGAAAGACCACCAGTTTCGGGTTTCCGATGCTTTCCAAAAACCCAACGCCTCTGTCGTCGTTATTCAATATTCCACTATTGAGTAAACGCGAACGATAGTCTTTAATGGACCGTGGCAATTGAACCGCGGCAGGCAAGGGCACCCCGGGTAAAGAAAATTTGAACCGGTTTTCCCAAAAGTTTATGAAAACCTGGGCCTCCATGGGGTCCAGGTTTTTGCCGTTTGCGGACCTGGCAACCAAAGATGTTCCTCTCAGCCGTCTGCTTCGCCTGTCGCTGTTTCAGGTGTCAGTGGGCATGGCCATGGTGTTGCTGGTAGGCACCCTGAATCGGGTCATGATTGTTGAGCTGGGGGTGCCTGCATCTCTGGTTGCGCTGATGGTTGCTCTGCCGCTGATTTTTGCACCGTTTCGCGCATTAATTGGTCACCGCAGCGACACCCACCGTTGTGCATTGGGTTGGCGTCGCGTGCCCTTTGTCTGGAAAGGCACTCTTTTGCAATTTGGCGGCTTTGCCATCATGCCGTTTGCGTTGCTGGTCCTCGCCGGCAAGGGTGAGGCGGCGTCTGCGCCCCTATGGATAGGACAAGCTTCAGCGGCGTTGGCCTTCCTGCTGGTAGGTGCTGGCATTCATACCGTTCAGACTGCCGGTCTGGCCCTCGCCACCGACCTTACGCCGAACCACCTGCAACCAAAGGTTGTGGGCATGATGTACATCATGCTGCTACTGGGGATGATCGTCAGTGCGCTCATTTTTGGCGCAGTGCTGGAGGAGTTTTCGCCTGGAAGGCTGGTTCAAGTGATTCAGGGCGCAGCGTTGGTCACGGTAATATTGAACTGCGTTGCCATTTGGAAACAGGAGGCGTTGGCTGTAGGCAACGCAGTCCACAGCGCTGAACCGGACCCAACCTTCCGCGAATCTTGGGCTCAGTTTTGCCAGGGCCCACAAGCGGTGCGGCGACTGGTCATCGTCGGTGTAGGCACCATGGCCTTTGCTATGGCCGATATATTGCTGGAGCCTTTCGGCGGACAGATTCTGCACCTAAGCGTTGCAACAACCACCAAACTGACCGCGCTACTGGCGGCCGGTGGCGTACTAGGTTTTGCCTATGCATCACGTACCCTGGGCAACGGAGCAGACCCTTATCGGTTAGCACGACAGGGTGCGGTCATTGGGTTGCCCGCCTTCATGCTGGTTATTGCCTCCCAGCCGTTGGATATGCCGGCGTTGTTTCTGGTTGGCAATTTTTTGATCGGATTCGGTGCCGCCTTGTTCGGACACGCCACGCTAACGGCCACAATGAATGCAGCGCCCAAGGAACAGGCGGGCCTTGCGTTGGGTGCCTGGGGCGCGGTGCAGGCAACAGCAGCGGGATTGGGGATGGCACTGAGCGGCGTGATTCGCGATCTGGCCAATTTGTGGGTGGGCCCTGACCCACTGGGCTTGGGGTTCAGCGGCGAAGCGGGTGGTTATCTGACGGTGTATGTTCTTGAAATATGCCTACTGGTCATTACCGTCGCGGCGACCTGGCCGTTGATCAAGCGCTGGACGCGCGGCGCCGCCACACAATAATCTTGGAATCCTGACCATGGCACAACGTCCCATTCTTGAACACCCAAATCCTTTGCTAAGGGAACACTCAAAACCGGTCACTGTGTTTGATCACAGCGTTGCGAGTTTGGTTGAGGACTTGCGCGACACGCTGTACGCCACTACCGGCATCGGTTTATGTGCCCCTCAAATTGGCGATCTTAGAGGGGTGTTGGTGATGGATCTGAGTGATGACCATTCCGACTTAAACGTATTTATCAATCCGCGCATCGAAAGCAGTGAGGTACCGGGTGTTGTCGAAGAGAGTTGTCTTTCTGTCCCCGGTGTCGTCGGCCGGGTGGTCAGAGCCACGGAAATCGATGTGGTGGCCTCTGATGTCAGCGGAAAGACCTTCAAAACTCACCTGTCTGGCATGGAGGCAGTCTGCCTTCAGCACGAAATGGATCACCTGGGTGGGAGACTGTTTGTCGATCATTTGTCGTTCTTCAAACGTTTGATCCTTCGCGCAACCGGCCGATACGTGCCGGGCGCAGCGCCTTCCAAACGGGCGGCCTAGCTCCTCTCACCGGACACCAGCCTCTAATCTGCAGGCTGGATAATCAAATATTGTGCGGTTGGGTGCACATCTGACTCAGCTCATCGCGTCTATGAGTATCAGCACATGCCATCGGCCACGGCCAGGTACACCCTGACGCCCATAAGGCTCTATTGGGTCGCAAACCCCGTGTAACTTATGCAGATTACCCAGGTCAGTTTACGCAATCCGGCGGCGGTTGCCGTGGTGCTGGCGTTGCTGGTGTTGTTTGGGGTTATGGCCATTGCGTCCCGACCTATCCAGCTCTTGCCGGTACTCACCGAGCCCACCATCAGTGTGTTCAACAACTGGCGCCAGGCCGCTCCAGAGGAAATGGAGTCGTATATTGTTGAGCCTCAGGAGCAGATGCTTCGGCGCACGCCGGGTGTCAGTCAGGTAGACAGTCAGGTGTCCCGCGGCTTCGGGCGTATCTCTCTGACCTTTGAGGTTGGCACCGACATGCAGGAAGCGTTGATCAACGTGATCAACAATCTCAATCAGGCGCCGCCTCTCCCGGCAGATGCCGGTGAACCCTTTGTTGGCATCGGCGGCGGCAACAACCAACCCAACGTTGCCACGCTGCAGGTGTATCCGGCACCAGAAAACCCCAACAAAGATCTGTTTTCCGATCACTACCAGCAGGTGATTGAAAATCAAGTTCAATCCCGCTTAAGCCGCATTGATGGCGTGTCCCGGGTCAACATGGCCGGTCGCCGACCATTCGAAATTCGCGTGACCTTCGACCCGTACCGAATGGCAGCGCTGGGGATTCCCATTAGCGCTGCCAGTGCCGCCATTGCGCGTTCAAACGATGTGTCGGGCGGGTTTGCCGACGTTGGTCGGCGCCAGTACACCGTGCGTTTTGTCGGCCAGTTTGAGGTGGAAAAAATGGGCGATTTGATTATCGCCTGGAACGACGACCGGCCAGTGCCGTTGAGCGAAGTGGCCACAGTGGAAAAGCGCCTGGCCGACCCATTTGGGGTGTCCATGCGCAACGGTCACCCTTCATACTACATTGCCTTGGAGGGCGCTGGAGATGCGAATACGGTCAGCGTTTTGGATCAGGTGAACCAGGCCATTGCTGATCTGAACGGTGGCCCTTTGGGCGAGGTAGGTTTGGTAATGGAGTTGAGTTTTGACGCGTCGGTTTATATTCGGCGCGCCATCTCGTTGGTGCAGAACAACCTGGGGCTGGGCATCCTGTTGGCTGTGGGGGTGCTCTGGTTTTTCCTTCGCAGTGCCCGGGCAACGCTTATTATCAGTTTGTCGATTCCGGTGTCTTTACTGCTCGCCTTCATTGCGCTGAACGTGTTTGGCTTGTCCCTTAACGTGATCTCCCTTGCCGGACTCGCATTTTCTGTAGGGCTGGTGCTGGACGCATCGATTATTGTTCAGGAGAACATTCTTCGGCTGCGTCAAAGTGGAATGGGCATTGCTCAGGCAGTTGTGCAGGGTACCTCCCAGGTGAGTGGCGCACTGTTTGCGTCAACGGTCACCACCATTGCCATCTTCCTGCCGATTTTGTTTCTAGAGGGCATGGAGGGGCAGATGTTCTCTGACCTGGCACTTACCCTCTCGGTTTCGGTGTTGGCATCATTTCTGGCGGCCTTGACCATCGTTCCGGTGGCGAGTCGTTACTGGATGACCGGCTCAACGCTGGACGATCCGGTGGGGTATTGGTGGTCTACCGTGACGGGCTGGGTGATGAAACTGACCGCAACGGGGCTGTCGCGCACGGTCTGGATAAGCGCGCTGCTGACACTGTCCATCGGCCTGGTTGTGGTGCTTAAGCCCAAAGCGGATTTCCTGCCCTCTGCCCGGGCGGATGCGGTTCAGGTGTTTTTCAATACGCCGCCCGGGGTCAATCAGGCGATGTTTGAAAATGAAATTGGGGCGGAAATTGTTCGCCGCCTGGCGCCCTATATGAACCATGAAAAAGCGCCTTATCTGCGGGGTTACAACCTGTCGATGTTTGGCGCTTTCAGTTTGGCTTATATCTATCCGCTGAAATCAGAGCAGACGCAAATGCTGCTGGATGAAATGCGCGGGTCGGTCATGCAGGGCATACCCGATACCAGTTCCTTTGCCTCTCGCGCGTCATTGCTGGGCATTGGGTTTAACGGTGGGCGCACGATCAGTGTCGATCTGCAGGGGTCCGATATCGTAGGCCTGATGGATGCCGCTCGGTTGGGCATGGGGGTGATTTCTGAATTGCTGCCGGGGTCTGTTGTGCGGCCGGTTCCCGGTTTGTCGTTGGCGGAACCCGAACTCCAGATTATTCCTGATGAACGTCGGATCACTGAGTCGGGTTTGAATCCCAGCGATGTGGCATCGGCGGTTCGGGCCATGACCGGAGGGCTGTTTGTTAGCGAGTATTTCGACGGAAATGATCGATACAACGTGATTCTGCGCTCTGGCGGTTGGTCCAATCCCGATGAGCTGGCGGCCATGCCCATCGCGACACCGTTGGCGGGGGCTCAGAGTATCGGTTCCCTGGCACGCATTGAGCGCACCGTGGGTCCAACCAGCCTGCAGCGCTTTGACGGTCAGCGCACGGTGAGCCTGCAGGTGTTACCGCCGCCGGACGTTACGGTGGAGGAGGCCCTGAATACGTTGCGTGATGACGCCGGACCGGCCATTGCTGCCGAGTTGCCGGCGGATGCGTCAATCCGTTACCGCGGCAGCGCAGACCGTCTAGAGCAAGCGCTGGCGAACATGGCGACCAATTTCCTGCTAGCGGTGGTCATTCTTTTTCTGCTGATGGCAGCGATTTTTCGATCACTGGTCGATAGCCTGTTGGTGTTGCTGGTCATGCCGCTTGCATTGGCGGGCGGCATTACGGCCTTGTGGGCGCTTAACCTGGTCAGCTATCAATCATTGGATATGCTCACGATGATTGGCTTTATCATTTTGCTTGGGCTGGTGGTGAATAACGCGATCCTGCTGGTCAGCCAAACCCGTGAAGGCCAGGCCAGCGGGCAGAGTCTGGCTGAGGCGGTGCAGGCCGCAGTGTTGGTGCGTGCAAGACCCGTCTACATGAGCACCCTAACCAGCATTTTTGGCATGCTGCCACTGATGCTGATTCCGGGTGCAGGTTCCGATATTTATCGCGGCCTGGCCACCGTAATTGTGGGTGGCATGCTGGTCAGCGCACTGTTTACGTTAATTTTGATGCCCGCGCTGCTTCAGGTCCGTTGGCTCAATACCCGGTCCCCCAGCGCTTCGCCACTGTCGCGCGACGCCCATCCGCCACAGGAGGTGGTTCAATGATCTTGCATAAATTAGTTGTGTGTATGACGGGTCTTTGCCTGTTGGGTGTGAGTGGTCAGGTGCTGGCTCAGCCGGCCCAAGATCCGCCACCGAGCAATGTCGAGGTGTCATCGGTTCGCCTTGCCGCCGTGGTGCCTACAGTGCCCGTCACGGGCTACGTACACAGTCAAAACGATTTGCAGATTACCGTCGCGGTGGATGGTCAGTTGGCTTTTGTTGCGGAGCCTGGCACTCGGGTTGAGATGGGCGATGCGTTGGTAACTCTGGATGTGGCGCCACTCAATCTGCAGCGCGCCGAGCAGGCAGCGTTGATCAAACGCGCTGAAGCGCAGCTGGCTTTCCTGGATCGTCAGCTAGGGCGCCAACGGGATCTGATGACTCGACAAAGCACGGCGGCTAACCAACTGGATCAAACCCAACTGGATCGCGATGTGGCGGCCAGCGATCTGGAAGTGGCGCGCTTACGGATGGCGCAGCTGGACGACCAGCTGGCCCGCAGCGAGGTGCGAGCGCAGTTCGACGGCGTCGTCACCGATCGTCTGCGCCGGGAGGGGGAATCGGTAGCACGAGGAACGCCAGTGGCGCGAGTAACCGACACCAGCGCGCTGGAGGTAAGAGTCCAGGTGCCTTTGAGGATTGCCGGCGCGTTAACACCGGGGTTAGCGCTGGACGTCTATGGTTATGAGTTGGTTGCAACCGGCAGGGTTCGCAGCCTTGTCCCGGCGCTGGACAATCGAACTCAGGCCATGGAGTTGCGGGTAGAAATATCCCAGAGCTCACGTCCTTGGAATATTGGTGAGCTGGTCAGCGTGCTGGTGCCTCAGGCTCAGCCTGCCCAGGAACTGGTGGTAGACCGTGACGCGCTGGTATTGCGCCGCGAAGGCACCTTTGTGTTTCGCGTCACCCCGGCACAGACGGTTGAGCGAGTGGCTGTTACGACGGGCAGCTCCCAAGGCAATGACATCGCCATTAGAGGCGCCCTGAACGAGGGGGATGATCTGGTGATTCGCGGCGCAGAGACCCTGCGTGAGGGTCAGTCGGTGAATGTGGTGGACGGCCGTGCCAGCATGCTCAGCGGCTGCTCGGCAATGCGAGTCAGCGGGCATTGTCAAAAGTAGCTCAGCCCTCAAACGCGGGAATCGGCATCGCCAAAAGACTGACCGTCTTGCTGCCGTTTTCCGTGTCCTGCTTTCCGACCTCGTGAAATCCCCAGGCAGCGTGAAAACGCACTGATCCCGGATTGGGCGGCTTGACGTTGACCTCGCAGGTCAGCAGTGGCGCCGTAAGCTCCGTGAACGACTGAATATCGGCGTAAAGCACCCGTCCCACGCCCAGCCGACGAAAACCCGGTGCAATGACCACACGATCGATATAGACAAATTGTTCGTAGTGGCTGCGAAACCACTGGTAGTTCACGCTTTGATAGTCGCTATCAGCAGTCAACGCGAGCAAAAAACCCACGGGCTGTCCATCAAGCTCAGCCATTCGGAGCCTTGCCGAATGACGATAAAGCTGGTCTATCTCGGCTGCTTCAAGGTGGTTCACCGCCGGTGTAGCGTCGTTATTGACCTGGCGAACCCAGGAAATTTCATCGGCACGAACGTCGCGAATGCTGATGACCATCAAATGTCCTCATGTGAACTGATTTAGAGATTTAATCCCGTGACAACCACGGCCCCTCGGGGATTTTGGTAAACTTCAGCCGCTTTCACAAGCTGAATGGCAAATGCCCGGAAAACTCAACACCAACCAATTACTACGCTTTGCTGGCCTGTTCACCTGGGTGTGTGTGGGCTTGGCTTTGGTTATGGCGCCGCAACTGGGCAATGAAGTCATGCCCACCAGCCGATATGTCATTTGGGCTGTCGCGCAGCTGGCCTTTGGGGTGGCGTATTGGGTGTTGTCCAATTCCATCCAGCGCCGTCCGGCACGAACTCGTTTGCATTTATTGCTGCTGGGCCTGATGACTATTTCGGCGTTGGAGATTTCCGGTGTCAGCAGCTCCGGCTTGGGGGGCATATTGCTGGTGGTGGTCGCCGGCGTGTTGCCCTGGGCGCTGCCGTTGGCCTGGGGAGTCTCTTGGCTGCTGGCCCAAAATCTGTTGTTGGCCTGGACCGTAGGTCAGATTCCCGAGGTTAGTTGGGAACAGGCGGTTTTGCTGGGTGGGCTCTATCTGGGGTACTCCAGCTTTACCTTTGTGATTTCGCTGGTGGCACGCCGCCAGAGCTACGCCAGGGACGAGCTGCGTAAGGTTAATTCTGAACTGCGCGCAACCCAGGCCCTGCTGGCTGAAAGTACCCGCATCGCCGAACGCGTGCGAATTTCTCGAGAACTGCATGACCTAGTTGGGCATCATCTGACAGCCCTCAGTCTGAATCTTGAGGTGGCCAGTCATTTGGTAAGCGGGAAAGCCGTAGAACACGTAGCACAGGCGCAAACGGTGGCTAAATTGCTGCTTAGCGACGTAAGGGAGGTGGTAGGTGCCATGCGTGGGGGCGATAGCATCGACCTGACCGAAGCGCTGTTGCGCTTATCCGAGGGCGTGCCCAAGCCTCAGATACACCTGGACATACCCGAGCTGCTCACGGTGGATGACCCCCAGCGGGCCCAGGTGGTGCTGCGCTGCGCCCAAGAAATTATTACCAATACGGTGAAACACGCGGATGCGGAAAACTTGTGGCTCAGCATCCAACAAAACGACGAAGGACTGGAAATCGTGGCCAGAGACGACGGTTGCGGCGCACAGCAAGTAGACGCCGGCAACGGTCTGCTGGGTATGGGTGAACGGGTCCGACAATTGGGCGGCGATCTGTCGGTCAACTCAAGACCGGGCGCGGGTTTCAGTCTAAACGCATGGTTACCAAGGGAAGCAATAATATGATTAAGGTGTGCCTGGTTGATGACCAGACGCTGGTTCGGAAGGGAGTGCGTTCGCTGCTGGAGTTAGCCGACGAGATTGAAGTGGTCGGTGAGGCCGTGGACGGCCGTTCGGCCTGTGAGCTCATTCCAGAGCTTAAGCCAGATGTGGTGCTGCTCGATATGCGGATGCCTGAGATGTCCGGGCTGGACGTTCTCGACCAGTTGGGCAAGGCTGGAACTCTGCCGCCTACTATTATCTTAACCACCTTTGATGACGACACCCTGGTGCTGGCCGGGATTAAGGCCGGGGCCAAAGGCTATCTGCTCAAAGATGTGTCGCTGGATGAACTGGTTGGTGCTGTCCGTACTGTGGCTGATGGCGGAACGTTGGTTCGCCCTGCGGTCACTGAACGACTGTTGAAGGGGTTGGACGGCATTCGAACGGAATTTTCCAGTTTGGATCGGCCTGATCCGCTCACAGATCGAGAAACCGAAATCCTGCGCCTGATGGCCGGAGGATACAGCAACAAGGAAATTGCCAACTCCCTGGGAGTTGCCGAGGGAACGGTAAAAAATCACGTTTCCAACATCCTCTCCAAGCTGGGCGTCAGAGACCGAACTCGGGCAGTGCTGAAAGCATTTGAGCTGGGAATCGTCTGATCTAGCGCGTTGCGCAAATCCATCGGAAGGGGGCGCGCATGGTCAGACATTACCTGTAAATGAGTGTGAAAAATTGTAAACCAGAAGTGACAAATCAACTGCTTACGTCAATAAATTGACGCCCCGCATTAAAGTGTGATCTGTGTCACGGTTTTGCCGCCGATCGAGGGGTAAACCAACATTCCAGTCCGTAGTTTGATCACAACCTTGGGGGGTGTGCATCAGTGAACAATAAGGCCCTTTTTGCGGCGTTTTTCCTTATTGGTGGCGTTCATCCACTGGTGATGAGCCAAAGCGCGCCGTCTTGGCGTTCGGCAGCTGAGCGGCCGGAGCGCGTCGATGCGCCGCCAGAGGTAGGGGCGCCGGAAATGTCGTTCGAAATCGACCGTGATTCGTTATTCGGTAAGCCCATGGGGTTTGCTCCCGCTAACGAGCCGGTGGACTCAACGCCAGACATGGTGTCGGTTCAGCCAGAGTTAGGCACAACGCAATCGGCGTCAGCTTCGTTGCTGGTACCGCAGGCCGCTGACCCTGGCAAGGTCGAATCTCAGTCATCTGACTCCTCAGAGGCGTTGGCAGTGGAAGCGACGAGCATGCAGCCGGGCCCGGAAACAGATGCGCCAGGGGACAACCCGGTCGACTCCTTGGCCGATATTGAGGTGGAAAATTCGAATGATGACCCTGCCACTGTGTCCCAGGGGTCTTTAGCGGGTAATCCTGATGCGGAAACCGCTGCAAATGATGCGCAGCAAGAACTGGATGCCGTGCAGGAAGCGGCGACAGTTGTGCCAGAACAGTCAGTGGCGTCAATCAGCACGCCAGCGCCTGTGAGTTCGCTGGCCAAGCCACAGAAACCCGCAGAATCGAGCCTCAAGCTGGTGCGTACTCAAACGATTGCACCGGACTACCCGAAAAAGGCCGCCCGGCTGGGAGAAGAAGGTTGGGTGGATCTTCAGCTCACCATCGACCCTGACGGCAAAGTGAGCCGCGTATCGGTCGTTGAATCGCAGCCACGAATGCTGTTTGACTCGGCGGCCCGGCGCGCAGCCCGGCAATGGCGTTATCAGCCCCCCTCACTGGCTGGCGTCGACGAACCGATAACGACGCAGATCCGGCTCAACTTTGTTCTCGACTAGTTAATCGAGAATCGCGGTTCCACAGCGACAGAGCTCTGTCCATAGGGTGAAGAGCTGTCCGTGCCCCAGCTTTCCTTGTCTGGGGTTACCGGCCGGGTGGTAAATGTTGGGAACTTTCCCCAAGACTCCCAGTCTTATCGCCATTAGAAGTGTCCTGCGATAACGGGCGCTTGAAAACTGGGGCAATTCCGATAAAAATGCGCCTCCGCAGGGGCGAGCTTTTGGATCGCCTTGCTCACTCTTTGGCTCACTTTCGCAAGAAATAAAAAACATGATTGAAATTAAAGATCTGAGAAAAGATTTTGGGTCGTTGACCGCCGTCCGTGACCTGTCCTTTCAGGTTCCCGAAGGCCAGGTGTTGGGTTTTCTGGGTCCCAACGGCGCGGGTAAGTCCACCACCATGAAGATGATCTGTGGATTCCTGACGCCCACCGCCGGTAGCGTCACGGTTTGCGGCCACGACATTGAGTCCCATCCGCTGGAGGCCAAACGTTGCATGGGCTATCTGCCCGAAGGCGCGCCAGGGTACGGCGAAATGACGCCGCAGCAGTTCCTGGATTTTGTGGCGGACGTGCGCGAGATGAGCGGCACAGCCCGCCGCGAGCGCCAGGGGAAGGTTATTGACCAACTGCAGCTGGGACGGGTTCTGCACCAGTCCATTGAGACCCTTTCCAAAGGGTTCCGGCGTCGGGTGGGGCTGGCCCAGGCCATTCTTCACGATCCTAAGGTGCTGATTCTCGACGAGCCCACCGACGGCTTGGATCCCAATCAAAAACACGAAGTGCGAGAGCTGATCGGCGCACTGGCAAAAGACAAAATTGTTGTGGTGTCTACCCACATTTTGGAAGAGGTAGAGGCCGTGTGTGACCGGGCCATCATTATTGCGCGTGGGCGGCTGCTGGCCGATGCCAGCCCCCAGGAATTGGAAGCCAAATCCCGGTACCACAACGCCGTGCGCCTCTCGACCTCAGAGCTGGATGCGGCGGTAGAACATATCAGCCGATTGCCAGAGGTGACTCACGTGGACGTCGAACGACAGTCCGGACGCTTGGTGGCTGTCCCCCGCAGCGGCAGTTCTCCGTTTGCCGCAATTTCTGAACTTGCTCGAACGCAAGGCTGGCCGGTGGATGAGTTAACGGTGGAGCGAGGGAGGCTGGACGAAGTCTTTCGCCAAATTACGCTCGGAAACGATTCAGTCACTGATGTCGGTCACGCAGGGGAGGCGCAGTCATGAGTCAAACGATGAACATTTTTCGCCGTGAAATGGCCAGTTACTTTGCGACTCCGGTGGCTTATGTATTTATTGTCATTTTTCTGCTGCTGATGGGTTGGTTCACCTGGGGGTTTGGCCGCCTGTTTGAGAGCGGACAAGCGGATCTCTACGGGCCGTTTTTCAACTTCCACCCCTGGCTGTACCTGTTTTTGGTGCCAGCGATCTCGATGCGACTTTGGGCAGAGGAACGAAAAAGCGGCACCATAGAGCTGTTGTTAACCCTCCCAGTGAGCATGTTGCAGGCGGTTATCGGCAAGTTCCTGGCGGCCTGGGCATTTTGCGGGCTTGCTCTGGCACTGACCTTTCCGGTGTGGATCAGCGTCAATTACCTGGGCGAGCCGGACAACGGCGTCATCCTGGCAGGCTACGTAGGCAGTTTCCTGATGGCCGGCGGGTTTCTTGCCATCGGTTCATGCATCTCTGCCACAACCCGTAACCAGGTCGTGGCCTTCATCCTGACGGTGGTGGTGTGTTTCGCCTTTCTGTTGTTTGGATTATCTGGCGTCATTGACTTTTTCCGTGGTTGGGCGCCGGCGCCGCTGGTCGACGCGCTGGCGGGACTAAGTTTCTCTACCCACTTTGACGCGATCGCAAAAGGCGTTTTAGACCTTCGCGATATTGGCTTTTTTCTACTGGTGATAGCGTTCTGGCTGGCTGCCAACGCCATCGTGATTGATCTCAAGAAGGCAGATTAACCATGTCTCAGCAGGCTAAACGAAATTATGGCGCGGGTGCGCTGTTGGTGCTGGCGGTGCTGTTTGTGGCGCTGGTGTTTTTACTGTCGCTGGTGCTCAGAGGAGCCCGCTTCGATCTGACAGAAAACAACCTGTACTCGGTGTCTGATGGCACTCGCAATATTCTGGCAGAGATCGACGAGCCACTGAATCTGTATTTGTATTTTTCCGATTCGGTGAGCAAAGACGTACCGGGCCTGACCAGCTACCGGGATTACAACCGCAGGGTGCGGGATATGCTGACCGAGTTTGCCAGCGATGCCGGCGGCAATATCAATTTGCAGGTCATTGACCCGCTGCCGTTCTCCGAAGCGGAAGATGCTGCCAGCACGGCAGGTTTAAGCGGGTTCCCGGCCAATGCCGCTGGCGACACGTTCTTCTTTGGATTGGTGGCGACCAATGCGGTTGAGGGTAGGGAAGTGATTCCTTTCTTTGATCCAGGCAAAGAGGCTTTCCTGGAGTACGACCTGGCCAAGCTGGTCTACAATCTGAACCAATTCGATCGCCCGGTTATTGGTGTAATGAGCTCGCTACCGATCAATCGAGGGTTTGATGCCGCTACCCGGCAGATGCGCGAACCCTGGATAGTCACGCAGCAGATTGAACAGCTATTTGATGTTCGCAGCGTGTCGCCCACGGCCAGCAACATCGATCCGGATATTGACGTGTTGGCGGTGGTGCATCCGAAAAACCTGCCCGAGGTTACCGAATACGCCCTGGATCAGTTTGTGATGCGTGGCGGCAAGCTGGCGGTATTTGTGGATCCTCTGTCTGAGATGGACATTCCAGCGGACGCGCAAACCAATCCGCAAGCCGCCATGTTTGCCGATCGCTCCTCCGACCTGAAGCGCCTGCTGGAAAACTGGGGCGTTGACTATGGCGTCGGCCAGATTGCGCTGGACCGCACCTATGGCCTGCAGGTATCGACCGGCCAGGGGAGTCGACCGGTGCGCCATATCGGTATCTTGTCGATAGATGCCGGCGGCATGAACAGCGATGACGTAACGCTGGCCCAGTTGGATACGATTAACGTATCTCAGGCAGGCCACATCGCCGCATTGCCGGATTCCGATATCGAGTTTGTGCCGCTGCTGACCACCAGCACTGACAGCATGAGCGTTTCAAGCGACCGGGTGAAGTTTATGACCGACCCGGCATCGCTGTTGAATGGATTTGTACCCACCACCGAGGCGTTTACCATTGCGGCACGGGTCCGCGGCACGTTCACCAGCGCCTTTGCCGACGGAGCGCCGGAAATCCCGGTTGTCGCAGAAGGCCAGCCTCCTATTGATCCATTTGTGGGTGAGCATGTTGGCGCCAGCGAGGTGCCTAACGACATCCTGGTGGTGGCTGACACCGATATCCTCAGTGACCGCCTGTGGGCTCAGGTGCAAAACTTTCTGGGCCAACGCCTGATCAATGCCTTCGCCAATAACGGCGATTTTGTCATTAACTCGCTGGACAGCCTCACTGGCAGCAGCGACCTGATCAGCATCCGGGGTCGGGCTACCTCACAGCGTCCATTCACTCGTGTGCAGGCGCTGCAGCGCCAAGCTGAAGAGCGCTATCAGGCCACCGAGCAACAGCTCGAACAGCGCCTGCAGGAAACTGAGCGCAAGCTCACCGAGTTGCAGGCCGGACGCGATGACAATAATCCACTTATTTTGACTGCGGAGCAGCAGACAGAGCTCGCTCAGTTTCAAGACGAGCGCATACGAATTCGCCAGGAGTTGCGCGGAGTGCAGAGCAACCTGCGCGGCGATATCGAACGCCTGGGCGGCTGGCTGAAGGTGATTAATATTGGTCTGGTGCCGCTGTTGGTTACGTTGTTTGCGCTAACGATTGCCTGGCGCAGAACTCGCCGTCGTGAGGAGGCAAACCGATGAATAAGAACCGACTATTGTTACTGGCCGTTGCGGCCGTTGTTGCCGTCGGCATTGCCGTGGTTTTGTCCGGACGTCAGGCACCCGCTGAGCAGGCCAGCAGCGGTGGTGCGTTAGTGGACGGGCTGGCAGATTCAGTCAACGCGGTGACCGCAGTGAGCGTAACCGATGGAGCGCAGCAGGTTACATTGAGCCGAGCCGGCGGCGTATGGAGCGTTGCTGAGCGCAGTGGGTACCGCGCCGACATCAGCGCGCTGCGAAAAAAGCTGCTGGCGCTGGTGGAGTCTCGCCGCCTGGAAGGCAAAACTACCAATCCTGAGCGCTACGTCCAATTGGGTGTGTCTGACCTGTCAGAGAACGATGGCGACGACCAAAACCTGAAGGTGGACGTAACGGGAGAGCAGTCGTTTCAATTGCTGGTGGGCAAGCGGGCAAACGCCCGCTCAGGCACTTACGTTCGGTTTGCCGACCAGGCACAAAGCTGGCTGGCCAGTGGCGACTTGCGCTTCAGCGCGAACCCGAAAGACTGGTTGAAAAAAGACGTGCTGGATCTGCCTGCCAACCGGATTCGCCGAGTGACGCTGGTGCATAGCAGTGGCGACAAAATTGCATTGTCCAAGGCGACGCCGGACGCGCCGAACTTTGACGTGACCAACGTACCGGAAGGTCGTGAGGTGTTGTCGCCCAGTGCCGGCAACTCCATTGCCAGCGCCGTCGCTGGCCTGCGCTTTGACGAGGTTGCGCCATCTTCCAGCGAGAGTTTTCAACAACTGGAGATCGTGCAGGGTACCTTCGAGACCTTTGATGGCTTGCGCATTGGTACCCGTACCTTTGCTCGGGACGACAAGTTTTATCTGATGCTGGATGTGGCGTTTGATGATGCTCTGGCAAACGAAGATATTCCTGCGCCGGCGCTGGATGAAGGCGGCTTGGAAGCATCTACCCCAGACGCTGATGAAGACGGCAATTTTGAAAGCCCGGAAATGGCTCAGGCCGCCGCCGACGCCGCCGAAAAAGCCGCCCGGGTGGCCGCTGCCGATAGCGCCAAACAGGAAGCTGCAGACTTGGCGCCGTTGGTTAATGGCTGGGTGTTTGAAATTCCCTCTTACAAGCACGGCAACCTCAGCAAGAGCCTGGAGGACTTGCTCAAACCGCTAGATGACGGCACGGACGACGGCAGCGAAGCGGAAGGCTGATGGCCAATCCCTGGCTGGCTGTAAGCGCAGGCATAGGGTGTATCGGCGTCGCTCTGGGCGCCCTGGGCGCTCACCTGCTTACCGTTGTCAAACCGGAGCAATTTGACCTGGCTAACCGCTACCACTTGATCCACGCGGTTGTTCTGGTCGCCATGAGCCTGACCCTGACCCCGGAAACGGGCACGGCTCGCCAGCTTGTCATGCTGGGTTTTGTCGTTGGTACAGCCCTGTTCTGCGGCGCGCTGTACCTCTCAAGCCTGGGCCTGAGCGGGCCTCGCCTAGCCCCCGCCGGTGGCAGCATCCTGATTCTAAGCTGGTTGGCCCTGGCGATTTCCGCCCTCCGTTCATAGCCCAGTTCGAGGCTGCAAAGCAATTCGCTCCTGTGATCGGAGTAAAACGGACCGAAGGGAGTCATCCGATCACAGGAGCGAATTGCTTTGCAGCCTCGGATCGAAGCCTCGAGACCGGTCACACCACCAGATACCGAAAAGCCCCACAACCCCTTTTGATATACTGCCGACTCGCCGCCCACCGGCACCCTGTTTGGAAAGACCTGGGAGGGTCAAAATGAAGCGAGTCTTGAGTTGGTGTCTCATCAGTCTGGCCGCGCCTTTGTGCGTGAGCGCTCAATCCATCGAAAATCTCAGCGTCGATGGCCTGTCGGCTTCGGTGGAGGTATATACCCCGCCCAACGGTATTCCCAGTATTGCCGCCAGCAGCGAGCAAGACGCCGCGTTTGTTCAGGGGTATCTTCATGCCCGAGATCGTTTTTGGCAGATGGACTTCAATCGTCGACTGGCCAGCGGAACGGTTTCCGAACTGGTCGGCGCATCGGCCCTGGGTACCGACATTCAGCTGCGCACCCTGGGCTTTCGCCGGGATGCCTGGCAAACCTATGCGGCAAGCACCCAGGCAAGTCGCGCCCAGCTGCAGTCTTACAGTAATGGCGTTAATGCCTGGCTGGCCAGCAACCCGCTGCCCGCCGAGTACGGCGCACTGGAATTGACCCAGGCAGAACCCTGGTCGCCGGTGGACAGCCTGGCCTTTGCCAAGCTGCTGGCGTTCAACCTGTCGGCCGACCTGGAAGAGCTGGACTTGACCGTAGCGGTAGGAACCTATCAGGCGGTAGGGTCTGCGGTGGGTTTTGACGGCACTGCGCTGTTTTTTGAAGATACCTTTCGCCAGGCGCCGCCCGATGATCGCGTCACGCTTCCGGGATTTCTGAATTCTATTGGTGTACTGGGTCAGAAAACCGAAACCCCATCAGCGGCTAAGACGTTCCCCACACTGGACCCGGACCGCATCGAGCTGGCCAACGGTTTGTTGACCCAGATGCGGGCCAACCCGGTATTGGGCAAAATTTTGCAGCAGGGCCCGGAAGAAAAGGGCAGCAATATCTGGATGATTTCCGGCTCGCTGACCGACACCGGCGCGCCCATTATTGCGAACGACCCCCACCTGTCGCTGGATACGCCAGCGGTGTGGTATCCAATTCATGTCAATGTGCGTGACAGCAACGGCGTGGAGCAGGTGAACGTGGCCGGTGTGGCTTTTGCGGGTGCGCCGTTAATCGCGCTGGGCTGTAATTCCACCTTGTGCTGGGGCGCAACCGTCAATCCCATAGACGAGGGCGACTTCTTTTTCGAAACGCTGCGCTTTAATAATCTTGGCCTACCCACTCACACGGTGTACCAGGGTCAAGAAGAACGCATCCTCTACATCTTCCAAAGCTATTTCGCCAATCAGCTAGATGGGGTTGCCGACAATCTTGAACGCCAGAACGTCAGTCTTGCTGGCGGCGGTATCACCTTTATAGTGCCACGCAGAAACAACGGGCCCATTTTGAGTTTGTCGGGCACCCAGGGCATCAGCTTCCAGTACACCGGCTCGGGTCCCACCTTTGAAGTTGAGGCCTTCCAAGCCATGGGCAAAGCCCACGACGTGGATGACTTTGGTGTCGCCGTGCAGAAGTTCGACTTCGGCTCGCAAAATCTGGGCGTGGCCGATATCTTTGGCAACATCGGTTACTTCACGCCCGCTGAGGTGCCAATCCGGTCTGACCTGCAGCTGCTGAACGCCCCTGACGGTGGCATCCCACCGCTGTTTATTCGAGACGGCAGCGGCACCCTGATGCATGAGTGGTTGCCCCTGGAAAACCCCCAGCCCAGTCAAGCTACCGCGACCGAAATCCTGCCCATCGCTGAGCAACCCACGTCGGTTAACCCAGCCTCTGGCTATATTGCTAACGCCAACAACGACCCGGTAGGCACAACGCTGGATAACAACACCCTCAACCAGGTTCGCCCGGGCGGTGGTTTGTACTACTTAAATCAAAGTGTTTATTCCAGCTATCGTCAGGGACGCCTGGATCGGTTAATTCAGTCAGCAATCGCCTCCGGCGACCCAATCACGACCAGCGACGTGGCCAGCTGGCAGGCCAATAACCAGATGCTGGATGCGGAGCTTATTGTTCCTCATTTGCTGACGGCGTTTGCCAATGCCGGCGACACCGACGCATGGCCCAACCTGGCTGCAGTTGCCAGCGACCCCCAGCTGCAGGAAGTGGCGGCGCTGTTAACGGGATGGGACTTCAGTTCGCCTACCGGAATTACCGAAGGCTATGACCCCGGTGATAACCCCTTTGACCTGATGCCGCCCAGCGAGCAGGACATTGCCCACTCAGTGGCCGCCACCGTGTACGCCCAGTGGCGCAGTTTGATGATTCAGAACACCATCGATGCAACCCTCAGCGCGGTGGGCCTTGGCGACAATCTGCCGCCGGGAACGCTGGCATTTAACGCGTTGGAGAATCTGCTGGACACCTTCGATACCCGCCAAGGCGTTGGCGCATCCGGGCTAAACTTTTTCACCAATGACGATGCTCCTAATCCGGCCGCTGCCAGAGATTTCCTGATGCTGGCGACCCTCAGGCAAAGTTTGGATCTGCTGGCCAGTGACGAATTTGCGCCAGCCTTCGGTAACTCCACCGATCTGATGGACTATCGCTGGGGCAAGCTGCATCGCATCGTCCTGGATCACCCGCTGAACGATGTCTTCAGTTTGCCTAACGGTCTGTATGGGTTCAGTACAGTAGACGGACTGCCCGGCATCTCGAGGGCGGGTGGTTACCAGGTGCTGGACGCCTCTACCCACAACGTGCGCGGCGACTCCCTCAATGGATTCATGTTTGGGTCGGGTCCGTCCCGTCGATTCATCGGCAACATGCTGCCTAGCGGCCCTGCCGCTCAGCAGGCTATTGCTGGCGGTCAAAGTGGGGTGCTGGGTGACCCGGCGTATGCCAACCAGCTCTATCCCTGGCTTGGCAATGCTTATCTGCCGCTGCAGCTTGATCCTTCGCAAGCCAAGGCTCAAGCGGTCTCTGAGATTTTCTTCGAGCCTGCGCGCTGACGGCGCAGGTGGCAACACCGGTCCGGTCACATCCGCGACGCTGGCAGACAGCCTGCCGAGCTTTGCGCAAAGCGGATTCTCGCCTTGCAGCCGCAATGGACCGGGTTGGATCCTGCCAGCTGGAGCGTTCCAACCATGCCAGCACCTTTGAGGCGCTGGCCCGGTCAATCACCTATCAACAGCTGTCGGGAAAAGCGGCTGGCACCATTTACGGGCGGTTTGTGGCCAAATATGGCGACGGCCAGGTGCCTGATGCTGAGCGTGTGGCCAGAGCACAAATTCGCGGCCTTCGAAGCGTGGGTTTGTCACGCAGCAAGGGTGACTACATTCGCGGCTTGGCTCGCAGCCAATGCGACGGGCGACTGCCCAATCGTCAGCAGCTGACCGAACTGGACGACGCCGCGGCGATTGACCGGCTGACGGAAGAAAAAGGCGTAGGCGTGTGGACGGTTCAGATGCTGTTGATGTTCTGGCTGGAACGCCCGGACGTATTGGCTCCAAACGACCTGGGGCTGCAAAAAGGCGTACAGATAGTAGACGGACTGCGCGATTTGCCCACACCGGCCCAGGTGATGGAGCGCGGCGCTGCATGGCAGCCCTGGCGTAGCGTAGCCAGCTGGTATCTTTGGCGTATTACTGAGCTATAAGTGCTCGATCAGATGGCGATGATTTGATGGATTTACTGGATCAGTTTGCGTTGTTTCAAACCCAGCTGGTGAAAATTCATGCAGAGTTGCATCAAGCGATTGCGGTGGATGAGTCGCTGAACGCTAACGTTGAGATGAAACTGACGCCTGGAGTCTTGCCAAACCAAAAGGGCAATCAAGCCACCTATCAACTGGGTGTGCGACTGCATTGCCGGGGTACCCGGCCAGACAAAGACGATCCCAGCAAAACCGTCGCCGCGTTCACCGTAGAGTGTGTCCTCAACGCAGGCTATCAGCAGATGAATGGTGAGCCAGTCGATTTTGAAACGTTCAGCAAACATCATGTTTCGCTGACCCGGCAGCTGTATCCGCTGATTCGCCAGCAGCTGCTGCCGCTGTTTAGCCAGCTGGGGATTGCCAACGTCAGGTTGCCCCAAGAGATTATTCAAAGCGCTGTTGATGCAGCGCCACGGCAGGTGCACTGACTATGGTCAATTTTCGCGTAGCAATGAAGTCTGATTTAACCCTTCTGGTTGCTCTACTGGCCGATGACGCTGTGGCGTCCGCTCGTGAGACCGCTCAGGTCTTGGCGGCCCACGAAAAGGCGTTTGCCGCCATCACCGATGATCCGAACCACGAACTGCTGGTTGCAGAAGTTGATGGTCAACTAATGGGCTTTTGTCAGCTGAGCTTTCTGCCGGGTTTAACCTATGCTGGCGGTTGGCGTGCGCAAATCGAAGGTGTCCGTGTCGCGCCCCAGGCACGTGGGCAGGGCATTGGTGCCCAATTAATTCATGAGGCGATTGAACGCGCTCGAAGGCGGTCTTGTGTACTGGTTCAGCTCACCACAGACCAGCGGCGTTCCGACGCGCTGTCGTTTTACCTGAAGATGGGGTTTGTTGACAGCCATCGAGGTATGAAGCTGCGGCTAGATCAGTCGCTGTGAAAGCACCAGTGCCAAGGTTCGAAGGCCAGTTTATGAAGGTTGTTTTCCGGATAGGACATCGTGAACTTCCAACGCTTCGCGTTACGGGTTAGCCAGTCAAAAGCTGGGGTTTTTGCAAAACTCTGTTCCAGTGGTGTGCTGCCGGGGGTGGACAGATCCAGCGCTTGGCCGCTGTGATGTTCGCTGTACCCGGGCGCTGCGCTGACCGACAGGACGTCGTCCATGGAAATACCCGCGGCCAACTTTGCCCGGACCAGATTGCCCTGGTAACCAATGCTGCGAAAACCCGACACGGGGTGCAGGGTGACGCCGTCGTCCGCCGCGGCGTTTCGCAGGTCTTTCCAGGCCTGGCTGGCTTTGGGGGTGAGATAAATTGCACGACCCTGCGTATCGGTGCCCAGACACTGCAACTGGCGCGGTTCCGTGACCAAGGGCAGTTTTCGAGTCTGCGAATAATGGCTGGGAATATTCAGCGCTTGGGTCCAACGTGCCGCCCGTTCACGTTGGCAGAGTCGTAAATCCGGATCAGTGGCTGCCGGTAACGCGCCGGTTTTTTCCTCCCACCCCAGGTGGTTAAGCCAGCCGACAGCGGCTTGAGTGAGGGCCACTTTGCCCACCACTGTGGCGCGGGGAAATGCCTGGCGAATCTGAGTAGCGAACCCTTGACGCTGATGCTCAGGAGCGATGGCAACATGCGCAAGACCCCTGTCGGCGTAAACCTTGGCCTGGCCTACAATCTGCCAGTTGGCCTTGTTTAGGGCCAGCCACTGGTTTTCTTCGGGGGCTAAAACCAGGTCTGGGGTGCAGACACAGGTAGTTCCTGCCGCTGGCGTAACAGACTCAGTACCCATGGCTCATGGCTTTGCTGCGTTGCTGAACGGCTTAGTTGAGGGCTTTGTCATTGGAATGCACTCGAACGCCAGTCACCTTCAGGTTTCCCAAGGTGTTGATGCCATCGTAAAAGCCAGCAGGATCACCGTCGCCGTAGGAAAGAGCGACGTGGCCTGCGTCAAATTTGCCCAGCGCCGCGTCAAAGCTGATCCACCGCCCGTCCAGCCACGCTTGAGTCCAGGCGTGGGGTACAAAGACATTTTCCGAACCCAGCCAGTCTTCCACATAGGCAAGACCGGTGGCGACCCGGGTGGGAATACCTGCGGCGCGCCCCATGGCGGCTAGCAACAGGGCATGCTCGGTGCAGTCGCCGCTGCGGTTGCGCGCAACTTCCAGTGCCGAGGCGTAACCCACAGACAGATTCTTATCAAACACATAGTCGCGCACAAACTGCTCCATGCGCTGCATGGTAGTGAGTGGGTCGGTGGCGTCTTGTTGGGCCTGGCGCACCAGTTCGTGAATTTCCGGCGCATCAATTTGCAGCCAACGCGTAGCGGTTTGAAAGGCTTCTTTGTCCTTGGGCGAGGGTGAGGACAGAGGCGAGTTCGGCAGCGTTGGCGGGGTAACCGCAACGATATAGCGGTCGCCATCCCGAGTTAGCGTTTGTTCTTCAGACTCGGCGAAAAAGAGCGCTTGGTCGGAATTGACGGCTTCAAATTCGTAGCTGATCGGGCGTTCTCGGTCTTTCCAGGACAATCGCTGAGGAACGGTGACGAGTGCCTGGACAAAGATGTCAGCGGTTTCCACCTCACCGGTGGCGCATGATTCCGGACAGGAGATGGCTTCAAAGGTTAGCCCCATCATGGACATGCGAGCCTTTTTGATTTCATAGCTGTCGTTAACCCAGCCCGTCATGACGGTGGGCACCGTTCCCAGAGTGACCGTCTCCACCACGCGAATCAGGTCTTGCTCGGTGCCCAGCAGGTCGACCCGTTCTTCGGTTTCAATACGAGTACTGGCGGGAACAAACTGCAGCGACGAGGGAACAAACAGGGTTTGGCTATACTCGGTGCCCGGTTCAAACCCGGCTGCAAGCCCGGCCAAACGGGCCTTCTCGGCCATTGCCGCGTCGGCAGGCCAGTCGAACTCCTGATCTTGTACGCTGCCAGCGCTGATAGTGGTGACATAGGCACGGCCGTCACGAATTTCACCGTTGATGCGCATTTGCGCGCCGGAAATTTTCTGGCTGGCGAAAAACCCCAGCGGTTCTCCGGTTAGCGACTCGACGTAACCTTCTTCACTTTGGACCTCAATGGTCACGCCGCCACGATTGATCCGCAGCAGAAATTCTTCGCTGGTTTCTACCCGCTGCCCGTTTATCCGGCGCACGTTTTTTACATGGCCTGCCCGTTGACCATCCAAAAACACAGCCATCCACTGCACTTCGTCTTCCAGTGGAGCCGGGCTGGAATCCAGCGCGGGGAGTTGGGCGTCGGCCGAGGTTGTCCAAAGGCTGAGGAACAATAGACAAGTCAGGGTGATGGCGCGACTAAATACAGACGTCATAGGCGTAGTCATTGATAAAACAACGGTGATTATACCGCCGGTGATGAATTCAATCCGGTGGTGGTCCCCAGAGGGCGAAATCCACGTCGTTTTCCCAGTTATAGTGCTCGCTGGGCACCCGGTTGCGCACCAGCACAACGCCTTCATCCAGCAGGAGATTGCGTTGTCGTTGAAAGTCTGGACTGCCAGTGTCAAACGCCAGCGAGCGATCGGCGCGAGTAACCCGATACCAGGGTAGCTGATGTCCTTTGGGCAGTTCTCTGAGCGCTCGGCCCACCAGCCGTGCCCGGCCTGGCAACCCTGCCAATCGGGCCACATCCTGATAGGCGCAGGTTTTGCCCGCAGGGATTGCCTTAACCGCTGCGTAGATAGCTTCGCGGTAATCAGGGTTCATGCGGCGCTGGAGGTTGCCATGGGTTCGTCATTGGTTAGAAACGCCACCATGGACTCACACAGGCTGGGCGGCAGGATATGCCCCATGCCTTCAACCATCTTCAGTCGTGCGCCAGGGATCAGGCGCGCCAGGGTTTTTCCACCCCGGGGAATAATCAGCGGGTCGTGGGTGCCGTGAAGCACCGCTGTGGGTATGTTCAGACTCTTCAGTTGAGTGCTGCGATCAGGCGCGGCAATAATCGCGGCCATTTGCCGCTCGCGGCCGTGAGGTTCAACGCTGCGTTGGGAAATGGCGTGCGTCAAACGGCGAATTTCAGCCTTGTCAGGCGGGTATGACGGACCGCACACCATATTCCAGAATTTCAGATTGAAGGCCAGCTGGGTTCCCTCGTCATTGCCTGGCTGTTGCAGCAATAACGATCCAAGCTTGGGCGAAGGGATAGAGTAGGTGACCGCCCCTGGGTGGGTCATAAGCAGGCCAAGACTTTGCACTCGCTCTGGATGGTTGAGGGCCATCAGCTGGGCAATCATTCCGCCCATGGACACGCCGATGACGTGAGCACTTTGAACATTCAGATGGTCTAGCACGCCCACGGCGTCGTTGGCCATGTCGTCCAGCGTGTAGGGCGTCTTCAGCCGAATACCTGACATGCGGGCAAGGGTAAGCATGGGCAGCGGGGTCAGGTTCGTTGAGGCCAGTCGGCTGCTTTTGCCGGCGTCCCTATTGTCAAAGGTGACCACAAACATACCGCGTTGGACCAGGGCCTGGATAAACGCCTCAGGCCAGGCCAGTAAGGTCATGTTGAAGCCCATAATTAACAGCACTGCCGGATTACCGGCCTGGCCGTGGGTTTCATAAGCCAGCTGAATATCGCCAACTTGAGCAATGCCCTCGCAGGCACTGGCAGCGGCTTCAGGCGTTGAACTCAATACAGCACGCGGCAGCGCAGGGTGCCATCAATGCCGCCCAGGCGTTCTTTTAATACGCTGACGTCGGTGGTTTCGATGTCCATCACTACATAACCTACGTCGTTGTGGGTTTGCAGGTACTGAGCGGCAACGTTCACGTTGCTCTCGGCAAACACCCGGTTGACCTGGCGCAGCACGCCCGGTTCGTTGCGGTGAATGTGCATGATGCGGTGTCGACCGCTGTGATCTGGCAGCGTCACCTGAGGAAAGTTAACTGCTGACAGGGTGCTGCCGTTATCGCTGTAGCGCACCAGCTTGCTGGCCACCTCTTCGGCGATATTGACCTGGGCCTCGGCCGTACTGCCGCCGATGTGGGGCGTCAATATGACGTTGTCCAGGCCGCGCAATGGCGACTCAAACGGCTGGTCGTTGCCTTTGGGTTCGCTGGGAAAGACGTCAATGGCTGCGCCCAGCACATGGCCAGATTTTACCGCGTCGGCCAACGCGTCAATGTCGACCACGTTGCCGCGGGAGGCGTTAATCAGCCAGCTGCCCGGCCGCATGGCGTTGATGGCCTCACGATTCATCAGGTTCTCGGTCAGCGGCGTTTGCGGCACATGTAGCGACACCACGTCGGCATTGCCAATGGCCTCAACCAAAGAGGCCGCTGAGCTGGCGTTACCCAGAGGCAGTTTGGTTTCAACATCATGGAAAACCACCTTCATGCCCAGGCCCTCAGCCAGCACGCCCAACTGAGTGCCAATGTGCCCGTAGCCGATGATGGCCAGGGTTTTACCGCGCACCTCAAAGGAGTTTTCCGCGTTTTTCAGCCACTGCCCGCGGTGGGCCGCTGCGCTGCGCTGAGGAATGCCGCGTACCAGCATAATCATTTCTGCCAGCACCAGCTCGGCTACGCTGCGGGTATTGGAAAACGGCGCATTAAAGACCGGCACTCCCTGGTTGCAAGCGCTATCCAGATTGACCTGGTTGGTGCCTATACAAAAGCAGCCTACGGCGTTGAGCCTGGGCGCTGCAGCCAACACCTCGGAAGTAAGCTGTGTGCGCGAGCGAATACCCAGAAAATGCACGTCTTTCATGATCTCGGCCAGGGCCTCGCCGGTGCGCGAACTCTTCACGGCCTGAACGTTGTGGTAACCGTTTTCATTGAATATTTCGACGGCCCGAGGATGAATGCCCTCCAGCAGGGCGACGCGGATACGGTCTTTGGGTAGGGATAACGAACTCACGGCGACTTCCTGTTAGCATTCTCTGCGGAGATGCCGCAGGATTTGCGGTATTTTGAACCACTGCTGTTAACCCTTCAAGAAACAATAACCATGCTGCAAATACTGCAACAAATGATGCCTGATTTAAGGGCGTCCAATGACCCCGATACTCTGCAGACTTACGGTCGCGATTGGACCCGCTTGGCCGAGCCCGCACCCTCGTTGGTGGTATTTCCTGCCAGCACCCAGGAGGTGTCAGCGCTGGTCAAGCTGGCCATCGAGCATCAGTGGGCGCTGGTGCCCTCTGGCGGGCGAACAGGCCTCAGCGGCGGGGCCGTGGCGGCCAATGGCGAGATAGTGGTGTCGCTGGACCGTATGAACCAGATTGGCCAGCTAGACCCGGCGGATCAGATGGTGCGCGTTGGCGCGGGAGTGGTTACCGAGGCGCTGCAGAACTTTGCAGACGAGCAGGGGCTTTATTACCCGGTAGATTTTGCCTCTAAAGGGTCCAGTCATATCGGCGGCAACATTGCGACCAACGCCGGCGGGGTCAAAGTGCTGCGCTACGGCAATACCCGCAACTGGATAGCCGGCTTGACGGTGGTGACCGGCACCGGCCAGGTGCTGACGCTGAACGATGGTTTGATCAAAAATGCCACTGGCTATGATTTGCGCCATTTGTTCGTGGGCAGCGAAGGATCGCTGGGGATTGTTACCGAAGCCATCGTTCAGCTGTCACCGAAGCCACCCCATCAGTCCGTGATGGTGCTTGGCGTTCCAGACATGGCCAGCGTGATGACGCTGTTCAGTGAAGCCAAAAGCCGATTAACGCTGTCGGCGTTTGAGTTCTTTTCTGACCTGGCGCTGAGTCATGTGCTCAGCCACGGCGGCAGCGCGCCCATGGACACCCGGAGCCCGTTTTACACGTTGTTGGAATTTGACCACCGCAACGACGCGGATGAGGCTGATGCACTGGCCTTGTTTGAACAGGCGTTAGAACAGGGGCTATGTGTGGATGGGGTGATGTCTCAGAGCGATGCCCAGGCTGCGGCGTTGTGGTCGTTACGAGAAAATATCTCGGAGCGACTCGCGCCTTTTGTGCCCTACAAGAACGATATTTCTGTACGTATTGGTCGAGTGCCCGAACTGCTCAGCCGACTTGATGGCGTGGTAAGCGAGCGCTATCCGGATTTTGACGTGGTGTGGTATGGCCACATTGGCGACGGCAACCTGCACTTAAATATCTTGAAACCCGATGATCTGTCGGTTGCGGCGTTCCAGAGCGCCTGCGAAGCGGTTAACAGCGAGGTGTTTGGCGTCGTGAAAGACCTGGGCGGCAGCATCAGCGCTGAGCACGGCGTGGGCCTGTTGAAAGAGCCGTATTTGGGTTACTCCCGCAGCGAGCCCGAGCAGGCCATGTTGAGGGGGGTCAAAGCGGTGTTTGACCCCCACAACATCATGAACCCGGGTAAGACAATCGGAGTCGGCTAGTCAGTAAACCCGGCGCTGAGTTGCTTACTGATCCTCTCTGCTGCTGTAGTGATAGCCAAAGGAAAAATCGCCCGGGGCGGCGGACGGGGTGTCTATCGTCACCATGAGCGCTTCGCCGTGGCGCATGAGGCTAAAGTTAACCGATTCGTCATCGCTGAATCGGGTTAACACGCGCATGGCGTCGCCCGGAGAGGTGACGGGTTCGCCGTCAATTTCGGTAATCACATCGCCACCTTTTAGATCGGCATTTTCGAGCGCCGAATCGATAATCAGTACACCTTCCTCGACGCCAAAGTACTCCGCCAAGGAGGGATTGAGTTGCGCCATTTGCAGCGAGGCCCAGCCCAGTGCGAGGTTCCACACCACCGGCCCGTTTTCGCCGCCCATCCATGGGCCTGTCAGATTGCGCCAGCGGCCATCGTTTAACCGTACCGAGGTGTCTCGGCGGCTTTCCGCCCAATCTTTCAGCTGATCCAGATCCATCCGCATGCCGTCACTGAATAGATCAAATCGCATGGGGTTGCCGCTGAAAATGCCGTTGGCCTGATCGCTTTCGTTGAAGCTGAAGGTGGTTGCGGGTTCGATGATTTCGGCGGTGACTATCGCGGTTTTTTCCTCGCCATCTCGGCGATAGACAAAAGTGTATT
Organism: Lysobacterales bacterium; assembly: GCA_045106555.1. GTDB lineage: Bacteria > Pseudomonadota > Gammaproteobacteria > Xanthomonadales > SZUA-38 > JANQOZ01. Next base: position 5,948 of record JBGCET010000067.1, on the reverse strand, counting down.
CATCGCCTTCCTCCATATCGTCCAGCATTTTATAGGCGAGGGCGGCAGCTCTTGAACCGGTAAGGTCTCGGTCGTTGAGGCTGATCAGTTCGTCACCGGCCTTGAGGCCCGCCTTATCAGCCGGGGCGTCGGGGGTAACTGCCGCCAGCTTGACGCCTTTGTCCCTGACCCGGTTGTGGAGAACAACCCCGATCATGGGCCGGGGTGCCCGGGAAACAAACAGGCTGTTGCCCTTGCGGGTTCGCACCGCCGGCGGTGCCTGTGGTGCGTTGGGTGCAATCACCGCTCGGGGCGGACGCGGGCGATTTTGGCTGTTGGTTGTGGTGACGGATCTTGAGTTAGACCGTGATACCCGCTCATTGGATTTAAGCTCGCCCAGCTGTTGCTGCATTTCGCTGAGTTCGCGGCGGGTTTCCGCCAGCTGCTCGCGCAGCTCTTCCAGCATTGCTTCATTGGATTGCGCTGATGCGGGCGACCAGAGAATAACGGCCGACACGCTCAGCGCAGCGGCTAACGCCATGCGGTTACGAAGTGTTGTCATTGTTACGTCCTTAAAGTTGAACGACTGCCGGCATTGCCGCCAGTGGGGGTTGCAAGGTGATTACGGGATCGCCAGCCTGGGCGTTACTGCCATGGACCGTTTGCGCGTTGGCGCTGGCAGTGTGCACCGCCAGCAGATCGTTCAGGCGAGTGGTTCGCGCTTGCCAAAGGGCCAGAGCTTCATCGTCGAGCCGGGTCTGGGTGAGCGCCAGGTCAATAAACTCCAGCTCCTCGCGCAACACGTTAATGGCCGCAGCGCGATGGCCTCGAACTACGCCAGGGGCCGGGCGAACAATCTTGAGCTGTTGTTCCAGTTGCTGAGAGTAGGCGATCCAGGGCGCGAGCACGTCTTCTTCGGCGAGGTTCTCTACTGCGGGTTGAACCACCGACCCAGGCAATGGCAGTAGTATCCACGCAAGCCCGGCGGCCAGTGCCGCACAAGCGGCCGCAGCCAGCAAGGGGCGAGTGCGCATACGCGTGCTGCCCGCTATCGGCTCCGATGTCTCCGGTTGGGACAGTTGGCCCGACAACACCTGCTCCAGGCGATCGGCGGGGGGCGATAGCGATTCAAGCTGGGTTAAGTCTAGGCGAGGGTTTTGCTGAGACATGGTGTGTCCTTTGCAGCGTTGGCTAACCAGTCGCGCATTTGCTTGTGCGCACGGCTGAGCCGGGTTTTGGAAAAACTCAATGACTTGCCGAACATTTGGGCAATTTCCTGATGGCTGTAACCTTCTACGTCGTACAGCCAGACAACCGCGCGGGTGTCTGGGTCGAGCCGCGAGAAGGCCGCGTTCAGGTCCATCTGGGGGCCAGCGGCGGGGCTCACGGCAATGGCGCTACGGGCACTGTCCAGAGCCATGAGGGCTGGGCCGCGGCGTTGCCGCCTGAGCCGGGAAAGCGCTTGGTTAACGGCAATTTTTTTCAGCCAGGCCCAAAAATGGTCGCCGCGAAACTGCTGAATTTTGGCAAACGCCTGAACAAAGGTGTCCTGCAGAATATCTAGCGCATCGGCTTCGTTCTGACAGATACGAAAGGCCAGGGTATATACCTGCCGCTCAAACTGGCGATATATCTGGGTGCTGGCCTTTTCGCAGCGTTGTTCGATGGCCGCCAAAGTGGCAGCGCTGGGGTTTTCAGTCACCAAAGGTCCATTGAGAGGCTGGTTAATGGTTAGATGCCTCAAAGTGCCAATGGGTCACAAAAACATCAAATAACACTGCAGGACCCGGGAATAGGGCTTGGTGAGTTCAGGCGGGGAGCTTGCGTTGCTCGGGAGGAGTGGCGTTTTCAAACCGATTACGGATGTCAGTAAGGGTTTTTTCGGGAATAGACAGCAACCGGCCCACGCGGCTGATGAGGTTTTCTTCCAGAGCATGGAGCTCGCCATCGGCCCAGGCAACGCGCCATAGATCTTCAATCAGGCGATGTTTCTGTGCTTCGCCGAAATACTCTTTGATAAGGCTGGTGTAGATCTGCAGCGATACAGCCACCTCTGACTCGGCCTCGGCGATGCGCATCAGCTCGCGAGTTTCTTCCGGGTTGAGGTCAAAGGCGCGGCGAATAGCGCGAGCAATGGACTCGCGTTCCTCCACCATGACTTTGAAATCGGCGCGGCACATTTCCAGCAACAGCGCGCCCGTAGCAAGACGAAGCTGGTGCTCGATGTCTTCCGGCACTACGGAGCTGGGCGCCAGGGAGGCGCGAATTTTGTCCCAGATGCTCAAGCGGTCAACCTTTTCCCCGATTAGGCTTGTTCTTTTGGATCCGTGACTTCGAACTGTCAAACTGAACAATTCAATGGCGCGGGACGCTATTAGCAGGCCAATGACTACGCAAGTTGTCGTAATTTACTACAAACCCCGCTTCAGCGGCAAAGTAAATGCTGCAGTGCAACATTGGGCCCGGCGGGAATAGTGGCAGTGTAGACACGCCGATTCGGGATTAATTACTGTCCAGTAGCTTGTATTTTCGCAGGTAACCACGCAGCTGGTCGTAGCTGAGTTCCAGGTATTCGGCCGCTTTACGTTGATTGAACTGGGTTTTTTCCAGCGCGTCTTTTAGCAGCTGAATTTCAAAGTCCTTCACGGTGTCTTTCAGATTTAATGGGCCATTGGGTGCTGGTGCAGCGCCGGTGTCTGGGGTTGCATCTGCCACCGCGCCGGGCCGGAAGGGCGACTCGAAGGGGTCAAACTGGATGGTGTCGATGGCTTCTTCTGACGGGCCCCAGCGGTACACCGCGCGTTCAACCACGTTTTTCAGTTCACGAACGTTGCCCGGCCAGGCGTAGCCCTTAAGCGCCTCCAGTGCGTGAGCGCTAAAACCAGGAAACAGCTCATGCTGCAGTTCCGCCGCCATGCGCCGGGCAAAGTGTTCTGCCAATGGCCCAATGTCTTCCGGCCGATGGCGCAGGGCGGGCAGGGTGATGACGTCAAAAGCCAGCCGGTCAAGCAAATCGGCCCGAAAACCGCCCTCGGCGGCCAGCGCGGGCAGGTCTACGTTGGTCGCGCCCACAATGCGGGTATCCACGGAGATAATTTGATTGCCGCCGACACGCTCAAACTCGCCGTATTCGATGACCCGCAGGATTTTTTCTTGGATGGCTGACGAGATGTTCGCCAGTTCATCAAGAAACAGTGTGCCCTCGTGCGCCAGCTCGAAGCGGCCCACGCGCTTTTTCTGTGCGCCGGTAAAGGACCCTGCTTCATGTCCAAACAGCTCGCTTTCCAGCACGGTATCGGCCAGCGCCGCGCAGTTGAGCTTAACGAAGTTTTCGCCCCAACGCCGCGACAGAAAGTGAATTCGCGCAGCAACCAGTTCTTTACCGGTGCCGCGTTCGCCAATAACGAGCACCGGGCGATTCAGGGGCGCGACGTTAGAGACGTGTTCCAGCATTTCCAGAAACGCCGGAGACTCGCCCACCAATGGGTTGTCTTCACTGGAAGAGGAGCGTTGTCGAGTTGGGTCACTATCCATAGGTGGATTTTACGGACTTTGAACTGGAATTGCCGCAGGTGATCCAGATAAGCTGCACGATCACATAAAGGAACGGTCTTGGCCAAGAATCGACTGAATTACGTTTGCTCCGAATGCGGCGGTGCTCACAGTAAATGGAGCGGCCAGTGCGCCGACTGCAAAGCCTGGAATACGCTGGAGGAAACCGTACCCACGGCGGCCGGCAATCGCCGTGCCGGATACGCCGCCGCGGGCGGCGCAAACGTGGTCAACCTCAACGAGGTACAGCCCTCAGAGAACCAGCCAAGACTGGCCACACAAAACAGCGAGTTGGACCGAGTGCTTGGCGGTGGTTTGATTCCCGGGTCTGTGGTGTTGCTGGGCGGCGACCCGGGCATTGGCAAGTCCACACTGCTGCTGCAAATGGCCGCTGCGTTATCCAGCACGCTCAAAGTGCTTTATGTCAGCGGGGAAGAGTCGGCTCAGCAGATAGCGCTAAGAGGCCAGAGACTGGGGCTGCCGCTGGACGCCATCCGTTGCCTGACCGAAACCTGCGTAGAGCGCATTTTGGATCAATCCGGAAAAGAGCAGCCGCTACTGATGGTGGTGGACTCCATCCAAACCCTGCACACCGAACTGCTGCAATCGGCGCCTGGCTCCGTTGCCCAGGTACGAGAAAGTGCTGCCGCCCTGGTGCGATACGCCAAAAGCAAAGGCGTGTGTATTTTCCTGGTAGGCCACGTAACCAAGGAGGGGGGCATCGCCGGTCCCAGAGTTCTGGAGCATATGGTTGATACCGTGCTGTATTTTGAAGGGGAGAGCACCAGCCGATATCGGGTGGTGCGTTCTTTGAAGAACCGATACGGCGCCGCTAGCGAGTTAGGCGTATTTGCCATGACTGACCGTGGCCTGAAGCCGGTGACCAACCCCTCAGCGTTGTTTCTGAGCGGCCAACCGGGCCAGGCACCCGGCAGCGTCATCGCGGTTTCCTGGGAAGGCAGCAGACCGTTACTGGTAGAGCTTCAGGCGCTGGTGACCGAAAGCCACCTGAGCCAACCCAAACGTTTGGCGGTAGGACTGGACGGCCAACGACTCATCATGCAGTTGGCCGTATTGCAACGCATCCAGGGCCTAACGGTGGGTGACCAGGACGTTTTCGTAAACGCCGTGGGCGGATTGCGCGTATCAGAAACCGCTGCTGACCTGCCGCTGATGCTGGCAATACACTCCTCATTCGTTGACCGTCCGCCGCCTCATCATTTAGTGGCCTTCGGCGAAGTAGGCCTTTCCGGTGAGATACGCCCGGTGCCCTTCGGCCAAGAACGCCTCAATGAGGCGGCGAAACAGGGGTTCAAAGCGGCGTTAGTTCCAAAAGAAAACTTGCCTAGGCGCGGCGCAGATTTTGGCGACATGAAAGTCCGAGGGATTACGCACCTGAGTGAAGCATTCGAATGATATCGCCCAAACAAAAAAAGTGATAATTTTCAATGCCCTAAACAACAAGTTTCGTGCCAGTTCCCCGTAAGTTCCACTTATCTATGCAAAAAGTGCTGCCTCAAAGTTTCCAAGCTTCTGATTTTATTGACTAAATCTAAGTTAGAGGGGCACACTGTCCGTCATACAGGGAAATTAGTCCCACCGTTAGTAGTTAGGCCACAAATATAAGCATGGAAGAAAATGAACCTATTGAAACCAACCTGGGAATACTGAGAGGAAGAAATTGTATTTTTCTAGATGAAGTAGATCTTCCCGATACAAACACCCTAATTCTTAGAGGCGGGATAAACGGAGCGCTATGTACTCTGGCTGAGGACCAAAAGGAATATCCCTATAAATTGATCTTTAGGGACGTGTTGGCTTTCAAAATGGTTGAGTTAGAGAGTTCCATCAAGTTTGGGAAGTCCTGTTTTGACCTGGTAAAAAATTCCGACTGGATTACCGAGGTTTCAAAAGGCGATAAATTTAACGAAAGACATAATCACTATTTCGTGCAAACGTATGATGAGGTGTTTGAAGTCATTAGTGAAGATTATTCTCTTGAAATCAAATACGGCGCCTAACAATCGCATGCAAATGACAGCCGAAACGCTACGCGTTCCGTCTGCATATGATGCTGGGCGTTAGATGTCCACATGAATACCGAGATGATCAATCGGATCGAGATTCTTCAAACTGGAGAACTGTTCGTGGGTGTTCAAGGTTCCGGGACACCGGGATATCAATACGTGTACAGAGATGCAGCCGGAGTTTCTTGGGATGAAGAGAAGAAGGGGTTCAAGAGTACCCCGATGGTAGATTGGGGTGCGGCGAAATGGTTGGAGCACATTCGTTCGGTCGTTAACTCTGTCGGAGTATCTCTCATACTAGGAAAAAAAATTTCCTTGGTCGGAGTTGAAAAAAGTGAGTTATTTGAAGACTGAGAAATCTAACATAGCGCTGAACGTCACTCCGGCGGC
>JBGCET010000066.1:0-11738 GCA_045106555.1 Lysobacterales bacterium | reverse complement strand
GACAAAGTGTCTAAAGTGGCGGCGATGGGAGCAAACATTCGGCCCGACCAAGGAGCAACCGAAGACTGGGTGTCGGGCATGTTAATGCCGGTCAGCGAAATGATTGACGAGATGATTGCGAGAAAAGACGAATCCACCGATTGGAGCCTACAGCGTCAGCTGTTTGATCTCCTGATTACTCAGCCCGATATCAGCCACGAACAGCTTCAAAGCATCCAGGCTCCCACATTGCTGGTGGCAGGTGATATGGACATTATTCGTGGCGAGCATACGATGGAGATGTTCCGTAATCTGCGCAAGGGTCACTTGGCGATTCTGCCCGGCCAGACGCACTGGGCGCCGGCAACCGACCCAGATACTTTTAATGCCGTGATCAGAAATTTCTTTGACTCGCCATTCATCCGGCCAACCAGTCAGGAAATTCTGCAGAAAGATTTGGATGGCCACTAAGGCCTTTTTGCCTAGCCCAAAAAAAACCGCCGGCTGCGCGCAGGCGGTTTTCCTTGTAGATAGGGAAGGTTAGAAACCCCAGTTAAACTCAAGTCCGATGGTTCGCGGCCGGCTAACCACAAACCGTGGGCGTCCCGGCGTTTCTGCCGCGATTGAACGGTTGTCGGCCAGGTTGGCAATATTGTCAGTTAAGTTGCGGACGAAGAAAGTCACCCCGTAGGTATCGTTTCGCAACCCCATTCTCAGACCGATCTGTTCGTAGGAGTCCCGGGTTCTGGGAATGGAGTTCACCAGGCTGAGACTGTCGTCAACATACGCGAAATCGGCTCTGGCGAAAAACTCCATGTCCCGATATACCGCTCCGCCGGACACGTAGTCGATGCTGGCTGAGGCGGTAAGTTCCGGCACAAACTGCAGCGGGTCGCCGGCGGTATTAATTGCGCCGATGGTTTCGGTAAATTCGGCGTCGGTATAGCCAATGTTGCCGGTCACAAACAGGTTGTCGGTGAGCTGAGAGCTAATTTCCAGCTCGATTCCCGTACTTTCTGCGGCACCGAAGTTGCCGGTTAAGCCGAATCCGCACGCCAGCTGAACCTGTTGCTGGATGTCTTCAAAGTCAATAAAGAACACGGCAGCGTTGATTCTGGTGGAGTCACTGACGTCAGCCTTAACACCAATTTCGTAACTCACCAAGTCGTCGGATTCAAACTGCGAAGTGTCGGCATCCTGCAGTCCAATTTCGGCCAGGTCATCGGGGCAGCCAAGGGTATTGGGGATAGGCACGTTGGCACCCCCTAAGCGGAAGCCCTCGGCAATGGAGCCGTATAAAAACACATCGTCATTGGCCTGATATTCCAGTGAGGCTTTAAAGATGGTGCCGTCTTCACTTTGGCTACCAAAGTCTGCGGGGATAGTCAGGATGGACTGGTCTTCTGCCAGAGGCACGCCTGCAGCCAATCCGGCCTGTCGCTGGGAAAAGTTGACTTCAGTGTCATACCAACGGGCTCCGACAATGACCGAGAGTTTGTCGTTGACGTCAAAATTAACCTCTCCAAACAGACCGGTTTCTTCAACCGATGAGGGGCGTTGGCTGGTGAAGACCAAATCGCCAAAAGGCCAGATGTCGGAAAGTGGACCTGGGATTCCCAGGGTGTCCTGCAGCTGAGCAAAGTTATTTTCCAGCCCGCGGGCAAAGTTGCGCGGTTCAAAGTTTTCGTTGTCGTCGGTGTCCTGATAAAAGCCGCCGGCGATAAAATTCACCCGACCCTGGAAGTCCGACGTGAAGCGAATTTCCTGCACAAAAGATTCAAACTCCAGCTGCTGGAAAATGGGTGAAGTGACGGGCTGTACACCAATCACATCAAATAAGCCGAATCCGCCGGCTTCCCCTGGTAGAGCCTGTAGGAAATTGATGAAGGAACCAGAGGCTTCGGTCTCGAAGGTTTCGCGGTCAAAATACGAGGAGGCCGATGTGAACGTACCAAAGTCCGTTTCGTAGTTGATATTCAAGGTAGTGAGCGTCCACTCGTCTTCACCGCCTTCGTCGACGTCGAAATCTCGCACCTGATCGAAATTCTCAGCGTCAATGTCGGCCAGAGGGAAGCCATCCAGTTCAGTTTTCTGATACATGATGCGCGGTGCAATCGTCAGACTGTCGTTGGGCGCAAACAACAGCTGTGCCTGCAGCGCCGTGGTCTGTTGACTGTCGACATCTTTGTTGATCGAACGTGGCGCGTTTCCGCCAAGGCTATTCGGCGCGCCCAAGTGGTCTGGAATGCTGCCCACGACCCGGTCAAAAACGCCTCCGCGATCTTCATATAGCAAGGAGAACTTTCCAGCGACGGTTTCACTGAAGGTCAAGTTAACGTCGCCGTACACGTTGTAATTGATATCACCGGATTCATCGGTGTCGGAAAGGCCAAATCGGAGTTTTCCATGGGTGCCTTCGAAATCTGGCTTGCGGGTAATTTGGCGGATAGTGCCGCCCAGGGAGCGAGCGCCAAATAAGGTGCCGGTGGGGCCACGCAGGACCTCTATGCGTTCGAGGTCCAAAATTCTTGGGTCGATGGTTTCTGATATCGGTGTGTCGTCAATATAGACGCCGGTGGTATTAGTGCCTGAAATCCCCCGCAACGAAATCGACCGGCCGGATAACACACCATCGGTGGCGGCACCAAAAGACAGGTTAGGAATAGTGGTCGCGTAGTCAAAAAACTCGATGGCACCCCTTGCCTCAAGTTCTTCGCCGGATACCGCCGTAATGCTGAGCGGAATGGTCTGAGCAGACTCAGCTCGCTTGGTGGCCGTCACAACGATTTCTTCCAGCTGAGCGAAAGCTGTGCCGGCATTGAGCGCGATGGCAATGCCGATAGCGCTTGCGAGCTTTTTATGATTTAGCCTGATGGACCGATTGCGCATTAGTGTTCTCCACAATGTGTATTTGAATTGTTATCTGAGCGGCGCTATGGCTTCATCGCCAGTCAGTGATTGGATGCCCGGAATAGTTGAAGCGCTTACCCCAGGAAGGGCCAGTATATACATGCTCGCTGGGCTTTTTCCGCATTGACCGTGCGTGGGGGTATCGGTCCGGTAGACCGGCCAAAGGCTTTGGTTGCACGTTAAGCGCCGTCAGTCCTCAACCCTTGTCTACTGAATCGGCCGCCGTCACCGCCTTATAGGCTGCCTCGATATAGCGGTCGACGCTCTTGGGAACGGGCTGCCCTGGTAGGTATATCCGCACCGCGCCAAGAGGTATGGCGGCCAGGGCGAGGCGGCAACACTGGATTGACAGGGTTTGCTGGTGAGAAAAACCCCGAACCGCTTTCTCGACGGCGCGGTTGGCGTTCTTGATGCTCTTGCTGATGGGTTTGGGTGTTTTGCTCGATAAGAATTCTGAAGCACGACAACAGGCCAGCAGTGCTGCCCGATCGGGTTCACGGCGGCAAAATCGGGGCGTCGCCAATGCGGCTTGCAAGCCCGCGTCATGGCTAGCGCCGTCCAGCGCACCTAAAAAGACCGTTTGAAACGCCACCAGCGCATCCAGCCAGGCCTCGGCCAGCAACCCCTCTCGGGAGCCGAAGCGGTGAAACAGCGAACCCACCGATACGCCGGTTTCTCCCACGATATCCCGAACGGTAACCGAGCCCACTGTATTGAGCTGCCGACTGACAGTGGCAAATATTTCTGTGTGGTTCAGTGTTGACTGTCGACCCATGGTAGTTTTATATAATAGAACAAACGTTCTAGTAAAGGATTATTCTATGGCACCCTCTTTGCCGCCAGGCCAAAAACGTCGTGAGAACATGCCCAGATTTGGGATGACGCAATACGCCAACCGTTTTCCTCACTCACCCGATAAGGTCTCATTGAGTATCAAAGGTGATGTGGCCCAGAGCGTTTCGGTGGATAAGCAGTTGCTGACCCTTCCCCGCGTCAGCCAGGTATCAGACTTTCACTGCGTCACCAGTTGGAGCGTTCAGGGTCTCAGCTGGAGTGGTTTTCGGTTCGCCGATGTCTACGAGCAATTGATCCGGCCCATGGCCAATCCCTCTGACGACGCCAAATTTGTCGTGCTCGTCGCTCAGGACGGCTATCGCAGCAGCTTGTTGCTGGACGATTTGCTCAACGCCGACGTGTTGCTGGCTGATCGGCTGAACGGTCGGCCATTATCCATCGCCCATGGCGCACCCTTAAGACTGGTGGCGCCACGCCACTATGGGTACAAAAGCATCAAACACTTGCAGTCGTTGGGGTTTTACCGTGATTCCTTTGAGTTCAAGCCCTGGTATCTGCGCTGGATGGTGCATCCGCGAGGTCGGGTCGCCCGGGAAGAGCGAGGCAGAGGGTTGCCCGGCTGGTTTCTGCGTTTTTTGTACCGCCCGATGATTGGTTCAGCGGAGAAGTTGAGCAGAGATCGACTGGCGGCGTATGAGCGTCGCAGCAACCGCGCCTGAACCGGTAATCAATGTCGACCGCGGTGATTTGCTCTTGCTCCGAATAGAGAGCGCAGCCATTACCGCCACCAGGGACGCTGGCCTTTGCGACAGAACATCGTGACAATAGCTTGACGTAGGGTCCGATAGTTTGCGCCAACAAATACGGCGATCGACTGATCGCGGTAGGCCTTGCCAACAACCCAATCACGGGAGCAAACCAATGTCTGAACGAAACAATACACAGGTAATCGTTGCGGTGACCATCGCGGTGGTCCTGGGTGCCGCAGTGTCCTGGGCCGGCAGCGTGGGTGGCGATCGCTTTAACAATTTCCCTGTGTTTGCCCTATGCGGCGTTTTGGCGTTTGCAATCAACTGGCTGGTATTCATTCCCTCAGCCTTAGGCCGCACCGAGCATTATTACGACCTGACCGGGGGGCTAACCTACATTACGGTCACCGTTGTTGCGGTGACACTTTCCGGTGAACTGGATCTTCGCGGGACCTTGGTGGCCGCCATGGTTCTGATTTGGGCAGTGCGTCTGTCCAGTTTTCTGTTTCGGCGAATATCACGGGATGGCAGCGACGTGCGTTTCGACGGGATCCGCGACCAGCCCATGGCCTTTTTGATGGCCTGGACTCTGCAGGGGCTTTGGGTATTGCTGACCGCAGCTGCGGCTCTGGCGGTAATTACCGGCGGTACACAGGTTCCATTAGGCATCGTTGGAATCGTTGGCCTGACGGTCTGGGCCACCGGGATGGTCATCGAAATTGTGGCAGATCAGCAGAAATCCCAGTTCAGGAAAGATCCAGCCAACAAAGGCAAATTCATCCACACCGGGCTCTGGGCGTGGTCCCGACACCCGAATTACTTCGGCGAAATTGTGCTTTGGGTGGGGATGGCCATTGTGGCGGTACCAGTACTGACCGGTTGGCAACACGTCACCTTGATCTCACCCATTTTTGTGGCTTTGCTGCTGGCCAAAGGCAGTGGCGTTCCGCCCCTTGAGGCGAAAGCTGATGAGCGGTGGGGTGGTCAACCTGAGTACGAGGCTTACAAAAGCCAGACGCCAGTGCTGATCATGAAGCCGCCCTCAACTTCGTAGGTAGCGTTTGTTTCGTCGTCATAGATTCAGCACCTGAGAAATCTGGCCGGTAAATCGCTTTTGAACCGATCGAAGTTTCTCCACACTGATGGTTTTGTCGTTGGCTAGAGCCGCAAAAACATCATCCAGGCTATGTTCGCCGCCGGTTCGCTGAGTGATTTCTTTATCCAGTGCCTCCATCAATACAGCCGCTTTGGCGGTTGTGGGGCCGGTCGAATGTTTGCCGTTGAGAGGTCCAGCCTGTGAACTCCACTGCCTGAGTTCCGCCATAGCGCGGTCCCGGCGCGAGAGGGTAATCGTGCCAGAGCGCTGCAGCAGTTTAACCGAGTAATACTCGGCCAACCCTTCAACAATCCAGTCGGCTCCGTCGATGCTGTCGAGCCCGGATACTACGTGAACCAGTTCATGCAGCACCGTGCTGGTGCCGTTTTCGCTGATCAGTGGTCGGTCAGCGTGCAGATATAGTGAGTTGCCAGCAGACAGGCCGCCACGCCACATGCCGTCTTTGGCGCTAACCAGCAGCAGCCGATCCGGTAGATTGGGCATAACCTCCGCCAGTGCTGGGAGGGTCCAGGATAGAAAGGCCAGTATGTCCATACGCCTCACGTCCTGCTGTTGGGGTGCGGCGACGGTTACCGTTACCCCTGCAATCGTGTCCGTGCGAACGCCAATTTCGCCGCCAATCATCCAGCCCGTCGGGCGATCAAAGCTGCGATCAGGGTTTTCAATCCGATACCGACCGTCTTTGAGTTTCTGATAGGGGGTTCTGAAACTCCATCCTTCAGGGCCTCGCAAGGTCAGGTGAGCCTCGGCTTCGGTGTTTTTCTTTTGTTTGAGTTTACCGGCGGGAATCAAATCATCGCCTCGCCACAGCACCCAGGTGGGGGTCATCCGGGCATCGAAGTCGCCGTTGGCCCGTTTGTGATTGATACGAACACGGTAACTGAGTTCCATGCCGTCGTGAGCTGGCCCCATCACCAGATAACCTCCGTCGCGACTGAAGGAGGCATTGGATTCAATATGGCTCATGCGCTCATGGGTTCGCAGCGACAGTTGGCGAATGCGCTCTGCCCCCTGGCCCCAGCGAATCTTAACCAGCGCAACGCCAGCCTCAGGTTGGAAGGTAACGTCGTAGTCCACCTGATAGGAGGTCAACTGTGCTTGAGCGTTTCGCGCGCTGCAGGCTGTCAGCACGACCAATACCGTTAGGGTCAGAACAATTTTCATGGACAGATTAACTCGCCATCACTTAGGCCTTCATTATAGAGGGGGTATGTTGATAATCCGTTAGCCGGCGAGCGGGATATACTCACCAACATGAATGCCAAAGACTATTATCAATGGGCTGAGCGCGCCGCCCGCTGGGGTGCAAATTACCTGAAAACGTTGCGTGATCGCCCGGTCCGACCGGCTGTTGTGCCCGGCGCCACCGTGGCAAAAATTGAACCCGCTGCGCCGGAGCAGCCAACGGATATGGAGGAAATATTCGCCGACTTCGAACGCATTGTTCCCGACGCCATGACCCATTGGCAACATCCCCGGTTTTTTGCTTATTTCCCGGCTAACGCCGCGCCCGTCTCCATGATCGCTGAACAGCTCAGCGCGGTGATGGCGGCTCAGTGCATGTTATGGCAAACCTCACCGGCCGCCACCGAGATGGAGGGCGTGATGGTGGATTGGATGCGCCAGGCGGTTGGCTTACCCGTCGGTTTCGACGGATTGATTCAAGATTCAGCGACAACCTCAACGGTCTGCGCGCTGCTAACCATTCGAGAGCGAGCGCTGGACTGGCAGGGCAACAAGAGTGGCCTGTTTGGGCAAGCGCCACTTCGTGTTTATGCTTCACCGCACAACCATTCATCCATCGATAAGGCCGTGAGGATTTCCGGCATTGGTCAGGATAATCTGGTGAAGGTTGCCACCGACGACAACTGGGCACTGGACCCGCAGGCGCTGACCGACGCCATCGAAGAGGATCTGCAGGCGGGTAGGGTACCGGCAGGAGTGGTGCTGTGCATTGGCGGTACTTCGTTGGGTGTTAGCGACAGACTCAGAGAGACCATAGCGGTGGCACATCGCCATAAGCTGTATGTTCATGTCGACGCGGCCTGGGCGGGTTCGGCCATGATCTGCCCCGAGCTACGCGGGGTCTGGGACGGAATAGAAGACGCCGACAGCATTGTTCTCAATCCCCACAAATGGCTGGGGGCACAGTTCGATTGCACCATTCAGTTTCTGAAAGACCCTGAGGCCCAGATAAAAACGCTGGGGATACAGCCGGACTATTTGAAGACCCTGGGGCAGAACGATATCACCAACTACAGCGAGTGGACGATTCCTCTTGGACGCCGGTTCAGGGCATTGAAACTGTGGTTTTTACTGCGGGCTCACGGACTTGAACAGCTCAGGGAGCGGATTCGCAACCACATCCGTTGGGCGCAGGAAGCCGAAGCTGCGATCAAGCAGACGCCCAATTTCCGAATTACCTCAGCGAGTAATTTGTCCCTGTTTACCTTTCAGTTTTCGCCGCCGGATCGAACCGCCAATGAAGCCACGGAGCAACTGCTTGTGGCGATTAACAACGACGGACGAACCTATCTCACGCAGACGATGCTGGACGATGAGTTTGTGATCCGATTTCAGGTGGGGCAGTTTGACTGCACCCGAGAGGACGTGATGACTGCTGTTGAGGTGATTCAGGAGTTATCCCAAATCGCAGGTGACGAAGTGACTGAGCGTTGAAGAACGGTAAACCGCGGGTTTCCGCCGCAAAAGACCAGGGCGATTTCTATCGCCCTGGTTGGACTTTACTCAGCGTCTTCTTCGTCTTTGCCGTCGTCATCGTTGCTCGGGTCACGATCAACATCAGGACGTTCGTATTTGGTGGCATCAGACTTGGCATAGTCATACTCAGTGCCGCAGGCGCCCAGCAGCGCTACGCTTAGGACTGCGATGGCCAGAAGACCGAGTCGTGTTTTGAATTGCTGCATTTTTAGGTCGCTCGTTGAATAGGGGAAGTTCGACCCGGAAAAAGTAGCAAGTCTGGACGCTGGAGGCAATTGAATCTGACAGAACCCAACGGACTGCGGTTTTTTGGGGGGCAATCGGGGCAAAACCGTCTTTCAGACAGAGCTGCACATCTACCTGTGGGCAGCATTTACCACCTTCGGCCAAGGAGAAGATCATGAAAACCGTCATTGTTGCAATCGCGTTAGTGCTTTCTTTGGCAGCCAACGCGCAGCTGGCATTCCAGCCATTGTCACTGCATCCGGCAAATATCGGCGCCGACTCCGAGTTCTTAGTGGCCATCGAGGATCGCTGGAACAACGGTTGCGGCGGTGATATTTCCCTTGAAGTAACCGCAAGCCGGATAGAAGTAGTGGCAACATCAGTCAGCGATCAGGCCGGGGTGGTTTGCACAGCGGAGGTCTTACCGTTTTCCGACTTACTTCGCCCCCGGGCCAGTTTTGCTGGCGATTTTGCCGACACCGTAATGGTGGAGTACTTTTTCGAACATCCCGATGGCGTGCGCGAAATCCGATCATCGATAGCACTGACGTTTAATGAGGAAGGCAACGCGCCGATGAATGTGGAAACAGGAGCGTGGATTTCCCCAGGTCTGGAAAGCTCAGGGCTTTTTGTAGACCAGCAAGGTCCATTGTTCTCTGCCAACCTTGCGGACTATTTTCAAGGCACCGGCACCTGGTTTTTTGGCGCGGCCACGGTGTCTGGAGATACAGTCATCGCAGAGCTCAGCCGCTTCGGTACCATCGTCTGCGTGACCGCGCCCTGCCCAAGAGCCGCGTCGTTGAGTACCGGAACCCTGCTTGCAGTACTCAAAGCGCGCAACCGTATGCTGGTGAAGTATGAAGGCGTATTGGACTCCGATGTGAGCTCGCAGGGCGCCTATGATTACCAGCGAATAGCATTGAGTAGCGCCTCGAGATTGTCGGGCGTACCCGACCTGGCAGGGCAGTGGATTATTGGCCTTGCCAGCGGAAGCCCTGAGGGGCTAGGGAGTGGGTTCGCCGAATACCAAATCACCCTGACTAATTCAGATCCGGTCGGCGGCCTGGAAACCACCACATTTGCTGCCCGCAACAGCAATCGCGTCGATGACTCTTTGCAGCCGGATTTTGTTATCGAATGCCAGGATGCGCAACCAGTGGATGGCGATCTGGCCTGCAGCAGCTCTGAACTGAACATTCAGGACACCCCAACAAACTGCTTTGCGACATTCGGCTATGACGCTGTCGGGCTTAGACGGGTGACAGGACAAGCAAGGTGTGGCGCGTCGATCGGCGATTTCGTCATGGTTCGCCTGTAGAGTTTCGGTAACTCAAGTATCCATAGGGACATGAGTGCTCAGCGCTGTCTCGTTAGTGATTTCGACGGAGGGAATCGATCAAGTCTCGTTCCCCAGAAATCTGTGCGCGCGGTGTCGGGAGGTTATGCCGTGGTTGATGAGCGCCGTCGAAGTTGAGCCTGCTGGTTCTCCCTGCTGGAATATTGATCCGATTCGTTTCAGTTCTGAGTGATCTCGCTCACATGTAACGATTGGCTAGACACGCCTGCCAGGCTGCCCCACACTTCCGCCATGAACATGACAGAAGCTACGCAGGCGCTGATTGATGCTGGTCGGGCATTGGATCAGCGCGGATGGGTGCCAGCCACCAGCGGTAATTTTTCGGTGCGGCTGGACGAAGGTGATTTGGCCATTACCGCCTCCGGCAACCATAAGGGGCATCTGCGGCCCGAGCACATCATGCAAATTGGCAGCGACGGACAGCCGCGGGATGCCAAGCGCCCCTCCGCCGAGACAGATTTGCACCTTCAGCTTTACCGGCGCGAGCCTGCAGTGGCGGCGGTGCTACACACCCATTCTGTTGGCGCAACGATTGCGTCCATGGAGCAACAACCGGCGCTGGAGTTTTCCGGCCTGGAAATTGTTAAGGCCTTTGCGCCGATTAAGACCCACGAAACCACCGTCTCGATCCCCGTGTTTCCCAATAGTCAGGATATTGACCAGCTGGCGGCCGATGTGGACGAGTACATGACCCGCAACGGCACCGGTTTTGCCTATCTGATTCGCGGCCACGGCTTATACACCTGGGGCGAAAATGTTGAGGAATGCCTACGTCATCTTGAAGCACTGGAGTTCTTGTTTGAGTATCATCGTCTGGCTCGTTAACACCCATAGGAGTTACCCATGACACAGCTCACCTGGTTCCACGATGACAACCCGGCTAAACCGGTTGAGGCTATCACCGACTTTGAGCAAATAGCCGGCCGACTCAAAGAACATGGCATCGTGTTGGAGCGCTGGTCTGCTGAGCAGCCGGTTGCCGCGGGCGATTCCCAGGAGTCGGTGATCAGAGCATACCAGGCCGACATCAATCGATTGATGCAAACCGGTGGCTACCAAACTGTCGACGTGGTGAGCATGCAGCCCGACCATCCTGAGCGAGCGGCGATGCGTGACAAATTCCTTGCCGAACATACTCACAGCGAAGACGAGGTGCGGTTTTTTGTTGACGGTGAGGGGCTGTTTACGCTCCATATTGGCAACAAAGTCTTTGAGGTGCTGTGCAGGAAGGGTGACCTGATCAATGTGCCCGCGAACACGCCCCATTGGTTCGATATGGGCCCCAATCCCCACTTTGTGGCCATTCGCTTGTTCGACAATCCACAAGGCTGGGTCGCGAAGTTTACCGGTAGTGATATCGCTGCCAATTTCAATCGGTTGTCTAACTAGTGTCACGCCGCATTGTTATTACCGATATTGAAGGCACCACGAGTTCCCTGAGTTTTGTCAAAGAGGTGTTGTTTCCCTACGCAGCGAAGCACTTAGCCGAATATGTCCAGACCCACCTTCACGACGCTGCGGTGAAGGAACAGCTCGCAGCAACGGCGCAGATTTCCGGGATATCGGATACCGGTACCTCAGCCCTGATTCAGCAACTGTTGGACTGGATTGCAGCCGATAAAAAAATCACACCACTGAAAGCACTTCAGGGCATGATTTGGGAGTCGGGGTATGAAACGGGTGCGTACAAGGCCCACGTGTATCAGGATGCTCAACGTCATTTGAATCGGTGGCACGAGCAGGGCGTTGACCTTTACGTCTACTCCTCAGGCTCGGTTTACGCTCAGAAACTGTTTTTCCAATACAGTGAGTTTGGCGATCTTCGGGCGCTGTTTTCCGGGTATTTTGATACCACCACCGGGATCAAGTCGGAATCAGTGTCCTA
>JBGCET010000065.1:0-6521 GCA_045106555.1 Lysobacterales bacterium | reverse complement strand
AGGTGCTGGACGCGGGTACGCGGGCGCAGGTGTGGTCTGGCGTGCTGTTGCCTGCTCGCCGTTGGAAGCCTTCCGGTGAAACGGTCCGCCTCGCTGATTTTTCTGCGCTGCGCACTGCCGGTGAATATGTGGTTCGGGTGTTGGGTCAAACCTCCTACCGATTTACCATTGATGCGGGGGTTTATGACGAGCTGGTCGCCGTGTCGCTGAAATCTTTCTATTTCAATCGCGCGGGACAAACCCTGGAGGAGCGCCACGCCGGGCCGTGGGCGCGAGCCATGGGTCATCCTGACGAAAGGATTCTATTCCACCCCTCAGCCCAGGATGAACGACGCGATGCAAACGCCGCGGTGGCCTCACCCAAAGGCTGGTACGACGCCGGCGACTTCAACAAATACGTCGTGAACTCCGGCATTGCTACCTACACCTTGCTGGCGGCCTACGAACACTTTCCAAAGGCCTTTAATCAGCTGCAGCTAAATATCCCAGAAAGCGGCGGGGTTCTTCCCGATATTCTGGATGAAGTGTTATGGAACTTGGATTGGCTGGAAACTATGCAGGACGGCGCTGACGGCGGCGTTTATCACAAGCTCACCACCCTTGAATTTGCCCCGGTGATTATGCCCGATCAGGCCCGCGAACCCCGTTATATGGTGGCCAAATCAACCGATGCGGCGCTCAACTTTGCCGCGGTAATGGCGGCTGCGGCACGAATCTTTCAACCCTTTGACGATGGAAACGCGCAGCGGTACCGCGAGGCAGCGATAAGAGCCTGGAGGTGGGCCCGACAAAACCCCAACCGCCGGTACGCGCAGCCGGCGGATGTCAGCACAGGTACCTACACCCGGCCGGGGTTGTCTGATGAGTGGGTGTGGGCCGGCGCTGAGTTATTTCTGCTGACTGGTGAGGCGGACTATTTGCAGCCGTGGGAAGACAGCCCGAGTGAGTTATCGACGCCGGATTGGAGTGACGTTGGTACATTGGGCTGGGTATCGATGGCCAACCACCTGGATCAACTGTCGGACTTCCAATCAGCTCGCGTGAGAGACGCGATCAGTCAATATGCCGTCACGCTGCAGTCCGGTCAGCGCCAGTCGGCTTACGGCATCACCTACGGCAGCCACGCCAGGGATTTTCAGTGGGGTGGCAACTCGGTAGCGCTGAATCAGGCACTGCTGGCGGTGCAGGCCTATCGGTTGGATCAAAAGCCCGCGCTGCTCGCGCTGGCGCAGGGGAATCTGAACTATGTGTTGGGTCAAAATGCACTGGGCTTGAGCTTTGTCACCGGCATTGGGAGCAATACGCCTCAGAATATTCATCACCGTGCGTCCGCCGCCGATGGAGTGGCAGAACCCGTGCCGGGCCTGCTGGCTGGCGGGCCTAACACCAACGGCAAGGACCAGTGCCAATACCCCAGCGTGCAGCCAGCCCTGGCTTATCTGGATGATTTTTGTAGCTATACCACCAATGAAATCGCCATCAATTGGACCGCTCCTTTGGTTTATGTGTCGGCGGCCATCCAGTCTCTGAATTAAGAATCCAAACCGCCTTTGATGATTCCTTGGGCAAAACCGTAAGCGTGGGTTACGGTAACCCCAGCCGTGCACTCCCGTGTTGGGTTGCGCAGGCTTTGTCGAGTGTTGGTGGATTGGGAAAGGGATGGCGTCAGAAAGCTGGGATTACATTATTGTTGGCGCGGGATCAGCAGGCTGCGTTCTGGCCAACCGCTTGTCCGAAAATCCTGCGGTCAAAGTGTTACTACTGGAAGCCGGTGGCCGTAACAACGCGCTGGATATCCGCATGCCTGCGGGTCTGGCTTCAGCCATCTTCAAGCAACGATATAACTGGCAATACCCCGCTCGCCCTGATCCGACACGCAACGATGCCGTAGACACTTGGTCTGGCGGCCGCGGTTTGGGCGGGTCTAGCGCCATCAACGGCATGCTGTTTATCCGCGGCGCCAGAGCAGACTACGACGGCTGGCAGCAGCAGGGGTGTACCGGATGGGACTACGACTCCGTCCTGCCCCATTTCCGAGCCATTGAGCGCTTTGAGGGAGGTGGTGATGCTTACCGAGGTGGCGAAGGCCCGCTGTCAGTGAGTTTGCCGGCAACCAGGCCGCCATTGCTGGATGTGTGGCTCGAAGCCGCACAATCTTGTGGTCACCCCTATAACGATGACTACAACGGTGCCGACCCGATGGGGGTAGGCATTTCCCAATCGTCGATCAAAAAGGGCCGGCGCCACAGTGCTGCGGAGGCGTTTCTCAACCCGGTGATCCAGCGGGCGAACCTTAAGGTGTTAACTGAAGCTAAGGCAGCCAAAGTATTGTTCGACGGCCACCGCGCCTGTGGCGTTGAGTATATTCGCGACGGGCAGTCTCATAAGGTCCGTTGTGCCGGCGAAGTGATCATCAGCTGCGGCGCCATCGGGTCGCCAAAGCTCTTGATGCACAGCGGTATCGGTGACGGAGAGCGTTTGCAGGAATACGGCCTTGCGGTTTTGCGCAATGCTCAGAGGGTTGGCGCCAATTTGATGGAACATCCGGCCATCTATGTGAAAGCGTTTACTACCTTGGCGTCGTTTAATCGTGCCGGTCGCCTGCATCGAGTGCCTTGGGTATTACTTAACTGGTTGCTACGCGGCAAAGGACCCGCTGCGGTGGGCACAACGGTGGCTCAAGTGTTGGCCGGCTCGACGCAGTCAGCCGCCGCGCCCGACCTGCAGATTCTACTCAGTCCAGTGAACTTCTCGATCAACGCGAAAGGCACCGGTGTCACGCTCAGCCGCCGCGATGGGTTTTCGATGGCCTGCTGCCTGATGACGCCTCAGTCTCGCGGCAGCGTCACCATCACCTCTGCGGACCCTGCAGATGCGCCTATGGTTGAGCATCGTATGCTGGACTGTGATGAGGATCTGAACCGCTTGGCGGACGCAGCGAAAAGCGCGCTGAGCATCGTGAATGCCTCGGCCCTAAAACCGCACATAACCGAGGTCGATTTTCCCCTGGCGGCAGACGCCTCGCGGGATCAGTGGCACGCGCATTTACAGCAGGCGGCGTTCCGCGCCGATCACCCTTCCGGAACCTGTGCAATGGGTTCAGCCGAGACGTCGGTGGTCGATCCGCGACTAAAAGTCCGTGGCGTGGACGCGCTGCGAGTGGTTGATGCCTCTATTATTCCGGTGATTCCTCGCGCCAATACCAACGCGCCGGTGATGATGATTGCTGACAAAGCCGCCGCGATGATTATCGAAGATCGAGGCTGATCTTCCATCATTGTGACGGCGGACCGTCATCTTCTCTGCGGGTTTGTCAATCTGGATAGGGGTGTAGGCTAGACGTACTGGGGCTCTTCCACATCCTGGGCGCAGCGACCTTTCACCGGCAGGGCAGTGCTGGCAAATAGCTTGTCGACGTCCGACTGCTCGGGCAGCTGCACGGCCTCCCGCACAAGATCCTGAGTGAGATGGGGCGCAAAGCCCTCAATAAACTCGTACATAAATTTGGTGAGCACCGTGTCGCGGCGGAAGCCAATCCAGGTGGTCGAGCGGGGAAACAGGCCAGGAATCTCCAGGGCTTTCAGGCCGCTTTCTTCGCAGTCCTGAGCCATGGACGCGATCACTCCCACGCCCATGCCCATTTTTACGTAGGTTTTGATAACGTCCGCATCCCGAGCGGTAAACACCACTTCCGGCACCAGTCCTCGGTCGGTAAAGGCGCGCTTCAGCGAAGACTCTTCGCTAAAACTAAACACGTAAGACACCAGCGGAAACTCCGACAGACGCTCCAAAGTCAGTGGCCCATCCTCTTGAGCTAACTCATGATCAGCGGGCACGATGATTGAGCGATCCCAGCGATAGCAGGGCAGCATCACCAGCGATGGAAATAGCGCATGGGAGCCGGTGGCGATAGCAAAGTCCACCTGCTTGTCACCCACCATGTCGGCAATCTGCTCGCTGGTTCCCTGGTGCAGGTCCAGTGATACGTTGGGGTACTGCTGACGAAACGTTTGAATCACCTCGGGCAGCACGTAGCGAGCTTGAGTATGAGTGGTGCCGATTTGCAGGGTGCCGCGCTTCTGGTGATAAATCTCATCAGATAGCGAACGAATCTGCTGAACCTCTTGGAACACGCGGCGCGCGCGCTCTACGACCTGAGTGCCCTCCGCGGTGAGTGAGCCCAGGGCCTTGCCTCGACGGGCAAACAGGGTAAAGCCCAGCTCGTCTTCCAGCAGACGAATCTGTTTGCTGACCCCGGGCTGAGAGGTGTAAAGCCGCTCAGCGGCGGCGGTGATGTTCAGCCCGTTGTCCACAATGGCGAGCAGATATTCCAGTTGTCGAAGCTTCATGACTCAAGTAGACGGCGGGGTTAGCCGGGACGCAAGATACAGTTGGCCAATATAACCAAACGGTCTAATTGGCGCAGGAAAAGGGTATTTCCCAATCCAGGAGTTCGCTGCCTATGGTGTAAGACCGTCATTCGGCCGGATTACTTCCATGGATTACTTGCCAATTTTTGCTGATTTGAAAGATCGCCCCTGCCTGGTGGTGGGGGGCGGCGAGATTGCAGCGCGGAAAGTCCGCATGCTTGGCCGCGCTGCCAACCAGATTTCGGTGGTGGCGCCGCAGATCAATGGGGAGTTACGCCAGGAAGTTGCTGATGGAGCCGTCAGTTGGATCGACGAAGCGTTTTCAGCTGACCATCTAGACGGAATCGTGCTGGTGATTGCGGCCACCGACGATACCCAGGTGAATGCCGAGGTGGCAAAAGCGGCTCGTGCCCGCGGTTGTTTGATTAACGTGGTGGATCAGCCTGAGCTGTGCAATTACTTGTCCCCCGCGATCGTAGACCGGTCCCCGTTAGTTGTGGCCATCAGTTCGGGGGGCGCGATGCCGGTGTTGGCCCGCCGGGTCAGGGAATGGCTGGAGAACCTGTTGCCAACGCGAATTGGCGAACTGGCGGACGCCGCGAGAGGTGCTCGTCAACGCATCGCTCAGAAAATTCCTGAGCTAATCCCCCGCCGTCATTTATGGGAGCGTATTGTAAACCGTGGACTGTTAGCGCCCGATAACCCGGCGGCCGTCATCGAAACCGTTTTGGCGGAAAAACAGGCCAACAACGGCCACATTTACTTAGTAGGAGCCGGTCCCGGCGACCCGGATCTCCTCACGCTCAAAGCGGCGCAGATTCTGCAGCAGGCAGATGTGGTGATCTACGACCGGCTGGTGGGGCCGGGGATTTTGGAACGGGCTCGCAGAGACGCTGAATTTATCGATGTGGGCAAAAAGGTCGGACATCATCGGTTTAGTCAGGCGCAGATTAGCCAGATGCTGGTGGCCCATGCTCGACAAGGCAAAGTGGTGTGCCGACTTAAGGGCGGTGATTCCACCTTGTTTGCCCGGGCCGGTGAGGAGTTGGAAGTTGCCCGCGGGGCTGGCATACCCGTGGAATTGGTACCCGGCGTGACCGCGGCATCCGGCTGCGCTGCAGCGGCGGGTATCTCCCTGACCCATCGCGACCTGGCCCATAGCGTGGTAATGGCTACGGCCCACTGCCAGAAACAGTTGGAGTGCCTGGATACTCGAGGTATGGCCAAGTCGGGTCAGACGTTAGTGTTTTACATGCCCATTCGCCAGTTGTCTGAGCTCAAGAGCCGACTGTTAGGGGAAGGCATGGCGGCCGATATGCCCTGTGCATTGATAGAAAATGGCTCGCGAAAGAACCAGCGGGTAGTTAAGGCAGACCTGGTCAACCTCGACCGGGCAGCGGCCCGTGCCCAAATCCAGTCGCCTGCGCTGCTGATCATCGGTAAAGTGGTGTCGCTGATACCGGCGGAAAAAATCACTGAGGGTATTGTTGAGGCTGAATCATGTGAACACTATCAACAATCCGTCGCCTGATGCGGCGCACCTGATGAACAAAAACAACGAAAGGAGCTTCTGATGATTTATGACAGCATTCTGGACACCATTGGCAACACGCCGGTGGTTAAACTTCAGCGAACCGGCCCTGAAAACGTCGATATTTACGTGAAAGTGGAGGCGTTTAATCCACTGGGGTCGGTGAAGGACAGGCTGGCTCTGGGCATCATTTTGGATGCCGAGAAAAGCGGAATACTGAAACCCGGCCAAACTGTAATCGAGGCAACCTCCGGCAACACCGGAATTGCCATGGCCATGGTCTGTGCCGCCCGGGGGTATCCGTTTGTAGCCGTCATGGCTGAGTCGTTTTCCATCGAACGCCGCAAAATCATGAAAGGCCTCGGCGCTAAGGTCATTCTTACCCCCGCCGCTGAGCGCGGCTCGGGCATGGTGAAGCGGGCCAAAGCGCTGGCGCAGGCCCACGGATGGCTGTGGACCAGTCAGTTCGAAAACCCGGCTAACCCGGCTTTTCACCGCAACACTACCGGCCCGGAAATCCTCAGCGATTTTGCCGGCCGCCGGCTGGACTACTGGGTCAGCGGCTGGGGCACTGGCGGCACCATGACGGGCGCCGGGGAAGTCATCAAACTGGCTCGACC
>JBGCET010000064.1:0-2625 GCA_045106555.1 Lysobacterales bacterium | reverse complement strand
GCGAGCACCGGTCGCGGGTATCTTGTCACCAGCCAGGCTGATAACGGCGCGCTGGTCACTGCCATTGAGGGCAATCACTCCTTCGCCAACGCCGAAGCAGATTTTCTGTTCGACTCAACTGCCAATCAGCCGTTAGGAACGATAACGCTTTCCGGCAACCCAAGCCCTACAGGTCAGCGCACCGTATCCAGGACCGCTGAATGATCCACCTCAGCCTTTTGTCAGTGGCGAGATCAGTTTTGAAGCCGTAGCCCCCTCCTCGCTGTTTTTTGACAACTGGTTGCCAGACCCACCGCTCAAGGGCGGCCTGGGAGGCGGCGGCATTAACGAGCTGGCGCTCAACGGCACGGAAAACTTAATCATTCGGTCCACGGTAGGGCCAGTGTTTGGCATGGGCATCGAGTTCAACGACCCAGCGGGCGGAATGACGCCATCGATCTTCACCCTGAACCTCCTGAACGCCGGGACACTGGTGGGCAGTTTGAGGTTTGATACTCCGAACGCCACGCCCTATGACTTTGTTGGCGTCTGGTCACCGGTTCCGTTCGACGAACTGCAGTTTGTAGAGTTGGCACTGGCCAACGAGAATGAATTTTTTGGTCAGGTTTACACCACCGTGCGCAGCGCGGCTCGATTAATTCTTGCTGACGGTTTTGAGTAGCTACTCAAACCCATCGGTAAACAGACTGAAAATCAAACCGTTCACCGATTGCTCCGACGGCACACCCAACACCACATGGGCTGCTGCGGCTCTCAGCAGCTCATGCTCTCGAGGGGAAACGCTGCTGGTGGTAAAGGCCAAATCTCGCGGGTCGTTTTGGGTGATGGTGGCGTAAATCACACACGCGGCGAGGTAGGTTCCCCGACGACTGGGGTGAGAGCCATCCCCGGCATAGAGCCTGAAGAAATCGCTGTTTTCATTGTTTACCGGATCAAATCCAGCATTGATGTAAGCGTCATGAATTAGCTGAAACGCTGGCCCAACCGGCGCCGCCAAGGTGGCACGTTGAGCGGTGCTGGTGGCTTCCACATAGCGAGAATACCCTTCATCAAGGCGGGCCTGCATGGCCAGGTAATCCGGGTAATAAAACGGATTGCGACTATCGCCGTTGAGCCGGCCCCAGGTCTGATAAAAAACCGTTTGGGCGCCCGTTGCCGCAATCGCGTCGTCGATCAGCACCGCAGCACTCAGACTGTCGGTAAACAGATTGCCCGCGTCGTAAAATCCCGGCGTCTGGCTTTGCTCCTGCATCACTACAACAGCCAGCGCTAACGGGTCGGTAATCAGGTACTGGCGCAACGTGGTATCACCGTTGCTGCCGTCAAGGTTTGCCAGGTGGTTGGTAAAGTTCGCCCCACCGCGGGTGGTTCGGTACACCTGTGACTGGTCTTGCTGACCTTCCCGCAGCATGCTCTGAAGCATCGACTGAAGACCGTGATAGGAGGTGTAGCTATTGCCGATCAGCAGGACGTTTTGGTTCTGCGCTAAAGCCGGTGAAAGGCCTGCTGCAAGGCCCAGACACAGACATCCCCAGAGGCCGAGAAGTCGGTAAAACATAAAAACGCGTCCGTGCTTTATGGACATCGAGCCTACGACAAATTAGAAATTGGCGCTATGACGACTCTCTCAGTTCGCGTATCGCCATTAGGCTTTGACGCTACACGACTCGAACTCAGTTAGTGCCTGCTGGGCAAAACGTTCTTGGCAGACGCCAGAACCAGATAGACGGTGCCAGCAACAAGAAAAGACCCCAGCGACGGCACGCCAAGCAGGGTGATATTGCCATGGGTCTCCAGCCAGGCAACACCAATGGCCACGACCCAGGCAGCGATGGCCGCCAAACCCACCTTTGCGTCTTCGCCGGTTAACGAAGCTACGCCGCGTCGAAGCACAAAATAGTGCGTCAGATAAATCCCGCTAATGGGAGGAATGGCAATCGAGAGCACAACAAGATAAGGCACAAGGTTCTCAGCAATTCCTAACAGGCCCGCCGCGGTGCCTGCGGCGCCCAAAATCAGTACCAACGGGCGGTAAGCGGAACGAGGCACGACACTGTCGTAACCTAACGAGGCTGAATACAGGTTGCTGCAATTGGTGGTCCAGGTGGCGAGTACTACCAGCAGTAATGCCGGCAGGCCCAAACCCAAAACCACCAGCTGATTCACATAACCGCCATCCACTCCCAACAGCCCGGGAATGCCGGCCAACAGCAGCACACCCCCGTAGCCAATCCCATATCCCGCCACGGCCGCCGCTACCGCTTGGCTTCGGGTCCTCACAAAGCGGGCAATGTCCGGCGCAATCGTGACCGCCACCATATACGCACTGATGACCACCGACACACCACCGCCAATGGTGCTCAGGCCACCCGCGTTTTCCGCTATCACTGGCATAGCGTCAGGCGGATTTGCCAACAGCCGCAGGGTTTTCCAGGCCGCAAAGATCAGCATCGCACACAGGGCAGGTACAACAAATCTACTGAGTTTTTCAATCGCGCGAAAGCCAAACAGCGTCGTGACAATCATCAGCGCGCTGCCGGTCAAGGTCATCACCCAGGTCGGCAGCGTGACATCCACCACCGTGGTGATGGCTGCACCCAGCGCCTGTCCAAAAAGCTGAGCGGT
>JBGCET010000063.1:0-28374 GCA_045106555.1 Lysobacterales bacterium | reverse complement strand
GGCCGTTATCCCACCGTTGATGGCGCAGGCCCGTCGAAATCTTACCGGCAACGCCCGGGATTTATGGGTAACCGGGATTCGTGACATTCGTAGCCAACACGAAGCATTAGTAGCTTTGGAACAACGCCTGGACGATGCAGCATCCGATGCACTGAAGCAGGTGATTGCTCAATCCAAGCAGGCCACTGATGAGCTCATTGTATGGCTGGCGGCCCAAGCGGAGTCCAAAAACGGCCCATCAGGAATAGGCAAAGATAACTACACCTGGTATCAGCAAAACGTTCACCTGCTGCCAATGACCTGGGAAGACGAGGTCCGATTGCTGAAACGAGAACTTGCCCGCGCGTGGTCATCGCTGAAATTGGAAGAGCAACGCAACCGAAACCTGCCTCCGATGACGGCCGCAAATTCTCCTGCACAATACGACGCCAAAGCTGAACTCGCGGTAGAACGGATTATGGACTTTCTGGATCACAAGCAAATTGTGACCGTCACCGACTATATGGCGCCCGCCCTGCGCGAGCATTTGGGTAGTTTTGTCCCTGAGGCTGAGCGCAATTTTTTCTGGATTACCGCCCACTACGACCCGGCGCCTTTATTCACCCACTTCTATCACTGGTTTGAGCTGGCAAGAATGGACCGAACCCCTCACCCCAGCCCCGTGCGCCAAGGTGCATTGCTGTACAACATCTTTGACAGTCGCAATGAAGGAACGGCAACCGGCGTTGAAGAAATGTTCATGCACGCAGGGCTCTATGACGACAGCCCTCGCTCCCGGGAGCTGGTGTGGATATTGCTGGCCCAGCGAGCCGCACGAGGTTTAGGTTCCCTCTATGCCCATGCCAATGAAATGACCATGGAAGAGGCCGGCCAGGTCCACATGGAATGGACCCCAAGAGGCTGGATGAAAACCGAGAAGGAACTGCTGATTTTTGAGCAACACCTTTATCTTCGGCAACCTGGATATGGCACCAGCTATGTCACCGGCAAGTACCTGCTGGAAAACACCTTGGCCGACTACGCCAGGCAATTGGAGTTACGTGGTCAGCCGTATTCGCTAAAGAATTTTTTCGATCAACTCAACGCCATCGACAGCATTCCAATTTCGCTGGCGCGGTGGGAACTCACTGGCCTGGACGACGAGATTAACCGCTGACCGGACAGCAGGCCACTTTCGTTTTTGGGCGGATGAAATAGGAACTGTCGACTAGCCGGCCACCTGGAACGCACGCCCGTCTGCCAATACTAGCGTCGTGCCGTCAAAGGTTGCTTCCAGCGTCACGTCCTTAAGGTTCGTCGCTGATTGTTCGTCTGCCTCGGACCACAGGATAACGCTCAACGAAAGCGCGTTGCCTTCCTTGGTGTAGGTTCCGTAACCGCTGGTCACCGAAGCTGAATCACCGTGCACTAGAACAAAGTGTCCATCCACCAGCGCAAACGCACCGTTGTTGAGGGAATACACCTCACCCTCCCCCGGGCCGATGTAAGCAAACTCTTGCACCGTGCTGGTTCCCATCCCAAAAATCAGGGTGAGGTCATCGTCCATTCGTGTCACCGTCACATCGTGATCAGTGTCGGGAGTAAAGGAAATGGGCGACGGGGCCGTCGGGTCCAGGCTAATCGTCTGCTGGGCTACTAAATGCACCGAACCCGTTGCCGGCTCAGCCCGATAAGGGCCAGCGTGAGCCATCGACCCAGCCTGGTCGAAGGGTTCACTGTTAAAGGTCGCCTGCTGCAAAAACACGTCATCTTTGAACAGAAAAATACCTGTGAGGGGCATATCTGTCCCGTCGCCCGTCCTAAGACCTGTGTAGCGCCACAGCCCCGCCACTTTTTGCTCAAGACTCGCAACGGTGTCGGTGGCTTCCGACGTGGATGCTGGCTTGTCAGTTGAAGCCGATGAGGCGCTGGTGTTGGCCGGCGACGGAGCCTCAGACTCTGACCCACAGGACACCAAAGCCATAGCCATGAGTGCAATAACGGTTTTCTGCAAGAGGCCAAATGGATTCATCGTAGTTTCCTCAATAGTCTAGGTACCGCCACGCACGTATTGTCGGACGCAGCTGTGTTTTCACGATCTAACCCATTTAATGAAGAGTCGTGCCACCCAGCAGCACTTGTTCACGCAAAAGGGCTTCTGTTCAACTATAGGCCACTGCCTGTTGCATGGTGGCGACGCAAACCGTGCGCGATACGCAATAGATCTGCGCCAACTACCGCCTGATCATGATGCAATCGGTCGCATTGATGATTATCCGGAGTCATGTTGCCAACTGAAGAACTCCACGGTGTAGCCACCCGGGTCCTCAACGATGAAGCCTCTGACCGGCGCACTGTCGGGGGATTTCTGAACATCGACCGGGGGCAAGGGTTTCACCATCGAAACGTTGAACTCCTGCAGCCGCTCATACCAGGTATCCACATCCGGCGTGACGATGCTGAGCATGACCGGTTTATCGGCGGCAGGTTCATGCAAGCCGTAGCCCTTCTTCACCAGGCCGACGGATGATCCTGGAATGATTTCAAAAATCTTTACCCAGTCCTCATCCATCGTCACCCTGAGTCCGAGGGTCTGCGCATAGAAATTCGTCGCCTCCGCCAGTTCATCGTAATAAAAAAAGGTGATTGAGCCGCTCACCGAAACTCCAGGGGATTTAGCCGTGCTTTCAGCCATCACACAGGGACTTCCTGCCAGGCAGGCAACCAGCAACGCGGACACCATTGGTTTGTTGTTCATTGAGGCCACAGGGTGTTTTCCAACCAATGGGCATCATCTCCCTTAGTTGACCCCGCCACAAGACTGTTGCAATAAGCGCAATACAATCAAAGACAATGGGCAATTGCGGCAGCCATCGAGAGTCACTATCGTGGATCAGGCGCGTCAAACCCGCCATTCACAGGATGCTGCTATGAGAACTCTCCATCATCAAATCCAGCTTGCTGTTTTCTGCCTGGCCCTTTGTTTCGCCGTTACCGTGGACGCCCAACCATCCCGAGCAATGCCGCTAGAGAGCATTTTCACCGGCTCAGACTTTGCGATGAAACGCCTGGCCAATCTGCGGTGGAGCGCCGACGGTCGAAGCTTCACCTATACCCGGGCTCACCCCGACACCGGTCTCTTGGAGATCTTTGAACAGTCGGTCGACAAACCGGGTGAACGCTTACTGTTGCCTGCGGGTTCAGCCACCTATAACGGTAAGCCTATCGCATTCTCGTCCTATCACTGGTCTGCGGATCAAAAGTTTCTGCTGTTGAGCGGACCCGTGGAGCGCACCTGGGATAGCGTCAGACAAGCGCCATATTATGTCTATAACACGCTAACCCAATCGACGACTGCAATAGCTGACGGCGATCCCGAGTTGCGCAACGTAGCAATGTCCCCCGCCGGAACCCACGTGGGTTTTGTTCAGAAAAACAACCTGTACATCCTCTCTCTGATTGACAGGCAACTTACTGCCATTACCAGTGACGGCAGCGCCGATATTTTCAACGGCATTTTCGATTACGGCAGTACCGAGTTTGGATTTCTCGACGCATGGCACTGGTCGCCGGACAGCAAAAAGATCGCATTCTGGCGATTGGATGTGACCGACGTAAAGGTCTGGTGGATGATCGACGAACTGGGTAAGTACCCGGAAGTTCGACCCATGAAATACCCCAATACAGACGAGGCGCATGCGGTTAATCAGATTGGCGTTTACGCGCTGTCGTCCAAGAAAACCCGCTGGATGGATATTGGCGACAACTCCGATGACTACATTCCGCGCATCGACTGGACCCGCTCCTCGAACACTCTTGCTATCCAGCGTCTGAGCCGAGACCACGACACCCTCAACCTGTTGCTGGCCGACACCAACAGCGGCAAGTCCACAGTGGTGGTGACTGATACCGACCCTGCCTGGATTGATATCACTACGGACCTGACCTTCTTTGAGCAGGAAGATCGCTTTGTGTGGACCTCAGAGAAGAGTGGCTATCGCCATGCGTACCTCTACGACTACAGCGGCGCCGAGCGTCAGTTAACCCAGGGCGACTGGGAGATTCACGGGCTTATCGGACTGGATGAGGCAGGCGGCTGGCTTTACTTCAGCGCCAAAAAAGACTCATTGATCGATCAACATATCTACCGCGTAAAACTGAACGGTGGACCGGTGCAAAAGTTGACCGAAAACCCTGGCTGGTATCACTGGAATTTCTCTCCGGATTTTCGCCATGTTATCGAAGAGTACTCCAACGTCAGCGTTCCGTGGACGTTTCGATTGCGCGAGCCAGGCGGCAAAACGAAGCGAGCACTGCTGGCCAATTCACCCGAAGGGTTAGACAACTTCGACGTCCCAAACCCAGAGTTCTTTCAGTTCGACACGAGCGACGGAATTCGCCTCAACGCGTACATGATCAAACCACCGAATTTTGATCCGGCAAAAAAGTATCCAGTCATTGCTTATGGTTACGGCAACGCCGGGTCACAAATGGTGGTGAACCGGTGGGGCAGTTCCCGGGGCGTTCAGCGTGATTTGTGGCATCGCTATATGGCGACTCAGGGCTATGTCGTGTTTTGCATGGACAACCGAACCACCGCCGGGCGGGGTAAAAAAGCCAAGAACCTCACCAACGGAGAATACGGAAAGTGGGCAGTTCTGGATCAGCTGCAGGGTGTAGAGCACCTGAAAACCCTGCCCTTTATTGACGCAACCCGATTGGGTTTTTGGGGCTGGAGCGGTGGTGGGTATCTCACTGCAGCCATGATGACCAAAGGATCACCTCACTACAAAGTGGGGGTAAGCGTTGCACCGGTAATTGACCTGGAAAACTACCAAGCGGTTGGCGTTGAACGCTGGATGGACCAACTAAGCGTCAATCAGCAAGGCTACGACGCGGTCAACCTGATCAATTTTGTCGACCGATTGGAAGGCAAGCTACTACTCATCCACGGTACCGGCGATGAGAACGTTAAGTGGGCATTCACGCTGCAGTTTGCTGACGCCCTGATCAAGGCCGGGAAACAGTTCGACATGATGGTGTATCCCAATGAGCACCATGGCATCGAGGGCGCACGCCAACATGTGTACACCAAGATCGCCAGCTATTTTAAAGACAACCTCTAGCGTTAGTGAGCCAACTCATTGCGGTACACGTGACCGCCTTTCATGACTAAACGGATCTCGCGCAGAGCTTTGATGTCTTGAGTGGGATCTGCCGGCAGAGCCACGATATCGGCGTACTTGCCAACGGCCAGCGAACCAATATCTTTGTCGGCGCCGAGCAGCCGCGCCGGCTGAATGGTGGCCGATTGCAGAGCCTGCAGCGGAGTCATCCCCGCTTCGACATAATATTGCGCCTCGCGGGCAGTCGCATAGGTCCCGTCGTTAGGTTCACTGGGCAATTGGTCGGTGCCCAGAGCAATATTCACGCCTTCGGCAATCGCTGTCTCTAACGCTTTCCAGTGAACTTTGCCCACCGAGTCGCGGCGCTCCAGATACCACTGGGGTGAACCAATTTTCTCAAAAAACGGTGCTGTAGCGGGTTGGCTCACAACAATGGTGGGCACCAGCCATGTGCCCGCCTTCTTCATTTTTCTTAAGGTCTTGCGATCCAAAAAATAGCCGTGCTCAATGCAGTCAATTCCCGCATCTACAGCAATGCTAGTCGCCTGCGGGGACCCTGAATGAGCGGTCACTTTACCGCCGAAACGATGAGCTGCGTCAATCACCGCGCCAATTTCTTCAGGCGTCATCAACGCTTTGGAAATGTCTCCACCGTCGGTGGCAATACCGCCAGAAATCAAGATTTTCACCCATGAAGCGCCAGCGCTCAGTTCACGTCGAGCCGCCTTCATCAGTTCGTACGGCCCGTCCGCATACTCCACGCCAGACTCCGACCCATGACCACCGGTGATGACCAAGGCCTCACCGGCGCTGTATATCCTTGGACCCGCCGATTCGCCCTTGTTGATGGATCGCATTAACGCTAAATCGCCGTGGGAATCGTCACCGGGAATGCGGATCGTGGTAACCCCCACCTGCAACGATTCTCGTGCCGCCTTGGCCATTCTGAGGGTAAGAGCCCCCTCGGACTCGTTGGCCAACTCAGCCATCATCTTCCCCGGCAACTTCAATCCTGGATGCACATGCATGTTCATCAAGCCGGGAATGAGCCAGTGTCCGCTGACATCGATTCGCTCAGCGCCAGCAGGGATGCTGACTTCACTGGCGCTGCCCATCGCCGTGATGCGCTCTCCATCGATCAGGATGACCGCATTTGACAGGGGAGCACCGCCGTCAATATCGACGACGGTGCCTCCCACCAGGGCAAGCTGTTGCGCAGCCTGAGCCACGCTGAGACTGAAAAACAGCACCATGACGATAACGCCCAACAACCAGCGAATACCTGATCCGCAACGCTTACCAGTGGAATGAGTGGTCATTATCGTCTTCTCTCTTAGTCTCAACATAGTGTCAGTACTGAATCGGTCTATCCGCAGCCTTAGAAGCTGTAGGTGGCCCTAAGCCCTACCCGCCGGAACGACGGCTCGATAAACAACCCACCCGCAAACGCCTTTTGGTACGCGTTGGTGTAAAAGTTGCTGTCAAACAGATTCTCAGCATACGCAACGATACGAATGTTGCCGCGCTCGGCGCCTACACGCAGATTGAAGTAGTCGTAGCTGGGCACATCCCAAGGAAAACCAGAGTAGATCAGTGACGTGGTGTTAGGCTTAATCTCATCGCGATACACCCACTCCAGTCGGCCGTACCCTGACCACTCTTCGTTGTAGTCAAAGCTGTATTCCGCATCCGCGCTGGCGGTGAACTTCGGGGAATTAGGTATCACCTGGCCATCCAAAATGCGGTTGGCGCCATCGATCAAGGCCGTAAAGCGGTCAAATTCTGCGTCCAGATAACCCAAATTCACATTGACCAGGAAATCTTCACCCAACAGCGCCGTGGTGGTTATCTCTACACCTTTGGATGTTGCAGACTCGGCGTTGTTCACCCCGCCAAACAATATGAAGTCGCCGTTGTCGTCGATCAGGTTTTCCTGGAAGGACACCTGCAGATCTTCCCAATCCATGACAAAAGCTGCCGCGTTGACCCGCACCTGGTTGTTGAAGAAATCCGCCTTAACGCCAATCTCATAGTTCCACAGTTCTTCCGGATCAAAGGTCTCAGCGTCCGGGTTGGGGGCAATCTGTACGCCGCCGGACTTAAACCCTTTGGAAATGGTGCCGTAAAACGTCATGTCGTCTGTCGCCTTGTACGTTGCAGCAATGCGCGGCGAGAAGTCGTCGAAGGTGTTTTTCACCGACAGGGTTTGCTGAAATCCACCGGAGAAACCCGAAATGTTGGATTGCTTGGTTTCCTCGCTGTACCGGCCGCCGACGGCGATGGCGAATCGGTCCGTCACCTCGTAATCCACCTGTCCGAAGATGGCCCACGTGTCGTCTTCGTTGGTCGAGTCTTCCCGGTCAATCAGGAAAAACTCGGGTAATCCGAACACCTGCTCTGCGCCAACCAGGGTGCGGTTAGTGTCTTTACCTTCGTCTTCGGCGTACAGAAAACCCAGGCTCCACTGCAACGGACTGTCGTTGGTGTTCTGAATCCGAAACTCGGTGCTCACGCTTTCGCGTTCCAGGTTTCGAAACTCGTTGAAGAAGTCCCGGCTGCTGCCGTCAATATCGCCGTTGAGGAAGAAATCGGAATCAACAAATCCGGTGATGGAGGTGAACAACAGGTCGTTGCGATCGTAGTCAATCCGCAATACGCCATTGCGCACGGTGGTGCCAATTTTCTGTGGGGTGTTGAAGTTGGTTCGATCTCGGTTCTCCGGAAAAAACCCCACCTCATCAACAAACGGATCGGAAGCGCCGTCGCCATCTCGGTCGGGGAACTGGCCAGCGAACAAGACGTTGCCTGCGAAGTTGGAGAACACGCCGGAGGGAACGCCCTCGCGCATGCCTACCGTTTCTCCTGCGTACAGGTAGGAGGCATCAATGGTCAGATTTTCCGTGGGCGTAAACCGCAGCGCACCCTTCACGTACTCATAGTCCGAATCGTTGCCGCCACCGATGGCGTTGATGTTCTCAATGTTGCCATCAGACGATAAACTTTTTGCGTTGAAGCGGGCGGCAATGGTGTCGGTTAGGGGCACGTTAACCACCGCTTCGACATCCACCGTCTCGAAGCTTGAAAGGTCAGCGGTAATGGAGCCTTCAAATTCATCGGTGGGCTTCTTTGAAGTGACGCTGATGCCACCGCCTAGCGCGTTCCGGCCAAAATAGGTCGCCTGGGGGCCGCGCAAAATTTCGATGCGTTCGATATCCATGATGGGCGGGTTAATGGTGCTGCCAGCAACGCTGAAGTCGTCCACGTAGAATCCCGTGGTTGAGGTGCCGACAAAACCCAAAAAGTTGGTGACGCCTCGAATGCTGATTTGACGCCGAGACCGAGCGCCGTTGCTAATAAAGCTAGCATTGGGCACCTGAGTGACGTAATCCCCCACGTCGTCAAAACGGTATTTTTCGATACTGTCGGCAGTAAACGCCGACAAGGCAATAGGCACGTCCTGCAGATTTTGTTCGCGGCGCTGGGCGGTCACTACCACCTCTTCGATGGAGAAGTCACCATCGTCTTGAGCGTTGGCGACCCACGGCACGGCAGCGAATCCGACAAAGGGCGTCAGCATGAGAGAGGTCAAGCTGGCACGCCTGGACTTGGGACGATGGGATCGTGATTGGCTCTTCGTTCGGTTAGGTTTCATGCTGTGTTCCTCAGTGTAGAACTGCCGGAATTCCGGCTGGTCAGTTTGGTGTGGATGGTTTGTTGGTGATTACCGATTGGGGCCCATCCGTGGCCAGAAGCGACTCTCGAACCAGGGCCGGCGGAATAGAACCTAGCCTCAGTAAGGAGTCGTAAAATTCGCTGGGCGGATCAGGCTCACCGTGCCTGGCGATCCAGTCCTCGCGAATGTCCATGATTTCCTGCATGCCGATGAGGTAGCCGAGCACATAGGTGGGCCGCTCGATATACATGCCCACTTCAAGCTCAGCGGCGTAACGTTCAAAGCGTACACGCTCCACCAGAAAGTCCACGGCTTCGTCAAAGCTCATGCGCCCGGTGTGCAGGCTGACGTCCAGGATCACCCGTGCCGCCCGCCATAATCGGTTGCGCAGCTGAGTTAGCCGCACGTCGTCGCCTTTGAGGAACCCAACTTCAAACATCATCTCCTCAGTAAACAGGCCCCAGCCCTCAGAAAAGATGGGTTCCTGAACGACTTTGCGCAACAGACGTGGGTTTTGCCGGGTGATCAGGGCGTCTGCATGGTGGCCGGGATACGCTTCGTGCACGGCGATAACCGGAATCCAGGCGTCGTGATGGGAACGCAGTCGTTGGGCCTGCTGATCGGCCGTCATCCAATCTTCGATGGGCGTAAGAACAAGCTTTCCTTCAAGGTCTTCACCGAAGCGGTCGACGGACTGAAAGGTGCCGAAAGGTGAAGAGCGGCGCATGGCCGGCGGTGTGTCTACGGTCACCACCCGCTCACCTTCGGGTAACGTCACGATCTGGTGTTCTCGGACAAACACCTGGGCTTGATCGATGGCTTCCTGGTAGGCCGCCTTGATGCCGTTCGCCTGGGGATGTTCATCCTTCAACGTTTCATAGACCTCGGCCCAGTGGGTTCCGGGCTCGATGCGTTCGGCAACGGCCTGTGCCAATGCCTCGGTTTCCTCGAAAGCCGACTGTCCTCGCGCCAGAATGTCGTCAGCATCCAGGTCAAAGAACCACCGGTGCTTCAGGATGTAGTCGTAGTGGTCTTTTCCCACAGCCCACGAACCGGTGGACTGAGGCAACAAATCGGTTTCCAAATAGCTCAGAAACCCTTGCAGGCTGGAGACAGCTTGGTCCAAGCCCTCTCGGTAAACGGCATCCTCGGACAGACCAGGTGCGTCGTTCGTCAGGCTCTTGAGGGTACCGGCGGTTTTGAAAATGGCGCTCTGGGTAAACCGTTGCGGTGGGTTTTTCAGGTTTTTTCTTGCCGCGTCGATGTGGCCCGGCAAATCGGCAAAAATTGCCAGCATGGCGGTAACCCGCTGAGCTTCCGATTGTGCTGAGGCCGGTTCTAGAAGGCGACCGATTTGACCGGCAGGCACGTAAAGCGATGGATTGATTTCCCATAAGCGCCGATCGCTGACGGTAAACACATCAGACTCCAACAGGCCAATCAGCAGACGGCGATCAATCTGCGCTTCGAATGTCAGTCCCTCAGCGCGCACTGCCCTGACAGACGTCAGCAGTTGACGATTGGCTTCGATGGCGGCGAGAAAGGACTCTGACGACACTGACTGCAAACCGGTTTCCTGATCACTGTCGGTCTGACTATCCACAAAACGCTGAATCAACTCATCCAGGCGTGCCATCTCACTAGCGGAGTCCGAAACCTGTACGGGTGGCGTTTCTGGCACGGCGAGCGTCGCATCGGGTTGGCCCTGGTCACAGCCGGCGCTGACTAGCGCCATCGCTAATAGAAATCCAGCAATCATCCTCCGGCTTCCCACACGCTGACTCGAAGGGGTATGACGATGAATGATGTCCGCCACGATTAGAGCCTCCCGAGTTCCTCCAGCGTCTTTCGAACGCTGGCGGTATCCTGGTCAGAGAGTGGCAAGATGGGTCGACGGGGATAGCCACCGGGTAAACCCTGCAGATTTAGCGCGGTTTTGAATATGGCCTGGGCAGAACCGAATTTTGCGGTGTAATCGATGTTGAACCAGTCTTCCATGATGCGGGCATCCTGGGCCGCGGCGGCCAACCCTCGCTCAGTGTCACCCGCCCACAAAGCGTTATAGAAGTCGGGTTGGACCTGACCCAGCACACCGGCAGCCCCCATAGTTCCGTCAGCCTCATTGTCGAGAACCAGTTGAGCGCCGTCGCGGTTCATGGGAATACCGAAGACGCGGACCTGATCGCGCAAGGCGCGCATCACATCCAGAAAATGACCGCGATCCCCGGTAGAGTTTTTAATTGCGACTACGTTGTCCAGCTGGGCTAACGTCAGCAAGGTCTCTTTACTGAGATCAAGATTAGTGCCCGGCGGCCAGTTGTATACACAAATAGGCAACGGCGACCCGCTATTAACATCCTCGTAAAAAGCGATGACTTCCCGCTCGCAGGGGCGAACGTACGGTGGCGGCGTCACCAGGATTCCGTCAAAGCCACATTGGGCAGCCACGTGGGAATTTTGGATGACGTTTTCTGCAGTAAACGCGTTGCAGCCGGCAATGATCGGCAGCTCACCTTTCAACACATCACCCACGCAGGCGAAGAGCTGGGCGCGTTCATCTCGACTCATGCTGAACCACTCACCGGTGGTTCCAGCAACAATGACGCCATGCATCCCCTGCTCGGCCAACCATTCCAACAGCGTCTTCAAGGCCGTCAAATCCAGGGCACCGCTTTCGTCGAACGGTGTGGTGATGGCCGGTAAATAGCCGCGCCAGGAAACAGAGTTTCTATCCACGTTTGAGTCTTTGCCTATGTCGCCAAACTGGTGATAGCAGGGGATTTTTCCCCTAATCTTTAACATGTGCATTTTGCTTCACCTAGGCTACGAGCGGTTGAACCGTCTATCAATAACAAGTTATATTCAAATCTGTTGCGAAAAACGCAACATCACCTGATCCACAACAGATTTGCCTCACCACTATCGGGTACTGCGTATGTCGAGACTTCATGACAACCGACTTCGATCCCTGGCTGAAGCAGCTCGCGGCGGCACCATGCGAGCTGCCAGCGAAAACCTGAATGTCGCCCCCTCCTCCATTAGCCGGCAGATTGCTCAACTTGAAGAAGAACTGGGATTGCCGCTAATCGAGCGCAATCGCAGCCCGCTGAAACTCACCGAGGCTGGAGAGCTGGCCCTGAGTTACTACCGGGAATTCACCATCCAGCAGGAGACGTTCATCTCCCAGGTGCGTGATCTCAATCAACTCAAGGGCGGCACCGTAAAATTGGCCGTGGGTGAAGCCATGATTGGCGACCTGCTCTCCAACGTGCTGGATCGCTTTATGGGTCAGTATCCTGACATCAGGGTGGTGGTTCGCACTGGCGGAACCGCTGAAGTGGTTGGGCTGGTACAGGAAGACGAAGCGCACATGGGGTTGGTTTTTCAGCCAGAACCCAATGCCAAAATTCGGGTCCGGGCATCCTCTGATCAGCCCATAAAAGTGATTGCTAATCCGACCCACCCGATTAGCAAACGCGACAAGGTGAACCTGCAGGACCTGGTTAATGAGCGAATTGCACTGCCAGAGTCGGCCTTTCGAATCAGTCAGGTTCTGAACGATGTTGAGGCCCAGGAACATCTGTTTTTTCAACCCGTCATGGTTAGCAATTCACTGATGGTATTAAAAGAATTTGTCCGCTCTGGACAGGGGATCACTCTGCTACCGGGCATAGCGGCCCACACTGAGGTGGCCGACGGGCGGCTGAACGCCATACTCATTGATCATCCGTCGCTGCTGCATACCAGCGCCAGCGTGATTACACGACTTGGCCGGCAACTTCCGGTGGCTGCCGTTCGGCTGCTGCAGAAAATTGAGGCCACCATGCCGTTTTTCCCAGCCTCTTAAGGCTTAAACGCTGCCCGGAGCGAGTCAGGAGTCGTCAGAAATTAACTGGTCTATTGCCATTGGCTTGCTGGGAAAACGCGCGGTAAAGCCTCCAAGCGACGTCTCTGGAATGCCGCGCTGATCCGCAATTAGCCTGGTCAAACCCAGCTCGCAGTAGCGTCCTTGGCACAAACCCATACCCACCCGAGTGATCAATTTGGCTGCACTGGCCGTCGTGATATGGGGGTTTTCCTGCAGCGCATTGGTAACCTCTCCAACGGTTACCTCCTCACATTTACATAAGGTCACCGACGGCGTCATCAACTGGTTGAGCAATTCATGACCCGGCCAAGACAATCGGGCCAGCACTCGGGAAAATTCCAGTGCATGCTGATATTGGCGACAAATGGACGATACCTTGGCCTCAGCCTGCTCCCTGGAAATTCTGCCCAGGTGAGCCATCAGGTAGTACCCAGCAATTTGCCCTTCCAGCGCAGCTACTCCAGAACCGGCGACGCCGGTGATTTCGCCGGCCAGGTATAGCCCCTCAATGCTGCTTTGCTGGGTTAGGTCGGCTTCAGCAAGAAATCCTCCAAGATGGGCATCCCAGTGACAGGCAGCGCCAGCCTGCCGGGCAAGCTCCGAGGAAGCAACAAAGCTGAAACAAACGCCAAGTCGGTCACACTCAACTTGCTCTGTGACGGCCTTTTGAATAGTTCCACTGGAGTCTACCGGCGCTATCGTCACACTCTCCAACTGGGAGACACCGTTGGCGGCAACGAGCGTTTGGCTAAATTTGACCGGCACTCCGGCTTTGCGCAGGCGCTTGAGAACCCGCAGGGTTTCAGCAAACTTGCCCCAATTGCGAAGCACCACGGAGGGCTCTCGCAAC
Source organism: Lysobacterales bacterium (assembly GCA_045106555.1). Taxonomy (GTDB): domain Bacteria; phylum Pseudomonadota; class Gammaproteobacteria; order Xanthomonadales; family SZUA-38; genus JANQOZ01. Next base: position 14,878 of record JBGCET010000063.1, on the reverse strand, counting down.
AGCGCCATGACGCGCGCTTTACTCTGGCAAAACAACACCCCAGCCACCTCACCGCCGGCCTGAATGATCTGATCAGCAATGATCAGCTGCAGTGGATGACTGCCGGCAAACAGAAACCGCTGGCCAGGAACAAACTGCTGACTTTTCACAAAGGCCTGAATGCCGCCGCCGGCCATCACGCCGGGGAGATTCCAGCCAGGGAACAGGGCGGGTAAATCGAAACACCCCGGAGCCAGCAGCACGGTGTCGGCCTTCAGCGAAAGTTTGTTGGAGGCTGTCTTCGCACAATCTGCTCGCGGCGCTGAGTGATCGATCACGAGTTCGAAGCCGTTGCCTGGATCTGCGCTACGAAGAATGCCCGCCACAGTGGTCTGCATCATCCAGTTGACACCCGCCTGACCTTCCACATCCCGCAGCAGGCTCTTGCCGGCATCGTAGGCCCCGCCGCGCAGCCAGTTGGACACCCGAAATTCGGCGGGCGGCTGACGCAAAAACTGTCCACCCGCAGCTCGCTGCTCATCAATCACCGTCACCGATACGTCGTGTGCCAGGGCAACTTTTGTTGCCGCCAACCCTGCAGGTCCCGCACCGACAATCGCCAGTTCAGTTTTCATCAGTGATACCTGCGGTGGAAAGGCGCGACTGCCCGGTGACCACCACCATGCCCTCAAGGGCTTGGGCCATACATGCGCGCACCCATCGGCTGGACTCGCCGGGCTCCAGAGCCACTCGCACCTGACATTCAAAGCAGGTGCCCATGTTGCAATAGGCAGCCCGCGGCTGGTCGCCGGCGGTGCGGTTGAAATGCAGCCCGTCGTTAGCCAGGATCACCGTGGCAAGCGATTCGCCAGCAAAGGCAGTGACTTGCTTGCTATCCAGGGTCAATGCCACCTTGGGGCCACGTTGAATATCACTGGATGGGTTACGCGCCATCAACTACTGCCCCATAAACGCATTGAGGCCCTGAAAACGGGCAGGACTATACGGGTCGAGAGGAAACGACGGCTTACCCGTCAAAATTTGCTCGCTCAACAGCTTTGCGTAGGTTGGACCATAGGTAAACCCTGAGCCACCGGCGGCCACGTAAAATCCTGGCGCCTGATTAACCTCTCCTAACACGGGTAGTTGATCGGCGGTAATGGCCGTCATGCCGGTCCAGCTGCGCAGCAGACGCAACGATTTAACCAACGGCACCACATCACAGGCCGTGCGAAGGTTTCCGCGGATGGCGTCGAGCTCAAGGTCCGGTGGCAAAGTTGTTGACCAGTTTCCACCGTCCTGTCGAAGGCGGGCGGTCCAGCCGCCGCCGATCAACAGATTGCCGGAATGAGTTTGTTTGAGCGAGAGCTTGCGCCCCACATGCTGCACCAGATGAGGAACAACGGGTTCCACCTTTTCTGTGCAATTCATCAACAACGCAACAGGAAACAACGGCAAATGAACGTTGGCCATGGCGGCAATCGCCTGGGCACTGACACCTCCAGCGTTGACCACAATTTCTGCATCCAGTGTCTGAGGCGTGCTGTCATCCTCGCGCTGGGTGAACCCGATTCGCCAGCGACCGGTACGCCGTGTGATTGCGGTAACCTCAGCACCGACAAACTGTTGCGCGCCGTGGCGTGCAGCCGCGCTGGCGTATGCTGGCGTTAGCAGCCGGGGATTGCAGTGGCCCTCCACTTCGCAAAACAGGGCCGCCAAAACGCTGCGGGAAATATAGGGCGCCCGAGTTCTCGCGGCATCGCCGTCCAGCAATTCAACCGCAAGCCCCTGACTTTGCTCAATCTCGGACTTACGTTTAAGCAATGCCACCTGCTCGGTGGTTTCGGCCACCATAATGCCGCCGTTCATATGCAGCTCGGTATCGCACTCCACCTCTTGATCGATGTGGCGCCACTGGTCGATAGCAATACGGGTTAGCCCAACATAGTGCTCCAACTCACTGCGCTGATTGTCGATATCGCTCAGCAGGCGATGTTCCAGCTGAAAATGCAGCGAGCCTGCATTTTGACCCGATGCGCCTTGATTAAACTGCCCGCGCTCCAGCAGCGCCACGCTGGCGCCGCCCTTCGCCAGGCCCAGCGCACAGGCACAGCCGATCAGTCCACCGCCGATGACCACAACGTCAACATTAGGCATGAACTATGCAAACCTCGAAGGGGCGGGCCATGTCGACGCCCGCCGGCCATTAGTCGATGACAGCGGTCGCTTCAATTTCCACCATAAATCCAGGCAGTGCGAGGGACTGTACGCCAATCCAAGTGTTGGCGGCGGGTGTAACCTCACCGTAAAACTCGCCCAGAGCGGCGCCAATAGGGTCAATCATCTCTGGGGAGTGGTTGACCACATAGGTTCGAATACGCACCACATCCGCCGGCGTTGCACCCGCACTGCTCAGAACCTCTTTCAAGTTCGACAGCGCCTGTCTGGCCTGGGCACCCACGTCGCCTTCGCCCACCAAATTATAGTCCTTGTCCCATCCCACCTGGCCCGCACAATGGATGGTGGTACTGCCCTTTGACTTAATTGCGTGGGAAAAACCATATTGAACGCTGCCATACAGCGATTCTGGGTTTACTGCTTCGCGTGTCATAACCCTGTCTCCTATTAACTGTATTCGACCAGTTCCAGCTGGTGCCCGAATGGGTCCAGCACGTACCAGGAACGGCTGTCCGGGCAGGGAGCTCCGGCCATATCGATGGACCCTGCCATGGGCGTGCAGCCGTTATCTTTCAGAAAGGCCACCGATGCATCCAGGTTCTCTACCTCAATACACAGGTGCCTGCAGCCAATGTCGCAGTTGCGCGGTGGCGACTCGACAGCGTCATCAGGTTTTTCATAGTGAAACAGCTCCATACCCATACCGTCCGGCATGCTCAACATGGCAATACTCAGCCGGGCTGCCGGCACGTTGATGTGGGCGTCGGTCCAGTCTCTGCCGTCGTCCATCGTTGGCGATTCGGCGGCATCAAAGGGCCCCATTTCGTACGCCAGCGTTGCACCAAAGACTCGGGTATAAAATTCGATAACGGGCTTAAGCTCCGCCACCGTCAACGACACGTGATCCACACGCTTAAATGACAGAGTTTCCATGTTGGCTACCTTCAATAGCTAAAAATGTCTTCAGGCTCATGGTTGCAGAGCCTCCAAGACAGTGACATGACAGCGCGTGCGCAAATTTGTTGCTTTCAACGCAATGTCAATCGCCGCGACCCGGTGAACCTGTAGACTCGGTTTATGTCCGAACGAAACATTGTCGCCACCATGCAGCATCTTCAATGAACCCCCTAATGCGCTTATTCAATGGCCTTGTTGGGCCTGCAGCGGTAATCGCGGCAGGCACGATGGGGGCCGGCGCCGTTGCCTCGCTGATCCTGGCCGGCGCCTGGTTTCGCTACGATCTGTTGTGGGTCGTGTTACTCATGCTGCCACTGTTTGTGATTGCCGTCGACTCCTCGTCGCGCATCGGCAGTGTTAACCAGGGGGTTGGCATGATGACCCTCATAGGACGACAGATCCATCCATCGGTGGCCTGGCTCTTTTTGCTGATCAATGTACCGATTCACCTGCTGGTTGCCATGGGTCAGTTTTCTGTCATGACCTCAGCCTTTTTGTCGTTGTTTGGCGTACACCCGCCAGAGGTAGGCGCTGGCGCCGCTGAGCTGGCGCGATACCAACAGTTCGAGTGGGCCGGCTGTGTCGGCTTAGCAGCACTGCTTCTGTGGCTAGTACTGTCCCAGGGTTATGATCGACTGCAAAAAGCCATGACCGGCATGATGGTGCTGATGTTTCTGTGCTTTCTGTTAATTGCGCTGCGTAGCTTCACCGATGCTGGAGACATTTTGCAGGGATTCATCCCCAGCATCCCTGACGACCTGGCGCTTGGCGCAGGGGATAAAGTGCGCATGAGCACGAGCTCCATCATCTCCATTGTCGGTGCCGCCATTGCCCCCGGCGCGCTGCTGGCCATCCCTTACCTGAGCTCAGATGCCGGTGGCGGCAAGCTCACACTCAAAGAAGACCTGCGCAAGTCGGTACTGAATTTAGGCGTCATCTTTGGCGCCTACGCCATGTTCATCCTGATCGCCGGCGGCTTCGCACTTTACCCATTGGCAAATCACGCAGAGATCGAAACGGTTAACGCCGCGGGCCAGGTGCTGACGCAAGCGTTTCCAGCGGCGCTCAGTATGCTGGGGCCACCTATCTTTACCTTCGGCGTATTCATCGCCGCCATGACCACGCTGGTGATTTGCGTCCAGGTGATCATCTACCTCAGCCTGGATATGGTGAAAAAAGACTGGGCCTATACACCGCAAAATACCTTGTATAGACGGCTAGTGATCATCGTCACCCTGGCCGCAGCCATGCTCGCTCCGGTGTGGGACTTCCCTGCCATGTTGAAGGTTGTTCTGCTGATGGGCGTAAATGTGCTGGTCATTCCCATGGTGATCATTGCCATGATGGTGCTGCTCAATAGAAAGTCGGTAATGGGCGAGCACACGGCCAGCGCCTGGCGTAACGCAATATTGCTGAGCTGCCTGGCAGTATCTCTTGTGCTGGCTGCGGTGAAGCTACCTGACTATATGGCGATGCTCTAGTGAACTCGCAAGACGCAGTGGATAAAAGAAGAACCGGACAACGTCGTTCCCGCGCAACTGAACGTTAACCGACGTACTGGCATCGACTGCATCGCTTTAAAGAAAAATTCAGGGTGCGAGCGACGCACCCGAACACAATGCGTGGAAACAGTGCCATAACATCATTCGTTACAGCGTTTCCAAACCTAGACCTGATTTTTCTTGCTTCTTAAAACGTCGCAATGAGGTTGAAATTCAATTGTCCTTTGTCCAAATTGTCGGTGGTCTGGAGCATATAACCAAATTGCAGGTTCACGTTGTCTGAAACCTTTTGACCAATGCCCGCATAGAGGCGATTGCGATCAAAATAGTCCACCCGGCGTCCCTGCCCAATATCCCGGCCAACGTTTAAGAACAACTCATTGTAAAACGATAGATACGTGTTGGTTGTCTGTGCTTCGAAGGTCAGGGGCACATTGAGAAATAGGCCGTAACGCAGGCGGGTGCGAAAATCCTGATTTTCTAGCCAACGCTGCTCAAAGCGAAACCGGTGGCTAAACTGGAGCCGGTCTCCCAGCGGCGTGGCAAAAAATAATTCCTGATAAATTCGACTTTCATGGCGAGAACGGTTGCTGGGTCCAAAGGCACCGCTGTCGACAAACGCGTAACCCAGCGCAAAGCGATACTTACCCACATCACGGGTCACTCCCGCGCGAATCAACAGCTGCTCTTTGTCCTCTGAAACATCAAAATTCCGATGCTGAATATCGCCCTGAATCCCCCACTGGCTGTTTTCGAACGCATTACGCCACTGCAATATGTACCAGCCGCCGAGCTGGTCTTCATCAACGGCCTGAGCACTCAGGGGTCCACTGAGGGTGAGCCCCAGCCCTAAGGCCAGCAAGCAGGTGCAGCTCCAACGATTGCGGCGAGAAATCTGATTGATGACGAGTACCTCCTAATTGATGATCTAAGATTGTCTATTTAATCGGTTGCAGCGAACGCAATGCAAGGGGCATCGGCAGCAAACGGCCAAATTTCTTTGGCCTTACCATTGTTATCGGTTTCATACACAGCTGACTTAAGAACTGGCTGAGCGGCGCATCGTCCTGCTAGAGTCTGGTCTTCAGTTAGTCTTACGGAACAAAAGATGACCCGACTCATATTGTGCGCTCTGTTCATGTTGACTACCGGCTCGATACTGGCGGCGCCAACCGTTCTGATTACAGGCTCCAACCGCGGCATCGGTTTTGAGTTTGCCCGCCAGTACGCGCAAAGCGGTGCAAACGTTATCGCAACCTGCCGCTCGCCGGCGGCCGCAGACAAGCTTCAAGCGCTGGCTAAAGACAAGCCAAATCTTCAAATTCTGCAGTTGGACGTAACCAATGGGGATCAGCTGGCGGCGCTGAAACAGCGACTGGGGAGTACACCTATCGACATCCTTATCAACAATGCAGCGCTGGCTGACTTCAGCCCCGATCAGGAGTTTGGCCAGGTAGACTACGAACTGGTTAGTCGAATGATTGAGGTCAATGCCCTGGGCCCTTTGCGAGTGGCAGAAGGTTTGGTGGATAACGTTGCTGCCAGTGATCAGAAAAAGCTGATTAACATTTCCAGCAGTGCGGGTTCCATTGGCGCCATCAACAGACCAGGGTTTCTGGGGTATCGAGCCAGCAAAGCGACCCTTAACAGCATCATGCACAACCTGGCGTTACAACTCAGCAAGCGCGATATCACCGTCGGCCTGATCAACCCTGGAATGGTTGATACGCGCGGAGTACTGGACATGACGGAAGAAACAGCACCGCCCGAGTACCTGCCAATGGTAAAGATGCTGGCGTCGGGTCAAATGACCACTCAGCGCACCACTGACGCGGTCGCCAATCTAATCCGCATTATTGACGAGATGACCCGCAAAGACTCCGGCCGATTCATCAACCACGACGGGCAGACCATTCCCTGGTAGGTGTCGGAGGTTAGACCACGCGGATAAACGCAGAAAGGAGAAGCGAGCATACATGGTCGCTTCAGACCTTCCGGCAGATCCAGCTTTCCCGCACCGATCCAGCCTTAGGTTATCTTCCAGCCATTTTAGCCACTGGGGCGATTGCGGATGAATCGTCGTTGAACTGGCCGGCAAAAACGACCCGGTCGCGCCCCTGCTTTTTCGCTCGATAGAGCGCTTCGTCAGCCAGCTGAATAAGGTCAGCCGCGTGATCGCCAGCGACGGGGCGTGACGTCGCGAATCCGGCGCTAATGGTAACCACCGCACCATTTGATAACCCTGGGTGCGGGAAATGCAGTTGTCGGACGCTCTGTTGCAAACGTTTTGCCACCTGGGTCGCCTTGTTGTCGCCACCACTGGTCAAAAGGACAGCAAATTCCTCGCCGCCATATCGAGCGACAAAATCCCCTTCTCGTACGGCCTCCCGCAAACACTGGGCAACTGCCGTCAGACACCGATCACCCTCAAGATGTACGGTGCTGGCAGACCATCCTCCCCGGTCCAATGTCGCACGGTGAACTGGCTGGGCTTGCGAGCCAGATCTGCCCCATGGGATGGCGCAATCGCACACGTAGCCATAACCAGGAAAGCGGATACCCAGGCGTTGAATACGATTGAATTTGCACGCAATGACTACACTGAAATCCCAATCCCTGGATCTGCTTTTTGCTGGCAGACCACCAGTTATCGGCTGGGATGAAATGTCCTTTAACTATGCATGCGTCAATAACTACCGCGCGCTGACCAAGGCTGTTGCTAGATAATACCAACGTTAGGTACACCAACAGGCTTGCGACCAAAGCCAGTCTGGTGGTTACTCGCTGATCAGCAAATTTTCGGCCAGATATCGTGGTATTTTCGTCAGTACGCGAATATTTAGTGAAAAGATGCCCCAAGCGAACTACCGAGATCGTTGGGTATCCAACGAGTCTTGAGATGTTCGATAACGGCTTTGACTAAATGAAAGCCCAGTCTGATCACACAGAGAAGGGGTGAGCATGGAACAGACCACCGAATCGGACGAGATCATCAGCTCTACGCTTGCCATGGCAAAGCCCGACCGTGAGGCTTTTATTGCCTCTATTTTGGACAATCCCGATCAGTCCGGCGCGTTTCTGGATGCGATGGACACCTTGTCGAGCTATCTGTCTGTTCTGCGCACGGCCGGCGGCGTAAAAGCTCATCAAGCGCTGGGGGTTGGAGCGGATAGAAGCGCTGCCGCCAACACGCTTGGGCCAATCCAGATAGAGCAGTTCGACATTGGTGAAAGCCTAGGCAGCGGTGGCTTTGCAGACGTCTATTGCGCCAGGCAGCTTCAGCCTATCGAACGAGAAGTCGCCATTAAGGTTCTGCGTCCCGGACACGGCGACGATAAAATCGCCGCCCGCTTCAAGGGCGAACAACAAGCGTTGGCACAACTGGATCACCCGTCCATTGCCCAGGTTTTCGACGCTGGCAGGACCGATGATGGGCGCCTGTTCTTTGTGATGGAGAAAATCAACGGTACATCCATCACTGAGTACTGCCAACAGAACCGCGCCCCGCTCGCCCAACGCCTCAAGTTGTTCCTTGATACCTGCGAGGCGGTAGAGTTTGCTCATTCGCATAGCATTGTTCACCGAGACCTCAAGCCTTCAAACGTGATGGTGACCGACAGTGCCGGAATTGCCATGGTTAAGATCATTGATTTTGGAATTGCCAAGGAAATTGATCAACAGCCTTTGGCCGGCGGCGCTCTCACCCAGCAAGGCGAATTTCTTGGAACGCCCCAGTCGATGAGCCCCGAGCAGCTAGGGGCTCGCGCGATGAACATCGATCGGCGAACTGACGTTTACGCCCTGGGTGTATTGCTCTACGAGCTGCTGAGCGATCACAAGCCATTCGAAGGCGCGACGGCTGAGGCGATGCTGATTAACGTTTGGCGATACGCCTGTGGCGATATTGAAATCCCACGAGCCAGTCAGCGAGTGCTGCGGAGCAATACCACCTACAGAGAGTTGGCAAGGAACGTCAAAGGTGACCTGGATTGGATCATCGGCAAATCCATGGCGGTGGATCCGGCCCAGCGCTATAAAAGCGTGTTGGCACTGGGTGAGGACATTCGGCGCTATTTGCGCCATGAACCGGTCAGCGCCGGTCCGCCTACGGTTTACTACCGAGCCAGCAAGTTCTTCCGCCGCAACTGGCTGGTCGTTTCAGCAGCAAGTGTGGTGTTAGCGGCACTGGTCGGCGGCTTGATTCAAACCACCATTGAGCGAAACCGAAGCACCGAGGCTTTGGAAACCCTGACAGCGGTGACAGACTTCCAGACCCAGATGCTGTCCAACCTCAATCCCTATGCGCTGGGAGCAGACCTACGGGAGATTCTGCAGTCCTATGAGGCCGACCAACCACTTAACTTCACCGACGTTGCCCGACAAGTGATCGACAACAACATGCTTTCAGAAGCCGCCAACACCGTTGAGCAGAGCTTCGATGCACAGCCTGAAGTGGCCTCCCGGTTACGCCAGAGCCTCGCCGAGGCCTATCTCAACTTAGGGCTTCGAGAACGGGCAATTGCTGAGTTTGAACAGGCACAGCAGCTATTCCACCAGCAGGACGCCGATCAGCCAGACCGGGAAGTTGACCTACTGAGAAGCCTTGCCAACGCCTACGACCAGGATGGTCAGTATGAACGTGCACTATCGCTTGGAAAAGAGAGTGTGGAAAAAGCGGCTGCACTGTATGACGAGACACATCCACTTTACCTCGATGCGATATCGGAGCTGGCTAGCATTCATATCTCTTTTGCCAACTATGAACAGTCTGAGCAGCTTCAGACGCTAGTGGTGGAAGGCTATTCCCGCCTTTACGGCGCTGAAGACCTAAGAACGCTGTCTGAAAAACACCGCTACGCCACGATCCTCCATCACCAGGAGCGCCTGCAGGAATCGTTAGCACTGAGAAAAGAGATTTTTAGCGCCCGAACCCGCCTCCTAAATCCGCTGCACGACGATCTCATTATTACCCACATCGGACTGGGCTCGATCAACCAGCACCTGGGAAACCTGACCGAGTCAGAATACCACCTGAGAGAAGCACTCAGCCGTCGCAGCCAGGCCCTGGGCGATGACCACCCTCGCACTCTGTCTTTGTATGACCGATTGAGCTCAGTCATTTTCGATCAGGGACGCGTGGACGAAGCACACGATTTGATTCAACAAGGATTACGGAAATTCGAATCCACCTCCGAACCGGACGAGCCGCGGCACTTTCTGTTGCGTTCAACGCTGGCATCGGTTCAGACCGCGCGCAAACAATTTCAGGAAGCGGTGACCACTTTGGAAGATGTGTATGCATCAAGCGTTGCGTTCCAGGGGGAAGAACATCCAGAAACGGTGAGGTATCTTCGTAACTTAGCCACCGCTCACTTTAAGGCTGGCAACATCGAAAGCGCTCAATCCCTGTATAAACAAGCTCAGCCGCTCTTTTTGAGTATTTGGGGCGATGACTACCCAGGATATGGGCTCTTGCTGCTGGGTATGGCCGAAGTGCACGCGCATCAGGGCCATTTCCTGGTGGCACTGGACCTGGTGGATGAAACAGAGCACATCTACCTGAACCGATTTGGCAGCAAAGACCACCCCATGGTGGCGGATCTGCTCATGCAACGAGGACGACACCTGGCCGCGAACAATCAGTCTGAGAATGCAGGCTCGGCGCTCAGCCTCGCCGCGGAGATGTATCAAAGACTAAATCTCACCGACAAAGCTGATTTGGCAAAGCAGGGAATACTCGCGCTGGCAGCGCGATAGTCAACGGGCTAATTTCGCAACTCAATGGCCAGCAGCTTTCTGGCATTGGACCACAGCCGCTCAGTGGAACGAACCGACATATTGATAATATCGGCGGTTTCCTGGATCGAGTATCCACCAAAATAACGACATTCAAAAACTTGAGCCAGCTGCCTGTTCTGTTCAGCCAGCCGAGTTAACGCATCATCCACCTGAAGCAGAAAGCCTGCGTCCACCAGCTGCGAGTCGTTGGCGATTTCCGGCTTGAATTCCACTTCAACTCCTCGTCGTTTCTGCGCGGCGGAATGCCTGGCATCATCAACAATCACCTGACGCATAATGGTGGCGGCCAGACCAAAGAACTGCACACGATCCTGAGGTTTCACCCCACCACCAGACAGCAGCTTCAAAAACGTTTCCTGAACCAGGGTTGTTGCGCCAATTTCTTGGCCACGGCGAACTCTGCGACGCGCCATTTTCTTTAATTGCGGGTACAACAAACCGGCAAGCTGGTCCAGGGCCGCCTGATCGCCACCAGCGTACCGTTGCAACAACAGGGTGACATTGGGTTCAACACTCTCCAGCGAGTCACCGTCAGTCATAACAGGAGTTAGATACTCAGAAAAAAATCGCTAGGCTTTGGTGGACAGTTTTTGACGACACAATACCCGTGAATTGAAGGCCTCAGATTAGCATAGCAAGAATTATTCACATCGCGTGTCCTGTGTTTGCTCTGCCTTGCGTTTACTTGTGTACTATCAGCTGACGTTTTTATTCGACAACGGTGAACTATGAAATTCTTCGCTTGCGGCCTCATAGTCGCTTTAGGTTTCGCTGAAGCTCTCGCAGCGCCTCTGACCACTACATTCACTTACCAGGGGGAGCTGAACGCATCAAATCAGCCCGCCAACGGTGCTTATGATTTTGAATTTCAACTCTACGATCAGGAAACCGGTGGTCTGCCACTGGCTCTGGTGCCGGTGGACGATGTGCAGGTTACTGACGGTATATTTACCGTTGGACTGGATTTCGGCGCGAGCAACGTTGTTGGCGACAGGCTCTGGCTGGAACTGTCCGTGCGTGATGGCGCGAGCACCGGCGGTTATGTTGGCTTATTGCCGCGCCAGGAGGTTACCGCCGCGCCTTACGCCCTGCACGCTGAGCGGGTAGCAATGAACGCCGTTGGCAGCAGCGAAATCGATACCTCTCAGGTGCAGCGGCGTATCAGTGGCAACTGCACAGCGGGGAGTTTTGTCCAAACCGTCAATCAAGACGGCACTGTGGAGTGTGCAGACCCACCCGCCAGCTACTCAGACGCACAAGCCGTAGCCGCGATGGGAACATTGGCCAACAGCAATCCGCTCAATCACGAGCGACTGACTTCTGTCACCAGCGCCGAGATTGTTAATGGCACGGTCACAACAGTCGACCTTGCCGATAGCGCTGTATCACCCTCAAAACTGGATGCTACTGGCGACTATACGGTCAATGATTTGACCATCAATGGTGCAACCGAAATCGCCGGCAGACTGGACATTACGGGTTTTACAGACATTAGAATCATGGACGACACTAGCGGGCTGCGCTGGTTTAATTCGGCCGGAACCGACCAACAAGCCGCCATAATCGTCGGCGGTTCCACGGTAGCGTTTTCCGATGAAAACCAAGGCAGAACCATCTTCTCGTCCAACACTACAGGCATCGGGATTGGCACACAATCTCCCGTTTCAAGCTCTGCAGTTACCATTCCAAGCCTCAATGTTTCGCAGGATCAAACCGTCGAAGGAGATCTGACGGTCGAGGGGAGTTTGGAAGTGGGTTTAAGCCGGGTCGAGCAAACTTATGCGCTGACTGACAGCAACGCGAGCTGCGACACCTACGGCGGCAACCCCTGTTTTTTTAGCAGCACCACCATTTCATGCCCGGTAGGCACTCGCATCGTGGGCGGCGGCATCCAGGGTTCTGGCGCGCGATTCGCCTCCATCGGAAACAGCTACCCCAATAGCGACACTTCGTGGACATGCTCCAGCAGTATCGATATCTCGGGTCAAACTGATCGCTGCTTCGCGTTGTGCGCCAGACTTCAATAGCTGTCAGCCCCTAAGCTATGACCGACGGCAAGTACATAACCATCAAGACAGGGTGGGTAGCCCTATGGGCCGCCGGCGCGACCGTTGCGGCATTGGTAATGTTGGGAATGCTACTGGCGCCATTAATACTTTTACCAGGGAATGGCGATGAGGCGAGCAGTATCGTTCGAAATCCTGGGGCACCTTATAGCGCCAACAAGCAGGGCCCCAAAACCGAACCCACCCCTGTCTCCGGTCAAGCTCAGGACAACTCTCCCACAATCGCCCAGGCGGCTCTCCAATGGCCCACTGAGTGGCGTACCCGGCTCAACAACGATCAATACCTTGGATACGCCATCCTCCTCGATCCAGGTCGCGGGGATGTTATCGTTGAACAGTGCCGGCACCTTGGTTACTTCGACGACGCGGTTGGCAAACCCATTGATCTCGGCAACGAGTTTTGTACGCCGGTGCTGCAAGCGAAACTGACGGAGCTGACCCAGACCAGCGCCAGGGCAATGAGGCGAGATGGATCAAGTGTGGACCTGTCACTTTCAGTGGGCGGCGATGAGGACCAGCCTGAATTAACTCTGTCCTTTCCCGGGCACACGATGAACCTCATTGCGGGCAGCAAAAACGACCTGCGACAAGCGATGGACAACACACCCGAAATGAAAAGCCAGAAAGCGAAGCGTAATGCCTACCTTTTCGGGAAGAAGGCCGATAGGTCGACCATAGATTTTCAATGACTCAACGGATCGTTACGTCGCCATTTGCACAAAAAAAATGGAATTATGCTCTTGGTCAAAAGCATGATCGCCTTTGACGAAGACTCAGAGATAGATGCTAACCAGACAGTGCAAACGCTGACACATCAACGGCTGATGGCAGCTGGCATTCACTGGCGGGTATTGGCTGCCCGACGCCAGATTGAACCGCCTTATCGATGGCATTTTGGTCCAGAGAGTACTGGCTTATCTGTCGCTGCGCTTCTTCGTTCCGACCCAGCGCCTGCAGAGCCGCAATCCATTTGACCGCGGCAGTTTTAACCGGAGGGGCGTCGGCACCAAAGGTCTGGGTTAGCTGGGTTACCAAGCCTTCAAGATAAGGCTGGGCAGCCGCTACATCGCCGCGGTTAAATAACAGCCACCCGTGGGTCGACTGAATCTGCATGGTACTGGGGTGAGCCTCACCCACTGCTGCCTGCATGGTTTCTAACGCAATCCCACTTTGCACCAGTGCCTCGTCCCTTCTGCCGATATGAAATAGCACACTGGAACGAATGCCCTGGGCGTAGCCCAGCAAATCCGTTTTGGCGTCGCCTCGGCCGTAAACAGCAAGCGTCTGATCGATATCCTCCAACGCCGATTCATACTCGCCGGCGCGGCGCTTGAACGACGCCTGGTTTATCAACGCGCTGGCCGTTAGTTCATGATTTTCGCCATAGAGTGAGCGGTAACGCTCAATAATCCCGTCATAAACCCCCATCGCCTCTCTAATGCATTTTAGATAGGCCAGATCCACCGCAAACGTGGTGTCACTGCGAAGCACCGTGGTGTGGTTCAACCCAAAGATCTCTCGATTCATTACGGCAGCTTGATAGCTGGGCGTTACCGCTTCGGCAAACTGCCCGGAAAACCGATAAATCCCAGAGAGCTGAAGAATGGCGTTTGCAACATCGGGATGTTGCTCGGGAAAGTGCTGTCGGTACAACGGCATGGCCTGGGCATGCAGTTCCAGGGCCGCATCAACGTCTCCGGCATACCCTTTGCGCTCGCTAAGGTCCGACAACACCCGCGCCAGCAGCTGAGGACCTTCGGGCAACGCCGCTATGGTATCGCGCTGCTCAACCAACGACTCCAAGGTGGCGATGGCCTCCTCGTGGCGGCGCGATTCCACCTGAACTTTGGCCAGCTGTTGCCTGGCCTCAAATGCGGCCACATCCGTTCGATTTTCCGATGTGAGTTCGACGGCCTGCTGAACAGCCTCGGTGGCCTTTTCAAGGTCGCCTTTTGCGACAAGCTGACCCGCCAATTGAGCATATAACTGACCCTGCTCAAAGTCATTGCCGTTGCTGTCCTCATACTGGCTTAACAAATCACGATAGATCGACTCCGCGGCCTCATGGTTGCCTAGTCGCTCGTTCACCTCCGCCAAGGTTCGCTGCAGGCTTTGGCGGATATCTTCCTGCTCAGGAAACGCCGAGTTAATCTTGTCTGCCTGATCGGAAATCAGCGAGTTCACGGTGATCGGATTTTGCTGATTAAGGTACGGATCTGCGGCCCGAAACATATCCAGCAAAAACCCTTGCACCGCTTCGGCCCGGGCTGCCTGCTGCTGGGCCGTCTGGGCCTGCCAGAGTGCACCGGCCAAACCGCCCAGAACACCAACCACCGCCACCACGCCCAACGTTGCGGCTAGTCGGTTACGTAAAAACCAACGCCCAAACCGGTAGCC
>JBGCET010000062.1:0-5265 GCA_045106555.1 Lysobacterales bacterium | reverse complement strand
ATGGCTTCCTCCTGGCTTGCCAGTCTGCCCACGTGATAGGAGGCAAACCCCGGCATGACAACCTGGTTAACGGCCATCCCTAAGACGCGTCCGGAAAAAGGCGCTTTTAGGAGTGTTTGGTCATTGCGAATAGGGTCGGTGATGGTGCCAAGCAGTTGACCGGCTTTTACCGTTTCGCCAAGGGCAACCTGGTTAAACAAGATGCCGCCGCTGTTGGCTCGTACCCATTGGGATTCATAAAACGCCGGTTGCGGTTCGCCAAACAGTCGGAACCGGGGAACCATGGTCATTTGGTTCAGCAACGACTGGATGGCTTCAACGCTCTTGCCGACCGATTCCTCGTCGAAGCGGCCAGCTTCACCGGCTTCTAAAGTCACCGCCGGGATACCAACGTCGGTCGCCGCCCGTCTTAGCGAGCCTTTTGGGCCCGCCCCGTGCAACACGGCGATGGCGCCAAACTGTTTGCTGAACTCCGCTACTGGCGGCGCGGTAAGGTCCGCGCGAAGCTGGGGTAAGTTGATTCTTTGAAAGCTGCCGGTGTGCATATCTACCAATGCCGAGCAGCGTTTGATGACCGTATCAAACAGCGCTTTGGCAAACCGCGAGGCCAGGCTACCGCTGGCGCTGCCAGGGAAAAAGCGATTTAAATCTCTGCGGTCGGGGAGGTAGCGAGAGCCGCGTAGATAACCCGAAGCGTTAGCAATAGGAATACCAATCACCGTGCCCACTAGGTCTTCTGGCTTAATCTCAAACAAGATTCGGCGAACCACCTCTACGCCGTTGAGCTCGTCACCATGTACCGCGGCGGTCAGGCATAACACCGGCCCAGCCTGTTTCCCGTGGGCGACCAAAATAGGCGTTGGTGTAGCCACCGCGCCCATGGCCGCTTCGATTTCCCAATTCAATTGTTTGCGCTGGCCGGCCGGGATTTCCTGCCCAAGCAATTCGAAAGGGGTGCCTGAGGGCGTTGTTTCCCCGCTCTCAAAACCCTGAGGGCCCAACAAATCGGACGCCTGGCTCTCTTCAGCAGGCTGAACTTCGTTGGCGCCAGCAAGCGTGGCAAGACTGAACAGCAGTGCCAGCGCGCTGTGTCGTACAAACAATGTGGTCATGGTTTCCCTGCTTTCGTCCACGCCAGGTTTTCCTGATACCTGTGCGGCATTAAACGTCCGTTGTTAACTTCCCCCCCGAGCGACCAGGGCGGCTCGGGTGTGCCCATCATAACCCGCGATCTGCTGCGTCCGCACGAGCTACACGGGTGATCGTTGACCTTGGCGCAACCGGACCCAAAACCTGTCGCCGGCTTGCGAGGACCACGGACTTCGGTTTGCACATTCAAAGTGCTTGGTTCATGGTTATCCCATGGCTGAAGGTGATGACATCACGCGACTGCTCGAGGCGGTGAATCAAGGCGATCACCAGGCCCGCGATGCGCTGTTCAATCAGGTGTATCCGGCGCTAAAAACCATTGCCAAAGCGCATCGTCGGCGATGGCGTGGCGACGACACCATGAATACCACCGCGCTGATTCATGAGGCCTACCTAAAACTTACCGTCAACGATGACCCGGACTGGCAGGGCCGCAGCCATTTTTTCGCTACCGCCGCGCGGGCAATGCGACAAATCCTGGTGAACTACGCAGAGCGACAACAAGCGGAAAAACGTGGCGGCGGGCAGCATCCGGTTACCCTCGATGAAGATCAGCAGGGCAATGATGGGACGATCGTCGAAGTGCTGGCCCTCAATGCGGCACTGACCGTTCTCGAGGCGGAATACCCGCGCCGCTGTCAGGTCGCAGAGTGCCGGGTGTTTGGCGGCATGACCAACGATGAAATAGCCCATGCGCTGGATATTTCCCTGGCTACGGTGAAGCGCGATTGGGCGCTGGCTGCGCCGGTGCTGCGCGAGCATATGAGCGCACCGGAGTAGTGTGGTGAGCCGGTTTGGTTACTAAACCGGTATGAATCAGTGGAGGAAGCTATTTGAACCCGCAAGCTGAAGACATTTTCGCCCAGGCCCTGGAACTACCTGCGGCCGAACTCGACGCGTTTCTTGCTAAGGCCTGCGGGTCCGATACTTCGCTAATGCAGGACGTTCGTCAGCGCCTGCAGGCCAGCCAGGATGCCGGTGCGTATTTCGATGGCCTGTCTGAACGAATGACGGAGCTGATACCCGACTCTCGGTTGCCTGAAAAAGTGGGGGTTTACGAACTCGGCGAGCTGCTGGGGCGCGGTGGTATGGGCGCGGTATATGCCGGCTCACGAGTGGACGGCCAATTTCAGCAGGATGTAGCCATTAAGCTGCTGCCGCGGGAAATGGCAACTGCTCACAGTCAGGAACGATTTCTCAACGAGCGGCAAATCCTGGCTCGCCTCGAACACCCCAATATTTGTCGTCTGCTTGATGGCGGTTTCACCGAAGAGGGGCTGCCGTACTTTGTCATGGAGCGCGTTACCGGCGTGCCTCTGGACACCTACTGCGCTAACGAGAATTTATCCGACCAGCAGCGGCTAAAACTGTTTCTTCAAATTGGTGAGGCGGTGCATTTTGCCCATCAAAACCTCGTGCTCCATCGCGATCTGAAGCCCGCCAATATCCTGGTCGATGACCTCGGCCAGGTGCGGTTACTGGATTTTGGCATCAGCAAGGTGATCGATTCGAATGCCGACAGCCAAACCACCCGGTTACCGATGACGCCGCAGTATGCCAGTCCGGAAATGCTCACCGGTAAAGACGTCACCACCGCCAGCGACGTGTACTCATTGGGCGTTGTGCTTTACCAGCTGCTAACCGGCCTGCACCCGAAGCTGGTGAACCGACAGTCTACTCTTGAAGATCTAAAGACCTTGATGGAAGCCCAGCCCATTAAGGCTAGTACACGGGTCAATTCGGTGGAAGGTGATGCGGAGCTACGCGCGGCCCGCGACCGCCGCCCCGGAGGTAGGTTGAAGGGCGATCTAGATAATATTCTTAGCAAAGCGCTGGAGTCCAATCCGGCCCGCCGCTATCAATCTGTGGCTGCCTTGTGCGATGACATTAGCCGCTTCCTTACCCATCAGCCGGTGAGCGCCCGCGCTCCAAGCCTGTCGTATCTGGCTGGGAGGTTCGTTCGGCGCCATCGATTGCCTGCAGCCCTGGCGATGTTAACGTTAGCCGCCTTAACCACCTTGGCGGTAACGGCAACGCGTTCGGCAATCGAGAGTCGACAGCAAGCCGTGGAAATCTCGGCAGAGCGTGATCGCGCGCAATCGGTCACCAATTTTTTGCTGGAGATGTTACGCCAGTCACATCCGCAGGCTCTGGCTGGGGAAGCCTTGTCGGTTCAGGAGCTAGTGGATCGGGCGAGTGATCAGCTCGACAATGGGCTGGAAGATCAACCGGCCGTTCGCGCTGAGCTACTGAAAACTGCGGCAACTTTGCAGGGGTTTGTCGGTGCATACGAGCGGGCGGCCGACCTGCTCGATTTGGAACTTCGCCAGCGCGCTGACCTTGAAGGAGAGGTGAGCGCCGGCGTCGCGTCGGTGTTGGAGCGGATGGTGTCTCTCGCCGACTCCACCGGGCAACCGGACCGAGCGCTGGAGTTAGCCAAGCGTTCTATGGCGATGCGCGAATCCATTGGTGATGTCTTGGGCGCTGCCCACAGCCATCGCCGTCTGGGTCGGGTGTTTCACCGTCAGGGAGACTACGATCAGGCCCAGTACCATTTCAGTGCCGCGCTGGACGGTTATCTGCAAGAACACGGAGAACGTCATCCCGACACGCAACAAATTCGCTCTCACTTGGCCTGGTTGGCCATGCACCAGGGCGACCCAGAATTATCGATAGCTCGGCACCTGAAGGTGCTGGAAGTAAAAATCGATATGTTGGGCGATCAGCACACCTCCATTTCGGAAACCCAGCTTGGACTAGGGCAAGCCAAGTCTCGTCTGGGAGACCACGAAGGTGCCCTTGAAGCATTTGGCCGAGCATTAACAATTAACAATCGTGTGTTGGGTGAAGACCACCGCGACAATGGTTACGTTTTTAACGCGCTGGGTAAAACGCAGCGGGAGCTTGGAAACCACGATGCGGCGGCCAAGTGGTTCGAAAAATCCATGGCCATTTGGCGAGGAGTAGCTCCAGATCATCCGGATCTTGGCTACGCCATGGGCAACCTGGCCCAGGTCAGGTTGGATCAAAATCGCATTCCCGAAGCGAGCCATCTATTGGAACAGGCGTTGGTCATCATGGCCGAGAAGCGTCCCGAGCACTGGCGGCGATTTGATATGCATTCGCTGTACGGCGAGTGCTTGAGCAAGGCCGGCGACGTTCAAGGCGCTGAGGTCGAGCTCACCAGAGGCCTCAGCGCCTTAGTTAAGCTTCGCGGCGATGACGACGCAAGCACCGAAAAGGCGCGTCAACGCCTCGCCGAGCATCATTTGCGTCACCCGTAACGTTCGATCCTCACCGTTGCGCTCTCCCGTGAGCCACTTTTC
Source organism: Lysobacterales bacterium (assembly GCA_045106555.1). Lineage (GTDB taxonomy): Bacteria > Pseudomonadota > Gammaproteobacteria > Xanthomonadales > SZUA-38 > JANQOZ01. The sequence goes on along the minus strand of JBGCET010000062.1, from coordinate 790 downwards.
CGTTCAACCCGGTATGCAGAGGTAAGCACACATACCGGGAGGCTATTGTGGAACCTATTTCTCATCGCAGGCAGCTGCGGTTAGGTCGATTTCTTGGCGTAACCCCACTGCGCTTCACTGCATCCGCTGCGCTCGTTAGTGCGGCGGTTAACTTCAATGCTTTAGCGGGCACCGCCGACACCATTTTTGCTGATGGCTTTGAGCCACCGGTGCCTGTTGTCGACATCATGGATCTATCGATCAACGAGGGAGACGCCGGTATCACGGCGTTTGACCTCATGGTCACCTTAAGCAATGCCGCGCCGGAGGTGGTGTCCTTTGACTACGCCACCAGTAATGGCTCGGCCCAGGCGGGCAGCGACTATACCGATGCTTCGGGCACCGTTGAATTAGCCGCGGGCGTCACCGAGGCCATTATCGCGATTGATGTCAGCGGTGATATCTGTCTGGAGGACGCCGAGACTTTTAACGTGTCGCTCAGCAACCTTTCCAGCAACGCATTGCCGGGCCGCCTCGATGCCGTGGCCACTATCGCAAACGATGATCCGGTGCCGCTACTAAGCATCACTGCCGATCCACCGCTGCTGGAGGGCAACACTGGTAGTCAGGCTCTGAGTTTCACCGTTCGGCTGGATCGGGTGAGCTGCACCGACGTGCAGGTAGATTACGCAACCGCTGATGACTCAGCCAATGCCGTTGACGATTATTCTGCGCTAGCCGGCAATCTCACCGTGCCGGCGTTCAGCACATCGGCCAATTTGGATGTGCTGGTGAATGGCGACATCTGTGT
>JBGCET010000061.1:0-90079 GCA_045106555.1 Lysobacterales bacterium | reverse complement strand
GGCGAGAAAGTAACGCAGTGGGCGCAAGCCTGTTGGGCCGCCTGGCGGGCTCACCATCCCCAGATTCGTGCCTGGCTCAAAGCGTATGAATGATCGCCGCAGTCAACGGTGATCTGTTGCAAACTCTCCGATTGGCTTCATCCGCAGCGACGGGATTGATACCGGCCTATTGGCCGATAGTTTGGGTGTAATGACAAAACAGCCGTCCGCAAAAAAACTACCGAGCCGTGAGGCCAGTTTCACTGGCAACAGGCATACCCACGTAGGTCTGTTAAGGGGTTAGCGTTATCCGGCTCAGTGCCCAGCAATCCACCTACTCGCGAGGAGTCGTTGTCGCCGCCGCTGGCGGTCCAGCATTGACTGGCGAATTGCCCAAAGTCTCGTAGGACCTCCATTTGACTGTTGCTGCAGATATCGGCGCCCTGGGAGGTGCATGCGCGAGCGGCATCGAAGAAATTGGTGTCGTCGGCGTCGTTAATTTCCAGGACACAAATTCCGCTGATCAGCGTGCCTGCGCAGCTACGATCAACGGGTCTGGATGTTGAACAACAACTATAGGCCCATTGTTGCCCGAGGGCTCCATTGTCGTCTGCGTTGGTGCCGACGACCGCGGAGAAGAGGTCGCCATCGTTGTCGGAAAGTTCATTGGTTGCGCGTCGCACCGCAGCGGTAAAGGTCGACGCATCGTTGAGCGCGACATATTGAGATTTGCTGCACAGGTCCGCGCCTTTGCTCCTACAGGCTCGAGCGGCCGCCCGCCATACCGTGTCTTGCGCAGTATGAATTTGTGTCACCAGCACGCCGTTAACCACCTGGGCGTTTGACCTGGCCGGTTCGGGCAGCACATTGCCACAGCATCCATAGCTGTAGCTCAGTGAAACGCTTGGGTCATCAGTGCTGCGAAGTAGTCCAAACTTGACGTTGCCGTCGTTATCAGAAAAGTTGTTGCTCCAAACGGCTCTGCCTGATGCGAAGAAGTCGTTATTGCTAGAGGACGTTGTAACGATAGCGCCTTCAGCGCGCAGGCCGTCATATTGGCTGGCCGTGCAAAGGTCGCCGCCAATGGCGGCGCAGGCGGAAGCAGCTGTGTTCCAGGTGCTGCTGAGCGAGTTGCTGTAGTCCAGCAGGCAAACACCGTCCAACACCATACCGGGGGTGCCGTCAGATTGGGCGCAGACAGCGCTGGGGCTGCCGTCGGCAATCTCGCCGCAAACCCAGGCGGCACCATTAAACACCGCGATCTGTCCATTACTGCAGGTGAGTTGAGCCAGCGTGTCGGTGGGGGCATCGCCGCAGCCCCAGTCGTTGCCATCAAAGGCAACAATTTGACCCGGCGTGCAGGACAACGCGTTGAGGGTATCAACGGTGCGGTTGCCACAGATCCACGCTGCCCCATCAAACACCGGAATCTGTCCATTCGTGCAGCTCAAGCTGCCCAGCGTGTCGGCCGATTGATTCCCGCAGGCCCAGACAGAGCCATCAAACACAGGAATTTGCCCGTTAGCACAGCTCAGACTTTCAAGTGTATCGCCCGTCTGATCTGCACAGACCCAGGCAGCGCCGTCAAATGATGCAACTTGGTCAGTACTACAGGACAGAGCGTTGAGCGTATCGTCATCACCGTCGTCCAACCCCGTCGGTCGACCGGTAACGCCAAGATAAGGAACGGCGTCGGCAGCGTCAGCCAGCAATGCACCATCGGCCACCATGGCGGTTTCTGAGCGGATAGCGTAGGGCGCCGGGCTAACTCCCTGGCGCGGGCTAAGCGTGACGAAGGAGGTGTTTGCGGCGAGCTTAACTCGGATTTCCAGCCAACGCTCCGTGCCGTCAAACGCATTAATGCCAAAATCCAGGTCTACCGTAAATATGCCGTTGCTGACGGCCACAGCATCGATAGATTGGGTTGGGCCCACCCCGGCCCCATCGCTTTGCGCATCAAACAAGGAAAATTCAAAGTCGTAGCTGCCCTGGGCCGGTGCGCTGGCGACCTGTAGCTCACCTTGATAGGTGAAATTGGTGCCAACCGCCAGAGCTTGGCTGATCCACAAAGTGGCCAAAATAATGCCTGTCAAACGGTATCCCATTCACGCTAATTCCTTGTTGGTGGTAGCGCTTAGCGTAGCATTTTATGCAGTAAGGTATGGCCTGCGTATTCGCCGCAAAGTAGCGCAGCGAGAGCGGAAATTTCTAAAAGGCGAATCCTAGCGCAACCCCAGCTACAACGGCGTTGGCTTCGCCGTTGTGATAATCCCAGTGCAGTTGGGGTGACAGCGTCAGATTGCCCATTTCGAACTCATACAGCATGCCGATTCGAGCAACGAATACGTTGTCACTGTGGCGGTTCTCAAACCCAGGCCCCACTTGCACGATGATCCCGTTGTTCAGGTGGACATCGGCCACTGCCAAAACTGTGGTGGCTTCAAGTTCGCCAAAGGCATATTCCACAACGGCACCGATTCCAAGCAACGGGCTAACCCGGTATTCATAGTCCACCCCAACGGTGAAGTTATCACCCTCCTCGCTGACGTGGGTATCCGCAATGAGGACTGACAGGTGATGAGGACCGTGGGGCACATGAATTCCCTCAGGTCCCGACTCATGCTGAGCGAGAACCGATGAGCTCATTAATAGCCCTGCCAGCCCTATGCAAAAAGTTTTCATGTCGCGTCTCCTCGGCCAATCCAGTGGCGGCGTTTGGGCCCAGGATGGATTGACCGGTATGGTTGTTGCGCGCGCGATGCAAGGGAGCCTCAAAAGCGGCAACATTGGCGTTGTTACTAGTCGTAGTATCGACTGTACCAACAATTGCTTGATGCGCCCCAGACAAATCCCGTGCAATGAACGTCAGGGTTCTGGCAAGGCACCGGATTTCGGCAAACAACCCTGCCTCAGGGACTATAATGGCGGGGTCAGCACAGGGCCTCCTTACACCATCGAGTTGCGACTCAAGCGGAAGCTGGCAGTGACGTTGGGATTGGCGGCCAAATCTGGATTTTCGAAAGAGGTTATCGAATGATTGAACCCTGGGTTTTGGGATACAGCGCCTCTCACAACGGCGCGGTGTGCCTTCTACATGGCTCAGAGTTGGTTTGCGCCATTCAGGAAGAGCGACTGACGGGTGAAAAGCGTGCCCGAATCGTCCGCTTGGAAGACAGCCTGGCGCTGAACTACTGCCTGAAAACCGCGGGCATTACTCTGGCGGACCTGGATATTATTGTGGGTTGCCACTTTAGCGGAGCCCGAATTCTGGGTTGTGGCGTTCAATATCAAGGATGGAATGGGCGTCATCTCACAATCCCCCATCACCTTGGACACGCCATTGGTGCCTTTGCCCAGTCGGGCTTCGACCAGTCGGCCATCTTGGTGATCGATGGGGCCGGCGGGGCCATTGACCACCTGCCAGAGGGAGAACGCGCCAACCTCATTGCATCCACGTATCCAGTGGCCGACGCGCCGGCGGAGATCGCCACGCTCTACGTGGCAAAGGGGCAATCCATATCTTGCTTGGAAAAACACAGTGGCATCTGGGTTAGCGAGGAGGACCGGAAGACCCTGGCAGGGATGCCCAGATTTGGCAGTCTTGGTGGGATGTACTCAGCGGCTGCGCAACAAATTTTTGGTGATCTGAACGATGCTGGAAAAGTGATGGGCCTGGCGGCAAGCGGCCGTGGGCAATTTCCTGTGGACGAGTTTTTCCAGATTCGTGACGATGGCGGCATGGCATTTTCCGACGCCATTTGTCGGCGTTTTATTGATCGCCAACGTTGGCCTGAAAATGCCGACCAATTGGGTGACTTGGCAGCGTCAGTTCAAGCGGCGCTTGAGGTTGGCGTCAATCACCTGGCTGAACGAATCAAGCAACTGAGCCAAATGGACAATCTCACCTACAGTGGCGGTGTGGCGCTCAACTGTGTCGCCAATGAGGTGCTCATTGGCAAGGGGCTGTTTGACGATGTGTACATGGCGCCGGCGGCGGAGGACAGCGGCCCGGCTATTGGCGCGGCATATCATGGCTTGTGGGCACTGGAGAACCACCATCAGGTGCGTCGTTACAACCATGACAGTCTTGGTGGACGTTATACCGGGCGGCGGGTGGACAAAGCGGTCAACGACATTCCCCACGTTCGCGTAGAGTCTGTCAGCAACAAAAATGATCAGGTGGTAAATGCACTGTGCGAAGGCGAAATTTTTGCCTGGTTTTGCGGCGGCAGTGAGATGGGCCCACGGGCCCTGGGACACCGCTCCATTATTGCCGACGCTCGCACGGCTGAAGCCAAAGTGCGTTTGAATGAACGGGTGAAGCGGCGCGAGAGTTTTCGTCCATTTGCGCCGCTAGTGCTCGCCGACAAGGTGCATGAGTGGTTTGAAGTGCCTGAAAGATTGCCGGAAAGTCCGCTGATGCTGCGCTCGTTTCGTTTCAAACCTGAGATGGCAAAACGGGTGCCTTCAGCCGTTCACCACGACGGTACCGGGCGTCTGCAAACTCTGACGGAGGACGCTAATCCGGATCTGCACGATTTATTGATTCGTTACTTCGAGCGCACCGGCGTTCCTATCATCATCAATACGTCGTTCAACGTGATGGGCGAACCCATTGTGGAAACGCCGGAGGATGCACTTTGGTGTTTGGCTTTTACCGACATTGATGGCCTGATGCTGGAAGATCGAATCGTTCGAAAATTAAAGGGTTTTGATTTTCTGAATTTGATACCGCAATTTTCGCCGGTAACCTGGGTCCATCGAACCCCAAAACTGGGTGATCTAATTAGTGGCGCGCTCGAGATTGAATCCCCGACGCCTTGGGGGCCGCTAAAAGTCCCGGTAGGACAGCCGCTCTTACCGTTGATCAGTCTGATTTCTAAGGGCCAATTAACGGTCGGTCAGGTCGTTCAGGCGCTGCAGGAAAAAGGTGCCTTGGCGCCGTCCGTCACGTTGACGGCGATTTATCTGCTGCGCCGCAAACAGGTCATTGAACTGGTTAACAATTAGCCCCGGCAAACGGCTTGAGCCGTGAGTCCAGCGGCAAAGGTCATTGTGTGGCGGTGCCCTCGGCAATGGAAATACCCAGTTGAAACGCTGATTCCAACAGGTCATGACCCCATTCATCGTTTCTTGAACGACCGCCCCTAACCACCATCATTCCTTCAATCAGGCCTGCCAGCAGGGTGGCTCTGCGCCGAATTTCCCGTGAAGGCAGCTGAGGGTTGATGGCCTTTACCGCATCCATCAGTGGGTCCAAATCATAGGCATAAAGCTCGCTCAAGAGCTTGCCGGAACCGTCATCAATGGTGTTGAGCAGGGCCCAAAGCTGAATAAAAAAGCGTCGTGTTTCGGGTTCAAAGGCATCATCAATTTGATAACGCAACACGCGTCTGAGTCTTTCCTCAGGGTCGTCGCAATTGGCGATCAGGCGCTCATAAGCCCGGGTATAGCGCTGCCCGGTGTCCGCCATAATGGCTTCAACAAGCTGTTGTCGTTTCGGGAAGTAATACTGCACATTTGCCAACCGCAGGTTTGCCCCATCGGCAACGTTGCGCATGGAAAACTGACTGTGCCCCTTTTGTGCAAGCAGTTGTCTTGCTGAATCCAAAATGCGTTGGGCGGTGTTCCGACCCGCCTCGCGAGTAGCCGTTCCCTGGCGAACGGCTGTGGGAGTAACGGGGTTAGACGACATCGGTGGGTCCTGGCGTGGTTTAGGGGACAATTATAGAGAGCTTGAATAGTTTTGTCAGTTGACCAATAATTGGTCGTTCGACCAAACGAGACGGTGTTCATGGACAAAAAGTCCGACAAGCGTGGGGTGAGTGGAGCTCGTCGAGAATTCCTGCTTGCTGGTACTGTCGGCGCGACCGCCCTGGCAGGTTCTTCGATGTCCATGGCGCAGAATCCAAAAGCATCGAGCAAGCCCAATCATCACGATGTGATTGTGATCGGCGGCGGTTTTGCCGGTGTAGCGGCTGCCAGAGACGCTAGCTGGCGGGGAAGAAATACCTTGCTGCTAGAAGCGCGCTCTCGGTTAGGCGGACGAACCTTCACCAGCAGTTTTGGTGGTCATGACGATGTTGAGATGGGCGGCGCTTGGTTGGGCTGGTCTCAACCTCATGTCTGGTCAGAAATTACCCGCTACCAGATGCCCATTAAGGAAAGCGCATCCTCTGCCGCGACTAAGGCGGTATGGATGGACGGGGGTACGCGGGTGTTGGGCGAAATGTCGGAGTACGGTGGCCATTTTGAGTCAGCGGTCGGCAAGTTCTTTGCGCCGGCCCGGGAGGCCTTTCCGCGTCCCTTTGATCCGCTTTTCAGCCAGTCGTTAGCTCACCTGGACAAGGTCAGTGCCGCCGAGGCTATTGCTGCACTTAAACTTACGCCGCTGGAGCGAACGTTGGTGACATCGTTTGCGGCAATTAATGGTCATTCATCTCCGGATCGCAGCAGCTATCTGGACCAACTTCGCTGGTTTGGATTAGGCGACTTCGACCTGGCCAACCTTTGGGACAATCTGGGGCGATACAAGATTGCTGGCGGCACCAAACGGCTGATAGACGCCATGAGTGCGGACAGTCGTTCAGACGTGAAGCTCAATTCGCCGGTTACTTCAGTGGTTCAGGGGCGGGATGTGGTAACCGTCACCACCCGTCGCGGTGAGGTGCACACGGCGCAGGCCGTTGTGGTGGCGGTACCGCTTAATTGCTTGGCTGATATCGATTTTTCTCCTGCTTTGTCTAAGGGCAAGATGACGGTGAGTCAGAATCGACATACGGGTTCAGGCACTAAACTCTATGCACGCATCAAAAAGGGGCAGCCCATCGTGATGGGACACGGCAGTGCGGACATGCCGCTGTGTTTCCTGTGGACAGAATACGATGATCCGGACAGCCAGATCATGGTGGGTTTTGGCGCTAGCCCGGACTTGTTGGACGTCAATGACGACGACGCGGTGGCCGCAGCGGTGCAGCAGTATCTCCCCGATGCACAATTGACGGAGTCTTTTGGCTATGACTGGAATCTTGATCCCTATGCAAAAGGCACCTGGTGCATGTACCCGCCGGGTGTGCTCACCCATCACCTGAAGGAACTGCAGCGTCCAGAGGGCAGGGTGTTTTTCGCGGGTTCCGACATCGCCAATGGGTGGCGCGGATTTATTGACGGTGCGGTCGAAAGCGGCTTGCAGGTGTCGGCAGCGGTTGATCAAGCCTTGGCGGGATCGCAATGGGAGGCATAAGCGCGACCCAAGCTCTGAAAGCCCTCATGAAGAGAATAGGTTTGCACGGGAAATTTGGGGCGTTGGCCACGACCACTCTTTCTCTGTGGAGTGTGTCAGCAGTCGGCGCACAGGCTGAATGCGATCTAGAGCGTGGCAAGATTCTTTTCAACAAATGCGCCATCTGCCATAGCGTAGAAGAAAATGCCCAACCCACGGTGGGCCCAAATCTATTTGGCGTTGTGAATCGCCCGGTTGGCCGATTTGAGGATTTTTTCTACAGCAATGCCATCAAGGCTTATGCCGACTCCTGGACCAAAGACACCCTGGATCAGTTCTTGAAAAGCCCTATGACGGAAGTTCCGGGAACCGACATGGCATTTGCCGGATTTAAGAAACCGGCGGACAGAAAAAACCTGATTTGCTATTTGGCGCAATTCACAGGCAAGCTCTGACGCTGACGTCGCTTCTTTCTGGGGATCATTAAGCTATGTGGTTTCGGGCAGCACTGGTGTGCTGCGCACTAACATTTTTGTTACACCTGACGGTTCTAGTGAGCAGCGGCAGCGACCCGGTGGCGACCCCCATCAGCGCGTTGAGTCGCGGTCCGTGGGGATTACTTCATACTGTGGGTCTCGCGTTGTTCGGGGTTTCTCACCTATGCTTGGCGATAGGTCTTAGCAGCTTGGATCGCGGCCGATTGTGGCCCTTCGCCCGTGCGTTTCTGGGCGCAGGGGCATTCTTACTTTTTTACGTGGCCTATTATTTTGCCACGGCTTCCGATTCCACCTTGGTTGGCGCGGATGCCAACGATCCGCTGTGGCTGGTTGCCAGTTTGACCGGGCTTGCGATGGGTGCTTTGCAGCCGGGGCTTTCTCGAATATCCCGTCGACTGGGACTGTTCAGTACGGTATGTCTCGGAATTTGGCTGTGGCTGATCCCCCTCATTTTGTTGGTAAACGATGGTTGGCTGGGTGCCTATGAACGAATTGTTGGCAGCGTTTATATTGCCTGGATCGCCGGTGTTGCCTATTGCCTTATCCGAGTTGTTCGCGAGTCGCCTTTGAGGAAAAGTCCGTCATGAAACGACGAAGTATTTTTAAGGCCGCTGGCGCGGCTGCGATTGCTGGGTCCGCCGGGATGGTGACGACGACACGGGTCAACGCGGCCCGTCCACTCAACCCGGAGGTGCCTGAAGATTTGCATATCATTCATCGAAAATTGAATTTTTCGATGGACGACCGGCCGGTATTCTGGTTCATCGACGCGGTACGAATGGGGCTCAAAGACTACGAGTTCACGCCCTTTTGGCGCATGCATGTCGGGATGATATCCCGGGTCCGGGATATCGCCGATTATCAGTACGAATCCACCCTTCTCATGAAGATTTTTTATTCCGATCTAACCACCGGCAAACTACTTCAGACCTGGGACAATCCGTATACAGGGCAAACTCGAACCGTGCAGCAACCTAAACTGGCAACGTTTACCCGCACTCACGGCTTGACCGGGGTGATTCGTCCGACGCAGGACAATTCCAAGGTCAGGGAGCATAGTCGGCGTGATGTCATTGGGCCTGCCTCAGTGGTGAACGATGACGTTTGGTGCAATGGTGATCTGGTGGAAAAAATTGGCAAACCCAATCGAATCGATTCAGTCATTCATGTCAACGATTGGTCGACGTTTCATGGGTCAATATCGGAAGTGTCTGATCCAAACGTGGCCAGCGCAGCAGCCACCCACACCTTTAACGACATCAATACATTTAACCATCCGTGGATAGGCATGCGTGGAGTGACGGCAAATTCGGTGTCTCGAGGCCACGGCCGAAAGAGTTACAGCATCGACGGCATGCCGGCGCCATGGCGCCGGTTTATGGCACAGCACCATCCAGACGTGTTGGCAGATATCCCTGCTGCCCTTGCAGGCTAGTGTCCACCACACTCCGGACAAAGGTGCGGGGGCACCCGCCATCGGCAATATTCTCAGGGTTTGCTAATTTCAATCTGCAAATGGCGTTGTAGGAGGTGAAGTGGCTGACGCTGTGTGGCGGCGGTAGGCGAGTTCGGATGATCTTTAGCGGGAAAAATCTTGACTAACTCCGCCTGGGACAGATGGGCTGGGTGGTGTATTTCGGCAATCAGTGCATAGTGGAAATTTACACCATCGGCTTTGGCCGAGAGCGCGTATACGTGAGTGGCCAATTCGGTGTCAACAGCTACCTGCATCATCCTGGCAAGACGCGGCGTCGCCAAAGTTCGGGTGTGTTGGATGGTTTGTTTAGCCAGCTTCCAACCGTTGCTGGCCAACGTAGATCCCAGCGAGCCGCCGGCCAGCACCTGCTGATGGGGAGTTAGCAGCGGTTGGGGCATCGGCTCGTTGAATTGGACCACGGCGAACGTGCGTGTGGTCTGAGCCGTGGCGTTGCCGGAATACAGATTACTGACCCGCACCGTGCTGGTTTGCTCCAGTACCTGCACCCCATAACTGCCAAACTTCGACTGTATCAGGTCGCTGTTAAGTGTGGCGCGGGGGGCCGCGCAGTTGGCGACAAGGGCTGAACTGAGCAATGCCAAAGTAGTCTTAAGAAAACCAAGTGTTTGTTGGTTGCGAGCGGTCATGTCGCGGTCATTCTATCGGATGCCATGAGATTTGTTGGGTAAATCGATTTCCATGTAAAGACCATTCCTGAGGCTCCTCACGAAGCGTTCAAGTTGATTGAGCGCTCGACGCTGCCAGCGAAAGGAAGCACCGTTGTGAAAACTGACCTGGCGGGCACATCCAATATGGAAATCTGCACTGATCATTCCAAAATATTGTCGAAGTTCTGAGATTGAATATTCCTTCCAGTGGGGGCGGGATGTGGGCATAGCGAGGATATGCTCCACGCTGATACCCGATCCACCACCGGTTACCCAACGGCTCATGTTGCGTAGAAGGGCGGCGGAGCCATAGTGGTTGGGGGTCGTCAGAATGATTCGTCCCCCCGGCCTAAGCACACGGTAAAACGCTTTCCACATGGGCAATGGGTTAAAGGTCAGGTGTTCAAGTATTTCGGAAAAAACGATTACATCCAGGCTGTTTTCATCCAGCTGCGCCAGTTCCCGTGGCTGGGCCAAGTCGTCTATCTCCATCAGCGTGATCCTATGGCGTCTAGCCGTTTGAACAACGCCTTCGCAGCGTAGGGTTTCAGGCCTGTCCAGTGCGGTAATGTGTTGGGTCAGGGCTGACAGCAGCACTGATTGGTGCAACCAATGAGCGCCAACATCCAACACCTTCGCCTGTTGCCAATGCCAGCGTTGGGCGCACAGTTCATAGGTCTTCAGAAAGCGTGGGAAGTGTTCGGTGAGATAGGCAAGGTCGGTTTCGCCCTCCAACGCGTCGATCAGGTTTTGTTGGGTGTGGATGGAAGGGTGGGCCGCTAGCGCCATGGTAAAAGTCGAACGCCCGTGAAGGGCGTTCGTAAAGTCAGATAAGGAACGGCTAGTTTGCCGGACTCATGTGATAAAAACACAGTTTATTCCCATCCAGGTCTCGGACGTAGCCACCGTAGAAGATTGGCATGCGTTGCCCAGGCTCTCCTTCGTCAGTAGCGCCCAGTTCAATGGCTTTGTCATACAGCGCTTTGGCGCCTTCGGGTGAACCACCGGGTATGGCGACCATCTGGCCATTACCACTGCTCTGTTCATCTTCGTTCGCGGGCGTGCAGATTGCCAGCATGGCGCCACCCGCCTCGGTGCCATAAAACTTAATCCGTTCCATGCCCATTAGCTGCTTGCCGCCGACCTGGGCCAGCAGGGTGTCGTAAAAGGAACAAGCCCTTGGCAGGTCTTTGGTTCCCAGCGTTGCGTATCCAATCATGGTTTTGTCCTGTTTGTCGAGAAAGGTGATTCTATCTATCGATAGATAAAATTACCAGCGATCTTTTTCGGTCGCAACTGGATCTCCATAGCCCTAAACTTCAGCCTGACAAGGAGCATGTGATGGCAATCCACGAATTGGCTGGGCAACGCCCGCCGCAATCGATGCTGGAGAACATCCCTCGTTTGGTGGCCAGCTATTACCGCTTGTCTCCAGACGTTGAAGATCCCACCCAGCGGGTAGGGTTTGGTACGTCCGGACACCGAGGCAGCGCATTGAAGGGCAGTTTCAATGAGCCCCATGTGCTGGCTATCAGCCAAGCGGTTGCCGACTACCGCATCGCCCAGGGTATAGACGGCCCGCTATTTCTTGGCATGGATACCCACGCATTATCTGAGCCGGCCATGATCAGTGCGATGGAGGTGTTGGCGGCCAATGGCGTGGTGGTGTGCGTCGACCATGAGTCCGGATTTACCCCCACACCGGTCGTGTCTTTCGCTATCTTGGAACACAATCGAGAGCACCCCAATCATCGCGCAGACGGTATCGTAATCACACCCTCTCATAATCCTCCGGCTGATGGTGGGTTCAAATACAATCCGCCCAGCGGCGGCCCGGCAGATGGTGCAATTACCCGCTGGATTGAAGACCGGGCCAATGATTTGTTGCAACAACCTGCGGCGATCAAGCGATGGAGTTTGAACCGCGCATTGAGGTCAGAGCGGGTTAGGCGATATGACTTCAGAACGCCGTACATTGAACAGCTCGACCAGATTGTGGATATGAAAGCAATTGCCGATTCGCGGATTCGCATCGGCGCCGATCCTATGGGAGGGTCGGGTATTCATTATTGGGCGGCGCTGGCAGAACACTATGGCTTGAACCTGGATGTGGTTAACGATGCCATAGACCCGACATTCCGATTCATGGCGGTTGATAAAGATGGAAAAATTCGAATGGATTGCTCTTCCACCTCAGCCATGGCCTCCCTGATTGGCCTGAAAGACCGCTACGATATTGCGTTTGGCAACGACACCGACTTTGATCGTCACGGCATAGTGACGCCTAGTGTTGGGTTGATGAACCCCAATCACTATCTGTCTGTTGCAATCTCCTGGTTGTTTTCCCATCGAACTCAATGGTCAACGTCTGCAGCGGTTGGAAAAACTGTGGTTACCAGCAACATGGTTGGCCGAATTGCCGAACGCTTGAAGCGGCCTCTGTTTGAGGTGCCGGTGGGCTTTAAGTGGTATGTGGATGGGTTGGCCAATGGTTCGCTGGGTTTTGGCGGCGAAGAAAGCGCTGGCGCCTCTTTTCTGCGTGCAGACGGCAGAGCCTGGTCCACCGATAAGGACGGCATCGCGTTGAATTTGCTGGCCGCAGAAATAACGGCAGTCAGTGGGCGCGATCCGGGGCAGCATTATCGTGAGCTGGAGTCCCAGTTTGGTGCGCCGGTTTACCGCAGAATGGATACCCCTGCCAGCCGTGAGCAAAAAGCTGCGTTGAAAGCCCTGTCCCCGGAGCAGGTCAGCGCCGACGAGTTGGCCGGTGAACCTATTTCCGCTCGTTTGACTCATGCGCCGGGTAATCAGGCGTCAATTGGCGGGCTCAAAATAGAATCGGAGAACGGTTGGTTTGCTGCCAGGCCTTCGGGCACTGAAGATCAATACAAAATTTATGCAGAGAGTTTTAAAGACGAAAATCACCTGGACCAAATCATCGACCAGGCCCGGGAGATTGTGCAAGATGTTTTGTCAGGAGGGTGACTGCAGGCGCTCTTGAACCAGTTGAAGGCAGGGGCCGCGTTGAGTCAGGGCCAAGATCAACAACAGATCGCCAACCTTTGCCCAGTCCAGGGCGAAGCGAGTGCCCTCAACGGGACTGTCAGCGTGGTGAATGTCGGCTGGGTCCATGCCGGCCTGGCGCGCCAGGCGTTCGATCAACTGCGGTACCTCTTCGGGGGGCCTGCCACGTTCGTAGCCTGGCAACTGGCAGATGACCAACTGGTTGGGTTTCGTTTTCAACGCCGCATTAACCAAACCTTCAATGAGGGTGTCACTGCGGTCTCCCGCCTGGCCCAACAACACCAGCTTGCGCTGCGCAGGCATGGCCGCAATGGTATCAGCCACCGCGTGCATTCCATGTTCGTTGTGAGCAAAGTCGACAATGGCCTGAACGCCGCGCCCCCTGAATATGTTTCCGCGCCCAGGGTTTTGACGAGGGCCACCTCGAAACTGCCGCAGTCCGTCCCTTATCGCCGCCGAACTGCAACCCAAAACATGACACAAGGCCGCCGCGGCAAGCGCGTTCTGCACGTTATGTCTGGCTTTACCGAACAGGGTTACCGGGATGTCTGTGACTGCCATGACAGGCTGTATCCCGTCGCGACTCCGATAGCTGAGCTGACCCTCGTAAACGGTGAAGGCCTCGCCACCTGCCATGCAGTGTCCTTCTAGCAGTGGGTGGTGGGAATCTTCGCTGAACCAGACAAAACGTTGCGCCGGCAGTTGCCTGGCAAACTCAACGATGCCGCGGTCATCGGCGTTTAGCACTAAGAATTTTCGCTCGGCAAGACCTTTGTGGACGATGAATTTAGCGTCTCGCAAGTCTTCGATGGTATGGACCCCATATTCGCCCAAATGGTCTTCAGCGACGTTGGTGATCAGAGCAACATCGGCATGGGTAACGCCCAGTCCGCGACGCAACATGCCGCCCCTGGCCACTTCCAGCAGGGCCACCTCGGTTTCCGGGTGTCGGAGCAACTGGCGTGCTCCCCCAGGGCCCGAATAATCACCCTTATCCAATATGGTGTCGTTGACCCGTATGTAATCGGTTGAGGTAACGCCGGGAGATTTACCGGCCGCACTCAATATGGCGGCTGCCAAGCGCACGGTGGTGGATTTACCGTTGGTTCCAGTGATGAGCGCCACCGGTACATCACCTTCTTTGCCGACGGTGTCCCAGTCCACAGTCTCTGCGGCGGGAGGGGCGGAAGTGGGCCATATCTGTGTCGAGGCGCCATATCCCAGTGAAACCTCATCATCGTCTACCAGCAGGGGCGATTTATGTGCCGCGGCAACGTCCTGCAGATGAATCAACCTCGGGTTAATTTCATCCTTGATCGTTTGTTGCAGCCGGGCAACGGTTTCGCCAAAAGGCGGCATGGCTCCGCCGGCCAGTTCGCAGCGGCTGAACTCACAGGCCGCTTCGTTAACCTCGGTGGCGGCATACAGCGCATCGATGGGGGCGGTCAGCATCAGACTGACGCCGGTGCGATGCAGGCGGTGGAAGCACTGGCTGTCGTTCCAGCCGACGCCTTCAAGCAGCGCACTGACATGCAGGCGCCAGGCAAACGCCAAATCTGCCTGTTTTGCAGGGTCTATCGTGACCTCGCAAATTGCCCCGGGCAACTCGCTAAATAGGTTGGGTCCGGTCAGCCGCCTTGAGTCTTCCAGTACCATCAGTCGGCGTCTTCAACTTCCCGCGCGGCCAGTCTCACGCCGCGTTCGTCTCGGATGAGCCGATCGTCTTGGTCCATTTCGAAGGCCTGGGGGTCAGACTGAATATTGGTGACTGCCGAGCTGGACTGGGCCGCACTCGGGTTTGTCTCGCCGGTAAATTCAAAATGGATGATCTGTTTCCAGCAGCGAGTAATTTCGTCGCCAAAGATCACCAGCAGATCGCCTTCAGCGGCGAGTTGCAGTGCGTGATTCACCGCCTGCTGTTCGTCGGAAACGATTTCCATGCAGGACGGGTCTACACCTTTGTCCTGCAATGCCTTGCTGAGCATCTGGGGTACCTCATTTTCATCGCGACCACGACGGTTGTCGTCCGCCTTCAGTACATAATGATCGAAATGGCCAGCAGCAACGTGCGCTATTTCACGAATATCTTCATCGCGTCGATCTCCAGGCGCCGCCAGAGTGACGATCTTGCGTCCGGTTATCTCCAGCCGATCGATGGTCTGGCACATGGTTGCTACCGCCGCCGGGTTGTGTGCGTAGTCCAAAATGACTCTAAACGGATGTTCGTCAAACACATTCATCCGGCCGGGGGCCTGGAAGAATGTGGTGTTGAATGTGCGCAGACCATGGCTGATATCGTCCAGCTGTTTGCCCAGCGAATAGGCCAGGGCGCTGGCAAACATCGCGTTTTGCACGTTGTGAGTGGCTTTGCCTTCCAGGGTGGCGGGAATCAGATGGGTCCACAACAGCGGCATATGGGTGCCGTTGTCGTAGATGGTGATCATGTCGCCGTTAATACCCTGCTCAAGCACAACGGCCCGGCCGCCGGCGCGAATATGCTCTTTAACCAGCGAGTGGGCTGGGTTCATGGTGACATAACAAAGGTTTTTTGCTTGGGTATAGTCGGCCATTCGAAGGCACAGTTCGTCATCAGCATTGAGCACCGCAGTGTCTTCGGCCACCTCCACAACAACCCGTTTGATTTCTGCCAGCTGTTCCAGAGTGTTGATGCCCTTGATGCCCAAATGGTCTGAGCTAATGTTCAGGCATGCAGCAACATCGCTACGTCGATAGCCCAAGCCCGCCCGCACAATGCCTCCGCGAGCGGTTTCCATCACCGCCATGTCGACGGTCGGGTCGCGCAGCACGATCTGCGCGGCAGAAGGACCGGTCATGTCACCCTTTACCGTCAGATGGCCGTCGATATACACCCCTTCCGTGGAGGTGGAGCCCACCACGTGGCCAGCGGTCTTCAGGATGTGTGACAACATCCGCGCGGTGGTGGTTTTTCCGTTGGTTCCGGTAATGCCGGCGATGGGTATGGTGCTTTGCGCACCTTCGGGAAACAGCATGTCCAGAACCTTGCCGGCCACGTCTCTTGGAGACCCTTCCGAAGGCGCCACGTGCATGCGGAAGCCCGGCGCCGCGTTCACCTCAACAATGGCGCCGCCGATGTCTTTGTAGGACTGGGTAATGTCATCGGTGAGGAAATCCACCCCGCCTACGTCCAGCCCAACGGCCATCACGGCGCGTTCCGCCATAGACCGATTATCCGGGTGGACTGAGTCCGTTACATCAATGGCTGTGCCGCCTGTGGAAAGGTTGGCAGTGGAGCGAAGAAAGAAAATCTGGCCATCGTCCAGCACCGTATTTTCGTCAAAACCTGCGGTGGCCATTAAGCGCTTAGCCTGCTGATCAACCTCAATTTTTGTCAATACTTTTTCGTGGCCAATGCCTCGTCGTGGGTCAGCGTTTACCGCTTCAATAAGTTGGCCAATGGTCTGTTGACCATCGCCAACGACATGTCCGGGCACACGCTTTGCCACTGCAACCAGTTCGCCGTTGACGACCAGCATGCGATGATCCATTCCTGAAATGTAAGACTCCACCAGCACCGCCCTTGAGGTGCCGCGTTCTCGTGCTACGCCGAAAGCTGTTGCCACCTCGTCATCGTCGCTAAGGTCGATGGAAACGCCGCGGCCATGGTTAGCGTTCAGAGGTTTAACCACCACCGGATGGCCGATTCGTCGCGCTGCTCTAACCGCTTCACGCTCTGAATAGACCATGCGTTGGTGGGGCACTGGCAAACCCAGGTCGTTTAGAAGGTTGTGGGTGTCTTCCTTGTCGCAGGAAATTTCCACCGCAATGTGGGTAGTCTTGCTGGTGATGGTGGCCTGAATGCGCTGCTGAAAACGGCCATGACCAAATTGCACCAACGAGTATTCATTGAGACGCAGCCACGGGATATTTCGGCTCTCAGCGGCTGACACCAGTGATGCGGTGCTGGGACCAAGTTCTTTGCGTTGGGCAAAACGAATAAATGCGTCTCGCTCCTCGGCAAAGTCAAAGTCCTCTTCGATAAATTCGTTGGTGTGGTCACCCAGGTCTTCGGGAAGCAACGACAGCAGCAGCTGTCGGCCAATACGGGCAGCTTCCAGCCCAACGTCCCGTTGATGATACTGAAAGACCACGTTATAGCATCCCGACTGATCTTCAATGGAGCGGGTGCGACCGAACGTTACGTCTGACCCAGCCATCCCCTGAAGTTCCAAAATGACGTGCTCCCAGATGTGGCCCATCCAGGTGCCATCGTCCTCACGCAGGCGCCGAATGAAGCCGCCCGCTTCTCGATAGGAACACCCGTGTTCATCCAGGCCGGGCAGGGCGGTGATCAATCCGTCGATAAACGCCTTACCCAAGCGGGCTGACGGCCAGTTCTCCAGTTCACCGAGATCTACTTGGTGGCGAATGACGGGAAAATGGGCGTACAGGTTGGGCCCTCGATAGACGTTGGTGCTGAGTATTTTCATGCCATTCCCCGGTTATTTGTCCGCCATGCTAACAAGTCCGGCACAAGACCGGTAAATGCGCGCTGCTAAGGGTTTTAGTTCAGTGTGGTGGCCCGCGCTTCGCGGGTTTCCAGGTCGAATTTGTCGCCAGCCTTAAGAATGTGGATAGTGATCCCGATCAGACTGATGGGATCTTGTTCGGCCGCGTTGTACATCGAGGAGTGGCGTAACCCAGCTGGGTCGACCACCGTAATCGCGCCGCTGCCTTCCACCTCTAACACGCCGTTGGCATTTATGAATGCTGCGGTATCTTCATCGATTCCAAGACCCGTCGCGAAAGGGTTGTACGACAGGGCGGTGAGCAATCGCCCCAGGCGATCGCGCTGTCGGAAGTGTTGATCCACTATGGCTTTGTTGGTGAGGCCAAGGCCCGGCGCCATTGTGACCCCATTTTCCGTTGGGGTCGGGCCGCCTGATCCGCCGGCAATCATGTGCTCAGACACGATGGCGGCTCCAGCCGAGGTACCTGCGACATTGGCACCTTCGCTATAGCGACGACGAATGCCTTTGGCAACTGGGGTGCCGCCGAGTATCGTCGACAGGCGTAACTGGTTACCGCCGGTAATAAAGATTCCATTGGCGCGATCCAGGGTTTCAACAATTTCTTCGGCAAAACAGTCCTCACGCTGGTCAATAGGAATGTATCGCGCACGTGCGCCCATTTGTTCGAACACCGATACATAGTTGGGGCCGGTGTCGGGCAGCTCGGATGCTGTGGGAATCACCAGCACCTTGGCGTCCTGGCCGCCGCACAGCTCCACAAACCGACGCAAAATCAGCGCGTCGGGTGTGCGTTCCTCGGCGCCGCCGATAGGTATCAGCCAACCTTTTTGTGGGGTGTCACTCACTAATTTTTGCTCCGCTGTTCAAAGGTGCCCAATATCGTGGGCGTAGAGTTGTTGACCATCCATTGACCCCTGGCCATGACATCGGTCACTTCATGGTTGTGGCTTAACACAACAAGGTCCGCGTCAGCGCCGACGGCAATATGGCCTTTGTTGTGAAATTTCATCAGCGTTGCTGGATTACTGGTAAATGCCGGTAATGCCGATCCAAGGCCCAACGCCTTGGCGCAGGCTTTCAGTGTTTGAGCCATTGCACTGGCGCGGCCGTAGTCTAATCCGAGCGCGTTCCCCTGTTCATCGAAGTCGCACAAACAGCCACCGGAATCGGTGCTGATACTAATCCGCCCAGGGTCAGCGCCAGAAGCCAAGTATTGTTCCAGGGCTGCTTCAGCAGAGATGCCCGCCTCGCCCTCTTCAACCGGAAATGCGGTCATATCCACATGGCAGCCCTGGTGGCTGATAGCGCAAGCTTCCTCAAATAACGCCTGGGTTCGGTTGCAATGGGTCGGATTGAAGGTCCTGGCCGGAATTTCCGTATCGCGCAGCGCTCGACGAATTGGTTCCAGACCCGCGGGCCCATCACCCAAATGAAGGTGAGCTAAGCCCGCCTTGCCGGTAATCAGGCCTGCGACGTGGGCCTCACCAGCAGCTTTGGCAAATTCTGCGGGTGTCATTTGCGAAGAGCGATGATCGCTGATGGCCAGTTCACCAAGAGCAACAATGCAATCGATGTTGACGATATCGGTGGTCACCGCACCCGTGAGCGTGGTGGCGGGCCAGTGGTAGCCGCCGGTATAACAGTAGGCTGAGATTCCTTCTTCGCGTAAAGCTCTGACTCTTGCGACCAGGCTGGCGGTGCTGCGAGTCACGTCATCGGTGCCCAGCAAGCCCACCACGGTGGTAATTCCGGCGCGGGTGAAGTCGCTGAGCGGAACGGGCGGAACCTGGGTGGAAAAACCTGCCTCGCCGCCGCCACCCGTTAGGTGGGCATGGATGTCAACAAGGCCGGGAATCAGAGGCTGGCCCTGAACATCGGTGTCACTGGCGAGCAGGCTGGCCCCGATGTCTGGAACCTCGTGGCCCACGTAGGCAATTTTGCCGCCCGCAATCAGGATATGTCGTTCCTTGAGTGGGGACGGGGCAAACACTTGGGCATTTCGAATCAGATGCAGCACAGGTCGGGTCGATTGCGGAAAACCGCGGCATTCTATCTGCTGTGGCGCTTTTGAGCCATGGCTGGCTGGGTTCGCCCTTGACTAACTCCCCCGGACAGGTAGCCTGCCGCTCATGAAGCTGATTACGTGCACAACGATTGGTCTATTGCTCTTCATGGGGCTTTGGGCACCGAACTGTCTGGGGCAAAACGACGACTCTGATCAACGCTGGTTGTATGCGCAGGCAGGTGCCTACACGCACTACAGCGATGATGAGGACTTTGACGGAGCCCCGGTGATGTTAACGATAGAAGTTCGCAATGCTCGCAATCGTCTCTACGGTTTATCACTGTTCAACAATTCGTTTGGACAGTTTTCTCAATTCGCTTACGTCGGTTGGGAATATCCGCTTCCAAGGCTGCATCGATATGCCAGAGCAAAACTTGCCCTGGGCCTGGTACACGGCTACCGGGGCGAGTTCGAAGATGAGTTGCCGCTGAGTTTTGGTAATTTTGCCCCGGGGTTGGTGCCTGCGATTGGCTTTAAGAAAGACGGACTTGGCGTTGATTTGGTCATTCTCAGCAATGCAGCGCTGATGATTGCCGTGGGGAAAGACTTCGAACTTTAAAATAAGTTCGCGCCCCAACTCGCGGGAGTCGAAGATAGTACATTCGATCGCTTGACTGACTCGACTCAGCGCAACGCTCAACACGGCGTGAGCTTGATCATTTCTAATGGCGTCTCCTAGTCGAAGGAGACTGCATATGAAACTGCGCACAGTATTACTGGCATTGCTGATTTTTCCCTGCTGGCAGGCCATCGCCCAAAACCTAACCGAACGCAACGTCGCGCGAGTGAACGAAATTATCGAGGCTGCCGAACAGGCCCACGGCGGCGAGCAGCTTTCTGCGTTGACCTCAATGCGTGTGAAGACTCGAGACGTCAACTACGCAGTGGGCCAAAGCCTTAAGCCAACCCCACCATGGGATAAGAACCGCTCTGAGGGATTTGCAGCCGTTGATTTGGAAAACCGAATTTTCGTCAATCAGACCCAGGGAGAGGGGGGCGGTTTCGATTTTCGCAATGGGACAATTATCAATGGCGATAAGAGTTTTCAGGTGAATTATCGATCTGGAACCGCCCAACCTATTGCCGAGCCCGATTTCGACAATGCCTCAGGTCCTTTTATACGGGTCACGCCGCCCTTGTTGGTGCGTCAGCTTAGAGAGCACCTGCGAACTGCCCATTATTTAGGGCAGGTGAACGATGGGGATGAGGTGTTTGAGGTTGTGGCCTTTTCTATGGCGGTCGGCCCGTCAATCAGCTTGTATTTTGATGCGGCAAGTCACGTGCTCAAGCGCAGTGAGCGGGTCTTTGCTGGGTTTGGACTGGTGCAATACCGCTTCGATGACTACAAAACCGTCTCTGGCATCTCGGTTAATGACAGCTTTACGCTGATCCTGAACGGTGATGTCAATATGCAACGGTCCAACCTTGCCACCGAAATCAATCCTGACTTGAGTGACATGCTGGTTGTTGACCCACGATTAGCGGTGGTCGAACCCATCGTTCCGGCACCACTGGAGCGACAGGAACTGGCCGATGGCGTCTATCTGATCGGCGGCGCGGGCACCTACGCGCTGTTTGTAGAAATGAGCGATCACGTCATTGCGATTGGCGGCACTGCCGGCATTCCAGCGCGTATTGAACTGTTGCGAGAGGTCGTGGCAGACAAACCCATCAAATATGGTGTGCTGACCCACCACCACAGTGATCACGTGGTGGGAGTCGCGCCCTACCTTGCCGCAGGAGCCACCGTTGTTGCCGCCGCGGCACACAGGGGCGCAGTATCTGACGCAGCGGGCGACGAAAGTCTCAGATTCAAAGGGGTTAAGGGCTCGCTGGATTTGAGCGACGAGTCACGCAAAGTGCAAGTTGTGGATATTGGTCCAACCGCCCACACAGAGCATCTTTTGGTGACCTGGTTGCCGGACCAGGGGGTGTTGTTTGAAGCCGACCACTTCGCCCGACCGGTGACAGGTCCGATACTACCAGCGGTTGAGTCGACCCGCAGTTTCGCTCGCGCACTGAAGCGCTTGAATTTGAATCCAGAGCGTATTGTCTCAGCTCATAGCCCGCGACCGGGAACAGCCGCTGAACTGCGCCAGGCAGTGAATGCACAACCCGTCAGTTGGGATTGATCCAGGCAGCGGAATACCGCCGCTTTCCGAATCAAAGAGGACCTCACAGTATGTTACCGTGAGGGCCTTTTTTTCGAGGGCAAAAATCATGTCTCAAACGGCGGCGAGAGAAATTCATTTTTCTGACGTGGCGGCGCAAAAAGGCCAGGAGTTGGGGGTTTCGGACTGGCTCAATATTGACCAGAGCCGAGTCAACGATTTCGCTAATGCGACCATTGACCATCAGTGGATTCACATCGACCAAGAGCGGGCAAGTAAAGAGATGGGCGGCACCATCGTGCACGGATTTCTCACGCTTTCGTTGCTGGTTCATTTGCACGACCAGGTGGTGTCCTGGGCGGGGCATTCAAAACTGATCAACTACGGGTGTAATAAGGTCCGTTTCACGGGCATGGTGCCGGTAGGCTCGAATATTCGCTTGCGACTCAGCGTGTCCGACGTAGCACCTAAAGGTGGCGGCCTGCTGGTCACCGAGACGTGTGTGATTGAGGTCGAAGGCCAGGAACGACCCGCTTTGGTCGCCGAATGGTTGACGGTGCTGTTTCCTGAGGAGTGATGTTCAGGGTTGATAGTGACTGGCAAAGGTGGTGATGAACCGATCCAGGTCTTCAGGCGGCAGCCGGTTAATTCCAGCGGCCGCTTTGCGACCGCCGCCAGTTTCAAACTGGCGGCATATTTCGTCGGCGCCCTGTTTATTGTTCAGTGGCGCCCGAACGCTCACCAGCAGCCCTTGCGTTCCCTGGGTAACGACGGCGTGGGCCCGGTCAGGAAACTGGTTGGCCAGTTCATTGCCAAATACTCCGCTGACCCTTCGTGACCAGGGTTCGTTTGGCAGGCGCATCACCGCAGCATGGGGTTGGTTATGTAACACGTCGGCGTTCCGGGCGCGCTCAAGATCCTGCTGATAGCCCGTTTGCAGTTTACTGAATGTTGCCGAGTCGTCGTCGAGAAACTGCAGCGGGTCTGAGTAGCGGTACAGACGCCGGTAGAGATCCGAGGGGGGGAAGTGCAGGTCATTCTCAGACGCACCGTAGGCGTTGTAATTCATGCACACGCCCAGAGCCTGCAATCGCAAGACATCGCTCTGGCCTAAACCTTGTTTCTGGGCCAGCGCGTTGGCCGGACGATCCAGGTTGTCGCCGAATGCACCGGTGATGGCCCACGAACCAAAAGCCCCGTTGGTCTCTCGGTTTACCAGCAGGCTGGTGCATACCTCGGGTTGGGTATTGATTCTGGTGGTGAGCGCTGGATGGTCAGGAATTTCGCCTGCAAAGTGATGGTCAAAGTACATCACCCTCGCGCCCGCGTTGAGCAGACGTACCAGGGCAGGGCGATTCTTATCCAGAGAAATGTCCAGAGCGGTAATCTCATCGCCGCTCTGACCATCGATACGCTCTAGTAAGGCAATATCGCGTTTCACCCCCGTGACCAGGGTTGCTTCGGGCTGCGGCCTCGCCAGCCTTAGCTGAATCAGTGCGCAGATGCCGTCGGCATCTCCATTGAAGGCATCAAAAACCTTCAAGATCCGTGGGTACCAAAGTGCCGTTGGTAGTCTGCAATTGCCGCCTCGACGACCTCATGGGCATGCTCGCAGCCATAGGGCTCGATAGACGACACTCGCTGGGGTTCGTCTGGCGGCGACTTGTAGGTCAAGAAATAGTGACGCAGGCGTTCGGTCATTATATCCGGCAGCTCGGTAAGATCTTCGGCATCGTTCATGATGTGATCGCCCTCCAGTACGGCGACGATTTTGTCATCAGCCTCGTCGTCATCAATCATTTGCAGTCCGCCAATGACCCGTGCTTTCAGGACAATTTCTGATCGCGCGACCGGTCGCTCGCTGATCACACAGATATCCAGTGGATCCATGTCGCCTCGCTGAGACTTAGGGCTCAGTTTGTGTACCTCCTCGGCGCAGTAAGTCTGCGGCATGAAGCCGTAAAGGCAGGGTAACTGGGAGGTTGTTCTTTGCGGTCGATCGATGCAAAGAAAACCGGTTTCTTTGTCCAGCTCATACTTGACGTAATCAAACGGGGTCATCTCCACAAAGACGTTAATCACCTTTGGGGATCGGCGCCCTGGGCTCAACCCATGCCAGGGGTGTGGTCTGTGTAATGCGTAACGGGTGCTCATATCAACGAAGGTATCCCATTTTTTCCAGCGTGATTAAGATGCGATGGGCCGCCAGATCCGGCGACATTTCTGCGGTATCGATGACCATTTCGGCGTTGGTTGGCGCCTCGTAGGGGTCGTCTATACCCGTGAACCCTTTCAGCTTACCGGCTCGCGCCAGCGCATAGAGGCCCTTGCGGTCTCGATTCTCACACACTTCGATAGCGGTGGAGACATGAATTTCTACAAACCCACCCAATGGAGAGATCATGTCACGCACCGCGCGTCGGGTTTTTGTATAGGGGGCAATGGGCGCGCAAATCGCGATTCCGCGGTTCTTGGTGATTTCGCTGGCAACATATCCAATGCGAAGGATATTGAGATCGCGATGTTCTTTGGAAAAGGTCAACTCGCTGGACAGATTCTTGCGCACGACGTCACCATCGAGCAGGGTGACCGGACGTGAGCCTTCTTCCAGCAGTTTCACCATCAAAGCATTGGCAACGGTGGATTTGCCGGATCCTGACAATCCGGTAAAGAAAACGGTGAAACCCTGCTGGTTTTTCGGCGGATAGCCTCGTCTCAGCTCTTCAACAATTTTGGGATAGGAAAACCAGTCCGGGATATCCAGCCCCTCTCGCAGACGTCGTCGAAATTCAGTTCCCGAGAGATTCAATACCTTGTCTGATTCTTGGGTTTCATCCGCCGGCATGTATTCGGCTTTGTTTTCTACGTAGACCATCATCTTGAACGGCACCATGGTGATATCCAGTTCCTGCTCGTGTTGCTTGAACAGGTCTTGTGCGTCGTATGGACCATAAAATGGGTTGCCGTCACTGTCGTTACCCGGCCCGGCGTGATCACGGCCTACAATAAAGTGGGTGCAGCCATAATTCTTCCGAATGATTGCATGCCAAATGGCCTCCCGGGGACCGCCCATTCGCATGGCAAGATTGATCAGACTCAGCTGACTGGTTTGCTCTGGATATTGCTCCAACACATGCTCGTAACAGCGAACCCGGGTGAAATGGTCGATGTCGCCCGGTTTGGTCATTCCTACCACCGGGTGAATCAACAAGTTTGCGTCAACCTCTCTGGCTGCACGAAAAGTCAGTTCCTGATGGGCCCTGTGCAGCGGATTTCTAGTTTGAAACGCCACAATCTTCCGCCAGCCAAGCTTGCGGAACCTGCCTCGTAACTCCGATGGAGTGTCTCTTAGCAGCTTAAAGTCGTAGTAGGTCGGTGGCTCAATGCCCAGGATCTTTCCACCCAGGTATACCGGGCCGGATTGATTGCGTAAGAAACTGACTGCCGGGTGTAGTTCGTCGGTCGTACCGAATACGCGTTCCGCTTCGCTGTTGAGGTCGGGCTGCCATTTGTCGCTAACCTCCAGCACTGCAATCAAAACGCCTTCGGCATCTCGAAGGGCAACGCGATCACCCTCACTGACGCCCTCAGCAAATGTTTCGCTGACATCCAGAGTCACTGGCATTGGCCAAAGCTCACCGCTTTCGAGGCGCATGTTGTTACAGACGCTTTCGTAGTCCGCTTTGCCGAGAAAGCCCTCAAGCGGGGAGAACGCGCCATTCATCAACAAATCCACATCACACAACTGACGCGGGGTGAGATCCCAATTGGCGTAATCGCCTGCCAAAGACTTTTCGGTGTCGGCCTGACTCTCTGTCAGAAACAAATCTTTCAGTTCGCCACCATGTGGTTCTTTAAATGCGCCCATTACTTTTCCTTAATTGAAAACCCGTTGAGTAGCAGATCACAACACTTCTGTGCCATCGCCACTGTGTCTAATTGTTCGTCTCTCACGATGAGGTCGCCCATGGAATTTCCGATGCCAATGATGGTCTGTGCCGCAAAGTGCGGGTCGACCTTTCTCACCTCACCGGCTTCAATTCCTTCAATGACGATTGTTTCGAGTAATTCTCGGTACTGAGTTCCGAGTTTTTTCAACGCGCTGCGCCGTGCCTCTGGTAGGTAAAGCCGTTCGTCGTTGTAGACTTTCAAGGCTTCATCTTTCTCTCGGTATCGAAGCAAATGAGCGGCGATGGTTGCCTGAAGTTTCGCGGCAAAGGGTTGTTGGCTCGCAGCAATGAGTTCCATACGCTGGAGATAGCCCTGTAGCGCCAGCAAGCAAACTTTTTCCAGCGCCTCTTCCTTCGACTTCAAGTAGTAGTACAAGCTGCCTTGCTGGATGCCAAGTCGCTCTGCAATGCCCGCGGTGCTGGCACCGTGATAACCGTACAAAGCAAATTCTGCTGCCGCTGCACGTACTGCGTTGGCCTGCTGTAACGTAAATTTTTCGCTGCGCGATTGCATGCCCGATATGGTAATTGCTATTCGGAAAATAATCTATAGCTCTATAGAAAAATAAAGAGAGTATGAAAAAATGTCCATTAAATTAGCGACTTAAAGAAAAATTGTTAATGAAAAATGTGATTAATCAGTCCTAAAGAAGACGCCAGCGAGCGGTCTTAAGGCATGGGACAATGGACAATTCAAAATTCGTAGTGAAAATCATGCCGTCAATTCACCACTTAGGGTTCCTGGTAAGAGACCTCGATCAGGCGATCGATCGTTACAGCCGGTTGCTAGGCGAGCCGCCCGTGGCAGTCGAAGCGTTGCAGTCCAGGGGAGTGGCAACAGCGCGCTTTGCCCTGGGGCCGATTTGGTTGGTGCTTATTGAACCGAAGGATGCCACCGGAATTCCTGGTCAACATTTGTCTCAACACGGCGAGGGGTTTTTCATGCTGTCACTCAACAGCGATAAGCTGGAGACAACAGCCGATGAATTATCCTCTCGAGAACTCTCATTAGATTGGTCAACGCTCAGGGATGGGCTCGATAATTGGCGAGTTGCAGACCTCAATAATTGGCAACCTTTCGGTGCTGTAATTCAGTTTGCGCAAGAGACGGCCCATGACGAAAAAAATCCGCGTCAAACCCTGTAACAAAAAGTGACCAAGACGTTATGCGTATGAGTCCATGAACTGGTATAGTTTGCGCGCAGCATCGGGTCGGCGTTTTCATGGGGGAATCCTTGATCATCGACCAGCACCCCGAAAAGCAAAATGCTCGTTGGGTGAAAACTGTTTGGACTAATTTTTGTCAGCAGCAAGAGGAGACTTCCAGTGGCGAAGAAAGCGTCAAAAAAAGCAAAGAAGAAGGCAGCGAAAAAGGTTGCTAAAAAAGCAACCGAAGTAGTTGCCAAGAAGAAGGTAGCCAAGAAGGTAGCCAAGAAAAAAGTTGCCAAGAAGAAGGTAGCGAAGAAGAAAGTTGCCAAAAAGGTAGCGAAGAAAAAGGTTGCCAAGAAGAAGGTAGCGAAGAAAAAAGTTGCCAAGAAGAAGGTAGCGAAGAAAAAAGTTGCCAAGAAGAAAGTAGCGAAGAAAAAAGTTGCCAAGAAGAAGGTGGCGAAGAAAAAAGTTGCCAAGAAAAAGGTAGCGAAGAAAAAAGTTGCCAAGAAGAAGGTGGCGAAGAAGAAAGTTGCCAAGAAGAAGGTAGCGAAGAAGAAAGTTGCCAAGAAAAAGGTAGCGAAGAAGAAAGTTGCCAAGAAAAAGGTAGCAAAGAAGAAAGTTGCCAGAAAGAAAGTAGCAAAGAAGGCAGCGCGCAAAAAGAAGTAGTCGCGCTTGAGTCTACCGGTGCTGTGGATGATGAGCTCTCGGCTCATCGTTGCAGCGCCGGTTCTTTTTACGAAAATGCGAACGTTGTTAGTGGTCGTCTTGGCGTGGTTGTCGCCTCCGCTGGCCGCAGAAGAAATTTACCGTTGTACATCGGCCAGCGGCTCAGTCGTTTTTCAGGACCAGAAGTGCGAGGCCGGCCGTTCTCAGGTTATTCGCGGCTCTGGCCGTTCGGGCACCATCTCAAGCCGCAGTTTACAGCAGTGGCTTGATCGGTCTCCGAAAAAACCCGCCAAGACCAACACTCGACCAGCACCGGCTCCGCCTCGTGTTTCGGTTCCTCGACCCAACACATCTGCCGAGTTGCCCGCTATTCCATCCTCTGAGTATTTGCTATCGATCTGTTCGGAGAAAGTTCTTGCCTGCACTGCTCGCGGATTAAAGGAAATGGATTCGTGTATCGCCAATGCTCCAGTTTGCAGTGGCGGTCGGTCACAAAACTGCTGCGCTCAACCATTTTTGGATCGATATCGGATCATTCGTGCAACAGGAGTCGTTCAGCGAGAGGCGGTCAGGGGGGCGCTACTCGGCGTCGCCGGAGAATAGTGCGACAGACAGCGAGGTCACGAAAAACCGCGCATTAAATCCTGGATTGAGTCTTTTTGCTTGATCGCATCGTCATAGCCCAGACTCATCAACGCTTGGCAATAGTCTTGTTCGAACAGAAGATAGCTGGCAAGGCGATGATCCGACCTCCACGCACCTACGCCAGCCAGCAATATTTTCACGCTGGATGGCATTTGCGTCACATGCTCACCCACTAAGGCGCGCAAATCTTTGCTGGGTCGAATGGTTAGGGTCTCGACGATACGCAGGTCGTTTTCCTGTCGTTTTTCAGTCGAAAGCTGGCGCAACGTATCGTTAATTCTATTCAAACGTTCCAGATCCGCGTCCAGGTTATCCATGAATACGATATCCAATAAATGGCCAGCTATCTCGCCTGCACTCGGACTGCATGGCGCTTTGGTGGGTTCCGGGTCTTCAGCGGCATCACGGGCCGAGATAATCAGTATTCGGTCGGCACCTAAATGGATAGGGGTGGAGAGCGGTGCCGTCTGCCTGAGGCTGCCATCGCCGAAAAACTCATGGCGAATTTTCTGTGGCGGAAACAGCAAGGGGAGAGCGGTAGACGCCATCAGGTGATCGACGGTCAACGTATCTTTGCGTCCCCGGCGTCGGCCTCGGTGCCACGGGGGAGTTGTTTGTGACTGATAAAACGATACCGCAGTACCTGTTGAGTAACCCGAAGCGCTGACTGCAACAGAATCGAAAACCCCATCATCAATCAGGCCAGGGATTCTTTCCAGCACGGTTTCTCGTTGGAGCAGAGCGCGCAATGGTGCAGTGTTGAGCAATGCTGCAGGTGCACGCACCCCTAGCCTACCGAACAGGGCAGCGCCTACCCAGCGAGTTATCGACGCGAGCACGTTGGCCCAATCAGTGCGATAGATGTGATCGCAGCGCATGTTGTTCCAAAATGCGGACAGCCGTTGAACACCCTGCTGAAAGTCATCGGCGTGAGATGCCATTACGGCAGCGTTGATAGCGCCGGCAGAGATGCCAGTATATATATGGAATGGTGATGTATTCACCGACTGGCAAATCTCGCCGATAGCCTGCATAGCACCAACTTGATACGCCCCCCTGGCGCCGCCGCCGGGAAGGTGAAGGGCAACTCGGGCAGGTCTCTGAATCATTGTTGAATTCACGGTCTGATTGCCAACATTTCCGAAGTCAGGCTTCCCACATCCTTAACGCCCATCAACATCATGTCTCTGCGCAACTCGTCGCGCAGCAGCGTAGCGGCTCGCAGTACCCCTGGGCTGCCAGCGGCAGCCAATGCATAGAGATATAGCCGGCCACCGGAACAGGCTGTTGCGCCTGCTGCCAGAGCTTTCAGTATGTGTGTGCCTCGACGTATGCCGCCGTCCAGAATAATTTCAATGTCTCCGCCGACGGCGTCAGCGATCATCGGTAGTTGGTCGAAGGGTGACCGGGCGCCATCTAGCTGGCGACCACCGTGGTTTGACACCATGATAGCGCTGGCGCCTATGTCCACGGCTTTACGGGCATCTTCCACCGACATAACGCCCTTAATGGCGAAGGGGCCGCCCCATTGTCGAATAATCTCTGCCGCATCATCCCAGGTAATGTTGGGTTTCATCTGAGTGTCGATGTAATCGATGATCGACGAGGAGACACCAGAACCTGCCGAAACGTATCGGCTTACGTTAGGCAGGTCGAATTTTTCCCTGGCCAAGTAGTTCAGCGACCATGAGGGTCGAGTGGCAAAACCCAACAGGCTTCTCAGGGTGAGTTTGGGCGGCGTGGTCATGCCGGTGTAATGGTCCCGTTCACGGTTTCCTGCCACCACGGTGTCTACCGTAAGCGCCAGTGCGTCGAACTGGGCCTCTTTGCAGCGAGCGATCAGGTCGGACGTCAGATCTGAGTCGTTATGAATGTAGATTTGGAAGAATTTTGGCCCGGCAAATGCTTTACCCAGTTCTTCAATACTTCGGGTTCCGATGGTGGAGACTCCGAAGGCAGTTCCCAGTTCCCTGGCTGCGCCACCTACCGCGATTTCACCATCATGATGAAACAGTCGTTGCATCGCGGTGGGAGAAAAGAAAAACGGTACCTTCAGGTCCATGCCCAACACGCGGGTTGACAGATTAACTGAGTCCATTCCGGCTAACACACGAGGGATCAGGTCGAAACGTTCAAAAGCATCGGTGTTGCGCCGTAAGGTGGACTCATCGTCGGCCCCACCATCAATGTAGTGAAACAAAGCGGGTGGCAGGCGCCGCTTGGCGAGTCGAAGGAAGTCCTCAGTGCGGAAACAGCGCTCTATGTTCAACGTTTGTCCTGTTCATTTTCCATTTTGAATGGAAACCCGGGCTGCGATAGCTGCAGGTATTCAAGTGCCAACTCAATGGGCTGACGTTCAGCGGGTTTGATATCTTCAACCACCGCCAGCGCGTGTCCCGCCAGCGATACTTCATAGGGCATCCCATGATGATTCGCCGCATCAATGGCATCATGCCAGCACCCGGCGGCGGCCGTTGGGTCGGAGCACCTATAGTGATTCAATCCCTGGAAGAAAAGCAACGCGGGTCTTCCAACGGGAAAAATTCGTGCGAAACCCTTTGCAAAACGCAGTGTGCTTCGAACAATAGTATTGGCCTCTGTGCCAGGACAACGGCGAGCATACTCTAATCCAGCAAACGCCATCTGTGTACATGGGGCGTAGAGGGTAATCTGAGTGGGGCGATGCAGGAGTGACACACATTTTTTTAAATGTTTTAGGGCGCTCGTATTGTCGTCCCTGTGCAGGGCGATTAGGGCCAGTTGACTGAATACATCCAATTGATTGGCCACGGTGCATGCGTCAAGCATCTGCTCTGCGCGATGGGTGCATTCGGCCATACGCTCCATGTCCCCAAGGCGAAAATACACCCTCGCCTTACCCCCCGCGGCCCAGCCAATGGACTGACGGTCGTTGCTGTTTTCGCCAACAGCCTTTAGCGCCTCATATTCCGACAAGGCCTGGGTATGATTAGCTTTCAGGAGGTTGACAATGTTGATTGACGCGGTCATGGCGCTCCATTGTCGGTCATCGCCGCTGAGTTTTGCCAGAGCGCGCCCCTCCTCGTATTTTTGTACCGACTGCTCCCAACGACCGATTCCTGCGCTGTGGGTGGCGGTCAACAATAATACCCAGGAAATGGTAGGTGGATGGTCCAGATTGCGGGCTAGGCGCTCGGCGATGACGCAATAATAGTGTGGCGCCCGCTTCAGTGGAATCACACTGGTGATCAAACCGAGATTGGCATACAGGCGAATAAGCACACGAGATACGCCGCCGCTGTTTCCGGCCAGGTTTGCCCCGCGCAGGCATGCAAGCAGCATCAGTGGGGTGTCGCCGCTCCAATAATAGATGATATTCAGCAGTTCCAGGCATTCAGCGGCTTCAAGTTGGCGCTGTTTCTTTTTGTGGGTGGCGGTTCTGTGTGCGACGGGGGGGCGATAGCTGCGCCAAAATTGGATGGCGACTGCACGGACCAGTGAAAGGGCCCTGCCAAACTGACTCTTCGGCAAAGGGTACCCGAGTTTCTCAACCGCGCCCTCTAAGGTCTTTTGGGCATCCTCAAGACGGCCCATATTTCGTTGCACGCTTCCCAAGCGCAGCATCCATGAACCTAACTGCGCGTTACTGATCTCTCCTTGCCCCCCCACCTCCAGCGCTCGCAGGATAAACTGCTCTGCTTCTGCGTTGGCAAAGGCGTCCTGTGCTTCTTGCGCCGCGTAGCGCAGGAATTTGAGGGTCTTGGGCTTGTCGCCTGCTCGGTCGAAATGGTGGGCCAGCAATGCACCATGATGCTTAAGGTCTTGGTGGTGTTGTTCAAGCCAGGCGGCCAGGGCGCCATGCAGTTTTGCCTTGAGGTTATTGGGCATCAGGTCATAAGCCACCTGCTGGGTCATGATTTGACGAAACGCGTAGGCCCCAGGAGACAGCGCGTATTCTGATTCAGTCAGTTCCAAGTCCGTCAGGTGGTCCAAATGTTGGGCTACAGCCTGCTGTGATTCTGATCCCGGGTAGATGGCCGCGATCATCGTCAATGAAAACTGCCTTCCCACAATACTGGCAACTTTTGCTGTCATGGATTGCTGGGGTGTCAGACGATCAAGTCTCGCGGTAATCACTCCCTCGATTGAGTGTGGCAGGTCGATGTCAGGGCCGAAGTCCTCTGACAACATACATAGCCCCCCAGCGGTAACTTTTAGCATTCCCGAATCGCGCAGCGCATAGGCCATCTGCTGGCTGAAATAGGGGTGGCCCTCGGTTCGAGACTCAATGAGCTCAATGGCCTGGTCCGGCACCTGTTTTACCGCGAGGGTGTTAGCAACGAGCTCCCTGGTTTGGATTGCCGTTAATGGCTTAAGGTGAATGATTTCATCGGCCTGAGCCATCAGTGTGGTCACATTGCCTTGCGGGGCTTGAGTCGGTCGGATGGCGACGCCTAACATGACACAGGGATGTCGCTCCCAGACCCACTGCAACAGGCTCAAAGATGCGGAGTCCAGCCAGTGTCCGTCATCTACCAACATTACCAACGGCCGATCACCACAGGCCTTCATCAACAAGGACAGTACAACGTCTTTCAATTTCTCGGCTCGCGACTCGCCAGAGAGGTTGTCTGCGAACGTGCTTGAAGCCAGGTCCAGTGTGACGATGTCATTTAGCAGGCCGACGCCCGGTGCCAATGCAGACCGTGCCGATTCCTCAAGCCACTGTTGCCATAAATCCTGATCTTCGACCAACGACTCGATCACCTGTTGCCAGGAAAAATAGGACGACTGACGTTCAACCTGGTCACCTTGGGCGCACAGCATGAGTACGGATTGTTCGGCAATATGACTTTCCAGACTTTTGAACAACAGTGTCTTGCCAAGTCCGGACGGGGCTTCGATAAAAAAAAGACTCTTTCGCCGTTGCTCGACCAATGCCCTAAGGCGCTTGTGAACAATCGCCATTTCAGTCTGCCTGCCAACGATTATCTGCATCGTTTCCGCAGCGTCCGGGCGGCGGGCAGCAGCAAACGGTTTGCTAACGGTTACGGGCAGGCCCTTGCCCTTCAGCGCTACCTCGAAGGGCGGCGCGAATTGCAGTTGTTCCGGGCAGGCTGTACGGGTGGGCTCATCACAGAGAATATGCGAGTCTGCGTTTTGCATCAGACGCGCAGCGAGATTTACCGGATCGCCCATGATGGTGTATTCCCTGCGGTGTTCACTGCCCACGGCTCCGCAGTACACCCGGCCGGTGGTAATCCCAATGGAACAGGTCCAACCCAAATCAGAGAGCGCCTCGCGAATCTTCAGTGCGCAGCGCACGCCTCGTTCCGGATCATCGCTATGGGCCAACGGTGGCAGGCCAAATGCGGCCAACAGGCTGACGCCCTTGTCATCAACGCTGAGTTTGTTGATGCTCCCCTCAAACGCATAACAGCTGCGTTGCAATGCCACCATGACAGTTTGGGCCTGTTCCACCGACGCAAAGTAATGCAGATCAGGGAGGTTGACGAACAGCACGGTGATACGCCGCAGTTCGGCCAGATATTCATCGTGTCCAGCCTTTAATCGATGCACAATCGCGCCCGGTATGTAGCGTTCAAGTCGGTCGACGTTGACGTTTCTTGAAGGTAAGAAAACGGTTTTGGTCAGCGCTGGGGCTGATCCTAACTCAGACAGTCGATAGCCTATTTCGGGCAGCTTGGTGGTTGCGGGATTTACCTCGTCAATAGCCGTGAGAGCGGCCTGGGTCCTTGGGCAAATGCCGACGTCGCCTGGCGCTATCTGGTCGCTGACCCTGCCAACCTCATCCAGGGGTTTTCCTGAAATAATGAACTCCCAGCGATTGAGTTCACCACCCAAATGGGCCACTGTCATTTCACCAGTGCCTACAGCCACACGCAGCGTTAACGCGACGCCTTCCACTTCGTGATTGCTTAGCACCCGCTGAATTTCCAGGCCGCAATGGCTGGCGCGCCAGGCGGGCAGAGAGTGATCGTCGGTATCCTCATCCAATTGCCAGATGGCAATTAAGGCGTCGCCAGCGAATTTGAGCACGTCACCACCGTGCCGGTGAACCAGTTCAATCAAAGGGGTGAAGTAGGCGTTGAGTATGCGGGTCAGGTGTTCTGCCCCATTGCCTTGTTGGTGGGTCAATTGTTCGGTCAGTGCGGTGAATCCAGAAATGTCAGCAAACATCACTCCACAATTGAGCGTTTGTGAGCTGGCATTGCATTGATCTGCGGATAGCAGTCTGTTGACTACCAGGTTTGGCAGGTACCTGGCATAGAGATCGCCAGTCATGTCTGTCCCGTCAGGCATGGCCCATTATAGGGTCAGCCAGCACGGTATTCAGTCTTCGATTGCGCTGTTGGCTTAACCCAAGAAGCTCAAGGTTTGCTGGTTGAAATTACCCAGGTTGGGAAATACGGTTTGGAGCTCGCCGGACGGCACACCGAACCAATTGGACAGGGTGGCCGCATATTGCTCAACACCCAGGGTAGGAATAATTCGGCCTCGGTCGATGTCTTGAGGGCCATCCAGTTCCAGGTTAGGCAGTTCGCCATAAATTTGGCCGCCTTGAACGGCACCACCCATCACAAGCTGATGAGTTCCCCACCCGTGGTCGGTTCCATCGCCATTACTGTTCAGGGTGCGGCTGAATTCGGACTGAGTGAACGTCGTCACATTGTTGGACATGTTCAAGTGGTTTAGGGCAGCGTTGAAGGCGGTCATTGCATCATTCAACAGCAGTAACAACTCCGGCAAATCGGCGTTTTGATTGTCGTGGGTGTCCCAACCGCCAAGTTCGACCACGAACGTTTGTCGCTCGACTTGAAGCACGTTGCGGATGTCGATCATTCGGGCAACGATTTTGAGTTGATCCCAAAGCCAGTTGTCCTGAGGAAAAGAATTCACCAGGGTTTGGCCGAACACCCGCAAATCTGCTTCCTCCTGACTCTCGGCTTGTCCCTGGCCGTTGTCCGGGTACAGAGCGCTGTAGATCAAGTCGTAATTATCCTGCGCGCGTTCCTTGACACGAGAATATTCTGTCGCGAAAAGATTGTCTGACGTTGCCATGACCGATTCGATGACCGCCAGTTTTTCACCCTCAGGATCCCAGCCCGTTTCCAGCCCAATGGGGCCTGAATTGCTTATGCTGTAAGGCTGCACCACATTGCCTACCTGCAACAGATTGTTGCCCACTACGCTCACGTTCATTGACGGTGATTGAGACGTGTTGGATTCATGAAGAAGGTCGGCAACCCGTCCGAACCAGCCGCGGTTTTGCTGGCTGTCGGCGTAGGCTCGTTCCCACTGGATAAACTGATCGGAGTGGGAAAACAGCTGCGGTGGCAACGCCACATTACCCGCCTCAATTTGAGTCTTGGTGACCGGCTCAATTAACGACCCGACGTTGGACACAACCGCCAAGTCGTTATTGTTGTACAGGCCTTGCAGACCGCTTAGCACGGGATTCATTCCCATGGACGTGTTGTTCAGGGGCAGAATCGATGATGGATCCCAAGTTTCCGACTGCGCGTCGTAACCCACCGCCATGTTCTGTCGGGTTTGTGTATAGGTTGCATAGTCTTCAGCGGGATTGCCGCTGTTGCTGGCAGGAACCAGCATGTTGTAACTGTCGGCGCCGCCACCCAGGGCGATGCAGACCAGCGCGCGATAGTCGCTGAAGCCTTTCTGTGTCAGCGTCGCTGCCTGGGCGCGTTGTAGCAGACCTAAAGTGCCCAATGTGGAGCCATTGACAGCGGTGAAACCCGCGATTTTCAAAAAGTCACGACGATTAAAAGGTTTGCCTCGACTCATGATTGAACTCCAGTTGCAGGCCATTGAGCGCAATATACGCTTTGAAAGTGATTTATTGCGGGGTGCTGAGTGCTGTTTTGCCAGGCCATTATCGTTGCACCACGTTTTGCGGTGAGGTAATCACGTAGTAGAGGGCTTCTGCAACGCGCTGCTCGGGGTTGGAGTCTCGGATGTCTGCAATACGGCTGATAATGATTTGTCGGGCCGTGTTGTCCAACGCGCCAAACAATAAGTCTTCGTCCACTCGGTTGACTAAGGCCGTTGGATTGCCTGCCAACGCCAATAGACTCCCGGTTTGCAGCTCATGTTGGGTTTGCCAGGGATACTGGCCTCCCCACACCAGGGTGTCCCAAAAGAAGTTGGCCAGCTGAACCACTTGAGTTTCCGTGCTGATTTGGAATTCCGGAGACACCAAGCCTTGGGTTTCAATGGGACCCGGCTGCGCGTAGTCAGGGGTAAAAAAGTTGAAAACCGAGGGCGAACGAAGCGCAGCCTGACCGAAGAACCGTTGAGGCTGGTAAATGGCGCCAGGCCAGCAGCACGCTGGATTGCCCGCAAACTCAGGGTTTATCCGCGCGTCATATACCCGGTTGAGGTGGAGTTGAAAAAACAACGGCTCGCGCAATTTGCCAAAAATTGCGTTGTTGTTTGGTCCGCTGATAGCTTCGCTATCGAGCACGATGGCCTTGAATACCGCGCCCAAGTCTCCTCGTACGTTGGCTCCGTTGTTGTTGAACACAGCGGCAACACGGGCGATGTAGGCAGGGCTCGGATTACTGGTCACCAGTCGCTGAATCAGACGCCGGGCCAGAAACGGGCCAACGTTGGGATGATTAAACAAGGTATCCAGCGCCATGGTTAGGTCTTGCTGCGGCGTTTGGCCGGCAGGTAACACCACGTTACCCACGATCGTCTTGGCGGTGGTTACATGGTAGTCCTCAGGCTGGTTTTCATTGGGATTGGTGACCGGACATGGAGCCATTGGTTCCAGCCAGTTACGCTCAGCGTACATCCATTCCCATGGCTCACAATCACCGTCACCCTGGTCTGCACCGGCAAAGGTCCAGCCGGTGAAGGCCTCGGCCAAAGCGACAATGTGGCTTTGTTCATAGGTAGGAATCGGATTGCCGCCGCTCATGCGTTCGGAACCGTCAATATTGAGTTCGTTCAGGCCAATAGAAAACAGCTGCATAATTTCACGCGCATAGTTTTCATCGGGCTCAATGCCGGCGAAGGTATCCCGTGTGCTGGCAAACATGCTCAGGTAATGTCCCATCACCGGGGTGAGTGTGACTTCCTCCAGTAATTGTCGATAATTTCCGAAGGCGTGCTCAACCAGCAAATCGTAATAGTCGGTTAGGGCAACGGGTTGTCCTTCCAGTTCGCCGTTGAAGTCCGATACCACCAGGATTTCCGACAGTGCAAAAGCGGCCCGCTGGCGGAACTGGTCGGGCGCGTTTTGAGCAGTGTTGAACCACACTCGCTGTCGTTCGCCTTGTCCCAGGTCGTTACTGAAAGCATCCAGTTGAGGTCGGTGGTAAGTGGCCGCGATATTCTGTTGCTGATCAACCCAGGCTTCGAATCCCATGCTGTTCACGGTATCTATATCGTTCTGAGTGGGGCCATAAGTGACCCGCCAGAGAAAAGCGCCAGCTTCGGCATTGCCACTGGGTGCAGCGGGTTCGAAGCCGCCGAGGAAGATAACATCGTCGCTGGGCTGTGCGCCTGCGGTGGTGACAAAAAATGCCAGAAATAACAAGCATCGACGCATAGTTTACCCCTTAAGTAACGGTCTGCCCTTACACGATTTGCCGGCGACCGAAACGCCCCTGCGGCTGTGCTAAGGTGCCATCTATTGAATCATTGTCGTCTGTAAAAAAGTGTGAACTGGACCCTCAAAAAAACGCCGCCCGTCGGCTCTATTTGCCGCTCAGTGGGCCTGTTGCTTGGGTTGATAGGGCTTTGTCCAACGATGGGGCTCTGCGGCGCATTAACACCCGCTATCACCGTTTCGATTGAAGCGTCAGCCGACACCTCATTATTTGAGGAAGGTGAACTTAGTAACGGCGCGGGAGAGTATTTATTTACCGGCTTGATCGCAACGGGACCCGAAAGGCGGGCGCTTCTGCAATATGACCTGAGCGCTGTACCCGTTGGTGCCACTGTTCAAGCGGCAACCTTGGGTGTCAGCGTGTCACGGACCATTTCGGGCACCGTGTCAGTACGCCTGCATGCATTGCGTGCCAGCTGGGGGGAAGGGGGCGTGGACGCGCCAGGCCAGGAGGGTACGGGTGCCGCAGCAGGTACGGGCGATGCGACCTGGCTTGAGAGGCGGCTGGGGTCACAGCCATGGTCACAGCCCGGGGGGGATTTCGAAGCGATGGAGTCTGCTCGGGCCGGGTTGAGGGGCAACGGCCGATACGAATTTTCCGGTGTCGGGTTGGTCGCAGACGTTCAGCGATGGGTCAACGAACCGTCGGGCAACGCGGGTTGGATACTGATAGGAAATCCTGCTGCCGGGTTTGGTTCCGCAAAGCGCCTTAACAGTCGAGAAAACCCTGATGCTTCGAGTCGTCCAGTTCTCACGGTGACCTATACCGCGCCGCCGGTTGTTGTAACTGTACCCGAAGCCATTCCCCTGGGCGGCAGGCATTGGTTGATGTTTCTGTTCGTTGGCATTGTAAGCTTGGCATGGCGATACGCTAATCGATGATCGGCGAGGGAACGCTGGCTTTACTGCTCGTAACCAGTCTGCCGCAGTTAACGCTTGCGGGTCCGGACTATCCGCTGCAGGTCCCGGGAGAGGGTGCGCTGGCGATGCAGGCGGTATTTCGCCCCCAGCTTTCGGCCGATGGCCGGTTCGTGCTTTTCGCTACGGCCAGCGATGAGTTTGATCCCGCCGATAACAATGGCTTAACGGACTTCTATAGGCTGGATCGCAGGGCTGGATCCTATGAGCGTGTCAGCGGCAGCGCCACGGTTCAAGGCAACAGCAGCGCCGCGCGGGGAGTGCTATCGGCCGATGGCCGGGTTGTGGCTTTTCACAGCGGCGCGACAAACCTGACCGCAGATGCCGGTAACAGTTTTATTGATGTCTTTCTCTGGCAGGCTGGCCAGGAGTTAGAGCAAATTTCTATCGGATTACAGGCGGCCCCTGCCAACGGTAGCAGCCTCAATCCCGCGTTGTCCGGTGATGGTCGTTACGTGGCTTTTTCGTCGTTTGCCAGTAATTTGGTTGTGGCCGACGACAACGAGTCTTCGGATATTTTTGTTCACGATCGCCAGTCCGCAATGACTCAGCGCGTGTCGCTATCCAGCGCTGGGCAGGAGGGCGATCGAGGTAGCTTTCAGCCCACCATTTCGGTTGATGGACGGTATGTGGCATTTACCAGTGAAGCCACTAATTTTTCCGACAACGAGTTCGACCAGCTGCCGGACCTGTTTGTTTTTGACCGCAGCACCGGGACCACCCAGTTGGTGAACCAATCGACTAATGGGGTGAGAGCTAACGCTGACAGCGCAACGCCGGTGCTTTCGCCGGACGGCAGCGCGGTGGCCTTTTACAGCCGAGCGACTACCTTGGAGGCCGGTTTTGAGAACGTCTTTTTTGATGTTTTTGTTCGCGATTTCCTAAGTCTTCAGACAGACCTTGTGAGTGCTGCGCCCGACGAACCGGCAGATGCGAATAGCTTTAATCCGGCGATTTCGATTCGCG
Source organism: Lysobacterales bacterium (assembly GCA_045106555.1). GTDB lineage: Bacteria > Pseudomonadota > Gammaproteobacteria > Xanthomonadales > SZUA-38 > JANQOZ01. The sequence goes on along the minus strand of JBGCET010000061.1, from coordinate 50,594 downwards.
GCGAGTGGGTCGCATTCCAGTCAGAAGCCGCCAACCTGTCGGCCCAAGATGGCAATACGTTCAGCGATATCTACGTGGTTAATCGATTCAGTGGACAATCCCACATTGCCAGCCGACGAGCCACTGGCACCAGTGCCAACGAAGGCAGTTTTGCCGCCAGTATTACCAGCGATGGGTCGGCGGTCAGCTTTGAGAGTGCCGCCACGGATCTGACGCCAACCGGCAGTGCAGTAACCTCGGGTTACCTCGCGGTTGGCCCTGCCGGCGCGGTCGATTCACTCGCCGTGCTGCCGCCACCAGGACAGGAGCTTTCTGAATCGGTCGAAGCATTGAGTATCTCCACTGATGGTCGCTATGCCGCGCTTGTAACGTCGGCAGACAATGTGTTGCCAGGAGTCGCAGACAGCAATGGTCAGCCGGATGCGTTTCTGCTTGATCTGCGTGCGCGCCAGGTCAGGTTGCTGTCCAGGGCCGCTAGTGGCGGTTTTGTTGGCGGCGCGGACGGGGCGCCAACTTTCGCTGTGGCGGTCAGTGACGACGGTTGCAAAACCCTTATGGGCAGTGCCATTGACGCTGCCCAATTAGGGGTTGATCCGGTCATCGTTGATGGCAACAACAGCGCAGACCTGTTTTTACGTGACGACTGTTCAGTGGGGCCGCTTAGGGTTGGTTCGCTGACCGCCGGAGCCGTTGAGACCGGCAGTTTACCCAGCATTGAACCGACCTTGTCCGCAGATGGCCAATGGGTGGTGTTCGTCAGTGCAGCGGAGGAATTTCAGGACCTGCCGGGGCCTCAAGGGGTAACGCAGATTTTTCGCCAGCCTTTCAACGACGCTTCAGACCGTCAGTTAATCAGTGCGGTGCAGGGCAGGGGGGCAGACTTTTCCAGCCGACAGCCAAGGCAGTCTGCAGACGGCTTAGCGGTGGTGTTTGTCAGCGCTGAGCCACGTCTTGATTCGATGCTGGATGAGTCCCTGCGGCCGGCGCCTGGGTTGGACCAGGTCTATCGATTGGATGTGCCAACGGGGCGGATTGAACTGTTGTCCACCGGGTTTGTTGGGGGCGTGGCTGGAGCGCCCAATGGTGCAAGTTTTCAACCATCAATCTCCGCTGATGGAGCCACGGTGGTTTTTGCCAGCGTGGCTACCAACCTCACCTCTGCGGGAACCCTGCCGGGGCAACGTCTGTTTGTGTGGCGCGATGACAGTAGCCCAGCGGCGGGCGTGAGTCCGTTGCCCGCTACCCTGACCAGCCCAGGAGTGGCTCAGCACCCCGAGCTTTCGCCGGATGGCAACCTGCTGGCGTTCAACAGTGATGATCCGGATCTGGTGGTAGCAGATAACAATGCTCGCTCGGATGTGTTTGTTACCGATCTTGTGTCCAATGACGTTGTTGCCGTTGGTCGTCAGTCTGACGGTGGTCTGAACAGCGACGGAGCACTTCAGGCGCTTGGGGTGAGCCGACAGGGCAAGACTTATCAGGCAGCGTATTTGGCTCTGACCAACGGAATCACCGCGGTGCGTTTTCAGCCTGTCATACGCTCGGTCCCCGCCACCGTCATCGATTTCTCCATTGAGTCGCCGTTGCAGTCGGTAGAACGAGGACACTTCCGCCTTCAGGTCCGCAATACCGGTGCTGTGCCCATTGGAGCAGATGAACAGGTGACGGTAACGCTGGACCCGCTGAGTCACCCATTGGTGGACGTTGGCAACACGCCACGCTGGCGCTGCAGCGCTGGCCCTCCGGTGATTTGTGAGTTCGTTGGCGATGCCGTTGTTGGTGATGAAATTCCGCCAGGCGGGGCTGAGATGCTAACGTTTGAATTCGATATGTTCGCCGGCACCGAGCCGCTGGTCAGCGGCGCACTTTTGACCACATCAAACCAGCCCCTGCCCTTGGCGACTGCCCCGGCATTAACCACCCAAAGGGTACAAAGTGGGGTTTTTGTGCAACCCCAGTCCAGCGCTGAACTTGCGCCCGGCGTTACCGGGGTGGCTCAGATTTCGGTGATCAACGGTGGCCAGCAAACCGTCTCACAAATAACTGTGGATTTGGCGCCCCTGGTGGTCGGCGAGCCGTTTCATATCATCACGCCAAGGCCAGGCGACCCATGGGCCTGCCTGTCGGTAGATGACCCTGAATTGTCGCCACTGACAACCCGATGCACCTATGATGGTCCGCCCCTGGGGCCGAACGAGGAGGTGCTGCTCAGCAGTCCGCTGATCCTTCCCCCCGGAGTGGGCCGACTTCTGACCCGCGTTAGCGCGGCGTCAGATGCTGAGGTGATTTCGCCTGCCACCGTCCAGCTGATGGTGACGGAAGTGCCCGGTCTGATCTTCCGAGGAAGTTTTGAAGGCTGAAGCCCGGTTCATAGAGCCTTGCCAGTTATTCGAACGCGCGCGTTACCTGGGGTCTGGCTGGCCATGGCCGCGCATAAACAGTCGATACAGCGTCGGAATGACAAACAGCGTCAACAGTGAAGCGAAGGCCAGGCCGGCCACGATGCTGGATGCCACCGGCCCCCACAACAACGACTTTCCCCCCAGTCCCACGGCCAGCGAAAACAGTCCAGCAATCGTCGTAGTTGTGGTCATGATGATGGGTATCACTCGACGTTTGGCAGCGTATACCGTGGCATGCAGCGGGCGCATTCCGGCTCGTAGTCGGCTATTGGCCGCATCAATCAGCACAATGGCTCCGTTTACGGCAATCCCCGTCAGAGCGACAACGCCATATAGCGTGTAGATACTGAGCGGGTTGTTGGTCACGATCAGTCCGAGTACGACGCCGGTAAATGCCATCGGCACGGTAACGATGATCAACAGCGGCTGGAAATAGCTGCGAAACTGCGTGGCAATAATCAGATAGATCAGTCCAAGTCCCAACAGAAACAGCCCCCCCATCGCTTCCAGGCTTTCATTGAGATCGTCCAATTCGCCTGAGAATTCAAGGTCGGTGTTGGGATACTGCTTGGCAATGTCGTTCCACTGTTCAACAAGCTCGGCATTGGCTTTCTGGGTATTGTTAATGTCGTCGTCAAGTTCAGCGGTGACGGTAATGGCCCGGCGAAGATTGAAATGGAAAATGGTGCTCCGAGTTCCGCGCACAGTGGGTTGCAATAGGCCGCCTAACGTCGTGACCTGGCCGCCAGGGCCTGAAATTGGATCCTGTAACAGGTCGGTGACGTCGGTAATGGGCTTGGGCTCTGCCCTAACGCGCAGTTCTACTTTCTCGCCCCGATCCCTGGCAAACGCAACAACCTCTCCGTCCACGTGCAGCCGCGCTAACCTTGCCACCTCGCCTGAAGCTAAGCCAATTCGACCGGCGGCGCCATGGTCTACATTCAGAGTCACCTCAGGACTCCCCGGCACGTCGTTGTCCCGAACATCTTTGCTGCCCTTAATATTCCTGACGATCTCCAACACCGCGTCGGTGGCATTTCGAAGCTCATTGAAGTCATCGCTGCGGACTTTGACGTTAATGGGCAGGCCCGACGGTGGGCCACCGGAAATTTCCAGGTAGCTGATGGAGGCATCGCCAGCCAGCTTTTCCAATTCTGGCCTAAGTGATTCAATGACCTCAGCCGGCTGCTCTGGATGTGCCGAAGTTGCAGGAGTTAAGGATACCTGGAGCTGGCCAAACTGGTCGCCATAGACAATTTCAGTCTCGGTGAATTTAATACCCGCAAGCCCGGAAATTGCCCGCACCTGTTCTGCCGCTAGAAGTTGTTCGGTTCGCTCAGCCAATCGGCGAGTTTGCCGCAATGACTCCTGCACCGTGGTTCCGGCAGGCATGTCTACATTGACGTAGAACAGTCGTATCGGATCAAAGGTAAAAAAGTCCATGCGAACAGCGCCGACACCCACAGCGCCGGCGGCAAGGGCCATTCCCAATGCCATGCCCCCTAGCCAGGGCGCTGGTTTGCGCATGACGCGGCAAAGTGCCCGCGCATAGATTAATCGCAACTTTTGAGTCCAACGTTTTCGTCGATCCTGTCGGCGGCCTTGGCGCTTGGGAGAGCCGGCAAAGTCGATCATATGAGCGGGTAAAACCCAAAATGCTTCCAGCAGTGAGATCAGCAAGCCCACCGTGACCACAAAGGGAATCACGAACATGAATTTGCCAATGACCCCGGGGAGTAGCATCAACGGCAGAAACGCTGCCATCGTGGTCGCAACCGCTGCCGTTACCGGCGCCATCACTTCTTTCAGACCGGCAACCGCGGCGTCCAATGCTGCCATGCCCCGTTGCATACGATAGTAAATGGCTTCTACAACAACGACCGCATCATCCACCAGCATTCCCAGCACAATGACGATACCCAGAAGCACAGACTGATTGACGGTATTGCCGGTGATGGCCACTACCCACAGCGTGCCACAAATGGCAAAAACCAACCCCAGGCTGACCAGTGCGGCAATTCTGAGTCCGAGAAAGACCCAGCACACACCAAGAACCAGGATCAAGCCAAGCAGGGCGTTGGTCTGCATTGTGCTGACGGCGTTACGTGTGGGAATGGTTTGGTCGTCAGCCAACAGAATTTCCGTCGCGCTGCCTGCCCGGAGCTGGTTGCGTTGATCAATGTACAAATTGATTTGATCAACCAGTTCCAGCGTGTTGGCGCCGCCGGCCTTGGCCACCGAAAAAACCACAGCGGGCTTTCCGTTAATTGAAACGAGCTGGCGGGGTTCGCTACGACCCCGTTCAATGCGCGCCAGATCCCCGGCTGCGGTGGGCGCGATGCCCGATATGGGTGATGCAATTTGGTAGGCAGCCAGTTCTTCAAGGTCCGCTGTGGCGCCTGGAACCCGTGCGATGTAGCGTGATGAGCCGATGGCAAAGCTTCCAGCATTTACATCCCTGAAGGCCAGGGAGAAATAGTCGGCAAATTGTGTCGCACGAAGACCATTGGCGGCCAGCAGCGCCGGATCAAAACTGACGTGAATTTCCGGTTCGTGGAGTCCAAAGGCGGTCACCTTGTCGACACCAGGCATCCGCTCCAGGTCGGATTTTACCTGGTAGGCTTCAAGCCTTAGTGCCTCGTCATCCGCTTGTCCCAAAACGCCAACCAACGCGGTCGGAAATCCGTTGGAGGTTGTCAGTTCCAAGACGTTGGGGTCGATGATGTCTGGCGGCAGGTCAGAATTGACTGCGTTCTGAACTTCTCTTCGTACATCGCTCACGCGTTTGTCAAACAAGCGATCAGACAGATCACGGAATCGAACCAGGATGTTTGAGGTGCCCTCTCGTGAGCTGCTGCTGACCCAGCGGATGTTTTGAACGGTCCGCAGCGCGTCTTCCAAAGGTCCGGTAACCAGTGACTCCACGTCTTCGGCGCTGGCGCCGGGGAATGAGGTGTTGATGTTGATCCAGTTAAAGTTAACGTCTGGGTCCTGCTCCCGGGGCATCTGAATATAGGAAAGTACCCCCATAAGGACAACGACGGTAAACAGGATATTGACCAACGGATGATTAGTCAGGAGTCGGGTGAACAGGCTCACCCGCCCAGCGTCATTGGTCGGCAGCGTCACGGTTCAGGGGCTCTGATGGCAATCGGTCAGGCGTTTGTGACCACTGGTAATAACCGCCGTGTCTCCAGAGAGGTGGTGGCGCGATGGCCTGCCTTCTTCCGCTTCTGGAAGTGGGACAAATTTGGGGCAATCGTCGGCAACCACAAATATGCCTAGTTCGCCGTTTCTCCGCACTATTAGGTGAACCGGTATGAGGGTTCCGTTGGAGGTCCAGTTCACCGTACCGGTGGCGCCGGGCAAGGCTGACTGAGCGGGAAAGGCAAAGCGTGCAGGAATAATTCGGGTTTCTGGATCAATGGCTCCTGCGATTGCGTCTAGCTGCAGATCAAAGTTGCCGCTTTGGGTGTTCAGAGCAAATCCGGTGGCCCGCTCCAAAGAAGGCAAGTCTGCTGCAGGGATATTGGCCATCACCATTGGCGGTGCAACATCCACCAATGTCAGAATCAACTGTCCTGGACTGACTCGCTGACCGACCTGTGCACTCCTTGCGATAACGGTAGCGTCATAAGGTGCTTCTATACGAGTGTAGTCAAGGCGCCGTTTGGCCAGCCGCGTCGCGACTTCCAGCCGGTCGCGATCAGCTTCCTGGATCTTAAGGTCAGTCTCCCGGTCCAACAGATCATCAGCTGAGATAAACTCGCTATGGCGCAAACGTTGCGCCCGCTCCAGTCTTGCTTTGGCCTGCTGCACCCGTGCATCCGCGGATGCCAATTGGGCCTGGGCCTGTCGCAGCTCCAGTTGAAGGTCGGAGTCGTCGAGACGGACAAGCAGGTCTCCAGCCTTAACCTTGTCGGCAACCTCCACCGCGATTTCGTCCACGATGCCGGTGACTTCAACCGTAAGCTGGCTGCGGTTTAGCGCAACAACTTCGGCCTGGGCTTGGTATTTCGCCGTCACGGTCACGTCAGACAATGGCATCGACTGGGTGGCAATTTGCGCTGCTGCGGGAAATCCAGAGAGCAGCAACCACGCGCCGATGATCAAGTATTTGGGGGAAGCCATAGTTATTCTGAAGTTTTTCAACGTGTTTGACCCAATGGTACTTAATTGTAGGTCACCGGGTGATGGGGCAGTGATCGAAAACCGTTCAATTGTACGCGTCATCAGGAGAGCAAAAGGTGAATATAGGAACTGATTTTTTGTTGTAAAAAAACCACAGCCATCGGTGCGGATTTTTTACGCTTAGTTAACAAGCTCTGATATAGAGTGATTTTCGAGGCTCGCGACCCTCCCCCCTGCTTCCCCCTTTCTTCCGCGAGCTTCAACCGACCCGCCTCCCCCAGGAGGCGGGTTTTTTATTCCAACGCCGCTACCCGTCTGTCTTAACATCGCCTAGTCGTCTTTGGCCATTGCCCCGTCAAGAATATCCAGAGCGTAGGTAACGGTCTGAATTTGCTCCTCGGTTAAATCGCCCAGCAAGAAGGCGACCGCTGAGTTTTCGTGGTCCTGGCGTGACTGGGCGAGAGCCTCCCGGGTGGCAATCACGTAGACCACCCGCCGATCGCGCTTATCTCTAGCCCGTCGCACCAACGCTTTTCGCTCCAAGGTGCCAAGCATGCGTGAGATGGTGGCGTTCCTAACCCCTTGATGAGACGCAAGTTGACTCACTGTCTGGGGTCCGCTTTGGGTCAGCTGTAACAGCAGGATTTCCTGGGCCGGCGTGGTTTTTACGACGCCGCGTTTAAGCAAGCGATGCAGTTGTGTCACGGTTGCGCTCAGGCGTGCTGCCGTCGTTGGGTTTGTCACGAGAATATCCTCTTTGCCGGGCTTTCGTTGTCACAGGCGCGATGCGTCCTAAAGGCCATTGAGCGTCGTGGCGCTTTTCGATACTGTCCTACCCATGGCCTTGAAAACAACGAGTGGGAGAATCATTGATGTCATTTGACGCAGCAGGTGCGCAGTCTTTGGTGGACCAGGTGTGGGACGACGACATTGTTCCCCAGTTGACCGAATACATCAAAATTCCCAACAAATCGCCGCACTTTGATAGTCAATGGGCCGAACACGGTTATATGGAGGATGCGGTATCACTCATCAGCCGTTGGTGTGATGGTCAGGGCATTGCTGGACAAACTCTGGAGGTGGTCCGGCTGGACGGTCGCACGCCGGTTATTTTTATGGAAATCCCTGGCACTGAAGCGGATCAGTCGGATTCCGATGATTGCGTATTGCTGTATGGCCATCTGGACAAACAGCCGGAGATGGAAGGGTGGTCAGAGGGCTTGGGCCCTTGGACACCGGTATACCGCGACGGCAAGCTTTTTGGTCGTGGCGGTGCCGATGACGGGTATGCCGCGTTCGCCAGTTTAACGGCAATACGCGCGGTGCAGGAACAGCGATTGCCTCATGCGCGCTGCGTTGTGCTCATCGAGGCCTGTGAGGAAAGTGGTAGCTACGACTTACCGTTTTACATAGACCACCTGCAAGACCGTATCGGCACGCCGAGCCTGGTGGTCTGCCTCGATTCTGGCGCAGGTAACTATGATCAGCTGTGGGTGACAACCTCATTGCGGGGTTTAGCCAGCGGCACGTTAACCGTGGATATTCTGACCGAAGGTGTCCATTCGGGCTATGCCAGCGGCATTGTGCCTTCCAGTTTTCGCATTGCCAGAGAACTGGTCAATCGGATCGACGACCCTTGTACCGGGCATGTAAACGATGCGGTGTTTCAATGTGAAATTCCCTCTCAACGCCGCCAGCAGCTCAGCGAGGTCGCAGCCCTGTTGGGTGACGAGGTTCACTCGGTATTTCCGTTTGTTGAGGGTGCCAACGCGATGGGCGATGGGCCTTTGGATCGACTGCTCAATCGCAATTGGCGCGCGGCGCTTTCGGTGGTAGGCAGCGGAGGCCTGCCGGCGATCGAAGATGCCGGCAATGTGCTCAGGCCAGGAACCTCTCTCAAGCTATCTTTGCGACTGCCGCCGCTGGTGAATGGTGATATGGCCACAGAACACCTTAAAGCGCTGCTGGAAAGCAATCCGCCTGCCAACGCCCAGATCAGTTTTGTGGCAGATCAATCGGCAACAGGCTGGAATGCGCCGACGGTTGCGCCCTGGCTGGAACAGGCGCTGGCCAGTGCCTCCCTGAACAGCTACGGGGCAAAAGCCATGTACATGGGGGAGGGCGGCACCATCCCGTTTATGGCCATGCTGGGGCAAAGTTTTCCCAAGGCTCAGTTTATGATCGTGGGTGTGCTGGGGCCTCAATCCAATGCTCATGGTCCCAATGAGTTTATTCATGTTCCCTACGCCAAACGACTGACAACCTGCGTTGCCAGCGTATTGGTGGATCATTGGAAACGCCACGGTCAGGCGGCGAAGGCCGCGTGAAATCCTCGCGGTTTCAGACAAACCGCATTGACAAATCGACCGCCCGCACGTGTTTGGTTAACGCGCCCACCGAGACAAAGTCCACGCCGGTTGCCGCAATCTCGCTGAGGCGGTCCAGTTCAATACCGCCGGATGCCTCCAGTTCAACCGCTTGGGAGCTTGGCTGGGAGCGCACCAGGTCTACCGCTTGCTGGGTCTCTTCCAGGTTGAAGTTATCCAGCATGATTCTTTCGGCGCCGGCGCTGAGGGCTTCGCGCAACTGGGTGAAGTTCTCCACTTCCACTTCAATGAGTTCGCCGCGTCCGTTGCTGCGAGCCTGATCCACGGCGGCTGCGATGGAACCTGCTGCAGCAATGTGGTTTTCCTTGATCAGAAATGCGTCATATAGACCCATGCGGTGGTTGACGCCACCGCCACAGGCCACCGCGTATTTTTGCGCAGTACGCAGCCCGGGAAGGGTTTTTCGGGTATCCAGCACCCGGGTTCCAGTGCCTTTCAGGCCTTGGGCGTAACGGCCGGTTTCGGTCGCAACGCCAGACAACATTTGAAGAAAATTCAGCGCTGACCGTTCCGCGGTCAGAATCGCTCGGGCATTGCCGGTCACACGGAACAGCTCCTGGTCTGCGGCGACATCGTCCCCGTCCTGGCAGTGCCACCGAACCGCCAGCTGCCCGTCGACCTGACGAAAGCACTCATCCACCCAGGGTTGGCCGCTAATGATGCAGTTCTCTCGTGTGATTACCCGGCCAACCCCAGTCGTCTCGGGTTTGATGAGAGCCGCTGTAATATCGCCATCGAGGCCAAGGTCTTCCGTCAGGCTACGTTGAACATCTTGTGCAATCAGGTGGGGCGGTGGCGGTTTGGGTGGGGTTTGGGTCACTCGGGTGTCTCCGTTTCACTATCGCCGAGGCGTTCGGCGATTGCGCTTAAAGCCCGATCGAACAACGGCACGGTTTCCAGCGCAATCACCTCGCCGTTGGCCAGATCCTGGGCAAGCACCGCGACAGGTTTGTCGGCAATCTTGATGCCCTTGTTGTCAACAAACAGGTATTTGCCGGTGATGGGGCTTTTCCAGGACAGCTTGGCGCGCTGGGGTTGGCCATTTTCCGTGCTGAACTGAAACCAGGTGCCAACATTCAGAGACTGCACTTGCTCTCTCAGCACCTCTTCCAGTTCTTCCAGCGCTATCGGCTCGGGCTCATCGGCCAGGCTGTCAAAAACGCTGTCCTGCAAATCCGCGGCGCCGGAAATGGGCAATTGTACGGGAGCCACTGCAGCGGGTAGCGACATGGTGGGAGGCGGCGCCTTGTCTTTGAGCCTGATTTGGTCGCGATATTGGCTGTCCAGCATTGAGCGATACAGCGCCTTGAGGCTAGCAAAAACTCTTTTGATGTCGTCCTGATGGTAGGCCACCATCTCCAGGCCGTTACGTAGCTGTGCAGTGAGCCCGGGCAGTTCGGCCTGCAGTTTGCTGACTTCGGCCTTTTCCGTTTTCGGCTCGGTACTCCAGATCAATTTGTGGACAAAGTCTTTGGCGGCGTCGAATTCTTTAGACTCGATGCCGTGCCGCAGACAGGTCAGAACCAATACATTGGCCCAAGGTTTGCTGAGAATCTCCGTGACGATGCTGGGCAGTTCTTGATCACCCACGTAGCTGTCGACAATGTCGGATGCCATACGCCGAGCCTGTTGCAGCCGCTGTTTGCCTTCGGTTGCTTCGGTGGTGCGCTTTTCAGCGACCGAAGCGCGTTTTTGCAGGCGCCCGACAAATTCATTGAGTTCGTCTCGCAGGGTGTCGAACAGCGTCAGGTCTTCGTCAAAGTCTCGGATAACGCGTTCGACCACGCGTTCCATGTGTTGATGCAGGCGATTTCCCCGATCCGTCTCGGCACTCCAGCCCAACGCAAGATCAGCCAAGGTATCTAACAGTTTTCGAGCCGGGTGGTTGCGCGAAGCGAACAGCTGTCGGTCGATCAGTGCGACCTTAATATACGGGATTTGAAGACGGGCCAGCATTACCTGCATGGGTTGGGGCAGGTTTGGGTCGCTGAGTATGAATTCGAACAACATGGCCACCAGATCGATGGTGTCCTCTTCGTCACTGCTGGTTTGAGTCTGATCCCCCAGTTTGCCCAGTTCGTTGAGCACCTGGCGCTTAACCTCGTCGGCGCTTTGCTGGGGCACCTCGGTATTGCTTTGCAGCACAGATAGCGCATTGAGAAGTTGCTGAGTCTGGCTGGCGTTGCTGACGTTTGTCTGGAGGCTGATATTGTCGTTCCCTGCCGGTGTTGCGTCAGATTGGACCGGGTGACCCGCTGCCGCCTGGACTGGTCCATGGCGAGCAGAGAGTAGGCTCAATATAGACTCCAGAACCTTCGCGTTGGCGGGATCAGCGCCAGCGTCCTCCGGCATTGCCGATGGAGTTTGATCTACATCGCTGCTCTCAGCTGGCGAGGTCTCAACGGCTTCATTCGGCGGGGCGTCTGGCGCTCCTGTGCTGGTGCCGGGCGGGCGGCTTGCGCCTGCGGTCGACACTCTATGTTGCAGGGCCGGCATCACTCCGGCGTTAATGAATCCGGCATTGACCTGCTCGTAGACGCCGTCCAAGTTCTCAAGCACTGATCGGTCGAACAGCTTGTAGATAACCAGCAGCACCGGTAGCTCGATTTCAAATTGTGGTGAGGCGTCTTGCAGCGCCGTGCAAATAATCGCCGGCCCCAGCGGGTTGTCGGCGTCGTCCGGCGGCGTTTTGCCGGTGGCCTCGCCAATTCGTTGGCTGATGGCAAACAACGGCCGTGACAGCCGGTTTTCTCCCTTGGCCACCATTTCAGATATTGCCAGATTTCGTTCCAGTTCCGATTCATCAACCAGACTCAGGGTATCTTCGGTGATCGGAGCCTCATTTTCTGGGGTCCGAACGACGCCTTTCTGATAATCAATTAACTGGCGCCTCAGGCTCTTGAGGATGGCATTCTCAACCCCGGAGCGAGTTTTTCGCACTTGCCTCATGCCGTCGAAGTAGTGAGTTTGCATGGCGTTACTGTCGGCCTTTTCAGCCATCTCAAATAACGCGTTGTCCACCGACTCAAATAAGCCCTGCAGTAATCCCGCCATACCGCGCAGATACGTCTTGGCGCAGCTGTGGTAGGGGCTATCGTTGGTGGATGGCCGGTTCATGTCTGGTGGAGATGACACATGGTGACGGGGTCAGTCCAGCTGTGTGGTGCCAATTCCGCGATCAGGTAGGAGTTGCGGAATGCCATTTTCCACCCGATAAATCACCTGCTTGTCTTCGGTGATCAGGCCCTGATCGAGAGTCTCTTGAACGGGGCTGCCGTCCACGTAGAGCACGTTTCCACCACTGATGGCTCGGTTCAACGTTTCCTGCAAAGACAGGCTGAGAGGCAATAATGCCGAGTTGCTGACCGGGCAGGCCAGGATTTCCAGTAGCTTGTTTTCCAATGCCAAGTCGAATTCTTCCCTTTTGTTGGCTCGCATCCGTGTTGCGACCGGCCTTATCTTAGTACAATGGGTCGATGGACACACGAGTTGGCGTCATTATGGGGTCTCAGTCGGACTGGGACACCCTCAAGCACTGTGCTGAAACCCTGGAGCAGCTCCAGATCGGCTTTGAGACTGCGGTCGTTTCGGCCCACCGAACCCCTGACCGGCTGTTCGACTACGCTGACGCCGCGGCCCAGCGGGGACTGCAGGTCATTATCGCTGGGGCAGGTGGGGCGGCTCATCTACCGGGAATGGTGGCGGCGAAGACGGCACTGCCCGTTTTAGGGGTACCCGTGCGGTCAGCGGCATTGGGCGGCGTGGATTCTCTCCTTTCCATCGTGCAGATGCCTGCGGGGGTCCCAGTAGGTACTCTGGCGATCGGGCGCGCTGGCGCGGTTAATGCCGCGTTGATGGCTGGATCCATTCTGGCGTTGAATGATCAAAACATTCGCCAGCAGTTGAACCGTTTTCGCACCGAGCAAACCACCCGCGTGCTGGCGCGGCCCGACCCTTCTCAGCCTGTGGAGAATGACTGAATAATGAAAATTGGTGTGCTTGGGGGCGGCCAGCTGGGTCGAATGATGGCTTTGGAAGGGGTCCGGCTAGGCCAGGAGTTCGTGTTTTTTGATCCGGCAGAAGACGCCTGTGCGGGTCAGCTGGGTGAGCATATTTGTGCCCAGTACTCTGATCAAAACGCGTTGGCTCAGCTGGCTGACGCCTGCGATGTCATTACGCTGGATTTCGAGAATGTACCGGTGTCGGCAACCGATTTTCTGGCCGACAAGTGCCCGGTGAGACCGGGTTCGACGGCGTTGAAAATGGCCCAGGATCGCCTGATAGAAAAGACATTTTTTACCGATCTGCAAATTCCCTGCCCCTTATTCTCGCCGGCCAGTGATTGGGGTCAGCTGGAAAGTAGCTGCAATGACATCGGTTTTCCCTGCGTGGTCAAAACCCGCCGCATGGGATACGACGGCAAGGGCCAGGCCGTCGTTCGAGACAACGCTGAATTGAAAGTGGCTTGGGAGCAGTTGCAAGGCAACGATCTCATCGTTGAGAAATTCGTTGAGTTCAAACGAGAACTATCCATCATTGCCGTCAGGTCAGTTAGGGGTGTAACCGAGTTTTACCCGTTGGCGGAAAACCGACATAAAAACGGCATACTGATCACCAGTTTTGCCCCTGCTGTGGCCAATGATGTGGAGGAGGAAGCTCAACGCTACGCAACCAAGGCTCTGGATGCGCTGGATTATTGCGGCGCGCTGGCCATTGAGTTATTTGATATGGGTGGGCGGCTAATGGTAAACGAGATGGCCCCTCGAGTTCATAATTCGGGTCATTGGTCGCTGGACGGCGCGGTGACCTCTCAGTTCGAAAACCATCTTCGGGCCATTATGGATTGGCCTTTAGGATCTACCCGGGCGATGGGCGCAACGGCAATGATGAACTGGATCGGAGCGATGCCGGACCCGTCGAACGCGTTGAGCTACCCGAATGCTCGCTGGCACGATTACGGCAAGAAACCCCGTGCCGGACGCAAGGTGGGGCATGTGAACATTTGCGCAGACGACATCGTTGCGCTGCAGACCGAGTTGGGAAAGTTTGCGATGGCCTTGGGTGAGCAGCTCAAAAGTTCTGGCGCGGACGCTTTCCTCAGGTAATAACCCCGCTGCTCGCTGGGAAGACTCAGACCCGCAGGTCGAGAATCACCTTGCCCATATTGGCCCCAGCCAACAAGTGTTCTCCGGCATCGGCAGCCTGTCCCAGGCCGGAAAACCGGGTGGTGTCCATCAACGGCGTTATCTCACCTCGCTCAGTCATCCCAATCAGACGCTCGCGTGCGTCCGCGGCGTATTCGGTGAAACGCATGTTGAGAAATCCTCGAACCGAGGCGGCTTTCCAATACAGCCGGGTATAGACTCGCTCCGCCATAACCTTTTGGGGCGGCATTCGGTCGGTGGTCTGGCCGCAAATGACCAATCGTCCGTGGGGAGCCAACTGCAGCAGCAAGGCATCGAAGGTGTCGCCGGCAACCGAGTCCATTGCCAGGTTGATTTGGTCTGGGTACTCCGCTTTGAGAACCTCGTCCAGTGACTCTTGCCGGTAGTTGATGACCCGCTGAACGCCAAGTTCCCTGAGCCATCGTGCCTTCTTGTCTGAGCCACATACGGCAACAACATGATTGCCTGCATTCACTGCCAGCTGGGTGGCGATATTGCCAAAGCCTCCGGCTGCAGCGGTGATACACACCGTCTCATCGGTTCCCATTTCCCCGATGCGCTCCAGCGCGATCAAGGCCGATACGCCGCTGGGTATCAGGGCCAGAATTTCTGGCGTCGCTGCAGGCACCCGATAGGCTTTACTCTGATCGCAGGTTTTATAAAGACAGTAACCGGCACCAACCGTTGCCACGGGGTCCCCAACTTTCAGTGCGTCAACTTCGCTGCCAATTTTTTCTACAACGCCAATGGCCTCAACACCGGCGTCGACGGGTGGAACCACATGGGTGAGTTCAACGCGGTTAGCACAGAGCATTTGATCATAAATGCCATTAACCCCCGCAAAGTGGTTGCGAATCCTTACCTGGGTGGGCGCCGGCTCAACGACTGCTTCCTCAATTAACTGCGTGCAGTCTCTGAATGACTCACCAATTTGCGAAACGACAATTTTCTGGTTCATCGGTTTAGGCGTGTGCCTGCCTGCAGCACCGGTTGTTCAGAAGCATCAGGCGGCATTGGCCTGATGCCAATGCTCAATACAGTCCAGCAAAATATCGGTTAGCGCGGTCAGTTCGTCGCGGTTGATAATGAGCGGTGGCAGCAGCCGGATCACCTTGCCTCGAGTCACGTTGATCAGCGCGCCTCGGTCCAAAGCCAAAGACTTCATTTCCGGGCAGTCGTCAAACAATTCAATGCCAACCATGAGTCCTCGGCCGCGGATTTCCTTCACCGCCGGGTGGCTGCCAAGACGGTCGGACAGATGATCAAGAAACCATTGACCCTGAGCCGCGGCCTGGCCGGGAATGTTGTCGCGAGTCATGATCTCCAAGACCGTAACCCCAGCCCGGCAGGCAAGGGGGTTCCCGCCAAAGGTTGAACCATGATTGCCGGGCTGAAATGCCTCAGCCACTGCCTCCCGAGCCAAGCAGGCGCCGATAGGTACGCCGTTACCTAAGGCCTTGGCGCAGGCCAGGATGTCAGGCACGATTTCCTCGTGCTGAAAGGCAAACCAGCGCCCGGTTTTTGCAATGCCCGATTGAACTTCATCAAGCACCAGGAGCACTTTTCGGGTATCGCAGAGTTCCCGGAGCTGTCTTAGAAAGCCTTTGGGCGGCAGGTTGATTCCGCCCTCGCCCTGGATGGGCTCCAGCATCACTGCGCCAATGTTCGGGTTCGAATCCAACGCCTGCTCTATGGCCTCAATGTCGCCAAACGCTACCGGAATAAATCCATCAACAATAGGCCCAAACCCCTCTTGGGATTTGAGATTGTCCGTTGCGCTGACACAGGTCAGGGTGCGGCCGTGAAAGCTGCCTCGCGCCACTAGAATGTCGATATTGGGGCGGCCGCGACGCCAATGAAACAGCCGAGCCAGCTTGACCGAACACTCCATCGCTTCGGCACCAGAATTGGTAAAGAAGACCCGATCCATTGCGCTGATTTCACACAGTCTGTCTGCCAGCCGTTCCTGCAGCGGAATGCGCGGAATATTCGAGGTATGGATCAGCGTTGCCGCCTGATCGGCAACCGCCTGGGCCAATTCAGCATTTCCATGGCCCAAACTGCACACGCCGATACCGGAAATGGCATCCAGGTAACGCCGATCGTCGTCGCCTTGCAGCCACACGCCGTCGCCGCGAACAAATCCTACCGCGGTGCGCCCATAGACATTCATGAGGTGCTTGTGAGTCACTGGTATTCCCGGGCTGATAAAGGCGTTATTCTGAGCCATTAAGGTCCAAATTGTCTATGACGCCTGGAATCATCAAGAAACAAAATTTTACGCGGCGTTAACGGAGCTTGTGAAATACTCGGGTTGGTCAGCCTAGGAGAAATCGCATGGATGTGACGACCAGACTTCAGCAATTGATCAGTGAGCATCCCGTATGTGTATTCATGCGTGGATCACCCGAACACCCAACGTGTAAAGAGTCCGCTAAGGTCATGAATATATTGACGGACGGCAGCATCGATTTTCACAGCGTTGATATTCAGCGAGACCCCGAACTAAGAGCCCTGCTACAGAAATCTCCCGACTACGCCGAGCTTCCGCAGGTGTTTTTAAACGGCCAGTGTCTGGGTGGCGCAACCCTGTTGCAGGAACTCCACGTTCAAGGAGAGCTGGTGCCCATGGTGGCTCAGTTGGGTCTGCAGTATCAGCTCGCCGGCTGATCCGGTCCAGGCTCGGTGTCCTCTGGCGTTTTCTCAGACCAGGGTATGCCCATGGATTCATGCCATCGATTGACTACAGAACAAAATAGCGCGGCAGTTTTTTCCACGTCGTAAACTGCCGAGTGGGCTTCGTTGGCATCCCAGGGGAACCCGGCGGCACGGGTCGCTCTGGCTAACACCGTCTGGCCAAATGCCAACCCACCCAGGGTTGCTGTATCGAAGCTGCTAAATGGGTGAAAGGGCGACCTCTTGTAGCCTGTCCGGTTGATGGCGGCATTGAGAAAACCCAGGTCGAAAGAGGGATTGTGGCCCACTAATACCGCTCGACCGCAGCCGCTGGCCCGCATCGCTTCTCGTATGGGGGAACAAAATGTCTGCAGAGCCGTTTTTTCGTCCACCGCCTGACGCAGCGGGTGATCTGGAATGATGCCGGTTATTTCCAGCGATTTGGGGTCGAGCAGGGAGCCTGGAAATGGCGCTACGTGAACCGCGACCATGGGGCCGGGCGTGACCAAGCCGTCTTCGGTCATTTCTATTGGGCAGCCTGCCATCTCCAGCAACGCGTGTTTTTGGCTGTCAAACCCGCCGGTTTCAAGATCAACGACAACGGGTAGGAATCCGCGAAACCTTCTCGCGATGGGAGACTTTTCTTTGGTCACGCAGAGTGTTCCTGATTGTGCTAACCCGCAGCGGAAATGCTCGGGTTGTCTATGAATATGGCAAGCGTAACACGGTCGTCACACTCACAATTTGAAGGTTTGTTACGCCCCTCAGTCGGGCGCTGCGCCCAATATAACGTCGCGCTCATGCAGGTCCGAAAAAATAGCGCCGCCCGCCTTAACGACCTGGCTCTCGTCTGGCGCACCCATTTCCTGGGCCACCTGAGCCAAGTAGTAGTGGCCCGTATGCCCCGATTCTTCGCCCATCAGCTGCAGCAGGCGGGCAGTCACGCCGTTGAGTTTGAGAAATCGAACCTGGTCGTTTCGGCGTCGATAAATAACCAGATGGGTGGGTTCCGACGGCGGCTTCGAAGGCTTAAAGTCTGCCTTGATCTGATGCACCGGATATTGATAGCTGACTAGCCAGGCAAGGGGCGAAAGCACCGGGACTTGCGTGATCAGGTCGCTCGGTGGCTGGGTGGCAATGTCATCCAGTTCGGTTTCTTCCAAGGACAAAGCCAGTTCTGCCCATTCATAGTGAGCAAGCTCCACAATAAACGGCGGGTCTCCCTGTTCGGTACCCCGATGGTTTTGCAAAAACTGCAGGAATTCTCTGGGCAGCTCAGGAAACAGCGGCGTGTGGGCCCGGTGCCTGACAAAAAAATCCCGGGTCAGCTCCTGCCAGTCAGATTGGCTGTAGAGCTTGCGTAGTACCGGAAAATTGTTGGCGATAAATCCCTGAATGTTGTTGAAAAAGAGCTCGCGATAAATCGCCATTCGGCGATCTTCGATCCCCTCTGGAGGCGGGTTGGAAGACGGGTTGCGGATGTGTCCTGCGAACTGGTGCTGCAGATCGTGCAGCGAACTCATAGCGTGCTTCGATTGACCTGAGCGTGAGCGGAGGTTGCTGGAATTTCAACGCCCACCTGTCGCTGCAGCTTGCGGATGGTTTCGACTTCGCCCATTAACTCATCTAGTGGTGGGAAGTTGAAATCGCGCTCCACCATGGCGGGCAGTGGCCCCCAGAGCGCGCAGGCTTGGCGATAAAGTTCCCAAACCGGCTCGATAATGGCCGCGCCGTGGGTATCGACAATCAGATCTTCGGCCTCGTTGTAGTGGCCGGCAACGTGGCAGTAGGTAATGCGTTCCCCGGGCAGTGCGGCGAGAAACTCGCTGGCATCGTAGCGGTGGTTAACACTGTTGACGTAGATATTGTTGACGTCAAGCAGCAGGTCGCAGTCGGCGCGAGTCAATATTTCATTGATGAACGTAATTTCGTCCATCTCTTTGCCCGGTGCCGCGTAATAAGACACGTTTTCCACCGCAATGCGTCGGCCGAGAATTTCCTGGCTGCGTGCGATGCGCTCCACCACGTGATTTACCGCTTCTTCCGTGAAGGGAATGGGCATCAGATCATACAGATGGCCGTCGTCGGTGCAGTAGCTGAGATGGTCGCTGTAGGCCCGGATGTTGTGTGTGTCGAGAAAGTGTTTCAGTTTCTGCAGGAACGTTTCGTCCAACGCAGAAGGTCCACCAATGGATAACGATAATCCGTGGCAGACAAAAGGATGTTTTTCGGTATAACTACGAAACGTCCGGCCCAGACGGCCGCCGACGTTGATCCAGTTCTCAGGCGCAACTTCCCAGAAGTCGACTTCGTCTGTTGAACTGGAGTCTTTGGCTCTTGAACGCAGCGGGCCCAGCAGGGCCCGCCGCAGCCCAAGTCCAGCTCCAGTAACCGGGTGGTTACTCATGGAGTTGGCAGGGTATTACCGGCTTCAGGCAGCGCCGCCGCACTTGCCTTCGCCACACTTGCCTTCTTCGCCCTTATCGCCGCCACAGGAGCCTTCTTCGCCCTTATCGCCGCCACATGAGCCTTCTTCGCCTTTGTCGCCGCCACAGGAGCCTTCTTCACCCTTGTCGCCGCCACAGGAACCTTCTTCGCCCTTGTCGCCGCCGCAGGAACCTTCTTCGCCCTTATCGCCGCCGCACTTGCCTTCGCCGCAGGAGCCTTCTTCGCCTTTGTCACCGCCGCACTTGCCTTCTCCACAAGAACCTTCGGTGCTGTCTTTCTCACCAGCCAGCTCGTAGCCAGCATTCAGGTCGGTCAGTTCGAACGGGTTGTCAGCAGCCGCTGCGGTTCCCAGAGCGAAGGTTGAGACAAAAGCTGCGCCAACAGCGGCGGTCAGGGGCTTGATTACATTTGATGATTGCGTAGACATGTTCTAAATCCTCAAGTTTTATAAACCGTGGCCATTTCGGCCAATTTTCCATGCGCTGCGACGGGTTATTCCGTCTGGGCGCGTCTCGATGCAAGATCGTTTTAAGCCAGTGCCCAGTATTTCGCAAGTGTGGCGGGGGGCACAGCTCCCGGTCACGTGGGAAAAGACCTGCCTCTATCTACTTCGCTTTCAAACTTTTTTTCGACACAGGCACTTTTTTCTTCGACGGCGGCGTTTCGTCAATTTTCGGCACATACCGGCACCAGGATTCAACGACACACTCCAAACACTGGGGCTGGCGTGCCTTACAGGTGTAGCGGCCATGCAGAATTAACCAGTGGTGGGCGTTGAGTAGAAATTTGCCAGGAATGGCTTTCAACAGGGCTTTTTCGACTGCCAACGGCGTTTTGCCCGGTGCCAATCCCGTCCGATTGGACACGCGATATATATGGGTGTCTACCGCCATGGTGGGGTGGCCGAAGGCTGTATTGAGCACGACGTTAGCGGTTTTCCTCCCGACCCCGGGAAGCGCCTCCAGCTGTTCGCGACTCTCGGGCACTTCTCCGTTATGGGATTGCACCAGTATTTCGCTGGTTTTCAGTAGATTTGCCGCTTTGGTGTTGAACAGGCCAATGGTGCGGATTTCCTGCTTGATGCGCTGCAAACCCAACGCCACCATCGCCTCGGCCGTTGGGGCCAAGGCAAAAAGGCCTTTGGTGGCTTTGTTGACGCCAACATCAGTCGCCTGGGCCGAAAGCAATACTGCAATCAACAGTTGATAGGGTGAATCGTACTCAAGTTCCGTTTGCGGTGAGGGGTTTTGTTGCTCCAGCGCTTCGAACATGGCCGTGACGTGGGCTTTTTTCATGAGGGTTGACTGGTCGACGGAGTTTTTATTCTGGCTTGCAGGGCTCGATGAGCGGCCACCAACAGCCCCAATGCCATGAATGCTCCAGGTGGCAGTGCGGCCAGCAACATGCCGTCGCTCTCCAGCAGGGTTATTTCGAGGGCCGCTGCACCCGGGCCAAAAAGCAACTCCATTCGATCCAGCAGCGTTCCCTGAGCGATAAGCTCGCGAACTGCGCCCATTGTCACTAACGCGAGGGTGAAGCCAGCGCCCATGAAGAGTCCATCCGCCACAGATGGGCCCAGCGGCTGGCGAGAGGCAAAGGCCTCGGCTCTGGCCAGGATGGCGCAATTGGTGACGATCAGCGGTAAAAAGATGCCTAAGGCAGAGTACAGACTGAACGCCCATGCCATGAACAGTCGTTCGGCCAGGGTCACGGCAGTGGCAATGATCAGCACAAATACCGCGATGCGGATTTCAGCATTGATCCAGCGACGCATGATCGACACGGCAGCAGAACTGAGCACCATCACCGCCGTCGTGGCGATGCCGAGTCCCAAGCCGTAGGCAACATGGGTAGTGACGGCCAGCAGCGGGCACAGGCCCAGCAGCTGAACCAAACCCGGGTTGTTATGCCACAAGCCGTCTTTCCAGGAGGTAACAGTAGTTTGCATTTGGCGCAAATTGGCCGGTTCCAAGGCGCTTGTCAATATCGATAAACCGCCTGGATGACAATAAAAACCAGTTATCGGACTTCCCTTGAGGGCCAAGGGGAACTTACCTATTAATACGCGTCATGAATAAATCAAACGGTTTCACATTGGTCGAGCTCATGGTGACCTTGTCGGTACTGGCTATCCTCATTGCCGCAGGAGTGCCCAGTTTTAACCAGTTCATTCAGGGCCAACGAACCACCACGGAAGTGAACAACCTGATCGGGGCGGTCACTTTGGGGCGATCAGAGGCGTTGAGCCGCGGCTGGCCAGTATCGCTGCGTTCCATGGACGGTGACTACAACACGGGTTTTCAATTGTGGATGGACGGCAACGACGACGGCGACTTTGACGATGGCGTTGACGAACTGCTGCGGTCCTACGAGGGCGCCAACCAGCTTACCTTCACATTTTCCAACGATCCTCTGCAGTTTGAGGCGTCTGGATGGCTGGCGGGCAACTACACCGTCAATGTGCTGGCCGATAACTGCAAAGGTGAAAACAACCGCAACATCAATATCAGTCGAACCGGTGCGATCAACGTTGTGAGGAATGTGTGTCCATGAGTTACGCCCAAAAGAAATTCAGCAATGAACGTGGCACCACACTGATCGAAGTATTGGTGGCTGTGGTGGTTCTGTCGGTGGGGTTACTGGGGCTGGCAGGCCTTCAGGGCATTTCCTTGCGCTCAAGTGCCAACGCTTATAACCGCACCCAGGCGACCAACATCTCTTACGAGATACTGGATCAGCTGCGCGCAAACCGCCTCGAAATTGTCCGTCGTGGCGGGCCCACGGCGGCCCAGCTGGCGGTTTGGCAAAACCAGGTGGCAGCCAGTCTGCCTGACGGAATACTGGAAATAACCCAGCCCGGCGGCGCGGCGCTTGCCTGCAACAATGTCAACTGCGAGGTCGCGGTGCGCATTCGGTGGGCTGACACCGTTCAACGGGGAACGTCGGCTGCAGACTCTACTGCGGCTGGCTATGACTCCACCGACGTTGATCTTCGGTGGTTTGAAATGGACACACGGATATGACGACAACCCACATTACAAAGAAGCAGGTGGGCGGGTTTGGTTTGATCGAACTGATGATCGCCATTCTGCTGGGGATATTGGTGCTGGGTGGAGTGGGGCAGGTTTTTTACTCCACATCCCAGGCTTATCGAACGCAGCAGTCTGTTGCCAGAGTGCAGGAAGCCGGTCGGTTTGCCATTGAGATATTGAAACCGCGATTGCTTCCTGCCGGTCGACTTGACTACTGCACGGGCTTGAATACGAATGTCGTTGATTCTGCGCTGAATACTGGCGCAGCGGGCTACGAGGCCGCGGTGCATGATATGAATGATGCGATTGTGGGTTTCGAGCATGCGGGCACCGATTTGGACGACACGTATCCGCTACCGGCGCCCTTAGGAACCGGCGCAGTCAGCGCAGGCGATTATTCAACGGGCTTTGGCCTGATGGCAGTACCCCAAACCGTTGTGGACAATGCGGTTCCGGGCAGCGACGTGTTGATCATTAAATATTCCGCCTCGGTAGACCAAATTACCGGGTGCGATTACGACGTTGCCGCGGCCGATCTTTCACTGAATTATCCGATGGACTGCAGATCGACGGCTGCCGCACCGCTGTCTCAAGCAGAAATTGACAGTATTTTTCCGCTAGGCAGATTGGTGATTTCCTCAAATTGCCGGACAAATACGGTGTTTCAACGAACCAACGTCGGAAGCCCTGTGCTGTCGCTGAATAACGGTGGCACGGTGCCAGGTAACCTGCCGGCATTGATGGACCCTGACGTCAGCGACACTACTCAGATTCTACCGGTGAACTCCATGATGTTTTTTGTCGGGGTCAATGCCGGCGGCCAACCCGCATTGTTTCAGGTGAACTATGGCACCGACAGAGTGCCGGAAGAGATTATTGAGGGCGTTGAAAACATGCAGGTGCTGTTTGGTCAATCCGATAATCTGGGTGCGGTGACGTATTTGGAACCCCACCTGGTGACCTCTTCGAGAGACGTGGTGGCTATTCGGGTAGCCCTGCTCATTCGCTCCACTCAAAACGCAGATCTCGAGATTGATGAAGAGGTTTACACCCTGAACGGAACCACCATTGACCCGGTGGATGACTCGCGGCTGCGGCAGGTGTTTTCGACAACGGTTGCGGTGCGCAATCGTGTGAACGTCAATTAGGCAAATGACCATGAAATTTAATCAACGAGTTTTTCCTGGCCGACAGCGCGGCGTGGCCCTGCTTATGGGAATGATGATGCTGCTGGTGTTAACGCTTATTTCGGTATCGTCCATGCAGGGCAGCACAATGCAGGAAAAGATGTCCGGCAACGTGCGTGAAACCGCCCTGGCATTTCAAACGGCTGAAGATATTGTTCGCCAGGCGGAAACTCGCCTCGCTGAAGGAGCGATTACCGGAACCTTTGCCGGTATCGTCGCCATTCCGTTGGGGGACCTGGGCACGCCTCTCTACGACTGTGCCGGTGTCAGATTGATGACGGATCAAAATGCCACTACTTGGCCGCAGCCTGCCGACGTTCATACCGATCGTGGTGAAAACCGTTACCAGGTCATCCAAATGACGGATGTGGGCGGACGTGGAGCGCCCTGTGCAATTCCGCGGCAGCTTGAAACTCAGGGTGCCTCCAGATCCAACACCTTTTTGGTTTACGGCTACTCAGAAGGTCCTGCCGGACGCGCCAAAGACATTGTTGTTACCACTTTCCATTACAACAGCGACTGATCAAGACGCCGGATCGCTGTTGATTCGGCCGTTAGGAGTTTGAAATGAAAAACGCTTCTATAGCGACAAAAATGGGGCTGCTTTTGGGCCTGGCTGCGTCATGCTTCACCAGTGGTCAGGCGTGGGCCCAGCTGGACATTGCCAATCAGCCGTTGGTGGTGTTTCAAAACGTCAAGAGCAACGTGATTGTGGTTTTAGACGATTCCGGGTCCATGTCCTTTGAGACCATCACCCCCACCAATGACGGTTCGCTGTATTGGCAGGGAGACAACACGGACTCGTTTGTGGATAACACTGGCACGCTGTTTTTCGGCACCGCCGGTGATAAGTACTCCTACGTGTTTCCCTTCACCGAAGGCCCGAATGGCGGGCACTACGTGTTTCCGCCGTTTCCGCAGTTCGCATTCATGCGCTCAGCGGCTTACAACAACGGCTATTACGACCCAACCCAAACCTATGAGCCGTGGCCTGATTTTGGCGCCCAGGTGTTTAACGATATTGACCCAACCGTGGCTCCTTCCGATCCATCGGGTTCAACGGGAAACTCGGGCCGGCTGCACAATTTGACCTCGGACTTTGAATTTACCAACGAAGGTTTTCACTTCCAACGGGACATGGTGATTCCTGACGGTACCCGATACCGAAACGGTGCCAACAACGGGTGGATTACCCAAGCTGGCGACGCGGCGTGGGGTAACGGTCGTCAAGAACGAGGAATCGACTACTATCCGGCGTTTTACTACACGCCGGTAGACACGGGTACTTACACCATCACCATTGTTCCGCCCGTGACGATCCCGCCGGTGGCGCCAACCGTCATCACCGGTTCATGTGACACCCCGGTACCTGCCAACTATAAGCTGTTTGAGCGGGCACCCAGCGCACTGGGCGCTGTAACCGGCACCGTAGATGCCCTTGGGCCCGACGGCAGTTGCCTGGTTCGAACAGCGATTGGCGGCGGTACACCCGAAATGCAGAACTTTGCCAACTGGTTCAGTTACTACCGTAAGCGACACCTGTCGGTGCGGAATGGCATCGTGGGTGCTTTTGTGGATCTTCCGCTGGGCATGAACGTTGGATACTTCACGATTAACAATCGCAATACGGTCAACATGCGCGAGTTTGATAATAATCCGGCCATCGACGAGCGAGATTTGTTTTTGGCCGATATCGTGGGGGAGAATTTTGGCGGCGGAACGCCTAACCGCGATGCGTTGAATCATGCGGGACGTCAATTTGAACGTACCACCAACCCGGTTGTTGAGTTCGAGTGCCAGAAAAACTTTGCGGTCATGTTTACCGACGGCTTTTCAGTGACCAACGGACCCAACGTTGGGAATGTGGATGGCGGTGAGGGTGCGCCCTACGCTGATGGCTTTGGGAGTACGATCGCCGACATCGCCATGGATTACTACGAAAACTTTGATGCTTCCGCCTTAGCTTTTCCTCCGGAAAACACCGGCTTGGTGAGCATTCCCAGAGACTGCGATACAGCGACTTTGCCAACGCCGTTGGATTGCAATACCGATTTGCACATGAACACCTACATGGTGGTGCTCAACGGAACGGGCACCATATTCAACGTCACCTACAACGAAGTTGAGGATGCCTACACCACCCCGCCAACCTGGCCTAACACCAACGGCAATCGGGACCCGAGCCAGATTGATGATCTTTACCACGCGGCGGTCAATGGTCGAGGATTGATGCTTAATGCGGCAACTCCCACGGAAATTGCGGAGCGGTTCCAGACGGCGCTGGCTGATATTGTGGCGCGTTCCAGGCCTACTACGGCCCTAACGGCAACCTCAACGCGGCTGACCACCGCCAGTCGCCTTTATCAAGCGGCGTTTGACAGTTTTGACTGGTCCGGCGATCTGGTGGCGCTGAACCTGAGCGGCGGCAACATCTGGTCAGCCGAAGAAGAGCTGAAGAACCGAACAGCCGAACGCGTGGTGTACACCACAAACGATTCCGGCGGCGTATTGTTTGACGACTTCACCGACCTAAGCACTGCCACGCAAACCGCCGTTACGGCTAGCCTGGACAGCGTTCTTGGGGTTGATTTGGGTAGCGGGTCTCCGGCGTTTAACGCCAATCAGTTTATCGATTTCATTAAAGGCGACGATACTTTGGAAGGTGCGCCTTTGCGTGAGCGAGACAACGTGCTGGGCGACATCGTTAACTCGGAGCCAATTGTGTCTGGCCCAGGTAATGAGGGGTGGAACCGTCTGCCGGCAGGAGAAGGTGGCGGTAGTGCCTACGTGTCCTACGTTGATGGCCCTAAATTCACCAGGCCGTTGACGGTCTTTGTTGGGGCGAATGACGGCATGCTGCATGCGTTCAATGCAGAAGATGGAGCCGAGCTGTTTGGCTTTGTGCCCAGAACCGTCATCCCCAAGCTGCCGGAGCTTGGCAATCCCGACTACCTGCACGAGTTCTATGTGGACGACACCCCAACGGTTGCTGATGCCTATAACGGCAGTTGGCGCACGGTGCTGGTTGGCGGGCTTGGCGCCGGCGGTCGTGGGCTGTACGCGCTGGATGTGACAAATCCCAACGCGTTTAATGCGTCGAACATTCTGTGGGAATTTAACTCTGATGACGACCCCGACTTGGGCCTGACCTTCGGCCGTCCAATCATCACCCGAACGGCAGATGGGACCTGGGTGGCGATTATTAATAACGGCCACAACAGTCAGAACAACGACGGCTTTTTGTTTGTGTTTGATTTGTTTAACGGCAATTTGCTGGCCAAGATCGCCACCGAGCAGGGCAGTAACGCAAATCCAGCGGGCCTCGGATCTCCTCGTTTGGAAATCAGCGGCGACGGTGGGTTATCCGTAGCCAGTGTCTATGCCGGCGACTTGCAGGGCAACATGTGGAAATTTGATCTGTCGGACCCCAGCCCCTCCAATTGGAGGTCGGCGTTCCTCTCTGGTGGAGACCCTCAACCGCTATTTATTGCCAGAGATAGAAACGGCGTGCGTCAGCCGATTACGGCAGCACCCACCCTGGTGCGTAACCCGAGCGGCGATGTTGTGGTTTACTTCGGAACTGGCAAATTTTTCGAAAAGAGTGATGCCACCGTGTCCGCTAATCCCCAGTTGAGGACATTCTATACGGTGGTTGAGGACCGGCCAGATTTAGACCCGCTGGCAGATTTCAATATCGGCAGCCCGGGTACTCGCGCAGATTTAGTGGATATTCGGCTGCAACAGGAGTTCACGGACAGCGGGTTTGTGGTGCGTCGCTTTGATCCTGCGACCATTCCCGGTCGGTTGGGGACGGGATGGTTTATTGATTTGGCGTTAGATGTGGCCAATCCAACGGGCGAAAGGGTTGTTGCAACCCCCAGGGTGGAATTTGGCACGCTCTTGTTTACCACCTTTGAGCCGACGAACACGCCCTGTTTGCCGGGCGGCATACCCCGGCTGTATATCTTAGATGCATTTTCGGGAGAAGCGGCGTTAACCACCACGGCGTTAACCTGCACCGACTGCGTAGGACTCGAACTCACGACGGGGGCGCCGCTGGTGCCACCGGTAGTGATCGACCAGACGGGTGAGGAGCAAGTGCAGGGCTGTTATGCCAATCCAAGCGACCCAGGATGTTTCTGTATCCTCAATCCGGGTGACGCGTCCTGTGCGTCCGAGCCAGACGATCCTATTTTGTCCTCTTGTGACCGCGGCTCTCGGCCAGTTGTTATCATTGACCCTGTGACGCGCAGCAAGATCGTTATCGGTTGTACACGTGAGGGTCGCGCCAGGTGGGGCCAGAAAGAGTCTTATTGACCGTTCTGCGCTTCAGCAAGCATATTACCCATTTTGCTCCCCCTAACCCGTCACGGTTAGGGGGGCAGTGAATTAACAAGAGGTTTGAGCATGCAGCAACAAGGATTTACGCTCATTGAAGTGCTGATAGTGGTGACAATCGTCGCTATCTTGGCAGGCATTTCAATTTCCGGTTACGCCGAATTCACCGAGCGTGCTCGCCGAAGTGAGGCTAAAACATCACTAACTCAGGCGGCTCAAGGGTTGGAGCGATGTTTCACCCGGTTCGGCGTTTACAACAACGCAAACTGCGACACGTTTGCCCAGGTTGTCGGAGGGTTTGATTCGGAGGGCGGTTGGTACAACGTCGCCGGGGTTGTGACGGCGTCAACTTACGCGCTGACAGCGACCGGTTTGGGTAACCAGGCGGACGACGTGCGTTGCGGTAATTACGGTATCAACGAATTGGGGCAGAAAACCCATACCGGAACCAGTGATTTTGAGCAGTGTTGGTCCCGTTAGTAAACTAGCGATACTGGCCGGACTTTACTCGAATGCTGGTTGGCTAAAGGTCCAGCCCGTCAAACTCCTGCAGGTTAACTAAGATCTGATACACACTGCGTTCTACCAGAGCACGTTCGTCGGCCAGCGACAGTTGGCGCATGGCGTCGGAAATGGCAATCCACCAATGCATGTGTGCAGCGCTGAGCTGAGCGGCTACGGGGATCAAATCTCGGGTCAGAGGTAGCGCTTCTATCGCAGCCTTTTTCACCTGAACCATTGGCTCCAGTTCAAGTTCATGTTCCTGCAACGACGTTAGCAGAGCAGAGATGACCTGGGGGTTGGACTCCAAGGCTTTGGTATTGGCGGGCTCGGCGTTGGCTGCCAAAAAAGCGATGTCCAGGTGGCTGAGTATGTCTCGCAACGAGCCGCGCAAACTCAGCCACAGAGCTCGTCGGCGTTCATGTTCTCTGGACTGCTGAAAAAACGACAGGATGCCGACCAGAAAAAAACCCTCGATGCAGAACCCAATCAGTTCCGGCACCAGGTTGTCGTGGAAAGCGCCCTCGATGCCCGGTTGAATGAAATACCAGTAAAGGCCCAGGCCACTGATGCCGAACAGCGCCAAAGGCGCAATCAGGATATACCGTTTCATTGGGTATCATCGCCTGCGAAAGCCTGAATAATATTGGCGATTTTTTTCGCTTCTCCCTCACTGAGATCCAGCGGCAAATTTTGCACGTAAACCACTAAATCTGCCCGCAGGGGAATGGGCAAAAGGTCTGGGGGCTGCTGCAGGGTACTTAATTTTATTTGCTCAAGCGCCTGTTGTTCCTCTGTGCCGCAAGATGGGCTGCTGTCGTTACGTCGCCGCAGTTGGCGAGTCTCCGTCGCTATTGGCGTAAACCCGTCCGGGGCATCGGTGAAGGTAAGGAAATCGCTTAACGCCGCTTTCAGTCGGCTGCCATAGATGTCCAGAGTTTCCATGCGAATGGTGCTGCCCTGGAGCTTGTGAAATCGCGCACAAAGCTGGTCGACATCCAATTCGCGCAGATCATGGGACTCCTGCTCGGCTAGTTGAGATAAAAGTTGCTCTGCGGCGTTGCGTCTGCTGCGTGCGGTGGCAGGATTGATATGACCCGCCATAGCAGACTCTTTCAGAAATTCCAGCAGCCGTTCAGCCGAATATGGATTAGCCATCATTTATAGGGTCGGTTGAGACAAGGGGGGATTCTCGGCCAATTTTCGGCGCTCAGCAAATTTGCTCTGGGTCGCGCCCCCAGGTGCGCCTGTGGCCGCTTGCATCACGTTGCTGATGACAGGCTCAGTGAGCTCGGGCTTAGCGGGGAGCCGTTTTGTCGGTTATGGCCCACAAAGACGCGCCAAACCACATCACCAAAGTCCATCCAAAGAGCAGATTCAGCACGGCAATGGCCCACAGACTGTTGGCGTGGCGGTAGGCCGCTATGAACGTGGGCAGAAGATAAATCAGGCTCAGGCTGAGCCATAGGGTGATCCAGGTTGTGCCGCTCATGTGCTATTTCACTCCTGTTACGGGATGGCGCTTTCCACCAGACCCCAGCAGATTTCAGCGTAGAGCAATTAGATGAACATGCACTGAAGACGACTGACGGGGGCTTAACCCTCACCTTTGAGTTTACGACTCAACGCAGACAGTCTTTGTGACAGACGCCCGGAAAGCGTTGATGATCGCTTTTCTTCGTCTTCAAGGTCAGCAATTTCGTTTTCCAGCATTTCCAGCTTTTTCGCTTCATGGTCTTTTCGAATGGTTTGCTGAATCTGCGACCTGACGCCACTTGGAAGTGTTTCTGAAAACAGACTCAGGTCTTCGCCGATAAGAAATTTGCCGAGTTTGTCGAGAAAATCGTCGTTGACGTTTCTTGGGTCGGCTCGTCGCCGGTGCTGATTCAACCCACCATAATTCACAAACTCCATTTCGATGTGTTCTTCATCGAATCGGGCCCGAATGGTGCCCTGCAGCAATATCTTGCCGTGAATTCGGTAGGTGGCTCCGACCGTTTCCCCGCCGGACGCTTTCACCAGCCGTTTGTCGCCATGCAACGAATAGTCTCGAACGAATTGGTCGACCACATCAGCTTGCTGGAGATTTAACGTGGTTTCTGGCGATGCCGATTTGTCGATATGTCCAGTCGCCACGACTTTTATTTCACTGCGCCGACCTTTCTCGGTTGACAGAGCAACAGTGAACTCAGCGTCGATTTTAGCGCTGACGTCCCCGTAGTGCGGGATGTGATAGTTGACCGCCTGTTCGTGGTCCAGAAAACCTAAATGTTGACTCAGTTTCTTCAGGTATTCAAAGGTGTTGCGCATGGCCGGAGCCGTGTGAGTTTTGTAAAACTCGCTTTGCTCCGTGACCTGGTTGCTTTCTTTCTGCTCGCGCTGGCGTCGCTCGCGGGCCTGCTGTTCCAACTGGTCCAGTAGGCTCATGACGATAATGGATTAAAATGAATCACAGGGCGATTATCGCAAGCTACTGATCAACTTGCCATATGTTTAGGCCGGACAGGTTCAAACCTGCAGGCCAAAAAAAACGGCTGCCCAAGGGGCAACCGTGTTTTGTCTTATGGCTCCCCGGGACGGGCTCGAACCGCCGACCCGCTGATTAACAGTCAGCTGCTCTACCAACTGAGCTACCGGGGAATAAGGCGGGCGATTTTCCGCAATTTGCACGCTGGCGTCAAGCACAGATCAATGGATTTCCGTCAGGTCGAGTGGAGCTGCTTCTCGCGCGACCGGCATTGGATAAAATTATTGCCCGAGGATTGACCCCCTGAGCATGGCAAATAGTGAATGTCAGATTGCTTCCGGGCGACCCGCCGTTGGGCAAAAAGCGTATGGCGCGCCGTGCTCGAGAAGTCCTGACCGAAACGCCGCCAGACAGAGACCCTGCACCCAGCGCGCGTTCCGCCGGGTCGCGAAGCCGGTTGCGGTTGATATCTACAAAACTTAGCCAGCCTTGTTGCCATTCGCTGTGCCCTGAACATCGTTGGCCATCGAAACTGGGGCAAAGAACTGTTTGTTGTCCCAGGTTGACTGCCTCCAGTCTGGCCATACTCAAGTGTCGGAAGAGCCTTCCGTGGGCACTACGAACCTCTTGTTGGGCCAGTAACGTTGCGAAGGTCGGCACTCCTGCGCCCACAATCAGACCCACGATGGATAGGGTGACCAATAATTCGATGAGGGATAGCCCAGAGTTCGCTCGTGCCATCAGAATGCCTGCTAAACCGTGTCATTGTCGGATTAGCAGCATGCAGCGACTTCCCCGCGAAGTCTGCGGTACGCAAGGCCGCGCTAATGTAGGGTTTTGTCAGCGATATCAGGTAAGAAAACGGGCCAGCCGGTTGAGTGCCTCCTGGAGGTTTTCGTCCGAAGTGGCGTAAGCAATGCGAATATGGCCAGGAGCACCGAAGGGCGTACCAGGGACCATGGCCACCTCCGCCTGTTCCAATATCCGGTTGGTCATTTCGATGTCATCAGAAAGCCCCATGGACCTGCTGGCCTGGGTAAAGTCTGGCAGCAGGTAGAAGGCGCCATCGCCTGGCAGGCACCGAACGCCCGGCAGGGCGTTGAGCCCGTCAAGCATCAGGTTGTGACGGCGCTGGTAAGCCTCATTCATCTGACTGACGCACAACTGGTCGCCGTTGAGAGCGGCCACCGCGGCGGCTTGAGAAATTGAGCAGGCGTTCGACGTGCTTTGCCCCTGAATTTTTCGCATCGCCGTTATCAGGGCTTTTGGCCCCGCACCGTAGCCAATTCGCCAGCCGGTCATGGCGTAGGCTTTCGACACGCCATTGACGACCAGTGTTCTGTCTGCCAGTTGCGGGCAAGCGCTCAAAAATGGTGTAACCGGTTCGTCACCCCAGTAGATGGCGTCGTAGATTTCGTCGGACAAAATCCAGATTTTAGGATGCTGTTCGAGCACCTGTCCCAGGGCACTGTATTCGTCCCTTGTGTAAGCGCGCCCAGTGGGATTGCCGGGAGAATTGAGGACCAGCATGCGAGTGCGCTCCGTGATCGCCTGGCGCAAGTTTGACGCCGACAATTTGAAGCCGCTGTCAGCAGGGCAGGGGGCAATCACCGCCTCGCCATCGCCCAGCCTCACCATATCCGGATATGAAACCCAGTAGGGTGCGGGAATCACCGCCTCGTCGCCGGGGTTGAGAATGGCCAGCATCGCGTTAAACAGGGCCTGTTTGGCGCCACTGGTTACCAATATCTGGTCGGGCCCGTAGGACATACCGTCGCGCATCAGCTTATCGCTGATCGCTTGTTTGAGTTCAGCGGTGCCATCCACAGCGGTATATCGCGTTTGGCCCTGGGCGATGGCCGCTTTGGCGGCCTCAAGGATATGCTGCGGTGTGTCGAAGTCGGGCTCACCTGCACTCAAAGAAATAACCGGGCGCCCGGCCTGTTTCATCGCCAACGCCTTGCGGGTAAAAGCGATGGTTGCTGAGGGTTGGACGCGACTGATTCGGGAGCTGAGTTCCACGCTGATAGCACCTTTGACCAAAGACCCTAAAAATACCACAGCACGGACCAGCCTGGCGCCAAGAGCCTATCGGTGATTTTGGGCCAGCAACGGGCAATGATTGATCCACTCGGGTTAAACTATCGGGCTGCATTGAGATGGATCTAGACGTTGGAAAACACCAAAAAGTTTGAGCTGATTTCCAGTTATTCACCGGCGGGTGATCAACCTGCGGCAATAAAGGGCCTGATTGCCGGGTTCGAGGCTGGCCTGCAATGCCAAACCCTGCTTGGGGTAACCGGTTCGGGCAAAACCTATACCGTTGCCAATGTGGTGGCTGCGGTACAGCGTCCAACCATTGTGATGGCGCCCAACAAGACGCTGGCAGCCCAGTTGTACGGAGAATTCAAGGAGTTCTTTCCCAATAACGCGGTGGAGTACTTTGTTTCCTATTACGATTAT
Organism: Lysobacterales bacterium; assembly: GCA_045106555.1. Taxonomy (GTDB): domain Bacteria; phylum Pseudomonadota; class Gammaproteobacteria; order Xanthomonadales; family SZUA-38; genus JANQOZ01. The sequence continues at coordinate 17,397 of JBGCET010000061.1, read as the reverse complement.
TACCAGCCTGAGGCCTATCTGCCTTCCAGCGATACGTTTATCGAAAAAGACGCATCGATTAACGAGCACATCGAGCAGATGCGCCTGTCCGCCACCAAGGCGCTGCTAGAGCGCAAAGATGCACTGATTGTTGCGACGGTTTCAGCCATCTATGGGCTGGGTGATCCTCAGCAGTACTTTTCCATGGTGCTGCACCTCAACCGGGGAACCCAAATCGATCAGCGAACGCTGGTGCGCCGCCTGGCAGAGATGCAGTACACCCGTAACGACTTGGAGTTACGTCGGGGAACCTATCGGGTGCGTGGAGAAATTATAGACATTTTCCCCGCCGATTCGGCGCTGGAAGGGGTGCGGGTTGAGCTGTTTGACGATGAAGTGGAAAACCTCGCGGTGTTTGATCCACTCACCGGCGAGGTACTGAAGAAACTGCCCCGACTGACGGTTTATCCCAAATCCCACTACGTTACGGGTCGCCAGACTGTGCTTAACGCCGTAGACACGATTCGGGCGGAGCTCAAGGAGCGCCTGGACCAACTGCGCGGCAACCACAAACTGCTGGAGGCTCAGCGCCTTGAACAACGCACCCAGTTTGACCTGGAAATGATGAATGAATTGGGTTACTGCCAGGGCATCGAAAACTATTCTCGCCACCTGACGGGCCGCGAGCCCGGCGCGGCGCCACCCACCTTATTCGACTATTTGCCGGCTGACGCTTTGCTGGTGATGGACGAGAGCCATGTGGGTGTGCCGCAGATTGGCGCGATGTTCCGCGGTGATCGATCGCGCAAGGAAAACCTGGTGGAATATGGCTTCCGTCTGCCCTCAGCGCTGGATAATCGCCCCATGACGTTTGAGGAGTGGGAATCCAAGGCGCCACGAACAATTTTTGTGTCAGCCACCCCGCGAGAATACGAACTGGACCGATCTGGCACCGTGGTAGAGCAGGTCGTGCGCCCTACCGGCTTGATTGACCCTGAAGTAGAAGTTCGGCCCGTAGGCACCCAAGTTGACGATTTATTGTCGGAAATAGGAGAACGCACCTCCTGGGGTGACCGGGTATTGGTCACCACGCTCACCAAGAAAATGGCGGAAAATCTCACCGATTATCTCACCGAACACGGTGTGCGGGTGCGTTATTTGCATTCTGATATCGATACCGTTGAGCGGGTAGAAATTATCCGAGACCTGCGGCTGGGAGAGTTTGACGTATTGGTGGGCATTAATCTGCTGCGCGAAGGGCTGGATATGCCTGAGGTGTCCCTGGTGGCCATTTTGGACGCTGACAAAGAGGGTTTTCTGCGTTCCGAGGGGTCACTGATCCAGACCATTGGGCGAGCCGCCAGAAACGTCCGCGGCAAAGCCATTCTGTACGGCGACAAAATCACCCGCTCCATGAACGCAGCGATCCAGGAAACGGACCGTCGTCGTGAGAAACAGGTGGCTCACAATGAAGAGCACGGCATTGAACCCCAAACCGTGCAAAAGAAGATCGCCGACATCATGGAAGGCGCCCGCAGCGCTGCACCCACCCCAGGCCGAGGCCGGGACAAGCGTGGCGCAAGAGTCGCCGAGTCTGCCTCCAAATACGACGCCATATCCCCCGAGGACGCAGCCAAGCGCATTAAGGAGTTGGAAAACCAGATGTACGAACACGCCTCCAATCTGGAGTTCGAAGAGGCCGCAGGCGTCCGCGATGAAATCGAGGCCGTAAGGGCAGCCACCCTGGGAAGCTAAACAAAGCCACCCCCAAAAAAACTACCCCGATGGGAGAGGGCGCGGGCGTTAATACCTGCGGTTGTCGGAGTAAAACGGACCGCAGGGAGTCATCCGATAACCGCAGGTATTAACGTCCCCGCCCTCGGAGTATTGCCCCTGAACCCAGCATCGCCTGATCGAAGTCAGTGCCGATAGCCCGGCCCTGGTGACGAATTAGGCCCTTGAAGGAATGGCTCCCCAGAAGGCTAGACGGCATTGCCTTTCGAGCTGCAAATCCGCGTTCATCCGCAGCTTGTGCCTATCGCCCTCGTCAAATAGCCTTGCTATTTTCCTCTACCGATAACCCCAATCTGCGGCGATCGCGAATTTTCGCCGTCGAAAGGGAATGCCGTCTAGCCTCCAGGACCCGCTTTACTTCCTTCAAGGGCCTAATTCGCCACCAGGGCCTCACATTGTGGTGGTTCCAGCGTTACTAGGTTCGGGGCAGTTTTTTTGTTGAAATTGGTTGGCCAACGTAGGTCACTGTGGTACTTTTCCCCGCCTTGGTTGGGGGCGATTAGCTCAGTTGGTTAGAGCGCCGTCTTGACATGGCGGAGGTCACTGGTTCAACTCCAGTATCGCCCACCACTCCCAATCCCGCCGACAACGCGTTAAACTCGGTCCCATGGAAACGACTTTCACTACCGTGACCTGACATCCGTCGCCCAGGTAAGGTTTACCAAGGGCGCTGGGCGCCCTTTTTTTGTGGGCGAAATTTAGGATAAGGCGGGTGAGACTCCGGCCAGGAAAAACAGGTTTAGCACATCATGATTACCATCACGCTTCCCGACGGCAGCCAGCGACAGTTTGACCACCCGGTCAGCGTGTTCGATGTGGCGTCTGATATCGGTCCGGGTCTTGCCAAGGCGGCGCTCGCCGGCAAGGTGAACGGCGAGATGGTGGACACGTCGCACACCATTGCTGAAGACGCGCAGCTGGCCATTGTTACAGCAAGGGATGATGAGGGCCTGGAGGTCATTCGTCACTCTTCGGCGCACCTGCTGGCACAGGCGGTAAAACGGCTGTATCCCGAAGCCCAAGTCACCATTGGGCCGGTGATTACTGATGGTTTTTACTACGACTTTTCTTTTCCCGACGGCTTCAGTGAAGAAGACCTTGAGCGGATTGAGAAGGAAATGGCCAAAATCGTCAAGGAACAGCTGCCGGTTGAGCGCCAGGAAATGGGACGAGACGAGGCGGTGCAGTTCTTTTCTGAGATGGGGGAGAAGTACAAAGCCGAGATCATTGCCAGTATTCCCAGTGAAGACGCCATCTCGCTCTATCGACAGGGAGACTTTATCGACCTGTGTCGAGGCCCCCACGTACCGGATACGGGCAAATTAAAGGCGTTTAAGTTAATGAAGCTTGCCGGCGCCTACTGGCGTGGCGACTCCAACAACGAAATGCTGCAGCGCATTTATGGCACCGCCTGGGCCAATTCGAAAGATTTGAAGGCCCATCTGCACCGGCTGGAAGAGGCCATGAAGCGCGACCATCGTCGCCTGGCCACTCAGCTAGGGTTGTTTCACATGCAGGAAGAAGCGCCCGGAATGGTGTTCTGGCACGATCATGGCTGGCGTATCTGGCAGGAAGTGGAAACCTACATCCGCCAGCGCCTGCGCGGTGAGCATTACCAGGAGATCAAGACGCCGCAGATTGTTGATCGCACGCTGTGGGAAAAGTCCGGCCACTGGGAAAAGTTCCGCGAACACATGTTCACCACGGAATCGGAACACCGGGACTACGCAGTAAAACCGATGAACTGTCCGTGTCACGTGCAGGTCTATAACCGCAACCTGCATAGCTACCGGGATTTGCCTCTGCGCATGGCCGAGTTTGGGTCCTGTCACCGTAATGAACCCTCGGGTGCGCTGCATGGGCTGATGCGGGTGCGCAATTTCACCCAGGACGACGCTCATATTTTCTGCACCGAAGCGCAGGTGGAGAGCGAAGTCGCGGCATTCCACGACCTGGTGGAATCGGTTTATCACGACTTTGGTTTCGATGAGATCATCGTTCGCTTGTCCACGCGGCCGGAAAATCGGGTTGGCAATGACGAGCAGTGGGATAAGGCAGAGGCCGCTTTGGCCAAGGTGCTGGATGACAAGAACGTCCAGTGGGAACTGCAGCCTGGCGAGGGCGCCTTCTATGGACCGAAAATTGAATACAGCCTGAAGGACTGCCTGGATCGGGTCTGGCAGTGTGGCACCATGCAGGTGGATTTCTCTATGCCCGGACGGCTGGGCGCCACCTACGTGGACGAGTCCAGTAACAAAGTGGTGCCGGTCATGCTGCACCGGGCCATCCTGGGGTCGCTGGAACGTTTTATTGGAATTTTGATCGAACAATACGCGGGCGCGATGCCACTTTGGCTCAGTCCGCTGCACGCTGTGGTGATGAATATTACCGATAAGCAGGCCGATTATTGCGAAAACGTGACAAAAACCCTTGAGTCCCAAGGGTTTCGGGTCGAAAGTGACTTGAGAAACGAGAAAATCGGCTTTAAAATCCGCGAGCGCACTTTGCAGAAGGTGCCATACCTCTTGGTCATCGGCGATCGGGAAGTAGAAACCGGAGCCGTTGCCGTCCGCTTGCGTGATGGAACTAATCTGGGGGCAATGCCTCTGGAGGCATTTTGCGCGTTATTGAAAGAGCAGGTGTCGTCGCGCCAGATTGCGCTGACGAAAGAGTAATTAAGACATATTCCCGCGGCATAGCCGCGTAATTTGGAGGACTAGCTAATCGCCCAACATAAACAGACTCGGCGTAACGAGAAAATTCTGGCCCCGGAAGTCCGGGTCATTGCTGATGACGGTGAACAGGTGGGTATTAAGCCCCTTGCAGAAGCCCAGGCGCTGGCCAAGGAAGCGGGTCTTGATCTCGTAGAGGTTGTACCTAACGCTGAACCACCCGTATGTCGAATTATGGACTACGGCAAATACCGCTTTGAAATGTCGAAAAAGGCGCAGGCGGCCAAGAAGAAGCAGAAGCAGACCCAGGTTAAGGAGATTAAGTTCCGGCCCGGTACTGAGGAAGCCGATTACCAGGTCAAGATGCGCAACTTGCGACGTTTTATAGAGCAGGGCGATAAAGTGAAAGTCAGTCTGCGGTTCCGGGGGCGAGAAATGGCCCACCAGGAACTCGGCACCAAACTTCTTCAACGGATCGAAGCCGATCTGGGTGATGAGGTTGTGGTGGAGCAGCGACCGGCGATGGAAGGTCGGGTGATGGTGATGATGTTGTCACCGCCAAAAACGTAAACGCAAAGAATGTTTTAGAACAATCGTTGGGGCTGGCGGCAGATGCCACCAGTTGCGACGTAAAAATTCCCCCTCGAAGGGGAACATACGCGGCGGTATGTAGGGATAAAAGTGCCTTCGGGCCACGTGCCGACGTCAAATAAATAGCAAGATGGAGCAGTACCATGCCGAAGATGAAAACCAATCGCGGCGCGGCGAAACGCTTTAAGAAGACGGCTTCCGGCTTCAAGCGTGGGCACGCGTTCACCTCACACATCCTGACCAAGATGAGCCAGAAGCGTAAGCGAAACCTGCGCGGCACCACTCAAATTGACAGTGCCGATGTTAAATCTGTGAAGCGCATGCTTCCGTACGCATAAGGAGATTGAGGCATGGCTAGAGTAAAACGTGGAGTGGTTGCCCGACGGCGCCACAAAAAAGTCCTGAAACAGGCAAAAGGCTATTACAACGCACGCCGTAAGGTGTATCGCGTTGCCTATCAGGCCATCACCAAAGCCGCTCAGTACGCGTATCGGGATCGACGAGTACGCAAGCGTGAGTTCCGTGCGCTGTGGATTGTGCGGATTAACGCCGCAGCCCGTGAGTGTGGGCTGTCTTACAGCCGGTTTATGAACGGCTTGAAGCGTGCCAACATCAGTCTGGACCGCAAGGTTTTGGCCGACATGGCGGTGCACGACAAGGCGGGCTTTGCAGCCGTGGCGGAAAAAGCCAAAGCTGTATTAAGCGCCTAATCCTTACCCTCAGCCCCGTGCCCCGGGTACGGGGCTGACCTAAGGACCCTACGTGGAAGACATCACCGAACTATTGAGCTCGGCCCAGGCGCAGATTGCCTTGGCTGAAGACGAGGCTCAGCTGGACGCCGTGCGCGTGGCCTTTCTTGGCAAATCCGGCAGCCTTACCGGCCTGTTGAAGTCTCTGGGTAAGGCCGATCCGGCGGTGCGCAAAGAGCGAGGCCAGGCGGTTAATCAGGCGAAAGGCGAACTGCAGCAGGCGCTCAATGCCCGCCGCGAGTCGCTCGCCGCCGCTGCCATGGCCCAAACTCTGGCCGCAGAAAGCGTGGACGTCACCATGCCAGGTCGGCGCGGAACAGCCGGCACTGTGCACCCCATCACAAGAACCCTTAACCGCATCACTGAGGTCTTGGCACGAATGGGTTTTGAGGTGGCTGACGGGCCCGAAATTGAGGATGATTTCCACAATTTTGAGGCGTTGAACTTTCCCGCCCATCATCCCGCCAGGGCAATGCACGATACGTTCTACTTTGCCGATGGCCGTTTGCTAAGAACCCATACATCGCCGGTTCAAATCCGAGCCATGCAGCGCATGGAGCCACCCATTCGGGTGATTGCGCCTGGCAAGGTGTACCGCAGCGATTCTGATCAAACCCATTCCCCTATGTTTCACCAGGTGGAAGGGCTGCTAGTCGGCGAAAACGTGTCGATGGCCAATTTGAAAGGCGATCTACACAGCTTCGCTAACGCATTTTTTGAGCGCGACCTGCCAATTCGCTTTCGGCCGTCATACTTTCCGTTTACCGAGCCATCGGCAGAACTCGACGTTCTTTGGGATTTGGGTGACGGCAGCGAGCCGCGCTGGCTCGAAGTGCTGGGTTGTGGAATGGTGCACCCTAACGTGCTGAAGGCCGGCGGGATTGATCCTCAGCGGTACACCGGCTATGCCTTTGGCATGGGTGTTGAGCGATTTGCGATGTTGCGATACGGCATCAGGGATCTTCGAGAGCTCTTTGATAACGACATCAAATTGCTGAACCAATTTGTTTAATATCATTAGGTTGGCTCCTGCTTATGAAGTTTAGCCTCAACTGGCTTAAGGAATATGTCGACGTCAGCCTGGATGCTGAAGCGCTGGCCGAGCGCCTCACCATGGGCGGGCTGGAAGTCGACGATGTTGGGCCTGTCGGCGGCGCGGTCAGTGGTGTGGTTGTGGCGCGGATTACCGACGCTCAGCCTCATCCTGATGCAGACAAGCTGAAGGTATGTCAGGTCGATTATGGCCAATCGAAACCGATAACGATTGTTTGTGGCGCGCCCAATGCCCGCGCAGGCCTGGTGGCACCGCTGGCAACGGTGGGCACCACCATGCCTGGCGGCATGGTGATCAAGGCGGCGAAATTACGCGGTGTGGCGTCCCAAGGCATGCTGTGTTCTTCCAGCGAACTGGGATTGGCAGACGACGCCGACGGATTGATGGAGCTGCCCGCTGACGGCGTACCGGGTACGGCACTAACCGACTTTCTGCAGCTGGACGACAGCTGTATCGAAATTGACCTGACCCCTAACCGCGGCGATTGTTTGTCGCTGATGGGTATTGCTCAGGATGTTGCCGCGCTTACGGGTGAAGAGCTAAAAACGTTAAAAATCAACCCTGTCGACGCTATTTGTGATGAACAACGCGAAGTTCTACTGGATCATCCCAACGCCTGTCCTCGCTATCTTGGTCGGGTCGTGCGCGGGGTCAACAATCGCGCCGAGACGCCCCTGTGGATGGCTGAAAAGCTGCGTCGGTGCGGGCTGCGCTCGATTCACCCGGTGGTGGATGTTACTAACTATGTGATGCTGGAGCTGGGGCAGCCTATGCATGCCTTTGATGCAGCCGCGATTTCCGGCCCGGTCTCTGTTCGCTGGGCTCGCGAGGGAGAAGCCCTGACGCTGCTGGATAGCACGGAGGTTTCTCTTACCGAGAAAATGCTGGTTATCACCGATCAGGACAAGCCAGTTGCCATGGCCGGCCTGATGGGAGGCCTGGAGTCCGCAGTCAGCGCTGACACTACGGATATTTTCTTCGAGGCCGCCTGGTTCGAACCCGCTGACATCATCGGTCGCGCAAGAGATCTAGGGGTGCATTCAGATGCTGCCCACCGATTTGAGCGTGGTGTTGATCCCACAGGCCAACGTCAAGCGATGGAACGCGCCTGTGCGCTGCTGATCGACATTGCCGGCGGCAAGTGCGGTCCGATCACTGAGGCCGTTCGTAAACCGGAGATTCCGAGCCCCAAGCCGGTTGCGTTAAACCGGCAGCGATTGGACCGTTTGATTGGGGTCAGCGTCAGCGAAGAAGCGGTGCTCGCCACCTTCCGTTCTCTGGGCATGGCGATTGAACCAGGCAACGATGGGTGGGTAGTGACGCCACAGCCCCGTCGATTTGATATCGCCCAGGAAGTGGACTTAATCGAAGAAGTGGCGAGGGTCTATGGCTACGACCAACTGGCAGAAGCCATACCTGGTGGCGATTTGCCCGCTGTGTCGATTCCCGAAGCTACGGTTTCACTAAAACGGGTCGCCCAGGTCTTAAATGAGGCTGGCATCAGCGAAGCCATTACCTACAGCTTCAGATCTCCGGAAGAGCTGTCGATGATGGGACACGATGGGGCGCTGCAACTGGCAAACCCACTGTCCCGCGAGCTGTCGACCATGCGTACCAGTTTGCTGCCCGGCCTGTTAAAGGCGCTGGAGCACAATCAGAAACGCCAGCAGCCGCGAGTGGCGCTATTTGAAACCGGACGGTGCTTCCTGCCCGAGGACGGCGGCAGCATTCGTGAGCTTGATCGTATTGGCGTGGTCGCTGCGGGCCTGCGTCAGCCTGAACAATGGCTGGGGACTGAGGACAAGCTGGATTTCTTTGATGTCAAAGGCTGGTTACAGGGGCTGTTAGCTTTGAGCGCGGGCGAGGCTCGGTTCGAATTTCTGCCCGGTGAATTTTCCTGGCTGCATCCAGGCCAGCAGGCTCAGGTTTGTCGAGACGGGCAGGCGGTAGGCTGGATCGGTGCAATGCACCCTAACTGGGTCAAAAAAGCCGGGTGTAGAGGGGTTGTCGTTGCGTTTGAGGTCGATCTTGCAGCGATCGTCGGCGGAAGAGTGCCGAAAGCGTTGCCAGTGTCACGATACCCGTCTATCCGGCGAGATTTGAACGTGGTTGTCGATAATGGCGTGCGCTGGTGTGAAATACAGCAAATTGTTGAAGAAACCGTGGGTAACTTATTGACAAGTCTTGTGGTTTTTGACGAATATACAGGTCAGGGAATCGACGCTAGCCAGCGCAGTCTGTCGTTCGGGCTGGTAATGCAAGATCAGGCATCAACGTTAACCGATGAAACGGTAGACGAAGTCATGAAAAAGGTGGTTACCCACTTGCATGATCAATTGGGCGCGGAGTTGCGAGGGTAGGGATGGCGCTGACTAAAGCGGATTTGGCCGAAAGGCTGTTTGAAGAAGTGGGACTGAACAAACGCGAGGCAAAGGAATTTGTCGATGCGTTCTTTGAAACCGTTCGCACGTCGCTGGAAGACGGTGAACAGGTAAAGCTGTCCGGCTTCGGTAATTTTGATTTGCGCCAGAAAAATGAGAGACCCGGCCGCAATCCTAAAACCGGTGAAGAAATTCCCATCTCGGCTCGAACGGTAGTCACGTTCAGGCCCGGTCAAAAACTGAAATCGAGAGTAGAAGCCTATGCTGGATCCGGGCAGTAATAACGAACTGCCGGCGATTCCGGCCAAGCGCTACTTCACCATTGGTGAGGTAAGCGACTTGTGCGGTGTCAAACCTCACGTGCTCAGGTATTGGGAGCAGGAGTTCCCGCATCTGAAACCCGTCAAGCGCCGCGGCAACCGCCGTTATTATCAGCGCCATGATGTGATCATGATTCGCCAGATCCGAAGTCTGCTGTACGAGCAGGGCTTCACTATTACCGGTGCCCGCCAGCGGTTGGAAGGCGATCAGGCGAAAAGCGACGTAAGCCGGTCACACCAGATCATTCGCCAGATTCGCGGTGAGCTGGAAGAGGTTCTGCAAATTCTGAAGCGCTGAGAAATATGGGGTCAGAGTAAAGGGACAGAGTCGGAAAACCAACAAAACGCCTGAATTCATGCAAGTCAGCCCAGCCTATATTCATATCGAGAAGGCGACTCACTATCACGGTGTCATCCCCTCTACAAACAGCCGTCTGAAATGGTATGACATCGCCCGCAGCGACCTACCCATTGAACGATCGATTCGCAATCTCGCCCATGATTTCGTTGCCCGACAGACAACATCTGTCGGCATTCCATCGGCGCAAGAGTTGGGTTTTGTTTAATTGCATCGATGCGGAGAAGATTTTTATTTTCTCGGGCTCTGTACGTGGCAAGAAAACAACGAACTATGGAAAACCCAGTTTTACGTCGAGGCCGGCAATACAGAGGGTTTTGAGCTTTTCCCACAAAATTCAGCCCACAAAGACACGTTCTGCGTCTGGGAACTGGCTGTCGTGGCCCAGGAAACATAAGCGTGGCAGACCTACTTACTGTCAGATCGCACTAAACACTACGCCGACGCTTATCTAACGTCCAACGTCAGTTGACGGGAGCCATTGATTCGATTGGTGATCAGGACGGCGCAGCTACTTGGACATGGGCTTTATGCTTCCTATGCTCACCTGCTGCCTGGTCAACGAAGCCTGAATTCGACGATAGCCATAGGGTCGGTGATTGCTTTCGAATATCTCGGTTATGGTGCAACGGACTTCCGCATACTTGTCGGCAACCCGCATCCTCGACCGAGGATAAAAGTAAGAGCTGCGGGCCAGGCCGAGCCGGTCAAGAAGCACCGTTAAGCCATATTCTTCTTTCAGGGCGTCAACCAGCATCGTCTTCTCCCGGTTGTTTAAGAGATGCAGGTCGACGCCCAGGTCCTTTTTTAGAAGGTCATTGGCCTTCTTGAGAAGGTCGTGTTCAAGCTGCAGATTGCGGATGTGGCGCCGGAGCGTTTCGACTTGCCACTCCAGATCCTCCCTATCCGCCGCTCCTGAGAATTTTTCGCGTTTCATGGATGCTGGAGCCTCTCGGCCAATTAACTGGTTCTTCCAGCTGTACAGCGTCACTCGGTCAGCTTCCAACTTTTCTGCAATCTCCTGTGCACTGCCTGTGCGTGTACAGAACTCGTAGACTGCGACACGCTTGGAGGACAATGAAACGGTGGGTCTGCCCGCCTTGCCAGTGACGTATTTCCTAGCTTCCGGGTATCGCTCGCGGACCCATGCGGTAAGCTTTTGTCGACAGGGGTATCCCAATGCCCTCAGGGTGAAGGCGAAGCAGCGCCCATTATTTGCCCAATGCTCAACCGCCACGTTCCTTTGATCGTCCGAGTACTTCGGCTTTGAGCGAGCGTACCCCGCTTGCAGATCACCACGCTTTTCGATTTCGTCATGCCACGCCTTCAAGGCATTCTTGGTCGGGTAACCCAACTGATGAATCGTCGCCTTGCAGCGCTTTCCAAGCGTCAAATACAGCTTCACCGCCCGAAGGCGCTCTTCGTATGAATACATGGACTACCTCCAAAGTAGTCCAAGATTTTATCCGCAACTCCGCTGGGTCAATGTTCGGTGCAAATCAACAGAGTCACGGTAAAAGCCCTCGGGCGAGCACTGCATATTGCAACGTGACGGGAGGTGACAGAAGGTCCTCACCCACGGATTTTTTGGGACGGGACCAAGTGGCAGGTCCGGCCAACCACGGCTGTATTATTCCGACCTGGCACTTGAACCCTACAAATTCCAACCGAAAGCGATTGTATTCGCCTGGCCTGGCACTTGGTCCTGACACCAAGGCTACCATCGCTATTCAAAACCATCTCGGAATAGCAGTGAGGTTGCTGTTTGGGGTATCGGAACCCGCCAGGCTTTGACGTAGTAGGTACGAGTGCGGGCCGGCGTTCCATTGGCGAGGAAATTGGGATTGCCGAAGCTCACCCCGGTACTATCCACCGTCGGATAAGTTGTCAGCTCAGCGTCGAGCAGGTCCTGCTCGTTAGCCCCGTCGATTTCAAAATCCACCAGGTAGGGATAGGGATCCCCCTTCGACAGATCATTCAGCCAGATCGGAATCGGCATCACCCAGCGGCCGTTGCGGCGAATGGCACCATATAGGGCCAACATCTCAGTCCACTCCAAGGTACCTTCCGTCCATTGCATAAATTCTGCAGCCGGGAACGCGGACCCCTGGCCTAGGATGCCCGGGCGACCGGCTCGATGACCATGGCCGCCGGGAACTCGAATGTCGTCATCTGCGGTGTCGTAAATACCATCGTCGCCACGGTCAAAGAACCACCGTTGCCAACTGAATTCCCGCGTGCCAAGGGAATCGAAGACCACGCCCTGCAGCTCCAATGCTTCGCTTGGACCCACCTTCAGGGCCTGTGCGCTGAACTGCACCGATGGGAAGGGCACCGCCACCAGCTCGCTGGTTTGGCCGACTCTGGGATACGGGTAGTCGAACCAGACCACGGTGCCAGGCTGGTAGCTCACCGCAGGCGCGTTGGGTTCATCCCGCGGCACCTGCAGCCCATCAACACCGCTGTCTACATTGAGTTCAATATTGCCCAGGTACACACCCTGATCATTAAGGGTTTTGGGCGAGTTGAGAAAAAACACTCGGGAAGCGTCTTCGATATGGCTGTTGACGATATGGTTCTTGGTGGATTTTTCCTGCACGTTAACCACGGTTCCCACATCCACAAACAGAGAGTTTGCAACGTGGTACCCGCCGGCATAGTTAACAAAGTTAAATACCTCATCCACCCTCCAGGCGACTGCCCGGTCAATTTGATTCAGCAGTTCAAAGGTGTCCAGCGGCGGCCCTTTGCGATGCCAGGAAGTGACGCCAGACTCGCTGATTGCAATCATCTGATTTTCAGAAAATTGCATAAACTGCGCTGTCATAGGGCCGAACAACAGCTGCGGTTTATGGTTGTACTGAATCTGTCTGATATCAGGACCGTAACTGGTAATGATGCCGGGATTTCGATTGTAAGGCTGATCCACGAAGTCTGCCGACGAGCTATTTCGCCCGAGCGCCTTGGCATGGCCCAAGGATGTGCTGATACCAAGAAAACTCCAACCGAAACGCGCGTTGGCAGCGATGTTCCGGCGCTGAGTAATCACCCTCGATTGTGATTCGAAGGCAACGCCGGCAAAACCGGAATCACCGGTTTCCTGCACCGTTTGCTGAGTAAGCTGGCGCCGATCGGGGGCACCCGGTATCTGAGTGACGAAGTTACCTATCCACTCGCCGGTTTCATTGCCATCTTCAGAAACAATACCGGCTCCAACAACGTCATACACCACGTTCCAGTTAACGGCGCCGTAGGAGTCGTGATGCGTGATCCCCCAGCCGGGCGAACCGTCAACGGCGTTTCCAATTGCGACAAACGGCTGTCGGCCAATTCCTGTCCCCAAACGGTGAAAATGCAGTGGATAGCGACCTTCCGGATTGCCACGGTCATACGGATGGCTATCAGCCAGGGCCCGCGCCTCACGCCTCGCTTCTTCGATATCTCGAGTGGTGATCTGTCCCTCAACCGCTTGATTGGTGGGGATCCGTTTATCGGTCCGCCCCAGGTTTGAAAATCGAGCGAAACGAATGTCCGCGCCGGGCGAATGCATCACCATAAAATGCCCGCGGCGTTCCACCTGCTCAAAGCCCTGATACTGGCTTCGAATCGATATCCGCCGGGTAAGGTTGGCAACAAAGATAGAAAGCTCGTTGATGGTGCTGACGTTGTTGGTCTGAAACGCCGGAGTGCTGTGGCTGAACTCTAGCGGTGGTTCGAAAAAAACCTCGTTACCGGAAATTGCCGTGATACGTCGCAACTCATCCTGGTATTCACCCCGTTCTGTGCCCATCACAACAATGTCGTCGCCTATCCGCCACGTTTCGAGCCCCAGAGACCAATCATCAAAATCCATTGGGGCCAACGTTAGCGAAGACGAGCCAGCTGCCAAGATCTTGCGTCCATCGGCAGCGACCCCCGCCACCGGCAAATACGGCGCCTTGGCCTGGCCGTGAATCGAAACCTCACCATGCAGCACCATACCCAGACCAATTTCCAGATCATCGCCACGGGCGCTGAAACTGTGATCCGGCCCCGGATCGGCAATGAGGATCTCAACCGTCCCGGTGACGGGTTCAGCCATTGTGCCAATGCTGACCAGCGATCCTGGCGACGCCACCATCGTGTCGACAACGAGACGACTTTGGGCGGCCGGTGCAAACACCAGCGCGCCGTCAACGTGGACCAGGTCCAGGGCAACATCGGAGCTCTGCTGGTAGGCCACCTGGTGGCCCGAGTTCACCAGCACGATGGCACCGGCTCCTGGAACGCTACCGCTGCTCCATAAGGTCGGGTCAGACCATTCCCCACTACGCTGTGAAATATGAGTGGCCTCATCGAGTACCAGAAGATTCATCGCCGCCATGTGCTCGTGAGACATAAGGTTTGCTGGGTCGCCGGCACTTGCGGACGGGTGCAAGTCAAGATGAGAGTCGGCTGCACCCTTCAAACCATCATCCAATGCCTGATTGGGCAGGCTCGCCGTATGGGTATGTCGGACCTCGGTCGGCGCCGCCAGTGCCGGGATTACGTGCAAGCGTTCGACAACCAGCGATGAACCGGCAGCGGTTACCGCAAAGCTAGACACCAACACCATAAGGCAAGGGGCCAAAAACCGACCACAGGATTGCGATTTGTTACGAATCAATATTGGTCGTCTCATCCGCGCATAAGTTAACTGCCTTCTGAAATCGTAACTGTGATGTCGAGCACAGGTGCACTGCTGACGGGGCCACGAATCTATACTGGCTATGGGCACGACCTTCAAAACCATGACTTCGAATTTTTGGAGTCAGGGATTTTGGGGTCAAGACCAAGGATTCACCATAGCTACTCTTTCAGTACAAATGCCGTCAAGAAGGTCTGGGCTAGAGGAGAATTCTGCATCTCCGCCCAATCCAATGGATTGCCCCAGTAACGCAAGCTCCAAACGTGTGGTAGAGGCAATCTTCACCGGACGTGCTCTTTCCAGCCACTGCCTTTTAGATTCCCATCGATTAACGCGAGTCGTAACTCCTTGCCACTGCAGGCGCGGAGCATGAGCTCGCCGGCTTGGGCAAGAAGCGCGCCCTGATACTCAGGCGTGTCATTACACCACCTGATCCAAGTTGGCAGCGAGTCCAACAGGCTCTCGCCTGACCGATGAAAGACTGTGATGCCCGGACGGTGTTTACGGGTCCAGACCCCAGTACCTGGAGGTGGCGAGAGATACTGTGTTTCAAAATAAGCCACTAGTTCTTCGTGTCCATTGTTGTCCAGGTCGTGCCACAGGTGGCTGATGAGCCGGACGTCAATTTCATAGCCCGCAACCTGCTCTTCCAAAAATGCTTCGAGAAACTCTTTTGCTGATCGACCGTCAGGAACTGTTCGCTCAGCAAATCGGTCACGGTTATTCATCAAATATTCGATTTCCTCCAGCTCAACTTCGCCATTCGCCAGATGTGCAGAGCATAGACCCGTCGTCAATCTGCCCTCTTGATCGCGGGTTGCGTATATTAAATATGGCTCCCCTACTAATAGATGGATTCCACAACTGGCGCCATAAACCTCCACGACTAAGTCAACCGGGTCGTGGCTGACTCCAAAGATCGGCTCTAAAGGTTCAACTGAAATAATTCGCTTCTCTCGGTGCACACAGTTGCCGCGACGATCACACGACTCCAATTGCTGCAAGTGTTGACCCAGAGCGACACCGACAAACACCGCGTCTGCCCAATGTGTCCTGGCTTCAATCGCCTGAACATCTGAAGTCTTTTGAATACAGGAGCAGGCAAATGCATTGGTCGTCAATACCAAGCCTAAGACTGTGGTCGGCAGTAGCTTCATGGCAAATTTAACGTTCAACTCTCGTAACCGGGTCTTTTGCCCGCTAGTTGTGTATCCAGACACCTAACTCTGCAGGGTAATCGAATCTAGTCGCTCAGATCCGGCATCAGCGGTTTCTGGCCGTTGGGTATCGGTGATACATAGGGCTGATCTTTCATCTTGCTATCAAACTCTAGCCTGGCCCTTTCTCGCAAATCTTTATCCTGCAGGGAATCCATTGCGGTTAGTGCCAGAACCTGGGCCGCAACCGAAGCGCCTCGCCGCCATCCGCAATCACATAGTGGATACGCGCAGTGGGTTCGATGTGTTCCCGCATCAGGTTGGCACCGTGGTTCATCATTTCCACCGCATCGAGGTCGCTTCGACCGTTCCACGGATCGCATAGGAAAACTCATCGGGTCAAAAATCTAAACCGCTTCTGCGCGGTACCTCCATGGTTTCTGCACATTTGATTTGTAGTGTTTCCGAAAGCAATCCAATGGAGCATCCCAATGCGCAACCCAAAGCATGGGGCGTTAGCCGCCCTGCTGATTTTCTCCCTGACGGCCACGGCTGCAGAGTACCCAGAAGATGGCTGGTGGTGGGACCCACAGGCGCCAGGTCGCGGCTACCTGATCGAGCGACAGGATGACGTCATGTTTATCGCCACGTTTCAGTACGCTGACGCCGGGCCCTCCGAATGGCTCACTATCCAAGGCATTTATACGCCAGGCGAAACCTCTACAACCGAAATTGGCAACTTCATGGGCGATACCTTTGAGAGCGTCAACGGCCAGTGCATCGGCTGCGCCTACGAGATGCCCACCACTGGCGACTCGGCGCAAGGTGTGGCGACGATCAGTTTCACAACCAATCAGACTGGGGTCTTAAGCTGGGAAGGCGAGACCATTGCCATAGAACGCACGTTTTGGACCTTTGGCGGCACTTTGGACCAATTAAGCGGCGATTGGGCGATGTCCAGCTTAGACGACGGCGTCGGCTCCATGCAGCTCATACGTATTGAAACTGGTGATGGCGGCAGCAGCACCGTAAGTAACCCGAGTAGCGGCGAGGCCATTGGCAGCATTTCCTTTGACGACAGCGGCCTGAGCCTCAACCTCACCGACGACAACCTGACCCTGCCCATCAAGATGCCCGAGACTAACCGGTTTTATGCCGGCCAAAGCAGCGCTAGCGAAATCCAGGTGGTGGCAACACGGGTGGACGACGTGCCTCTTGTTACCAGCACCGACATGGGCAACGAGCTGCCCCTGGCGTTCTCAGCCTTTGGACCCAATGTAGTTATTGTTGCTAACCCCGATGACGGCACGGTAACCCTTGAGGCGGCCGGGCGACCAGACCACACCACGCCCTACTGGGATCCCGATGGCACCAGCGGACTCCACGTGGATGCGGGACCCGAAACCGACCATTTGACGCCAGGCTATATCGATCGATTTACTGATCGCTACTTCTTGACGGTGCCTGTCAATCCTGAGCTTGCGGCTTCACCCACCAACACGGGCCTTGGCGCCATTGGCATCGCCATCACCGGCGCGCCGATTTTCAATGACCAGGAAGGGCCCAACCGCGATCTGGATGAACCGACCATTACGGGTCTTGACGCCTATGGCGCTCACACTGGACCCCAGGTTTATCACTATCATTTAGAACCCACGCCGATAACCAACGATGAC
>JBGCET010000060.1:0-12670 GCA_045106555.1 Lysobacterales bacterium | reverse complement strand
GTGAGTTGCCCAGGCTTGATCCGGTAGCGAACACCGGCTTCATTCATCAGCTGCTGCGCCAGTGCGCTGTTTTCTTTCAGCGAGACCATCCAGGCCACCGTATATCGACTGAACAGATCGGTCAGAGCATAAAGCGACAAGTACACCCCACGAGTGACCAGCGCCAGCTTGCTGATATCCCAGGTCCAGACTTGGTTGGGGGCGGTGGCCCTAAGCCGCGGTATGGCGTGATGTTGAGCTGGGCGCTGGTTGCGCCGGTCGCCGTTTTCACCGGTTTTGCGAAGCAGTCGGTGCATTGTGCTAACCGAGCATGGCGCTTTGCCCTGTTCGAGAAGGCGCTGATGAACTTCAGCCGGCGGCTGATTGCGGTAGGGCGCGCTGTGCAATGTATCCAGCACTTCCTGACATTCCTGGGCGCTCAAGGCGCGAGGTTGGGCTGCTTGTTGGCGGCTACGCTTGGCCGTATCAGTGCCGAGTAAACCCCGCTGGCGGCGATGCACCGTGCTCCGGTTCAGTCCCAACACTCGGCAGGCTCTGGCCAGCGATAGTCGCTTAGGCCGCTCATTAATCGCCAGGTTCACGGCGTATTCCCATCGTTGGAACGATCGACAATCGACAACACTTTTTTTTGAATATCCAGGCAGTCGTTGGCAATGTCCAACTCGTTGTTGAGCTTCGCCACCTGGCGTTTGAGCCGCTCTATTTCTCGTTGCTCAGCGGTCTTTGTCGGTGCCGGGCCCGGCGAGGATTTGGTCAATCCCTTGAGGCCGTTCTCGTTATAAGCGCTTCGCCAATCCGATAGTTGGTTGCTGTACAGCTTCTCTCGGCGAAGCAAGGCACCAATCTCGCCATGCTTACAGGCGTTCGCTTCTTGGACGATGCGTTGCTTATACTCCGCAGTGAACGTGCGTCGTCGACGAGTCTCGAGTTTGGGGTCTGGCGTCACCTGAGAGTTGGGTGTCTGTGTAGGTTCTTTGGGCATGCTCTTTCATCCTGCATTGTTCACCCTGAATTAGATGTTATCCCAAACAGGAGCTGTATGGGCGCAGGTTGACACACAGGGCTTTTCCTAAGATCGTGAAAATGACCAGCAGCTATCAGGTGGCGTCCAAGATTGAACAAATTATGAACGGCAGCATGGGCGCTTAGAAAACGCTGCCCCGACCGCACCGATTTAAACCGCCGCATTACGCGTTCTCGAACCCTAGTAGGTTGATGAGACAACTCAGCCCGATTGTTGGCATATTGTTCATTGTCGTGAATTGACTCTGAGATCAGCTCACGATGGGCGACGCCATAGCTCCGCAATTTATCGGTTACGATCTTTCTAGGTTCCCCGTCGTTGTTCCGCAATAGACGTCTGAAGAATCGCTTCGCTGCGGCACCGTCTCGCTTGGTCTGGAGAAATACATCCACCACCTCACCATCTTGGTCAACCGCCCGCCATAGGTAGTGCTGCTTGCCATTGATCTTCACGAATACTTCGTCAAGATAGAACGTGTCGCCAAAGCCTCGGTGCCTACGCTTCAACCTTCGAGCATAAAGAGCACCGAATTTGATGCACCACAACCGGATTGCCTCGCGGCTGACTATGATACCGCGCTCGGCAAGTAGATCTTCAACATCGCGATGGCTAAGATTGAATCTGTAATAGAGCCAAACCGCGTGGCTGATGATGTCTGGCGGAAATCGGTGGCGTTTGTACGTAGTCATCCGCCGATTCTAGCAACGACGCTCAGTTAACTTGGCAATACCTTTGACGGGCCATCTGATAACCTCAAATTTTGACTGGTGTCATTTTACACCATAACTACACCTTTCGATCACCAAGTTGGTCGACACCCCCCTGCCCAGCGTGTGAGAAACGTGTGAGTCGGTCCTGCACTGTTATGCAAGGTACTGAAGATGCAACGGACGTCGCGCCCAATATTTTCAGTAAAAACAGGTAGTTAAAATCAGCCATCAGTTTTCGGGAGGCAGGGGCCGGAGGTTCGAATCCTCTCACTCCGACCAATAAAATCAACGAGTTACTTCCCTTTCAGCTTTTCACTTAACTCCCCTGAAGTGCATGGGAAGTGCAAAGCGACATATTTTGCCCGTACTCTCCGCTTTTCGTCCGCGTCTGTTTTATCCCTTACAGATACTGGAGAAAGCACCATGTCATTCAAACCTGACCCCATAGATTACAGGGAGTAAAGTAATGCCTAATTCCTGCCTCATCAAATTCACTCGTAGGGTAAAAACAATGCAAGTGCCGGAGAAAACATGGCCGCAACGATCATAATCGTGACCAACAGCTTTTTCGCGATAGGCACTTCAAAACCCTCCTCTTCCCAATGCCCACACTGTTTTATTAGGGAGCTGTGTTTGCCGAAAACCAGTCTGACACCACACAGGGACACGATAGCCGCCACCGCCAAGATACCAAGAGCCAATTTTTGGGCAGCTTCACGCTCCAATACCTCGGGAAGTGCCGGCTTGACCAGCAGCCAACCTAACGCAAACAAAAACATGAATACCGACATCCTAATAGCGTAGATTGCAAACTCGTGGGATCGACTACCACTGCCTAAGTCATTCTGCACAAGAAAAACGGAATAATAGAACCAAAAGGCGGTTTTCTTCAGTTGCGTCACTTTCGTGACCTCTCTACCGGATTGATGAAATCGATTCCAAACACTTCTCGCCTTACACGACGATGGGTATTGCCGAATTAATGAATCACCCCGGGTTTGCGGGAGACTGTTTCGTGTGACTTGGTATGCTCCGGGTTTCACGGACACTTTCGGCCTATTCTCACGCTGCCTGTCTAGCCTTCAATGCTTTATCCAGGTCAAACGTAGACTGCAAGTTCATCCACATCTTCGCCGATGTACCTAGCGCATCAGCAAGATCGAGCGCAGCCGCTGCCGTGACCCCTCGCTTGCCTTTGATGAATTCATTAAGCCGAGTTGCTGTCCACCCGAGTTTCTCGGCAAACGATGTTTGTGTTGTTCCCGATGGCACAAGGAATTCCTCGAGCAGAATCTCTCCAGGATGAAATGGATTTTTGGGTTGTCTGGCCATATGCGCGGTCCGTTAATGGTAATCAACAATTTGAACATCGAAAGCGTTACCGCTTTCCCAACGAAACACTACCCGCCACTGGTCGTTGATACGAATGGAATGGTAGCCCTTTAGATCGCCCCTTAAAGCCTCCGGCCGATTACCCGGAGGTATCCTGAGATCCTTTAGCTCAGCAGCGTCATGCAAAAACAACAACTTTCGCCGACCTACTCTGCGCAGCGCTGGAGGAAACGTTTTGGTCGCTCTTGCTCGACTATCGTCAAATAGATCTTCCGCCAGCGGATTTCTGAAGGTTTCGAACATTTCGCTATTTAATCGGTATTCGATAATTATTCAAGGCAAGAGTCATGAATTAGAAAACCTACCGTTTATACGTATCGGGCCGCCACCCGCTTCGCCGAGACCTCTCCTTATATCGCCAATGAGTGAGAAACGTGTGAGTCAGTGCTGCACTGTTATGCAATGCACTGAAGTTGCAACGGACGCCTCGCCCACTATCTTCCTTGCTGTTCTCAGCATGCGGTTTTTACGGTGCATAGCATCATAATTGACCCTTATAGTGATCCAAATATTGATTTTTTGCCATATCTAGATCACTATAGTGGTCCAATTTGGAGCGCATGTTGGCTAATTACGCAACCATTGAAATTTTTTTGGGTGGCTCCTGGGTGCCGGCGGCCACTTTAAAGCCGGTCGATGTCGGCCGGGGATACCAGAGCGCGAGTCAATTCGAGTATCTGTTGGAGTACGCCACTGAGTACGCCGGCGCAGCAACTGCCGCGGCAATGGGAACCAGCTGCCGCTACCCGGTTGATTTTGACTTACATCGAGAAACTAACTGGCCACCTTTTATGCTCGACATACTACCTAGCGGTTTCGGGCGCCGACTGTGGTTGGAACAATTGGAGCTTGCCGATGGTCCGAGTGCAGATTGGCAACTGCTCTTGCGCGGCGCGGCGTTTCCGCCGGGCAACCTTCGAATCGCTGAGGCCGCGGCTGCTAAAGATCTGGATTGCCTTGTACCGACGGCATCTGGTGATTCGGTCGCCATGCGAGACCATCCTGGATTTACGCGTGATGAGGTCGTGGCCCGCGGCGAGACTTTTATCGAATACGCCTATCAACTCGGTATCTACGCTGCAGGCGGTTCGGACGTCCAAGGTGTTGCACCGAAACTGTTGCTTGCCGAAGATTGGGGTGGCGCTTGGCACGCGGAAGGCCGATTGCCAGATCATGCGGTAAAGCAACATTGGCTGATGAAAAGACCACGAGGAAATTCGGATGCTGATCTTCAGGTATTGAGAAACGAGGCAGCTTATATGCGAGTCGCCGCGGAGTTAGGGCTTCGAGTGCACGCCAATCTCGACTGGGACAGCAACAATCTCTTTGTGCCACGTTTTGACCGTACCGTACGGGACAAGCAAATAGTTCGACACGGTATGGAAAGTCTTTGCTCGCTCGCCGGCGTTGCTGAGTTTGGCACCCGTATCTCTCACGACACGCTAAGCGACGCATTGCTTCGCTACAGCACGCACCCACAACAAGACCTGCTGGAATACATAAAGCGTGACGTTACCAACGTAGTGCTCGGCAATAAAGATAATCATGCACGAAACACTGCTGTACTTCGGTATGAAGACGGCACTGTCATGCTCGCTCCACTATTCGACTTTGCACCTATGTACCTTGACCCTGAGGGTATCGCTCGGGTGTGCCGCTGGGAGGGAGATGCTGAGCATGCGGGCAATCCTGAGTGGGCAGCCGTAGTTAAGCGCTTTCCGAAATATCAACTAGAGTTCGCAACCCAGTTGCGCACATTCGGCGATACATTGCAAAGGTTGCCGGAGGTCATGCACACCTGTGGTGTTGATGATGACATCATCGATCATCGCCTCTTGGCGATCGATGACCATGCCAAACAGCTACGTGCCCTGTAAGGACCCGTCATGCCCAAACTGAAAGACCCAGAAAGCACAGCGTTAGCCAAACAAGAGCTAATTGATGCGGTTCATCGCGGCGATCTCACCTTGGGACAATCCGTTCGTCGTATGCGTAATATCACCGGCATGAGCCAGAAGGCGTATGCACAAAAAATTGTCGGAATTTCGCCTCGCGTGCTCGCCGAGATTGAACGAGACGTTGCGAACCCCACCGTCGAGACGCTTAATAAAGTTGGCCGCCCCTTTGGCTACCGAATTGGTTTCGTGCATCGATAGAGCGCTACAAGGTCGAAGCGATAGGTCGCACATGAGTCAGCCCTGCGCTGTAATGCACTGAGGTTGCAACAGACTCCGCGCCCAATATATTCACTTAAACTAACTACCAATAGCGCGCCTAAACTGTGGCATCATCGATTGTTAGGACGCACTCCAAAGTAATTGAACAGATCCTGTCGCTGGCTGGCCCGCTCTCTCAAGCTCACTTCACCCGCCAGGACTTGACGATCGACCTCTTCCAAGCGCGCAAGTAATTTTCGCTCCGTGAGCTCGCCATCACCCAAGTCCCGATCAGGGCATAACCGATCGCGCTTTAACGTTAACAGCCGATGAAGTCGCGCCTCAGCGGCGTGCCAGGCCAGGTCGTAATGGCGGATGTTGTTGTCGGGCACTGGAACACCAATGGCCACGATCCCGATAACCACCTGAGCCGATCGATTGCGCGCTCCAATCATCTCGTTAATCACGGTTACTTTGGCCTCTTCGATAGCTTGTGCCCGCACTTGCACGGCTCGGCTAATTCCCCGGTTTAGCTCACTGCAGCTCATTGCGTCATCAACAGGACCGGTCTGCGCCAGCACCGGCAGGCGAGCCGCGCATCCCCCGACTGCTGTGGTCGCGATCAGCATCGCGATCACAGCTCTTTTTCTCGACACCAGGCGCCCTAACACCCCGGCAAAGCTCGCTGGTCGGCGTTTCATATGATCTGGAGAATGGTTTTGTATCGCCACGTTAAAACTTGCCTTGTTCGCTCTATAGATCATCGCATACGAATCCTTGGGTCAGCTTAACGTGCCAGATTAAGGATGCCAGCGTTCTACACTGGCACTTGACTCTGACCCCATAAATTCTCGAGTATTTACCGCACCTCTGTCCCCTTTTCCGAATCAATGCCGTATGTGTCATTAGATTGCTGAGAGCTGCTGCTCTTGGCCTTAGTGACGCTTAAAGAGGATGGATCATGGTTCGGCTTTGGATGTTTTTTGGGTTAACGCTCCTATCAAGCGCGGCACTGGCGGCGCCGCTAAACTCAACCATCACCTACCAGGGCAGCCTTGAGGTTGCAGGCCAGCCTGCCCAGGGTGAATTCGATTTCAATTTTGAACTGTTTGACGCGCCAGATGGCGTCGTCTCTGTCGGTACACCGGTCTCGCTGGACAACGTGACAGTTGATGCCGGTATCTTCTCCGTACAGCTGGATTTTGGCACCACGGCGTTCGCCGGCGATCAGCTCTGGGTGGCGGTTTCGGTGCGCAACGGGGGCGCTACTGGGAATTACACCAACCTGCTCCCACGGCAGCCGCTGACGGCAGTACCCTACGCGTTGCATGCTGAAATGGTAGCAGCGGGTGCGGTGGGTAGCGCAGAGATTGCGTCGGGCAGTGTGGGTTCCGGGCAGATCAATTCGGCGCAGGTACAACGCCGTATCGCAGCCTCCTGCCCTGTAGGGTCGTCAATTCGGGTGATTGCGCTGGACGGCGCGGTAAGCTGTGAAACCGATGACAGTGGCAGCAGCTTTTTTTCCGTGGGAGACACCGGCGCTATCGAACCCGATCGCAGTGTTCGAGTGCAGCCCGGCACCGCTTTCCCCATGGTGGTTCGACACCCCAGCGCCCTGAACGACCCTCAACTGGCGCTGATGGATTCCACCGACTCAGGGTTTGCCCGGCTAAGTTTCTATAACGACCAGCAGAGTTTCGTAAACCCCGCCAGCCCTGATATGTGGACCGTGGCGGCCAGCATTACGCCAAACGCTGAAACCGACCGCATGAACTTCTTTAACCGACGCTTCGGCGATGTAATGTCACTCACAGGTGACGGCCTGGTTGGCATCAACACCAGCTCGCCACTGGCGGCAATGGATCTTCGGTCCAATGGCCAATGGCGCTGGGATATCGGTAACGGCAGAGGAGACTTTTACCTGGGTGATGGCGCCGTGGGTCTGTCGATTGGCCTGGCACTGGGAGGCGCGGGTCGTGGCACCACCAGAATTTGGACCAGCGGCGGCGAAGAGCAACTGTTCTTCGGCTCGGCCAATCAGGGGGACGTTTTGGCGATTCGAGATAGCGGCGTTGGAATTGGCAACATTAACCCCGGCGCGGCACTGGACGTCACCGGCCAGGTCCGAGTGCGAGACTTTGCCCATGGCGATGGGTTTAATCGGGAGCTAGAAGTTGAACCCAACGGCGACCTGGTTTTGGGTAAACCTGCCAGTCGAACGATTCGAATTGGCGCCATGGAATTCCAGCCTGCCGAGCAAAACGACCCGTTTGAACGTATCTTTGGCCTCTACTACCCCAGAGCAGAGGCCGCTGTAGCCCCAATAGAATTACCTGACGGCGCTCAGCTTCTGTCCATGACAGCGTGGCTGTTTGACCAAAGCTCTAGCGCAAATCTGACAGCGGCTTTGGCTAGTCGACGATTGACTTCCGCTGATATCGATCTTTCAGTGGTTGCAAGCGTCAACACCAGCGGTTCCGCTAATGAAATTCAGGTTCTATCAACCACAGCGTTTTCCGCTGCGACAGTTGACGATGACAACACCTACTGGTTGCAGCTGGAGTGTTTAAGTTGCACCGGTGCATTGGCGGTTGTTGCGGTAGAAGTCGTTTATCAGTGAGCGACTTGCCCTATTGCCAGGGTAACGTCGCCTATTGTTCTGCTAAGCGCTGAATCTGGTTGGCCAGATCGCGCACCTCCGGCCATGCGGCGCTGTCCTGCCCATATCGCTCTAGCAGCTGCTGGTAATCAGCCTTTAAGCTCGCTAAGCGGTTCGCCGCCTCTTCGGCACTTCCCGGCCGCTGGGCCATATCGATTTTTCCTCGGAGAAACCACAGTCGCGGTGTTCGGTAAATGTGGCGATAGGCGTAAACGCCAGGCAATGCCAAATCTTCACCCAGGTCCTGGATAAACGCCTCGGCCTCAGCATCTGCCTGGGTGTTCAGATTCAGGCCCCAAAGCACTTCACACCGACGGGCGCGATTGACCACCGGGTTGATTTGATGAGCCAGACAAAAATCCACTACCGGCAGCATCGCCTCATAATGAAACTGTGCGTTCACCTCCGCATCCACCTGGCCTCTGATGAGCGCCGCTTCAAGCACCATCGCCAGCTGTTCTTGGACCGCCTGCAGCGGTTCGTCTTCGTAGCGAGCCATGATTGCTGGAACAATTTCTTTGAAAAAAATGGCGGTCTTGTTCGTCGACAGCAGGGCGCCGTGGAGCGTGCTGATTACATCAATGCGGTCGCGAAAGTCTTCTGCTTGCAGCCATCCGTCAGCCACAATCATTCGCGATACGGACAGATTGGTTGTGGCAGTAAAGCTGTGATGAGCCGGGCGATAGGCTAACTCAGACATGAGCTCAGCCGGCAGCATCACCAGCCGCTCAAGCGCCTCGGCATTAAAGCTGCTTGAACCATGGGTCAGAAACAGCGCAACGTGGGCAATCACTCGCGCCTGTTTCTCATGACCTGCTTCGAAGGCGGCGCGGGTTAAGTCCCAAAGTGCGTCACACGCTACGCGCGCAATCTGCATATGCATGCCAAAACTGCTAGGCAACATGGCTCCAACGTTGGGATACGGGAGAAACCCGGCAGGGCGTCCCGCCAACTTGGCCCAAAGCTGGCATCCCAGTGAATACCAGCAGCTCGCGGGCTCCCGCAAAATGGTCCCGTCCTCAAGAGATACCGCAACGACACCCTCTTCCTCAAATTTTACGGTAAAGCCCTGCGGAGCCTCCGCCGGCAACTCCTGCCATAGACTGACCACGTCGTCGTGCCGGGTCACCAGCGGCAGGCGGCGGCTAAAAAGCTGACTCATGCGATGAAAAATTGTGGCTAGTGCATCGTTAAGTGACACAGTCGGCGCCGCGCTTTTGCGAACAACCAGATCGGTGGGGTCACTGTCTGGCGAGTACAGCGTCAGGCGGTCGCCACGGTGAACAAGATCTCCGGTTAGCCGCC
This sequence comes from Lysobacterales bacterium, assembly GCA_045106555.1. GTDB lineage: Bacteria > Pseudomonadota > Gammaproteobacteria > Xanthomonadales > SZUA-38 > JANQOZ01. Next base: position 3,424 of record JBGCET010000060.1, on the reverse strand, counting down.
GTTGCTTGATCTCCGAATGCAGCCCCACATACGCGAATGGCGATGGACGAGGGCCTAGCGCCCGGGCGCCACACCAAAGCCGTTTGCCATCACTCACTAAAGAGTGCCCTACTTTTCTGGCCTTCGCTGGATTCAACCCCTCCAGCGCCTCACCGCGAAACCAAACCTGCCTTTGGTCTGCAAAAAACGCTGTAGCGCCGTTAACAGAGCTATCCCAATGCAGCGGCGTGAGCTGTTCAAAAACTGCTCCACCACATTCAAACCAATACGGCTCGGCGCTGGAAACGTAGCTCCAGCATCGCTCGCCGTCAGTTAACGTTATTGGCGGCATGTTGATCTGGTTATCGCTAAACCAACGCAACGCCACCTGTTCACTGAGCACATCAAAATCCGCAGGCAGGGCAACTTGCGCGGTACCGAAGTACAGCGAAGCACTGTCTACGCCATAGCAGTGTCCCAGCGCTCGGAATTGGCCGACGGTCTGGCCCTTTTTCAACCGTAGGCGTTTGCCGTTGCAATACACCTGCTGCGCATCCCGTCCAAGCAACCCTGCAAGGGCTTTAAAGCTCTTCGGATCGGCAACCTTCACGGGCTTAAGTTTGGAGCCAAGAATTTGGTAAACCTGTTCGCGGTCTTTGGCGTAGGTCTCGGATAACACGGTAAAGCTTGCCCTATCGGCGGCAAACGGTTTTCCCAGAACAAATACCTGAGCGCTATCAGCGCCAATGATGGGATGCAGCACCTGGAAGGTAGCAGCATCGGCGGATTTTACCGGCCTGCCCTTCCACTGCACCTGGCTGTTTTCAATGCGGTACATCCGACGCTATATGCCTGCGTATTAGTCAGTTATCAAACGGGGACGTCATGCACTCCCGCGAATCGGTAACGATCGGTGGCGTTTTCCGCTTGCATCAAAAATGGCATTCACTAACGCTGGCGCAAACGTGGGTACGCCGGGCTCACCCAGGCCCGTGGACGTGTGTTCCTGGCCAATAAACTCCACATTAATCTCTTTGGGCGCCTGGTGAATTCGCGCCACCGGGTAGTCATGGAAGTTGGAGTTCACCACCGCGCCGTCCTTAAACGTGATTTCGGTGTCTAAGGTGAGACCAATACCCATAATGACTGCCCCTTCCATTTGCGCCGTGGCGATATCGGGATTGAGTACCAGGCCGCAATCCACTGCGCAGTCCACCCGATGCACTTTTATGTCGTCGCCTTCAACCTCAGCGTGCACCATCATCGCGGTAAAGCTTGAGAAGCTGTAGTGCACCGCAATGCCCAGCCCGTGACCGGCTGGAACCTTCCGTCCCCAGCCTCCCATTTGTGCTGCCTTATTGAGCACCGCCAACGCGCGTTTTGCCCGTAGGGCCTCTTCGCCTTGATAGTCGCCATACATTTTTTGAAACAGGTTTACGGGATCCTGGCCGGCTTTTCGGGCCAGTTCGTCCACAAAGACGTTGATCGCAAAACCAAAGAAAATGTTGTAAACCGCTCGATACCAACCGATGCGTGTGTGGGCCGGCGCTTCGCCTACCTCCGCTCGAAAATTCTCCACCGCCAAGGGCTGGCGAATGATGTCACCCATTTCGCCTTCGCCGGGCCCGTTATTGGTGGGATCAAACAGGCTGGCGATGGGTGGGAAAGCGGCGCGATGCAGCCAAGCACTAACATTGCCATCGGCATCAATGGCACCTTCAATGCGTTGGGCGCTGCATGAATGGTAGTAACCGGTTCGGGTGTCTTCTTCCCGCGACCAGGTTAGCTGAACCGGCGCTCCCACGGCTTTGGATAAGGCGGCGGCTTCGTGGACATAGTCGCATTTAAACTTGCGTCCAAAAGCGCCTCCGGCAGCCATCACATGCACCGTAATATCTTCTGGCTTACGATCAAGATAGGCGGCCAGGGTCTCTTGGATTGCCCGCGGCGCCTGGGTTGATGCCCATACCTCGCAGTGCTCAGGACCAACATCCACGCAGCTGGCCATTGGCTCCATAGGAGAATGAGACAGGTGTCCACCCAGATAGGTAGCCCCATGGCGGGTTTCCGCCGCCTCCAGCGCCTGCTCTAGGTTGCCGCGCTCAAACACCGGGGTGGCCGGCGCCTCCACGCGCTCAACCAGTTTGGCCTTGTAAGCATCGCTGTCGTAGCTACCGTTAGGGCCAGAGTCCCACTGTATCTTGAGAAGCTTGAGCGCCTGCTGGGCGGTCCAGGTGTCGTCGGCAACAACGCCAACGCCACCCAGTGAGCCGTAGGGCTGCGCCAGACGATCGATGGTGACCACCTTAACCTTCTGTTCAAGATCACCCAGATCCGAGGTGTCGATGCTCTTGAGTTTGCCGCCAACCACCGGCACGTGTTGGACGGCGCCGTATTTCATGCCTGGCACCACCACATCCGCGCCATAGACGCGCTGCCCCACAATAATTTCGGCCTGGTCGTGGCGGGTTAGCGGCTTGCCGATGTATCGAAATTCATCCCGTGTTTTTAACGTGGGCGACTGTGGCACGGGCAGCTCGGAAGCGCGGGTCGCCAGCTCGCCAAATCCCAACGACCTTCCATCGCTGCGGTGATGCACCACGTGGTTGCGCGCCTCACAGCGATCTGCCGCAACACCCCAGGTTGCTGCTGCTGCTGCAACCAGCATCTCGCGCGCCGCGGCGCCGGCCTGACGCATAGGTTGAAGCATGGTGTTGATGCTCCGCGAGCCGCCGGTATTTTGTTGGCCATACTTGGCGTCAGCATCCCCCTGCAGCACCGTCACCCGAGACCAATCAGCCTCCAGTTCATCGGCCACCGCCGCCGGCAGCGCAGTACTGATGCCCTGCCCCATTTCGCACCGCCCGCACCACAGCGTGGTGTCGCCATTGGGCGCAATATGTAAAAACGCGTTGGGGGAAAACCCACTTTCGATTGGCGCCGTGGACGCGTGCCCTACGCCAACAAACAGCCCGCCTGCCGACAAACCGCCGGCAGCCAAAGCCGTGTGCTTGAGGAAACTGCGTCGAGCCAGCTTGCCCGTCATTAGCTTATCCATGGCTTTCCTCCATTTGATCTGCGGCATCAGCGATGGCTTTGCGAATTCGCAGGTAAGTGCCGCAGCGACAGATGTTGCCGGTCATGGCCGCGTCAATGTCTTCTGAGGATGGTGAGGGGTTGCGACTGAGAAAATCTGCCGCCGACATAATCTGTCCGGCTTGGCAATAACCGCATTGCGGCACGTTGTGCTTTTCCCAGGCAATTTGTAGAGGATGAGATCCATCCTCGGATAGCCCTTCTATGGTGGTCACCGATTTGTCAAAAGCGGCGCTAACCGGCGTCACACACGAACGTACCGCCTGCCCCTCCAAATGCACGGTGCATGCGCCACAAAGGCCCATTCCGCACCCAAACTTGGTGCCCTTCATGGACAATCGATCACGCA
>JBGCET010000059.1:0-36119 GCA_045106555.1 Lysobacterales bacterium | reverse complement strand
ACGGCCTCATGATCTGCATTGATCATTGCGCGGTCTCCGGTTCGATAAACTTTAAGTTCTTTGTGGTGAGGGGCCCATAGGGGGGAGGGCAATAGAGGAAATTGCGCGTCGTTTAACTGAGGGTGGTTGCGGTATCCCTCTGAGAGACCCGCACCAAATATACATAGTTCTCCTTGTTGTCCCAGCTCAACAACATTGAGATCCTCATCGAGGATGCAAAGGCCTATGTTGTCAAAGGGACGCCCAATGGAAACCCGATTTGAACCATCACAATAGGAAAAGCTGGCCTCAACCGTCGCTTCAGTTGGACCATAGGCGTTGATAAACGAGCGCTCACCGTTGGCGCGCCAGCGTTTAACCAGGTTTGGACTACATGGTTCGCCGGCCACGATAATGGTGTGTAGGTCAGGGTAGTCACCCGTTGGTATTACGTTGAGGGCTGACGGAGTTAGCGACAGGTGACTCAGTTTTTTACGCGCTACGAAACGTCCCATGGGGCTGCCTGGACGCGCTTCAATTTCGGTGGGTAGTACCAGACATGCCCCTGCCGCTAAGGCGAGTGTCATATCACCAATATTGACGTCAAAGCCAAATGCGCTGACCAGTGACAGCCGGCTCTCAACACTCACCTTGAAGGCACTACGTGCTGCGATAGCATAGTTCGAGATTGCCCCTCGCGTGACGCTAACCCCTTTCGGTTCCCCGGTCGTACCTGAGGTGTAAATTTGGTAGGCCGCTTGTGTAGACTTATGAGGGATTGATAGGTCTGAGTCCGCTGTCCAATCTTCACCCAATAGGTCGCATGAAACAAAAGCAGGCGCGCTATCAGGCAGCGGTGGACTGGCTGCATTGACAATAATGACGGACGCTGAGGCATCAATAATCATGTTTGCAAGACGTTGTTCTGGGAGCGCTGGATCAAGCGGCAGATAGACAGCCCCAAGGCGCAAAGTGGCCACGAATGTCGCTACCCGATCTATGTTGGGCCTTAAGTAAACACCCACGACATTACCGGTCTCCACTCCTGACTTAAGAAGACGAGTCTTTAGCTTTCCCGCGCGTTGCCAAAGTTCGCGGTAACTCAGACTGCGATGTCCCATTTCAATCGCTGGTGCGTCGGGGTTCATACGCAAATGACACATCACCACCGAAAGCAGATCAGGGGGGGGCGATGTCCGGGGGCCGAAAAGAACAGAGGCACCTGCCGCTGGTAAAGGCTGAGGTGTTGCGAGGCCTGTCGCAAGACGCTGCGCAAATCCTGCAAGAGAGTGGCCACCCATTACGACCACGGTATCTGACGGTTCCAATAGTTCTGCCAGATGCTCAATCAGGTCCGCAGGATTCGTAAAGGCGTCAAAAGGTTGTTCTGCGCGAAGGAAAGCGTTCAACAATGCGGTGTTCCCGCAAACCTGGCGGTCCGTTTCACCCAGCGCGGCAACGGGCAATGTAAAGCAGAGGTCCGCAGTCCCCAAAGCTGCAACAAAAGCGTCAGCCAAACGGTAGACACGACTATGTAGCTGAGGTTCTAGAACGGCAATAAGGCGTCCAGGCGTGTCCTGGCGCAACGTTTGTAGCGCCGTTGATATTTCGGCGGGATGATGGGCGAAGTCATCAATCACACGAGGCTGCTGCGCATCACTCACAATTTGCAGGCGTCGCTTGATCCCTCTAAAACAGGCTAGCGCAGCCAATGTTTGCTCAGCCGAAATGCCAAATTCTAACGCCATACCCAACACGAGTAAGGCATTTTGAATGTTGTGACGTCCAGCAACAGCAAGGCGCAAAACTCCCAGAGGAACACTTTCCCTCTCCACATAGATGAGGCCGTCTTTTGCAATAGCGCGAAGATGGTTACTAGGCCCAAACCCGCAGGCGATTATCTTACGACCACTGAGCTTAGCCAGCTTAATAGCGCGGGAATCGTCACCATTGACCACTAGCGCACCACTGTTCGGCACTCGTCCCAAAAACCCAGTGAAGGCCAAATTAAGCGCACCTTCACAGTCATAGTGCTCCACATGCTCATCGTCAACATTAGTTAGGATCGCGTGGCTGGGTGCCCAGTTGTGCAGTGCGCCATAGGCTTCGCAGGCCTCCATCAAAAAAGTCGAGCGCTTCGCGCCCAGCCGCGCTGGCAGCGCATCTCTGTCGAGGTCAGCACCGATCATGTAGCCGATATCTGCGCCAAAAACCGCATCAAATACCCAGGTGAGCATTGCAGTGGTTGTTGACTTGCCGTGGCTGCCTGCTACGCAGATAGTTTCCCTTTCAGCCGTTAGCCATGCGGTCGCCTCAGCGCGATTGAATACCTGTATGCCATGGCGCCGCGCTGCGCGCAGGTCCGGATGGTGATTGGGAATTGCTGGGCTGACAATACATATCCAGCCTTCAGAAGGATTCAAGTCGTGCGCCGGTCTATTGTCTCGGTCCAGCACCACCTGAATGCCTCTCTCCTTAAGGATGGCCCGCTTCTCATCAGAGATTTTTTGGTCGATGCCTCGAACCTGCGCGCCAGCATCAGAAAGCAACAGCGCTAACGGGAACATGCCGCTACCGCCAACGCCAATCATGTGGATTTTTGTTGCCTCAAAATCCACCGATATCGCCTTTAAGGGCATAGGTGCTGATGCGGCCCAACTCCTCTAATACCCGTGTTCGTCCAGATTCGGACTTCCACCATGTAGTTCGAGAAATGTCTCCAGCATGGTTCGGGGGAAGCGCCACTAGCTGTAAGCCCTTCGGTAAATGGTGACGTGCCGTCATAAGAACTCTGCGCATATGGAAGGGTTTTGCACACAATGCAATCGACTGAATGTTGCTCCATCCCGTGTCAGTTGAAGCGATAAGTTCGGCGCTGAAGACGATGTTTTCTTTCGTGTTAGTCGCGCGTTTTTCGGTGATTAGGTCAGCTTTAGCAACGCCAAGTTCCAAGGCGTGATCTCGGTAGCCTTGCCATTCCAATTGCCCGTTCGTCATGGTGTTTGCGCCCGATATCACGATTCGTTGCGTTAAACCCGCTTTATAAAGTTCTACGGCAGGCAAGATGCTGGATACGCTAGGGCTTGCAGCGACAATGGCTAAGTCCACAGGTTGTGCAACATCGCTGACGAACAGAAATTGTCCGATAGCCTCCCGGGTCTCATGACTATTCATGTTGCCCGTCATCGCCCAACGTTGTCGCAAAGCTTTGGTCCCCTGCAGGGTGATTTTCCACAGCGAACGCTGCGTGCGCGGTAGCCTTCTTTGGAAGGCGGAATGCCAAATTGGCGTCAATGATCATTCGGTTTGTGCCATTAATATTCGTCATGGGGGATGCCAAAAAACTAGAGATATACGTGCTGACTCAGAAGGTTCATGTTGAACAACGTCCTCTGGCGAAAAATTTTTACCCTGGGAAAATCGAGGCTCAAAGGAAATGCAGAGCCCTACACCTACGATAGGAGTTGTAACGTGCAAACGTTTGAATCAGCGTTTGACGATCGTTTGAATCGTTATTTTTTTGAGAAATTTCCCGGAAAAAGTCGAAAAGGTGAAGCCATTGGATTCTGGCGCGTCTCGAAATAGCTAACGACCGCTTTTGGCATTCTTGCGCCACTGTCTGCAACGTATTACTGAAGACAGTAAGCCGCATTTTGTAAAACTCTTGCGTCTTAGGGTTTTTGTCGTTATCTTAATTGTATGCAATATACAGTATTACCTCGGCAGGCCGTATCCTCCCAGGCAGCCACAGCCATTCGGTCGATGATTCTTGATGGCGTCATACCCGATGGGGAACGCATCAACGAAGTGCATCTTTCCCAGCAGCTGGGCGTTAGTCGAACCCCCATCAGGGAGGGTCTTGGGCAACTGGTGGCGGATCAGTTTGTCAACTTCATCCCGCGGCGCGGGTTCTTTGTGCGCGAGTTAAGCGTTGCAGAATTTAGCGATCTCTATGACATGCGGCCGATGCTGGACCCTCAAGCGCTGTTGATCGGTGGGCAACCAACTGAGCGGGAGATCATCCTAATTGACGAAGCTAATGATCAATTCCTGAATGCTCAATCCAATGTTGAATCGGTTAGCACCGACGAGACCTTCCACCGCTGCCTCATCAAGCGTTGTCCTAATCAGGTACTGCTGGAACTCATTGACCATTTAATGGTTCGCACTAAACGCTACGAACTGGCGCTGTTTCGAGAATCTGAACCCGTCCAAACGGCGCAAAACGAACACGCCAACATCATCAAAGCGTTGCGCGATCAAAACCTGGAACAGGCGGCGGAACATCTGCGGCAAAACCTGACCAGCGGAAAGGCCCCTATTGTCGCCTGGCTCTCAGCGCGATAAATCACCTTAAGGAAAACTTATGAAGATCACGCTGGTAACGGCACTGGCCGTTGGCACCATGGTTGCGTCTGCGGCCGAAGCACCTGCAATCGAAGGCCTTTGGGTTGGAACGCTAAAGGCTGACAGCGGACAGCCTGTGCCACTTAGTATGACGCTACCTTCCAGCACAACGAGTGAAGTCAAACTGGGACTGGAAAAAAGCGCTTCTGTTACTGTCGATCTGGGAAGTGGCGCATTGTGGACAGGCGAGGCGTCCGGCCACAGCGATAGCATCGAGGGCTTTTACATTCAGCCAGGCAACGCGATAGGCGGTCAGCGAATGGCCCATGCAGTTTCGCTTGGATCTTCTGATTCCAAAGCTTGGCAGGGCACCGCAACTCCTTTGGCCCGTGAGTTTTCTGTCCTGATGAATATTGCGCCCAGCACGGAAAAAACCTGGACGGCTACCTTGATGAACCCGCAAAGAAACATAACGGGCCCAGCACGACGGTACGATTTGGAAATCCACGAGAGCGGCGAAAGTTTTTTACTGAACGCCGGGGGTAACACCTTCACGGCGGCCACAATCGACAGCGAAGCGGAGCGCCTGCGAATGGGCTTTGGCCCCATTGAAGAACTCGTGCTGGAGAGAGTTCCCGCTGATAGTCCTTTCAGGACCGATTTCCTGGGACAACCGGACCGTACAGGTTTGACCGCACCCTCTGCCCAAGGCGCGTGGCCAGTGGGGAACGTAAACGATGCGGGTTTCGACCAAGACGCTCTTTCGAAGTTGATTGAATCCATCGCGATACCCGGTGCGATGGATCAGGGTCCGGACATGATTCATAGCTTGCTGGTGGCTCGTGGCGGAAAGTTAGTGGTCGAAGAGTATTTCCGCGGCAACAACAAAAACACGCCCCATGACATCCGGTCTGCGGGTAAAACCTTCGCGTCCGTGCTGGTTGGCGCACTGATCCAACAGGGCATCGATATCTCGGGAGACTCGTTGCTGAGTCAATTTGTTCAAGTGCCCTATGAAAATTCGCAACAGCCGATCACCGTGGGACACCTGCTGACCCACCAAAGTGGGTTGGACTGTAATGACGCCGACTCAAATTCAGAAGGCAATGAAGATACCTTGTGGCAACTGATCGATGACCCGAATTTCTGGCATTACACGGCTGGGCTTACCGTTGTGGCAACACCCGGAACCCGCTATGCCTATTGTTCTGGCGGGATTAATTTGGTGGGTGCAGCGCTAAAAGGTGCGTCAGGGAAGTCAGTGCTTTCATTACTTCAAAAACTGCTGTTCGAACCGCTGGGTTTTCGCCATGCCTATTGGAACGTCATGCCTAACAATGAGGCGTACCTGGGTGGCGGCGCGCATTTGCGTTCACGTGACCTGCTTAAGATAGGCCAGCTATATCTTGATGGCGGAAAATGGCTGGGGAGACAGTTGATTGACCCGACCTGGGTCAAAGAGTCTGTCGCGCCAATCGTTGAGATTACGCCTGAAACTACCGGCTTGAGTGAGCAGGCCTTCAATAACTTTTATTTTGGCGGAACCGATGGTTACGCCTGGCATCTGCATTCAATCCTGGTTGGCGAAAAGACTTACAAAACCTATGAAGCCAGCGGCAACGGCGGTCAAATGGTTGTGGTCGTTCCAGATCTCGACTTGGTTGTAGCGATGACCGGCGGCAATTACATGCAGGGCTACATTTGGGGCCGATGGCGACAGAAAATTGTCGGCGATGGTGTAGCGGCGGCGTTGTTGAGCCGCTAATCCGAACCACTGTTGATGGTTAAATACCAATTTAGTCACGGGAACGTTGCGGCCACTCAAAGCCCATTTTATACGCCGCTCAAGGTGCGTGAACTTATTTCAGTGTTGCCGTTCAAAACAGTCATGTTTAACAGCACGATGGGCCGACGCGCCTGGAGGACAATTCCAATGACTCGCCAAAAACGCTTTTCAGGTGCCCTGTTTGTTATCGCCATGCTTAGCAGCAGCCTGTCCTTTGGTACTGATCTGGATCACGCCGCCACTTTTGAGGCCATGAAAACGTTTGTCGGCACCTATGACGAGCAAGCGGATGCCAGCAGCGCTGCCAGAGTAGACTACCGCCTGATTTCGCGAGGGTCGGCATTAACCGAATCCTGGCTGATGGCCAGTGGAAAACAAGAGCTCACGGTGTTTCATATGGACAACGGTACCCTGGTGGCTACCCACTATTGTGCGGCGGGCGTTCAGTCCACCATGGCCTTAACGGATAAAACCGACGACGGCCTCTATCGGTTCCGCCTGCGTTCAGCGACCAACCTGGCATCCGCGGACGCGAGTCATAACTCTGGGTTCGGCTATCGATTTGACGATAACCAACAGATTTTTCGCAACGAAATTTGGTCCAGAGCCGGTCAGGAGTCTGAGTCTGACCTGATGCTTAAACGTCAATAAACGGGCGGCGAAGCTGCGTTAGGTTTTGCTTGGAGAATTGCCTGAGACTCTCACCCTCAAGTCACCAACTCAGGGTAAAAACCCCTCAATTCCCTGCTCGATTTCATGGCCGGACGACGCCGCGTAGCCAATTACCAGAGCGCTTTTGCTGTTGCTGTTCGCGTAACCGTATCGTTCCATAGGGTTGACCAAAATACCGCGTTCCTTGGCGCGCTCTGAAATGTCTTTCGCGTGAATGCCTTCGCCTAAATCGGCGACTACATGAAGACCCGACTGCAGACCATACAGATGGCTGCCGGGAAAGTGCCGGGCCACACTTTGTTCAACAACCCTGCGTTTTGCGCCGTAGGCGCGCCGCATGCGAAGAATGTGTTTTTCGAAAAACCCCTGGTCGATAAATTGGGCCAGCCCCTGTTGAACGGGCGCATTGGGCGCGTATTCAGACATCAGGCGGTAGCGTGCCATAACGTTGATTAACGGCTTCGGCGCCACCGCATAGCCCATCCGCAAGCCAGGAAATAGACACTTGGAAAACGTTCCGCAGTACACGACACAGTTATTGTCCATCGCGGCCATTGGCGCAAGTGGTGCCACGTCGAAGCGAAATTCTCCGTCGTAGTCATCTTCAACAATGACGACTTTATGTCGTTGCGCCCATTCAATCAGAGCACGCCGCCGCCCCAGTGCCAGCCGGCTTCCTGTGGGAAACTGATGGGACGGGGTGACGTACACGAAGCGAACCTGCTGGGGATTTACAGGCAGTGCATCAACGATCAAGCCGTCGTCATCGACCGGCAGTGGCAGAATATTGGCGCCAGCTAACTCAAACGTCTGGCGAGCCAGTGGGTAACCCGGGTCTTCGACAATCACCTGACTTGAACCATCGAGAAAAAGCGATGCCAGCAGATGCATTGCATGAACCGCGCCGTTGGTGATGATGATCTCATCGGTTGAGGCGTTCAGTCCGCGGGCTCTACGCAAATAGGTGGAGATTGACTGACGCAAGTTTCTGTCACCCCGTGGATCGCCATAGTCAGCTATGGGTCCTGCGCCACTGATACCTGCCATGCAGCGCCGCCATTGACTCACCGGAAATTCCGCCACCGAAGGGCGACAGGGCCTGAAGTCAATGCGGCAGGGTTCATCTCCATCGATGCCAGGTACCGGCAACTCGACGGGCAGCCTGACAAACGCCGCGGACAGGGTTGATGTTTTTTTTTCTGTCCATTGCGCATCAGGGGAGACAAAAACGCCAGAACCCATTTGAGATTCCAGCACGCCCTCCGCAACTAATTGTTCGATCGCGGTGGTTACCGTGCCTCGTGAAATTCCCAGCTCCAAGGCGAGTTTGCGTGCGGCAGGCAGTCTATCGCCACTAACCAGCTGTTTGTTAACAATCGATGCTCTGATGTGACCAGACAGTTGGAAGGCCAATGAGCCCTGATCGTTATCTGGCGCCCACTCAATACTGAGATCCACGGGTGGTTGCATGGTGAAACCCTAATTGGACCAGTGAAAAAGGCTAGTTTTGGCCCATTTCATTGGTGCAAAAGTGCCTAGAATAGCAACAAGTTACCCACAAGGAGAAAAACCATGGTCAGTCCGGTCACCGCAGTGCCGCCCGCAACCAGTGGCGATGCGCTCAACCATTTTGAAAGGCGGCTAAGTTTTGAGGCCGATTGTTGGGACACCCATGAGGCCATGGCAAGCGACCAGCAGGATTTTGTGTTGTTGGACGTACGAAGCCCCTCACTGTATCGGCGCAGTCACATTCCAGGCGCCATCAACTTTCCCCACGGCAAGATGATTGAGAGCCGAATGGCCCAGTGGACTATGGACACGGTATTTGTGGTTTATTGTGCGGGTCCTCATTGCAATGGCGCGAACAAAGCCGCGGTTCGCCTGGCGAGACTTGGCCGACCGGTGAAAGAACTGATCGGCGGGATGACCGGATGGCTAGACGAAGGTTTCAGCTACTTTGGCGGCGACCAGCCTGGACACGTTAATGACGTGGAGGGTGAGTGATCCGGCGTTACTCAATTCGGCCTTTTGTTCGGCAGGACGTCAGCATGCTGATCGGCCTGATGAAAGAGCTCGCGCAGTTTGAAGATTACCTGGATGACTTTGCGGTCAACGAAGCGGACCTTGTGCAGCGCGGGCTTTGCCAAAGCCCGCAGTTTGACATACAGGTGGCGCACACCGCTGACGGAACACTGTTTGGGATGGCGGTTTACTACACGGTGCCATATACCTACGACCTGCGGCCCGACATGGTGTTGAAAGAACTCTTCGTAACACGAGAGGCCAGAGGTGCTGGTGTGGGCGAGGCGCTGATGGACGCCGTGTGCTGCGAGGCGCGAAAGTTGGGTTGTAAGCGGTTGAGGTGGCTTGTGATGAGGAGTAATCAACGCGCAAAGGGTTTTTATTCTCGTCTAGGCGCGACCGAGGATGCCAAGTGGGACAATTGGCGCCTAGCGCTTTAACGCAGCGAGGTCTGCTGACATTTCCAGTCGGAGGTTTTTGCGATGATTACCTGCGTCATTCGATACCAAATTGATCCTGAGAAAACCAATCAGTTTGAACACTATGCTGAGCTCTGGATTCCCTTAGTAGAAAAATTTGGCGGCACCCACCACGGCTACTATTTGCCTCACGAAGGCGCAAACGATCGTGCGTTGGCGTTATTTTCTTTTCCGTCATTGGCCGATTATGAAACCTACCGTGCGCAAAGTCTGGATGATCCGCAGTGCCAGCAAGCCTACGCATTCGCGAGCGAATCCCAGTGCATCCAACGTTATGGCCGGGAGTTTCTGAGGCCTGTTCTGGGGCATCGTTGAGTCAACCGATGGTTGTTGCCGTTGGAGTGTGGCTCAGCGCAGATCCGTGACCACATGGCTGCTGGTTTCAAGGGTTCGATGCACCGGACACTTATTGGCAATAGCCAAAATTCTCTGACGTTGTTCTTCGCTGATGTCGCCGGTAATAGTCAGGTGGCGTTCAAATACGTCCGTCATCTCTCCTGAGACGTCCTTTTTGCTATGGCTGACTTCGGCGGACAGTTGGTCAACAGGCCAGCCTTTGCGGTCCACATACATCCTCATGGTGATCGTGGTGCAGGATCCTAACGCGGCGCAGAGATACTCAAACGGTGTGGGGCCAAGGTCTGCGCCGCCAAGATCTTCTGGCTCATCGGCAATCATGTGATGGCGCCCATTAGTGATGTCGTTGGTGTATTTTTGTTCCGCCTGCTCAGTGACGGTGACGGGTTGAGACATGATTACTCCCTGAATATGAGATTGCTGCACTGGTGGTGTTGATCAAACATGACGTGCACGTCAGCGAAGTTTGGCAGCGTTTTGAGGTTATGTTGGGTGAGGCGCTGATAATGCTGAATGAAGTCCTCAATCTGACTGGCGCTCATTATCCCCGATGAATTATCCGGGGAGCTTTGGCGAAGTTTCTGTTCCTGCTCTATGCGCCATCGTCTCACGCTATCGAAATCGGGTGCGGCAAGAAACACCAGTCGATCCAGCAAGGAAAAAAGGTCGCTGTAGCGAAATTCCAGCTGGCGATTGACGAAGGAGCGCCAGAGCCTGTCGGGATCTTGCTCCCGTTCCAGTTCATTGACCGGTTCGCGCAATTGAGATGGCGACTGAGGCTGACTGGCCACACACCAACCCTCAACAATAATCACATCAACAGACCCGACAACGATTGGCCATTGGCTGTCCGGTTGAGGCTCATCAAATGCCTTATCAAAACGCGGTATGGCCAGGGATTGCCCAGGCTCAAGGGTCTGCAGCTCAAGCAGGGTACGGATGGCATCAGCCACGTTGTGTGTTCCCGGTACACCGCGAGTTCTTAGCAGCGGATGAATGTCTTGGGCCAGTTCAGCTCGGTCCTGGGAGCTTAGATAGAAGTCATCGATAGACATGACCGCAGCGTTAACGCCATGGTCAGCTAAGGCGACGGCAAGAAAGTCGGCCAGAGTGGACTTGCCCGTTCCCTGGGCACCGTTGATGCCAATTACCAGCGGCGACTGCCCGGTGAGCTCCGCCCTGACCCAACCGAGAATCGGCTGGTAACACGCCCGGATCACCGACTGAAACTCTTCACCCAGGTCGTGGCGTTGCAGGAAGTCATTCGGTATTGCCAACGGTGTATCGGCGATCGGTTTTTTCACGCGGCGTCATTCAAACGAATCGATGAATATAGTACCCGATGCTACCGTTGAAAAACGAACGTCAACGCGTTTTACGTTGCCCTGATTGTCGGCCACCTCTGCCAGGACATGAGCCTCAACAACGGGCGTGGCGAAGGCATTTCCCAGCGCAATTTCGAAAATGTCTGGAGAGACCTCGACCGCCAGGTCAGACAGCTCGCTGCGTGGTGGTCGGCCTTGGACCGTGAATGATGCAATGACGGACAGGGAACCTTCACTAATGCCGGTGTACGCATCCGTCATGCCCAAACGAATGACCGAAGGCGGCGCGGCATTGTAGTTAGGTCGGGGCGAGCTGACCGTCAACGTTGGCCGTAAGTCATCCAGAAACCATCCCAGTCCTGGGTTGCCGCGAGTGGCTGCCACGTCTATCGGCGCACCTAGATCAATCCAGCGGGCGAAGGTCATGCGCTGGGCCCTGGTCAGCGAGGGCATGCCGCCCGCTGGGTGCGCAGAGCTGGGCACGTAATCCAGATCGGCGTTGTTTGCATTGGCACCCTGGGGAAGCGTTGAGGCATCCCCCGGTGTGGATTCTGTTGGGTGGTCATCGTTGCTCCAGCCATCCAGCCGGGCACCAAAAATTTGCCAGGTCAACAGGCTGCGGCGGCTCTGGAACATGCGCACGTACCGGCTGGCGTTGGTCTGGCGCCATTGAGAATTACTAATCACCGAGGGATAGCCAAATTGCGCCGAACGGTCGTCCGCCAGGCGGCGGTAGTCTCCGGGCAGATTGTCATCCATCGACAGGTCGTTCAGGTTCAGGTTGCCGGCATTTTGGCTGGTGTTATGACAGGACACACAATGCTGCTGCAGCATCGGGCGGATATCTGCGTAAAATTCTACGTTTACCGCTGGCTGGTTCAGGTCTGTCAGTGTTGGGCTGCCTGCATCATCCTGCCCCATCATGGGGGTGACTCGACTCAAGTCGTAAATTTCGTAATCTGGTCGGCTGGCAGCGGTACCCTCAAACGCTAGCGGCATTTGGCTATGAGCATGGCAGCCTCCGCAATCAGTGCGAACTTCACCGGGTCGAACCTGATGCCAGGTTTGGGTCATGTTTAACGCAATGCCATTGCGGTCCAGGGTCTGAAAGGTAAACGGGGTGTCCGCCGGGATCTTAAACAGCACGCTGGTATCCGGGTTGCCCTCGGCGTCATTGATTCCGGCGGCCTTGCGTAACGGAATTTCGCCTAAGATTCGTAGCCGTTCGTTGGCGTGGGAATGAAAGTCGGTTCCATCCAGTTCGCTGGCGTTGGGGCCATACAGTCTTGCCGTATTACCTTCCATAGCCAAAACACGCACCGCCCAGATTTCTGCATCGTCATAGAGGCCCGCGTCAGCACCTTGGTAAGCCCAGTTGCTGCTGGCTTCGTTCTGGGCCGTGTTGAAGGCATCTAATCCATCAAACGCGTTGTTGCCTCGGCCCGGAAAACTCTCACGTTTGTAGAAGCTGCTGCTGCCGACCAGGCCGTGGGGCGTGCCCGCCGGAAGCGTGGAGTGTTCGCTGCCGTTATTGGGCAGCCACTCCATGGTGGCCGGTTCGGTCACGCCGTGAACCGCGCTGTAGGGCACCACCGCTCTCGGCCAGGCTTCGTTGTACGCCGGGTCGTTCTTAATAATTCGAAGATTGTCTGGGCTCCAGGCTGGCGTGGAGTTCTCGATCACATAGAGTCCGGCGTCATACCGGGGCACCTGAGTGGGGCGGTTCAAATCGTTGGCCGGTCCTGGGGTCCAAACTACCAGCAGGTCGTTGTTGGTGGTAGCCGATGGGTGGGTGAACTTGCCCACCCGTGTGGTTCCATCATCACCCAGCGGCGCCGCGTTGTCTTCCATATGGGTCATGGGCGTGATGGCGTGGTAGCCGTAGGGGGTGAAGCCTATTTGAAAGGTGGTCGGACCGAAACTTCGGGTTTCATCCACGGGTGGGTTCTCTGACGGAAATGCGCTGCCGAATGCGGGTACCCCTGCGGGTGGTCGAACCGGAAAACCGTACAAGGCGCCGAAGCCGTTGTTGTTCAGGTTGTAGTACGCCTCAACCACGATGTTCTCGTTGCTGGTTTGGGTCATGAAGTGATAAGCCTCAGGCGCGCTCAGGCTGCTGACCACGGGTTCCCAGTGTCGGCCATCAGGATAGATAGACCAGATGCCCCAAACCCGCCGGTCGCGAATCCCTTGGGATTCATAGCTGGAGAAAATCAGCCGGCCGTCTTTCAATATGGTGGGGTGCAGTGCGCTGCCGATGTTCATCGGCGCAATCTGCTCAACGTTTTCTCCGTCCACATCCATGACAAATAGCTGCAGTGTCGGATTGGTAAATCCTTTGGTAGGGATCTGGCCATTGCGGTTGGAGGTAAACGCCAGCCGATTGCCAGGTAGCGGCATGGGGCCCAAATTCAAAATGCCGTAGCCAAGCCGGTTGAAATTGTTTGGCGGGTCGACCGGGTTGGATTCATCCCAGTTGCCAGCGCCCAGGTTAGGGGTGAACTTGCCGAACGTAAGGCGCTCAATTTGCCGACTTTGCAGATTCATACGGTAAATATCAGCGCCTTCATAGGGCAGGTCGCCGCGCTGATAGTTCAGCGATGCTTCGCGCAAGTCGGGAAACAGACTGTAGTAAACCCACTGGGCATCAAAGGAGATTACGGGGTCGGTGACGCTGCAGTTTTCACAATCAAGCAGCACTTCCTCACTGCCATCGGGATGCAGAAGCATCAGATCGGCGCCGGCATCCAGTCGTCCTGGATGAAACACCTCAGGCCAGATGGTATTGACTTGGTCGCCGAAGCGCGGCTGCCTGACGTATACGATGTCGTAGTTACGACTGAATGCCTGTTGAGTGACAGCAGACGCGGAGGGGCTGGAAACGGCCAATAATAAAGTCGCCAGCAGGCATAGTCGGGTGATCATCGGCAAAGTATAGGACGGTGCATCCCCCGTAGGGTGATGTCCGTCACATTTTGCTCGGCACAAGGCCAAGTGCCGACAGTCGGCGTCAATCTCAGGGGTCGGTGGCGAGGTTCTCGCTGGATCCAAAGACTTTGGCTTTCGCACGGCCTGCCAGACTGCTGATATCAAGGCCAATGGCGTACATGGCGGGAATAAGCAGCAGGGTGACAAAAAATGCCATGAATACGCCAGAGGCCAGAGCCAGCACAATGGGCTGCAGGAAGGCGGCCTGAATGGAGCGTTCCAGCATCATCGGAATCAACCCGATAATTGTGGTCACCGTGGTCAGCAAGATGGGTCTGAAGCGTGATACGCCGGCCTCAACAATGGCCTCGCGTCGATTCATGCCCTGGTCTCTGAGGCGATTGCACTGATCCATCAGAACCAGGTTGTCATTTACAACGACGCCTGCGGCTGCGGCCACCCCAAAGTAACTGAAGATCGCCATCGTCATGTCCAGCATGTAGTGGCCCATAACGGCGCCAATAAACGCGTAAGGCATGGCAACCATAATAAGCGCAGGTTGAGAGTAGCTTCTAAACGCTACTGCCAAGATGGCATACATGGCAAACAGGGCGATGGCGTAAAGCCCCATGAGCTGTCTGACGAAGCGCGCCTCGCCTTCGGCTTGGCCGATGGAGCCGCGCAGAATGCCTGGATAGCGCTGTTCCCAATCAGGAAAGAAATTCTCGTTCAAGTCTTCCATGATGTCGCCGCGAACATCGTCTTTCAGGTCAGCGCTGACTCGCGCTGCCCGGTTTCCGTTCCAGCGCTGAATGCGTTTGATGCCGGGGGCATATTCCAGCTCAGCGACGGACAGAAGCGGCACTTCCCGGCCATCGGCAGTGCGGACTCGAAAGTCCTTCAGGCTTTCAATGGAGCGACGGGATTCCGTTGGGTATTGCACCATCACCTTCACGTCCTGGCCGTTGCGTGGGACCCGCTGCACCTCTTCTCCGTAGTAGGCCTGTCGAACCTGGCGGTTTACCTCCGCCAGGGTAAGCCCAAGTTTCGTGGTTCCCGGCTTCAGAGAGATACGAATTTCTTCCGATGCCCCTTCCAGGTTGTTGCGAATGTCATATAACGCTTCAAAAGAGCGTAAATGGTTTTCTAGGTCGTCTGTCGCGGCTCGCAAGATCTCCAGGTTGGGATGGCGGATGGACATCTCGAAGGCCGGATCGTTATTGCCTTGGGTGTACTGTACCGAGACTTCTTTCGCGTCCGGAACATCCCCCATCAATTCGCGCAGGCGAATGGAGGCGTCCTTTGCGGTCATGTCGCGGACTTCTGGCGGGGCCAGTTTCACGATGGCGATAACGCTGTCTCGGCGTGAACGGGTATACCAGTTTTCGATCAGTTCGCCTTCACCGCTGGTGCGTTGGCTAACTTCTTCTACCAGGGCTTTTTCTGCCGTTTGCAGCTGGCTCAGAATTTCCAGCGCTCGACTGTAGGGCGCACCTTCAGGCAGCACGACGTTGACGATAATCTCGTCGGACTCAAATTCCGGCATCAGACTCTTTTTTACCAGTCCAGCGCTAAAGAAGCCCATGCCCAATATCAGTATCGAAGCGAACACGCTGGCTGTCAGATACCGGTTGCGAACACACCACTGGCCGATGCGGCGGTAGTGATGGGTGGCAAAATACACAATCCCATTGGCCACCGCTTTCTGAATCTTTCCGAACCACCCCAGCGTCTTTCGGGGTTTAAATTTCGACAGATGAGCAGGAAGAATCAGCAGCGACTCAATCAGCGAAAATGCAAGGGCCAGCACGACGACCCAGGTGATATGCCGAGTGAATTCGCTGGTGGAACCGTCAATAAAGAGCCAGGGCAGGAATGCCATGATAGTGGTGACGACGCCGAAGATAACCGGCTTGGAAACCAGTTGCGCGCCGTGATATGCCGCCTTGAGCTGAGGCTTTACTTTGCCCGAATGGGTGTGGATCGATTCTCCAACAATGATGGCGTCGTCAACCACGATGCCCAATACCAACAGAAAGGCGAAGGTTGACAGCATATTGAGCGATACATCCACCGACGGCAAGAACACGAAGGTTCCGGCGTATGCGGTCGCAATGCCTACCGATACCCAAAATGCGACAATCGGCCTTAGGGTAAAGACCAATACCAGCATTACCAGAACCAGCCCCTGAAGCGCCGCACTGGATATGGTGGTCATGCGCCCTTTGAACGCCTCGGCCTGGTCGGTCCATAGGGTTAATTCAATATCGGCGGGCAAGGTCTCTGCCCGGTCCTCGATCCATGACTTAATACTCTCGGAGGCTTTGACGATGTCCATGATCTCAGTCGTCATGACCTGGATCAGGACGGCAGGTTTGCCGTTGAGGGTGGCCAATATTTCATTGTCTTCGAAGCCGTCGATAACCGTTGCAACATCACCCACCCGAATGGTGCCACCCCGTGCGTTCTGGCGAACGATAATGTTCTCAAAATCGGTGTCGGTATCCGCCTGGTTGCGTACCTTGAGCTGGTAGGTCCCCACGTCCGTGCGCACAGAGCCAGAAGATTGGTTCAACGAATTGGCGCGGATGGCGTCAGCAACGTCAGCAAAGGTCAGGCCGTAGCGGCGTAGCGCACCTTCGGTGACCTGGATAGAAACTTCCTCGCGCCGCGTACCAAATAGGTTCACTACTGATATGGCGGGTAGTGCGGCCACCTCACGGCGTAGGGTTTCTGCCAGGCGCTTCAGTTCTCGTTCTGGCACCTCCCCGCTGACGGCAACGCGGATAAATTCATTGCGGTTCAGCCATTGCTGAACCCGGGGTGGCTCAATATCCCTGGGAAACGAGGAGATGGAGTCCACACGAATTTTGATGTCGTTCATAAACTGAGCAAAGTCGACACTTTGTTCAGCCAGGATATAAACCCCGCCATAGCCTTCAGCAGAACTTGATCGAACCCACTCAATGTTGTCCATGTCACGCACAGATTCCTCAATCCGGCTGACAATTTGCTCTTCCACTTCCTGGGGTGCCGCACCCGGCCAGTTCACTTCAATTTCCAGACCAGGGAATCGAACCTGTGGCTCCATTTCCCGTTCCAGCTGACCAAAGCCAATGATGCCGGCCATGAAGATACCCACCATCAGCAGGTTGGCCGCTACCGGGTTTTTCGCCCACCACTCTATGAGTTTATGCATGAGACCGGTTGCCTCTAGTTGAGCGCGAGTTCGTTGATTGGTTGCACCAGCATGCCGTCAACGGCCGATGCAATGGTGGATGTCACGACCCGTTCGCCGATGCTTACGCCGCTGCTGATTAACACCTGCTCCTCATCACTGAACAGAACATCCACGGTGCGAATCTCAAGGCGATCCTCGTCGTTCACAACGTAAACCTTATCGGCATTGCGTAACGCACTGCGGGGCACCACCGGCGCTGTAGTGGTGTCATTTCGACGAATATCTGCCGCCACAAACAGTCCTACAGCGAGTGGGTTGCCGTCGTCAGCTGCTGTGGAGTAGGGGTCACTGACCTCAACCACGGCGTTAATCATTCGGGTTTCAGGATCAACAGCGGCATGGACCCGACTAATCTGTCCGGGCCAGGAACGGACTTTTCCGCCCACTTCGGCTCGCAGCGTCACTGGCGGAGCGTTGTCGACATTGGCAACGAAGCCCATGGGCAGATCCAGTTCTGCAAGTTGGGAGTCGGTCAGAGGCAGAGTGACCTCCACTACGTCGGTGGCGAAAATTCTGCCTAGAGGGGTTCCGGCCGCGATGAACGCGCCAAGACCTACCCGCCGCTCCAGCACGCGACCTGTGAACGGCGCCACCACACGGGTGCGCTCCAGATTCAGTCTGGCTTCGGCGAGGTCCGCATTGGCTGAACGCAGTTTTGCCTCCGCCTCAAGTACCTGGGGTTTGTTGATTTGGAGTGGGTTGGGTTCGGAGTTGCGGCCTGTGGATTCCCACTGCCGACGTTTGATATCCGCTGTCGCCTTTTGGGTCATGACGGCAACGTTGGCTTCCGCCACTCGGGCCTCGGCGCGAGTTACCGCGAGGCGGTAGTCCTGATCATCCAGCTGAATCAGAATGTCGCCTTTTTCAAACGAGCCACCGTCGGCAAACTTTGGCGACATGGACGCGATGTTGCCCGATGCCCGCGCGCTAAGTTCAATTTCTGTACGCGCCTTTACTTCACCCTGGCTTTGTACCGACAGTTGAACGGTGTTTTCCCGCACTTGATCAACAAATAGCGATACCAAACGTTGGGTATCTTCGGTTTTCTCTGGTTCCGGCTTACTGGCGATCATGGCTTGAACGCCAACGACTCCTACAGCCAATACCACGATGGGCGCTGCGACCTTAATTATTTTATTCACGGAACGTTCGCCTGTATTGTTGGTGCGGTTATAAAAGGTAACGCCCATCAGCGGGCTTTGTTACAGCCTTGCGGCAGCACTATCCGTGCTTGGCCCCTTCAGATGGCCGGTATACCACCACAAACGCCAGCGCCCGGCATGGGCCAAGAGTCAGTTTTTGCAACCGGACAATAGACAGTCAAAGTTCAGCGGTGCGGACGTATTGCTGAGGAAGTAAAGGGGCCTGCTAGGCCGAATAACGGTTAACAGGCGGGTAGTAATGGAAGAAAAAAACTTTTGGCTCGTGAACTCCCGCTGCCAGCTGAGGTTATATCTCCCAGCCACCACCAAGGGACTTATAAAGGGCAATCAGTGCCACCACTGCAGCTGTTTCGCTGCCAGCCAGTTGGTCCTCCGATTCAAGCACCCGGCGTTCAGCATCAAGCACCTGAAGAAAATTATCGACGCCGGCGCGATAGCGTTTGCGGGCTAGGTCTGCGGCACGTACGTTGGCACTCGCTGCATCCTTAAGGGCCTCCAGTCTGGCAAGCTCACTTTGAAAGGTGACGATTGCCGTTTCGGTTTCTGCCAGCGCCGCAAGCCAGGTTTGTTCGAGTTGGTTGAGTGCCGCATGGGCACGCCCATCCGCCGCATCAATGCGCGCCCGGGTCCGCTTCAGGTCAAGTAAGGGCCAGCTAACTGCCGGGCCAAAGCTGTAACTGCGTGCCTGGGCGTCGGTTAGACCGCTGGCGGAAAAAGCCTGCCGCCCGATGCTGGCCAGGAGATCAAAGCGAGGATAAAGGTCGGCGGTGGCTACGCTAATGCGCAGCGTCGCTGCTGCGAGCTGGCGCTCGGCTCTGCGGACATCAGGTCTGCGACGTAGCAAGTCACTGGGAGCACCCACACCCACATTCAAAGGAATGCCCGGCAGCCGCCCGTTAGGCGCCACCAGTTCGGCAATCTGGCTGGGTGTACGTCGCGTAAGTACGCCCAGGCGATACCGCTGACTCTGAACGTTGGCAAACAGGTTGGGCATCAGTGCTTGGGTGGCGCGCAATTGGGCTTCGGCTCTGGCTACATCCAGGTCGGTGCCGCGACCGCCATCTCTGAGCGTTTGGGTGAGTTCTAACGTTGCCTGCTGATTTGCCGCATTCCGCCTGGCCACTTCCAGCCGGCGCTGGGCACCGCGCATTTGGGTAAAGGCCAAGCCAACCTCTGCAGTGACGGTTACTTGGGCATCGGCAACGGCCGCTTCCGCACTCTCTACATCCATCTCGGATGCCGTCGTTGCCTGACGGACCCGGCCAAAGAAATCCAGTTCCCACGCGGCGTCAATACTGAGGCGATAGAGCTCATTGGGTTCGACCGTAAAACCGGGAAACAGCTGACCTTGGCGTTGGCGAGTAACCCCGGCGCTGGCATCGCCGACAGGCAGGCGTGCGCGTGCGGTTTCGCGTAAGCCCGCTCGGGCAACCTGCAGGTTTGCTCGGGCAACCTGGACGCTGTTGTTCACCGCAAGCGCCTCGTTAACCAGCGTGATTAATTCGGGTTCGCCCAGCGTAATCCACCATTGTTGCATCACCTCGCCGCGGGTAACGGTGTCCCCCGGCCGCGAATGGTACTCCGCATCCTGATTCGATTCCGCAATGATCTCTGGGCGTTCATAGCGAGGGCCGACTAGGCATCCCGACAGCACGGCAACCACTGAAGCCAGCACAAGTTCCTTACGAATCACAACGACTCTTCACTTGCGGGCAGTGTGTCAGTATCGGGCGAAGCTGAGGGTATGGGACCGCGCACCCAGCGTCGAATGACAACATAGAAAACGGGAGTCAGGAAAAGGCCGACCAACGTAACACCGAGCATTCCGCTGAATACCGCCGTCCCCAATACTTGGCGCATTTCTGCACCGGGACCGCTGGCGATCATTAACGGAACTACGCCTAAAATGAAGGCAAAAGAGGTCATCAGAATGGGCCGCAAGCGCAGTTGTGCGGCATTGGTTGCCGCATCGTAGATGCTTTTGCCGGATGTCTCCTGTTGGCGGGCAAACTCAACAATGAGTATGGCATTCTTGCTGGCAAGACCAATCAGCACAATGAAACCAATCTGAGTCAAAATATTGTTATCCATGCCGCGCAGCGCAATACCCAACAGGGCAAACAGGATGCACAGCGGCACGATTAACAAAATAGCGATCGGCGTGGTCCAGCTTTCGTATTGGGCGGTGAGCAGCAAAAACACAAACAGCACGCTGAGTGGAAATACCAACAAGCCCGCATTGCCACCGGAACGTTGTTGATACGCCAGCTCAGTCCATTCATAACCCATGCCGCCAGGCAGCGTGGTGTCCGCCAGATTTTCCATGGCCGTTAACGTTTGGCCTGAAGATAGCCCAGGCGGTGTTGCGCCTTGCACCTCGGTGGCCGGGAAGAGGTTAAATCGAACCACCCGGTCCGCGCCAGTGGTGGTTCTCAGGCTGGCGACAGATCCCAGTGGCACCATCGCGCCGTCGCTAGTGCGGGCACGCAAACGAAGAATATCTGTGGGTTCCAGCCGGAATGGGCCATCGGCTTGAGCGGTTACCCGGTAGGCTCGGCCAAACAAATTGAAGTCGTTGACGTAAGCGGAACCCAAGTACACCTGCAGGGTTTGAAAGACGTTTTCTACCGGTAGATTCAGCATCTCAGCTTTAGTCCGGTCGATGTCCAGAAAGAACTGGGGTGATGCGGTGCTGAAGGTGGTAAATACCTGATTGGCTTCGGGCATCTGGTTGGCTTGGGCGATCAAACTCCAGGAGGCATCTTCCAGAGCCTTCAACCCTCGGCCGCTGCGGTCCTGCACCATCATCTTGAATCCGCCCCCGTTACCCAGGCCGCGCACTGCTGGCGGCGCAATCACAAAGACCTGAGCTTCCTCAAGCGCGCTGAGGCTGCCCCACAGCTGGCCGACAATCGCCTGGGCGGATTCGGCGGGGCCGCGCTCCTCAAACGGTTTGAGTGCGACGAACATGGCGCCCGCATTGGATGCCGTTGCAAATGTGGCGCCAGAGAATCCGGCAAACGCCACTACCCGATTGGTGCCCGGGGTTTGCTTAATGATTCCAACGGCCTTTTTGATCACCTCGTCGGTGCGAGACAGAGAAGCACCTTTGGGTAGCTCAACGGCAACGATGATATAGCCCTGATCCTGCTCCGGAATAAACCCGGTTGGCACTCGCTGAAGTGCAACAACGGTCAGCCCAATCATTACTGCAAAGAGCACCAGTGAGATAGCAGGTCGTCGGCTGAACCGACACACAGCGTTGCCGTAGCCCGTGGCGAGCCGATCAAAATTGCGATTAAACAACCGAAAAAATCCGCCGAGCAGCTTTTCCCATAGCCGCCCAAAGGCGCTGTTGTCGCTGCCTTTGGGGCGCATCAACATGGCGCCAAGCGCTGGGCTCAAGGTGAGTGAATTGAGTGCCGAGATTAACGTTGCCGAGGCGATGGTCACGGCGAACTGGCGGAAAAACTGGCCCGAAATTCCGCCCAGAAACGCCGCAGGGATAAATACTGCGCTAAGCACCAGAGCAATGGAGATCAGTGCGCTCCCCACCTCGCTCATGGTCACCCTGGCCGCTTCCCTGGGGCTCTTGCCTTGTTCCATATTACGTTCGATGTTTTCCACCACCACGATGGCGTCATCCACCACGATGCCAATGGCCAGAACCAAACCGAACAGGGACAGGTTATTGAGCGAAAAACCAAATCCGGCCATCACGGCAAAGGTGCCAATCAGCGAAACGGGAATGGCGGCGATGGGAATGAGGGCGGCGCGCCAGTCCTGTAGAAATACTAAGATGACGAGAACCACCAGCAATACCGCTTCGATGATGGTGGTGTAAACCGCTGATACGGATTCGGCAACAAATTCCGTGGGGTTGTATACCACCTGGTATTCCAGTCCCTCAGGGAACGAGGCTTTCAGCGTGTCCATCGTGGACAGTATTTCATCTGCCGTCTGCAGGGCGTTGCTGCCTGGGCGCTGAAAGATCGCCATGGCCACCGCAGGGTCGGTGTCCAGATAACTGTTGGTTACATAATCCCTGGCCCCTAAAGCGACTCGGGCCACATCGCCAAGGCGAACCAGCCGACCGTCATTTCCGGACGCCACAATCACCTCGCGAAACTGCTGGGCGTTGGTAAAGCGGCCTTGAGTGTTGACGGTGTATTGAAAACCACGATCACTATCCAGTGGCGGTTGGCCAAGACTGCCGCCGGCTACCTGCACGTTCTGGCTGCGCAAGGCCGCCACCACGTCGGAAGCCGTTAGATTCAGCTGGGACAGGCGGTCAGGATTGAGCCATACCCGCATGCTGTATTCCCGGGCCCCAAACACCGTGATATTCCCTACGCCGTCCACCCGCGCCAATACGTCGCGAATCTGCAGCAGCGCATAATTGGAAATGTATAGTTGATCAAATGTGTCATCCGGTGACAGCAGGTGTACGACCATCATCAGGTCTGGCGAGCTTTTTTGCGTGATGATGCCCAGCCTTCGCACTTCCTCCGGAAGGCGCGGTTCAGCGGCCGCCACCCGATTTTGTACCAGTACCTGTGCGTTATCCAGGTCGGTGCCCAGAGCGAATGTGACCGTCAGCTGCATGGCCCCATCGGAGGTTGAGCTGGACTGCATGTACAGCATGCCCTCAACGCCGTTAACTTCCTGCTCAATCGGCGTGGCGACAGTGTCTGCGACAATCTCTGAGGTGGCCCCCGGATAAACCGCCCGCACTACAATGGTGGGTGGCGCAACCTCCGGGTACTGGGACACCGGCAGACTGCCGTAGGCGATGATGCCCATCAAGATGACGAAAATGGACAGCACCGCAGCAAAACGCGGGCGATCAATAGAAAAGTGACCCAGATTCATCAGCCGGCTTCAGTGTTGTTTGAGTGAGGTGCCACAGTCATTCCCGGTCTTACCCGCTGCAGTCCTTTGGTAATGATTCTCGCGGAAGCATCCAGGCCTTTTTCGACCACCCGTAGGCCGTCCTCGGTTAGCCTGCCCGGCGTAATTACCTGCTGGCTGACCTTATTTTCTTCGTCTACCACAAAGACAAACTGACGGGACTGGTCGGTTCCAATAGCCGTGTCGGGGATTAACAGCGCCGGATAAGGGCCACGCCCCAACAACTGAACTTTGGCAAACATACCGGGGATCAGAAAGCCATTTTCATTGGGAAATATGCCTCGTCCCTCAATAGTGCCGGTGGCTGCATCCACAATATTGTCTACAAAGTCCATCTGGCCCAGGTGGGCGAAGCCTTCTTCGTCGGACACTTTCAGACGCAAAGGGTTGGGGGCGGTTCTTGAACTGGGCCTATCGCCAGACTGATCCAGTCGCTGATAGCGAAGGTAAGCGTCTTCCGCGGCGGTGAAGTAAGCGTATATAGGATCTCGACTGACTACTGTGGTCAACAGCGTAGCGTTGGCAGCGCCACCGCTGATGAGGTTGCCTTTGGTGACCAGCGCGCGTCCCGTGCGACCGGCAATAGGGGCCCGAACCCGGGTGAATTCCAGATCCAGCTTGCTTTGGGTTAAAACGGCCCCTGCCGCGGTGACGGCTGATATGGCGGATTGAACGTTTTGGGTTCTTGCGTCGAATTCTTCTTCTGAGATAGCGCGGGAATTAAATAGGTCTTTTGCCCGGGCCAGGTCATTGGTGGCCAGTTTTTCGCTGACCTCTGCCTGGTTCAATAATGCTTGTGCTTGGGCCACCGCGGCTTCAAAGGGACGGGGGTCTACAACAAATAGCAGCTGGCCTTCCTCAACAATTTCGCCGTCAGCAAAATCCACAGATTCCAGATATCCGCCAACGCGAGCGCGTATTTCAACGGCCTGCACAGCCGCCAATCTTGCAGTGAATTCATCCCAGTCCGTAATGTCGCGCTGCTGTGGTTTCGCCACGGTGACCTGGGGCGGTGGCGCAGACCGAGGTGAGTCCGTTTCGCTGGACCCACAGCCCCCAATGATGCCGAAAACCACCGTCATTATTAGCAACCGGTGAGATGAAAAAGCGGTCATGTTCTGTAGCCCTGGCTGTGGTTTTTTAGTGCGAAAAAGGCGTTACTGCTGCGCCAGCTTACCACCGGTAGTGGTTTGGAATGTGACGGCATAATTCAATATTTCTGTCACAAATCTACCGTCTACTGGGCACTATTGTTGAGGTGTTTGGACTGACCCAGCAAGTTGAATATCAAGGTGTACCGACGTGGTGCGTCAGCACCAAAATGGTGCTGCTCTCGGGCGGTAGCAGTGCGGGTCGATCTGGATGTCCGTTATCAGGCCCCAATTACTGGAATGGGATTGTTGGCATGAAATTTGCCAGCTTGTTCAGGGACCTGTGGCGAAACTACTGACGCCAATTTAAACGAAAGGAGCAACCCAATGACGGATCAATCCAAAGAGTTTTACGGCATCTCCCGAATCGACTCTGAGCAGGAGCGGGTACACACCTGGCGGGTCAGTCTGCGCAGGGAAGGCAAACGGCTGGTAAAGAATTTTCCGGACCGATATTTCGGCAGTGCCGGCGATGCGTTAGCTGCGGCTAAGCGATATCGCGACGACCTGCTCAAGCGTAATCCGCCACTTTCACGAAAGGCATTTGCGCAGATCTTGCGTTCAAACAATCAAACGGGAATCAGCGGTGTTTATCGTTATGCCAAACGCTATAAGCTGAAAGACGGGACCCAAAAAGAATCCTGGTATTGGGAAGCTAACTGGCCAACGCTTCCCGGCGTCAGCGCCAAGGCGACGTTTGCCGTCAACCGTTATGGTGAGGACATGGCCAGGCAATTGGCAGTCAGAGCACGGGAGCGTGGTTTGGCCGCCGTCGAAGGGGTGTTTTGGGCGTCCGAACGCGGTCTCGCAGAGCCCGATAGCGCATTCTGTATTGCCCCCGATCAGCAGACCGGCACCTGACTGGGCTTTGGTGCCGGCCCGCTAAACCGTAGGCAAAAGGTCAGAAGCTAGCGCGCAGGCCCAGCACCCAATTCCTGCCTGGCAACGGCGCGACATCTTTCAAGAAGGAGGTGTGGTTGCGGGCTTCCTCATCGCCAAGGTTTCTGCCTCGCAGATAGGCTTCCCACTGAATACCCGACTGAGAGTTAATGCGGTAAACCAGATTGGCATTGGTGAGGGTGTACCCTGGAGTAGCGGTTTCCAACGCAGCGGTGTCGTCCTGATTTTTGAACTCGACGGCGTCTACCCCCAGTTGCCACGGACCCTGGTTCCACTGCAATCCGACGCCAAATCGTGTTGGCGGCGTGCGGGGCACATTGCCCCCACGGGCCAGGTCTGCGTCCACAGTGTCGAAGAAGGCATTGATTCGCCAATATCCGTTAGAAGATCGGGCAAAATCCAGTGCCACCTCGCCTTCCATACCGCTGAGCTCGGCATCGGCTTGTTCCCATTGGCGCACCGGGAGGCCGTCTTCAATCAGCCCGGTGTCTGTGAGAAAAACAAAGTCTTCAAAGTCGTTGTAGAAATACGTCAGGCTGCCACTAAGCGGCCCGCGCTCACCGCGCAGCGAAACCTCAAAGCTGGTCGAAGTTTCTTCTTCCAGCTGCGCATCCCCCAGTTCAAACGTCTCGGTGGCCAGATGGGGGCCGTTAGCAAACAACTCTTCCTCCGACGGCGCCCGTTGGGCCCGGGCGATGTTGGCGGCAAGCTTCAGGTGCTCGGAAAAACTCCAAACCGTTCCCAGCGATGCACTGAACGGCGAGTGTGTGGCGCGTTGACCCGAAATTGTAGTGATCTCCTGATCCTCCAGCCTCAGCCCCAATTCCACTCTGAAATCTCCGAAGTGTTTTTCCTCCAGCACAAACAGCGCCAGCTGATCAGTCTCACTGGGTGGCACAAAGGCTTCCTCTCCCAGCGCAGAGAAGTCTCGGGTCTGATACTGCAGGCCAAACACGCCGCGCCAGCCAGCGAGGGGGGTATGGGTAAACTCCAGCCGACTTTCCAGGGTGTCAGCCTCGAAGCGGGTGCCGATTTCATCCCCTTCCAGTTCCTGGTGCTCGTAGTCGTTGTTTGAAATCAGCAGCTTGACGGTGTCGATGTTTTTCAGCGGATTATCGATAACCAGTCGTCCGTCAATTCGGGTCTGGTTGAGGTCGATGGATATGATCTCTTCTTCTTCCTCCTCCTCGCCCTCATCATGCTCTTCGTCCTCCTCTTCATGACCGTGGCCAGCTCCTGGGATGCCATACAACGTGTCGAAGGTGGTGACTGAGATGCCGGCTTCCCAGCGGTCGCCCAGATAGCTGAAGCCACCGGAAAACCCCTCGGTTTCAAGGGCGCTGTTTTCCAGCGTTCCGGACTCAGCGTCTCCATCGCCGTCTTCGTCGATATCGGAAAAGCCGGGAATGTCATAGTCATCGGTATCGCGGGTAAACCCATCAAAATGAAAGCCTAGCGCAGCGGTCTCGTTGAGGTCATATCGGTGATTTAATTCGACGCCAGCAAAGCGTTCGTCAGCGACGCTATTGCCCTGCAGGGTGATGGAGTTATTGACGCCATCGCCGTCGGTACGACCCGGTATGCGGTGGGTGTGAACGTTGACGACGCCGCCGATAGTGTCTGAGCCGTAGAGCAGGGTGGCTGGCCCGCGCAACACCTCAATTTGCCGCGCAAGAAAGGGTTCAATAGAGACCGCATGGTCGGCACTGACGTTTGAAACGTCATTACTGGAAATATTGTTTTCCAATACCGCTACCCGGGGGCCGTCCTGGCCACGAATGATGGGGCGACCCACGCCAGGGCCAAAGTAGGCACTGTGAACGCCCGGTAAATTTCCTACAGTTTCACCAATGCTGTTGTTCAGGCGTTGCCGGAGCTCTTCGCCGGACAGAATGGTTGCCGAGCGCGTCATTTCCAGCTCGGTGGTGTTTAGTGGCGTGGCGGTAACCACGATTTCTTCCAGCTGATCGGAATCTTCAGCGGATTGTTGCGCCATTGCGCAGGGACTAGCAGCAAACGCGATGGCGCCTGCAAAAACGATCGACAGTTTCATGGAGTGGACTCACTGTAGTCGCGAAGGACAGCGGCGCGACGTTTCTGAATTCTGATTTCAGGCTTGCACCCCCAAGGTGCAGCCGGTTTCTATGTCAGACCCATATGGGCCTGAAGGGTGAAACGGTCAGATTCCAGGTGGTGCCCGGATGGGGTAGTTTTCGCGGGGGGGAACGCCGGCAAAAAGAGGCGCAGATCCATCTGGGGAGCTGATTGCCGGGGTTGGGTAGGGGTCCAGGGCCACGCTGCAGGTGGTTGCATCATCGCCACCGCCATGCAGACAGAGTTCACACGACGCCGGGTGATGGTCAGCCTGATGCTGGTAGGCATGGTCGGCCAGCACCAGCTGCGCGCTCAGAAGAGCGATGCAGAAAAGCCATATTTTCAGGCGAGCTGAGGCGGAACGAGGATCCATACCGGTAATCTAGCATTCATCGGATATTTTTCAACCAGCACATTGGATCGGGAGATGGGCCTGTGCCGAGTGGATTGCAGCAGAGTTTTTGGACTGTCAAGGTTGCCTATTCCGGGTGGTTAGTCGAAAATTCACATCCTTTCATCTCAGTTTGCGCAACGTTCATGGCTAACTCTTCGCGACTTCACATCCCACGACCTTCTGCCAGACCCGGCGAAGATCCCGATTTCAGCAATCTACAGTTGTCGCCCGCCGGGGCCGTCGAGCGGCCGGCAACCCTTACACCTACAAAGGATATGGAGAATCTGGCTCACGAACTGGTGCGGGTGTTGGACGACGACCACCAGGCCTGCGGCCCGTGGAATCCCCACCTGGAGGCCGCTGAACTGCAGGTTGCTCTGCGCCAGATGATGTTGACCCGCGCACTGGACGATCGCATGCACCGCATGCAGCGCCAGGGTCGGATCAGTTTTTACGTCAAGTGCCTGGGTGAAGAGGCGGTGGCTATTGGTCAAGGCATGGCGCTGGAACCCAAAGACATGTTGTTTCCCAGCTACCGCAACCAGGGCCTGTACATCTTGCGCGGAACCGGGCTGGTCAACATGATCTCCCAGTGCCTGTCGAACACCAACGACATGTGCAAAGGCAGACAGCTGCCGGTGATGTATCACAACCAGGAGGGTAATATTTTTTCTATCTCCGGCAACCTTGGCACTCAGTACCCCCAGGCCGTGGGTTGGGCCATGGCCTCCGCCATTAAGGGGGAGGATCACGTTGCCGCAGCCTGGGTCGGTGACGGCAGCACCGCTGAAGCCGATTTTCACCACGCGCTGACCTTTGCCGCGGTGTATCAGGCGCCAGCGATCTTGAACGTAGTGAACAATCAATGGGCCATCTCAACCTTTCAGGGATTTGCTGGTGGCGAGCAGCGGTCTTTTGCTGCGCGAGGCTTGGGCCTGGGGATCCCGGGTATCCGAGTGGACGGTAACGATTTGCTGGCGGTTTACGCGGTCACCCGGTGGGCTGCAGAGCGGGCTCGTAAATCCGGTGGGCCCACGCTGATTGAGCTGGTCACCTATCGCGCTGGAGCCCACTCCACCAGCGATGACCCCAGTCGCTATCGGCCAAAGGAGGAGTGGGCGTCGTTTCCGTTGGGTGACCCTATTGAACGCCTTAAGCATCATTTAATTAGCGAAGGACACTGGTCTGAGGATCAGCACCAGGCGCTGGAAAAAGCGCTGAAAGAGAAGGTGACCGAGGCTTGGAAGGAGGCCTGTTCTCACGGCACGATGAACGACGGGCCGCAGTTGGATCCGCGCGAGATGTTTGACGATGTGTTTGAGGAGATGACGCCTTACCTGGCGGCTCAGCGGGCCGAAATGCTGGCTCTGGAGGACGAGTGATCATGGCGCAGATGAATATGATTCAGGCCATCAACTCGGCCATGGACGTGATGATGGAACGTGACCCAACCGTCATTGTCATGGGGCAGGACGTGGGTTACTTCGGCGGCGTTTTCCGCTGTACCGAAGGGCTGCAACGCAAGTATGGCGAACACCGGGTGATTGATGCGCCTATTGCTGAAGGCGGCATTATTGGGTCGGCCATCGGGATCGGCGCCAACGGGCTGCGCCCGGTCGCGGAGATTCAGTTTGCCGACTACATCTATCCCGGTTTTGACCAGATTGTCAGCGAACTGGCTAGACTGCGTTATCGCAGCGGCGGGGAGCAGTCCTCTCCGGTTACGATCCGTACCCCGTGCGGCGGCGGTATTCGCGGCGGCCAAACCCACTCCCAGAGTCCGGAAGCCATCTTTACCCATATTTCCGGCATCAAGACGGTAATGCCGTCTAACCCCTATGACGCCAAAGGCCTGCTGATCAGTGCTATTGAGAGCAACGACCCGGTCGTGTTTTTCGAGCCGAAGCGAATCTACAACGGCCCATTTGACGGTGATCCGGACAAGCCTGCAGTACCGTGGACCACCCACCCCAAAGGCGAGGTGCCCAGGGGCTACTACACGGTGCCGCTGGATAAGGCGGAGGTGGTTAAGAGCGGTACCGACTTGAGCATCATCACCTACGGCACACTGGTTCATGTGGCTCAGAGTGCTGCCGAGAAGGCGGGGATAGATGCCGAAATTATTGACGTCAGAACTCTGGCCCCACTGGATGTGCCAACCCTGGTGCAATCGGTGCAAAAAACCGGCCGCTGCCTGGTGGCCCATGAAGCCACCCGATTCAGTGGGTACGGCGGCGAACTTTCTGCCACCATCCAGGAACAGTGTTTCTGGCACCTGGAGGCGCCTATCGAGAGGGTCGCCGGTTGGGATACGCCTTATCCCCACGCTTTTGAGTGGCAGTATTTTCCCGGCCAGAAGCGTATGCTGGCCGGCATCAAACGGGTGATGTCTCATGGGTGAATTTGTATTCAAACTGCCAGACCTGGGTGAAGGCACGGTTGAAGCCGAAATTGCCAAATGGCATGTGGAACCCGGCCAGGACATCAGCGAAGACGATCCGCTCGTCGACATGATGACCGACAAGGCCGCGGTTGAAGTGGCCTCACCGGTGTCGGGGAAGGTACGGCTGATTCACGGCGAGGCGGGTGCCATGATGGCGGTTGGCGGCGCACTGGTCACCCTGGATACCGCAGACGATGGGGAAGCAGTGGCTGCGCCATCGGCACCTCCGAAAACCGCTGAATCCAGCTTAGCTGAACCCGTGGTTCAGGCCGAATCAGGTAGCTCTGGGAGTGCTGAAACCGGCACCTCCTCAAAAGTGCTCACCTCGCCCAGCATTCGTCGCATGGCGCGAGAGCAAAACATCAACCTCAGCAATATCGCCGGCAGCGGTCCTAAAGGACGCATTCTGAGAGAGGACCTGGAGGCCTATCGGGCGGGTCCGACAACCCCTTCGTCCGCATCAGCTAGTGCGGCGCCAACGAAGGCGACGGGTACCCAAGAGATCAAAATTGTAGGGTTGCGCCGGGTGATCGCGCAACGCATGTCCGAGGCGAAACGCAATATTCCGCATTTCTCCTACGTGGACGAAGTGGACATTACTCAGCTGGAAACCCTTCGCCAGCATCTCAACAGTTCAGGCCAGCAGCCCCGGGTGACTTACCTGCCGCTGATTGGCGCCGCGTTAATTCGTGTGCTGCGTCAGTTTCCCCAGTGCAATGCCACCTATGACGCTGAGCGCAACGTGGTGGTTCGCCACAACGCGGTGCATTTGGGCATCGCCACCCAAACAGACGATGGCTTAAAGGTTCCCGTGGTGCATCATGCGGAGGCGTTAGATTTCTGGCGCCTGACCGGATCCATGCGAGAAGCCGCAGAGCTGGCCCGCAACAATCGGGCAACTCGCACCCAGCTCAGCGGTTCATCCATCACCATCACCAGTTTGGGGAAGCTTGGCGGTATTGCCAGCACCCCAATCATTAATGAACCGGAGGTGGGTATCATCGGCATCAACAAAGCGGTGCAGCGTCCCATGGTGATTGATGGCCAGGTGCAAATTCGTCTGATGATGAATCTGTCGACGTCATTTGATCATCGATTTGTGGACGGCTTTGATGCCGCTGCGATGGTTCAGGCGTTGAAAGAGTTACTGGAAAACCCAGCGGCGATTTTTATTCCCAGCCCGTAAGCCCATCCCCCCAAAAAAAACAATATTGGAAGCCAAAGTGACCCACCTACAGCATCACTACGTCAACGGACAGTGGGTTGAGCCCCATTCGGATCAACGCCACGACGTCACCAACCCGGCCACCGAGTCAGTGCAGGCGGACGTTGTGCTGGGCAATGAGGAAGACGCCAATCGGGCCATAGCGGCGGCGAAAAGCGCGTTCCCAGCTTATTCCCAATGGGGTCGCGAGCAGCGTCTGGAATTGCTGGCCAGCATTCTGGACGTATACAAAAAGCGCATGCCCGAAGTGGCGGCTGCCATTAGTGCCGAGATGGGCGCGCCGCTGAAAAACCTGGCGAAACCGGCGCAGGCTGGGTCAATGATCAGCCACCTAAAGATAGCGAGCCGAGTGCTGGAAAACTTCGAGTTCAAATCTGACCAGCGCACCACCCGAATTCAGCGCGAACCTATTGGGGTAGTGGGCATGATTACCCCGTGGAACTGGCCGATCCACCAGATCGGTTGCAAGGTGGTTCCAGCACTGGCTGCGGGATGCACCATGGTGCTTAAGCCCAGCGAATATGCGCCGCTGTCTGCTCACGTATTCGCCGATGTTCTGCATGAAGCCGGTGTTCCGCCAGGCGTGTTCAATCTGGTTGATGGCGACGGCCTTACCGTCGGCGCACTGCTGGCCTCCCATACGGACATCGACTTCGTCTCGTTCACTGGCTCCACCCGTGCGGGTGTTCAAGTATCGGTTGGCGCAGCACCAACGGTCAAAAAAGTGGCGCTGGAGCTGGGCGGAAAGTCGGCCAACATAATTCTTGAAGACGCCAATTTCGAACAAGCCGTCAAAGGCGGTATGTCGGCGATGCTTCTGAACACCGGGCAAAACTGCAACGCGCCTTCACGCATGCTGGTACCTCGAGACAAGCTGGCAGAAGCTGAGGCACTAGCCAGCGCTGCGGCCTCCCGGGCAGTGATCGGAGACCCTGAAGAACCCACAACCACTATGGGACCGCTAGCTAACGAAGCGCAGTTCCATAAGGTACAGGGTTTGATCCAACAGGGCGTTGAGGAAGGAGCCACACTGATTTGTGGCGGCGCTGGAAAACCTGAGGGAGTTGATACCGGTTACTTCGTAAAGCCTACGGTATTTAGCAACGTAACGAACGACATGACCATTGCCCGCGAGGAAATTTTTGGCCCGGTGCTCTGCATCATCCCCTATGACAGCGAAGAGCAGGCAATCAGCATTGCCAACGACACACCGTATGGCCTGTCGGGTTATGTTACCAGCGAGAATCCTGAACGCGCCCAGGCCGTAGCCGACCAGCTGCGCTGTGGTAACGTGCACGTCAACGGAGCGCCCGGTGACTTTAACGCCGCTTTTGGTGGCTACAAACAGTCGGGGCTAGGCAGAGAATGGGGGCAACACGGCTTTGAAGAATATCTGGAAACCAAGGCCGTTTTTGGCGCCAATCCGAGATAGAGGCCAATAATGTCAGCGTCCAACCCGTCGCTGGTGCAGCAGCTACTGCAGAAAACCACTACCATCAAAGACAACGAGGTGAAGGCGACCTGCCTGTCATTTTTGTTTGTCTTCGTGCTGATGGCGGCCTACTACATTCTGCGGCCGGTGCGCGATGCGTTGGCCAGCGACTGGACCGACGCCGAGGTCAGCTTTCTCTGGACCCTGAACTTCTTTATCAGCACCGGCATTGTTGCCGTGTACGGCATAGCGGTCTCAAAAATACCGTTCCAAAAGCTGGTGCCCGCAATCTATACCTTTTTCGCCGCGTCGTTTGTGGTGTTTTATCTGGCGGTTCAAGGCGCCGAAGACGCGGTGTTGGTCGACAAGGCGTTCTACCTCTGGGTGAGCGTATTCGCCCTGTTCCACGTGTCGGTATTTTGGAGCTTCATGGCCGATACCTTCAACAAGGACCAGGCCGGTAGGCTGTTCGCCACCATCGCCGCCGGTGCCAGCCTGGGCGCCATTGTCGGCCCGCTGATTTCCGGCGCCTTCGCCAGCCGGCTGGGCGTAGAAAACCTGATGCTGATCGCCGCCGCCATGCTGCTGCTGCCCATTCCCATCATTATCTGGCTTAGCCGGCTGAAAACCACCGACCTGAACAACGAAGAATTAAGTATCGACACACAGGCGGCAAAAATCGGTGGAAATCCCTTTAAAGGTTTTAAAGAATTTTTCACCAACCCCTACCTGCTAGGCATTGGCATATTCATTATTCTGTATACGGGCATTGGATCGTTTGTGTACCTGGAGCAGAAAAATCTGCTGGCCCCCTATGACGTAGAAACCCGCACAACCATCTACGGCTACCGCGACGCCGCGCTCAACACCCTGACGTATCTGCTGGCCTTTTTCGTCACAGGCAGATTGGTATCCAAGCTTGGCATGCCAATCACCTTACCGTTGGTCCCGGTCATCATCATCGCTGGCATGCTCATCCTGGCATTTTCGCCGCTGCTCATCGTCGCGGTAGGCCTGCACATCGTGTCTAAGGCAGGCAACTACGGACTCACCCGCCCCGCCCGGGAAATGCTCTTTACCCAGGTTAGCCGAGAAAGCCGATTCAAAGCCAAACCCGTCATCGATATCGTCGCCTACCGCGGCGGTGACGTGATTATGGGGTGGTTCTTTACCGGATTAACTCAAGGCTTGGGCCTTGGCCTGGCAGCGGTCGCTGCCGTAGGCGCCGGCATCGCCGCACTATGGGCCTTTGTTGGCTACTGGCTAGGCCGCCAATACGAAAAAAGCAACGATAGCTAAGCAACAGCGCGCAACAAACAACACCTAAAACCCATCAGAAATTGTAGAGTCAAAACCCAGAATCCAGATGCAGAGGATGCGGAGCGCGACAGCCCGTCAATCGGAGTAAAGCGGACCGAAGGGAGCCATCCGATTGAGGGGCTGTCGCGCTCCGCATCCTCGGCGCCTACCCCCAGAACCCACGTTTTAGTCGAAGCGAAAGAGCTTCGAAACGGCAACGGTCGCTATAGGCTCTTTGAAGGAATGGCTCCCTTCGGTCCGCTTTACTTCCTTCAAAGAGCCTATAGCAACCGCTGCCTCGGACTGAGTTTTTTCGTACCCTTCGTAGAGTTAAATCGCCAGATCTAATTTCGTTGGACAGACTGCTTTGTCTAGTTTACGAGATCGAATTCTTCGGTATCGATTTCGGTCTGAGTGGTTGCGTTATAGCGCGGCCCGGATACGGTTTTTTGGTTAATCAAAGCGTCCAGGTCAGACAGGGTTTTTTCGCTGAGTGTGACGTCGGCCGCCAGCGCGTTTTCGGCGGCATAGGCGGTGTGCCAGGTTCCTGGGATGGGCACCATATCGTCTCCCTGGGCCAGCACCCAGGCGAGGGCGAGCTGGGCCATGGTGCAGCCAGCGTCTTTAGCGATGGACTCGTAAGATTCCAGCAGCTCAAGGTTGCGTTGGAAATGATCTCCTTGGAATCTTGGCATGCTGCGGCGCAAATCGCCTTCGACCAGCGCTTCAGGATCTCGAAGCGTGCCGGTGAGGAATGCTCGGCCCAGGGGGCTGAATGGCACGAAGCCCACGCCCAGTTCACGGCAGGTCTTAAGGACGGCGATCTCGGGATTGCGGCTCCACAGCGAGTATTCGCTTTGTAGCGCAGCGATAGGGTGGGTGAGGTGAGCCTTGCGCAGGGTGTCGGCAGACACTTCCGACAGCCCAATGGCGCGGATTTTGCCTTCTTCCAGCAGGCGGGAAAGCTCCCCAACGCTATCTTCGATGGGCACGTTTCGATCCCAGCGATGCAGGTAATACAAATCGATGACTTCCGTCTGTAGCCGGTCCAGGCTTTCGTGACAGGTTTGACGAATGACCTCGGGCCTACCATTGATTTCGCGTTTGCCGTCCGGGCCCTTGCGCATGCCGCATTTGCTGGCCAGCACAAATTCTTTTCGTCTTGTTGACAGGACTCTTCCAACTAACGATTCATTCGCGCCAAATCCATAAAGCGCAGCGGTATCGAAAAAGGTGTAACCCTGATCCAGAGCTGCCAATAACGTTCGTTCGGACTCCGCTTGATCCGGCGCCCCGTAGGCATGGGACATGCTCATGCAGCCCAGTCCAATGGAAGAAACGGTGAGTGGTCCCAGTTGTCTATTTTGCATGGCTATTGATCTCAGCGCGATTGGGTGATTACAGGGTCAGGTCGAACACAACTTTGCCTTGCGCTTTGCGCCCGCTCAGCTGGGCGAACGCGTCTACGTAATCAGTGAGGGCAAAACGGGTGTCGATGCGAGGATTGATGGCGCCGTTGGCGATCAGTTCAGCCATCAGCTTCAGGTTTCTTAACTGCTGCTCCGGGTGGCGAGCGGCCCAGGTGCCCCACCATACCCCGGTGATGGACGCTTCTTTGAGCAGCGCCAGGTTGGCCGGAAAGCTGGGGATATCCCCGCTGGCGAACCCTACGACCAGATAGCGGCCGTGCCACGCCGTACCGCGCAGTGCCTGCTGGGCGAGGTCGCCGCCAACCGGATCAAACACCACGTCCGCCCCGCGTCCCGCGGTGAGCACTTTTAGCTCGTCTTTGAGAGATACTTCACTGTAGTTGATGGTTTCATCAGCGCCGCAGGCCAGCGCAAACTCAAGCTTCGACGGTGAACTGGCTGCGGCAATGACCTGTGCACCTTTGGCCTTGGCCAGTTCAATGGCCGCGCTGCCAACCCCGCCCGCTGCGCCGAGGACCAAAACAATCTCGCCCTGTTCCAA
>JBGCET010000058.1:0-54147 GCA_045106555.1 Lysobacterales bacterium | reverse complement strand
TGCCGCAGCTTAAAGGTTCATTGTCGGTGGAGTCTGGGTTGAATTGGACCAAGACATCAGCATGGCTGATGCTGGCGCTCAAGAACAAGCCGAGTAGACAAACAGTACGAATCATAAGGCTGAAATCCCGTAAGCAATTTTTGGACGCGACATTACTACTGTCTATTTTAGCGGACTCTGTCAGCGGGCGCTGACAGGTTTGACTATCGTTGACATCCATCCGGCGTTCTTTGTGGAGACAATCACCACGTGATAATCATCGCGGAATAGACCTTACGCTTGATCCCTAAAGACGCCATCGGATTGATCGCTGACCAGTGGGTTTCGGCCTTGGGCCTTCACCGCGTAAAGAGCGCAATATTTGGGGTCAGAGTTAAGTGCCAGAGTCAGCACGCTTACTATTTGGCCGATCCGCCTGCTACAACTCAAACTCTGGCTCGCGAGACTGACCCCACCAACCCGGAGTTTTCTCACCAAATCATGACATCGTCTGTCAGGTAACCCATGGTAGTTTTTGCCCGTATTTATTCCGGGAAGCGTTCATGGAAGTTGTCTCTTTTATCCAGCATGGCCACCTCTGGTCGTTTGCGGTTCTCGTTATCGGCATCATTGCTTTGCCCGGAGCAGATATGGCCTTTGTGATGGGGAATACACTGGCCGGCGGTCGATTGCTGGGTATCGCAGCAATCAGTGGCATCGTCGCTGGTGGCATTGCGCACAGCGTCATGGCCTATTTTGGGATTGGTTTAGTATTACAAGCTGTTCCGTGGGCGTATTCCTTAATGCTGTTCGTTGGAGCGATCTATCTGGCGTGGATTGGCGTCCAGCTTTTCTTGTCGGCTCCTGCATCTGACGCCGCAACTTCGGTCACCATTCGTTCTCAACGCGAAACTGTCGTGCAAGGGATGATGACCAGCCTGTTAAACCCCAAAGCCTATTTCTTCATGTTGGCGATTTATCCGCAGTTTATCCGGCCGCAGGAAGGTTCCCTTGGCATGCAGATCATTATCCTCGGTACCATCATCGCCACGGTTCAGATCGCTATCTATGGCGGTACAGCCTGGTCTATGGTTAAGGTCATCAAATCCTCGACAAACAGCCAGACGCTGCAAATTCGGCTGAGCCGCACGTTCGGCGTATTGTTGATCGGATTTGCGGTGTTGAGCGTTACGCGTGCTTTTTCGGGCAATTGAGGGAAAACCGCGGACAAAGTGAGTATTTGCCGCGGCTGCGCTGACGATCGGCTGCTAAATGCTTGCCGTCAAATAGCTGTCAGCATCTTGATCAGTCCGATCCGACAGCAAGTAGGTCGTCCATGCCAGCGTTTCGTGGGATACCACTGCCAGTTCCCACACACAGAATGTGTCGCTGTGCGGCCCCTTTTGCGGGAAGAGTACAAAATCCTGCGTCTTGCCGACATCGAAGTAGAAAACCGTTTTGCAAAGTTCATTATTTTCACGCCACGTACAGAGCCCCAGAAAATAGAAACCCTCACCGCATCGGTGCAAGAGAACGAAACCCAACTCTTGGGCCGAGGGAATGCCAACTAGTGTGGTCTGACGGGAAAGGAAGTCTTGCGCACGATCGCGGATCGCTTGTTCGATGGGTTGGTCACTGCGGGCGATGTCGTACCATTTTAGTCGGCTGTTGGTAGGCTGGGTGACACCGTGGCAGTAGATCGTCTTCTCGTAATGACGATAGGCTGGGCTAACTTGTATACCTTCAGACATTTTATTCACCCTAGTGATGGTTCTGTGCGGACCAATTGCGTACCGATTCTAATTCACGACGTGCCGGACTAACTCTGTCGTGCCCATTCCATCCACCAGTTCCATTCCCAGCTAATACCGCCGTCCTGCGACGCCGACTGATGCCAGCGACAACTTTCCGAAGTAATCTGGTCCCACACTCCACGGTATTGCCATTGGATGCCGTCCATCTCCGCCTCAGTAACGAACACTCCATCACCATCGACAAAGTGCCCCAATTGGGCAGCATTAACAACGCCGTTGCCCGCACTCGTCCAATGGTCAGCCCACTTCTTCGATTCGGGTAACCATACGCGGACACCCATCCCCATAAAGCTACCATCCGCCTTGCGCAGTTCCTCAATACTACCCATACCGTCGAGTACACGGTGAACGGTTGCACTGCTTTCGAAACGCTGCCACTCATCCTTGGTACCGCCTTTCAGTCGCTTGTGCCGGATATGCCAATTTCCTGCAAGAAAATCAAAATCCCCCACGCCCTTTCCTGTAACGATACCTTTTCCGGTAGGTGCGTAACTTGTATCCATCGTCGATTCTCCTATTGCCGCTATGGGCGTTTTTGCGCGTGCTGGTGTGCCGCCATAAGACATCGTGGTGAGGACAGCGGCCGCTCCTTGCATCATTTGTCTGCGTCTAAACATTCCGGTCATCAGCCTTCCTTTTATATTTCGAGCCTGCGATTAGAGTACGCGCACATAGCTGACAGCTAATGTCAGTAATTTTGTGATAGGTTGAATGATGCGAGCGAGCCGCCTTCTTTCGATTCTGATATTGCTCCAGTTGCGAGGGCAATTGACGGCTGAATATCTGGCGGAAGAATTCGACGTGTCTGTCCGCACAATCTACCGGGACATTGACGCCCTGAGTGCAGCCGGAATTCCTGTCTACGGCGATTCGGGGCCAGGTGGTGGCTTTCGGTTGTTCGACGGGTACCGAACTAAACTAACCGGTCTGGATTCCGATGAAACCGAAGCGATGCTGCTCGTCGGCCTTCCCGGGGCGGCGCAAGCCATGGGGCTGGGCGATGCCGCAACTCGAGCGCGCAACAAACTGCTCGTTGCTCTGCCAGGCAAGGGTGGCGATAAGGCCGGCCGGATTGCTGGGCACTTCCACCTAGACACCGCAGACTGGTATCGCGCGGCTCGCCCAACGCCCCTCCTTGTTCGGGTCGCGCGCGCTGTGCTTGATCGACAGTTGCTCGCCATGACCTACCAAAGCTGGACGGCCAAACGCGACTGGACAGTGGAACCCTTTGGCCTCGTGCTGAAGGCCGGAAACTGGTACCTGGTGGCCAGTGCCAACCAAACAATACGCAGTTTCAATGTCGCCGACATTCTTTCTCTTGATGTATTACCCTACCGGTTTAGCCCGCCGGTAGCGTTTGACCTTGCCGCTTGGTGGGAAGAATCAGCGCGAACGTTTGAAGAGAAACTCCGCCCCGGCACAGCCGTTTTGCGCGCCTCCTCACTTGGATTGCAGCGGCTGCGCTTACTGGGTAGTTTTGCCGGTGAAGCGGTGGCTAAAGCTGAACCTATCGGCAATGACGGTTGGCACATCGTCAAACTGCCGCTTGAAACCATCGAATCCGCCGCGCCGGCTTTATTGGGAATCGGGCCTGAGATCGACGTCATCGAGCCAGTGGCGCTGGGCGTCGAAATCGCGCGACTTGCTCAGCGGGTGCTGCAACGAATGAAAAGCGAAG
This sequence comes from Lysobacterales bacterium, assembly GCA_045106555.1. Taxonomy (GTDB): domain Bacteria; phylum Pseudomonadota; class Gammaproteobacteria; order Xanthomonadales; family SZUA-38; genus JANQOZ01. The sequence continues at coordinate 50,676 of JBGCET010000058.1, read as the reverse complement.
TACGGGGTCAGAGTCAGGTGCCAGAGTAGACTGAACCGTGGTTGTCACCATCAGCTCGGTCGCTGACCAGCCGGTTTCGGCCACAGTCTTTCGCTGCGTAAAGAGCACGGTCTGCTTGGTCAATTAGAATGCCGGAGTCCAATGTCTGCGTTGGCCTGAGCGCGGTCAAACCCGCACTGACGGTGACCCACTGTGCAGTAGGCGACTTAGCATGTGGCAGCTGCGCTGACAAAACAGCGTCGACGATTTGCCGCCCTAACCGGTGTGCTTCCTTGAAATCTGCATTCGGTACTAGCACCGCAAATTCTTCGCCACCATATCGGGAAACTGACGCTCCCGTATTGCAGATCTCTCGAATAATGTGGGCAACCTGGATCAGACAGCGGTCTCCCTGTTGGTGTCCGTAGTGATCGTTGTAGGCCTTAAAATGGTCGACATCCACCAGGATGAGCGCAAGCTCTTTTTTTGCCCTCCTGGACAACGTCCAGTTTCGCTTCAACATCTTTTCAAATTGGCGCCGATTGGGTATGCCGGTCAGTGGGTCTGTGCTGCTGAGAGATTCAAGCTGTGTGGCAATATCCACGATGCGTTCTTGCTCTGCTTGCAGCTCACTATTGGCATCGCCAAGAATCTCCACCTTACCTTCCAGAGTGCGATTGAGCTCTGTCACCTCGCGGTTTTTCGCTTCCAGCCGACTGGCCAAATCCTGGTTGGAAATCGACAACCGTATTGCGTGGCGATGAAACTTGGCAAATCGACGCGACAAAATGCTCAAGCTAACAAATCCAAAAACCGTGAGAAATGCCGGGGCCCACATGGTTTGGGGGCGGGCCATCAGCATGACAAAAACGGGCAGCGTGGTGCTGACGGAAAACAGAAAATAGGCTTTTAGCCGATAGGAAAAAGTCAGCAGGCCACCCGACACCAACCCCACCATGACCATGCATACTACAACCAGCTGGGTGGTGGTCGCGGTCAGAGTCAGGTATCCCAGCAGTCCGCCCCAAAGGACCCCGGTTAATAGCTGAACAACATCGACCCATTTCATCCAGGGGCTGATGCTGTGTTGGTCTCGATCGGTGAGTTTTGCGTAGCGGCTTGAAATGCCGGTGCGCAGTCCGGCAACGCAGAGATAGGCAACCAACCACAGCCCCATCACCCACGGTGAAACGTCTCCCCAATACACACAGGTCAGCACCACAACGTTGATCAACGCGGCCGTGATTGCGGTGGCCTGCTGACTGAACATGAGCTCCAGAACCTGCCAGTCGGCTCGATCGTCAGCATCCTTAGAAGCAATAGTCGTCGAGTCCAGCGATTGATTGTCAAAGGTATTTTGCATAAGTCAGGCCCTGGAGCCATCAACGGTTCGAGCCTGGCTCGTCGGTATCAACAACACACTATAGAGCGTTAAACCCTTTAACTTCGCGCTAACACTCCGCGAAAAATCCGGTTTTGACAAATATTTGCGGATTGGAATTGATGGGAATTTCTAGATCAATGTCCCAGCACGGCTGCCAAAAATTGAACCTGAAGTACCTACGGAATTCTGGAGATTACCAAACCGGTTTTGAGGCACTAGCCAGCGCCGCAGACTAGCCTGAAATTAAGAAGATCAGAGAACTCACCGAGAGTGTACAAATCCTGGCTACGTAGCCAAAAAACGCGCCAGTGTCGCTCAGCGCGAACAACGGCATGACAATGGAATCAGAAAAGTTCCAAATGCCAATTGAGGAACAAGCCAGCTAGGCCAACACCCCGTCCTGCAATTCTAATCTGGCACTTGAACCTGACCCCACAAATACGGCCAAGGCTCGATTACGCTAAGTATGATCAATTGATCTATTTCATCGATGCCTTCAGCACAGCGCTAATTTCGGCGGCGTCGTCACCTTCAACTAGATCGAGAGAAGTCCTGTTCTTATAGTCTTTCACACTTGGATCTGCGCCAAGTTCCAACAATAACTTCACCATGTCCAGGTTGCCGTCTAATGCGGCAATATGAATCGGGTAAAAAACCTGCCAGGACCCTGGCAGGTTTATGTCCAATCCCGCATCAATCGCATTTCTGATTCCCTGTTCGTCAGAACTCGTAATGAGAAAAGTGAGCGGGTTCATGATCTCGTCGCTGGTGATATTCAAGTTCTGGCCCGCACGGGCCAGTGACACTACGCCGCGGTTATAGTATTTGCGATTCTTATTTATCGTCTGCGCAAGCATGGGCGCATCGGACCAAAGATCCAACGCCTGTTCTATTAGCGCCATTCCGGCGGTATCAAGGTGACCTTCGGTATCAGCATGGTCAACGGTTGCTTTCGCAACATAAGCTTCGGCAAGCATTCGATCCCGGACTCTCCCACCAGGTTTCAAATTTTCCAACAACTGAATTGGAAAGTCAGGTGACGTATCAAAGGTAAGTACGGCATCGGCATACCAAATGACCGGCCGATACTGGAGACTCTCGCGCAGGCGGTGCTGGTCAACGGCTAGACGAATTCGCGGTAGCAGAGCTTCAGTCATGTGTTTATTAAGCAAGCCATCCAATACGGCCTGATTCAGCATTGGCTCGTTCTTGGACTTCAATAATTCTTCCAGAATATCCAACGAACGCCTAATGTCATCTTGCTCAAACGACAATTTGGCGAACGCGAAATCAAGCCAGGGATCTTCCAGCCCTCCCTGGTCTGCGATTTCCAAATGCCTCTGGGCACCCGCCAGGTCGCTTTGGTGAATTAGAAATTCACCCAGATATGCGTGTGCCTCGTAGAAATCAGAATCCAGCTCGATGGCCTTAAGCAAATAACCGTTTACCTCATCGACGGTATCCGGCTCGAAGACTCTCATAAACGATTTTCGCGCGGACGTTGATGGAGCCATACGCTTGGTGACCTGGGCCAGCGCGTAGAGCACCTGTGGGTTGTCCGGCGAGGATCCTCGCAATAGGTTGAGCGCCTGTGCTGCAGATGGGTATTCGTCTGAGCGATAGTGATCGACGATATCCTGTACATCACTTAGCGACAGTTCTACCGGTTGCGAGTTAGGAGCGGAACTAAATCTATCGAGCAATGAGGTAAATTCAAACTCCACCGGCGACTGAGGCGCCGCGCCGTCCACCTCCGCGAGCATGGTTCTAAAGGGTCGTAACAGGTTGTTAGAACCTAAGATCATCGCGCGAGCATAGTCGTAACCTTTATCACCCAACCGACGTGCCAATTTGCGCACCTTGTTGGACTCCAGAAACTCCGCGTATTCTGTCAGCACCACGTCGTCCAGCGGTGCCAAAGCATAAGGCAAGATGTAATTTTCCACCGCAAGAACGTATTCACGTGGCACTTCATTGGGCCGCCGAGATATCTGATCCCAAATCTTGCCTTGGCCATTCTCCCCTGAGCGATACTGAGAAATGACATACGGCGTCAATCCTTCATTAGCCTCAACGCCAAACAGGAATTCTGCCCAAACAGGCGACACCGCAATGCGTTGAAGAAGTTCCTTTCGATAGCCTTCAACTTTCAGCAGAGTCGAATCTTCTGGGAGTCTCGTAGGCCAATCCTGGTTTGTGACGCTAACCTGCTTTCCGACTCCAGCGCTAAACCACTCGGCAATTTCCCTCAGCTCCTCAATAGTCACCGCATCCAGCGAGCCGTTGGACGCCAAAGCCAGCACTTCCTCGGAATTGAAATACTGCCCCATCCAACGCTCCCAGGCGAGTTTCTGATCAGGGAGTACGGATACAATTTGTGTGGTTTCTCGGCGTGCCGCATCCATCATCGGCGTCAAGAATTGCTCATACCCTAAATGTGCCAGGATCTCCTGGGTCAGCTTCTGCGCCTCTTCCCCTATCAACACCGATGGCGCTATTTTTGGCGTCTTTTTGTCACTTGGGTACTTTTTGGCCATTGCGTTGGTGTGCAATTTCAGCAGATCCAACATTCGCACGGTTTCCGCCGGTGTCATGTCGCGGTTTTCTGCAGTTGCCTTAGCCCTAATTTCGAGCGCCTCAGCACGATAGTTACGTTCCTGACCGTGGGGCACTACCTGGACCACTATAAAGATTAGAGCCGAAGACAATAAAAGTGCGACAGCAGTAATAATGAAGTACCGCATTTTTAGGGAATTTTCCCAACAGCCAATAGTATCTCCAAATTCAGGGTTTGAACCAAGTAACTACATGGTAGATGGGCCCAGCACTCTGGATGCCCTGATCGATCATGGCGGCATGCATCCTGTGACTAAGAGACTGATGAAAACTTCCAGGCTCAGTTCTTGTATCTCCCCTTTTTTTTGACCGAGCTGACAGCGACCCACACGTTCAACGCCTCTACTCTGGCGCTCGAACCCACGCTTAATTCCCGTCAAACAACCCTCAGTCTTCGAAGCTATCGGCAAACAGCGCGTCGGGGAGTTCTATCATGGAGTAAATGACGTTTATGGTGCCGGCCGCGCTCATCCCGATAATAGCCTCACCGCGAACCCCGATTGCCAGATCAGATGACAAATCGCTGTCAAAATTACCGGCCGCCAGAGCGATTCCAAAAAAGTCACTCGGTTCGGCCACATCGAAGATTCCAGGAGTATTTTGCGTCCAAAGTTGCTGCTGGGAATTAGGAAAGCCCGAAGAACTGCCATGGAAAATGTGCACCATGCCCGCAGCACCAACACCATCAACGGCCTGTCCAGGTAAACCAACCGCCAGATCGTCCACGGCGTCTCCATTGAAATCTGATGCGGCAAGGGAAAAACCAAATAAGTCGGATCCCTCCTCATCATCGATGGATATCGAAAGAGACTGATCTAAAAAGGCCGACTCTGTCGCAATGCCGCTGTTACCGCCCAGCAGGAGAACAACCGCACCGGCATTGACTACCGAACCTACATCTTCCCGAGGAACGCCGATCGCGATATCAGCAAATGCATCGCCATTGAATGAGCCAATGGCAATACTGGCTCCAAACTCGTCGCCTGTCTCCTGGACTCCAGCAACCAGCGGACTGGATTGGTCTAACAGCAATGCCCCGGTTACGGTGATACCTGTGGTACTTCCAAAAAAGATGTTGATGGCACCGGCATTGACCACCGAGCCCACGTCCTCTGACGGAATTCCAACCACCAGATCGTCAAATCCGTCGCCATTCAATGAGCCGGCCGTCAACACCTCACCAAATTTGTCATTTTCTTCGGACAAACCAGGCACACCACCGAGACTTTGAAACAGACTTTGACTGTCTTGAGCGGTCAATCCGGAGGTAGTTGTTCCTGAAAGAGTGAAGACAACACCGGCACTGGGAGCGCCCGGAAAAGGAGGCCGCGCTCGAGGGGCACCGATGACAAGATCGGTCAACCCGTCTGCGTCAAAATCACCCGCAGCAAGGGCCGTGCCGAAGCGATCCCCAGCAGCTGCGGGCCCATCGATTCCGGGGGTGTCTAAGCTAAAAAACTGGCTTCCCCTAACCGTCAGGCCAACCGGGCCGCCATACAATACGATAACGGCACCAGCGTCGGAGGTTGATCCAAGAGCCTCACCCGGCGCACCAGCGGCCAGATCATCGAATCCATCACCATCAAAATCTCCAGTCGCAAGCGAGGCCCCAAATTCATCGAAGGCTTCCGCGGTGCCGGGCAATTGATTGAGACCCTGAATCCAAAGTTGGTTGTCGACAGTGGTAAGCCCGTCCGCCGCCCCGTAGATAATCTGTACGGCCCCAGCATTTTGCAGATTGCCCACATCTTCCCTGGGCACGCCTATTGCGAGATCACCGATACCATCATTGTCAAAATCTCCCCGTGCCAGGGTTTCACCGAATCGATCATTAGCCTCGACAGCGCCCTCAAGACCATTGACACTCTGGATAAACTGTTGGCTATTGGCCGCACCCAGCTCAGCCCGCGAGGGCTGAGCAGCACCAAAGGCCATCAGGAAAATAGCGCCGCATAGGGATTGATTCATGAAAGTTACTCCTTATTTTTGACATCACCGCAAGATCTAACGCAGTTAACAGCGTTGAGCCTTTGGTTGATCTACTTATTAAAGATCGCAATCGCGCTAGAAACCCGCCAACCCGGTTGGGTTGCGCTCAACGGTCTGAAGGAATTTCGGGACCAGCCGGAAAATCAGAAACGTTATGCATTTGAAGCGGCCGACGTAAAGGGTATTCATGAAAAGTTTGGAATGACCCAACAGCAGTTTGCTCACTTTCTGATGATTTCTGTTCGCACCCTTCAAAAGTGGGAACAGGGCGAACGAGAGCCTGATGGGGCATCGCATACGCTGCTGCGGGTGATAGAGAAGGAACCTGAAGCGGTTAAGCGGGCGTTGCATGGATAGTTCCAGTGTGCGGACACACATACGATCAAAACTTGGTTTGCTCGCAGCTCCCTCTACCCAATAACTACGGAACCGGCAATACAACTGGGGACTTCACTAAAAGCCCGCTGCCCGGAGTTATCAAAAGTGCTTCGGCCCGGTTTGACTATTCGGGCTGCCCGACCCTCGGCCAATTGTTGCAAATTGCTAGCCTGCAAGAGCCTCTGGCCGAACGGATCGACTATCTTGTTCGCGACGGCAAAACGCTGTTTGCAGACGATACCCCGCTGGAGACGCAGGTGCCTGGTTTGAAGAGAACCAAGACCGCAAGGGTCTGGACCTATGTACGCGGTGAACGGTCGTGGGCAGGGCCTTCACCGCCATGTGCGTGGTACCCGTTCACTATCGATCGCGAGTAGGACCTGAAACGTATTGGATTGCTGACTCTAGGGCTAGATCGCGTCTCTCTATGAAAGCATCGACAGTCGGCGGCGCCAGAATATCAGGCTGTACCCCATCACCCACAAAGTCCGATCCATCTGGATAGGTATCACGTTTTGTCGTAATGCGGGCTGTGCCACCGCCAGGTAAGTAGAATCCGAGGGGCTGGCCTGTGCTGCCGCCACTAGCCTGTCCGATGATGGGACCGCGATCCATAACATCAAAGGCCACCAAAAAATCCTCCGCGGCCGAGAATGTGTTCGTCCCGGATAGGACTGCAACAGGCCCGGCATAATATTGATCGGGATCAGGGAGTTCCGTATTGTTTGTGGATTCATAGCTGTCAGTTTGATAGCCCCACGCGCGAAAGGCAGGGCGATAGCTCATCGTTTTCCATGAACTGACCGCAAAAGGCTCTTGGGTCAGTCTGGACAGCACGTCATAGCCATAACTGCTGCTGCCACCGCCATTTTTACGCACATCGAAAACGATGCCATCGGCCTTCGAAATCTCTTCAAAATTATCGGCAAAGCCTTGCGAGGCGTCTGAGTTGCTGAAGGAGTTGAGTTCAACGTAAGCAATGTTCTCAGGCAGCATTTTCCACCGAAAATTCGGCGGCTGTTCTTCTCTGCCTTCTGTCAAGGCCCTCCATTTGTCCCAATCGGGTCGGTTGGATGGAACCGTAACGGTATCACCTGCCTGCGTCTTGATCGTGAATTCTATGGGGCCTTCTGGACCCTTAAGTAGGCGCCATGAATAGACGACACTATCGATGTAGGCTTTGTTAGAACCGCTGACAAACGGGCGGTGCTCCGTATCTGCAAACTCTTGGATGGGCTGTCCGTTAACCGCGATGATTTCATCGCCGCGTGTAACGCCTGCCTCTTCAAATTCCTCGCCTGCGACGTAATCCAGGATAAGTCGTTCTTCGATCCATTGGTAACTAATGGCTGGCACATTAGAGCGTCCGTTGTTGAACTCCCAAACATTCGGAAAATAGACGTTTGCATGGCCATCTTCCAGCTTCGCAACTAACGCCTTGAGTAGCCGATAATACTCATAGGTATCTTCACTGGCCATCACGCGCGGGATCATGGCGCGGTACTCTGCGTCCCAGTCAAGTTCAGGAACGAGATCAAAGTTCGCAAAATTGTATTTGGCCTCTGACCAGAGAAGAGACAGGCCCGCCAACTTGTCCTCAACGGGCAAGTTCTCTTCATACGGAGGTCGAGCGGTAACCGTGCCCCAACGTCTTGCTTCGATCGCGCTCGCCTGTTTAATGGTCGCCTCAATGCCAGCCCATCGGGAATTATCCCTCAAACCAACAAGGTCTTTATCCTGTTCCAGCGAATAAGTATCAATGAAGCCGAGCGCGGCCGCCAATTCCAACATGTCCAGTGCTTTATCGCTTTGACCATCGGCAAGGGCGTAAGCACTAGCGGCATTATAGGCGGCTAAGCGACGCTCCCATTTCGGGGCGTCCTCCCGGTTTGCGATGTCTTCGTAAAGACCTCCAGCTTCTCCATGTGCCCCCGATTCATATCGCGCATCCGCCTGACTTTCGATAGCCCCAATAGAAAGTTCGACCGCTGGCTCTTTGGAGGCGCAGGCAGACAGGCACAGCGTGACGCCAACCATAAGAACGGCAGCAAATTTAGGAGTTCTGACGACCATAAGTATCCTTTGTAGTATGAGGTGGTACAGATCATGGATCAGCCCCACAACACTTTGCCCAGTCGTGGATAAACATTGCGTGACGACTATGGAGCATTACTAGCAGGATGTTGAAAAAGCCATCCTTGGCTTTTTCAACATCGAGAACGGAAAATGTCATTTCCCGTCCTCTCGCATTTTCAATGGCTTACAGCCAATGAAAATGTCGGCACATCCATGTGCCGGACGCGGCCTGTTAGAAAAATGACTTTTTCAACAGGCTAGCGTCGATAGTCAGTCTCGGCTCTCAGCGAAGAGAGCTTCAGGAACTGGCCCTCACTAAAGGCCTGTCCATTGTTGCAGAGTTCAGCGATGCGGTGACTACAGAACGGGGACACTCCCATTCACGCCAGGCCGATGAAAACCGTCGCAAAGGTGTTTGGGGAATCAAAACGAAGAGTGAGAAACATTTTGGGCTCGCTGAAATCTCGGGGATTGATTCATTCAATCACTTGACTCAGTCAGTGGTCGCATCCGACGTTATGACAGCAGCCTGAATGTAGGCGTCTATTAACCGGCCAAACCGCACGGGGGTTTCCAGCGGCGGATAGTGACCAACATCTGGCATAAACATCAACGAAACCTGCGCGTTTGTGAGATAGCCTGCTAACGTATGCGCCGCGGCTGGCACCAAAAGTCTATCCTGAGCTCCCCAAATGAGTAGCGTCGGCGCAACCACCTGGCTCATCGCCGCCGTGGCCTTTTCATGGTTCTGCACCGTGCCAACCAGCGCTCTATCATTTTTTTCAGAAATGCGCCGATTGAAATCATAATACTGGGTACGAATTCCGTTGCCGATGCGATTGGGGTCGCCACTAAAATAGTCCAGAAACAGGTTCCAAAATTGCGGCGACTCAAAACCTGTCTCCCTGGCAACTCGCTGCGCCTCCAAAAAATCATCGCTTAGCACCAGATGACTGGTATCGACGGGATCAGAGGGGGTATTGGATAAAATTAACCGCGAGACCAGGTCAGGCCGCTTTGCAGCCAGATAGACCCCCAGCGTCCCACCACTAGAAACACCAACATAGGTAATGCGTTTGACGCCCAACGTTGCTAGAAGTTGTTCCGGTATGTCGGTGGGTTGAAGATCTTGCGCCGCCTGATCGGAAACTGGCCCTGACAAGCCATGAGGAGGAACATCAAAGCGAATAACCCTATAGCGACTGGACAGTACCGCGGCCACGTGATCCCAGGTTTTCAGTGTGCTACGCGAACCGTGAACCATCAAAATGGCAGGGCCAACGCCTTCGTCCTTGTAATGCACCGTTACGCCGTCAATGACCAAAAACCGGCTGTTGTCATCGGCATACTTTGTACGCAACTCATCTAAGGTCAAACGGGGAAAGTTCGCATCTTCTGCCCAAAGCCAAGGACCAGGCAGCAATATTACGAACGCGGCAAGTAGTGCTGATTTCATTGGGGTATCCGTATTCTTGAGTGTTAAAGCCGTCGCAATTAATAGGGCCGCACCAAGTTTTCCCGCAGGGCGCTAAGATTCAGAGATTTTCTCCGGCGAAAACCGCGCAGGGAATAACCAAACCCTGCAACAACGACTAATACTGACATGAATCCGCACAAAAACAGCAATGAGCAGTTCCAGTAATGAAATCGACGAGCGAACTAGTGACAATTAGTGGCCTTTTGTTTAAAAGCCGCTGAGGAATTGTTTACCTTGTGTGGAGGGTTGTCGCGAGATCTTTTTGTTCAACCTAATGGATCTAACCTGCATGCCCGCAGTACGTCCGTTCATTGGAGACATTTAGAATCATGAATTCAGTACCGCTTGTCGACGCACAAGTTTCTCATTCTGTGCTTCATCCTCAATGGCTTGCCGACGAAGTCGCCAAACGCTATGACCTGTCCGGCAAGGTAACGGGGTTCTTGCTCTATCGCGGATTGAATGACGTCTACCTTTTGCAGGACGGTAAACACAAACACGCTCTTAGAGTCTGGCGCCGCGGCTGGCGCGATGTCGATTCAGTGGGTTACGAGCTGGATTTTCTCGATTTCCTAAGGCAGAAATCATTTGCCGCCTCCACCGCCTTGCGTGCGAAGGATGGCAGCCTGTATTTTAAGGCTAACTCGCCGGAAGGTGAACGAGCCATCGCGCTCTATGATTGGGCTCCTGGCGTGAAGTTTGCCGAGGCCCTCGATGAGGGCACAGCAGAGCGCATAGGTGTGCTGTTTGCGCAGATGCATTTGCTCGGCTTGGAATATGCCGGAGATCATCAGTTTTGCACTGACGAAGCGGTAAGCTTCACTAAAAATATGCCCGCCCTAATGGCATTTCTGTACGACCGCACAGATGATGCCCGGGATTACGAACTTTTTGCCTCACGGCTGGTTGACAGACTACGTGAGCTTGAAGGCGAAGACGTACCGCTAGGGGTCTGTCATCGCGACTTTCATCCGGGCAATGTTCATGTCGACAATCAAGGCCAGATTACGCTGCTGGACTTTGATGCCGCTGGTGAAGACTTCTTGATGCAGGACGTCAAAAACTTTGCCTGGGGCAACTTGTTTTATGGGTTTTCTCCTACCTATGGCGAAGCGTTTGAACGCGGATATCAATCCATAAGACCCTTTACCCAAGCGGAGATTGAAAACAGCGAACTGTTTTTGGTTGCTAAGGCATTTCGACTCATATCGGGAATGGCATACAGCTCTACTGCGGTAGGCAGAGGGACTCTGAGATTCCGCAATCTGGATTGGCTTGGCGATTACGTGCGCACCAAGGCGTTTAAATTGGGCCTGCTGTGACAACCGACGGAGCTCGTGCGTGGTGGCTGGTTTCGTTGCTATGCCTGTCTTCCCTACTTTCCATCATCGATCGCAAAATTCTCAGCCTGGTAGTAGACCCGGTTAGAGCTGACCTGCTCCTAAGTGACGTTCAAATTGGTCTTCTGCAGGGACTAGCTTTCGGATTGGTTTACGCTTTTGCCGGTGTCTTTTTAGGCACGATGGCGGACCGATACAACCGTCGAAATTTGATCATATTCGGCGTTGTGGTTTGGAGCATGGCCACCGCAGCCGCGGGTATTGCTCAGAACTTTGGCCAGTTATTTTTGGCCCGAGTCATTGTCGGATTCGGCGAAGCCGCCTTGGCTCCCGCAGCAGTGTCGTTAATCGCTGATATGTTTCCTCCCGAGCGTCGCGGGCGGCCGATGGGTTTGTACATGACCGGGCAAGCCATAGCCAACGGTGTCGCTATCTCGCTCACCGGCGTAGTGCTGGCTGCCGCTGCCGCGCAAAAATTCTCCTGGTTGGGTATACCCGATACCCTCTCGCCTTGGCGTGTGACCTTTGTGTTGTGTGGTGCCAGTGGGATTGTGCTGGTGCTCGGATTGCTCACCTGCCGTGAAGCACCCCGCAGCAGTGAAGCCATCGCCCCCAGTTGGCTGGCCCAAGGCCGGGAGACGCTGAGCCACCTCATCGATCACCGACGTTTTTTTGCTCCCTTGTACCTCGGCTTTGCCGCGTGCTTTCTGGCCGCCTATGGTGGAGCATCCTGGACCCCGACGATGTTGGGGCGTGTATTTGACTTTAGTCCTGCGGACCTTGCGAAAACCCTAGGGCCGATGGTGATCAGCTTCGCTGTGATTGGCCCACTGATTGGCAGCGCGGTAATTGACCCAATGGTTAAAAGATACGGTGATGCTGGTCGGCTACTGCTGGTGGCAGCAGTAACTCTACTAGCGGTTCCATCAGCACTGGCCGCATTTGCCCCTGGCGGCAACAGCAGTGCGTTTTTGGTCGCATCAAGCAGCGCCATTTTTCCCTTTGTGGGGCTGGGGGTCATTACCGCGTTGCAGTCTGCCTGGCCTGCCCGCATGCGTGGACTGGGTGTCGCACTGACCGGATTATTCAACACCATCATTGGCGCTGTGTTTGGCCCTTTGCTCATCGCTATGCTGACCGAACGGGTATTTAGAGACCCAGACATGGTCGGCATTTCTATCGCCCTTGTCATCGTACCGGCCTTGATATTTGCGGCGATCATGTTTGTTTTGGCCGCCAGAGCGGTCAACCCAGCTTCGAATTCAGATGCACTGCCAACATGAGTGTCCTTGATTCAACACAGCCATGGGATGTAATCATCGTGGGTGCCGGCAATTGCGGTATGGCTGCCGCAGTGTTCGCGGCTAAACGGAGTCAGCGGGTATTGCTGCTAGATGCCGCAACTGAAGTCGGCGGAACACTGCTTGTGGGTTATGGCCAAATCAGCGCTGCGGGCACCCGGTTACAGGCCGAAAAAGGGATTGAAGACTCGGCCCAACGTCATTTCGATGAAGCTGTCCGCATAAGTGGCGGCACCATCGATCCGGTGCTTGCCAAGCTTGCGATATTTAACGCCGGAGAAACCTTCGACTGGATGATGGATCGGGGCTATGAAGTGTTACCCGAGTGTCCGTCTATCGAAAGCGCCCACGAACCCTATGACGTAGCTCGTTACTACTGGGGCGCCAATCGCGGGCTTGATATTCTTCGAGTCCTAGACAATGCGTTGACCGAACACCGCGAACTCAATCGCGTGGAGGTGGCCACCCAAACTCGGGTTATTGGCCTACTGCAAGACCGAAATGGCGTAGTCAATGGGGTAGAAGCCGAAGGCATTGGTAACAAAGAGTACCGAATTGAGGCCCGAAACGTGGTGCTCGCAATGGGTGGTTATGGCGCTAACCCAACAATGTTTCGACGTCTTAACGGGCAACGTTTGTACATCAACGGCGCCTACGAATTTGCTCAAGGAGACGGCATCAACCTGGGAGTAGCAGCGGGAGGCTTCCTACGCGGCAGGGAGAAGTACCTGTCCAATTTTGGCTGGCTAGTGGATGACGGACCGTTTCCCGCCAACATCATTGGAAGAGCCAACACTTACCCCGAAAGTCGCATGCCCTGGGAGATATACGTCAACAGTCACGGGAAACGGTTTATTCGCGAAGACCAACCTAGCGTGGACGTGCGCGAACATGCGTTACTGAAACAACCAGACCTTCGTTATTGGGTTATCTTCGACCAGAAAATTTTTGAGCAGGCCCCGCCCATAGTTTTCGGGAAATCTCGAGAAGAAATGGCCATGGCGTTTAACACCAAACAAGCCTTCCGCAGGGCTGAGAGCTTGACACAATTAGCCCAGGACATTGGCCTTGACCCGGCCACCCTCAACGCAACTGTAACGAACTATAACCAACGCAGAAAACTCGGTGATGATGAGTTTGCCCGCGAACATATGCCTCTGCCAATCCTCAAGCCTCCCTTCTACGCCATCCGCCAACAGGGCGGTTCAGTCACTTCAACGGTCGGCCTGGCGGTGAATGACCGACTGCAGGTCATAAAACCAGATGGCTCACCCATCCCCGGCTTATTCGCTGGCGGGGAGATTTTGGGTTCAGGCCAACTGCAAGGCAATGCCTTTGTTGGCGGCATGATGGCCATGCCAGCCATAGTCTTCGGACGGTTGTTAGGGGAGCAGTTTCTTGACCTGTAAATCCCATCATCGAGGAGGTCTCACATGCAACGTCGAACACTTATTAAGGCTGCATCAGCGGGAGTCAGCTTCTATTCAACCCATAGCGCTGCCATGACCCAGCCCCCTCACAAACTGGCAGGCGCAGGTCAGCATTGGGTGGGCTCTCCTGCTTTGGCAGGTGGAAAAGCCTATGCTGCGTGTCCGCTGGGCGCCCTTCATTATCGTCAAGTCGCGCCGTCGCAGTCCGGAGAATCTGATCGTTCGAAAGGCGACACAGCGCTGCTGTTGCTGCATCAAAGCCCCACGGGCTTAAACCAGTGGGTGGACATTCAACCCATCTTGGCCGCCGGTGGAAGGCGTGTGATTGCCACCGACAATCCGGGTTATGGCATGTCCGACCCGCCGCCTGGCGAGGTCACGGTGGCCCAATTGGCGGACAATTTAATCTGCTTGTTAGACCAATTGAACTTGGAGAACGTTATCTTGGCCGGCCATCATACAGGCGCCGGCATTGCTGCATCATTGGCGGCACGCTACCCATCGCGCACCGCGGCTGTCATTCTTCAGGGCTGCCCGCTGTACACCAAAGCCGAGCGAACAGCGCGCCTGGCTCGGGTCGGCCCTACTTTTGAACTCAAAGCTGACGGCAGCCACCTGTCGCAGATGTTTGAAGCTATTTACGCCATTGCTGGACAACAGCCTCAAGCGCTATCTAGCGTCACCTGGGCAACCCTTAGCGCTTATTTGGTGGGCCCCAACCCACCGGTCTACGACGCCATTTTCATGAACGACATGAAGCCGGATATCGCCGCTATAAAAGCACCGACCTTGGTACTGAGCGACTCTGGCGAGCGCCTGCATGAAAAAGATTTGATGGTTGCAAAAATGCGCCCGGATTTTGTTCATAAAACCTTTTCAGACGGCGGGTCTTTTTCCATGATGCTAGAACCCCAACGCTGGGCTGACGAGGTGTCGGCGTTTATTCGTGCCGCCGGGGTGTAAAGCCGCCCCGGATTACTTCCAAGAAAGCGGCAGTTTGAGAAAATCCGGATGATCTGAAGCCACCCGTTCTGCAAACCAGCCGGGGATAGCCTCGGTATCAGACAAGCGACACTTGGTTCCGGCCAAGCGCATATTCTGCACCCCTGAAACGTCCGACATATCCAGCCATGAGGCGAAGGTATTCATGGTGCAATAGCTGAACTGACAATCGATCCAATGATCCCCCGGGCGATCGAGATCCGCGCTACGAGCCGTGTAAGTTTTCAGGGAGGCAAGCTGGCGTGCCGGCCTTGCAGGTTTTTCGTCTGTTGCCTGCTGGGCAGGCATATTCAAGTACATATCTTCAGTCATTGCGGACAGGCCAGCGAGGTCAGCCAGCCTGGTGATTTGCCCGTTAAAATCCATCTCCGGCGGCAAACTTGCGCGGGACATGACTTTCGACCCCATAAAGGTCAAATTTTCTGGCGCCCGATAATGGGGTGGCTCTACCACGGTTTTGTTGAATGGGTTTATCATCGAATTTACGACAGCACCCGTTTCCAGGTCCAAGTAATAACCGACCTCGTCGAGCTGCCAATCATAGACACCTGGGCTGCGCTGCAAGGCTCGGGTGAACGTGACTCCCGCCATGCCAACAATGGGTTTGGCCACCTGCCCCTCTGGCTTAACTAACATCACGCCGGCGTAGACCCACATTGCTGGCTTGCCAGCACTGGCGCTACGTAAGCGCACATACCGACTAGCATCGTCAGTTGGCAGGGTTTTGCCGTTAGCCAGCGTAATGGCACCGGCAATTCCAACGGTCGCGATGAATTGACGCCTGGAAAATGACATAGACAATTGAATTGCGCTCCGTCAGTTGTGCATCAGCGTTCCGCCGAATCACGTACAAATTAACTCGCCAAGCAGCACGGACAGGACACAAAATGCCGGTCAGTGGCATCTGAGACGATCTTGCACTAGCAGCCTGTTGAAAAACCCTCAGCCGGCACGATCCGGCGTTGGAAAGAGCCTCAAAATGCTCATGTACCGATCAGTACACTGCGCTTTTTCGGCCCTTTCCGCCTTGTCTCGCACTCGGCTGAGACTTTTTCAACAGGCTGCTAGAAGTGCCACACAATCACTGGCATGGATACTGGGCAGTGCCGTTGTTGCCGACAGGACGTACGCCTAAATCGCCACGGTAACTGGGTCATAGGTGCTAACAAACGCTTCATCATAGCCCTGGGCAGCAGCCTCAGACTTTGCATCAACGATGCCGTGCAGCTTCAGCCCAGCATGGCGAGCACCCAGCATCGTCAAATTGGCTCTGGGTAAACGCGCCGATTGGTAACGAGCCAACCCACCCTCGACGCTGTCCGACATATGCATTGATCGAGCGAGAATAAGACCATCCTCAATGGCCATCGCCGCGCCATGGCCAAGAAACGGCAGCATGGGGTGAGCAGCATCGCCAAGCAAAGTAACCCGCCGATCGGTCCAATTATTCAAGGGTTCTCGACCGAAAAGCCCCCATTTAAAACAACGACCCGGCGGGGTGTTAGCAATAATAGTTTTGACCTCGCTGCAGGCATTAGAAAATTCCGCCAGCACCTCTTCGTTAGTTGCTGGCAGATTCCAGCCGTCATCGGTCCAATCGCTTACTCGCGCAAACGCAGCGTAATTCACTAACTCTTCGTGCCGGACCTTGTAACGCACAAAGCTTCGACCGTCCCCCGGAAACGAACTGGTTGAAGGCTCAATTAATCCGTCAGGCAGACTTTTGGTCGGCACCAATCCGCGCCAGGCAACAAAATTGAGAAACTCACGTTGCTCTTTTCCAAATAGCGCCTGACGCACTACCGAGCGGACGCCGTCAGCCGCAACCAAAAAATCGCCGCTGGCGTTTGACCCGTTTTCGAACTTGGCTGTTACCGATGTGCCGGTCTGCGCTAGCTTGCGAAAGCAGCACCCCAGGTGGATCGCCTTGCTGTCGTGACGACTTACCGCTTCCACCAGCAATCGGTGAAAGTCGGCTCTGTGAACTTGCCTGAATCCAACATCCGCAGGAACGGGACCGCTGTCAACAGTACTTTCAGGACGATAAGGGCCGGTAACTTGGATCGTCTCGCCGCTGTAGAGGTCTTTGTAAGCTCCGTAAACTGGCAAGTTGGCGATCTTGTCGATGGCTTCATGTAAACCAAGGCTCGCGTACACGCGATTTGCGTTTGGCTGCAGGGTAATGCCAGCGCCGATATCGCTCAGTTCGCTGGCCTGCTCAAATACTGACACGCGGTAACCTGTTTGCTGCAGGGCTATTGCGGTGGTCAAACCGCCAATCCCGGCGCCAATAATCAGAGCGTGCGGTCTATCCCTAGACATATTTTTCTCTCTTAAAGCCCATCGCTAGTTTGCCGCTAACTTTCTGAGTTTTTACGCGCAGATTTCCAATGCTCGATCTATTAACGGTCCAACCCAGCACGGTTTCTAAGCGCTCATCAGCGTAAAGAATAACGCACCCTTAGCGGTATGTTTGCCTCAATCTTCGCCCAAGATTCCGCTACTGGGATTAACGCGATTTACCTGCGGATACTCATACCCATTATAGAAATAGCACGCATCAACCAACCCGAAAAACGATAGAATAGGCTCGCCACAACAGCGAACTTTGGGGTTCCTTTTTTGAACATCATGGCATCACGGCAAGATCGAGTCTGGCTACTGGCAGCGATTGCTTTGGCCACGTTAATAACCGGCTGTTCGTTGCGCCCCCTGGCAAACAATTGCCGTTCTCAAGCACTCCCGGTGAATCAGCACAAAGTGGTTTTTCTCCATAACGATGGACGTTCTTCAGACCTCACCGTTTGGTACCCAACAGTCAGCGACAGTTACCCCCGCATGCTGTTTTTTCCTGGTTCCCGTTTGCCGCCAGAGCGTTATGCGCGACTGTTAAGTGACCTCGCGGCAATGGGCCTGGTCATAGTGGCGCCGATGCATATCGATTCGGAAACCATTGACTACACCACGCGTCCCCAGTTGGCAGAGATTTGGGCGACTCGGAAACGTGATGGGATAGCTCTATTGAATCCCACCGTTGGCACTGCCGAACTTCCTGGCGGTGTTCGGATTTCAGAACAGCCTGTAATCGTCGCAGGGCATTCTTTCGGCGCTTTCACGGCTCAGGCGTTGGTGGGCGCCACAGCGATCGGCGACTCACCACTTTCACACAACTACCCGATTGCTGCGGTGGTTGCCCTGTCACCTCCTGGTCCATTGCCCAATTTTATTGCTGAGGACGCCTGGACCCAACTCAACACACCGCAGCTTGTCACCACAGGCACTGCCGATATTTCGCCAGGTTTCAGTGACGACTGGACCCTACATGCCACCTCCTACCGTCAAGCGATGGCTGGCGACCAATGGCTTTGGGTTGGCACTGATGTGGACCATTATTTTGGTCGCCTAATTGGCCAACTTGACCGTCAGCAGCCGCCCCAACTAGCGCAATATCAGGACCTGCTGCTAACCATCAATGGCTTCTTGCAACACTACACACGTCCAAATACAGGGCGATGTGCGAGGCCACTGGTGGTTGGCAGTTCCCCCCTAGCCACTATCAGCCATCGATAACACGAATTTGATTGTAAAAGGCGCGTACATTATTCCGCTTTCAATTTTGAGATCTTTATAGCAATGGCCATATACGGACTGGTTTCAGGCGACGATGGAAAATCTCAAATCGTTGACCTACAGATAGTTGGCAACGGTCCCGCTTTGGACTCCCCGTTACCATGCTCGGGTTGGCGACCCTTTCAGTGCAAACCCGGACATGTGCAGCCTGCGC
The DNA here is from genome assembly GCA_045106555.1 of Lysobacterales bacterium. Classification (GTDB taxonomy): domain Bacteria; phylum Pseudomonadota; class Gammaproteobacteria; order Xanthomonadales; family SZUA-38; genus JANQOZ01. The sequence continues at coordinate 31,920 of JBGCET010000058.1, read as the reverse complement.
ACCCAACGCCGGTCATCGGTATGACCGTCATCCTGGCCGGCTGTATGGAAATCAGTGTAGGAGATGAATCTACTGACCCACTGTCACTGCAGCCAGGTGACAGTCTGCTTGTACTTGACACCCAAGGCATTGGACACTCCACAACCATCGCAGGTCCCGATGACCTACAAATCATGGGCGTAAGTTTTGACAAGTCTCAGTGGGCTGAAATTCGCTCGCACTTTTCTGGCTGGCCAAATACCATGCTTGAGCCTTGATTGAGCACACCCATGTCAGTCAACGTTCGGATCGCTGCAAATAAGGCACGGGCGATACCATTATTGGGAGATCAGCGCCAATCCCCAGAATGCCAATTTGCTATGCTCAATGTCTTACCGCCTTAGACCTACCATTACGAGATGAGGAATTGACTGTTCAATCCGGCATCCCTGAGAACCACAAAATCCGAGCGGGTTTTACGCTCGCGTCGCTTGCCCATGCTGCGGGTATGAATGTTGTCATCTTGCTCGCATTTCGTTACTTCACCGATAATTTAGGAATGACGGCTGCAACAGTAGGATTGCTGTTTGCCGCCATGAAAATTTACGATGGCTTCACCGATCCTCTGCTGGGCACGATCAGTGATCAAACTCGCTCAAGGCTGGGAAGGCGTCTGCCGTTTTTGCTGGGCGGCAGTATCCTGATGCCCATCGCCGTGATACTGCTATTTGCCGCACCAACAAGTCTTTCGCCCACGGTCTTGATTCTATTTCTAGGGCTGGCACTGATGCTTCATGCCACGGCCTACACCGCGCTGACAATCCCTGGCATGGCTATGATCGTCGAGGTAACTGACGACTATCACGAACGCTCAACCCTGATGTCCTTCCGAGTTTTCGGCAACACCTTGGGCACATTGGCAGGATCAACACTGCCGGGCTGGCTATTGGCCGCATGGGGGGCATCGCGCGCCGCCCACATGCAGGTTTCTGCGGTGGTAGCCCTCATTGTGCTGGTGGCAGGAGTCGGCTCGGTCTTTCTTTTGCGCAGGGCCGCGCAAACCTCCATGGTGCAAACGCCCCAACGCCTGACCCTCAGCACTGTACCTCGGCAAATGAAACTGGCCTGGAACAACATACCGTTCAGGCTACTCGCTATAGCCCATGTATTTATCCTGATCGGCACTGCAACTACCGGAATCACCAATTCCTATTTCACCCGATACGTTTTAGAAAGTTCCGACACCTGGCTGGGCAACTACTACCTTTTTGCCACCATCGGTATCGTAACATCCATGCCCCTGTGGCTAAGGGCGGCAAAAAACGTCGGCAAAAAACGTTGCTACATAGCTGCGATGATGGGATTTGGCTTACTACATCTAAGTTGGTTTCTAGTCGATCAAAGTGAACCTTACTCACTGTTAGTTACCCGGGCAGTGCTCACCGGTGTCGCCTCCTCCGGCCTAATCCTTTTTGCCTATTCAATGCTCTCTGATGCCATTCGTTATGACTACATAAAGACCGGCCTGAGGCGAGAAGGCTCTTACGCGGGCTTTACCAGTCTGATCGATAAATTGTCTGCCGCCGCAGGAATCGCCGGTTTAGGTGTCTTGATGAGTGCAATGGGTTATGTGGAATCAACTTCTGGTGGCCAACAGGCCCAATCCGAATCGGCCATAATGGCCATCTACGTTGGGTTCGCCCTGGTGCCTGCGGTTTGCATGGCATGCAGCGCCATCGCCATTTCTCGTTATCGTCTTGACGCTGAAGATCTAGTGGAAATCAATGACACTAAAAGGGCGGATTAACTCATGGCGGCAACCCGAAAAGCAAAAAGAATTGCCGCGTTTTTCCTGATAGGTCTACTTGTCCTGGTACTGATTGCTGTCGGCCAATTTTATTGGCAGCGACGCAGTGTGCCGCTGGCGACTTTCGACGAGATCAAGGCGCAACAGGGTAGTGATTTCAATCAAATTGAGGTCGCTGGCGTACAGGTGAGTTATCAAGACAAAGGCAGCGGGCCAGCATTGGTCATGCTACACGGTTCTTTTGGAAGCTTGCGAATGTTCGACTCATTGGCTCGGCAATTGGCCTCAGATTACCGAGTGATTCGCTACGATCAACCACCATCGGGTTTGTCAGGTCCTGTCCCTGAGGGTTTTGATTTGAGTTCAGAGGAGTTTCTAAGCGACCTGCTGGACCAACTGGGTGTCCGCAACGCATATTTACTGGGGACTTCGAGTGGTGGAATCATCGGCTATCGTTTTGCGGCAGCGTACCCGGATCGCGTTGACGCACTAATACTGTCCAATATCCCGCCCTCTGCTCCAGTCGATAACGCCGGTGCACGAGCACGTTTACCGCAGATCTTGCGCTGGTCGATGAGCGTTTGTATTCATCAGGGTAGACCTTGGCCAAAAACCTGCTGGCGGGATTTTCTCGATTCAAATTTCTGGCGTAAAGATGCAATCACCGATGAAATAGTCACTCAGTATTTCGACCTCAATCGTCGACCGGGAGTGATGGAATACAGCTCCATGACAGCAATAATGCGCGATGACAATGAAGTTAAACGGTTATTGGCGGCCGTCAAGGCACCAACACTGCTGGTTTGGGGTATGCGCGACCCGGTGTTGCCTCCCGCCACACTGGAACTGCTGGCTGCAAGATTGACTGCGGCAGAGGTTAAAATCACCAAACTTGAAGACGTCAGTCATTATCCACCGCTTGAAGCACCGATGGATGTTGCGGTAGCAACGCATCAATTTTTGCAGGCAGTTGTCGCCAGCAAAGACTGAAACGAATCGACCCATCCAACCACGTAGCTACCTAAGCCACCTCGGAGAAAACCCATGACCGGCGATAACGACAAAGATCCTCAGAGCGTTTCAGTCCGCCCTGGCGTAGTCGCCCCGAGCATCAGGTCTGCGCCTATGCAACACCCACTACTGGTTAGGGTTAGGAATCAACAGACGACTCTTCAACCTGCGGATCAACTTGCATTGAGCCGGGTTCGGTCAAAGGCCAAATACGTCGGAGCGCCTGATCCCTTCGGACCCAGTGGTGCCAACCGGCAGCCAAAACATGCAAGGCGATTGCGCCGGCCCCGAGCCACAGCAGACCCCGGTGCCATCGCGCAAACTGCGAATAACCCGCCGGATCCTCCGGTGGCAGGGCTGTCCAAATACGCGGCAACGCCCAGTCGCTGCCAAACAACCACATATGGGTTGCGCCGTACTCCTGAGTATCAGCCAGTGCAGACAGCGCGGTCCACCCGGTCCAAGGAATGGCAATTAACAGCAGGAGCAACAGCAGATGGACAGTATGGCTTAGTGCACGCTGCCAAACCGGCATGACGATCATTGGTGGTCGACCCAGCCACGGGCGACTGAACAACCAAACCCATGCACCAAGCATGATGAAAATACCCACCGTATGATGAATCTGTGATGATGTCTGATGCAACTCCCCGATTGTCTTATCGCTAAAGGAAGCGGCAAACGTTTGGCTCATAACGAAACCTACGCCAACTTCAACCACCAAAACGAGGGCAATAGTCCAATGCAAAAACTTCACCAAAATAGGCCAGTGAGGGCTTTTAGGTTTTCCTCTACGCACCTTCTCTCTCCAATCAAACAGGTTTTCGGCAGCCATTACACAACTGCGAAACTTTGCATTGTGAGCCTAATATTGACAACGTTTTTTTCCGCCGCCGCTTGGGCTGAAGACATTAAGTCACCACAGGCCCACTTTGAAAACTATGACACTAACATCGCCGACATTCCCGCCGATTGGGCCAGCAACAACCCCATTTTGCGTAAAGTCTGTTTTAACCTCATTTATCCGGTAAACAGTCGAGAGGCAAACGCTTTTCTCCGCGACCTCCACCGCACGATCAGCGCATTGGACTTCGAACTCCAGGTCCAAATAGAGCGCACCATATACCCTGTTACCGAATCCTACTGCGTTTCATTGTCTTTTCCTGACTGGAAAACCAGTCGTCAATATGAAAACAGCCCTGCGTTTTTAGACTTCTATACCCATCGCTGGAAACCGGCAGTGATTGATGTATCAGAACAGTTGTCGGTGCTAGATACTGCTTCGGCCAATGAGAACTAACCAACGGACGCAACGGCGATATGAATCATGATTCGAGCTTGAAATTGGTTGCCGCATCACGGGTTTCGTCCTTTGTCAGGGTATCGACATAGGTTTCCCGCATGCGGTTGACGTACTCCAGCAGCTGATTTTGTTGTTCACGCAACTGTGCGACAGGGGCGCCCACAGCTAATGCGCCTGGGCGGAGTGGTTCAATGCTGATAGGGATGGGCCACGCAAGCATTCCCCAACCGTCACCCATCATGTTGTAACCCGTGGCATAACCTCTCTGGGCGACGCTCGCGATGCTGCGTTTTACCTGGCTAATGTGTTTGAATTTTCGCCCCAATGGAACCCGACGGCGCCGCGCCATTGAGGCCAGTTTCCGTACCTCGGAATCCGAAAGCTGGGTGGCTATGGCCAAACCTGGGGTAGTAAAGGGTTCGCAAACCTCTCCAGGTAAACGCAAAGTGGGGCCACGAATTGCGCCGATCAGTACCGCGGAGAGTCGCACGTGAGCGCCACTTGGAACCCAAACGCTTATTGAAAACCCAGTCTTTTCTCGGATGGTACCCATCAGGGTGCGCAGGGGCTGAGAATATCCACCCACATTAGCCAGCCGAGTGCCCAGTTCGCTGAGCATAGGCGCAACTGAATAGCAGGCGGTATCGTGATCACAGTCGATGTAACCCAACGCCGTAAGTTTTTGTAACAGCCGATGCATGCTGGACATCGGCACATCGGTAGCAACCGCCAACTCAAGGTTAGACAACGGGCGAGGCGACACACTGAGCTGATCCATTACGGCTATGACCCGACCCACCGTTCGTGAACGTTCGTCCATTAAACTAGACCTGTCAGTGAATTCTCAACGCGCAAAGTTCAAATCAGCCAAACCATCGGTTAAAGGTAGAAGGCGAATTAGCGAACATATTAACCAACCGTGATGTTAACGTCATTCGAAGTGCACTTACGTTTACGATTTACCGACAACATTACGTCATGGATACAACCGAGCATTCCAATATTGGTAACGTTATGCAAAGCAAGTTTATCGTTGTTTAACACAGCTGCCTACTGGGCCATTATTGTCTTATGAAAAAATCTTCGAAATGTGTCGACGTTGATACCCATGTGATCGAACCATCATCAGTGTGGAACTACCTCTCCTCATCTGACCAGGAGTTCTTGCCATCCATTATGCAAAAGCAATCCGGCGCGAGCGTCAGTGCGAACTTTGCTAGCAAAAACACTCAAGAATTCTGGGTTATCGACAACCAACTTTACGGCAAACACAACGCCGAGCTGATTGCACAATACTCAAACGGCGAGGTCACTGCGGGCGCCATCACACTGGATGATGTGGCCGCTCGTTTGAAAACCATGGACAATCAATCCGTTGACGTGCAGGTGATATTTTCCAGCCTGTTTCTCAATATTCGATGCCACCGGGCAAATGCGGAGCTTGCCCTAACCCGAGCTTACAATCGCTGGATCGCAGAACGCTGCAGCGACTCCAACAACAGGCTTCGATGGGTATTCGTGCCATCGCTGAAAAACCCGCAGGAAACGATCAAGGATATGCGAGCTGCCAAGAATCAGGGGGCGGTCGGTGTATTGTTTCGAGGTCTGGAAGGCGACAAGTACCTAGACCACGCGGACTTCGATCCAGTTTATCGACAGGCTATGGAGCTAGATTTACCGATCTGCGTTCATATCGGTCATGGCAGCCCAGCCTTTGAATCTATAGAGGGTCGAAGCGGCGCAGGTTTCAATCGATTCATCTCAGATTGCCCTAACTATCTGGCCTATTCCGTATTGCTCAACAGCCAGCTGCCTAGCAAGTTCCCCGATCTCCGGTTCGGATTTTTTGAAGCAGGCTGCAGTTGGTTGGCCGCAGCTACCCAGACTGCCCTCCACCTGCGGTTAAGTCCCGCCGACCTAAAGCAGCGAGTGTCTGAGAAACTCGAGGAACACAATTTTTTCATCACCTGCGAGCTGCACGAAGACTTGCCCTACGTTTTAGGATTCACCGGAGAAGACCGTTTGATGGCCGGCAGTGATTACGGTCATCCTGGAGACATAGCCGATACCATCATGTACCGGGACAAACTCACAGAGCGAGGTGACCTAAGTGAAGAGTTACAGGAAAAACTGCTTTCAACCAATCCACTGCGGCTATTCGTGCTGTAAAACGATTTCGCGCCTAATAATTCCACAGTTGGAATTCTGCCCCTTATCGAGAGAGCTCTACGATCACTCGTTGTAACGTCTATGGTAGCTTTTCACGGAGTCTTCGCGTTGTGGGCAGAGGCTTCCGAACCCGGTATTCACTGTCGATTAATTTGTAGGGGTGATTTATGTTGCTACGAAAGGTTTTATTAAGTGCAAGCGTGGGAAGCGCGCTTGTTGTCTTGCCTGCCACATCGCAGTTTGCAATGGCGCAGGATTCCGGCGCAAGTTTGGAAGAAATTGTAGTTACGGCTAGGAAGCGTGATGAGAGTGCGCTTGATGTCCCAATTTCTGTGGCCGCCTTCTCAAGTGCGGACATTGAAGTCCGGGGTATTGTTTCGCTGCAAGACGTAGCAGCTGGAACGCCGGGTATGAACATCAGCAATGTAAACTCCGGCCGCAGCGATCGGTCATTTCAGCAGATAACCCTGCGAGGATTTACCCCTTCAACGACCTCGTCCACACTGACCGCGACATTCATCGACGGTGTACCCGTCAGTTCCGCCACTGCGATCAGCAACGTGGTAGATCCTGAGCGGATCGAAATACTTCGCGGACCACAGTCAGCGTATTTTGGCCGGAATAGTTTTGCCGGTGCGGTTAATGTGGTCAACAAGCGGCCAGGCGAAGAGTTTGGTGGAGACATCAACGTCATGGTTGGCAACTACAGCAACATTGACGCCAGGGGCTCTGTTGAAGGTCGCCTCTTTTCTGACAAGGCAGGTTTCAGAATCACCGCACGACAATGGTCCAAAGATGGCACCTATGACAACCAGGCCGTTCCGGGCCAAACATTGGGGGATCAAGAAACAACGTCCGTAAGCTTGTATCTTGATGCAGAACCAACCGAAAATTTCACCGCAAAGTTCTACGCTTTAGCCTCTTGGAATTCAGATGGTCCCAGCGCCGAGGGCTTGGTTTCGGCCTATGAGTTGCGCTCAAACGGCGGGTTCCCGAATGCTCCGTTTAATAGCGGCAACAACGATGGCACTTTACTTATTCCCAGCCAATCAAACTGCACTCTCGCCGGCCGACCATTTATCTGCGGTGCAGCGCCCGGATTGAATCGTAATTTTAGCCCTGGCGCCAACACTGCAGTTACGCCGGCTATTGCCGCTGCACTGGCCAACGGCGCAGGTCGCGTTGTCTCGCCATCGGATGGGCCCGACGGGTATGGCCTGGAGGGAGGGTACAACCACTACCACCTGACCTTGGATTATCAGTTCGGCGACAGCGGTTTTAGCTTGACGTCATTAACCGGCTATAACGATGAATACATCAGCGAGCTGGACGACTTGGACAACTATAACAGTACGGCACTCCTGGGCGGTTGGACATTCCCGTTTCTAGTGGAGCGCGACAACAAAGATTTCTCTCAGGAATTTCGCCTGAACTATGACAACGGTGGTCCATTGTCAGGCGTAGTCGGTGTCAGTTATCTGAAATCCGAATCTCGAGGCTCCCTCGTGTCGGTATTTGCAGAAACCGTTTTCGGCGCGCCGAGGAACCCACTCTCAGCAACGGCTCCGCAAGAGGCTGATACAACAGGCGTGTTCTTTGGGCTGAACTACAACGTGAATGATCGACTCACCCTTACCGCAGAGGGGCGTTGGCAGGAAGATGAAGTGTTCGCCTTCTCTCGCGGCCCGGTAACCCTTCCGGACAACAATTCATTTGGACTTCCTGGTGGAACGGTTCCCGCCTACTCAGAATTTTTCTCTAACAAATTCACCGAGTTTCTGCCCCGGGTTATTGGCCAATACGACATCAACGATGACTTGATGGTTTACGCATCATGGTCTGAAGGGGTCAATGTGGGTCTAGCGTCTTTTAACACCAATTTTCTCGGCGGTTCACCGGCGGAATTGGCAGCGGCGGAAACCATAGGACTGGGCGTAGTTGTACAGCCAGAGAAACTCACAAATATTGAGTTTGGCCTGAAAGGAACCTTCCTTGATGGAAGACTGCAAGGCTCTTTGGTCTACTACACCGCCGATTGGGACGATCAAATCAACCAGCGCTCAGCATTCTTTCAAGATGACCCCGCGCCAATTGGTACAGGCTCGGTAGAGACCATTGCTGGCTCTGTAAACTCCGGTGAGGTAAAAGTTAGTGGCGTTGAGCTAGATTTACTGGCCAGTTTGTCAGACAACATCAAACTCAACTTCGCAAGCGCTATAAACGACAGCGACATCCGAACATTTATTGATCCGCAAATCACCCTTACCACTGGATTGGAAGGTGATGATTACCGGGGGAATCAGCTACCGCTGTCGTCAAAATATTCAGCAAACCTGGGCATTCAATATGACGGCGACCTGACTAGCATGGCGGATGCCGCGTGGTTTGCTCGCGCTGACATTTCTTACAAATCCAAGCAGTTTGTTGATGCGGCAAACCAGACATGGATTGATTCTCGGACTCAGGTAAACCTGCGTGCAGGAATCACCCGAGGCGCATGGAAAGTGGACGCATTCGTGCTAAATGCCTTCGACAATGACGACTACATATCGCCCGCTCAAAACGTTCTTCTCGACCCGTTCTTCCAACTCGTCGGTCCGTTTAGGTACCTTAACGTTGGCCTGCCGACACTGCGTACTTACGGTGTGCAATTTGGGTACAACTTCTAAGCCAGCAACCTTGGCAATACAGATTGGCTACGCCCCGCATTGCGGGGCGTTTTTTATTCTGCCTATCTGCCTACGAAAGCGGCAACTCGACGGCTGGCATCATCGCGAAGGTTCTCGTGGAACAGGGCCACGTCATAAAAATGGTAGTTGTCTCCGGCAAACACCAATGATTCAAAAGGAGTTCCGAGCTTGTTGGTCAGGCGCAACATCCCGCCGTCACAACCGGCGCCAGTTAAGTTTGGTATTGGTGCAGAAAGATAAGCGCCGGCAACAGGAACCGGTCTAGCGCCGAGGTTTGCCGACGCATCTGCAGGCTCGCTTGATCCGCTCAACGGGTTTGAACACGCGATGTCGATGGTTCCGTCAGCTCGGGCGTACTTGGGAAACCGTTGGGCGATCAGATTTTGATACATCTGCGCGCTGGCATCGGGGCCGAAGGTGGCCCAGTTCATAATGCAGCCAGTCTGATCAGCTGAGTTGCACAGAGTCAGCGGGCTCCAATCATTGTTGATCATATCAACCGGCAACGACACGCCAACAATGTAGGCCACGACAAGACGATCGCTCAGCCCCCTAGGCATCACCACCTCGCTAAGCAAGCGCTGAATATGAAAAGCCCCTTGGCTATGCCCCATTAAGACAAAGGGCGCTTCATCAGTCACTCTGAGAAATTCCAGAAAGGCCGCCTTTACGTCCTCAAATGCCAATGCGTATGCCTTAGGACCACTACCGGTACGATCAAACACTGCCGCCGAGGACGCCTGCCGATAGTAGGGCGCATAAAGCGCACAGCACAGGTCCAGAACGCTGGATTGCCCGCTTATTACTGCATCAACCTCGAGATTCGCTTTTCGGTCCAACGCGGAGACATTCCAAGCTGGGCCGCGATAAGTCGTCGGATACACGTAAAACCCGTTTGCCCCCCCGCCACTGCCCGCTGAATATTTGGCCCAGTAATTGGCGTCCTCGTAATTGGGAATAGCAGCCTTGGCTTCTTCGTCGAACCCGGCTTTTGGAGGCGGCGGCGGAGGCAGCGGGCGGTTTGCCTGGTGCGATTGGGCGGACGTAATCAGCCCGTTCATCAACTTAGCATCATTCCATTGTCGAACATCGTCACCTAGACGAACGACCACCAAGCCAGACGACGGCACCACGTGAATTCGCTGAGAAAAATGCCCTTCAATATAAAAAGCGTCAGTGGCCAAGAGGCGCTCGGTTCGAGGAAGCTCCAAGCGTGGCAACCCTCTTCGAAGCAGCGTGTCTGAGTACGGTTCGTTCAGCCATAGCTGCATGCCATAGTTGGGGTTGGTTTTGCTGCCAGTGGTCATTTTTTCCACCCACCCCTCGGCCAGCAATCGCTTCCCGTTGACGACGCCATCATCCAACAGAAGCTGTCCAACCCGCAGCCAGTTGCGAGCGTTGCTCACCAGACAACAGGAACTGAACGCGGTTCCGCCGGGCTTGTCGACCTGCACATAGGCCTCGCCGTTGCCAAGTGGCTTCCACAACGACTCTGCAATGAAGGCACTCCATGGCTGGCCCACTGCTCTCTCGATGGCAATGGATAGAGAGAGGGTGCTGGCATTTGACCAAATGAAGTATTTTCCCGGCTCAGCAACAAACGGGGTGCTTAGTGCCTTATCGGACACGTTACCGCTAAGAAACAGTTGTAACCCTCGAGAGAAGGGATGATTAGCATATCGAGGATGCTGTATCCCTGATTGCATGTAGGCGAGATCTGCCAGGGTGGCACGTTGACTCTCAGTGCCGTCGAGCCATTCGGTAAGAAACGTTGCGGCGGGAACGTCCGCTGACAAAATGTCGCCACGATGAATTGCTGCACCCAGCGCCATCGCCGTTAAGCCTTTGTGCAATGATTGAGATTGAAACAGCGTGCTCTGATCAATGCCTTGGGCGTACCGCTCGAACTGCACTATGCCGTTGTGGGCAACGATCAATGCATCGGTGCCCTGAGATTGAGCATACTGCCACGCCGCATCGAGGGCTGACTTGGTCAACGTGCGATCTTCTTCATCAGCCACCACTAGAGCAACGCCACTACCTTCAGCTAATGTTTCTTTTGGCGAAAACCACAAAGCATTGGCCGGATCAGCAATATCGTCGGGCTGCAGAAGGTAGCGTTGCCATAGTCGCCAGTCCATAGAAATAAAGACTACAAACACCCCTAATAACGCTACAATCAAAGCGCCAGAAATCCGTGTTAACTTGTTCATTGCGTCAGTACCCTCGGCGCGCTGCGACCGCTAATAGAGAGAAAAGACTATCATGACTAAAAACGGAGTATCTCGACGAACCGCAATGAAAACCGCCGCCATCGGCGCGCTTGGCGCAAGCGCCGCGCCGTTGTATTCCACTGTGGCAAATGCCGCACCGAAATTGGATTTGGAAGACCCGGTAGTGCGAGCTCATGTGCGTGCAAAAATTTCTGGTAGCACAGTGCCTGCCACCACCCACGGCCTGTCTCAATTGCACATCTACGGCTACCTTAACGACGGCAATGTAAAACCCTTCATGACCCTATGGAACTATACGGTCACCAAATGGGCACCCGTATCCGACACCCAATTTTCCATGAGCCACTATGAGTCTGGCATCTACACCCAGTTCAATTCCGAAAAGGTGTTGAAGGTTTGGGAAAACCCTGTAACAGGAGAACAGCGCGAAGTGTGGCCGTTTCTTAGCGGCCCAATAACCGGAGTTTTAGGCCCTGATGGACTGGAAACCGGCGCTGAAGCAACGGTGAAGCCAAAAGGCATGGGCATTCATATTATTGGTGACCAGGTGTACTTGCCGTCACAATCTTCGTTCAATTTCCCGAACCCATTTTCCTCCGAAACCTGGCCGAAAGAATCTGCTGGCCCCACTTATTTTTGGGATTCGTTTTCTACCAAAAGTGCGCTCTACTCCCATGTAGCCGATCCGAAAATGACCAGCGTGCCCTCGTCGCACCAGTTCCAGAACTTGGTAAGCTGGCACCCCTGGTTGGGATTGGGAGGGGTCGAAGGGCGAACCTTTGGCCAGGCCTACGGCAACAAGCTGATGGGCGGATTTAACGACCTGCCGGAGTTCCTCAAAGTTGCAGTCAAAAAACAGACGCCGGAAATGCTGGAAACCGATTCCTGGACGACCTTTCGCAACGACTTTGCTGACTATATGAAGGCACGCAAACCAACCTAGTAGGGCCGCTAGCCGTCGCTAATCTTCCAGCGAGGTTTGCAAGCGACTAACTACTGGTTTGCCCCTGTCATCAGCGGTTACAGACACTGCCACCTTATGCCGTTCTCTAAGGGAACGGCGATTCTCTGCGATGGTGTCCTCGGGTATTTTTTTGCCTCTGAACGCAGCAAAGCCTGCAAGGCCGCTTGGCGCATCAGTGTTAATACCGTAGTGAGCAATGTTGCGCCGATCAGCCCCGTGCAGAGTGATCAGCATTCGGTAACGCTCCTTGCCGGTGGCCGGATCAGTCACTCTTCGTACGGCCACGTCATCGTCGACAATTTCCATGTGCATGGTTGGCTGCGGACCAAACAATGGAACGTTTGAGATCAACTGTGCACTTAGCGCAGAGGTGACTTCCCAGCGTGTTGAGCTGATAACCTCAACACCTTCACCGTCGCGAAGTTCGCCCGCCCCATAAAACTCCGCCAAATCGCCAGCGGGGTAAAAACGGTGTTCCGTTTCTATCAGTTCTGGGCCTTCCGATCGAATGTGCACCAGGCTGTGGTACTCGCGTATTCGATAATCCAGATCACCATCAAAATAGGTATTAGTATTGAGCCACCACCCTTCGCTGGTCTGCCAAAACTGAGAATCCAACAATGCGGCCGATTGTTTCACCACCGGTTCTCGAAGCGAACAGGCCTCTCGGGCCCGCGGCAAAAACTCCAGTGCTGCGTTGGCAGTTTTTTTCGGCATCTCCACGTTGATGTAGTGCCCAGCTTCATCGAACATCACCAGCTCGGTCATACAGGCATTGCTGAGCGCCGACTCAAACTTCCGGGCGGTGTCAGTTTGTAGCGCATAATTCCCCGTACCCCAAATAATAAGGCTGGGAGCCAAGACTCCGGACAGAACTCTAGTCGGGTTACCTCGTTCGTAAAGTCCACGAGTCGCTTTGGCGGTTTCTGCTCGCCCAGTCACATTCAGGAAATCGAGCTTACGCTGAATGAAATTTTCCGGCAGCTCGCTATGGTCATTAATATAGAACTGATAGAAACGCTCGACGTCGCCGTGGGTCACGATGGGGCTATTTAGGAGATTGACCGAGGGTGGGCGCTTCGCTTTCTCCGACTCATCTCGGGGTGCAGGGCGACCAAACTGTATTCCTGCGGAATTGACCAATACCATTGCGGACACCCGGTCCCGGCGAGTGGCGGCATAGCGAAATGCCACCATACCGCCATAAGAAATGCCCACAATGGCAAAGCGATCTACTTGCAGGTGATGCATCAACGCGTCAATCAACGTGTGCATCCGGTCAACAGAGTGATTGCCATTGGGTACATCTGCGCTAAGACCAAACCCCGGCATATCAAACCGAACCACCCGGTTGCTGGCAGCCAGCGTCGACACCCAACCATCCCAGTCGGCTAAATCGCCAAGGGTCCCATGAACCAGCAATACCACCGGCCCCTCGCCTTCATCGCGATAATGGATTTTCACGCCATCCAAATCAACAAAGCGCGACGCCTCGCCGGCATATTTGTCAGCGACAGTGTCGAGAGACAGCACTCGTGACGTATCCGCCGCCTGGATACCTGTCGCAAATGAGTACAGAGCAAGAAGCGAAAAAGAAAACAGTACGGTTCTCATAGGTATTTGCATCCTGATTGTGGGGAAACCTGGCGGTAACCAAAGCGCCCCCAGAGATTATCAACAAAAATTAGTAAGTACTTGGCACAGCGCCCAAAACGTCCCGTCGGGTGTGCAGCCAGGCATTCGATGATATTTCGGCCAATGGCGTCATACCTTGGTTGTGCGCAGTTTAATCTTGGCCGCTTGCCCGATCGCCCGAGCAATTTTGGGGTAGGTGCCACAACGGCACAGGTTACCGGCCATTGCCTGTTCAATTTGATCATCACTTGGATCTGGAGTCTTATTTAGCAGCGCAACCGCCGACATGATCTGACCTGACTGGCAATAGCCACACTGAGGAACCGCATTAGCGACCCAGGAACGCTGAACCGGATGATCACCACCTAATCCCTCGATGGTGGTGATACTGCGCCCCTTTGCTGCCGAAACCGTGACTAGGCAAGCCCGCGCCGGCGAGCCGTCCAAATGAATCGTGCAGGCACCGCATTGTCCAACGCCGCAGCCAAATTTTGTGCCGGTCATTCCCAAATGATCTCGCAGCAGCCACAGCAGCGGCGTATCGCCCTCAAGATCAACCACAACCTCGGATTCATTAATAGTGAGTTTGCTTACCGCCATTTTTTCGCCATCCTCATACCAGTGTGATGCCATCACTCGACAAAGGCAGCCGTCGACACCTGCGCCCGCCGGCGGCAAAAAGGGCGTTAGCCAACGCTGGCGCAACGGGCGGCACAGCCACCTCACCGATACCACCGGGCGGCTCTTCGCTGTCGACTAATTCGATCAGCATATGGGGTGTCTCGTTGAAACGTAGAATTTGCTGATCGTGAAAATTGCTCTGTTGCACCATTCCATCGGCAAAGGTGATTTCTCCCCTCAGGGCCGCCGACAAACCAAATATCATCCCGCCCTCTAGCTGAGCGATGATCGAGTCAGGGTCGATCTGCAGGCCACAGTCAACCGCGCACACGATTTGCTCGATACGCAGCTGATCACCGTCGAGTGCCACCTCAATGACCTGTGCACAAATTGACCCAAAGCCGTGGCTGAGAGCGATACCAAGCCCTTGTCCTGGTGGCCGTGGCCGATGCCATTGCGCTTTGTCTGCCGCGCGGTCAAGCACGGCGACAATTCGCGGGTGAGCCGCTAGCATTTGGCGCCTGAACAGGTATGGGTCAGCCGCCACAGCATGGGCTGCTTCATCAATGGCCGACTCCGCAAAAAAGGCATTTTGAGACAGCGTGACCGACCGCCAAAGCCCCACCGATAACAGCCAGGGCGCTTCGACGAAATCAATGTACTTGGCGGGAAAATCATAAATATCGTAGATCAACAGTGCCGCGGCGGTTGGGTCAGCGGTGTTGGGAATCTGGTTCTTGCCTTGAAACCGCCAAATTGACTGACCCGCGATTCGGCTGTGCATTCCGGCAATAGCGTTATCGGTCAAAGCCACCCGGGTCCGAACCAAAAATCCCGGGCGATAGAAATCATGCTGAACGTCCTGCTCTCGAGTCCAAGTCAGTTTTACGGGTCGGCCCACAACAGCTTTAGCCGACTGAATTGTCTGCCGAAGAACGTCCAACTCAAATTTTCGACCAAAACCTCCTCCGGCATAGGTGACATCCAGACGCACATTCTCAAGGGGTAAACCGGTGAGCTCGGCAGCCACCTTTCGGCTACCATCGGGGTGCTGGGTGGGCGACCAGACATGACAAGCATCTGCAGTAACCAGAGCCGTACAAACCATCGGCTCCATTGCCAGGTGGGCTAGGTACGGTACCTCATACTCCAGATCAAGAACCTGGCTGGCGCGGGTCAGTGCCGCTTCCGTAACATCGCGATTCAAGGCCTGAAATTTCGGTGGTGTCACTCGTGTGTCCAAGTTGGGAAACTGCACTGCGGCGCTGTCGTCAGTCAGCAACTGGCGCATCGCCAGGCCCATCTCGTTACTCGACACGTTCTGTCCGTCAAGCACAGCAAACTCAACGTTGAGTGCTTCGGCGGCCTTTTTGGCCCGCCAAAAACTATCCGCGATGACCGCAACACCGCCATCGACTTCCACCGCCGCCGTCACCCCTGGCAATTGTGAAACCGAACTGGGATCAAAACGGATGACTGTGCCCCGCACACTCGGAGCCATACGAACGCTGGCATAAAGCATATCTGGGGCCTGGACATCAATCCCGAATATCGCTTTGCCGGTGACCTTGTCCTGCAGGTCCTTGCGCACAATCGGCCGACCAATGAGCGAAAACTGACCCGGGCTCTTTTTGTTTGCTGATTTGGGTATTGGCAGCTTCGCCGCCGCGCCGGCAAGTTCTCCGAAACCCGCAGTACGATTGCTGGTGGAATGAAAAACCCGGCTTTTTTTCGCGCTGCACTCAGCCACCGGCACCTGCCAACGATTTGCCGCTGCCAAACACAGCATTTCCCGCGCACTGGCGCCAACCTGGCGGAGCTGCTCGTAGTAGATCTTTACCCCTTCACTGGCCGCAGTTCGTTGGCGCCCAGTCAACGGGCTGGCCAGGTCCGGGTTAGCGTAGCTCGATAGAACTTCCACATCTTCCCAGTTCGCTTCCAGCTCTTCCGCCAGTATCGCGGGCAACGCGGTATGTGCGCCCTGCCCCATTTCTGCAGTAGGTGGTGTAATTTGAATCCGACCATCAGCACGAATTTTCAGGAAGGCATTAAACAAACCCGGTTGTTGCTCTTGCCCTGACTGTGCGAGGAGAACTTGGCCATCTAAACCCAAGCCGAGCAGCAGTGCACCGCTACCGCCAGACATCAGGAAATTACGCCGGCTGACTTGGTCAGGCTTTGACCACCGTTTATCGCTCATTGATGGCTTCCAGACTGTTCATCGTACGTTCGTCCAGTGGGTAAAAGCTAAGCACCGCCGCGGCACACAATGACAACAACCCCGGCAGCAACGCCACGCAGAGATACACCGCCGTGATCGCACTGTCGGGCTGCACGCCTATCGCATTGCCCTGACCTTCCACGTAACCCGCCAGCCCCAGTATCAAGCCATTGAAAGCCAGCCCCAAAGCAAAAGCGATTTTTTCCGCGGTGGAGTAAAAGCCGGTGAGCGCACCCTCACGGTTCTGCCCGCTGCGATGACGATCCCAGGCAATGGTATCTGGCAATAGCGACTGACCAATCAATAACATGCCCGCCGAGGCGAAACCGCTAAAGCCTGCTTGAATAACGATCAACGCCATGGGGTAGTCAGGAGCGGCGAAAAACCACGCCAGAGATACCAGAAATTTACACACCGCCGCTAATTGAAAAGTACGAACCTTGCCTAGCCGGCGTGAGATCGCAAGCCAAACGGGCATAGTGGCAATCAATACCGCCGTATTCAAAGTGAAAATGGTCGCGAGGGTTCCCCCCCCAGCCTCCAGTACCTGCAGTACAAAAAAGGCCAGCGAGCCCTGGAGCACCGCGATACCCGTTAACTGACATAGTTTTGCGCACAGCAGCAACGCGAAAGGCTTGTTGGTCTTTAATAGACGCCAATCGATTCCGATGCCTCGCCGCGGTTTCATCGAGTTTGAAGGCGCCGCCATCGCATTTGCGCCGCCGGTAGAAAAGAAGCTTGTCCAACAGGCACTCAAAACCAGCAAACCCATGATGAATGACATCACCGCAAAGCCCTCTCGGCCGCCGCCAAATGAGCTCACAAGCAACGGTGCCAGCACCCCAGCCAGTAGCTGCCCAATGCCAATGGAGGACACTCGAAAGGACATGAGTTTGGAGCGTTCGTGATAGCCCAGCGCCATATCTGAGGCCATCGAAAGGTACGGCACATTGAACACTGTGTAGGCGGTTGCGTAGAAAAATGTGGCAAAAACAACGGTGGCTATGCGCCAATCGTCGCTCACCGCTGCCGGCAGCCAGAACAAAATCGGCAGGCTTACCGCGCACAAAATACCGCCTAAAAACAAGTAGGGGCGGCGTCTACCCAAAAATGTTCGCGTGCGATCACTGAGAAGCCCCATAGCGGGGTCGGTAACCGCATCGTAAATCTTTGACAGCGCCAGCAACAGCCCAGCCAGAGCGGCGGCAATTCCCAAAAAGTCGGTCATGAACCGCAACAGTAAAACGTTGACGGTGTTAAACAGGATGGCAACACCAATCGTGCCGGAGCCCCAGCCCAGGCACATGCTGAGCTTGAGCGACGGCTGAGCAGGCGGGGAGGTTGAAACGGGATTGTCAGGGGTCACTAGGCTTACGGCCCGAGGCAATGTACCAACACGTATAAACAGGTCCGCGCTGTGTGGAAAAACCCGGCTTATGATCACGCGTCGCTTGGGCTACCGCCTGCTGGTAACCTTCGGCGACCGCGTCAAACCCCACCTTCTCCAACGCTGCAGTGAGATCAGCGGTGCAGGCGCCACGCCAGAAAGGTTCATTGTTGTAATAGGTTTCATACTCGCCACGCAACTTCTCGGCTAGCGTAAGGTCCTTGTAGCGTGCAGGGACCTCTAGATGAATCACTACACCACCAGGCCTCAGCACCCGGTAACACTCTGCCATGATTCGTGGCAGCGCTTTGCTGGACGTTTCGTGCAACATCACGCTGGAATACACCACGTCAAAACTCGCGTCTGGATAATTCAACTGCTCAGCGTTTTGTTGTGCCAAGTGAATATCAACGCCAAGACTTGCGGCCCGCGCCCTCGCGTAGCGCAACACTGGAAGACCCACGTCGACTCCGTGCATTTGGGCCTCAGGAAAGTAGCTGGCTACCGCGACCGCTGAGTGTCCTACGGTGCAGCCCATTTCCAGTATGCTTGCCGGCTGAAGTGTGGGGAAACGCTCCCACAAATGGCTGACCACGGTATGCCCTCGAACGTCATTAAGGCCCTTCCCGTTGCGACCCCGATGGTAGATGGCCGCCGCCAAATCGAATACGGCGCCCTGGCGAACATCAATATCGGATCGCTGTGCGTAGTAGCTACCCGGCATCAGATGTGTGTCCACCGCCGTCAGATATCGGGGCACCTGGAAAGAGGGCTCGCTCGCCACCGGGGGCGCGTTCGCTATCGACGATGCTTTATCTTCCAGACTTTGATATTGCCGATCGACACAGTCTCCTACTGAGTCCCACATAAGCTCCTGAGCGGCCCGCATGAGTGTCTGCCAGTGCTGATAAGGTAATTCTTCCTGAATCGCTTGACGGGCCTTTTGCAGTTGTTTGGCCGGATCGGTTTCTGAAGTTAGTCCGGGCCGCACTTTCTCATTGACCAATTGGGTATTGGCAGGTCCACCATAGCGTTCCAGGTGATTTTTCAGATCCACCACAAACGCAAACCTGGCGCGCTCATCGTGGAGGGTGTCGGGCATCATGTCATGGACTTTACTCATCGGCGTGCTCCTGTCATTAAACGCTTCCGCGCTTATGACCCGCTATTGCTTCCCCTCAATCTCATCGACAACACTGGCGTGTGTCTCAGCCGCGGAAAGAGTTTCCCTTGCCATTGCTGGTCTGAACACTCGCTTGATCAACGTCTCCCGCATTTGGTTGCGGACGATTTGGCTCTGGCTATCGGGTTCAAAGCCGTCAACCTGGTGGGCACTGAAAGCTTCCCCGCTAGCTGATAGGCGCTCATGGGTGTCCAGGCGCTCTCGCAATACTGCCACTTCGCCGGTTAGAGCCACCACCATGCCCATCAGATCGTCGATAGCAGGATCCGCGTGAAATTGGGGTTTTTGCCCTCGAGCCGTGCTGAAACGGTCAGGTGGGTGAGCAAATTCGTCCATAGTTCCTTTCTACCCTGAGAATTCGAAACGTTGAGGCCGGGCGGCTAACTGCCTGTCGGTGAGAAACATCGAACACCGAAATCCCGTCAATAACTATGCCTCATGACCATATTAGTGATGTAATAAGGCATTACACAAATGCAAGAATAGTGTAAATGCATAACATTTTTGTCCGCACTCTCTAGCAACGATTAAACCCATCCATTAGTGATGAAATACCCTGAAAAGTACGGGTGGAGGAACCTTGGGTGGCAGCGTTTAAACTAACCCAATTGCGGCATTTCAAAGCAGTTGCGGAAATCCAATCTATTGGCTTTGCATCCAAGGTACTGGACATAAGCCAGCCTGCGCTGTCTCGCAGCATTCAACGTCTTGAGCAGGACCTGGGCGGGCCATTATTTGAGCGCAGCAGCAAAGGCGTTGCACTAACCGCCAGAGGCACAGCGGTTTTGCCTTACGTCAGCTCTATGCTGGCCGAAGCAGACCGCGCAATTGAACACCTGGCAGCGTTCAGTGGCGATCGTCGTTCCCAAATAAAACTGGGGGTCTCCCCCAATTTTATTCGTCATGTAGTGCCTGAGGTTATGACCGATTTTGTCGAAAAATACCCTAGCTCTAACATTGTTACGGTAACCGGCTCAGGCGAACAGATACTGTCTATGCTGTCGGCTGCCGAGATTGACCTTGGCATCACCATGTCTTGGGGCACATCGCTACAGACCGCATTGGGGAAAAACCTGGACCTTTCCCACGAACGCGTTGCTCAGCTGAAAGCGAAGGTCTTTGCGCCGGCAGAACATCCACTCACAAAATGCCACACGTTGACGCTGGAGGAGCTGGCCAGCCACCGCTGGGCAGTGCCCCACGGCCTGTCAATCAGCTACGTTTTTCAAGATATTTTTGCGTCCCAAAAGCTGCCTCCACCGGCCCAGATCATCAATTCCAGCAGCGTTTCTCAGATGATAGAACTCAGCCAGCGCTTGAATCTACTGCTAATCTTGCCCCAGCACGTTGTTGCCGATGAAGTGCGATGCAAAAAGCTCTTTCCGTTAGACTGTCCAGACTTGGAACTGCTGTATCACGTTGAGTTAATTACCCGCCGACGCGGAACAAAAACCAGCGGGCTGAATTTTTTCAGGCAGCGCGCTCGCGCGCGTTTCGCCGACGCCAAACTAACCTAATCGAACACGTTCTGACGAACGTCAATCGACCATAGCCCACATGGCTAGCGCAGATCGCGCCCTACCCTTAGTCCGAATACCCGACTGCGCAGGTTTTCTGGATCACGGCCGCGAAAAGTGGGTCTTTGACGTTCAAGCGCTGTAATCCAGCTCCCGCCCCTTACGCCGCGCCGGTCGCAAGCTGCGCCATCAACAATCAATGCCTGTCCATCGACCGGAACGTTGTCTGGATAGGGCATTACATAGCAATCTTGTACCCACTCCCATGAGTTACCAATCATGTCATAGACGCCCAGTGCATTAGGGCGGAACTGACCCACCGGCGCGACTCCGGGAAACCCGTCATCACAGGGTGCCGGCTTAAGTTTGGCATCAGGAAAAGCCGCCGCCGCCGCTCGATCAAAGACGTTGGCGTGCAAGCAAACCTCGGCGGGGTCATCACCCCAGGCAAACCGGCCATGTCGATCGCCAGCCCAGGCCAAGTATTCCCACTCGGCCTCACTAAGCAGGCGATAGGGTTGGTCGGTTTGTTCTGCCAGCCAACTGACGTAGGCGTCGGCATCGGTCCAATTAACGCAAACCACCGGTTGTTCGGGGGTCGGCGGCTTGCCATATCCCGGGTTAGACCAGCTTGCCTGTTCATCGAAATGCGCGCTGACACCGTCCCAAATCCAACAACCACTGCTTTGATGCTGAGTTTGTTCTACGAAATAAGCAAACTGGCCGACAGTGACTGGAAACATACCCGCTGCAAAACTGTTGGCAATTGTCACCTCGTGCTCTGGCCCCTCGTAGCGTTCATCCTCGCCACCGTCAAAGCCCATCAAAAACGTGCCTTTAGGAATTACCACCATTGGCGGACACTGATCACATTCTTTGAACATGCTGCCCTGGACCAAGCTAACCGTTTCTGCCGCGCCAACAAGCCCACCGAGAGACCCGACGCAAACCACCATTGCCTGGCAAAAGCGTCGGAAAACCCGGCCGATATTCATTGTGGAATCAAGCACTGGCCACCTCGATAACAGCACGTTCGGCGGACTCCAAAGCCCCCTCCATTCCACGATTGGCCAGAGCTGTATGCTCGCCACAGAAATGAAGGTTTGCCAACGGTTTGCCCAGTAGCTCTAAATAAGGAGTGACCTGCCCCGGCCCCCAAACAACCCAGTCACCGCCGGAAAACGGATCAAGCTGCCAGGATTTGAAGCCGGCAACTTTCAGCTGCCCCCTCGCCGCGGGCCTTAGCTGCTCAATTGCATCAATGACCGCCCTGCCCGCTTGCTCTGGACCTAGAGCATCCAGATACTGGGCTTGAAAACCTCGGCCCCAGGCCGTCATGCTGGTAATCTCCGTTGGGTCTTCAGCGCCCCGGTTCACGCGCAAATCTCCCGCTGCGGTATCGGTCCACATCCCCGGATCAATTCCATCGTCGTCCCAGTAAGGCCTGCGAGCAGTGATATACACCTGGGTGATTAGCATCTGACCCACCGTGTGTAGGGCCTGTATGCGCTTCGCCGGCAACACGGGGTCAAAACCCACCCAACGCATAGGCGGAAGGGGCATGGAACAAATAATGTGATCGGCCTTCAACCGAGTGCCATCGCTACAAACCACCTGGGCGCCACGCTCGCCATAGCGAATGCCCGTCACGGTGCGGTTCATCAACACCTCGTTTTTCAACGCACCGACCATGGCTTCGGGTATACGCTGATTGCCTCCCTGGGCAACTAAAGCGACCTGTTCAATTTTTGCTTGCTGAGCGAAAAAGTGCTGCATGTAAAACAGCTGCAAAACAGATACGGTGTGAGCAGAACTGCCGTAAGGGGCGTTGGTGTTATAAGCCACATCAATCGCCTGCTGGTTGAAGCCCAGGTCACGCAGAAATTGATGCACCGATTTGTCTAGATGGGCGTTGGAATTTGCGTACCAAGTGCTGGCATCGTCCAGTGGATTATTTCGCGTAACGGCTTCCCAAATAACCGACGCCGGCCACCTGTTACGGTAGTCGGGGGGCAGAAGGTTTAAACTGGATTCGGCCCAATCATCGCGGTTGATTATTTTTCCGTTGCGCGCAATCACCGGTCGATCAGCGCGAACTCGAGGAAGAATATCCTGCAAAGGGACCTTCAATCGGCGGCAAAGCTCGATGGCGCGACCGTACCCCGCCGCCATGGAGTTCGCGCCCGCTTCCACCGAGCCAGGAACATCATCTATGGTGTATACACGGCCACCAATGCGGTTACGCCCCTCAACCACCTGAACTTTAGCGCCCATTTCCTCGAGCAACATGGCGGAATAAAGCCCTGACAGCCCACCGCCTATCACCACCACATCCCAAGACCCAGTTTTTCGCGCCCCCGTGGAAGTTGTGGGTGCCTGCTGTGCATCGATGGCTGGAACCATAGCAAGGGTTGACGCAGCGAGCGTCCCACGCAGTAAATCGCGACGATTCATAAAAGTATGCGAAAGAGAATTAGGCGAGTCGGTCATCACAAGTACCCACAGATTTAGCGGGATCATGACCCGCACGTTATTCGTGGCGGGTTCGTCAGACTCACGCCGACCCGAAGCGTTAAGTCAGGAAACTGCCAAATACACTGGCAAATTAACAAAAGCTATTCACGCCAGCTAATGCCATTTCGGTGGTAAAAACATACCCTTGCTGCATATGGGGAAGCAGCAAGCGGCTTTAGGTCGAACCATCCGTTTTCCCTGGCAATTCGTGAAGACGTCTGGCCTCTATCTATGATGCTGAAGAAGGCCATCCAGATACGATTATTTCCTAGGATGCGCGAATCTCACAGGGAAGAGTCAATGTAGCGATGCCAACAGCTAAAGAGTATTTGTTGCAGCAGTTTTTTAGTCAACGCAAGACTCCAAAGAAAAATTGATGCACACTAAAATCCGATGGCGGCACCGCTTCAGAACGGCATCAGGCATTGGAAAATGCCAACAAAATTTTGTGACGATGTAGAACTCGATGCCCAAGCTGGCAAAAAGGGGATAACGCAATGGCGAACCATTCGGAAACAGAAAAGCAAGACAGCAAGGGCAAGACCACGCGTCGCCGTCTGATAGGCGAGTCGGGTAAATTAGCCTTGGGTCTGTCCACAATTGGCAGCGTAATTACCCAACAAGCTGCGGCCCAGCCGGTACCTGAGGCCCCGGTAAAACCAGCACCCATGAACCCCGGCGTATCGCCCATTGATCGAGCATTCGCACGCATTGCTGAAGGCCCTGTTCACTACCGCTACATGGATGGCAGAGGCATCTCTCCGGATCTTCCATTGGTGCTATGCCATGCTAGTCCTGGTTCGTCAGAGCGATTAGTCGCACTGATCCCAGGCTTAAGCAACAATCGCCTTGTCGTTGCGCCAGACACCTTGGGCTACGGAGACTCGCCACCGCCGGCTAACGACTACCCGGACATTGCCTACTTTGCCGATGCGACCGTTCGCGTGTTGAAGAGCATGGGTATCGAACAGGTCGATTTTTACGGCACCCACACGGGCGCGGTAATTGGTGCGGACCTGGCTGTCCGGTATCCAAATTTAATCCGAAAGCTAGCGGTCGATGGTCTACCGCTATTTACCGACGACTTCAAAAAGGATGCGGTAAAGAACTACGCCCCCCCAATGACTCCGGATTCTGACGGAGATTATCTCGCTTGGGCGTGGGGCAAGACAGAGGGTACGGGGATGTCCGCCGAGCAACGCCATGCGAATACGATGCTCTTGCTGAAAGCGCTTGAGACTTACCATCTTGGCTATCGTGCGGCCATTGGTTACGACGTTCATAGTTTGTTGCCAAAAATCACTCAGCCAAGCCTCGCGATGGCCATTGAGCGAGACCCTATGAGTGCCTATTTGGACGACGTAGCGGCCGGTCTGCGTCACTCAGAAAAAACCTTGATTGAGACCGAAGCGGGCACACCAGGTAAACTCGCAGCATTGCAACGCTTCTTTGGTATATCGTAAAAGAAGTTCGTTTACTCGCTTCTTCGGGGCGCCTTCGCTGCGCTGCGGCGTCCAAATTGCTCGCGCAATTTGTGATCAAAACGGCTTTGGGCCGTTTTGACCCTTCGGGCTGCGCGGCCGTTGGCGGCGTCCGGCACATCGATGTGCCGACATTTTCGTTGGCTGTAAGCCATAGAAAATGCGAGAGGACGGAAAATGACATTTTCCGTCCTCGATGTTGAAAAAGCCAAGGATAGCTTTTTCAACAGCCTGCTAGACCAACAACGAGAACTAAACGTCTATCAATTGATTCATGATGTCCATGCTCTTGTGCAACACACGCACAACCACAACGCTGTGATCGTCTACTAGGTAAACAATCAGGTGGGAGCCTTGCGGAAAAATTCTGACTGCCGGCTCAAATTCCGTTCTTTCTCGACAAATAAGCGGATCTTCAGACAGTTGCGCAAACGCTGAATTGATGGCCTCAGTGTATTGGCCGGCTTGATCAATACCCCACGCTCGCTCAGTGTATGCCCTCGAGATCTTGGAGCGCTTTGGGAAGGACGCGGACACAAGGCACTAGCGATGTCTTTCCAACATCCGTTTTCTGAAATGCTCAAAATCAAAATCGACTGGGTCGCCGCTTTGGAGCCCCTCAGTAATTGCGGCTTGCAACAAACGAAGTTGATCACGATTGTCTTGATCTTTTCGTATTAGGTCACGCACATAGTCACTGCTGCTGGCGTATTTGCCGTTTTCAATTTGAGACTGCACCCAGTCACGCATTGGGTCAGGCAGAGATATATTCATTGATGCCATCGAGTTGCTCAGCGCTAGAAAACTAGCGTCAAGGATGGCAAATAATGCCAATTATTGCCAATTTGGCGATTTCAGTCGGAGTCAGTCACTTAGCTTGATCGATGCAGTGTTGTCATCAATTGGCCAAACTTGACACTGTGGCTACATCGAGCCGGGCGACAAACGAGCTCAAGGTCATGGCCACCTCGGAGGCATCAATCCCGAGGCGTTCAATGGCGCGTCCAATAGTAAGTGATAACTATGTTCTTTAGCTTTCCCAAGGCGTGGCCATGCCGTTCCTGCGCTTACGGCATTATCCGACAAGCTGAATTTTGATGAACGTTCTTTGCCATTAGGTACTCAACCTATGGCCGTGCAAGACCTGAGCCCGATTGGCAACTAGATCACGATATCATCACCAAAATTCGCCACTGCATAAACCTTGGCATGGCTCTGGAATCAGAAAAATTCAAAGCCCAAATCGACGCCCTAACCTTTTAGCCCAATCAACCCCTCATGCTTGGCACTTGACCGCATAAATTCGGGGTAAACCGTCACACAAAAGCGCCTCTAACCGTGCAGTAAATCCTCGAAGGCGACGAAAACAGGCCTGAATTCAGACTCCACCGCGGGATTTCAGGCGGGCTTTCTGAAGACCAGCGTCATGCGGTCACTTTCGCCAACAGCAATGTAACGCTCGCGATCGGTCTCACCATTGCGCAACGTCGGCGGGAGGGCCCACACGCCGACGTCGTGGTTGGCCGCATCCTTAGAGTTAGCGTTGATCTCGGAAGTTTTAACGAGTTCGAAGCCTTCACTTTCGAACATCGCGATCACCTCTGACTGCTTCAGGTAGCCGTTATGGCCGCGGGTGTAGCTGTAAGGGGCATCCTCTCTGGCCCGGTGCTGCACAACGCCGACGATACCGCCGGGCTTAAGGAGTCCGTAGAAATGAGCAATCGTCTCGTCAGCCAGATGCTCACGCGCAAGCCCGTGTAAGCTGCGAAAGGTCAGCACGGCGTCTAGCCGGCCCTGCCAGTCCGGCGCCTCGTCGATCTCCACCGCGTATACGCGCTCGGCGTCTACGCCGGTCCATTCGGCGACGCGACCGGCAAACGTCTCAGGAAACGCTTTGGCGCGCGCCTGCCGCTCAGGGGTGGCGTTGGCCATGTAGCGCTCAACGTCCGCATTGATGCCGACGTAGGTGCCCGCCGGCGCGATCCACGGCGCCAGTACTCGCGTATACCACCCGCCGCCTGGCCCATATTCACCGATCACCATATCGGGCGTGAGGCCAAAGAACGCCAGAGTCTCGGCCGGGTGGCGGAATTGGTCCCGGCCCCGGTCCTCCTCGCGATAGTCGGCGGCAAGTAGTTTGCCGAAACCTTCAGAATCGTGGCCATCTGCGGCAGCCGGAAACACTGGCAGCAGCGTGAGCGCCAGCGCGGTGAGGATCACTCGATGCATCTCTAAAGCCCTCGAATCAGATAAAAATGATCGCCAAGGTTATCAAATCGAATACGCGGCGGGGCAGAGTCGCAACCGCGCGAGGTCATCGGCGTGAATACGTATTAAGCGAATCCGGCGATCGTTCGCTATTCCTGACAACTTTAGGTGAACTTTGATGCCTATTACGGTCAGGATCAGCTCAGCGCAGGTCATCGACCCGAAGTGTGGCTTGTATCTGCGTCGCCTGCTCATCGCGAACTTTCGCCAGATCGGCGAATTCGGCCCACTGCTGTGCAGATTCAATGATCTGGCCAATAACATTTTTCATCCTGCGCGCTTTCAGCCCGGCAAATTCTCCGAATGCAATGAGGTCGCTGGTCGTAAAACCGTCGCGCTTACCGCCAAGACTCATTTGGTGTTGCGAAGTCCAAGAACCCTGTGGGTTGTAGCTGTAGGCGACGTCAAAGGCTGGAGACAGCCTCCACTCACCCTCGTTGTCCATCACAAATCCGATATTTTTGACATGATCGTCCTGGTTGCGCGCAATAATGTTGAACACGGCGCGGCGCACCTGTTGTTCAATATCCTCCGCGGGAAGAGTGAGCGATCGAATAGTCTGAACCGCCTGTTCGTACGAATAGGCACCTGCCATGTTGAAATCGTAATGGCGAAGCGCACCCAAGGATTGGTAGTGGAGCTTGCCACCCACGGCGGTTCGGTCAAATCGCTTGGTCATGAAATGGGCCCGCCCGCCTTCCTGGTGCAGGCGACACGGCATCATGGTGATACCGGCTTTTTTGGCCATCAGGTGATAGGCGTATTCAATGCGCCCGAACCCCTTCGGATCGGCCAATTCCTTGTCCTTGTTGTTGCTGACCCCATCAAATTTCATCAGCCAATGACTGAAGCCGCTGCCGGTTTTTATTTGGCCAGAGCGAAACTCACCGGTCTTTTCATTCCAGGCAAGAATGGCCTTCGCTCGGGCACCACCGGCAGAGGTTCCGACCCGCAGGATATCTTCGATGTCCCGCGCATCGTCTTTCCCGGTCAGGTGGCCGGCGAGGTTTTCGCGGCGGCTCAAGACCTGGTTGGATAGGGCGACAAGCCGCTCCACTTCGACTCTGCGTGCCTTTGTCGGCGCCCCCCTTATTGCCGGTTTATATTCAAGCGCGCCGATGCCGCGGGTGCCGGTGTAGCAGAGCCTTTCAACGGGAGTGAAATTCCCGTCCAGGCGGTTTTGGCGGGCAAGCCAGACGTTGATCAGCGCATTGCCGAACTTATCGGGCAGGCTGTCAGCCAACATACCCGGCAGTCCCATAAACGTCTCTCGGCTGAGACCCCCGAACTCATAGGGCGCAGTGCGTAACGGCATTTGCAGGGGAGAGACCTCGATACCGCTTGTCACGAATTCAGGGGTGTACTGAAAGATGGCGAGGTCTCGGTCCTCCACCCAAGTGACAGCGCCAAGTCGTCTTCCCCACATTTCAACGCTGGCCGTAGTCACGGTGCTTTCCCTACATCACCCTCCTCCCAGGTCCATGTTTTCTGATCCTTTTTCCTGGCCCGCGCTCGCTGTCGAGACGGTCGCCGTTCTTTTTCCAGCTCTTCAACGGGGTTTAGCCCTGTATCGGGTAACAACATCTCCAGATTTTGCGCCAGCTGCAGTGCTTTGAGGATGCGGATAAAACTATCAAGAGAGATGCCTTTTCCTTCCTGAACCAGTCGGGTAATGGTGCTGCGCGAAACGCCAGCCTCGCGAGCAAGACGGCTTTGAGTGATATTGCGCCTCAGTCTAATCGCTTCGATCCGCTCGCTAAGGGCCTGCTCAACAGATGCGCTGGAAGCCAGGTCGAAATCATTTTTATGCGTCATTTATTAACCACTAACTTGATTTAACTAATTTAATGAATGATATATCAATCATTAACCTCAGACCAGAAAACACTGTTCTTAATGATTTTAATGCATGTTATTTAACGCTTTATATTACAACTAGGAATTTAATGATGCACTTTTCATTCACAAAACTTCGCTGAAATCCGAAAATTTTGGGGCTGAGATGGCAAGGCACTGTGGGATCAACATTTCTAGGGTCTGAATCGCACCGGATATTCCGCAGACTATTTCGTGTGAGTCTGGAATGCCCCGGGTTTCACGGACACTTTCAGCCTATTCAGGCGACCATCGCCTGACCGTTCATTGCATCACAGTATTCTTTCTCATATTCAGCAGGCGACCTGTTGCCGGGCCGCTGCATGATCCGTCGGTTATCGAACCAGTCAGCGCCAGTTGCTGGCAGCGGGGTGATCGCAGCTGGGGGCGGGGATTGATTCGTAAACGAAGTTTCGTTTACTCACCCCTTCAGGGCGTCTCGCTTTGCTCGACGTCCAAATTGCTCGCGCACAAGTCGAACCGCGGGGTTCTCTTCAGACGCTTGGGGACGCCGCGCGATTCCTGTACTAACTGCGACATCACCCAACGTTAGCGTATCGAAGCACCTTGAGCCATCCTATCGAAAAGTCTAAAAGCTTGACCATAACGCTACAATAAAATGCCCTTAAGAGCACCTTATGCCACTTTATGTGCCCTTAAGAGCATTTTCTATTTGGTGAATGGAGAAAATACTGATATCCTCTTAAGAGCAGATTAAACGGGATAAGGAACTCTTAACAGCAGATGACGGCAAGAAATGCATTAGTACTAGCACCACCATATGCGGTCGAACAGGCAATCAAGCGCCTTGGTTCGAACCTACGCACTGCACGCCTACGCCGAAATCTGACAATCGAAGAAGTCGGCGAAAAGATCGGCACAGGGCCACGCGCAGTTTCGGACGCAGAGAAAGGCAAAGTCTCAACCGGCATCGCTGTTTATACCGCGCTGCTCTGGGCTTATGACCTGCTCTTACCAATGGAAGAGCTCGCCGATCCGGCCTTAGACGAAGAAGGGCTGAACCTATCTCTATCTAAGGAACGTGCCCGTACCCGTGTAAAAGGGGGGCTCGATAATGAATTCTAAGGCATCAGAAAATGAGTGTTTCGTCTATATCACCCTGCCCGGCCAAACTGATTTTGTCACTGCCGGCAAATTTGTGCTGGCAAAGGACCGGCGCGGCAATCCCGCTGGCAAATTCGTCTATGGAAAAAGCTATCTGGAGCGTGACAATCCGGTCGCCATAGACCCGCTTGAACTCAAGCTCGCAAACAAGACCTACGAGACAAACCAATTAAAAGGCGTCTTTGGTGCTCTTCGTGATTCCAGCCCCGATTATTGGGGTCGCAGGGTCATTGAAAAACGCTCGGGGCAAACAGAACTTGGCGAAATCGATTTACTCCTTCACTCGCCGGATGATCGCGCCGGTGCGCTCGGCTTCGGCAGAAATGTGGAACCGCCGGCACCGCGCCGCAAGTTCAATCAGACGATAGAGTTGCAACGTCTTCAAGAACTTGCCGACGCAATCATTGCTGATGAAGATATTCCAGACGAGCCAGATGCGGAGCAGGCCCAGGATTTGATTTTCGGTGGAACCTCAATGGGTGGCGCGCGCCCAAAAGCGGTTGTCGAAGACCACAACGTGCTCTGGATAGCAAAGTTCAATCGTCCAGATGATAAATGGAATGATGCGCGTGTTGAACGTGCGATGATGATGCTCGCCCGTGATTGCGACATACATACTGCGGATAGCAAAGTAGTGTCCATTGGCGACCGCGACGTGCTTATGGTCAAGAGATTTGACCGGGAATACGCACAAGCAGGCTATCGTCGTGGACGGATGCTCAGCGGTTTGACTTTACTGAGAGCGGATGATGATCCAATGCGCCGAGAGAATTGGTCCTACATTTCATTGGTGGAAGAGCTGCGTCGTGTCTCATCGCAGCCAAAAGAAGATGCATACGAACTATTCCGGCGCATGGTCTTCAATGCCCTGATATCTAATATTGATGACCATCCGCGTAACCATGCTGTGGTCGCCATGGACACAGAGTGGAAGCTTTCACCCGCCTATGATCTGACGCCATCGACTCCGATCAGTACCGATCACAGAGACCTCGCACTTGAATGCGGCGACATGAAACGATTCGCAAATGCAAAAAATCTGCTGACGCAATGCCAGCGCTTCTATCTTTCGCCGGACGATGCACGAAAACTCATTGACGAAATGGAAACGGTCGTCAGAGATAATTGGTACTCAGTGGCCCGCAGAGAAGAAGTTGCCGAAAAAGATTGCGAGAAAATATCTTCAGCATTCAACTACCCAGGATTTCGCCTGGACGCTGCGGCGTAACCCTCTTGGCAAGTTAACACCTACGTAATTTCCTGAGACTCCCCAGATCAACATCGTAGTGCTTGCCGGATCGCTACAGCATCCCTGTGCAACAGCTTGAGCTTGGACAGATTGTTTTCAGACACTTGGGCACCATCAAAAAATCCCGCAGTGCCGGTGCCTAACGTCTAGGTTTGCGTAAATTCCGGGGTTTGATTCGTAAACGAAGTATCGTTCACTCACCCCTGCGGGGCGCCTGCGCTACGCTGCGGCGTCCAAATTGCTCGCGCAATTTGTGATCAAAACGGCTTTGGGCCTTTTTGACCCTTCGGGCTGCGCGGCCGTTGGCCGCTTGTCGAAAATTGCTCGCGCACAAGTCGAACCCTGAGGAGTGAGAATTCTCCCTTGGGGGCGCCTATAAAAAAGCCCGCTGGTAGCGGGCTTATTTATTGGCGTCCCCAAGGCGTGGCCATGCGGTTCCTGCGTTGACGGCATTATCCGAAAATATAAATTTTTGAGTTTTGACGAACGTTCTTTGCCATTGGAAGCTCAAACTGTGGCGGTGCAAGACCTGACCCCGATTTGCCCCTTGTCGCTTTATGCTCTGACCGATCTGTTCAGTCGATATACGGTGGCCTGGATGGTCTCGCTGAAAGAAAACAGCGCACTGGCGCAGCAGCTGATGAATGAAGCCGGTGTTCGCTACCGGATCAAGCCTGGGCAACTCAC
>JBGCET010000057.1:0-56141 GCA_045106555.1 Lysobacterales bacterium | reverse complement strand
CTAGTACGAGAGGACCGGAGTGGACGATCCCCTGGTGTTCCGGTTGTCACGCCAGTGGCATTGCCGGGTAGCTACGATCGGACAGGATAACCGCTGAAAGCATCTAAGCGGGAAGCCCCTCCCAAGATGAGTTCTCACTGAATCCTTGAGATTCCTGAAGGGCCCTTGAAGACCACAAGGTTGATAGGCAGGGTGTGGAAGCGCAGTAATGTGTGAAGCTAACCTGTACTAATTGCCCGTGAGGCTTGGTCATATAACTCCAAAGCCCTCTCTGATCTGCCTGAGAACTTCAATCTCGGCGTTGCGATACCTTATTTCTGTCCTCACGTACTTGCGTACGCTGCGGAATAAATAAGGCACCGCGCCTTGATCTTGAAGCTCTCAGACATTCAGAGAAGAGAGTGAGTTGGATGAATTACAAGCGATGTTTTGTTGCTGGATTGTTGACGCAATCTACGCGCTCTCGATTTCAGACTTTCCAATATATGTTGTTGTGCGGCCCCTGATCGGGGACGCGGAACGACTGCAAGATTTGTACGTGGGCTTCGGCCTGTGTGCATACCAGTTTCCTGGTGAAAATAGAGCACTGGAACCACCCGATCCCATCCCGAACTCGGCAGTGAAACGGTGTATCGCCGATGGTAGTGTGGCAGATGCCATGTGAGAGTAGGTCATTGCCAGGTTTTAAATAAGAAGGCTCGTCCAGTTTGGGACGGGCCTTTTTTTTTGCCAAAAGATAGAACCATCAAGAAGAAGCAGCCAAACACTTCTAGTCCCCTGGTTTTCTTGAAGAGGCAGCTAAGCCATTTCCCAGCTCTCACAGCGATCTCGCCCGAACCGTTTTGCTTTGTAGAGCGCTCTGTCTGCATACTCGATCAGCGTTTCAGGGTTTAAGTCACGCGGAGGCACGATCGTTGCCACACCCACCGAGCAGCTGAGATGCACTCTTGTCTCTCTATATTCGACCTCCATTTCCGCGACTTTTCGGACAATGCTCTCGCCCAAGCGAAATACATCCTTCTCCTGCGTCCCTGGTATTAGCACGATAAATTCCTCACCCCCATATCTCGCAAGCGTGTCGGTGGAGCGCCGTACACAACTGCGCAGGGTGAGCGCAACCTGTTGCAGACAATAGTCACCGAACAAATGGCCGTAATTGTCGTTTAAATTCTTAAAGTGATCGAGATCAATCATCAGCACGGATAAAGGAAGCTGGCCGCGCTCACAGGATTTCCAGTCGGCCAAAAACTGTTCATCGAAATACTGGCGGTTGCGAATCTGAGTCAGGGGATCAGTAGTGCTCAACTCCTTAACCTCAAGAAAGCGGGCGTCGGCGAGCTGTTCGTTCTTGATGGCATCGTAGTAGTCCCGCGCCGCAATCTGCGATGCGGTATGAATATAGATCACCGAGAAGACCAACAAGACCAGGAGTACGTAGTTTTCCGATCCGCCGATTACAAGGCCGCCGATAGCACTCGGTGCATAGATCCCAACTGGGTACCAGCGTCGGACAACTCGAGAGATACTGAGAATAGATGTGCCACCCATGGCTAAGGCAGCAAGCACCACCACGACCACATGCCGTTGTCCGACGTGATCCGGATGGTGGATCAACCAGGCGGATATCAAGCCCCAGTGAAGCCCGCCAAGGACAAGCATCCATTCCAAAAGATCAGTAAGGCGAGAGACCTCGCTCTCGCTCATACCTGAGGCTGCACAGCGATTCGTCCGAAGATTCAGCGCAAAACGAATTCCAGCGACCAGCAGCAAAATGGCAAAATTCCCGAAGAACAGCAGCGCATGCTCCGACGGGAAATGTCCCCAGAAGGACACAACCAGCCAGATAATCATGTAGATCAGCATGCCGGAGCGCGCACGAAGCGTAAGGTCCATCAACGCTTTGTATTTAACTTCCAGGTTTTCTTGCATGATTTCCTCTGTCAAGGGCGCAACCCTCGCCGACCATCCAACCAATTTTTAGCCCAAGCGCCTATGCCTTCATTCCACATCACAGCAAAGGAATCTGACGAACATGCGCTCTGTGGTGGTTGCCCATCCACAAAATCCATTTTCACCATCCCAAATAGTTTTCACCCGGCCTGCGACCTGAACCGGTGGGCTCCTTTCCCGGCTTTCTCCTTGAGCCGGGAATCCACCAGGCCTGATCCCCAAATTGTGGGCGATGCCGACCCTGCCCCACGCAGCATCGCGTTTTTCTTTTCGTGACGGCCAAAGACAGTCCTTCGTCGCTTGACGTTTTTACGGATAGCTCATGCTCAAGCGCCGCCGTTGCTCGATGTCGATCCATTAGAAGATGACGCAATCGCAGATGCCGATCTTCTCCTAGGCCGACTTGATCAAGACACGAATCCCTAGGTGATTTATCGGAGCGTTCCTACAGACAGACAAAATTCTGAACTGCCCCATCTCTGCAACAAGGTCGACAATTTCTTTTCAAACGCGACATCTGTTAGATTTTTCCATTGGCCTAATAGCATTTTCCGTCGGCATCTACAAAGCTGTCGAGTGGGTTCTCTGGCTCTAGCCTTCTTTCCTGCATGACTGCCTTAACCCAATTTGAAAGAAGGGACATCGGATCCGCATAAGCGACTAAAGTCCCAACAGTCAAATTGACAAATTTGAGTGGGATATGTCTTAGTAATGTCGGCTACCGTTTCCCGAAGTTTAATACGACGCGGCGAGAGTTCGCAGGCATTTGGTGCCTTATCCTGAGCCTGCTTCTCTTCCCGGTGCGTCGGATTCCACAGGTAAGTCAGAAAATCGCGTCTATCTGCCGGTAACGGCGGTTGGCATCGTAGAACGCGTTCGACGCCTTATGGAGCATTGCCAAGGGCACGTATACCATCCTGCTTGGGGAAAACGCGACAAAACCAGGCAGGCCGATCTATTTTGAGCTTAAAGCGTAGCAGTGGAAACGCTGAAGGCTGCCTGCCCGATCACCCCACCAACCTTCCCCGTTGATCGTTCGATAACAGCTTTCTCCCTTTAGTGACGCGTTTACCAGCGTGTTATGTAAAACTCGCATCTGAGAGACGTTTATCTAACAATTTAGGAGCCAAAAGATTTATCCATCAGGCTCAGAAGGGTACGAACGATATCCAACGGTTTGGGAGTATGGGCAGCAACCTTAGTCGTTGCTTCCGTGGCCCGATTCGCCCCAAATGCGGCAATAGGCCTGGGACCGATGAAGCCCTGGAAGAGATCATCGTTGCGGCCAGAAAGGTCAGCGAGATTGTCCAGGATATACCGATTAACGTTCAGGCGTTTACCGCCGCAACCATCGCCACGCAGAAAACGCACACCTGAATTCCCTAATGATCGCACAAGGAGATTTCGCATGAGCTTTGCAAAAGATTTCGGCGTCGGCGGCTACCGCGAGGCCGTCCTCAACGTGGCCCGCGGCGATAGCCTCGCGACGCAGCTTGCCTCGGTGTTTTGTTACCAACGCCTCCATAGCGGCACGGCCGGCGCCGGCCAAAGCGCTTTCTGGGGCTGCCCGGAGGCTAACACCATCGATGAAGTGCTGCTCGGGCCGGCCGGCGCGGACTGCGGACTCCTCCGCGTGGTAACGCTTCATGGGGTGCAAAACCAGCCCATCCGCCCGGCCGGTAAGCCGTGGGAAGCCGGCGGCATCTACGACCTGGATATCCGGGTTCGGGACATTGAGGCGATCTATGCCGAGCTCGAGGCGCGCGGCTGGGCCGGCGTGCATGTGCCATTCCAATACACTATGGGGCCGGTGGTGGTAAAACACTGCGAGCTTATCGGGCCGGAGCGCATCGTGCTGGCGCTGATTCAACGGGTTGATCCGCCGCTGGGTCCCGACGCGGGCTTTGATCAGGTCTCCAATGCCTTTAACTCCACGCAGCTTGTGTACGACGACGAGCTGGAGGCCCACGACGTGTTCTATCAGGAAGCGCTGGGCTTTGACTGCCTGATCGATACGGAGATTCGATGGGAGCCGCCGGGCGAAAACGTGTTTGGCCTGCCCTACAACGTGGCGCTGGCGCACCCAGCGCCTGTGCGAATCTATCACCCTACTGGCGAAATGCAGGGGTCGGTGGAAATCTGCAGCATTCGAGGCCTAACCGGCGAGCACTACGGCCGGTTTGCCCTACCGCGCAATCGCGGCAGCAGCGCTTTGCGCTTTCCGGTGAGCGATCTCACCGGCTACGCCAGCCGCATCGAAGCCGCCGGCGTAGCCCTAACCAGGCCCATCACCCAGCTTGAGCTTGCCCCCTACGGCGACGTCTCGATGTTCGCCGTTAGAGCGCCGGGCGGCGCCTGGCTGGAGTTCTTCCAGCCGACGGCGCCCTGACGCTCACCGACCGCGGTTTCGTGAATAAAACCGGGCTACGGCTGCTTGCTGGGTGCCGGGGACGGAGGTGGCGGCCGGGGCGGCTCCCAGCCCTCCGGCACCGGAGCCGGTTCCTGCTCCATGGAATAAACCTCGAGGCTGGACACGGACGGACCGTAGTCCTCGAGAGGCGCACTCAGAAATTTGGGGTCGATGGCCCGGGCCGCTTCCTGCACGTCTTCCGGTAGATCGGCGATGCCGCCGGGCAGCGTGGTGAAATGGGAAAAGTAGGAGATATGCCCCTCAGCCTGCCCCATCAGCATCCAGGGGAGCCATGGGGTTATGCGGGACCAGGACCCGACCGCCGGGATGTGGGTCTTGGTCGGATCTTCCGCGTCTGACCGTTTGAACACGTACAGAAACTGCTCGGACACCCGATTAAAGGCCCCACCTGATTCGCGCACCCACTTTTCCGGACTCAGCTGGTTGGGGTAGAAGAGGTTAATACCGGTATTAAGGATAATGGTTCCGTTGGGGCCGTCTTCCCAGTCCAGCAGAAACGGTTCACCTACGTTGCTCTGGTCTCGCCCCTCCGCTTGGAAGCCCTTGCGCTGTTTGCGGTAAGCGCTGATGGTGAAATTATACGGATCGTTGGCGATGGGAACGACGCGAACCGTTTCCCCGGTGTAGGGGTTGTCCCAGGTTTCGAGAATCTGCCCGCTCTCAACGTCCCTATAAAAGACCACCTCGCGGAGCAGCCGACGGATCGAGCCGTCCTCTAGCTTTTTGGTGCGCACCACGCTGAAACCTTCCATGATGAACAGTTCGCGAACAGGCTCATTGGGTCGAACGCCAAACACCTTACCCTTCAGCCAGCCCACTTTTTCTTTGGTGGGGTCAAGATCGGCGTCCAGCCGCGCCCAGGTGTCGCGATTCCACTCTGGCTTCAGGAAATCTACCTTCGTTTCGAAACTCACGGTGGGCGCCGCCGCTTCCTGCGCTCCAGCTTCCGGCAGCGCCGACGTATCGGTACAGCCAGCGTTCAGCACAGCGACCAGCCCAAGCGCGATGGTGGTTATCCACCAACGACATTCCAAGCAGCGTATAACTTCCATCAACATTCTCCAGAGAAACGGCCTACGATTGTCGCAGCCAGCGGTGAAGCGTCAATGCCTGAAGCGACAATGGAGATATAGCGAAAATAGATAAGGCCGCGGCGGCGACCACCCATTCCGACGTTGTTGATTGGGACCAACCTCTGATCCCTGTGTCAGGAAAGCCCCGGGACTTCGAACTCGGCGCCCCCTTTCCGCCGACCTGACGTCGGTCATCCAAAACTAAAAGACGTCCGCATCCAGATGCATCAGCGTGCGCTTTTCCTGGCCCCACATGATGTGCGGGCATATCCGGGGATGTGCGAGAGCGGCCGGGTCATGGACTGCCGTGGGCGGTCGGGTTCATGGTTGTTGTCTGCGGTCGTCTCAGCGCAGGCGCGTCCGCCCTTACCGCGACGCGCTGGGGGGTGATCTGGCCGCACCGCCGGCTCGAGGGCGCAAACTCCCCGTGGAAGCGCTTGAGGTTTGCGAGGTACCAGGGCGGCGGGGGGGCCACAAGGTGAGATCGCACAGCGATCGAGAAAGTGCCCTGGGGCATAAAATCCATGAGGTCGAGAATGACGTGGTTGGTACCGTCCCGATAGGGCGTCTTGAGCGCATAGCAGACGTTGCCGTTGGGCGTTAGCGCAATGTGAGTTTACTCTGTCCCTTTACTCTGACCCCAGAATTTCGATCGTCATCCGCTGAGGGGCCGTTGCCCGATAGGAATCTCTCTTGGAATCGGAAAGTTTGGCGCCAGCATTTCGGGTCTGTGGATGCCAAAGCCCTGGGCGTAGTCGGCGCCCAGAGATTTCACTATCGCCAGAATCTCATCGTCCTCCACAAACTCAGCGACTGTGCGCATGTTGAGTGTGTGAGCAATGTCGATAATAGACTTCACAAAAATCCGATCGGTCTGATCCTGAACGATATCCCGAATGAACATGCCATCAATCTTCAGGTAGTTGACCTTGAGCTTCTTGAGATAGCCAAAGGAAGACAGCCCTGTCCCGAAGTCGTCCAGCGCGAACTCGCAGCCCATCTCGCTCAGCATGTCGATCAAGCGAGAGGCTTCGGCAATATTCCTAATCACGGCGGATTCCGTGATTTCGAAGTTCATCATGCCCCGGGGCAAATTAGCGTCAGCGACTAGCTTCGTCAACGACTCGCAAAACCGGGGGTCTCCTATGCTAAGGCCCGATAAGTTGATCCAGTATCGCCGCCCTTGAGCTTTAATCTCGTTGTGCATAAACAGGGATCTGATCAGGTTGTTGACCACCCACTCGTCCAGCTTTACGCTCAGACCATAGCGCTCCGCTGCCGGCAGAAATGCGCCAGGTGGGATCAGCTTCCGAGACTCTGGATCGCGCATCCGAAGCAGAATTTCCACGCGATCCAGTTCATCGCAGTTGTCCAGAGATAGGATTTTCTGCTCGTAGATGGCAAACAAATCGTTGTCCATGGCTTGGTGAAGCCGATGAACCCAGCGCATTTCGCCGCGATTGCGCGCGGTCTCCCCCGAATCATCAGACACCAGGTGCACCTGATTTCGACCAGCTTCCTTGGCCGCATAACACGCCGCATCGGCCACCTTCATCCACTCTTCCATATCACCACGGTGCACGTCGATGGGCACAACCCCGATACTCACACCGATGCGGAAAATCTGCCCGTCCCAAAGAAACTGAAACGCCTCAACGGTTCCGCGAACGGCTTCGGCGATTCGGAGTGCACGCGGCGGCGGGCAGTTTTTTAAGATGATGCCAAACTCATCACCCCCAAGTCGGGCGATTGTATCGTCGGCCCGAATCTTGTTCTGGATCAGTCTTGAGATCTGTCCTAGGAGCTGATCGCCAGCACCGTGGCCACAGGTGTCGTTGACTATTTTGAATTGGTCAAGATCCAGGTACATCAACACTGCACCGACATCTGACTGGGCTGACTCATCCCAAACCTGCTTCAGCTGCACCTGAAAGTGACGTCGATTGTAGAGCCCCGTGAGTTCGTCAAAAGTGGCCTGATAGGCCAGCTGCTGATTGCTGTCCTCCAGCTCTCGCGTGCGGACTTTGACTAAGTCTTCCAAGCGCTCACTGGCGGCGCGCTCGGAGTCAGCCACGCGCTTTTGCATTCGCCGCGACTGCCACAACAACAGCACCGTCAGCAACATCCCGGCGATGGTCCAAGACTGAAAGCGCAGCGTCTTTTCCCGTTCCGCTGCGCCCTGCAGCGCCGCGGCCCGTTCCTGGGCGCGCTCCAGAGCCACTTTCCCTCGATTAGCCTCAACGGAGGCAGTCAGCCTGGCCATCTGATATTGAAAGCTGGCGTCCCACAGCTTTTGTTCTAGTCGGGCCGCCATGTCGTGAGCGTCAGACGAAGCGAAGTGATCACCGGAGCCGGCAAGGGTTAACGACAGTTCCTCATACAGGTCAACTAACAGTTGATCAGGCTTATCGGCTGACGCCTGGTCAATGGCCAATCGCAATAGACTGCGTGAAGCATCGATCTGACCCGCTGTGCGCAGAGCTCGAGCATAGGGCACAAATAGCAGGCGCACTCTTGGATGATTTGCGCCGGTTCGAAAGTCCTGGTTCACCGCCTCAAGTACCTTGTCGTAGTAAACCAGCGCCTCATTGGGCAGACCTTTGGCCAGCTTTATTGAACCCAAGCTTGTGTACGCAAACGTCAAACTGTCCGGCAAAACTTTGTCAGAGACTTTTGTCATCACCGACCGCAGTTCCTGCTCGGCATTGTCCAGTTCCCCAACCGCTACCTGGGCCTGGGCAATCATCGACTGATGAATTAGTTGGCGCGCAGGATACAAAGTCATTTCCGGTCGGTCTCGGAACTCCGTTAACATCGTGAGCGCCTCACGGGCACGTCCAAGATACGTGTAGTTCGACGCCATGTTGATTTGAATCACGGTTTTCGCTTCGGGATACGGTAATTGTCGAGCGTTTTCCCAAGCACTCTCCATGTGGAGAATGGCCATCCTTGGCAACAATCGGGCACTGAAGTAGCTGCCAATCATATTGTGGGAAACAGTTAACAGAGTGTGGTCACCGATCTGCTCTGCCAGCGTTAACGCCTGCACCGCCTCTTCCCGGGAGCGTTCGTGGTCACCCTCTCGATAGTAGTAGTAGGAGCGGGTGTTGTGGATCGTGGCTTGAACCACTTTGTTGTCGGATTGGACCTCGTCGTCTTCCAGCTTAAGACACGCCTCAGCAAAATTCTCGTGCCGCGCTCTGTGTTTTAGCTGACAGCTAATAGCCATCGCAAAATGGTCGCTCGCGGTTCCTGGCTGGATGTCTTTTTGGGCCAGCTCCAAATGGAATTCAACGTCATCAATGGACTGATTTAGGGCGCGCTCAGCCAGCGTGAGTCGAGCGATTAGCCGATCATTGACGTCACCGGTCAACGTGGGGTCGGCCAGCTGAAGCAACACAGCGCCGGTCAGCGTTCGTGTTTCCAACCAGTCAGCCAGGGGCGCGGCAGACGCGCTGCTGCACACAGCCGCCTGGGTCAGCAGGCTCGCGGCAGCGCACACTATGATCAATCGACGAAGCATCGAACTTTATCGGAACGAATGCTGCAATACTTGAGTCTCCTTGCAGGAAGTAAACGCCCCGATAACGGTCTGCTTTGTATCGGAGATAGTGCACGCCAG
Source organism: Lysobacterales bacterium (assembly GCA_045106555.1). GTDB lineage: Bacteria > Pseudomonadota > Gammaproteobacteria > Xanthomonadales > SZUA-38 > JANQOZ01. The sequence goes on along the minus strand of JBGCET010000057.1, from coordinate 47,065 downwards.
CTTCCTAACAGAGCAGCAAGGCTTTTATGATGTTTTTCGCTAAACCTAAGCGCCGCAATGTATTCCGGGCAGCAATAGCGGTTTTGGCTGGATAGCGGCCCAGGTCCAGAGCGCTCCGACAGTCAGCAGCGATCCGGGCCTACGCCAGCTGTCGTTCATCGATCTAACCTTCATCCGCGCTTATTGGCAATGCTGAGCAGTAGTCAAACCCGTCAGGGAGGTTGCCATGTCCGCCGCCAGGCGCGGCAGCGACACCGTACGGCTGCCGGGAAGCTATCGCTACCAGCGCCACCGCCCCGAGAATACGCTGCTCTACCAACTGGTGGCCGAACTGTGCCCCGGCTTCGTCGAACAGATGGCGCGCGAAGGTCGACCGCTTCCTGCTTACGTCCGAGCAGAGTTCGAGGCGTACCTTCGGTGCGGGCTCCTGCAGCATGGCTTTCTGCGGGTGCAGTGCACCAGCTGTCACGCCGAGCGGCTGGTGGCGTTCAGCTGCAAGCGGCGCGGCTTCTGTCCCAGCTGCGGCGCCCGGCGCATGGCCGAGACCGCAGCGCTGCTGGTGGACGATATCCTGCCGCAGCACCCGATCCGCCAATGGGTGCTCAGCTTTCCCTTTGCCCTGCGCTACCTGTTCGCCACGCGCCCGGCCACGCTCAGCCAGGTCCTTGCCATCGTCTACCGCGTTATCGCCCGCCGCTACGCCGCTGCAGCCAGGGTGGCGGTTCCCCAGAGCCATACGGGATCGGTCACCTTGATCCAGCGATTTGGAAGCGTACTGAACCTCAACGTCCACCTGCATATGTTGTTTCTCGACGGCGTCTACGTCGAACGCCACGGCAAACCGAGCTTCCGGTGCGTGAGGGCCCCCATAAAGACGGAGCTCGAGCTGCTGGTGCACCAGATCAGCCAGCGCGTAGGCCGCTATCTGGAGCGCGATCTGGAGTCCAGCCAGCTGACCCTCGACCCGGCCGAAGACGACGGCATGAATGCACTCCTGGGCCATTCAATCACCTACCGAGTCGCGGTCGGCCCCCGGGCCGGCCAGAAGGCTTTTACGCTGCAGACCCTGCCGCCCTAAGCGCCAACAATAAGGCTATTTTCCCGTGTCCAGAAATAGTGTGTTCGTTTTTTTCATCTTGGGCCAATAATGCTGATCTGCTGAACCAACCCTTCCAACCCTTGCTGATCAGTAGGGTCACGTTTCCGTTAGATTTTCATCAAGACTTGCTTGCTCGCTCCGGCCAGAATGTTGGCATCAAAAGGAGCGATTAAATGACACTATGGACGTCCCGACTGCTTGTCTCAGGCATCTCTCTGCTCTGCGCGGCAGTGGCCCAGGCTTCTTCGTTTGTGCCCTTGGTGGTTCCCGATGGCAGCGATATTTCATCTATTCAAATCGATGCTGCGGGAAATTATGCGTACACCATCAGCCGATTTGTCGGCGAAGATGACGACGGCAACGATCAATTTCAGGGCCAGTTATATCTGAACGGATCGCCCTTCGTTCAATTCGGCCCCAATGAGCGCTATCGGCGCTTGGAGCAGTTTGCAGCAGCTGGGTCACGGGCAATTTTTCGTGCGCAAATCGAGCGCACCGAAACTCCTACACAGATTTGTGGCGGCAGCTTTCAGGTATTTAACGGCCCCAATGCCGACCCTTGCCCTGTCTATACCCCACCGACATTACTTCCCTTCAATTTTGAGGAGCGTGGTTTACGGACCAACTCTAGCGGCGAGGTCTTGCTCACAACCCAGCCGTTTAATCTGAACATCAACCTGTATGCGCCTCAGCTGGCTCGATTTGCCAACCCGCGCCAATGGTGGACGCCAGTTTGGGGTATCACGCTCAGCAGCGCGCCTCAGCGCATTTCCCTGCTGGAAAATGGCCGAGTGGCGGCAGTGGTGGGTAATTGTCTGCAGGTATATCGGCGTGGAACGTTGGTGGACCCGGGCAACGGCAGGGTCAGCGGTTTGTTGGAACTGGACAGTGAAAGTTGTGTGGATGATGGCCTGACAGGCGGCGCGGGTATTGCCGAGCATATTAACCCTAGCAACGGAAATTTGAGTTTCTGCGCGGGGCCAAATGGGTTCGGCGGCGACCGATCGGTTTATCTTTTGCAGCCGGGCGGCACACCGCAGCTGGTGCAGGAAAACGTGGGTGCAGGCAGCGCCTGTCGAGTGTTTGGTTCTGATAGCGCCGGGAACGTGGCTTACGGTCCGTCGACACAGGTTTTTTGGTCTGATCAGCCGGCAGAGCCCGTTTTGGCGAACGGCCATATTTTTGCTGGTAAGGAGTTATTTGGTCTCGCCCCAATTGCGGTCCTTAATGACCGAACCATTATTGCCATTGCCCAGCTGCGCGATCCCTTGGCACAAAAAGGCGGTGGCGGTATCGATCCGGGCGCGGGGCTTTTTTTCTCGGACGGCGATACTGACTTTCCGCCGGAGCCCGACCCTGATGCGGTGATCTGGAGCACAGGCTTCGACGGCAGTTTTTTTGATGACCAAAACTGGAATCCTAAGGTTAGTCCCAGTAGCGACCAGGTGGCTATATTCGCCCCGGACGCGGCAGTGACAGTGACGTTTGGATCTCAGGAGGCGTCCTCTGAGCGGCTGCTGGTTGAGCGCGGCCCAGTCACCTTCGATGGCGGCGTGTATCAACTCAATTCTGGTAGCCCGGCGAATCCATCCTTTGTGTTGCGATCCGGTGCTCCGGGAGATGTAGCGGCTTTATGGGTTCGGGGAGGGCATCAACTTCAAACCTCGGGCGCCACGCTTGAGCAGAATACCAGCGTGGGTGGGCAGCTAAACGGAGTGATCCTGGAAGACGATCTGAGCACGGTCAATCCCCAAAGCCGCTGGGACAATGACGGTCGCCTTGTTGTTGATGCCAGCCTGTCAGTTAGCTGGAGTGGCGGCCTGGTTACCGACGCATTGCGAGTGGCCAGTACTCCTGGCAGTCAAGGCGAAGTAACGGTTGGGCCTTCAGCGCAGTCCGGACTTGGTTGCCCTGATATCAGCATTGCCGACTTTGGTGACGTTTCCATTGGCTATGCGGGTCAGGCCACCATGGATGTAGGCCGTGACTGCGCGGTGGAAGCCACCGGCGACCGGGTTATCGGCGAACTTGCTGACGCCAGCGGGGTTGTTACATTTCAGGACAGCAGTTGGGTTCGTTTCTTCAATCCTGGTCCGGCAACCGATCTGACGGTCGGCGCCTCCGGTGACGGCACCTTGAGAGTGTTGGATGGGGCTGTGGGTGCTAACCAGGTTTTTGTCGGAAAAAATGTGGGCGGCGTCGGAGCCGTAGTCGTTGAGACTATCAATTCACTATCATCCCTAGTTGAGGCTCAGGGTTCGCTGTTTGTCGGGGCAGGTGGCGCAGGCTTGGTGCGCACGGTAGACAGCGGGCGGATTGTTGCCGCAGATGTCACAGCAGGTGCGTTTACCGGAGGTTTCGGCAGAATATTTCTGACGGGTCCGTCCAATGAAACCAACTTGGAGGTCGCCGGATTGATGGTGATTGGCGAAAATGGCGAGGCTGAGATGGAAATTGTTGATGGTGCGCTGGCTCGGTCACAAAGTGGTTTGATTGGCGGTGGAGCCCAGGGTCGAGGCGTGGTCGAAATCGCCCGAGGTGGCGCCTGGGACCTGGATAATGATCTAACGCTGGGTCTCAGTAGCGGTGGTGCCGATCCCCAGGAGTGTGACGGCGACGAAATCTCCGTTGGCGTCGGTGAATTACGCCTGTTAGGCGAAGGTCAAATTGCGGATATTACCGGCCAGACGCTGACCATTGACGGTCCCGACTCTCGATTGAGCGGCACAGGTCTCGCTGTATTCCAAAACACGTTGGCGATCAATTGCGCGGTACTGGCTCCTGGCAACTCCCCCGGCACACTGACCCTGGACGGCAATCTTGACCTGCGTGGTGGGGTCATCGAGGTGGAGGTCATGGGGCTAGGTGACGGTCAATATGACGTGCTGCAGGTTGCCGGCACGGCTAGTCTTGCCGGCGGCGTCATCCGCTTTATTTTCACGGATTTCTTGCCTCAGGAAAATGACCAGCTGACGTTCCTGCAATCCGGCGCCGGTCTCACTCTCGATCAATCGATGCGCTACGAATATGAAGGCGCTATAGACGGATTCGCATTTGATGTCGTCCAAGATAGCAGCGGCCGGTTAATGTTCTCTGCCCTCAACAATGCGCTCGGCGATGAGCTTTTCGATAACGGCTTTGAATCACCCTAAGGTGCGGCAGTATATTCATCTCGCGGTCAAGATTCGCTGGATCGAACGTAATCTGTGTCAAGGCGTGTTGCCTGGGAAATTTGGTGTGAGATTCGGGGTCAGTGTGAGATTCGGGGTCAGAGTAAAGTGCCAGGGTCGCGAAAAGCGACCCTGGCACTTTACTCTGACCCCAACCCTTCCAGCGAACGTCATAGCTAGCGAATTTAGAAATACGTGGTCGACAACCTAGCTACGTCTAAGGCCAAGGTACTTGAACGCCTAAGCGTTGCGCAATAGCCATCGCCGAGCTGACCGCGCTCTCCAGCAGCGGAATCCCCTCGGACGCATAAGATCCACAGAACCAAACTCGCCTGTCCGCTTGCTGATGAAGCTCCGACAGCTGTTCCAGCCCCTTCAGAGATTGACGGTTGACCATCGGTCTTTCAAACTCTGCTTGGCCCAAAACGAGCGACGGATCAGGTTCAATAACCGGGTTCCATGTCTGAAACACCGTCGCACCGCCCGGCATTGTCTGTATCGCGTTCATCCAAATAGTTGCCATCGGTGCAGCCTCGCCGTCGGCGAGCAGAAAATTGACCGGCGCCCACTGGGACCTGCCGCCAACGGGTGCCAGACGGGTGTCTGAGTGGACAACCACTCGACTGGGCTCATAGGAAAACGAAGCCAGCATGGCGCGCTCTTCGGGCGAGACATTTTTCAGCAGCTGTGACGCTTGGTTTGCTTGGGTCGCAATGACCACGTGATCAAACGTTAATGTCCGTTCGGATGTGCGTACCGACATGCCGTCTTGAGTCTGGGAAACCTCAGTGACCGTCGAACGAAGGTGAACCTCTCTCGCGTGTTGCGACAAGCGATTGACCACTTCTTGGGTTCCTTGCGTTACCCGTCGGATGGATGCCAGCAACAGGCCGCTGTTCAGATATTGGACAATCACTTTAGCCGGGTAGGCTTTCATACTTTCGTGGCTGCAGGTGCAGATTGCGGAAAATGTGGGGTAGAGAAAGCCTTCCGCAAAGTCCTTCGAATAGTTGTGATCTTGCAGATACGCTTCTAGCGTAACGTCGTCGGCGATACCGTTAGCTAACGACTGGGGTGTCTGGCGAAAAAACCGTGCGATCTCCCAGCCGATCCTAAGCGCTTTTCGATTAAGCGATCGAATTCCCTTGAAGAACGGAAAGGAGCGGCCGCCCAATTGGTAGTTGTCATATCGAAAAAAGCTCTTTTCGTTAACGAACCCGAAAGACGCCGCATAATTGATCGGGGCAGACTCGATGCCCAGGTGTTGATACAGAGACGTAACGTTGGGGTAAAACCCATCAAAGAAAACCCGTAAAGGAACGTCAATGCGAGTGTCATGGCCTTCACCCGGCAGTTCGAGGGAGCGGGCATCCATACCCAGTTGCTGGTGGCTCTCAAAGAGTGAAACGTCATGGGTTCGGCCCAGCAGCCACGCGGCACTGAGCCCGGCAATTCCGCTGCCAATAATAGCGATATTCAATGCAATCCGCCGAATAACAGGATACCAACCCAAGCACAAAGCACCCAAGCTTGGCTTGCAGAAACCCAGATCACGAATCGTTTGCAGATTGCGAAGTTGGATGTGTTTGCCGCATAAAACGTTCCTGATTGGATGGTTCCACCCAGCGCCAGGGCAGCTGGGGCTGCAATAAAGGCAAGACCCATCCATGAGAGTTGCCGGTTCGCTACCATCACGCCCACATATGCTGTCGCCAGTAGACCCAGCGCGGCCTGTCGGGCTCCTAACTCGCCGTGTCTAACCGGGTACGTTCTCTTGCCGCCCGCTTTGTCCGATGGGTAGTCTGGGAGGGCAGTGACAATGTTGCCGACATAAAAGATCAAGAAAAGCGGCAGCACGGTAAACCATGGGAACTCCTGCATGGACCCTTGCTGCAAGTAAAAACCGATTAACGGCAGCAAGACCCCACAACCCAAACCCTGCAGGATCTCGCCATGCCCTCGATGGGAAAGCTGCAGCGGTTTCATGTTGTAAGCCCAGCCCAGAGCAACGGCCAATACTGTGCCGACCCACAGCCACGGGCGATCAATAATGATGACCAGCCAGGCCGTCAATCCCATCAGCGCCAAGAACGCCACAGTCGCGCCAGCTAGCAGATCTTTGCCTCGAAGTTTGCCTTCAGGAATAACCCTCGACCCTCCAGAAAGAAAGTATCGGTCATTTGCCCTGTCAACGGTTTCGTCTGCGTAATCGTTCACATACAAGAGCAACACCTGGTAGAGCACGCCGAACAGCAACGTGTACAGAAATAGCATCAAACTGAACTGTTGATTCACATCGAATGCCAACGTTTGCCCTACCAGCAGTGGCAGGAAGATCATGGGATGCGCCAAGGGACGGGCTGCCTGAACCCACGGCTGGATCTGAGCATGCTGACTACCATCGGTTGTCGACGAACCGTGATCCATCAGCGGCCGCGGTTTGTCATGTGCGGGTATAGAGTTCGGGAGGTGATCTGACACTGAGTTTGGCGAATTTGGTATGACCGCTTCTTGGTTGAATACAAACCCGTCTGTTACAACGGTCAAGAGGTAATTCTCGAGACAAATACTACCTATGGAATCAATAAAGCAAAAGTGGCGCTGGCGCCCCGGTTGAAGAATTGAAGTCGGAAAGTCCACCCGCCGTGGTCAATCTATCGGTCAGCTGGGGTTGTCCCTCCCGCGACAATGGTCCTCACTGCCTTTACTGCGACAATGCCGGCAATTAACGCCGCAACAAACATAAGCACCTCTTTTTTGCCGGTTCCCAGAGCAGGTAGCGCGCCACCCGGGCAGAAACCGGATATGCCCCAGCCTATGCCGAAGATGACTGAACCAGCAATCAGTGGAGGATCGATACGGCGCCGAGCAGGAATCTGAAAAGCGTCTCCCAGCATTGGTTTAGAACCCATAAACACCAGTCGGTAGCCAATGAAGGACACTACCAACGCGCTACCCATTACCAGCGCAAGGCTGGGGTCCCAGGTGCCGGCAAAATCAAAAAAGTTAATGACTTTGGCTGGATTGATCATTCCAGAAATGGCAATGCCGACGCCAAAAACCAGTCCTGTCAGATAGGTGAGAATCAGCCGCATCACTCAGGTACTCATAACGTGGCGCAGAACAAAAACGGTTATGCCGGTGCTGACCATGAAAATGAAAGTGGCCAGCATGGAACGCGGTGAGAGCCGGGCAATGCCGCAAACCCCATGTCCCGAGGTGCAACCTGAGCCCAGTGTGACGCCAATACCCACGATAAACCCGCCGACTAGCAACATTGGAGTGCTGACGGGAACCTGAATGGTTGGCATATGGCCGGTGAAAGCAAAAACCGCCAGCGGTCCGCTGATCGAGCCCGCGACAAACGACGCACGCCAGGCCCAGTCGCCTTGGCCGACCGGAAATAGCATTCCTGCCAGAATCCCCGTCGCGCCCATAATGCGGCCGAGGGAGGCCATCAGAAGGACGGCTGCAAGCCCGATCAGGGCTCCGCCGGCCAGTGACTGCCAGGGAGTGAATGCGGTTTCAATCATGGCTAAAGCGGGGATGGACACCCAGCATCTGGAAGTGGGTAAGCAAACTCTGGGTCAGGGTAACCAGCAGGGCACCTATCATCAGCCGTTGCGACAGACTGTCAGTTACGCTGATATTTCTAACCATGTTCGTTCCCCTCGCACTAACAGCCTGGGCGTTTCGCGCAGGTAATATTAACAGCCGATGGCGGGGGTCACTACTTGCGCCCATGGCCAGGCCTCTAAAGCGGCCTGGCGGTTTACGTCGGCGATGGTTTGGGTGTGACCACTATTGGACCAATGGCTAGTGAAATCTTCATTTTTCCATTTGCCGCCGATTTCTTAAGATATCGCGGATCCCAGTACAGGTCGTCGGAGTCAGCGTTCCGGCCACAGCGCTGTGTCTTTGTGGAATTGAGACCACGCAAACCAAAATGCCTGGTGGGTACCGAGATCCTGCCCTTGGTTATCGACCGCGCGCACGCCACCGCCACTTAAGATTACGTGAACGCCATCAACGGTGACCGTTTGTCCGGCATCCAGCGCTTTGATGAGGCTGGGAACGTGAAAGGCGATGGGTTTTCCGGACTGGGTGACCACGCCCAATACGTCCTCTTGTATTCCCAGGCGCTCATCCACATTGCCGATGGGGAATATCGGGCCAGAGGCATCGCGGCCGTTGCGGAAGTCAAAATCTCGTCCTAAGGCCAAGCGCTCAACAAGCACCGTAGTGTCCGGGAATTCGGCTTTCCACGCCCCCCAGGTGGTCGTAATAACGCTGGCCTGTTCCAGTTGAAGTCCGCGCTTTGCCAACGGACCCGTCACGGCGGTTCCAAGAAACGTGTCCATAACCGATTGCGTCGTTAAGTCGTACATCACCTTGTTGGAGCGGATCAGCAGGCCGGATGTGCGCAACACCGGCCTCTCAACGCCCTCGGGCAATTCGTCGGTAAACCAAGCTTGGGCGGACCCACAAAGCGTGCAGTACGCAATACCCAGGTCCCTTCCACCCAAGGTGTCGTTAACCATTTCACGCACTTCCATAATTCGGCGAGGGTAGGCGCGATGTTCACCATTGATGGATATGCCAAATACGACGGCATCATCAGCCAGCCAATCGGCTTCCTGGGCGGTGCTAACTTCCGGGTTGTCCGCCGCTGGAATACAGTTGCACGATTCGTCCGTCTTGTTGAAAGGACGAGCATCGATACGCACCCCGCCCCAAGACACGTGGCGCCAGTCAATGTTGCCCTCAACAAACAGGGGTTTCCATTCGGGAAAAACGCCAGTGTAAATGGCTCGTTTGTGCGTCAGATAGCCGGGAGGAGCAGGGATATCCCATGCAATAAGGCGTGATACCGACGCGTTCCAGGAACCCGATCCACGGAGCCGAGTGCCCAGCAGTTCGTTCAACGCTTCGGCAATTTGGTCATTGAGTTCGGGCGAGGATACAAATCGCATCAGATCTGTCACAACCCAGGCTAAGCGCACGTCACCGCTGTCAGCGATGACGTCAAGTGCCGCACTCTTGTCGTTGTCCCACGGCGTCTGGCCAAAGTCGGAAAACAGCACATCCAATGCTTTCAGAGTATCCTGCGCAAGCGGCCCATCAGCGAACGTTGGTGGTGGGCCGATATCAACAGTTTTTCCGCCCAGTATGGCGGCTCGTGCTAACGCAGTGCTGGCCGAAGGCTGAGCCATCAACGACGCGCTGAAACATAGCGCGAACAGCATTAGGAAATGCCCTAAATAGGTGGTGTGAGTCTTCATTGGATTACCGGTCTCTGTCTTTGATTCCTCGTCGAACTGGCGACGACGTCTATTACAGGAGACCGCAAAGTGCGGAATTATCTGTCAACGGAAAAAACGCGGAGTTAGAGTGAGAGCGACCATTAGGGTTGGTCTGTCATTGTGCTTAATGAGGTCCGGCGCGCACTGGCGGCGTTGCCCGCCGATCAACAGCAAGTTCTGGCGACGACGCCGGCTTGGTACACCGCAGTGTTTGCTACGTTTTGCCGGCACCTTGGGTTGTGTGGCTCTGCTGTTGCGCAAAGGGTGGGCGGTATGGCTGTTTGTATTGTCACTGATAGGGGTATTGGCCCAGCAGGTTCAGCACTTTGTACTGACGGCCATTGGCAAAAACCTGGACACGGCAAACCTTGTGATGACAATCATGATTCCTGTCGTCGGCGTGCTGTTGATTTGGTTGTGTCGGCACGCGTCAGTCCGCGGCTGGGTTACCTGATCAACGACGATGGACATTTAATGGAGGCCTCCCATGGCGCGTAAAACCTGGCAAGAAAAATTCGATACACCAGGAGACTGCGTTGTAAAAGAAGCGCCGAAAGACTTTGCTGATATCAAGGCTGGGCAGCAAATGTTGTTGACCACTCCCAAGGACATCCACGCTTTTGTGCGCACGGTGCCAGTTGGGCAGTCGTTATCCATGAAGCAACTGAGAGCGGCGCTGGCAAAAGCCAGTGGGGCCGATATTGCCTGCCCTGTCGTTACCGGCATTCACCTGAGAACCGTCGCGGAGGTTGTCAACGAACAGCTGGCCGCGGGCCAGTCGCCGGCAGACCTTACGCCGGTGTGGCGGGTCATTGAGCCTAATGCGCCCATCACGAAAAAACTGGAAGCAGGCGCTGAGCAGTTTATGACCCTGCGCGCAGCAGAAAACGCCTACGCCGGATAAGGCCCAATGTACTGGGTGTCGCGTATCGCGCGAACCCAGCTTGTTTCGCCGGTGGCAAGGCTAATCGCCCGTAACATCAGTGGCTGTGGATCCGGTTTCGCCGACTCGCTGAAGAACGTTCGGGGCTGGGTGACAAATATCAGCTGCCCTGCAACCACTACGAATGGCGCATAGCTTAACGGCGACCGGGTAGTCAGTAGTCTCTCGCCAGTGGCGGTGTAGATGTGCCAGAGATACGGCGCTTTTTGATCTGCCGTGCTATCGGTCTGTGAAATCAATACGTGATCGTTATTAACCGCCAGGAATTGGCGACCACTCACGCCGGCAACTGGCGCTGGCGGTGCGCTGGCAGGTGCCTTCCAAAGCTCAGCCATCACCTGGGCCGACGGTGTGGCGATATCGCTCACCCCGGCAGCGCTCATTTCGAAAGCGCCCATCATCAGGTCAGGTGTTTCACCTTCGGGAGCCGGCATTCCGCTCACCGTTTTTTGTTCAAATTGCCAGGCAACCTGGGCTGAGCCCATGGGGCGATATTCAAAGCGCTGGCCTAATTGCTGGTCAATATTGGGTACCACTTGGCTAGGCAGAGTCAGGCTTTCAAACCCAATAACCTGGCCGGTAGCCGAGTTAATTCTCGCAAGGTCCATGCTGCCTGCCTCTCCGGTATCAACTTGGCTGAGTATCTCGCCACTTTCAAGACTCATTGGCCGGTCGGCAGCATTACTTTCCCATGCGGTTGAACCGTCAGCGATGTTCACCGATTCAAGTCCGCCTGTTGGACGCATATACACCACCTGGCCGCTGGCGGGGTCAATAAGCAGACCATCGCGCAGCATCCAGGCGTCGTTCGCCTTGGCGCTTGATGACACACCCATTGAAACGCCCAGGCACATACCCAAAGACACCATTGTTAGCAGACACCGATAAAACATCGAGATTTCCTGTAATTTGTCGATACTATTAAAAGTCTGTTTCCTTTCCACTTATCGGCCAAAGGCACAGACCATTGAGTAAGCATATCAGGATACTAGGGACAAGCTTGATGAGCGGGAAAAAAGTGATTCAACGAACATTATTTTGTGGCGCAGCGTTATGGATTGCGACCGTTGGTGTGTCAACCGTGATGGCGCAAACCTGGCAGCCCATCGGTCCGGCACCAATACAAACCCGCGGTCTGGGGAATACGGACAATATTCCGACCAATTCACCGGCGTCGGGCGCCATTCACGGCGTTGCGCCCCACCCAAGCAATGCCGACATCATTTATGTTGCGGCCATCAATGGCGGCGTGTGGCGAACCACCAATGCCACCAGCGCTAACCCTGTCTGGGTCCAGCAAACCGATAACCAGCAGAGCTTGTCGATTTCCGATATTGCATTTGACCCCACCGATAACACCAACCAGACCCTGCTGGCCGGTTATGGGCGATTCAGCAGCTTTGCCAGCCGCGGTGGCGACAGATCTGGCCTGATACGAACCACCGATGGTGGCACGAACTGGACCCCTCTGGATGCCGGCATGGCCGGTCGCAACATCAGCAAGGTAGTGGCGCGAGGCAACATCTTGTTGGCCTCGGTAGACGTGGCCGAGACCTTTACCTGCGGGTCAGGCGGAAACGTAGGCCTCTGGCGCTCAACCAACTCGGGCAATAGTTTCAGCCTGGTCACCAATGGACTTATCGGTGGCAGCTCTGACGCGTTGGCCGAAGACCCCACCAATAATGCGGTGCTTTACGTCAGCATGACAGATTTGGGCAATGCCTGCGGCACGGGCGACGGCATTTTTCGCAGCGCCGATACGGGTGCGTCCTGGAGCAAGGTTAGCGACGCTACCATGGATGGCTTAATCAACGATATCAACAACACGGGCAACCATTTTGAGATTGCCGTTGGTCCTACCGGTACCGTGTTCGTGTCCATCGTCCCGGCCGGCTCCGGTGAGGTTGCCGGCGTGTTTTATTCCACAAACTCTGGTGGCAGCTGGACTCGCATGGACGTGCCGCTAACCGACAATGGCGCCGGAATTCATCCGGGAGGTCAAGGTTCGCTGCACTCATCATTGGCGGCAGACCCGAACGACGCCGACATCGTATACATCGGTGGTGATCGCCAACCCAGGGCCAACAACGATAACGGCGGTTTTCCCAACAGCATTGGGGCATCGTCATTTTCTGGTCGCCTGTTTCGAGGCGACATTACCCAAGCCTTTGGCAGCGAGTGGACACCCATTACCCACAATGGCACCAGCAACGGATCTGCGCCCCACCCGGACTCCCGAGACATGGCCTTCGATGCCAATGGTGCGCTTTTGGAAACCGATGATGGCGGCATTTACCGGCGGACCTCGCCGCTTGATAGCACGGGTGCATGGATTGATGTGAATGGCAGCATTCAGGTCACCGAGCAACACAGCGGTATTTTTGACGCAAACTCACAGATTGCGGTGAGCGGTAATCAGGACAATGGCACCACCCGCCAACAGGCGTTTGCCAACGGCATCTGGGAAACCTTTCAGGGGGGCGACGGCGGTGATGTGGCGGTCGACGAGTTATTGTTGGCTGGCGTCAATCAGTCCGTTCGTTACGCCAGCTCCCAGGGCTTTGGCGGCGCGCGGCGTCTGATATACGACCAAAACAACGGGTTTATTGGCAGCACCGGCCTGGCACTCACGGTATTGGGTGGAGGGGCGCCGCTGCAAGCGCAATTCACAACACCGATCTCGGTAAACCAAGCGGCTGGCGGTCGCCTGATTGTGGGCGGCAACAATGCGGCCTATGAGTCGCTGGATCAAGGCGACACCATCACCCAACTGCTACCTGCTGTGCCTGTGTTATCCAGCGGACGGCGAACTATTGCGTACGGCAGCACGGGCAACGTGGAACTTCTCTACGTCGTGGGGCAAGACCGCAATCTTTACCAGCGCACCGCCGCCGGCGGCATGTTGGTATGTGTTTTCAGCTGCGCAAGTGGCAACAGCCTGGAGGCAGTAGTACAAGACCCATCTGACCCCAGTCAGACATTTGTGATTGAGGCAGCGGCTGTGCGAAGAACCACCAACACCGCAAGTTCTTTCAGTGACATCACCGGCAATCTGATCAGCAGTTTCAGTCCCGGTCAGCTGCGCACCCTTCAGTACATGGAACAGCCCGGCGGAGATGCTCTTGCCGTGGGTGCGGACCGTGGTGTTTACATAGCCCAGGCCAGCAGCGGATTTTCCACCTGGACCTTGGCCGCCACCGGAATGCCTCCAACGCCGGTGTTTGATCTTGATTATGACCCGACCCAAGACCGTCTGGTGGCCTTTACCCTGGGTAGAGGGGCTTTTGCCGTCACCTTCAGCGCCGTCACCAATCAGGCGCCCAACGCCACTGCAGACAGCGCCAGCACCTCCCAATCTGGCACCGTGACTGAGGTTAACGGGGGGCAAACCAGTTTGCTGTCTAACGACTCAGATCCTGATGGCGACAATTTGACCCTGCAGGGCGCGCCGGTCAGCGGGCCATCATCCGGAGCAGTCATGTTGAACAACGCTGGCGCCGGAACGTTCAGTTATACCCACAATGGCGACACGGCCACGACGGACAGCTTCACTTATGAAGTTTGCGACGATGGTACGCCAAGTCTGTGTGACAGCGCCGCTGTTACCATCAGTATTAATCAGCCACCTGCAGCGCTGGACGACGCCGCTACGGTAGTCACCGGCGGCACGGTGACGGAGCTGAACGACGGCGCCACCTCGCTGCTGGTGAACGACTCCGACCCTAACGGCAACACATTGGCGATTAACACCAATCCGGTGTCCGGGCCGGCGTCAGGCATGATTACCCTTACTAGCACCGGAACCTTCAGCTATACCCATGGTGGTGACTCAGCCACCAGCGATGCTGTGGTGTATGAGGTGTGTGATAACGCTTCGCCGAGCTTGTGTTCCCAGGCGACGCTGAATATCACGATTACGGCGACGGCTAACGAACCGCCGCAGGCGGTCAATGATGCCGCCAGCACCACTAACGGCGGCATTGTGACCGTGTTAGACAGCGGACAGTCATCACTGCTCAGCAACGACTCAGACCCGGACGGCGACAACCTGACGCTGCAAACCTCACCCGTCACCGGCCCCACCTCGGGCAGCGTTACGCTGGATGCCGGCGGCACGTTCAGCTATACCCATGACGGATCGTTTTCTGCCGCAGACGCCTTTACCTACCGAGTGTGCGATGACGGCGTACCCAGCGTCTGCGATGACGCCGTCGTCAATATCAGCATCGATGTGGGGGATGCGCTGTGCGCTGATCCTGGGACGGCTATTCCCGACAGCGGCCAGCTCGACAACACGATAAACGCGACCAGCGTTGAGCAGTTGGCCGACATGAATATCTATCTGGCTGTGCCCCACACCTTTGTCGGCGACCTAAGTGCTTCATTGACCCATGTTGCGAGTGGCACCGAGGTTGATTTGCTTGATCGACCCGGGCGCCCAACCGGTGGTCCAGGATTTGGCTGCGGTAACAACGATATCCGAGCGACTTTCGATGACGACGCTGGCACAGCCGCAGAAGACGAGTGTTCGGCAACGCCGCCGGCTATTGGTGGTTCGGTCACTGGCATCGGTAATCTCGCGGACTTTAATGGCGAGACATTCCAAGGTGACTGGACTCTGAATATCGCCGACGGTGCAGGCGGAGATACCGGTTCTCTGGATCGCTGGTGCCTGGTTCCGACTCTCGGTGCGGTGGCTAACAATGCACCCACGCCGGCTAACGATGCCTTGACCGTGGCCGAGGGCGCAACGGAAGATTCACTGGACGGCGGCGCAGACAGCGTGCTGACCAACGACACCGACCCCGATGGAGACATGTTGACAGTGACGACGCCAGCGGTCACCGCCCCGATGAATGCCGCCAGCTTTACGTTGAATTCAAATGGTACATTCAGCTATACCCACAACAACACCGAAACGCTCACCGATCAGTTTGTTTATGAGGTCTGCGACAACGGGAATCCTTCACAGTGTGCTCAGGCCCAGGTCAACGTCACCATCACTCCTGTGAACGATGCACCGGTGGCTGTAGGTGAGGCAATAACGGTAGCGAGCGGTGCGACGGCCACAGCTCTTGATGGCGGCGCAACCTCGCTGCTGGCAAACGACACTGACCCCGAGGGCGACGCGCTAATGCTTCAGGGGTTGCCGCCTCAACCGCCAGCGAACGGTCAGCTCACGCTGAACGCCAACGGTACCTTTGAATACATCAATGATGGCCAGGGTGGCACCAGCGATAGCTTCATGTACCAGGTGTGCGACAACGGCACACCCAGTGAATGTTCTGAAGCTGAAGTATCGATCACGGTGACCGGTGTTGTTAACCAGCCGCCGGTAGCGCAGGACGACCGCTTCTTCACGGAGGTGGATGCCCAGCTGTCAGCGACGGTAGCGGACAATGATTCGGACCCGGACGACACCAATCTCACCTTTTCAGTGAACACTCAGCCGCAAAATGGCCAAGTCAGCTTGCAGGGAGATGGCAGCTTCGATTACACCCCCGACAGCGGGTTCAGCGGCACCGACTCGTTTGTCTATGACTTGTCCGATGGCGTTTCCACCGTTCAAGCCACCGTCACCATCGCGGTGGGGGACACAGTGTTTATTGATAGTTTTGAGTGAGTTCGACGCTTCCCGTCAGCCTCCCTCGTCACTTTGCCTGGCGAGGCGGATCGCCGGTGACTAGCCGTGTGGTGAAAAAGCCATCCATGGCTTTTTCAAAAGACTCTTAGTCGCTAAAACAACTGTCCTCAAAGCTGGAGAAGAACGACACGTCATTGCTCCCATCAACGGTGAGCAGGAACGTCAGCGTTTCCTGATCACTGCCGTTGGATGCCGTGACGCTCACTTGAAACGGCGATCCGGTAAGGTCAGTGGAGTTGGCCTGGCCGGATATTTGGCCACTGTCTTGATCAATGGACAACGACATCGGAAGCCCCGTCTGACTGAAGGCCAGAGATCCGCCCAACTCAAACTGCTGAGCGGTGGCAATGCTGGCGCTGATGCCTACCTGAATCCGGCGCCCTCCGCGTGCACACTGAGCCACTGGTGGCGGGGAACCTGTTGTTGGCTTGACGCTTAAGTTGACGCTAGCTTCTGCGCTCAGCCCCCCTTCACTGTCGCTGACCTGATAGCCGAAACTGGCGCTGTTGGTGTTGCTGTTGTCGTGAGTAAAGGTAAACGTCTGATCCCCGTTATCCACCGCCGAGCCGTTGGCAGACGTTCCAGTTAGCGCAACAGCGCCGGTAGGCGTTCCATCTTCGGCATCGGTGTCGTTATTGCTTAGTGCTGCCGCACTCAGGGTGACGCTTAAGCCCTGGTCGACGCTGAAGTCCCCACCGGGGCCGTCATCTTGGGCGACTGGGTCGTCATTCACCGGTATAACCTGAAGGGACACCGATGTCAGGTTGCTTAAGGCGCCGTCGGCATCCGCAATCTGGTATTGAAAACTGGCGTCGGCGCTCTCATCACCGTTGTGGGTAAAGGTGAATGTCTGGTCGCCGTTGTCAGCGACAGTGCCGTTCACCGTTAAGCCTCCAAGGGTTACCGCCCCCTGGGGCACACCGTCTTCTGCGTCGGTATCGTTGGCCGCAAGCTGGGCTGCACTCAGAGTGACTGACAACCCTTCCTCAACTCCGAACCCACCGCCAGGGCCATCATCGTTGGCCGTGGGTATGTCGTTAACCGGTGTGACCGTGAAATTGACTTGCGCCACGTTGCTTACCTGGCCGCCGCTGTCTGTCACCTCATATTCGAAACTGGCTGTGGTGGTTTCTGACCCGTTGTGGGTGAACGTGAAGGTTTGATCGCCGTTATCCGTCGCGCTGCCATTGTTGTTGCCGCTGACCAAACGAACAGTCCCACCGGGGGTGCCGTCTTCCGGGTCACTGTCGTTGGCCGTGAGCTGAGTCGCGGACACCGTCACCGAGGCATTTTCCTCTACGATAAACGCGCCACCAGGGCCGTCATCGGTGGCCGTTGGCGCATCATTGCTTGGATTTACCGTCAAGTTGACCGTGGCCAGGTTGCTGGCAACGCTCTCGCTATCGTTCACCAAATACTGAAACGACGCCGATAGGGTTTGGGACCCGTCATGGGTAAACGTGAAGGTTTGATTGCCGTTGTCAGTAACCGCCCCATTGGTGGTTGCTCCGGCCACTGTCACGATGCCGCCGGGAAGCCCGTCTTCAGCGTCACTATCATTGCTGATGAGTTGCGCTGCGCTTAAGACGACCGTCAGTCCTTCGTCAACCGCAAACAATCCCTCCGGCCCATCGTCCACCGCTACGGGCGCGTCGTTCGTTGCCGTGACGGACAGCGAGACGGTGGCCGTGTTGCTTAGGCTACCTGCTGCGTCAGCAATCACATACTGAAATGACGCCGCAGAGGTTTCGCTGCCGTCGTGACTGAATGTAAACGTCTGGTTGCCGTTGTCTGCCACTATTCCGTTGGCCGTAGTGCCGGTGAGAGAAACCAGGCCGGCGGGAATACCGTCTTCGGCATCGCTGTCATTGCTCGCCAGCTGCGCTGCGGTGAATGTGACGTTGACTCCCTCAGCCACGATGAACAGCCCGCCGGGACCATCGTTGCCAGCAGTTGGGCTGTCATTTTGCGCGCTGATGCTAAGGCTGACAGTAGCCAGGTTGCTGAGGGCGCCATCGCTGTCCGTAACGCGGTACTGGAAACTGCCGCTGCTGGTTTCGCTGCCATCATGGGTGAAGGTAAAGGTTTGGTTGCCGTTGTCGATCACGGCGCCATTGCTGGTTGCCCCGGCGATCGTTACCGGCCCGCCGGGCGGGATACCGTCTTCAGCGTCGTTGTCGTTGGCCGCAAGCTGGGCCGCGTTGAGAGTAATGCTGGCACCTTCCTGAGCAACAAATGCGCCACCAGGACCATCGTTGACCGCTACTGGGTCGTTATTGACCGGGCTAATTGAGAGGTTAACTGTGGCGGTATTGCTCAGCGCGTTATCGTCATCGCGAACCCGGTACTGGAATGCAGCGGTAAGGGTTTCTGAGCCATCATGGGTAAAGGTAAACGTCTGGTTGCCGTTGTCGATCGCCGTGCCGTTGCTCGCGTTGCCAGCCAGGGAAACGATGCCTTGGGGCATGCCGTCTTCGGGGTCTGTGTCGTTGGCGGTGAGCTGCGCTGCTGAAAGCGTCACGTTGCCGCCCTCGCTGGCGACAAAGCCGCCACCAGGGCCGTCGTCATTGGCCACTGGCGTGTCGTTTTGTGCGGTCACGGTTAAGGAAACTGTTGCGCTATTGCTCATGGCACCGTCGTTGTCGGTTACCCGGTAAGCAAAGGCGGCGCTGGTGGTTTCGGTGTCGTCGTGGGTGAAGGTGAAGGTCTGGTTGCCGTTATCTACGGCCGTACCATTAATGTTTCCACCATCCAGAGAAACAGTGCCCCCTGGCGGCGTACCGTCTTCGGAATCGGTGTCGTTGGCGGTGAGCTGGGCTGCCGTTACGGTGACGGTTAAGCCTTCGCTCACCGTGAACGCGCCACCGGGGCCGTCATCGGCGGCGACAGGGTCGTCGTTTTGAGCGGTTACCGTGAGCGACACCGTCGCGGTGTTGCTAAGCGTGCCTTCACTGTCAGCGACCCGATAGGCAAATGACGCACTGGTGGTTTCGGTGTCGTCGTGAGTAAAGGTAAAGGTCTGATTGCCATTGTCCACGGCAACGCCGTTGACGTTGCCGCCTGCCAAAGACACCCCGCCTGCAGGCGGGGTGCCGTCTTCGGCGTCGGTGTCGTCGGCGGTCAATTGGGCAGCAGTCAGGGTCACTGTCATTCCTTCGCTTACCGTAAACGCGCCGCCCGGACCATCCGCGTTGGCTACCGGGTCATCGTTCTGTGGGTTTACGGTTAGGTTGACCGTACCAACGCCGCTGAGTTGGCCTGTGCTGTCGGCAATTTGGTACTGAAAGCTGGCGGCAGTGGTTTCCGTGTCGTTGTGAGTAAAGGTGAAGGTCTGATTGCCATTGTCGACCACTGCGCCGTTTGTGGTACTGCCGGCAATGGAGATAGCCCCACCGGGTGGCGAGCCGTCTTCGGTGTCCGTATCGTTGGCGGACAGGTTTGCCGCCGACAGCGTCACGCTGGCGCCTTCATTGACTTGAAACAGGCCGCCGGGTCCGTCGTTAACGGCTACCGGCGGGTCGTTGGGTGCTGCTAACACAGTCACATTTACATATTGATGAGCGCAGGAGTTGGTTTCGCCGCCAGAGCCATTGTTGCGGCAAGCGCGATAAACAAACCGATCGTTGCCGGTGGACACTCCATCGTGGGTGTAACTGAAGGTACCGTTACTGTTGAGGGTGATGGCCGACGCACTGTCGCCGCCAAAAAACACGCCGTCGTCAGCGGGCTGGAAGCCGCCGGCATCGGTCAGCAACAGGCCGCTGTCGTCGTTACTGAGCAGTGAGGTTCCGCCACCATCAAGGGTGCTGACAGAAGCGCCCGAAACCACGGTGATGTTGTCCACGCCCAAAGAAGGAATTCGGTCCGGGGCAAAAAACCAATTGAATCCGGTGTTGTAAAAGGTATTGGCTGAAGTGATTCGAACATTGTTGCCGTCGATAAAGCTCCCGCCGGTTCCACAAACGGCGAAGCCTGTTTGGGTATCGTCAAAGTCCACATTAACGTCGCAGCCGGCGCCAGAATCCAGCCCGCCATAGCTTAGCGTGACGGTATAGTCGTCGGCGTTGCCAGCGATTCGGTCCACGCCGGCCCGCGCATGCATCAGGGTGGCGATTTCGTCGGCCGCAAGCGCTCGTTGATCTTCGTCGCCAAAAGACAGCTGCTGCATGATGGCTTCCGTTTCCGGCAGACCAAAAACATCCTCCGATACGGTTCGGTCAGCATTAGTTACCCAGTTGTCACCCATTGGAAGGTCGAGGACATCGCGGGAAAAGGTTCCGGCTCCGGGCGTGTCCGGCAGTTCAAAGGGATTGTTTTCCCCGCTGAAAAACCAGTGCAGGTTAACGTCATCACCGCGGATATCATCGGCGGAACCGATGATGTTGTCAGTGCCGTCATTGCGGTCGAAACTGTTGTTGGCCCCGTCGGTAGACTTGGTGAAATCATTCTGGGGCGAGCTCAGACCTGATTCACTCGCAATATTTACGTGGGCAAGACCAATACAGTGGCCCAGTTCATGAATAAACACCGATTCAAAATCCACCTCATTGAACGCCAAAGGGTTGTCGCCGCCAAGACGCACGTTGCCCACGGTAGGCACCAGGGCGTTGAGGCGGTCGATGGCGTTTTGAACGGGGATTTCCATAGCGGCCGCATTGGGCGACGCAGGGTCAATGCAGACATTTACGGCAATATTGCCACCCGTGCCCGTGTAGCCGGTTGGGTGCGTAACGATATCAACACCATTGCCTTCCCCGGCAAAAATGTAAGCGCCGGCATGAATGTTTGACGGTGATAGGGCGACCGTTGCTGCGGCCAACAGCGCAATGATAGTGCGCCTCATGGTACGGCCTTCGGTTGCAAGGACTTGGCGTTCGCAACAGGTGCACCCAGGTCACTGTTTGCCAATTCCAGCAGCTGGCGTTCAATAGCCGCCAGATCCTGGATTGGAGTCAGGGTGGGAAACTGCTGCTGGGACTGCTGCAGGTTGTCCACGATCAACGGGTCCTCGCCCGCGCTATCCCAGAGCATGTTCAACACCGATACCGTGGCTTCAGAAGAGTAGTAGAGTGCCCCGCCGGATTGGCTTGCGTTGATACTGGCCTCCTCGGTTGATTCCGCCAGCATGGTTGACGCATTTTGGTCCAGTCCATTGCTCGAAAGCTGCAGGATGAGGGTGTCCAGTTCATCAGCGCTCAGCTGGGTTTCGTAAAGCCCGGCTTTGGGAGAAAATTCAGAGAAGTACACCTGCACTCGGCCGGAACCGTAGATCCGCATCAAGGGAGTGGTATCCGGTCGATGAATTTTCAGGGAATAGCGATCGTATTCCAGCAGCAACGCGTCATCACTGGCGGAGTACGTGGGGAGGGTCTGAGCTACTGCCATACTGCAAAAGGTCAGTAGGCTGATGAGTACTGTTGTCACCCGTTTCATGGTTATTGATACTCCATGGTGGTATCTGGATTTTTGTCTTTTTTTTGGTTCGAGCAAATTGCCAGTTCATCAGACGCCCGGTGGCTTGGGAAATCCGCCTTGGTCTTCAGTGCGTGGGAAATTTTGCCCGCCAGGTGACCGGTGCTAAATGGCTACGCAACTCGGTGTTTTACAATCATATCGATTTGGCGGATAAATTCTGGGATCTGCATCCAGTTTCCGAATCGAACTTGAGGTGAGGCTGGCCCGTGGTTTGCTTATGGCGCCAACATTTGTGGAACGTTTAGGGCAGATTCAGTTTGGCGAGGTTTTCGTACCGTCTCAGCCACTGCCATACCGCCATATCCTGACAGCCTTTTTCCTCGACTAGCTGCTGGACTTCCGCGATGGCGTCGCTCTTTAGCTGGGTCAGTGAACGTTGCCAGGCGGTGTCATTCTGGCTCGGGTTTTGTGCCTGGATGGCCGCCAATGCGCGACCTTTGGTCGACGCCATATTTCGGAGGAATCGTTGCTGTTGAGCCCGGGGCCCAGTTCCACACTGGTCCACAGCTTGCTTGGCGCTGACGAACTGCTGATAAACAAAGTCTTTTTCGGTGCGGTAAGTGTTACGTCCGATGGTATGAAGCTCAAAGCCCAGGTAGGCGATGATGACGGCGGCAGCAACTATGGGGCCTGCTTGCATATCGGTTCCTCTGTTTTCCAAACGGCCTTTTGGCTTATGCCCGCGCAAGGGGGTTAAGCTGAATCATTCGAAGATTCAGCATGCCTGCGATGGAGACCCAGATGCCGTAGGGAACAAACATCAGAGCGGCCGTAGCTTGGGTTTGCGCAGTGACGGCCACAAAGCTCCAGATCAGCAGCCAGAGCATGCCAAGGTCGACGAACGCCAGGCGCATTTGGCGGCGGCCAAAAAACAGCCAGGACCAGGCGCCGTTGGCCAGCAGTTGAGCGCCCCAAAGGCTAATGGCCAGCAGATTGTCGGCCTGCCATACAAGCCAACCGGCGTAACCAATCATCAGATACAGAGGGGTCCAAACCACAGGAAACAACCAGTCTGGGGGTGTCCAGGCGGGTCGGTTCAAGGCGCGGTACCATGGTCCGGGTTTGTACAGTCCACCGCTTGCGGCTGCGCCGAAAACTAACGCGCCGATAACCACTCCGGCAATCATAAGTCAGCCATCGGTCTGCAGCGTAGACGTTGGTTTGGTGCTTTATCTTCCAATGGAATCTCCAATCAAGCACGATAGTGTACCGGTACAAGCGAACACAGTGTGAAACCCATCCCACCATAAGGACACTGAGAATTGGCCAACTTCCCTAATTTTGTATCCCACCTTGAATGTTCCATTTCAGGCAAGTTATATCCAGCAGGCCAACTGCATGGCCTGTCCGAGGCGGGCCGGCCGCTGCTGGTGAGGTACGATCTGGCGGCTTTGGGTGAGCACCTTCCGCGCGACACACTGAGCCGGCGTCCTGACAGTAATGGTTTTTGGCGTTATCGCGAGCTCTTACCGGTGAGCCAAGATGAAAACGTCATCAGTCTGGGTGAGGTGATGACCCCGCTAATCGAGTTGAAGCAGTTTCCCAGCAAGCGTAGCGCTAGCCATGGCCAGGTTTTGGTCAAAGATGAGGGCCGTCTGCCTACGGGGTCGTTTAAGGCGCGGGGCCTGGCAGTCGGTTTGTCGATGGCCAAAGAGCTGGGGGTTACCCGGGTGGCCATTCCCACCAACGGCAATGCGGGAGCGGCCCTGGCCGCTTACGCCAGCCGCGCCGGTATGCAGTGCACCGTGCTGTGCCCGGACGATACGCCAGATATCAACGTGCGTGAGATTGCTTTGCAGGGCGGTGACACCTGGCGAGTCAATGGGCTGATCAACGACTGCGGACGGATCGTTGGCGAAGGTAAGGTGCCGGTTGGATGGTTTGATTTTTCCACCCTCAAAGAGCCTTACCGAATCGAAGGCAAAAAGACCATGGGTCTGGAGCTTGCCGAGCAGATGGGATGGACCCTGCCGGACGTGATTTTCTATCCCACCGGCGGTGGTACTGGCCTGATTGGCATGTGGAAGGCGTTTGCTGAACTCAAAGCGTTGGGCTGGATCGGCGGCAAGCTGCCGCGGATGGTGGCAGTGCAGTCCACAGGCTGTGCGCCCATAGTAAAAGCCTGGGAAGCCGGCGATGAACATGCGCCGGTTTGGGAGGGTGCAGCAACAGTGGCGGCAGGAATACGGGTGCCCGTTGCCGTTGGCGACTTTCTGATCATTCGCGCGGTAAACGAAAGCGGTGGCTTTGCCCTGGCGGTGGACGATGAAAACATCATGGCCTGTCGCGACGAGATAGCGCGCCGCGAAGGCGTACTGCTGTGTCCTGAAGGTGCGGCCACTTACGCCGCTTATGAGCAGGCGCTGGTTCGCGGTCAGGTGAAAGACAGCGATCGCGTCGTGTTATTTAACTGCGCCACGGGACTTAAGTATCCGATGCCCGAGGTCACACAGGATTTGGATCAACATCAGCCGGTGGCGTACCAGCAATTTTGATTGGGCCAGTTATTCAAATCCATTGGCGAAAATGGCGTTAGCGTCTACCGCCACCTCAGTGGGGTCCAGACACCAGCTTCGCAGGGAACCAATGTCGGCGCCCACAGAATCAAAAAGATTCAGAGTCCAAGCGCCAGCGATGTTTACACCGTTAAAGTCAGCCAACTGTCCGGTGGGCGACAGCGTGCCGCTCATTGCCGGCGGCGTGCTGCTGCAAGAATCTTCCGCCGGATTGCTCGCTGAGTCATCTAACGTCGCGTCGATGTTGTCGTTGCTGCAGCCCGACTGTGGATTAACGTTGGGCAGGCCAGGGCGGTCCAGAAGCGTAACGACAGTGCCGTTGTGGCTGAGGGTGGCGCCCAGATCCCCTATCCAGGTGTGATCTGCCAGCAGCACCACATCCAGGTCAGCCAGTGAGCCGCTGCCGGTCAAGGTAATTGTACTGAGTGCCCCGTCGTTGGGTCCGCCGTTGTCCGGAATCTGTGCGTTGGGAGCGATACACACCGCCGGCGCGACATCGATGCTGATGGATACTTCGGCGTTGGCGCAGGTCACAGGAACGCCGTCATCGCACACCTGATAGGTGAATTTGTCGCTTGCTGTAAGTGAGCCATCGTGGGTGTATCGAAACGTGCCGTTTGCAGACAATTGCAACGTGCCGTGATCGGGCGCGTCGATCGGGGTAGCGCTGACGTTGAGGTTATCCATGTCCGGGTCAGAGTCGTTGTTCAGCAACGAAGTTTGGCCGTTGCTCAGCATGGTCAATTCGCCGCCCCGCAGCGTTGTTGCTGTGTCGCCCACCGCTATGGGCGGATTGTTGCCAGAGCTAAGGACGTTTACGTTCACATATTGGTGGGTGCAAACGTCGGTTTCACCGCCTGAGCCGTTGCTGACGCAGACCCGATACACAAATCGGTCGTCGCCACCAGAAACGCCGTCGTGGGTGTAGCTAAAGGTGCCGTTGGTATTCAGCACAATATTGGCCGCCGCCTCACCGCCAAAGAAAATGCGGGTGCTCATTACCAGTCCTGGTGAGCCTGCGGCCTGATCTACATCGTTGGCCAGCAGCGAATTGGCGCCGCCGTTCACAATACCGGTTGAGCCGCCAAAGGCTACAGTGACATTGTCCACCCCGGGCAACGGACTGCGCTGGGAGGTATAGGCCCAGTTGGAACCCGTGTTGTAAAAAGTGTCTGCACGGGTAATGGCAACGTTGGGACCTGCCAGGCCGCGGCCGCCGGTTTGGCAGACAGCAAAGCCGGTCTCGTTGTTATCAAACGCCACATTGACATCACAGCTGGTGGAGTCTGAGATGCCGCCGTAGGTGACGTTCATGGTGTAGTCGTCCGCGGTGCCGACCTGGCGATCGATACCCGTCTGGGCGTGCAGGTAGGTGGCCACCTCGTCAGCGGAGAGCGCGCGCTGGGTTTCGCCGCCGAAAGACAGCTGCTGCATGATGCCTTCGGTGCGGTCGATGCCGAATATGGATGTGGACACCGTGCGATCAGCATTGGCCGGAAAGCTCTCCCCTGGGGGTAGGTCAGCCAGGTCTTGAGAATACGTGCCGGCTTGCGGTGCGGAGGGCAGGGCAAAGGGGTTGTTCTCGTTGACAAAAAACCAATGCAGGTTTTCGTCATCACCGCGTACGTCGTCCGCGGAGCCAATCACGTTGTCGGGGCCGGCATCAATGTCAAAGGTGTTGTTGGCGCCGTCAGTGGCTTTGGTGTAGTTGGTGTTATTGCCAGACAAACCGGATTCGCTGGCCGCATTAATGTGGGCCAGGCCGGTACAGTGCCCCAGTTCGTGGATGAACACCGATTCGAAATCAATCTGGTTGTTGGCAATGTCGTTATCACTACCGGTGCGCACGTTGCCTTCGGTGGCCACCAGCAAATTGAGTTTGTCGATAGCGTTTTGAACCGGGATTTCCATACTCGCCGCATTCGCGGTGCCCGGCACAATACACACCTCGACGTTGGCGGTATCCACAACACCGTCATAGCCAGAGGCGTGGGTTACGACGTTGAGTTGCCCTTCCCGGGCGAAAATGTAAGTTCCGGCTGGGGTGTTTTCTGGCACCAGGGCCAATCCCGCTGCTAAGGCAGCTAAGGGCGCGTTTATCCGCTTCATGGCTGTTTCCTCGGCTCGATGGTCTTGGCATCGGCCACCGGCGCTCCCAGCTTGCCGGAAGTTAATTTCAGGAGACGACGCTCCAGGTTGGCCAGGTCGCTGAGATTTTTCAGCCCGGGAAATCGGCGATGGTTGGCCTGCAGGTTTTCCGCCAACACGGGCTCCTGGGTAGCGCCGTCGAGGTAGTAGTTCAAGACCGACAGCGTTGCGTCGGAGGAATAATAGTATTCGTTTGCTAACCGGTCTACGACGGCCTCTTCGACCGTTTCAGCCAACTTCTCCGATAGGTCCGAATGCAGCTCGGCGTCCTGTATGAATTGAAATAGATCCATCAACTCGGCCTGGTTTAACTGGGTTTCATAAAGTCCAGGGTTCGCTGTAAGCGCCGAGAAATACACCTGAACGCGGCCTGACCCGTAGATTCTCAGCATTGGCGTCGTATCGGGCCGGTGCAGCTTTAGTGAGTAGCGGTCGTACTCCAACAACAACGCGTCATCATTGCGGGGAAAGTCTGTCAGATTCTGGGCCAACGCTGAACCCGCGTTCAGCAACACAATGAGCATCCAGCACGGGAGTTTGGCGATGTTTGGTAGCGCGTCGAAACCGGCGAACCTGGAAAGAGAGTCATTTTGATGCATGGCGTTGTCGGAGGCTTTTGTTGAGGACGCCATCGTATATCGGCTATTTCAAGGAAAACTGCGGCCTAGTTCGGGTTATTACCGAAAGGTTGTGTATCTAGATGCTGAGGCGATACAGCAATTGCTCACCTTTTTGCAGCAGTGAATAGTGCGCGATCGGCGGATAGTGTGCGGTGACCGCTCTGGCGACAAAGGCGCCGTGCTCAAGGTGCTGCAGGCTTAACGCCAGTGCCCGCGGGCTTATTGGGTCCAGGGATTTTTTTAGATCGTTGAAGCGTTGCTGGGTGGGACCCACCGCCATTATGAGTGGCAAACTCCATTTGCGGTATGCCAAACCCTGCCCGTTCCATGCCGTTACCTGATCATGCAGACGTGCGCACGGTTGGGCGATGGCGTGCCCCTGGTCCGTGAGCAGGTATTCCGGCCTGAGCGGGTGGCCCATGCCTGAGTTTCGCATCACCAGTTCCAGGTCAATTAAGTGTTTCAGGCTTGCACTGAGCGCGCCGCGGCCACAGCCGAGACGATGAGCAAGAGTAATGAATTTAGCGTTGCCACCATGGGCAAATTCAGCCAGGGCGGGGATACACCAGCGCCGATGAGTCAATTTCACCAGCAAGGAAAGAGATAGCAGCGGCGCTGAGACTTGAAACATAAAAGTATATTAAGTATAAAAAAAGAACTTATCAATCGTCTGCGAGGCAAATATGGGCAATTCTCTTGATTTTGACGGAGGTTTGACTCTCTCCGTTCCGGTTTCAGATCTCGCGGCCTCCGTGGCGTGGTATCAGCGCGTGCTGGGAATGGAGCTGCTATATCAGATAGACGAACTGGGTTGGTGTGAGCTGCGCTCGCCGGTCGCGAACGTCAATTTGGGGCTGAGTCAGGTTGAACAGGTAAATGTAGGGGAAACAACGCCCACCTGGGGTGTCGCAGACATCAATCAGGCAAAAGCGACGCTTCAATCCCACAATGTGTCGCTGGACGGGGACATTCAGGTGGTGGATGGAATGGTGAAGCTGCTGACATTTTATGATCCCGACGGCAATCCTGTCATGCTATTTGAGGAGATCAGCAATGAATAACTGATCGGCTGAAGGCTGACAGATTCCGGCGGCATGTTTCCTTGCAAAAAATCACGTATGCCCGCCAGGCGGCACTGCAGGAATGTCATACAATGTCGGTGGGGAAATATTCAGCGACAAGGCAGGGCATTGATGTGGGCGCAGGTCTTTATGGCTTTCTGAGCAAAGGCCCGTTAGCGACCAGTTTTATCGGGAAACTGCTGCTGGTCTCTGCAGCAGCGGCTCTGCCGGTGACACTGGTGGCGGGTTATCTGGGGTTTTCCGGGCCAATGGCGGCAGCAAAAGTGGTGGGTCTGATCGTGGCCGCATCAGGTGTTGGGCTCGTGTTGCTGTGGCTCGGTTTCAGGGCGTTGGTAACGCCCCTTGAGCAAACCCGAGATGCATTGCAGATCTACGCTGACAAAAAAATCCTGCCTCAACTGCCCTCCGATGGGAACGATGTGGTGGGTGACATCATGAAACAATCGCAACGAGCCGCAGCATTGATGGAAGATGCTCGCCGTCAGCGCGCTGCGGACCGAACGACAGACCCAATTACTGGACTCATCAATCAACGATCTGCGGTTCGCCGACTTGGCCAGGATATTCTTCGTGCAGGGCGGGACAACCGGCCCATGAGTCTGGCATTGGTCCAAATAGATAACGTAGAGGCGTTGGAAGGGCAGTTTGACACCGAATCGCTGAATGCGTTGTGCAGCCGGGTGTCGAACACGATTGTCAAAGTCATCCGTGGTTCGGATTGGGTAGCTGGCCACGGCAAACATGATTTTTTGGTGGGCTTGTGGGGGGTGAAAGCGGATGCCGCCCTTATCGCTCTGGGCCGTGTCGCCGCCTCACTGAGGGAACATCAAACGCAGCCAGTGACGCTCAGTGTTGGGATTGCCGCGGTGAAAAGTTCACAGGCGCCCGACACTGCCATCGGAAACGCGAGCAACGCCATGTATAAAGCGCGTTCTGCGGGTGGCAACCGAATCGTTGTGGACTTGTAAACAAGCCCCCAACGACTCGACAGGTTTTAACGGATTGCCGCGGCGCCGTCCGGATTCCAGTGCAGTTCCAAGTCTTCACCGGTGGCCAGGTTTTGCCACCCACCAATAGACCACTCGCCTTGGATGAACCACAGGAAGCGATACTCCAGGCGCTCATCGGCAAGGCGTCGTCCCTGCACTCGATACACTGAGCGACCAAGAGCGTCTTTCACTATCAACAGGTCGATTGGCATTTGACGCAATGCGGATAGTTTTGCGGCCGGGACCCGCGCTTTGCCGCTGCCCAGCTTGTTCACATTGCCTTCGCCTTCTTCAAAGCTGGAGCGAAAGACGATTTGCTCGATCACTGGATCCAGATCGCTGTCGGTATTGTCCCCAAGAGCAACGTCGGTCAGCCCTGTGGGTGCATTGACAGTCACTGTCACATCCAGGGAGGGGTCAGTGACGTCCGGTAGAGAAGCAGACCAGGTATAAACCACGCTTCCACCCACCGGCAGTGAAGCGAAGTCGTTGATTGCCCCCGTTCCGCTGGCGGAACACAATGCGCCCGTGGACGGTTGGCAGTCCCAGGTAGCAGAGCTTACCGCTGCCGGCAGGGGCAAATTGACAACCACATCTTCGACGCTGCTCACCGAATCTTCGTTCACGACCGTCACCAGATAATCGGTTACATCCTGGTCAGTCACCTCATCCAGATTGTTAGTAATGGACACTGAGACATCCAGGCTATTGACCAATACCGTCAGTGTTGCGGTGGCTACATTGCCGATAAACTCCGCAGAGGTCAGCGCCCCAGTGGTGCTGAGATAATCACTCGGCGTTGCCGACACAGGAACCTGTATCGGTACCTCAATGCTGCAGGACTGGCCGGCGCTTAAGGTACCTGCCGACAACGTGATGAGATCAGTCCCACTCACGGTAGAGCCTGTGCCACACACATCGAACAGCGGTAGGCCGACACTGCTGAGGCCGGGCAGGCTGGCCCCGAGGTCATCGCTAAAGCCCAGCTGGGTTGCCGTTGTGGCATTGGTGTTGGTGATCAGATACGTCAAGATGACCGTTCTGCCCTGTTGAACGGGATCTACCGGGTATCGTTTTTGCAGCCTGAGTTGACCTGACGCGCCGACTTGATCAGAAAAGCCGAAATCAGCCGTGTCAAAATTTTCGCCGGCAGCCAAGTCGACCGACAGAGGAACATTCCCAGTCGTCGAGGCGTATTCCACGGGTAGCGTGTCTGGATCTACAGTGATGAGATAAGTGTCGGCTACCAGATCGGTCAGCGCGTAGCCGCCAGAAACCGTCACATCCATCGGCTCTCCGGAATCCGCAATGCCGTTAAGGTTAAGGTCCGCGAACACCAGCACGCCATTGAGGCCTGGTTCCGCGTTGTCGAACACGCCATTGGCGTTGAGGTCATCCCAAATCAAATCGCCAATTTGCGCATTGGCCTGCTGATAGCCGAAGTCGGCATCGTTGAAATCTTCGCCTGCCGTCAGCGAGACGGCGATGCTTGCATCGTTGGTCGTCAGCACAAAACCCGTCGGCACTGTCGTGGCGTCAACCGTCACTGTGTACGAGCCGAGTGGCAGCGCTGTGAGGTCATAGGCGCCGTTGCCATCCGTGGTTGTAAACGCCTCTGAGCCATCCAAAACGCCATTGCTGTTGGCGTCAATAAAAACGGTGACACCTGACAGACCAGGGTCGCCCTGATCGTCTACGCCGTTGCCGCCCAGATCATTGAAGACGCGATCTCCGATCGTGGCATCTTGTTGTTGATAGCCAAAATCGACGCCCCTGGCATCTTCGCCCGCAAAAACGCTGACGTCGATTGGCGCAGTTCCGCCCGTCAGGACAAAGCCGGAAGGTAACGTGGTGGCATCAACATTAACCTGGTAGGTGCCGGCATCCAGATTAAACAAGCCATATTCACCGTCGCTATCAGTGACATCTTGAGCTTCGCCGCCGTCCGGCGTGCCGCTGGCGTTAGCGTCGATGAATACGGTCACTCCCTCAAGCCCGGGTTCACCGGTGTCTTGGACGCCGTCTCCATTCAAATCATTCCAAACAAAATCACCAATATTGGCTTGCAGGACAATGTCGGTGGGGGTGTCTTCGCCGACGCTGTTGGGAAGTCCATCACCATTGGAGTCGGGATTGGTGCCCGCATCTGACAGGTCGCTGCGGGTGCTGGCATCCGGTGCGGTGGCCGTGGATTGAGCCTGATTCTGATACAGGCCAAGACCAAGCCCCTGATCGGTTACCGTGCCTACGTTGATAGAAAAACGAATCTGCGCCGTTGCGCCCTGTGCCAGCGTTGAAGCGCCGGTCAGGAGGTCGTTCTGGGCTGAGCCGTCAAAGCTGCCGTTCAGCGTCAAGGTGCCCGGGTCGTCAATAAGTGTTGCTGCGCTGCTGACGGCAAAGTTGCCAGCACCGAAGGTGGCGTCAAGATCTTCGACCAGTGAAACGATGTTTGCGTCGACGTTTCCAAGGCCCTCAAGGTACAGGTCCATGGTGACCGTTCGACCGGTTACCGACGCAGTCTTAGCGACGCCAACCACCGCGTCTTGCGCAATGATAAATACGGTGGCGTCATTTTCCCCCGCTTCCGTGGCATCACCATTGCCGTTAGGATCCGGGTTGGTTCCCGCGTCTGAAAGATCGCTGGCGCTGTCCGCGGTGACGGTAACCTGGTTGCTGTAAGTGCCCAGCCCGCTGCCGCCGTCGATCAGAGAACTGACTTCCACAACGAGTTGGATCTGTTCGG
This sequence comes from Lysobacterales bacterium, assembly GCA_045106555.1. Classification (GTDB taxonomy): domain Bacteria; phylum Pseudomonadota; class Gammaproteobacteria; order Xanthomonadales; family SZUA-38; genus JANQOZ01. The sequence continues at coordinate 15,333 of JBGCET010000057.1, read as the reverse complement.
TAACGCCCAGGCCTATGCCTCCAGATGCCACAAGCTCGGTGTCCGAGCTGCCGTTGAAGGCCGTGTTTACCACCAGGTCTCTGGGCGAACTGGTGAGTGTGGGGCCGCTGACAATGGTGTAATTACCGGCGCCGAACACGGCATCTAAATCATCCGGTAAGCTCACGTTGGTAAACGTTGTTGAGCCCAGGTTTTCGATGGCGTAGTCCAGCGTAACCTGACGACCATCAACCGTTGCGTTTTTCGCGGCGCCCACTTGAACGGTGCCGACAGAAAAGGTGGTGGGGTCGTTCTCATCGCTATCGTTAGGCAAACCATTGCCGTCCGGATCGGGATCGGTGCCCGCATCGGACAGGTCACTGAAAAAAGTGCCCAAGGGTGCGGTGCCCGACGCTTCCACCTGATTGCGGTAATTGCCCAGGCCGTTGCCCAGGTCGATGACGTTAGTGACATCGACAACCAGTTGAATCTGGGCTGTACCGGAACCACCTAGGGTGCTTGCGCCATCCAGTAGCTGGGTATTGGTGCTGCCATCAAAGCTGCCGTTTAAGGTGATTGTGCCCGGATCGTCCACCAGGCTGGGCGACCCGTTGATAGAGTAGTTGCCAGCACCAAATACGTCATCCAAGTTTTCTGTCAGCGAAAGCGATGACAGTGTTGAGGCGCGCAAATTATCCAGGTAGATATCGAATGTCACTTGCTGCCCAACGGTCGTGGCCTGCTTGGCAACGCCAAGAACGGCCTCATCGCCAATGGTGACCTGGGTTAAGTCGTTTTCACCGGCCTCGTTGGCGTTGCTGTTGCCATTGGGGTCAGGATCGGTGCCGCTGTCTGAGGTATCGGTGACGGGACTGCCGTCTGGGCCGGTGGCGTCGATGATCACGCTGTTGTTGTATACCCCAAAGCCATTGCCCTGATCGGTTACGTTGGTGATGTTAGTGGTTAGGCGAATCTGTTCCGTTTCGCCAGGACGAAGAAATCCGCCACCAATGACGATGTCAAAAACACTGAAGCCAAAGAAATTGGTGTTTCGGGCCAGCGTGTCAGGACCAGAGACCAGGCTGGGTTGATTGGTGACGGAATAATTGCTGCCGCCAAATACCGGATTAAGTGGGTTTTCCACGATCACGTTAGTTAACGTGACATCGCCCAGGTTTTCGATATAAAAATCGTAGGTAACCGCCGCGCCATTCACGGTGGCCTGCAGGGCGATGCCTACAGCGGGGTTGCCGGCGATCACTATGGACGTGGGGTCGTCTTCTCCGGTCTCGCCAGGGTCGCTGTTGCCGTTAGGGTCGGGATCGGTGCCATCGTCAGAAAAGTCCGATACCACAACACCGTTTGGCTGGGTGCCGCGGGCAGTGGTTTGGCTGGAGTAGATGCCAAAACCATTGCCTTGATCAGACTCGGTATCGACGCTAACAGTGAGCTGAATTTGCGCCGTGGCGCCCGCGCCCAGGGTGCTGCCGCTAGCCACAATTTGGGTGTCTTCGCTGCCGTCATAGTTGACGTTCAGGGTGAGGGTTCCTGGATCGTCCACCAGCATGGGCAGGGCAGTGATGGTGTAGTTTCCTGCGCCAAGAGTGTCATCCAGGCTGTTGATCAGCGACACATCAGACAGTGTCCCGCTGCCCAGATTTTCCAGATACAGGTTCAGGGTGACGTTGAACCCGCTAACCAGTGCTTCGTTGGCAACGCCGATTGGCGAATCTATGACGATGGCGAACGTCGTTGCGTCATTTTCACCACCCTCACTGGGATTGTCATTGCCATTGGGGTCAGGGTCTGTCCCATCGTCGGAGTCATCTTGAGTGGCCGCGCCGTTGACGTCGAAGGCGCTCAACGTGCTTTGGGTTGAGTAGTTCCCCAGACCAAGCCCTTGATTAACGACATTGTCGACGTCTACCACGTAACGAATGGTGGCTGTGTCACCGGCGACCAGTGCGCTGCCAGCAGAAATGTCAAAAAGATCCGTCTGGGTGGAGCCGTCAAATGACGCATTGAGGGTGATGGACCCGGGGTCGTCGGTGAGGGTTGGAGGTGAGGACAGGGTGTAATTGTCCACGCCAAAAATATCGTCCAGGTTTTCTATGCTGGCCACTTGCTGAACTTCCAGGTCGCCCAGGTTTTCCAGGTAAAGATCAACGGTCACCGCGTTGCCGGTTACCGATACGTCCTTCGCCGCGCCGATGACTCCAATGACGGTGGTGTCGATCACCGTCGGATCCATTTCATCGGGGCTTCCATCGCTGTTGGGGTCTGGGTCCGAACCTTCGTGAGACACATCGCTGACTGGATTTACCGATGGGTCGGTGCCGATGACCGTCACCTGATTCTGATAGATGCCTTCGCCGAACCCCTGGTCGGTCGAGGCGGTCACCCAATGCTGAATTCGGAAGGTCACCGATTCAGTGGGATCGAGGCTACCGTTAGTGACCATCGTCGTGTTGGAGTTGCCGTTGAAGGCCGAGTTATAACTCAACGCGTCAGTGCCGCTGACAAATGCCGGGTCTTGGATGTGCTGGAAGTTTCCAGCGCCGTAGACGGCATTTAAGTCGTCGGTGATGCTGATGTTGTCGACAGTTTGATTGCCATAGTTTGTGACCGTGAACTGAAGATTGACAACGGGAAAGCCGCCAGATGAACCGCCGCTAATGTATTCCTTGGATATGCCCAGACTGGCAACCGGGGCAACCGTGAACGGACTTGAATCCCCTTCTCCCGCTTCCGTTGGGTCGCCGTTGCCATTGGGGTCTGGGTCGGTGCCATCGTCCGAAAGGTCGGTGGTAAATCCACCGCCCGCCGCAAACCCCTCAATGGATGCCTGGTTTTCGTACACGCCCAAACCCGCCCCCACGTCTGCAAGGGTTAAGACGGTAACGTCAAATTGAATTTGTGCTGTGTCACCTGCTCCCAGGTCGCCAGCGCTGATAAGTTCGGTATCCATATTGCCGTCATAGGCGCTGTTCAGCGTCATAGACCCTGGGTTGTCCACAAACGAAGGAGCGGTACTGACAAAATAGTTGCCGCTTCCCAGGGCTGCGTTGAGGTCATCTGTGAGGCTGAGTGAGGAAAGCGTGACATTGCCCAGGTTTTCGACGTATAGATCCACTGTGATAACGCTGTTATTCACCGAGACCGATTTCGCCAAGCCAATTTGGGGTTCTTCACCCAATACCACCGCAGTCGGCCGGTTTTCGCTGGGAGTTGAGTTGCCGTCCGGGTCCGGGTCCAAACCTTCAGTGGACAGGTCAGTAGTGGGTTTTCCCGACGCCATGGCCATAGTGGTAATTTGGTTTTCGTAGACGCCAACGCCCATACCGACATCGCTGGGGTTGGTGATATCCACCACAAATTCAACGCTGACGATGTCGCCAATGGCAAGGGAGGAGGAGGGATCCAACAGGTCATTCTGGGCGCTGCCGTCGAAACCAGCGTTCAGCGTTACTGTACCCGGATCGTCGACTATGGTTGGGCCCGCGGTGATAGCGTAGTTGCCGCTGCCAAATACGGTATCCAGGTCGTCGACAGCGGACAGCGAGGTCAGGTTGACGTTGCCGAAGTTCTCCAGCGTGGCCGTAAAGGTCACCTCAGTGCCCATTACCACGGCGTTTTTGGCCGCTCCGACAATTGGATTGGCCAGGATGTCGATTACCGTTGGGTCATTCTCTCCCGCATCGGTTGGATCGTCATTGCCGCCAGGGTCGGGGTTGTTGCCATCGTCCGATAAATCGTCCGTTGTCTCGCCATTGCCATCTGCAGAGGCAAGGACCTGGTTGGAATAGACTCCCAGACCAGAGCCCAGGTCAACAATGTTAGTAATTTCCACCCCGAAACTTAAGGTGACTTGAGCTCCCGGCGCTAGCGATCCACCGCTAATAAGCTGGGTGTCAGCGCTGCCGTCGAACCCCCCGTTGAGTAACAGTGTAGAGACACCTGCTGACACGACCGGGGGTGAAAAAATCGTATAGTTTCCGGCGCCAAACGCCGCGTCCAGGTCTTCGGGAGCGGAGAACGTTGTCAAGGTTTGCGCCCCGAAGTTTTCCAGCACAATGTCGTAGGACACTTGCCGCCCCGAATTGCTGGCGCCCTTCGCAACACCCAGGCAGGCGTTTGCCGAGCAGGTTTGCGCACTGGCGTTATGGGCAAAACCCAACAGAATTAGCAGTGAAACAAGGCGCAGTAGTGTCATATCAGGTTGATCCTGTGGCCAGCGTTAAATTGTGCGGGTGGCAACTGCACGCCTCATCAAGCGTTCTGAAAAAACGGCCAGTTCGGGTTAGTCAGCGAGCATTAATCCTTAATGTATCGGATGTACTGTCTAATATCGACCGGGACGCCAGTTGATCCCTAGTGTTATATGTCCGTCTTCATAACGGCATAAACCCGCAAGGTCTTGAGGGAAATTGGTAAACAGGAAGACGGCAAGTGAGGGTGCTGAGTTAATTCCAGCGAGATTGGCCATGACCCATCGCGGTCTGAGTCCGGGTCGGCAGGCGTCGCCATGGCTGATTCAAAGCAAAATGTTCAACACTCCGGCGCTGAGGATCATGATCCAGGTAATCATGGTGCCGTACAGTCGACCCACGCTGGTGCCAGTTCCCCTGCTCAGGCCCCAGGCGTGGAGCACGCGCGCAACAACCAGTGCTGAGCCCAGGGTATGTAAGATGCTGGGCTGAGCCCCGTTCATTTCCAAAAACAGCATCAGCAACAGCGCCAGCGGAACGTATTCAACGGCGTTGCCCTGGACCCGTATTGCCTGCGCCAGTTCGCTGTTGCCGCCATCGCCCAGCCCAACTTTGCTCTTCATGCGCTGGGCAGCAACTCGAAATGACAAATACACAACAAAAATGCCTAGTATTCCAGCATAGATAGACGTGACGGGAACGAGCTCCATCATGCCAGATACTCATCCCAGGGGCCGGTAATGGCTACGGTGATCCCCGGCTTTTGTATGTTGGCAAAAAGCCACTTTCCGTCCGGTGAGAAGCAGGCACCACACCACTCGCTGCCCATGAAATTGCCGCTGAAGCCATTCTTCTCGCCGTTCAGTTTTACCGTGTTTTGCGCAATGGGCTTTAATTCACCCGACCGCGTCAATCCCAGTAGCATTTGCCCGGGTCGGCTTCCGTCCTCGCAGATTACGACGGCCCCGTTAGGGGCAACGGTTAGATTATCTGGCCGGTCCAGGGTTTGCCGGTTGGGTGATTCGTAGAGTTTTCGGACGGTCTGATTTGGGATGTCGAGAACAAAAATCTGACCTTGCCCAGCGTCGCCGCCATCAGTGGAGGAAAAATAAACCTTGTTATCGCTATACCAGCAACCCTCTAAGCGGGTAAATGCCGTGCCGCCCGCAGCCATGCCCTGGCTGAGGACGCCGGCTCTATCTTGGTGGTCATTGTTCACATGCCCCCGTTCAGGATCATCAATGTCGACCCAGAGCACGTCAAATTCCCGTTCGGGAACCTCCCGAACCATGTTCTCTCGGCCCGCTACTCTCATCATTTGCAGCCGTCCGCCCTTGTGTAAATCGTTTGGGTCAGCAGGCAGGAATCGGTAAAACCCTGCGGCGACGTGGCGATCTTCGGTTAAGTAAGCCGCCGACGTTGCCGGGTCAATGGCAACCGCTTCATGACCAAATTGGCCCATGTCTTTGATCGGTTTGGCGTTTGAGACGCCATCAGCGGGGACTTCGAAGACAAAACCGTGCTTTTCTTTCAGCCCAATTGCTCGACCGTTAATGACTAAGCCGGGGTCAACACAGTCTTCTTCGCAGCTTAGCCAGGTCCCCCAGGGAGTAGGGCCACCGCAGCAGTTGGTTAGGGTTCCGGTCAAGCTTGCACTGGCATCAATCAGCGAAGCGTCATCGGCGTTCAGGCGTAACGTGGTGGTGCCGCCGGTTGCAGCAGGATCGTAGGCTTGGTCACTCAGTGCAAAGGCCCCTGAATCCCCGGTGACTTCATGATTGCGAACCAGAACGAATTCTGAATCGTCCGCATGCACCACCGCCATTCCATCGTGGCGGGCAGGGGTGGCGGTGCCGTCAGACAATGGGTCCCCTCGCCAGCCCAATGAGTGGTACCGAAAGCCGTCTGGCAATGACAGCAGGTGAAGCCCGGTGGCCTGATCAGCGCTCGCTTTGAGAAACCCTGACTGAGTGTTGGCACTGCCAGCGGCCAATGCCGTGGCCAAGCCCGCAGAGCTCTGCAGGAAATGTCGTCGATTCAGCATTTCTGGATATCTTGTTGTTGATCGCTCATGGTAACTCAAGTCAAACGAACTTTGGACTTAGCTGGGCCCCGTTCAGTAGGACTCTGTTTTTTCAGAGGGCCTTTGGGGAATCGCGAACCGCTTCGCTGAAAAGTCCCGTTTGTGGTCTCGACGAACTGTCCAACGTACAATGTTGGACGACCTAAATAGGGATCTCTGGAAAACCGCAGGGATTACTGGAGCTGGAATTTTTTGAACGCTCACACTGACATCGCCGTGAATCCGACACTCTCGATTGTGGTGATTTTTCACAATATGCGTCGCGAGGCTCCGCGCACGCTTCATACGATGAGCGAGGCTTACCAGCGAGGTGTTGATGGCACAGAGTGGGAGGTGCTGGCAGTAGACAACGGGTCCACCGAACCGTTGGATCCGGAAATGGTTTTGGCATTTGGGCGACAGTTTTCTTATCAACGTTTTGAAACGCAATCAGTGAGTCCTGTTGATGCCATCAATGACGCGGCGACCCACGCAAGGGGAACTCATATAGGGGTGTGTATCGATGGTGCTAGGATGTTGTCACCAGGAGTGATACAGCATACGTTGGCGGGTCTGCGGGCATATCCTCGTGGAGTGATCTGCACTCTGAGTTGGCATCTGGGCGACAAGCTGCAAAATTTGGCAGTATTGGACGGTTACGATCAAAGTCGTGAGGACGAGTTATTGTCAACCGTAGACTGGCGTCACGACGGCTATCAGCTGTTTGACATCGCTTGTCTAGCAGCATCTTCCAAGCCAGGGTACGGAGCGGCGATTGCCGAAAGTAACTGTATTTTTCTTAGTCGCGAGAGTTTCGAAGATCTCGGGGGGTTCGATACTGGTTTTAAGACGCCGGGTGGTGGGCTGGCGAATCTGGATTTCATGCGAAGAGCTGTGTTGGCGCCCGGCGCATCAAACATCCACCTTTTGGGTGAGGGGTCCTTTCATCAGTTTCATGGCGGCGTGGCTACTAATGTCGCTCCCAATCTTCACCCGGCAAAACAGTTCGATGAGGAATACCGTGAGCTGCGCGGTGAACCATTCCGAAAACCGGACGCGCCTGCGGTTTATATTGGCGCGCTGGCGGAAAACACCAGGCGCTTTATCGCTCCCTAATGACTTCATCGACAGCAAAACCCAAGACGTCTCTTTCGGATTTTGATTCGGCTCTGCCGCCCAACGTCCTGGCGAGTATGCAGGCCGGCGTAATGCGTTACACCTATCGAGGTGTGATGTGCAACAAGTCGCCTTTTGATCTCGCGCTGTACCATTTGCTCTTAGACAAAACAAAGCCAGCGTCAATTATTGAAATTGGTACGAAATTCGGGGGTAGCGGGCTGTGGTTTGCGGATATGTCGTCAATTCACTGCCCAGGCGCCCAAGTCATTCAGGTGGACAACAATCCGCGCGTGGAGAATCCAGACTCCAGGATTCAGTACTTCCTGGGAGACGCAAACGATCTGGGCAGTGCCTTAAGTCCAAATTTCCTGGAGCAGTTGCCTAAGCCTTGGTTGGTTGTGGAAGACAGCGCGCATACGTTTCAGACGTGCCTTGCGGTAATGAGGTTTTTCGATCCGTGGCTCCACTCAGGCGATTACTTGGTTGTGGAAGATGGCATCGTCCGCAACTTTTCTGGAGCCCAGTATGCCGCTTACGAGGATGGCCCTTCCCGGGCAATCCATGACTTTATCCAAACGCGAAAAAAGTACGTAATTGATCGCGCCATGTGTGATTTCTTTGGGCCCAATTACACCTATAACCCTAGTGGTTACTTGATGATTCAATAGGGAGCAACATTGCACGCGTCTTCGATGGAAAACATGCAGTGGTGCCGGGATTGCTACGTTCGGCCTGCTGGCATTAGCATTTCTGCTGACAAGATCGAAGTTCTTGATGTGGGTGCGGCCGACTACAACGGCAGTTATCGCCAGCTTTTTGACGACACGCAATTCCACTATCGGGCGGCTGATCTCACACCTCACGAAACCGTGGATATTGTGATTCCTCCAGACGGCAGAATCCCTGTCCCAGATTGCACCTTTGATATCGTCATTTCCGGCCAGGCGTTAGAGCACGCTGAGTTTTTCTGGGAGACATTCTCGGAGATGGTGCGTGTTACCAAAGCGGATGGCCTGATATTCCTGATCGTTCCCTCTGCTGGGCCAATTCATCGGTATCCTGTGGATTGCTATCGCTTCTATCCCGATGCGATGTCGGCGCTTGCTCGCTATACAAAAACCCACCTTGTGGATTGCTGGCATGATCCTCGAGGCCCGTGGAAAGACCTTGTGGGTGTGTTTAGCGTCAGCGAATCCCGTGGGCTAGCGTTAGCCGCATTCAACAACAAGCCCGAACTCCCAAAACTGCCCGATCCAACCCAGATCCCGCCTGGAAGTACAGAGGATGAAAAGTGCTTGGGTGAGCGCCCGTATCTGGAGGTGTTAGGGGAAATACACCAGTTTCTTAAGCCTCGGTCTTATCTTGAGATCGGCGTGCGACAAGGACACAGTCTGGCGTTATCACAATGTCCATCCTTGGCTATTGACCCCTGGCCGGATCTATCAGTTGACCTATCGGAAAACACGACGGTAGTTCAATCAACGAGCGATCAGTTCTTTCGTAATTCCAACGACTTTGACGTTTGTCCAGACCTGGCGTTTATCGATGGTTGTCATTTGTTTGAATATGTACTTCGGGATTTCATGTATGTGGAATCCTGCGCCGGGCCAAATACCTTGGTTGTCATCGACGACATCTTGCCTAACTCACCGGTTCAGGCCCAACGAGATCGCGTTACCAGGGCGTGGACCGGAGATGTCTGGAAAATTGCCGACTGTCTGGCCAGGCACCGCCCTGATCTTTGGCTGCTCGCTCTGGATACCTACCCAACAGGACTCCTGCTAGTGGCGGGCTGCAACCCTGAAAACCGAAAGCTGTGGGAGAACTATAATCCCATCGTCCGACACTACAATATATCTCAGCCGCAGGAACCTGCCGCCGACGTGCTCACCAGAACCATGGCTGTGTCGCCATCCACATCGCTTATAGAACACCTGGCAACAACCGTGAGGGCCAGGCGGGATAACCCGGCCCCAAGTGCCTCACGGTTGGTATCCAGTTTGGACGCGGCTGCTAAATCATCGCTTTAGGCTGGCTTCAATCGCGGACAGGCGATTTTCCAATTGCGAGTTGCGCAGAGCTTGATCTTTCAGTTTGGCATTGAGTTGCTCGATATAAATATGCGCCTTTTCAAGCTCTTCTAAAATGCCTAGTGTCTTGTTGCCAATATCCAGATTGGGTCGGCCATCTTCGCCAACGGTGGCCGGGCCTACAGCGGGCAAATGCTTTTGAGACCACATGAAGCTGCCGTGATCCTCAATGCTTTCCAGCGCGTAGCTTGGCTCAAATACATAGTCCGGATGGACCGCTGTTCCATTCAACGATATTGATCCCTGTACATTGAGGCCGTTGACATCGAAAGTGGCGTAAAGGTCGGCGGTGTCAGTGGTGCCCGCGATTCTAACTTCATTGTTAGCCAGTACGATTTGAGATTGGATAACATCTGAGGCGTTCAGCCCGAGGACTCTGCGGTTACCGTCGTCGGTTTTCATCCGTACCTGAACCGCTGAGTTGTTAGTGCTCTGAAATAACGGCAGGACAAATCCGCTGCGGCTAACGTGAAGCGAGGTGCTTGGGCTGTTGGTTCCGAGGCCTATGTCGCCGTCGGAATCCACATAGACTGAGTCAGAAGGAGCATTAGGCCTAATTCTCAGCGGCAGTTTGCTGCCGTTGGTGACATCGCGAATGAAGAAGTTCGTTTCGTTACCGGCAACATCCCACGTTTGAGAAGTAAAGCCTGAAGATCCGTCCTGTTCCAAACGCATGGTTGGGCTGTTGCCATCGGTTATGTGTAGCGGCACGAGAGGGTTTGCGTTTCCGATTCCAACGTCTCCGCCTGAATCTACCCTCAGTGAATTTGCAGGCGCTCCAGCATCCACTCGAAAGGGTTGACGGCCGGCAGTTGAATCTTCAATAGCCAGGTAGTTTCCGCCGCCGTTTGAGGAGTCGTTGGCTACAATGCGCCAGTCGTTACTGGGAAAGGAGGCCGAAACACTGGTGTCGTCGAAGTGCAGGCGCAGGTTGTTTTCCTTCAGCCTGATGGTGTCAAAACTGAAGTTTTCGCCATTGTTGCAATCTTGCCCAACACAGAGGCTCTGGGTGATGATAACGTCATCTTGCTGGACAATGTCTTTTTGAAAACGGGCTTCAGTCAGTGCAGGATCTACGGCCTGATCACCGTTAAATAAGAAGCTGCCTGAGCTTGTACTGAGGCGGTCTGGCGTCGCGAAACTTGTGTCTTTGCCCATGGCGCGGAGCCGTTGAACAAGCTCTGCGTCCTTGCCGGAGACCAGCGGAGCGGCGTTTAACACCAGCTCAAACGCGTAGGCACCGTTCCCCAACGCCAATTTTTCCAGGCTCGAGAAATCCAAATATAGCGATTCGCCCTGTTGAAAATTGATCTGGGATTGAAGCCCCGACGGGCCTGAAATTTTCAGCGTGGCCGAATCGTAAACTTCAGCGGTGTGCCACACAATGCCCGAAGCATCCTGTGTCGACTCAATTTGGGCCGCTGCCAATGGGTTAAATCCCAAGCTTGCTATAGCAATGGCGGCGGTCAGCGACTTTTTATCGAACATGGATTTCTCCTGAATTACATTGGATTTTTCGAGGTAAACTCCCCCACGGAGCTCCCTCCATAATGAACTACCAGGCTTGAGGGTCAACAATTGTGGGCGTGATTGAAACATTAGTTTCATTGCTTATCGTCGCTTCGACGCAAAACCTTAGCGATGTTGGTGCCGCATTGGGGCTGGATTTTGTCCACCGCACTGGTGCGTCCGGGGATTTCTATTTTCCTGAGATTACTGGCGCTGGTGCGGCACTGTTGGACTGGGATGGCGACGGTGACCTGGACTTGTATTTGGTTCAGTCTGGGAAGATCGACGGTGAGGTCTATGGGGAGGAGGATCAGGTTTTCCTGAACCAGTTGCCCACGGAGCAGTTGAAAAAGTTGACGCTTTCCGGAGCATCGGGATATGGGATGGGGATCGCGGTTGCCGACGTAAACAACGACGGCAGGGAGGATTTTTATCTCACCAACCTGGGTCCGAATCAGTTGTGGTTGAATCAGGGTAATGGCAATTATCTGAGATCAAAAAATTCACTGACTGAGGGGGATTCCTGGAGTACCAGTGCTACTTTTTTTGATTTTGATCAGGATGGTTGGTTGGATCTCTACGTCGTTAATTATGTGGAGTTTTCGCTATCAGAAAATCCTCGGTGCTACTCCCCAACCACTCGGCGCGATTATTGCGGGCCGTCAGGGTTTGAGCCCCAAGGCGATAAACTCTACAGAAACTTGGGGGATGGCCGCTTTGCCGACGTTACCGAGACTGTACTCAAGGGGTATGTGCCCGGACCTGGGCTTGGCGTGGTTGCCAGAGATTTCAACAATGATGGTTGGCAGGATCTTTTTGTCGCCAATGACGGTGCTCACAACCACCTTTGGGTTAATGGTGGCGGGTCCAGCTTTGTGGACGAAGGGCTGCTGTCGGGGGTTGCAGTTAATGGCAGGGGCATCTCAGAGGCCAGTATGGGGGTTGCGGCTGCAGACTTTGACGAGGACGGTGACCAAGACCTGTTTCTCACCCATCTCATGACCGAAACCAGCACACTGTATGAAAATCTTGGCGATTTGCAGTTTCGGGACGTGACTCAGAAGGCCGGTCTGGCGTCGAGTACCCGAGCGTATACCGGTTGGGGCGCCGGATGGGTTGATTTCAATCACGATGGTGGGCTGGACCTGTTTTCTGTGAATGGGGCAGTAAGAACACAGGAAGCTCAGCTTGCAGCCGGCAGCCAGTATCCTTTTGGGCAGCAGAACCAACTCTTTCTGAGCGACGGTCGCGGCCGGTTTGAACGCAGTGATGACGTTAGTTCCAGTTTCTTCGGCGAGCTGTCCGCGCGCGGCGCAGCGTTTGGCGATGTGGACAACGACGGCTCCGCCGACCTTCTGATTGCCAATGGCAACGGGCCTGCACAACTGTTCACCGGTCGCGCGCCGTCTGAACCTTGGCTCGGGTTAGATTTGAAGCTGTCCAGCGGCGCCACCGCTATTGGTGCCTCGGTGGTGGTTCAACTTAAATCAGGCCGAAAGTTTCACCGCGTGGTGCATCGAGATGGCAGTTATGCGTCGTCGAATGATCCGCGTCTACGATTCCATATAGGAGGCGAGCAACTTTCTGGGCTGACCATTGTTTGGCCAGGTAATACTCAGGTTCAGTATCCAGAACTTGAAACTGGGCGATATCACATCTTGATGGAACCCGCCGGTGAGTAGCTTAGGGTCGGCTTTTCTATGGCTCGCCGTTAGCCTGGCGGGGATAGATATTGAGTGGCCTGCCTACAAGGCGGATGGCCTGGACCCTTTGGTTGTTGAACGCTTATCCGATGCCGTTGCTCGGGCCAAACGTCAACTCGACACATCGCCTGACACGGCTGCAGACACTCTGGGCGCTTTGGGTGCGTTATTTCACGCCCATGACCAGTTGGCGGCTGCGGAAAGTTACTACCACTACGCGATACAGCTAAACCCCGCCAACGGGCGATGGGCCTACTTGCGGGGCGTGCTTGCCCAGCAGCGCGGCGAGAGCAAGCTAGCAATCGAGCGATTAACCGTCGCCCTGGCCGCGCAACCCGATTACCATCCTGCCGCGATTCGCATCGCTTCGTTATGGCGGGACTTCGGCGAGTTTGGCCACGCCCAACGAGTGATTTCAACGATGCCCGCCGGTGATAAGGCGCCGGCTTACCTATTGGCTGCGCTGGGTGAACACAAACTGGCCATAGAAGATTACAGGGGCGCCATAGAAGCGCTGACTCAGGCGGTGACGCTGAGGCCTGAGGCCAACCGGTTACATTTTTTGTTAGGACGGGCCTATCGTGGTATCGGGCAAAAGGCTGAAGCCGAATTGCACCTTAAGCAGGCCGGCGCTATCGGGCTGGCCGCACAAGACCCCTATCTTCAATCTATGATTGATCTGAACAACAGTGAAGTCACGCTGCTGGCAACGGGTCAGCGCGCGTTTCAGGCAGGAGCCTACGGCGACGCCGCAACTGCCTATCGTCAAGCCCTGCAGGCCAATCCAGACAGCATTAGGGCGCGGATTAATCTGGCTGCCGCGCTGGCTCAATCCAATCAGATCGAGCAGGCGATGGGTCTACTGAGAGAAGTGTTGGCCAAGCGTCCAGAGAATACTGCGGCGATGTATAACCTAGCGCGCCTTGAAGTTGCATCGGGTAGTGTGGATACGGGATCGATCTATTACCAGCGATTGCTGGATGCTAAACCTGATGATTATCAGGCTGCCTTGGAATTCGCAAAAGTTCTGGCCAGTAATGGCAATCTGGATCAGGCTCTGAACATGGCGAAACGGGCCGGTGCCGGCGAGGGCTTACACGAATCCTCAATTCTCTTGCAGGTGCAATTGTTTTTGTCAGGTTCTCAATCTGAGCTGGCGATAAATCTACTTGAAACTGAACTGGCAAACGATCCGAACAACACTCGTTATCTGGTAACTCTGGCCAACATCACATCGACTGCCAAAGAGGGTCTTAGAGACCCCGAGAAAGCTCTAACGCTTGCTTTGGCTGCCAACAATCACTGGGAGTCCGTTGCCACCACGGAAGCTGTTGCACTGGCCTACGCTTCATCCAATCAATGCAGCGAAGCAGCGAGATGGTTGGAGAAGGCACTCAGCTTGGCGATCCAGCCGGCTGAGGTTGCTCGTCTTGATCGGCTGCTGAAAAACACTCAGGGTCGAACCCAGTGTGAGCCTCGCTGAGTAGGTTGCCAGTCTCGGAATTGCGACAAGGTCAAACGACATATCCTGTAACTGACCGTTGCCGGTGGTCGTAGTTGATCTAGCGATTTACTTGTTGCATTGGACTCAATCAGCCAACGAGGCGAAGTCCCGTTCAGCAAGAGTTTCGTTGACCTTCGTAACAAGGCTCCTTAAGACTTTCATTTCGACGATTTCCGTTTCAGAGATCAACGCGAACAGACGTAAACCTCCGGCGTCTTTTTGGAGGGCCCGCAGTGGAATATTCAGCCTGAAGCCGCTACGAAGTATGTCGTTATTGGAAAAGCGCTTTGACACATCGAAGCGTGCTACATTCACCAGCGCCGATCCGACGAACTCTTCGTCAACAAAAGCGATCACTTTGAGAGGGACCCTGCCGGTTTTAATCTCGGCTATCCAGCCGCGAATCGTGGCCTCCGAGCCGTTTATAGTCAATCCGCCGGCCCCTCCTTTAAAGCGCTGCTCAACGATAGAAACGTGCCGTTCGCCTGCGGTGACGACCGTGCTGCCATCATTTGCCGCTGAAATTGTGTAGTTCACTTCACTTTGTGGCGACTGAATTGGCACCAAACGGCGAGCGCCGTTTTCTCCTTCAATAATAAGCGTCAGCGACACTTCATTTGAACCATTTCTGAGCGCGGAGGCTGGCACAAATGCTGAGAATTCTAATGCTTCCCCCTTGTGGTACGCCGGTGCTAACGTCGCGACGATGCCGTTCACGGCCATCGCGATCCAGCCTGCGTTTTCGATTCCACTACCGAAGATCTTGCCCTTGAAGACCAGAGGTAGGTAGTCACCTGTTAAGTTGATGCTTTCTAATTGGCCAATGTTGCCAACAAATCGCGGGGCGTTAGGTATCGGCTCAACGGGCGCCTCGGCAACGCGCTGCCCTATCAAGTCGTCGTGTTCGTTTTTCACGTGGACTGTGTCCAATGCAGTACGAGTGCCAAATTTTTCTACCCGGCCGGGAATCGCGTTGGGGTTGAAAATTTGTGCTGGAGTCAGGGTGTAATTTATCTTGTTGAAGAAGACCGAGAGATCTTCTCTTTTTGGAAACTCGTTCGAAAGAACTGAGGTGCCATCAGTCGCCCAAGGCAACTCGATACCAAGCGCATCGGCAATGGTTGGCAACACATCGACGGTAAACACAAATTCTCCTCGG
>JBGCET010000056.1:0-25732 GCA_045106555.1 Lysobacterales bacterium | reverse complement strand
ACACCCGAACCACATATTCACCGGCAGTGCGCAGCGCAGAAAAATCAGCGAGGCGGACCGTTTCACCGGAAGGCTTCCAACGGCGAGCAGGCAACAGCACGCCAGACCACACCTGCGCCCGCGTACCCGCGTCCAGCACCTCAAACTCATCACCCGCCGCGTCAACGACTACCGCCTGCTTCAATCCACCGGGCTTGAACCCAAGCTGGTTGAGGTGAATACTTGGCGCGGGATCACTGACTTGCGCGGTGGCGCTCTGAGGGGCCAATGAACTGGCGCAAGCCACCAACACCAAAATTGCTGCGGGGAGCGTTTGAGAAAATTTCATTGGCTGTTGTACACCACCAGTAGTTGGTTAACGGCAACGTTGTGCTGCTCGCTGATACGACCGTCAGGCCACTGCACGCGCAGAGCGGTAATCGCGTTCTGTTCGCCTAGACCGAAGTGGGCCTCAGCAGGATTTTGGGAGACAAAATTGTTACCGGCGGTAATCACCCGCAGCTGTGTGCCCTCGGATGTAGTTAGCCACACCATGGCACCAACCCCCCGCGTATTGGGGCCTTCGGAGCGCAGCTGCACCGTTAGCCAGTTATGTCCGTAGTCCAGATTGTTTTGATACAGCTCGGCAAACTCGTTGTTGTTAACGATAAACAAATCGATATCGCCATCGCGGTCCAGGTCGGCGCACACCACGCCACGCCCCTCTCGATCGCTGAAGATTCCGACATCCAGCGTGACGTCTGAGAATCCGCCGGCACCATCAGACAAAAACATCCGCGACAACCCGCCGGCAAATCGCTCATCCACCCATCCGTTGACGTGGAACAGATCAAGATGGCCATCGTTGTTGAAGTCGGCAAAACACGCCCCCCAACCCCAGCCGCCAATGCGCACGCCTGCTGCATCAGTGACGTCAGTAAATTCCCCCGAACCGTTGTTTTGATACAGCCGGTTGCCACTGAACCCGCTATCGCTGACAGTGGCTTCGCTGGCAATCGCGCTGACAAACCAGTCCAGGTCGCCGTCGTTGTCGTAGTCTGCCACCGCGGCGCCCATGCCATTTTCATCGCTGATCACCGAATCGGTGGTTTCCAAAAAGCGTCCATCCTGAGTATTGAGAAACACCTGACTGGTGGCAAAGTCAGAGGCCATTAGCAGGTCCGGCCAGCCGTCGCTGTTGATGTCGGCAAAGTTGGGCGTAAAGCTGTAATCTCGGCCGTCGCCGCCCACCAGCTCAGCGAGGCCGCTACCTTCGCTGGCATCGGAAAATTGGCCCAGTCCGTTGTTGGCCCACAGGGTTTGCGGTTGCGCGATAGGCGGAAATTCGGTGCGGTCCGGCGCCCAATCCCAGTGACTGAACGCCACATCCAGGTCGCCATCGCCGTCGTAGTCGGCCAACGCCGCCGAGAAGGTGTTCTTGCGCGCAAGGTCGGTGAAACCGGCGTCATTGTCTGCGGGTTTGAAGGTGCCGTTTCTGAGGCCGCGAAAAACCCGTACCGGTTCGTTTTCAATGGCGCCGATCAGCAGATCCAGTTGACTGTCGCCATCCAGGTCAGCAAACAGTGGGCCTGAGCTTCTGGCGCCCGTTACCCTCACTCCCGCCTGTGCGCCGGTTTCCTCAAAAACCAGCCGACCGTTCCCCATAGATCGAAACAGCTGGTTGGCCGTAGCCGCGTTTCCACCCACCACGTACAGATCGATGAAGCCGTCGTTGTCATAGTCTCCGGCGGCAACGCCAGCAACAATGCGCTCCGGGTCGCTGCGTTGCACGGCGCTGGTTTCATGGCGAACATTCAGCCCGGCTCTCACCGTCACGTTGCTGAAGTTAAGGATGGGCGCTACGCGCAGGTGGCCGGGATCAAAAATCATAGGCAAGTCTGTGAACATCGCCGGATCCGGCCTCGGCTCGGAATCCAACTGAGGGACAAGACGCTGGGATGTGGCGGCGTCGCTCAATAGCAACAACGCCACGCCTAAAAGGGATAGTGATCGCAAACCCTTTATAACGGCTGCCCAGCCGCGCAATGTTCGCTGATAAAGTCGCTGTGATCGGGCATCTCCTGCGCAGAGCGTTCGATTACTTCTACCAAACCGCCCAGGTGCTGACTGATAGCCGCGGCATCGAAGGTATCAACAAGCGGATGGTAACCTCGCGGAACGATGCCCTGCCCTATCATCACCGCCAGCCAGCTGGTTTCGGAGAACAACTCGTCATTGTCGCGAAACAAATGACCTTCAGCTTCAAATAGCGTTATCTTCTGGCGCAAACTGTCCGGGATATTCATGTTGCGACAGTAATCCCAGAAGGGTGAATCATCCCGCTGCGTCGCCTTGTAGTGCAGGATAAGAAAGTCGCGAATACTCTCAATTTCATCCACCGATTGGGCGTTGAATTTTTCTCGACCAGCTGGATCAAAGTCGCGGGTGGGAAACAGCCCGATGAGCTTGGCAATGGACGATTGAATCAGGTGAATACTGGTAGATTCCAAAGGCTCAAGAAATCCGCTGGATAACCCAATAGCCACGACATTTTTGTTCCAGTACTCACGCCGCCGGCCGGTGGTAAACCCCAGCGTTCGCGGATCGGCCAGGGCCTCACCTTCGAGCCGACCCATTAGCGTCGCGGTGGCCGCGTCGTCATCCAGATACTCACTGCAATACACATACCCATTGCCCAGCCGATGCTGCAGCGGAATACGCCACTGCCAGCCCGCGGATAACGCAGTGGACCGGGTATACGGCAGCGGCGGCTGGTTGGCTGCACAGGGCACCGCCACTGCACGATTGCACGGCAAATACTCTGACCAATCCAGGTATCCCGTTTTTAAGGTCTGCTCAATTAACAGACCGCGAAAGCCGCTGCAGTCAATAAACAGGTCGGCGTCCAGGGTACGGCCATCATCGGTGACGACAGCGCTGATGTAACCGTCTTCGCCTCGCTGGCGCACCTGCGCCACTTTGCCTTCTGTACGTTTGACGCCTCGCTGTTCCGCGTAGCCGCGCAGGTACTGGGCGTAGCGGCCGGCATCCAGGTGAAAGGCGTACACAATCTGCGCCAGCGGTGACTTCGGAATATTCAAAGGTCGGGTAAAGCGGCCCTTGGGCGCGGCCATACAGGCCAGGGAAAAATGGTCCAGCGGTTTCACCTGGCTGCCTTGATTGAGCTTCAGCCAGTAGTGATGAAAGGGAATGGCGTCCATCGGCGCCCCGTACACGCCAAAGGGGTGCAGATAGGAGTCGCCAATTTTGCCCCAGTCGTTAAACTGAATGCCCAGTTTGAAGGTGCCGCCGGTAAACTTCAGAAACGCATCTTCATCAATACCGAGCAGTTCATTAAAGCGACCAATATGAGGGATGGTTGCCTCTCCAACGCCAACTGTTCCGATGGCGTCAGATTCAACGAGCTCGATCTCGCAGCTCTGGTTTAGCAACACCCGCGACAGCGCGGCTGCGGTCATCCACCCGGCGGTACCGCCGCCAACAATCAGCACTTTTCGAATGCGATTCGGATTCATGGTCGAACGCCTGCCAGTTGATCCCGTGCTGATTCGGCGCTTTGGGTGCTGAACTGTTTGAGCAATGTACCCAACTCTGCAGGCTCAATCAGGTCGGCCAGTGGGTCGTATTGATTGGGCCAGATACCAAGCCCGGTCAGCAGCGCTGCCCAGGCACCTGCTGTGAGCACCTCAGATTCTCCCATGGGCACCCGCCCGATTCGCTCGAACACTGTCGCCCGACGGCGACCGGATTCATCAACGCCCCCGCCAGTCACTTGTCCATCCGCCCAAACGCCTTGTTTTCTGGCGTGGGAACTGAGTAAGGCATGAACCTCTGCAACGCGCTCAAGTTCAGTGTTGATGACCCGGTTATAGCAGCGTGCCAGCACCGGGTCGCAGGCGCTATCCGGGTATAGGTCCAACCACAGCGAAATGGCCTTCTGCCAGATGGCGGTTTCCGGAACCAAGGCATCTCCGGCGAATCCTCCCGCGCCGCCGATGGCGACACAATTGCCCTGCCACGGTTTGGCCAACGCGCCGGGTTGTAGAGAACGGTGGTTGATCGTGCAGTGGGGTAACTGATCGCTGATCCACTGCTCAACGTCGGCGGTAGACATTGCACAGCCGGGGTATTGCAGTTCAACCGTTTCGCTCCCGGCCAAAGGGATCTTCCGACTCCACCCCTGTGGCTGCCAGGTAACCGTGTTGAGAGCACCGTCGGGCTGTCGGTCGCAATGGCCACTGCTGGTGCGATCGAACGACGGCAAGCCCGGGAAACATCGCCAGCCAGCATCCAGCTGGCCCATCAACCAGCGCCCTGTCCCGGAACAATCGAAGAAAAAGTCACCGCGACACTCGCTGCCGTTAGCCAGCACCAGGGTCTCTACATGCCCCCTTTCAGCATGTCTTGTGATTTGCACAGGTTTCGCTTGGACCCACTCCACCCCAGCCTTCAGCGCAGTGTCGCGCAATAGCTGTCGGTATTTCCCTGGATGCAGGTTTAGCGAATGCGCCGCATCCAGCCCAGACACCGGGATCGAGACGCCGGATCGCTGCTGGGCCTGGCGCGCCGCGTGAACCGCAATAGAATAGTCCTCGAGGCTGACCGACTCGCCCTGATTGTGAAGGCGGGCGAGAAAGTGGTGGAAATCGACCCCGTTGATCATCGACCCGCATTGACTCTGGCCCAGGCAAAAGCGCTGGCCTTGATCTACCCAATGGTGGAAGCCTGTCGCAAAAACCACTTGGCCGTCACAGCGCGATATCAACGCTTCTTCACTGAACCCTAACTGCTGATGGATAAATTTCGCCACCGGTAGCGTGGTCAAAGACCCTGGCGTGACAATAGTCTGCGGGTCCTCGACAAGGTGAATCTTTACCCCCGACTTTCCTAGCCGCCGGCCCAGCACTGCGGCCACCACCCAGCCCCAGAGTTCGCCCCCAACAATGATTACATCTTTGAGCTTTTCTGGGCGACTCATGTTGCGCGGTAAAGGCTCATCGCGGACTGCTTCCACCCTTGGTTAGGCTGGACTTGCTCGTCGCGCAAGCTTTCCAAGGCCTTGGCATGTTCCGGCAAGCTGTTGGCAGCGCCCTTTATCAAGCCGGTCATGTTGGACATGGCCTGGCCTAAGGTTGTCAGCGAGATGGCGTCGACACGCGGATCATAATGCTGCGGGATGACCCGCTGCCCGAGGTAAACCGCAATCCAGCTCGGCTCTAGAAATAGCCCTTCGGTATAGCGATCAACATGCCCGCGACGAGCAAACAGCTCCCACTTTTCATTCAGCGAGTCCGGCCGCCGCATGGTGCGGCAATGATCCCAAAATGGCGAGTCATCGCGTCGGGTCGCCGTGTAGTGCAGCACCAGAAAATCCCGGATTCGCTCGATCTCCATCTGCATCAACCGATTAAACTCATCAGCGCAGGTTGGGTCGTGAGGCCTGCCAGGAAGATATTCCATTAGCTTCATAATACCGAGCTGAATCAGATGAATGCCGGTGGACTCCAATGGCTCTAAAAACCCGGCAGACAAGCCAATGGCAACACAGTTCTTGACCCACATGCGACGACGCCGACCCGTGGTAAAACGTAACGGGTTAGGGTCGTTAATGGGCGCGCCGTCAAGGCCTTCCAGCAGCGAATTCAGGGCCGTTTCATCGTCGGTAAACTCACTGCAATATACATGGCCGTTTCCCGTGCGATGGGTAAGCGGAATGCGCCAACGCCAGCCGGCCCGGTCCGCCGTTGCTCGGGTATAGGGCAGCGGCGTGCCAGCGGTTTCACAGGCCACCGCAACGGCTCGATCACAGGGTAACCAGTGCTGCCAGTTTTCGTATCCGGCATTTAGCGTTTGCTCAATCAACAGCCCTCGAAAACCGCTGCAGTCCACAAACAGATCGCCTTCGATTTCCTTGCCGTTTTGGGTTTTTACTGCGGTAATGTTGCCCGATGCTGAATCTTGCTTAACCTCACCAATAAGCCCTTCAACCCGAGTCACACCCTGAGATTCGGCCCGGCCGCGCAGGAACTTGGCATACAGGGTTGAATCCATCTGGTAAGCATAGGAATAGCTGGAGAGGATGGATTCCGGATCGGTGGCCGGATAGGCAAACCGCCCGGCCTGTGCTGCAACTACCGGCAGGGAGTAGTCACCGATAGGGTCGGCGCTGACCGAACTGCGCAGCCTTAGCCAGTAATGGTGAAATCCGATGCCGTTGATGGGCCGGCCAAATTCACCAAATGGATGGATATACGAGTCACCCAACTTGCCCCAGTGGTTAAACTCGATACCGAGCTTGTAGGTCGCCCGAGTTTCGCGCATAAACTCCGGCTCGCTGATGCCTAAACGCTGATTGAAAAAGCGAAGATGGGGCAAAGTGGCTTCGCCAACGCCCACCGTGCCAATGGCTTCGGATTCAACCAGGGTGATGGAGTAACGATTTGACGGCAGCACGCTGGATAGAGCCGCAGCAGTCATCCAGCCTGCGGACCCACCACCCACAATCACCAGTCGTTGAATTGGGTCACTCATGATTTCTTTGACCCAACGCTTATGCTGGGCTTACAACAACATTGGCCATTTCGGCAACAATTGCTTACGCAGGAAACTAAGAATGAACTCATGCCCTCAAGCTTAACGCACCGCCTAACACGTCATCGAGAAAAAACGCCGCAGCCGGAAAGAAATTCCATTGCACTGCGGCGGGAGAGTTAGAAGCTTGCGCGGAGCATCAGCGCCAGGCGTCGATCGAACACAAACGAAGACCTGAACACCTGATTGCCCACTTGGTCTACCTGCATGCGGGTAACCACCTCTTCTTTCAGGAGGTTAGTACCCTGCAGCCCTACTTCCCAGTTCGGGCTGAAGCGATAGAAAATTGACCCATCCAACTGCCCCCTGGATTCGTTAAACACTGGTAGGCCAAGGTTCACCTGGCGGATGGTCAGCAGGTAATCGTCACGCCAGTTATAAGCCAGTCGGGCTTGAACTTTGTCGTTTTCGAATATGCCGATCAGGTTATACGTGAGTTCTGAAACCCCTTGCAGCGGCAGCCCCTCAAAGGGGATAGACGTTCGCGCACCCAACGAACTGGAGGCTTGCACCGCCCGGGTGTTTTGGTTGGGCACGTCGCTGTCCTGCACGTACGTCATGTTGAACTGTACGCCCAAACCACTCCAAACGCCTGGCAGGCTGTCAAAGAACTGCTGGTAAGCAAACTCGGCACCTTTGATGTTGGCATCACCCACGTTGATGGGCTGGTTGATATCAACAATAGCGCTGGCTCCATTGCTGGGATTGGTTACCGTTGTCGGTACCGTGTCGGTCGCAAAGAAATTGCTGATGTCTTTATAGAAAATACCAAAGCTGACGAAGTCGCTGCGGCCAAAATATTTTTCTATGGACAGATCAAAGTTGTCCGCCTCCATGGGCTCCAGGAACGGGTTACCGCTGTTCTGGTTCCAACCGATGATGTCGGGATTTCCATCAGCGTCAGTGACCGTGCGCGGGTTAATATTGAAGTTGTAGCGCAGGTTACCCAGATCTGGGAACGAAATGGCTTTGGAGTAACCAAAGCGCAGGAACAGATCATCGTCAAACGCGTATTTGGCGTTTAGACTGGGCAGTATCGTGTCGTAGGAGCTTTCGGCAGCAGCCGTGTTGCTGGTGCCGTTAGCGAATGCCACTTCATCTGCCGAGGCAAACGCCGCTGCGTTGGGGTTGAGCGTTGGAAAGGTAATGCCGCCGCCAACGGTGGTATCCACATTTACATAGCGCAGCCCGACATTACCCTTCAGGCGCGGGTCGTCTGTTTCGAAGTTCAGCTTCACGTAAAACGCGGTGTTTTCTTCCGTGGTTTCGTTGATTTCTGCCGGCAGATAGAAGTTATCGACAACGCCACCGCGACCCGCCAGGTCGGTGCGACCAAAGGGCGCTATGCCCTGCAGAAACGCATCGTAGTTAGCGACCAGCTCAGCGTTAGGAAACAGCCCTGTACCACCAGGAATTCCGCCGGCGTTACCGCCATGGAAATCGCTGAAGGTAAATTGTCCGGCAGCCGGAGAATTGAACGCGGCCTGGTTGCGTTGGCCGTCAAAGGTGGCAAAGCCGCCGTTCCAGGCTTCTGAAAGGTTGCCCCAATTGAAGGTTGACCAGCGGGTGGTTTGATCACGTTCAGCGAAGCGCACACCCGCTTCGACAGAGCGGGCAAAGCCTGAATCAAATAGGGTGTAATCCACGTCCAGCGCCAGCGCCAACTCGTCACCTTCACTTTCTTCCAGGTGATCCATGGCGGCGCGCCAGAAATAGTTGGATGGGTCGTTAAAAAACTCCTGGTCGGTTTGGCCTGAGCCCGCCGGAGCCATAAACGTGACGTCGGGAACGCTTTGGCTTAAGTCCAGACCAATATCAATTCCGTTGCCGTTCACGGGCAGCAAGCCGGCGAATACGGTGAGGTCAGTGACGTCAGTCGTGGCGTCGATGAACTGCACATCGCCGGTAATGGCCAACCGGTCGGTGGGGCGAAATTCCAGCTTCAGCGACAGGTCTTCGACTAAAGAGTCTGTTTGGCTTTGGCGGGTTTGTGGACCAAATCCATTGGCCACATTGCTAATCACGCCAGACGTAAACGAGTTGCCATCGAAGACCGCGCCGGCGCCCACTGTCCCGCCTTGGTCATCAGAAAAGAAGGCCCGCTCTAACCAGTCGGTGCCGCTGTCGGATCGGATGTACTGCAGCAGACCGCTGAATGTGTCGTTGGCGTTGCCGTACTGAACGGTGGCCGCGATACCTTCCCGGGAGCGTTCGGTGAAGTTGCTTCGAATGCCGCCGTTAATAGGGACAAACCGATCTTGGCCTGAACCCGCAGCATCAGCCACAAGGTTGTGTTGGCCCGCCTCCACACCGTCACTCTGGAAATCCAGGTCGGTATTTGAATAGCTGAACAACACGCCAATTTCAGCTCCGCTGTCTAGCTCGAATCGGTTGCTGTAAAGGCCTGCAAAACCGCCGGTGGTTTCGTCCGCGATGTCGCCGGCGTTAGCCTGGGCGGAGAACGCCATGACCTGGCCTTCCGCATCAAAGGGCTTGCGGGTAATGAGATCGATGGTGCCGGAGATACCTCCTTCCACCATGTCAGCCGTTTGGTTTTTGAAAATTTTCACAGCGCCGGTGAGTTCCGGCGGTATGTCCTGGAAACTTAAGCCCCGGCTGCTGTTGGCAGAGAATGTGTCACGCCCGTTTAGCGAAGTTCGCGTCTGCGGCAAACCACGCAAAATGGCGCCACTGCCCTCGGTGGAAAAATGATCCGGGTCGTTGGGAGAGGCAAAGCGCTCGATGGAGATGCCTGGCACTCGCTGCAGCGCTTCCAATACGCTCACGTCCGGCAATGCATTGATGTCGGAAGCCGAAATAGCATCGACGAAGGTATCGGCGTCGCGCTTAATCGCCCTGGCGTTCTGCAAACTCTGGCGAACGCCTTTAACAACCATTTCTTCCAGCATTTCGTCCTCAACGACCTCGTCGGGTGCGCTGTTGTTCTGCGCATACGCTGGAAAGGCTAAGGCAGCGGCAACGGCGGCCGACACGGCGCGGCGCTGAATGCGATGATGATTTCTTGTGGAAATTGGCGCTAGTGGGCGTTGGCTTCTGGTCATGCTGGTTTCCCCTCTCCGGGCTTACACCGGGCGTTGCTGTGACTAAACAATGCCCAAAAGATAATCCGGTATGACAGCGCTGTCAAGAATTCTGCCAACCGACGGCTTTCTGCGCTGTGCTGAGCAAATACGCGGTGATAAGGCCATGACCCAACGTTTCGAACAGGCCGCCGGTCACTGCAGACAGGCGACACAAGCCTTTCTTTCCCTCACCGATTGGTTTAGCTTCTGACCCGTCGTGGGTAAAGTCACCATTAATGAAGTGTCCGCTGCCGCAGGCGTGTCGATTAAGACCGTCTCCCGGGTGCTGAACAACGAGCCAAACGTTCGCCCGGAAACCCGTCAGCGGGTGCAACAGGCGGCGGAGGAGCTCAATTATCGGCCCAGCCAGGTGGCCCGTACGCTGGCCGGACGTCGCTCCCACCAAATAGCGTTGGTGTATGACAATCCCAGTGCCAACTACGTTTACCACATGCAAATGGGCGCCTATGAGCGCGCAACCCACAGCAATTTCCGTTTGCTGTTCCAGCCCTGCGCCATCAACGACCCCAATACCGAGGCCAATGTCACTGCGCTGATTGATGAAACCCATGTGGATGGCGTGATTTTGTCGCCGCCGGTGGCTGAGTCTACTGCCGTAATTGACGCCATTGCGCGCCGCAAGACGCCGCTAGTGAGGATCGCCCCAGGCAGCCAACATGAGGTTTCTCCCTACGTTTTCCAAGACGATGAGGAGGCCAGCCGGGAGATGACGGAATATTTGATTGCCCTGGGCCATCAGCGAATTGGCTTCATTTGCGGCCATCCGGATCACGTAGCCAGCAAGTATCGGCTTGCCGGCTACACCCGTGCGCTAGACGCTCACGGCCTGCAACAAGAAGCCGAACTGGTGGTCAGCGGACGATTTAGCTTTGAGTCTGGCCTCGACGGCGGGCGCCGCCTGCTTACGCAAGCCAATCGCCCTACCGCCATCTTTGCCAGCAACGACGATATGGCGGCCGGCGTGCTAACCGCGGCCCATGAACTGTCGCTGAAACTGCCCGAACAGCTGTCCGTTGCAGGTTTTGACGACACTGAGCTGGCTGACAGCGTGTGGCCTCGACTCACCACCATTCGCCAGCCAACCTCCGCCATGGGCGCCGCTGCCGTTGAAATGTTGCTGGAACTGATTGAGACGGGAAAAACCGACCCCAAACGTAAATTGGAGTACCGTTTGATTCGCCGCGCATCCACCGGGCCGGTAAGTCGTTGAGCGGTTATTGACCCTCGGATTTTGCATTTCTCCAGACGCTTTTCTGCCTCGCTTTAACCGGCTTTTTTCGCCGAACCAGTAAACACAACGCTTGACTCAGAGGCAATATCACCGATTAAATGATAGCGCTGTCATTTTGGAAAAGCCGTGTCGACTTTTGAACTACCTGAGCCTTCAAGCTCTTCAACGCCGTCTGTTGCGGACGCTCTGGTGACCGATGTTGGCGGAACCCACATCCGGTTTGCCTTGGTGCGTTCAGGGGCATCCCATGTTGGGGACGATCGGTCATTGGGGTCTGCCCCGCACTATGAACTTTTCCAGCCCACTCGGCGCACGATTCGAAGCTGGAACACCATTGCTGAGGCCATTCGCTGGTATCTCAGCCAATATGTAGGCGTGTCCTGCGCACGACCGACGGTCATTTCCATCGCCGGCACAATCGTCGGCGATCGCGTGTCGCTAACCAATGGCCACTGGGAGTTTTCCGCCAGCGAGCTGGTTCGCGATTTAGGGCTGTCCGACCTTCGCCTGCTGAACGACTTTGGCGCTAACGGATGGTTGCTGCCTACCCTCACCCCTGCCGACCTGCGGGTAGTGGGAAGTCTTTATCATCGCAGCGTCGACTTTCCCGTCAGCGCTATGCTGGGCCCCGGCACCGGCTTGGGCGTTAGCGCGGTCAGCCAACGCAATGGGCAGACCCACGTGCTTGATACCGAGGGCGGCCACATGACCTTCGCCCCGCAAAATGACGTCCAAAAACAACTCGCAGAAACCCTAGGCACCCGCTACGACCACCTGTCCTGGGAGCGCATAGTGTCTGGGCCTGGCCTGGTCAATATCTACAGCAGCATGTTCGGCGGTGATGAAAATGCCACACCGGAGTACATTGTGGGTGCAGCAAAAGATGGCAATGCCAACGCCAACGCTGCTATAGACCTGTTTTGCGGCGCGTTTGGCGCGTTCGCCGGCGACGTGGTGATGGTTTATGGCGCCTGGGGCGGAGCGTATTTGGTGGGTGGTTTGGCTTACCTGGTGGGTGACGGCAGAGAAGCAATTTTTCGCCAAGAGTTTGAAGCCAAAGGCCGCTTTTCTGAACATTTGACGCGCACGCCAACCTTTGTAGTTCAGCGCCAGTTTGCCGGACTGCACGGGTGCGCCTGCCACCTGCACTACGATCAATTTCAGCGCGCCGCCTGAGGGCTATTGGCAAGGCCGCACGACTCTACCCAGCATTGAGTGAGAATTTTCATGGGGCTACACAATCAGCGAACTTTACGAACCCATTTTTACGCCGCTATCTCTTTAGCCACTGCATTGAGCTTAGCGGCTTGCAGCGCTGATGAGCCTGCATCTGCGGAGGCTGTCGCAGCGCCGGACCTTGCGCGGCCGGCTGCGGGCACGGTGAATCCTGAAAATTGGCCAACGCTCTCCGCACCGTTTGCTCGCGATGACGCTATCGAAGCGCGCCTGGACGATTTGCTCGCCGAGATGTCGCTGGAGCAAAAAATTGGCCAAATCGTGCAGCCCGACATTGCCTCAATAACCCCGGCTGAAGCCGCCCAATACCGCATTGGCTCGGTGCTTAATGGAGGCAACTCAGCGCCCGGAGGGCAGCAATACGCCGCGCCAACGGAGTGGCTGGCATTGGCCGACGAGTTCTACCTCGCGTCCACCGATTCATCCCTGCCCGGGCCAGTGATCCCGCTAATCTGGGGCAGCGACGCGGTGCATGGCCATGGCAACGTGATTGGCGCCACTTTGTTTCCCCACAATGTTGGCCTTGGCGCTGCGGACAACCCGGATCTGATGCGCGGCATCGGTCGTGTCACGGCACTGGAAATGCGGGTAACGGGTCTGGACTGGACCTTTGCCCCCACCCTGGCGGTTGCCCGGGATGATCGCTGGGGCCGGACTTATGAAAGTTATTCAGAAGACCCCCAGCGGGTCACTCGATACGCCAGTACTGTGATCGAAGGCCTGCAAGGCCCACTGCAAAGCGATCGGTTCCTGGACAACAGCCGGGTCATCGCCACCGCCAAACATTTTCTGGCCGACGGAGGAACCGAACTGGGACGCGACCAGGGTGATGCTCAGGTTACCGAGGCGGACCTCAAAGCCCTTCACGGCACGCCCTACCCTGCGGCGCTTTCCGCTGGCGCGCAAGCGGTCATGGCCTCTTTCTCCAGCTGGCAAGGCGTTAAACACCACGGCAATAAAAGCCTGCTCACCGGGCTGCTAAAAGAGCGCTGGGGCTTTGATGGCTTTGTGGTTGGCGACTGGAATGGCCACGGCCAAATCCCAGGATGCACCAACAAAAACTGCCCTCAGGCTCTGCTGGCGGGGCTCGACATGTACATGGCGCCAGACAGCTGGCGCGGCCTTTATGACAGCCTGCTGGAACAGGCTAAGAGCGGGGAAATTCCCGCGGAGCGGTTAAACGATGCAGTACGACGAATATTGCGGGTAAAACTACGCGCCGGGTTGTTTGATGCCCCCAAACCCTCCGAACGGCCCCACGCCGGCGACCTTAGCCTGCTTGGCTCACCGGACCACCGACTCATGGCAAGAATGGCCGTGCGCGAATCTTTAGTGTTGTTAAAAAACCAGGACGGCGTGCTGCCGCTGAAACCCACCGGCCGCTATCTGGTTACCGGCGAAGGCGCTGACAATATTTCCCAACAAAGTGGCGGCTGGACGTTGACCTGGCAGGGCACTGATTTGACCAACGCGGATTTCCCCGGCGCCACGTCCATTTTTGCTGGCCTGCAACAGGCAGTATCGGCGGCCGGCGGTGAATTAATCCTCGACCCGGAAGGCACCGGCGACCATGGCAACATTGACGGCGCCATCGTCGTGTTCGGCGAACAACCCTACGCTGAATTCAAAGGCGACCGTGACCACGTAGCGTTTGCCCCGCAGGCAGCAGGGCACCTCACCACGCTGCGCCATCTGGCTGATAACAAGGTGCCGGTAATTAGTGTATTCCTCACTGGACGGCCGCTATGGGTGAACCCGGAGATTAATCTGAGCGATGCCTTTGTGGTGGCCTGGTTACCCGGCTCGGAAGGCGGCGGCGTCGCCGATGTGCTGTTTGGCAGCGAAGATTTTAAGGGCACTTTGCCCATGTCCTGGCCCGCCAATGCTGCGCAAACCCCTCTCAATAGTGGCGACGGACAAACGCCCCAGTTCCCACTGGGTTATGGCCTGAAGTTTGCCGACACCCAGTGGAATGGCCCCTTAAGCGAAGACCCAAAAGTGGACAATCTTGGCGGCTCCGCCGACACCCTGCTGATGAAAGGCAAAGCCGCACCAGGCTGGCAACTGCTAATGATTTCCCAGGGCCAGGTTGCTCAATTAGGTGACGGCCCGGGCAACTTGGACAACGGCGCGCTCTCAGCACGGCCAGTGGATGTGGGCGGCCAGGAAGACGCCTGGCGGGTTCAGTGGAGCGGCAGCTCGCCCGCGCTGATGACCCTGGCGGGTGATGGACAAAAAAACTGGATGCGCGAGAGCAACGGCGATGTGGCACTGGCGCTGACGATGGAAGTGCAAGCCATCGACCCCCGTACAACGGTTAACCTGATGGTGATGTGCGGTGCCGGCTGCATGGCCAGCGTACCGGTCACCGCGGGTGTGCAACAGCTAACTACTGACAGTTCACTAGCCACGTTATCGTTGCCTCTTAAATGTTTTGCGGCGGCGGGCGCCGACATGACGGCCATTACCGCCGTGCAGATAGCTAGCGGCGGACCATTAACGTTAGACCTGTCCAGCGTGACCTTGGCCAGCGCTTCACCAAACGATACGAATTGCCCTGACCTGGCGGGAGATACCCCATGAGCTTGTCGAATCTGGACTTCAGTATTGTGGGCATTTATGCCGTCGCGCTGATTGCCATTGCCCTATGGATTTCCCGCGAGCCAAAAGGCCACAGCAAAGATTCTGAAGATTATTTTTTAGCCGGAAAAAGCTTACCCTGGTGGGCCATTGGTGCCTCGCTGATTGCCGCTAACATTTCTGCAGAGCAGATTATTGGTATGTCCGGCTCCGGGTTTGCCGTTGGCTTGGCTATCGCCTCCTACGAGTGGACTGCCGCCATCGCGCTGCTGCTGGTGGGAAAATTTCTGCTGCCCATTTATCTGGAAAACGGCATTACCACCATGCCTCAGTATCTGGAAAAGCGGTACAACAGCACAGTGAAGTCTGTGATGGCCACGTTCTGGCTGGGCGTTTACGTGTTTGTCAATCTCACCGCCATTTTATGGCTGGGAGCGTTGGCCATTAATACGCTCACTGGCCTGGAAAAACCGATCGCGATTGCTGGCCTAGCGGTTTTTGCCGCAGCCTATAGTTTGTACGGCGGCCTTAAAGCGGTTGCACTCACCGACATCATTCAAGTGGTGATCCTGGTGGTCGGCGGCATTCTCATTGCGTGGATCACCCTGGACGCGGTGGCCGACGGCGGCGGGCCGATTGCGGGCTTTGGTTTGCTCATGGCTGAACTGCCGGAAAAGTTCGACATGATTTTGAGCAAAGACAACCCGGAATACGCCAACCTGCCGGGGTTAGGGGTACTGCTGGGCGGCATGTGGGTAATGCACATGTCGTACTGGGGCTTTAACCAATACATTATTCAGCGCGCCCTGGGCGCCAAGAGCGTGCGCGAAGCCCAGGCCGGCATCGTGTTTGCCGGTTTTCTAAAATTGTTCATGCCGCTGATTATTGTTGTGCCGGGGATTGCGGCTGCCATGCTGGCACCGGGCATCGACCGACCGGACAACGCCTATCCAGAGATGATGAAGCTGGCGCCGAACGGCATTCGCGGGCTGATTTTTGCAGCGCTAATTGCCGCCATTGTGTCCTCCGTGGGCTCTATGATGAATTCCATCTCCACCATTTTCACCCTGGATATATACAAGCCCTTGCGACCCAACACCAGCGAACAGGGACTGGTTACCGTAGGGCGATTGACCTCACTGACGGCGCTGATTATTGCCGGATTGGCGGCCCAACCGCTGCTGGGATCGTT
Source organism: Lysobacterales bacterium (assembly GCA_045106555.1). Taxonomy (GTDB): domain Bacteria; phylum Pseudomonadota; class Gammaproteobacteria; order Xanthomonadales; family SZUA-38; genus JANQOZ01. The sequence continues at coordinate 9,798 of JBGCET010000056.1, read as the reverse complement.
TGACCAGGCGTTTCAGTACATTCAGGAATTCACCGGGTTTTTCACGCCAGGCATTGTGGCCATTTTTGTCATTGGCATGGTTTGGAAAGGCGCTAACGCCGCGGGCGCGCTGGTGGGCGCCATTGGTTCGGCGGTTCTGTCGTTGCTGTTTCGACTCTACCTGCCGGACGTGCCGTTTATGGACCGAGTGGGCTATGTATTCTTGGCCTGCTGCGTGCTCACCATTGTGGTGTCTCAAATGAAACCGGCGGGCGAAGGCCAGTCGACCATTACGTTAGCCGGGGTCTCGTTTGAGACCGATGCGCGCTTTAACCTAAGCGCGGTGATTATCACCGCTGCGCTGATTGGGCTTTATGGCTACTACTGGTAAGTCAAAGGAAGCTGCTGAGCAACAAGACGGACAGCAGGCCGGTAACGCCCAGCAGCGTGGTGGCCACCGTCCAGGTTTGCAGGGTTTGTTTTTCACTCAGGCCCAGATAGCGACTGACCAGCCAAAAGCCCGAATCGTTCACGTGAGACAACACCGTAGCGCCTGCGGCAATAGCCACCGTAACCGCCGCTAGCAGCGGTGCCGGTGAGTCGCCAGCTGACAGCAGCGGCGCCACAAACCCGGCTGCGGTTACCATCGCCACGGTGGCGGAACCCTGCGCCACCCGCAGCGTGGCGGCAATCAAAAACCCGATCAACGGCAGCGATGTATCCAGCTCTGCCAGCTTGGGCGCAAGTGAGTCACCCACCCCAGCCGCCAGCAACATCTTGCCCAGAACTCCACCGGCTCCGGTAACCAAGATCACCATCCCCACTGGTAGCAGGGCGCGACTGGCGCTGTCCTGGATGGCCTGCAGAGAAAGCCCGCAGCGTGTACCAAGAAAGAAAATGGACAGCACGGTGGTTAGCAACAGTGCCACTACCGGGTGCCCCAACAGCCCAAGACTCACCCGCAGAGCGCTGGCTTCCGGCAGCACCGCTGCCGTGATGGTTGATGCCAGAATGAGGGCCAGGGGCAAGGTAATGAGGGCCAGTGCCGAGGCCATACTGGCCGGCCTGGGCGCCATGTGGTTTTCCCGACTGGCTGGGTCGGCCTGCAGCGCCGGAACGCCCGCCACGGTTATTCGCGAGGCGATACCGCCAAACCAAATTCCCCCAACCGCCAGCGCGGGAACACCCGCCGCCAGACCGAACACAATCACCCAGCCCAGTTCAGCCCCCACAATGCCGGCGACCGCAACCGGTCCTGGGGTTGGCGGAATAAAGGCGTGGGCCACCGCCAGGCCACATAGCAGCGGCAGCGCCAGCTTCAGCAACGGCGTTCCCGTGTTGCGACACATGGCGTATAGAAACGGCATTAACAGAACCAGCGCCACATCAAAAAACACCGGGATTGCCACCAGCAGGCCCGCTCCCGCCAGCGCCCAAGGCGCCAGGGCCGTGCCCGCCAGCTGAGTCAGTCGATTGGCAATTGCGCCAGCGCCGCCCGACACAAACAATAGCTCACCAAAGATGGCGCCAAGACCAATTACCAACGAGATGTAGCCCAGCGTTCGACCCATGGCATCTTGCAGTTGACCCATCACCTGATCCGGCGCGATGCCGCCGGCCAACGCGACAAACATACTGCTAAGCAACAGCGCTAGAAGTGCGTGCACCCTCAGGCCGAGAATCAACAGCAGCAACAACGTAACGGTTAGGGGTAACAACCAAAGAGGATCCATAGGTAAGCCCTGTGCCTAGCGTGGTTAAGCGTCCGAAATCAGTACCGGCCGCTTCAGCGCTAATCCTGGTGAAAGATGGGTTACGATTTCCCGAACCAACGCCTGTGGCTCATGCACCACGTCCAACTGCAGACAGCCGACGGGCGGCTCAAGATCCGCCAGCTGACTTTCCAGCAGCGACTCGCCGGCGTGGTGACTCTCGCGGCGTCGCAGGCGCAGGCGCAGCAAATCTTCATTGCCGTGCAGCCAGACCAGAGCCACGCCAGGCAGCTGATCGGTCAACGTTTCTCGATATCTGTGCTTTAGCGCGCTGCAGGCCAGCACCCACTGAGTGGGCTGCTCCTTCAGGGTCTGATTGATCGCTGTCAACCATGGTCCACGGTCGTTGTCCGCAAGCCCAACACCCCTGGACATTTTTTCCTTTGCGACTTTACTGTGAAACCCATCGGCTTCCACAAATTCCCAGCCTAGGGTTGCTGCCAAGAGTTGTCCCACCGTGGATTTACCAACGCCGCAAACTCCCAGCACCACAATGCCGCTGTAACGTTGATGATCAACCATCAGCCCGGAACCCCTGACCGATGGTTTTGAGGCGCACTCGCAGCAGTTGGTTGGTGGCCGTGATGTACAGACTGCGGCCGTCATCACCGAAAGCACAATTGGCCGCGGCCATGGGCAATTCGATGGTGCCCAGGTGCGTTCCATCGGGCGCAATAATCCACACGCCGCCCGGACCCGTGGCAAAAAGATTGCCCTGGCGATCAAGCTTCATTCCGTCGGGCAGCCCGGGCTTGCTGGCTACCGAGGATGTGGCGTCCATCAGCAATGTGCCCTTGTCCAACGAACCGTCTAACTGAACGTTATAGGCCATCCAAACCGCATGATCTGGATCTGAATTGGCGACGTATACCCGGCGCTGGGATGGCGATACAGCGATGCCGTTGGGCCGGGATAAATTGTCCACGAGCAAGGTCACCGTCCCGTCGCTGCCCCGGCGATAGACACCCTGGAACGGCAGCTCTTTGTCTGCGCTTTCCCCACCGCCTTTGAGGCCGTAGGGCGGGTCGGTGAAATATAAATTGCCTACCGCATCAAATGCTGCATCGTTGGGGCTGTTGAAACGCTTGCCTTGATAGTGACTGGCCAGCGTTTCAAAAGCGGCCGTTGGCTGATGCATAAGCCCGGTGAAACGGGCCATCCTTCGATCACCATGCTGGGCGATAATCAACTGACCACCGGCATCGAGCAACAGCCCGTTTGATCCTTCGCACGGCGGCTCGCCTGTGCAGCCTGAAGGCGAGAGCCATGGCCTCAAACCCTGCGACGGACTCCAGCGATGAATGACGTTATTGGGAACGTCCGAAAACAACAGGTACTGACCCTCGTCAATCCATACCGGCCCTTCCGACCAGGTAAAGCCAGTAGCAAGCACTTCAACGGGCGCGTTTAGATCCACCAATTCTTCTAGTCCCGGGTTCAACGCCACAATGCTCCCTGCCGATGCCGTGGCTGGAACCACGTCAAATTCTGCGCTGATACCCGCTTCAGCATTGGGTGCTGCCCAAAGCGTAAATCGGCCAGGTTCGATCCTGCGCTGACCGTTTGCCCCGACAAAGGCCAGTCTAGATGCCGGGATAGAGAAGGCTAACGTTTCTGAGGCCCCCGCCTCCAATTCAACGCGCCTGAAGTCCACCAGCTGACGCACTGGACGGGTAATACTGCCCACCTGATCGCGAACATAAATTTGTACGACTTCGGTCGTCGGCCGGCTGCCGGTATTTTCAACGGTCACGCTAAATTCCACTGAGCTGCTGGGGGTGATCGAGTTATGCCGCACCGTCAGATTTTTGTACTCAACGTTGGTATACGACAGCCCGAACCCAAACGGAAACAGCGGCCCAATCCCTGCATCAAGATAGTGAGAGGTGTTGCTTAGCGACGACTGCCAGGCACCCACAGGAATGTCGGCCTCGCCAACAAAGTTTTCCGGTTCCGGCGGCCTGCCCGTGGCCGTGTGGTTGTAATAAAGCGGAATCTGGCCGACGGTCTTTGGCCAGGTAACCGGCAGACGCCCAATGGGCTCTCGTTCGCCATACAACAACTGCGCCAGCGCCGGGCCACCCATGGTGCCCGGATGCCAGGCCATCACAATGGCGTGCGCTTTCTCATAGTGGTGGCCCAGCTCAATGGGCCTGCCAGCCATCAGCACTAAGACTACGGGCTTACCGAGCTCGTAAAGTTGATTGAGCAGTGCAGTCTGCGCACCAGGCAGGGTGATGTTAGCGCGACTGTGGGCCTCGCCAGACAAGATGGCCTCTTCACCGGCCACAAACACGATGACCTCGGATTGCTTCGCCGCAGCCAGCGCCTCAGCAAAACCTATGTCGGACTGATCACGGCTGTAGGCGGTACCGGGAGCGTAACGCAGTTTCTTGTCACCGAGCTTCTTGCGAAAGGCGTCCAGCACGGTTTGGGTATCGTCTTTCTGACTATCAAATGTCCATGTGCCAAGCTGGTCGTGAGGTGCGTCAGCCAACGGGCCGATTAGGGCGATCCGCGCACCCTCATCAAGCGGTAACAACGGTTGATCAGTCGGGCTGTTTTTCAGCAGCACCAAAGACTCGGCTGCCGATACTATGGCTGCATTTAGCGCGTCTTCGCTGAGCGCGGCGCGATCGGGGTTACCGCGATATGGTCGATCGAACAGCCCCAGCTTCAACTTAGTTCGCAGAACGTTGCCCGCTGCTTGGTTGACCATTGCCTCGTCAACCAACCCCGCTTCAACGGCCGCTAGGAGATGATCCTCAAATGCGGTGCTCATCATTTCCATATCCAGCCCCGCGCTGGCGGCCTGCCGCGCTGCCATGACGCTGTCGGCGGAGAAACCATGGGCAATCATTTCCGTCACGCTGTTCCAGTCGCTCACAACCATGCCGCGAAAACCCCAGTCCCGTCGCAGCACGTCGCGCAGCAATAGGGGGCTGGCGCTGGCCGGCACGCCGTTGATGTCGTTAAACGAACTCATAAGCGTTAGCGCGCCCGCATCCACCGCCGCCTTGAAAGGCGCGAGGTAAACGTTGTGCAGTACGGGGGTGCTGAGCAACGCACTGTTGTAGTCCCGCCCGCCTTCGGCAGCACCGTACGCGGCAAAGTGTTTGACGGTGGCAGCAATGTGATGGGGCTGCGACAGATCGCCCTGAAACCCTTCGACCATGGCCACGGCCAGCACCGAGGCTAGATGAGGATCTTCGCCCAACGACTCAGCAATACGGCCCCAGCGCGCATCCCGAGAAATATCCACCATCGGCGCAAAGGTCCAGTTCACCCCCTGATCGCTGGCCTCCAGCGCGGCCCACTCAGCGCCTTCCTTAACCAGCGGCACATTCCACGTTGCCGCCTGCCCCAAAGGAATCGGAAATATCGTGCGCTGACCGTGGATTACGTCTCGACCAAACAGCAAAGGGATGTGCATTGGACTGTCTGAGACGGCCAGTTTTTGAAGGCGAGCCACCTGTGCCGGATCGGTGATGTTAATGAGCCCACCCACCAGCCCGGCCCTGATCTTCGCCTCGATGCCCTCAACGGGCCCGCCACGAGAACCGCGGCCGCGCAAATTCATCTGGCCAATCTTCTGTTCGAGCGTTAAGCCATCCAGCAGTTGACCCACCTGCTCATCGATTGTCGACGCAGCAGATGAACCATGACAAAGCCCAATAACCAGCGCGCTGAGAAGCGCAAGACAGCCGTATCGAGTGATCAAAATGGAGTTCCTTAGCAACAATGACAGCGCTGTCATTTTAGCATATTGGAAAGACCTTTAAGAAGGTGATAACCAAATAATGGCGGTGCTAACCCTGTCACGAGGCAGTCCTTGACCTGCCTTCCACACCACCCAGCTGATACTCATCGACATGCAAAATGTAATTCTATTACTAGGCTTAGCGCTTATGACACCGTCGAATTCCGACCAGAAAAATGACCTGCTCACCCTTGCCGCAGCGCCGTGGGTGGTGATTGACGATGGCGTGATGGGCGGGCGTTCCGCTGGACAGGTGAGCATCGATGAGGGCGTAAGCACTTTCTCTGGGACTCTTTCGCTAGAAAATAACGGCGGGTTTTCTTCGATTCGTTTGCCGTTGAAACAATCACTGGACGGGTACTCCGGAATTCGCCTTGTTGTGCGCGGCGATGGCCGGCGATACCAGCTGCGACTCAGAAATGGCAACCGATTTGACGGCGTAGCGTGGCGCACAGAATTTGCGACCCAGAGCGAGTGGACCCGTGTCGACTTTCCCTTTGACCAATTTACGCCCGGTTTTAGAGGTCGTAATGTTCCCCAAGCAGGGCCAGTGGTTGCAGAGGAAGTTCGGCAAATTGGCATCTTACTGGGTGACAAAAACCCAGGTCCATTTCACCTGGAGATTCGGTCTATTGAAGGTATCGCGCAGTGAACAAAACCTTCGGACTCCTCTGCCGGCTAACCCGTTTCACTCCTCAAAACTATCGCTGAAGATCACCTCGGTGATTGGGATGGCCTGAGCCTGTACTGAAAACGAATAAGGGTTTTCGTCCGCATCGCTGTTTAACACAGTAATCACCGCTGACGCTGTGCCCACAGCCTGAGGCGAAAAGCTCAGCTGAAACTGCGTGGACTCATTGGCGGAGAGTTCGGTATCCAAGGGTTGGGAAACGCTGAAGTCTTGCCCCAGCACCTCAACCGGCGCCGTCAAGTTGATGGTGCCCAAACCCAGATTGCTGATGACAAAGGTCTGGACCTGAGTATTACCTACCGGCACCTCGCCAAGATCGGTGCCATCTGCCCCGTTGGGGCTGACATCTCCATCGCTGATGGCAACGCTGTTTCCGCTGATTTGGATTTCGCCTATCGCCACCTGAAACTGGCCGATCTCTTCAGCGGCAGCAATGTTGGCTCCGGTGACCGCCACATCTCTGACCTCATCGGCGTTTAGGGAGACTGTATAGGTGCCGCTGTCGGCAACGTCCCAGAAACCGCCTGGCGGCTGCACGGTGTAGGTCACCGAAAGCTGAGAAGCTGTGCCAGACAACACCGTACTTAAAACCGGCAACGGCCCCGGCAGTACGGTAATGTCGCTGACGCCGATGCTTAACAGATCCATTTCACCGTCAACATCCGTGTAGGTGACCGTGAGCGGATAAGTGGTGCCCCCCGGGCTGGTGACATCGTTAGCCGCAGTCAGGGTGCTCAATGGCGCAAAAACATCTACAAATTCCACGCTGCCAATGTCGCAGTCCACACTGCCGTCAGCGTTGCCGTCGATGGGTCGGGGCATGCCGGTCTGATCAGGATCTGGGCAGTCGACATTGGTGCCGGCATCCACCACTGGACTGCCCGATAGAGGTTGATGAGTTTGGGTAGGACCACCGTTGTCGCCCAGCAACCCCAGCATGGGCGGGCCGATGATCAGATCCACCGCACCGGCGGCGCAGCTACCGTCGGCAATGAGGTTATTTCGGTTTTGGTTCATGGGAGTAACTGCATCAACACAGTCTGCCTCGGCAGAACCGGCAATTATGGTATTGGTCATGTTCCACACGTCCACGCCGTTGGCTTTGGTGATGCCGTTGGGCGCGTTGTTCAACACGGTGCTGTTGATAATATTGAGCGGAGAAAACGCATAGATTGCCGCCTGGAAAGGCGGCGACCCGGTAAACACTGAGGTGTTATTGCTAATGGTGGACCCTTCCAGCGAGGCAGTGCCGCTGCCAAGCGCAAAGACGGCGGCTCCGTTAGTCACGGCAGTGTTGTCGGCCACGGTAGAACGCCGGAGCTGCCAGGTTCCTACGCCGTATATGCCGCCGCCCCGCAGCGTGGCTGTATTATTCGAAATGGATACCTGGTTCAGGTCGGCAGACCCATAATGCATCAGGCCGCCGCCCCGATCAGCGGTATTGCCGGTAAGGGAACCGCCAGTCATCGACAGATCGCCGTCGTTCCGGGTAACGATACCGCCGCCGGTGCTAGTGACCGTATTGTTCTGTATGACAACATCCACCAGGGTGGTGATGCCGTCAGTCGAGAGCCCGCCGCCGTTGTCGCTGGCTTGGTTGTTGATAATGGTGCTGTTGCTGATGACCGTTTCTGCATTGTTAAGCTGAAACAAACCACCGCCGTCAGCAGAGCTCGTGTTGCCGTCCAGTGTGGCGTTAGACACCGTCAGCAACCCGCCGCCGGCGAAGATGGCTCCGCCGTCAGAGTCGGCAACATTGCTTGAAAACGTTACCCCGTCCACCGTCGCAGGGCCAAATACCACCAAACCACCACCGCTGCTTTGCGCTGTGTTCTCGCTCACCGTGCCGCCGCTTACCGTCAACGCTGCACCAGGCGAGTACATATGAATACCGCCGCCATTGATCGATGAATTGTCGCTAATGGTGCTGTCCATAAGGGCCAAAGTGCCGCTGGCCACGCTGAGGCCACCTCCGGATCGATTGGTGCTGTTTTGGGTAATGGTGCTCGCCACCACCGTCGTCTCGCCGAAAGCAGTGAACAGGGCGCCGCCTCTTCCACCAGCGGAGGCCAGGCCAAATCGGGCAGAATTGCCCGTCAGGGTGCAATTGTCGACTACCAGCTCGTCGGCGAAATTTCGCACCGCAGCACCGTCGGCATTTTCCACATAGCCATCGCGCAACACCAACGCGCGGAGAGTCACCTGCGCGCTGCCGCCACCGTTACTCACGGCGAATATCCCCGAGTTGTTATTGCCGGTAACCGTGATGCCTCGACGCAACGACCCGGCGCCGTCGATAGTGACCGAAGACTCAATACCGATCTGCCCCTGGGATAGAGTGACGGTGCCACCCACCAATGAGGCGTCAAACTCAATCACATCAGCCACTCCCGCGTCACCGGCCGGGCAGCCTGCCTGGGACATATTGTTGTTGGCGGCGCTAACCGCCCGCCGCAGAGTGCACCCAAGGACGAACGCACTATCGGACAGAGTGTTGACCGTAATGGTGGCGGCTGAAACGGACTGTTGCCCGGCGAGGGCCAAAGCAATAGCCGCAGCCAGAGCGCTGGATTTCAAGGTGGATTGTTTTGCCATAGCATTCCTATACGTAAACCGGACTGCCTGACGCCAAATCCCAAAAGTTTTTTTGTCCAGGGGTTTTGCAAAACCAATGAAGCTTTGGTGTGCCCTCCCGCTGAATAACTGGGGGTCAACAGATACTCAGACGAGACACCACCAAAACATTAACCAGAACGAAGGAGTTTCGTGGGATATGGCGCTGGCAGGCACCTGGAAAGTGTGTATTATGTCGCTCCCACCTCAGTGGGCGATTAGCTCAGTTGGGAGAGCGCTGCAGTCACATTGCAGAGGTCACAGGTTCAAGCCCTGTATCGCCCACCAATTAAATCAAACACTTAGCGAGCTTCCTGCAAATACCTACTGACACCAATAGGGAAAACTAAGGAACATTAAGGAACTTTTAGCCCGTTTTCCTTCTGATCAAGGTCAAAGTGGGTGACGATTTCCGCTGGCTGCAGATGCTCTCTACAGCGTCCAGCAGCTCCTGAATTTCCGGCGCGGAGTAGTGCGTCGTCACATCACCATTTTTGTGCCCCAGGAGCGCCTTGCGGGTTTCCTGAGACACACCGGCAGACCTTAACCGCCGGCCAAACGTATGTCTGAGATCGTGGGGCCTGATCGGTAAACCGACCCTTCGAATAGCCCTGCTCCAGGCTGGACTGGTCAGATCGCCCAGGGGCTTTTGCTCCTGCTTCACCGACCTGGCGTAAGTGAACACAAACCGAGGATGAATACCCCGTCGGTGATTTACGACAGATCGTGCGATCCTGTTCAGCACCACCAACCGCTCCTGGCCGTTCTTGTTGCGCTCTGCGGGCAACACGAAAACGGAACTGCCAAGTTCTGGCACCTCACATTCATCGTCCCACTGCAGTTTGCATATTTCACGGTTTCGAAGCCCGGTGTTGATGCCAAATAACGCCATCACACCCAAATGCTCTGGTAGCTCCTCTAACAAACGTTTTTGCTCATCCCAATTCAGCGGATAGGGTTGTCGAGCGTCGTGCCAGTCTTGA
>JBGCET010000055.1:0-14150 GCA_045106555.1 Lysobacterales bacterium | reverse complement strand
TGCCTTACGTCCCTGCCGAAGCCAGCAAGGTTGATGAGGATCGGACATTTTTCGACGGTATCCAGGCTCGCATGGTGGGCCCATTCCGCGGCGGCAGGGCTATGGTGGCGGTGGGTGTGGCGCAGAACCCGCATACCTACTATATGGGTACCACGGGCGGCGTGTGGAAAACGACCAATGCTGGGGCAAGCTGGCAGCCGGTTTCAGACGATGATTTTGGTAGCTCTGCGGTCGGCGCCATTGCCGTTGCCCCGTCTGACCCCAACGTGCTCTACGTGGGAATGGGCGAATCGCCGATCCGCAACATCGCCTCGTCACAAGGCGATGGCGTCTATCGTTCCACCGACGCCGGGGAAAGCTGGACCCACATAGGGTTTGACGCGGTGAAGCAGATTGGCGAAATCCGCGTACATCCCCAAGACCCCAATACGGTCTGGGTGGCAGCGCAGGGTAATACGTACTTGCCGGGTGACCAAACCGGCGTGTTCAAGAGCACCGACGGCGGTGCCAGCTGGCGCCGTGTGCTGACGCCAGATAACGAGTCCACGGGCGCCGTGGACCTTGCTCTGGATATGGCAAACCCCCGCATACTCTACGCGGCGCTTTGGGACAACCAGCGCACGGCCTGGGGGCTGCGATCCGGCGGCGCCGGTAGCGGCATCTGGCGCTCGGAGGACGGGGGAGAGTCCTGGGCGCGGCTGACCGAAGACCTGCCTGACGGTATGGGCAAAATCGGCGTGGCGGTGTCACCCGCCCAGCCAGGTTTGGTGTGGGCCATCGTCGAAGCCGAGGATGATAAGGGCGGTCTGTATCGTTCCACCGATGGCGGCGACAGCTGGAAACAGGTGAATAAATCACGCCTGCTCCGCGCCCGCTCCTGGTATTACATGCACATCTTTGCCGATCCGCAGGATGCAGATACGGTTTATGTGATGAATGCGCCGTTTCTTAAGTCTATCGATGGCGGCAAGAATTTTTCGGACGTTCCGGTTCCCCATGGCGACAACCATTATCTGTGGATTAGCCCCAACGATTCCCAACGCATGATCAACGCCAACGACGGCGGGTCCAACATCTCTTTTGACGGCGGCGCCAGCTGGTCCCGCCAGGACAATCAGCCGACGGCACAGTTTTATCGCGTCAATACGGACAACCTGTTTGAATACCGCATCTACGGCGGCCAGCAGGACAACTCCACTGTGGCCATTCGCAGTCGTTCCCGCGACGGCAGCATCGGCCGCCAAGACTGGGATATCCACGGCGGCTGCGAAAGCGCCCACGTGGCTTTCGATGCAAACGACCCCCGCTACACCTATGCCGGCTGTTACCTGGGGTTGATTCAGGAGTTTGATACCGTCACTGGCACCGCCCGCTCCATCAAAGCTTACGAGGAGCTGGGTCTAGGCGTTCAGGCCAAGGATCAGAAGCTGCGGTTTAACTGGAACGCGCCCATTCACGTGTCCGAGCACGATGCCAGTGTGATCTACCACGGGGCTAACGTGGTGCTGCGCTCCGTGGATCGTGGCCACAGCTGGCGCACCGTCAGCCCGGACCTCACGCGCAACGAAGAAGATAAGCAGGGGCCTGGCTCTGGGCCGTATACCAACGAGAATATTGAGGTGTACAACACTATCTTCGCGTTGGAGGAAAGCCCCCATGATGCGGCCACGCTGTGGAGTGGATCTGACGACGGCCGGGTTCACGTGACCCGCGATGGTGGCGAGAGTTGGGACGACGTCACGCCACGTGGCGCTGGCCGGGGCCTGGTGAACGCCATTGACGTCTCGCCCCACGATCCAGCGGTAGCCTTTGTGACGGTGATGAAATACAAAGAGGGTGACAACCGACCTTATGTTTACCGAACGGCTAACTACGGGCGAACTTGGCGATCCATCAGTGACGGCCTGCCGCGGGAGCACTTCGCCCGAGTGGTGCGGGAAGATCCCGAGCGCGCCGGCCTGCTGTATGCGGGCATGGAGCGCGGACTTTATGTGTCGTTCAACAGCGGCGAAGACTGGCAGGCGCTGCAGCTAAATCTGCCGGTGGTGCCCATCACGGATCTGATGGCGCGCCAGGGTGATCTGGTGTTGGCCACCCAGGGCAGAGGTTTCTGGGTGATTGATGACGTGACGCCGCTGCGCCAATACGCCGAGGCTCAAGTTTCATCAACGCACCTGTACGACCCTCGCCGGGCCTACCGGCTGACCCCAACGCCAGGCCGCGCCGGCGGTGGTGAGAGCTTTGCGCCCAGCGCGCCCCGGGGCGCTGTTATCTACTACGCGCTCCCTGCGGAACTTGACCTCGACACCGCTTCGTTGACGCTAGAAATTCTCGACGGCGCCGGCCAGGTGATACGGGAGCTGAAAACCAACAAGAAAACCGGCGTCGCCGGGGGTGGCCGGGGCGTGAAGTACGCGCTGCCGGCAGAAAAGGGCATCAACCGGGCCCTGTGGGATCTGCGCCGCAAAGCCACCCCGGAAATAGACTACCGATTTCTGTTTGGCGCCGCGAAGGACGCCAAGTCCTTCAGTGGGCATGCTGTTGGGCCTGGAACGTACGGCGTGCGGTTGACGGCAGGCGACACAACCGTCGAGTCGAGCGTTGAGGTTAGCTGGGATCCGATCAATGACTACGACCAGGATTCGGTGAGCGAGCAGCAGGCGATGCTGAGCACGATCTACGGCATGCTGGAAGGGTTGTATCAGCGGCTGAACACGCTGCTCGCGGTGAAAAAACAGGTGGAACTGAGGCAAGCCATTGCGAAAAAAGCGAGCGACAAGGAGCAGGCTGAGGCCGCCAGCGCGCTGCTAAAATCTCTGGCCGACTGGCAGAACGCCGTCAGCACGCCACAGCGAACCAATAACCAGGATGTGCTCAATTTTGCGTCGAAACTCGATGCCTTCCTGGCCAATCTCTATAGCCAGGTCGACAGCGCCGTGCTGGGTGTTACCCAGGGCCAGCGGGATCGACTAGCGGACCTAGAGCCCCAGTGGAAGGACGCCATACTTGCCTGGGACCAGCTCATCGACGATGAGTTGGAGGCTTACATCCAACAGGCCGGTCCTGCCATTGTGGTTCCCGACTGGGACGAGGCGTCCACCGTTAAAGCGAACTAGCAAGGAATGGGGCGAGGAATGGGGTCAGAGTCAGGTGCCAGAGTCGCCGTCGGCGACTCTGGCACCTGACTCTGCCCCCGCAAATCGGGCTGCAAATCCGCGCCCCTTCCCAGCCCTGGCTATCTAGGTGGCGCGACGTGGGGTTCACTACGTTTCCGCGCCCAATGATTGATAGGCTCGATGTAGTCGGCAGTAACCCGATCCAGTTCGCTGGCTAGCCGTTCCCACTGGCTCGTCAAATCCTCTTGGCGAAGACGCATGCCCTGGGTCACCGGGGCGCCGGAGTAATCAATCGTATCCATTAGGTAGCGCAGCTGGCCGTCGAATAGGGTGGCCCAGGCGTCTTCGTCCTCGTACGTTTCAAATTTGAGTTGGGTGATTTTGGCTTCCCAGGCATCGATGCCGCTGATGGCGTTTTGTCCCAGTTCGTGGAGCTCAGGGTCTTCGTGCTTAGCCAACAGAGCCTTGACCTGAGCCCGAGCCCGGCGTCCCTCGTCCAGCGTCGTCAACGATTCCGACAGCAGCGATTTAAGGGTGGCCAGCGTATCGGCCCAGTCGGCAATTTCCGTATCGCTAGCAAAAGAGCGGGGGTCTTTGGTGATTTCAAAGCGGGATGTTGCCGTCGCGTCGCCCAGGGTGATGCGAGCCGTGTAGAACCCAGGCGCTACGCTCGGGCCGTCAAACCCTGCGTGCAGCACCAAGTTGTCGATGCAGGGCACGTCATCTGAACGCAGGTCCCAGTACCAGCGATTGAATCCCTGGTCGGCGGGTGGGTAGTCGTGTGTTATTGGTTGCCTTGGTTCCTCGTTGCCCTTTTCGCAGCGCTCCTGGGAGCCTTCAACGCTCGACATGCGGCGCACCAGAGCGCCGTCGTCGTTAAGGATTTCAATGGTCAGCTTAGCGTCCGCATCAACCTCGTCCCGAATGATGTAGTAAAGCGGGACGTCCGGCTCGGGGTTAGCACCTTCGAAATCATCCGGACCGCTGGCGGGTTTGCCCATGGCCCAGACGGGCGGCTGGTAAAGGTGTAGCGCGTGGGTGGCCAGATCGTTTTTGGCTTGCCGCAGAAGCCACAGATCGTCCAGCACCCAGATCGATCGACCCTGGGTCGCGACCGCCAGGCCATCTTTTCGGGCCCGCAGGTCAGTGATGGGCACCGCGGGGAGGTTCAGGTCAAAGGCCTGCCAGGAGCCGCCGTCGTCAAAGGAAATGAATAGCCCCTTCTCAGTGCCCGCATAGAGTAGGCCGGGCGTAACCGGATCTTCCCGCACTACGCGCACGAAAGATCCATCGGGCAGGCCGGCGTCGATGCGGCGCCAGCGCTCGCCGTGGTTTGTGGTCTTGTATATGTAGGGCTTGAAGTCGTTGAGTTTGTAACCGGTGACGGCAAGGTAGGCGGTTCCCTCTGCATGAGGCGATAGATCTATGGCGTTGATCATCGCCTCGCCTCGATGGGGCGGGGAAATATCGGCCCAGTTTTCGCCACCGTCGCGGGTGATGTGCAGCATGCCGTCGTCCGCGCCGACCCAAATGGTGCCAGCTTCGTTTTTACTTTCCTCGATAGCAAAAATGGTGTGGTAAAACTCAGCGCCCACGTTCTCCGGCGTCAGCGGGCCGCCGTTTCGGCCCATATGCTCCGGGTTATTGCGGGTGAGGTCCGGGCTGGCTTCGGTCCAGGTTAGGCCCCGGTTGGTGCTTTTCAGAAGGTACTGGGTGCCGTAGTAGATGGTGCTGTGGTCGTGGGGGCTGGTGATCACCGGCGGGTTCCAGTTGGCCCGGTACTTAAGGTCCTTTGAGTCCATGCCATACACCAATTCCGGGTAGGGAATGATGTAGCGCGTTTTGCGATTCGCGTGGTTGTATTCGGTGAGCGTGCCGTTGATGGTGGTGGCGTAGATTAACGCGGGGTTGTCCGGATCAAACGCGATGTGTGCGCTTTCCCCGCCGCCGACATCGTAGTAGTCGTCCACGCCGATGCCGCCATCCCAGGCGTAGCTGGCAATCGACAGGGTACTGTTGTCCTGTTGGCCAGCGTACAGCCGGTACGGATCTTGGTTGTCGGTGATGAGGCGATAAAGCTGGGCCGTCGGCTGGTTCTCGATGGAACTCCAGGTTTCGCCGCCGTCGAAGGTGATGTTGGCGCCGCCGTCGTTGCCGTTGATGATGTTGTTGCCGTTCGCGGGATTAAACCAAAGGTCGTGATGATCCCCATGGGGCGCAGAAACCTGTTCCCAATCTACGCCGCCGTTCACCGACTTGTAGAGCCGGGTATTCATGGCCCACACCGTGTCGGCATCGGTTGGGTCCACGCCAATATGGATGTAGTACCAGGCGCGAGACCACAGTGCCCGGTGGCCGTTGACTAACGACCACTGCGCGCCGTAGTTATCGCTGCGCCAGATGCCGCCCTTGCCGGGGCCGGCCTCAATGATGGCGTAGACTCGGGCCGGATCATCGGCCGATACGGCAATACCGGTTTTGCCGATCAGATCTGGCAGTCCACCGGAAAGCTGCTCCCAGGAATCACCCCCGTTTACGCTTTTGTAAATACCGCCGCCTTCGCCGCCGGATTTGATAAACCAGGGCTTGCGCCCGTGGTGCCAAAGTCCGGCGTAGAGGATGCGGGGGTTGGTGGGGTCCATGGTGATATCGGTGGCGCCGGTATCCGCGTTAACCGCCAGCACGTGCTCCCAGGTTTTGCCACCATCTTTCGTGCGGTAAACGCCGCGCTCCGGGTTGGGTGCCCAGATCTGCCCCTGCACGGCAACAAAGGCGAGGTCCGGGTCGCGGGGATGCACCTGGATCTTGGCGATTTGACCGGCCTTGGGTAAGCCCATAAAGGTAAAGCTTTGACCCGCGTCGGTGGATTTCCAAAGCCCCTCACCCTGGGACGTGGTGACGCCCCGGATGGGCGCTTCACCGGTGCCGACGTAGATCACGTTAGGATCTGAAGGCGCTACCCCGATAGCCCCGATGGTGCCTACGGGGATTTGGCCGTCGGAAATGTTGTCCCAGGTTTGCCCAGCGTTGGTTGTTTTCCAAAGGCCGCCGCCGGTTGCGCCCATGTAGTAGCGCTGGTTGTCACCGGCCACGCCGTGCACAGCGGTAACCCGCCCGCCGCGCCAGGGGCCGATAAGCCGGTACTCCAGACCGTCGAACAGCGCTTCCGGCACGGGTTTGGCGTTGGAGACTTCGGGGCTAAAAAATCCGGCGAGCAGGAGGCCAAGCAGATAGCCAGGTAGGTAACGGTTCCAGGTCATTACAATTCTCAGGTGCGGGACGACCCGGTGAGTCTAAGGTACCTGCTCGCCAATCGCTATTCAGGGCGCCGCGAGGATTTATGGGGTCAGAGGGGATTTATGGGGTCAGAGTAAAGGGACAGAGTCGCCGACGGCGACTCTGTCCCTTTACTCTGACCCCGACCCTTCCTCTGACCCCGACCCTTCGTTGACGCCCCGTTTACATGTCGATCTTCACCATTACAATGCTTCCGGTCTAATACCACCCACCGCGTAGGGCTTGCCGCAAAAGTTAGCGGTTATCCGCGCGCCCTCGGAGATGTCTCGAATGTTACCTCGCTACCCCGTCAAGCTTGCGCCGAACAACGGCGTGCGCCGTCGTCTCGCCCTATTGGGTGTGGCTGCAGCTTGCTTTCTGCCCAACGCCCTCCCAGCGGCTGACATTGATCCAAACATCGCTGATGCTGGGCTCCGCGGGCAGTCGCGATTTCTGGCCCTGGCCGCAGAGCAGGCGCTGGCTGAGTGGCAGTCGGACACGGCACTATTGCTGTCATTGAACGCGCTGCCGGGAATTTACGGTGGTGATCGACCACTGGTTGCCGAAGCCCAGGTGGCCTTGAATCGTGCGTTCCATGACAGAACCCGGACCCAGCAAGTTGCGGTGAGCGAAGACCCTCTGTTTGCGGTTATCAGTCCCGGGGGAACTTTTGTGGCGGTGGTTCCGGAAGACGCGGACATGATCGAGGTACTCGACGTGGCGACGGGCGCACGAGTGCTGGAGGCCACTCACGACGGCGTCGCTGAACATGCAGCGTTTGCCCCAGGTGATCAGTTTCTCGCGACGCTCGGGCAGGACGGCCTCAGACTTTGGGATCTGGCCAAGAAACGCGAGGTGGCCCACTTCGACGGGCGGGTAGAAGACACCAAAGCTGCGCCTACCCTCGAAAATGCGAATGGGCAGCCCTTGTCTTCTTTGTTTGAGTCGCTGTCGGCTCAGGCTGTCGATTTGCCCCAACCCAATAGCATCGGTAGCTCAGATCCACAGCTTCCGCTGGTCGCTTTCAGTCCCGACGGCGAGACTGTTGCGTTTGCCTCCAATGGCGGCCGATTGGAGGTGCGTCGATTATCCGACGAAAAACGCCTTCATCAGGTCGAGATCAATCCGAAGTTTCTTTACTTTGACGAAGACGGTGGCCGCATCATGGTGATGGACCGCGAGGATGATCAGTTCAAAGCGATGGCGATGGATTCCGGTGACATCGAGAAAATTACAGACGTAGTGATTGCCGCTAGAACGCTGAGCGGAGCTGCCGACATCAAACTTGGTGGCGTCGAAGACGGTCACCTGATCCTGTTTAACGCCGCGGGTGAGCGAACCACCGAAATCCGCACCAAGAGCCTTCGGCCGGGCAAGCGCGATGACGCCGACGCTGCGGGGTCGCTAAGGGAAAGCACACTCATTGCTGCAGGGCCTGGTGTTGTGGCTGGGGGCACAAGCGCCGGAGTTCTGGTCTGGGACCCGGAAAAGACCCGCCAGCTTGAGCACTTTCGTGGCAACATCATCTCCAGTCTTTCGGTCTCCCACAACGGTGAGTACCTGTTGGCGGGAACGACAACCGGCGAGGTGCGGCTCTGGGACACGGACGCTTTCGGCAGTCTGTGGGCGGAAGCAAAGCGCTGGAATTTTGCCAAACACGCCGATCGCGTGGTGTTCGTCGGATTTACCGGCGATGGCGAAACAACCGTATCTCTGGCGGCTGACAGAACACTGGCGATTCGCAAGCTGCCCGCCCGCAAGACCGAACTTAAGGACTGGGGGTTGGAACGCAATCCCACCGCCGTGCTGTCGCCAAACGGTCGCTGGGTTAGCCGGTACAACGACCGCACGAGAACGCTGAACGTGTGGGACGTGCACACCGGAGAGAAGCAATTGAGCAGCAAGCGACGCGCGCAACCGCTTAGCCGGGCCAGCTTCCACCCGCAGCGCGATCAGATTCTGGCGTCCAGCCCCGTGGCCAGCGTGCTGGGTGAAGACCAACCCGCGGCGGAGGTCATCGACTTTGGCCGCGATGCTGCGATCTCCGCTACCGACGGTCGCCCCAACAGGGTTGACCGGTCCATCTACGTCGACGGGGGGCGTCTGGTTGTGACCGCTGCTACCGAAAAGAAACCGTCTATCTCGATATGGGACGCAGAGACGGGCCGCCTGCTTCAGCACATCGAAGGGGAGACGTTGCTGGCCGGCTCTTGGTTGGGATCGCGTTTGCTAACAAGGTTCGAACGAAGCCTGTTACTTCACGATTTTGAAGCCGAGTCCACGGTTACCCTTCATACCTTGCCGTCGACCGTCGACGCCGAAGATTTAGCTGCCGAGTTTGACAATCACGGCGCCCACGTAGTGATTCGTTCTGGCACAACGCTGGCGCTCTGGGATACCTCAACCCTCGCGGTTATTGATTCGCAAAAAGGTTCAGCGATGCCGACCCATTTCGGGCTCAGCGCTGATGGTTCACGTTGGTTTGCCGTGACTGACGGAGCACTCACCGTGCGTCAGGATGGCCTGAACGTCGATGTTCTGGAGGTAGACGAAAAGAACCTGCTGTTCGCACTGGTCGACGAACGGATTGTGACCGTAACCTTGGGCGGATCCCTGCTCCAGATTGCTGTGCCCAACAAGATCAGCCCTGAAGCCGCCATTGTGGCCCTGCCGGCTGGACGTTCTTGCCTGACGCCAGAGGAACGAGACGCCTATGACCTGCCACCGCTCTCCAACGACCAGTGGCTTGAGCGAGGCTGCCCCCAGTTCGCCTCACAGCCAGAGGCCTGAGGAAGAGGCAATGAGGGGTCAACGAGGGGTCAACGAGGGTCAAGTCTTGCAACGCCGTATTTTTATTCAGGGTGTGGCGTTGCAAGACCTGACCCCGAAATCTCACAAAACCTAGCAGCCATTTGGCGTACGTAGAATTTCAGGGTCAAGTCTTGCAGTGCCACATTCCTTTCAAGTGTTGCATTGTAAGACTGCCCCCGACCCTCAAGTTTCTACCCCAGTAACGCGCTGTCTATAAGTGTTTTTCTGGGCGACATCGATCCGCCGATATTTGTCGTAGGCGGCGAGTTTCTGCGTATACCCCAGTAACAACTAAACAAGTCTGCTTGTGGATACGTCTATGCGTTACAAATTTCTGTTTTTGTCGCCATTTTTAGTCAGCTCAATTTTCACCTCGATGGCCTATGCCATGCCAATGGTTGGTATCAATAGCGCCGCCTGCGCCTTCGACACGATTTCGGATGCCATCGCAGCGGCATCGCCTGACGACACCATCTACGTGTCTGAAGGTCTTTACCTAGAGCAACCCGGCTTAGTAGATATATCGCTGAGGTTTGAGGCCGCTGATAGCGATTGTCAACCTCGCGCGTTACTTCCCCTTGAACCAGACGTGATAGTTACGACATTCGGAGGGCTTGGCAGCTTGTTCCGACTCGATAGTGCATCTGAACTTCCGATAACCGTAGGCTTTGTAGGCTTCAAATTCAGCACCGCGATAGGCGAGAACGGCGGGCTCATAGAAGTACTGAATGCCGACGTGACGGTTGAATTGAGCACGTTCACGTTGGGCACGGCGACTAACGGTGGCTGTGTGTTCGTCAACGGCGGCTCGTTGCAGATTTCGACCAGCCGATTCTTTCAATGCAGTGCCAGCGGCGACGGCGGAGCAGTGCATGTGTCTAATGGCAGACTGGCTGTGCTTGGGACGACCTTCGAATCAAATTCGGCCGCCTCCGGTGGTGGGATTTATGTCTCCAATACTGAGCAAGCGAATCAAGTATTTTCCATCTCAAACTCCATGTTTCAGGACAACGGCGCATCGCTAACCGGTGGTGCCCTGGCGATTCATAGCTCAGACTCAATTATCGATACGGGGCACATATCGCAATCCACATTCTCAGATAATCGAGCAGTGGCACAGGGAGGTGCGATCTCGCTATTCCGATTAGGTTACCTGATGATGGAAGACGTCGACCTAGAGAACAACCGTACGACCGGCGACTCAACGGTTAGTTTAGGTGGCGGAGGCATTGAAGCTATTGAAACATCTATGAGTCTGTTTAACGTAGCGGTGACGAATAATCGCACAGAGATTCAGGGTGGGGGGATGAGAATAATTTCTGATTCAGTTGTTGAAGTAGTGGGCGGCGAGATTTCGGGAAACCACGCTGCCCAGGGAGCTGGGATCATTACTATTCTATCTGACCTGCGGCTGTCAGGAACCACCATGAGGAGCAACGTCGCGACTGGCAATGGCGGCGGCTTAGCCGTGTTCTTCAGCGACTTGTCCGTCTCCCAGGCCGATTTCCTGGACAACGAGGCAGGGAGAGTTGGCGGGGGTGTTTACCTGCGAACATCTAGCGGACTGTTCAACAACAGCCAGTTCATTGGAAATAGTGCAGCTACAGGCGGTGGCATAGGGATCCATGCTGAAAGCAACCTCACAGTTCGCTCAACATCTACAGGCGCTACACCTTGCCGAAGCGTGGAATTGGCCGATGGCGAATATTGTTCGCATTTCCGAGACAACTCTGCAAGGGTAAACGGCGGCGCAATTTCCATCGAGCGCCAGTCATTCGCAACAGCGCCATCTACGGTACTGATCGATACCACAGCCTTCACCGGAAACTACGCTGCAGAACATGGCACACACATTTACTCTACGGCTGAGGATGAACCGGCACTCGATATGGATGACGTTGTTACGATTCGCAATGCAATATTGCAGCGAGGTAACTTCGTAGCAGGCGGCATCGAGTACCCCGAGGTCATCTATTTGGGCGAAAGGACCCACCTGACTCTGCACAGCACAACGGTAGCGACCAATCCTGGCCCCGGGTTGCTGGCCGAAGGCCCGGATTCCAGGCTGACCCTTCGCAATACAATTCTGTGGGCCAACGGGGGTGAATCATTGGCCTCAGAAACTGAGATCGCAATTTCCACAAGCTGCGCGTTCAGCGAAGCTGAGCAAAACAATTCGCGGGATTTGGGTGAAGAAATCGATCCACAGTTTCTCGACGATCCAAATCGCGGCGGATTGCGACTCGACCCGCTCGCCTCACCGCTAATCGATGCGTGCCCCACGGGCCCCGCCGAAGACCTTGACGGTTTCGGCCGCGCGGCGGGCGCCGGCTTTGAGCCGGGCGCATTTGAAATTGATGGTGGGGATGTGCAGTTGATAGCGGTGACGCCCGTGGTTGGGTTAACAACGGACGAAGGTGGCGCAAGCGACACCATCAACGTGTCGCTGCGCAAAGCACCGCTCGACGATGTAACGCTGTCAGTTGTACCGCAGCACCCAACTGAAGTCATTACCGACCAAAGCGAACTGTTGTTTACGCCAGAAACCTGGGATCAACTACAGGAGCTAATCGTCACTGGCGTCGATGACAGCGCCAGCGACGGTGATCAATTCTTTGAGATCTTGATTGTCTTAAGCGCAAGCGACGATGCGGTGTTCGAAAATCTGGACTTTGTCGTAGTCTCCGGGATCAACGCTGACGACGATGGCGAAATCTTTGATGAATTGATTTTTGCGGATGGCTTCGAATAACGCGGGTTACGTAAATTTATATGCGAAGAAATCCCAGCATACTGGTTTTGTCTTAAGTCATCGAGTTAATAGTATCAAGCATTGATACTAGTATTATTTTGAAAAACTAGTTTTTTTATCAAGACGTTCCGAAAAGACGACACCACAGACTCATGACCGGTATACCCGTATCCATTGATGTGTTCACTTAAATCTAATTTTCGATTTGATTAAGTTGGCCGTATAGATATGTCGAGGCTACACGTTCTGAGAACGGAATGTTCAGATTCAAGACGTCAATAGAAGTACATAGCCAGCGAAAGTTCTTCTCTTTACTGTCCATCAGTTTAACGGCTCCGTTCCTTTTGCCAGTACATTCATATAGTCCGTATACACGAATACGCGGTCTCTTTGCTTGCCGGTGACCTCCTCGACGATACCAAGGTCGACAAGATGATTAACCGACTTTCTAACCGTTGGCGCGGACAACGACAGCGCTTCGGCGGCGCCTGGTACTGACAGCACTGGCTTAGTTTGAAGATGCTGATGAACCTGCAGTGCCGAGCCTGCGGGTCTACCTAACTGTTCTATCCGTTTTCGGTCACTCGCAAACAGCCCCATAATTTGCTTTGCAGTGTCGGCGGCCTGATCGGAGGTCTCTTGGACGCCATCTAGGAAAAACTCTAACCAGCTCTCCCAGTCACCGTCGGCTCTAACTCGTTGCAACATATCGTAATAATGCTGCCTGTGTGTTTTGAAATACAGGCTTAGATATAGCATTGGTTCTCTCAAAGCGCCCCCTGCCACCAGCATCAAGGTAACCAAGAGTCGGCCGAGGCGGCCATTGCCGTCTAAGAATGGATGAATAGTCTCAAACTGTACATGCACCAGCGCCGCCCGTACTAGCAAAGATAGTTTTTCGTTGTCTTTGTGAATGTACTTCTCAAGATCGCTCATGCACTCAGTGACTTGGTTGGGCGGCGGCGGAACGAATGCGGCATTTCCGGGGCGAGTGCCTCCCAGCCAATTCTGTGAACGCCGGAATTCGCCTGGGTTTTTGGTTTGCCCTCGACCAGCTCGGAGCAGTACGGCATGTAGTTCGCGAATCAGTCGGTTAGATAACGGCATTCCCTCGCGAAGTCGTTGAATCCCAAGATCCATTGCCGCAACGTAGTTCGATACTTCCCTAACGTCATCTAACGGGACCCCCGGCGCTTCTCCGGACTCGTACAACATCAGATCGGATAAAGACGATTGCGTGCCCTCGATCTGCGCCGACAGCAACGCCTCTTTACGAACGTACATATAAAGGAATAGCGGCGGATCAGGGAGTATCGACGTGGTGCCATCCAGACGGCCGAGCGACCGATTGGCGGCCTCGAGCTTCTCATATAAAGAATCCAGCTCTAGCGCTGGTTTGGGGGGTAGTGGCGGCGGAACATAGGCACGCACCTGTTCCCCAGCAACCGAAGTAGTCGCGTAGGTCCCTATTCGGCTTGATGCTTTCTCAGCTGGCCGCACTGGGAAACTATCCTTTCTTAGTGAAAGCTGCTAAGAAAGGATATACGGTTTTGCTTTCTTTGTGAAATTGATAGGTAAATATCCATTAGGCGAGAGGAGGTTGGCTCTGGGACATCTCCGTATCGGGGTCTTCCAATGGCAGCGTACGAATCTGCGGAAGGCGCAGGGAAAAGTCTGTCGATAATCATCTTTGCAATCGTGGGCATGTACTCCAAATCCACGAGGTTAAATTCAAGCGCGATGCTCTGTGAGAGATTGCTCGGGGGATTCTCGCGATGATGTGTAAGCGGTGGTTGACCGGTCCTGATGTCGAAATTGTTTACCCGGACGGTTCGACTGCACAATTGCAACAACTTGGGTCAAGTTCTTGCAGTGCCACATTCGGGCTCAAATTTTGCATTGCTAGACCGACCTGAGTAGGGGTTGTATCAGCTGATCATTAACCAATTTTATACCGCTGCTGGCTTCCATTTCAGTTTTAACTGATTGGCCGGCAATGCTGGGGTGTCAAGCGTTTAAGAGGGGAAGGCCTCTCCTCTTTGTTTCTCGCAAGATGACCTGCACGGTCGTTACGCTGGTCACTGCATGAACAATTCCTCAAATTTCTCAGAGCGTGATCGTACCGAAGCTGACTTGCAATTCCAGCAGGTCATAGACCTAGACATTTCCATGGGCAAACTGCAATGCTGCCTCGT
>JBGCET010000054.1:0-108108 GCA_045106555.1 Lysobacterales bacterium | reverse complement strand
AGCTTGGTGGATGGGCCAGTTTCGACATGGTTTTACGGTACGCACATCTGGCTCCGAGCCATGTTGCCGCCTATGCAGCCAACGTAATTGGCACAAATCTGGCACAAATGGAAAACGAGGTACGCGAGCCGCGCTTGGAGGGTGCGGCAACTTACTGAAAAACCGAGGGAAAATGGTGGGCCGTGTAGGATTCGAACCTACGACCAATGGATTAAAAGTCCACTGCTCTACCAACTGAGCTAACGGCCCCCGATGAAGGTCGCAAAGGATAATGTAATCCTTGCTGGCTGTACAGACCATCGGTCAACGGATTTTCCCCTGCCGCGTTGTCATCTCTGAGAGGCACACCACTCATCAGGGAGACATCCTATGGATATTCGTAAGATTTTATTGGCTTCAATAGTGATTTCCGCCAGCGGGCAGCTCTCCGCTCAGCCGTTTACCGGCAACATTCCATTGCCCACGTTAGGCGCGGACAGCTACCAGGGCTTTCAAGGCGGCTTGTACCCCGGAGGATCCAATGAGGTGCCAGCGGCCCATGGCGAGGCAGCGAGGATTCAGGCAGCAGCCATTACGCCGCTGGATGCTGTTGGTAACGTCGACCCGCAGGGCAAGACCGGGTTCATAACCATCGGTATGTCTAACACCACCCAGGAGTTTAAAGTCTTTGAGCGGTTTGCTGATCTGACGGTTAGCCGCCGCTCACGTGTGGTGCTGGTGAACACCGCGCAGTCTGGGCAAACGGCTGACGTTATCGCAGACCCTGACGCCCAGTACTGGGATGTAGTTCAGGACAAAATCACTGCCGCCGGGCTCAGTAACCAACAGGTGCAGGTGGCCTGGGTGAAGCTGGCCCAGCGCGATCCAATCGCCACCTTTCCCGATCACGCGCGCAGTTTGCGCAGTGATATTGCGGCGGCGTTAAACAATGCACGAGACCTGTTTCCCAATCTGCGAATCGCCTTCCTGTCCAGCCGCGTTTATGGGGGATATTCCGACGATCCACAACGGGGAGAGCCAGTAAGCTATGAAACTGGGTTTTCGGTGAAATGGTTGATTGAAGATCAAATCAATGGCGTGCCGGAATTAAATTTCGACCCAGCGGCGGGCTCAGTTGAGGCGCCACTATTATTGTGGGGACCTTATCTCTGGGCCGACGGTATTAACCAGAGCGAATTTGGCCTGCGTTGGTTGGAGAAAGATTTTGAAGCCGACGGTGTTCACCCCAGCATGCACGGGGAGCTCAAAGTTGGCCGCAGGCTCACGCGCTTTTTCAACAACCTCACCGATTTCGTTCGCCCCTGGTGGCGAGGGCTGGCCGCTCGCGGCATGCATCCGATGATTGTTAACGACGACGCGACCGTTGATGTTCTGCAGCCAGACAGTAACTTTGGCGGCTTGCCGGTTCTGAGTACGGGCAACGATGAACGATCCGTCTACCTGCGATTTGACGTTAGCCGCATACCGGCGGAAGACGTGCTGCACGCCAAACTGAGCCTCCGTAGCTTGCCTAATTCCGCGGCCACCATCAGCGTGGATGTGGCAGATAACAGCCATTGGGATGAACACAGCATCACGGCAAGTAATGCGCCGCCGGCATCAGGTATGCCCGTGTCGGAAGGCGTTTTGTGGTCGAAGGATTCTTCACCGAGCTTTGATCTGACCGACGCGGTTCGCGGCGATGATGACGGCATCATTACGGTAGTTGTTACCCGACAGGGCGGGTCGTTTCAAGAGCTGGCGGCGAAGGAAAACTGGCATGGCGGAAGGCCGGCGCTATTTGTATCGTTCAAAGGGCCGCACCGACCGGACGTGATTCACCGAGGAGAATTTGAACTGCGTTACTAAATGGCCAGAAAATGCGGCGCTGAGTTTCAATGGTTCTTCGGCGCCGCGTTCTTCTCTAATAATCCACGATGTTCCGCCCATGGCTAAAGGCGGGATTGAACAAGGCAGTTCGAGTTAAAACAACACTGACTTTACTTGCCAAAGCGCATAACCGGCGGCGATAACGGTCACCAGCGATGTGCCAGCCGTGCCAATAATCCGCAGCGGGTGAACCATTCGGCTGGCGGACAAACCTATGGGATGCGCAATGCGTGACACAACAAGTGCAGCGCCGAGGCCGTGCAACCACGAGTTACCAGTCCCGTTTGCCTCCAGCAAGCCCAATAAGATTACGGCCATCGGCACGTATTCCACCGCGTTGCCGTGACGTCTGATGGCTGCCAGTAATTCAGGGTGGCCGCCGTCACCCAGCGAAATTTTGTGTTTTGCTCGAGAGCCGCCTGTCGCAAAAGACAAGACCAACATGATCAGGGCTAGAACTGCAGCGTAGAGCGCCGTAACGGGTAATGCCATGAGAGTAGTCTCCATTACATATCCACCACTTCTGCTACTTCCACGGTTCCACCATGCACCGTAATTAGCGGGCAGGCTTGCGCTTTCTTAACGGCGTCGTCCAGGTCGCTGGCCTCAACAATGCTGTATCCGCTCACGGGATTGGTACCGCCATTGCCAACCACGTCGGTGGCGCTGACGGTGGTTGATAGACCTACTGGGTGGCCGCCATCAACAACCGCGCTACCCAGAAATCCAAACCACTCGCCCCACGCATCCATCGCTGAGGCTTTTTCCGTTTCGTTCTCGGGATGGGTGCCGCCGTGATAAACAAACAGGTACTTAAGCATTGGGGGTTCTCCTTTTTGTTGTGATGCCGGATCGGAATTCCCGGATGAGGTAGAGACTATCAACACCAATGCGTGGGTACATCGGGCAAATTAACGGGTTTCGTTGCGCTCAGATTGGGCAGTTTCTACAATTAAGCCATGAATGAGCCCTCATTTGCCCAACTTACCGCCGTTTTGGGTCGCCTTGGCCGATCGGGGGCCGCAGCGCAGCTTGTACCTGCGCTCAAACGCGACTGCCAACGATTAAAAGTAGATCTGGTGGCGGCGGTAGTCGCCGAGATCGATGCGTTCTCTGCCAGCCGCAATCCGTCGGTCAGCGGCGAGCTGGTTATTCACTGCGCCGATCATGTCGACACCATGGTAGGTCTGGTTGAAACCGGGCAGGTTGGAGATTTTGCGTTCGTGGCGGCCAATGCGCGTCGCCGGGCAGAGCAACACTTTCCTCTGGAAGCGGTACTGCATGCTTATCGCTGCGGTCAGCGGGTGTTTACTCGCAGTTTTCGCAGTGCCATCCAGGAGGAAAAGTTACGCGGGCCAGCACTGGAGGCCGTGATGGACCTCACCATCGAATACACAGACGCCATCAGCAACGTTTGTACTAACGCATACGTGCGCCAAATTAGGCTCAACGCTGAGCTTGAGAGTGACCGACGTGGCCAGCTGATGGATATGGTTTTGCACGGCTTTGATGAATCCGACGGGCGCGCCGCAAGAGTGCTGGGTGACGCCGGTTTTCTGGATCGACGGCGGGCATTTTGCGTGATCGTTTCGCGCTCCGTTGATCCTGCTGAAATGCTCAATCCCAGTCGCGCACGGCGTCTAGCCAAATCATTGGAAGAGATTTTTCAGGCGGACAATACGCACTGCCTGGTTGACGTTCGCGACACCGTAGTTGTTGCGGTGATTTCCGCCGTCCATCGGCTATCTGGCTGGACAGCGCCCAACACATCATTGTCGGCTCGGGCGAAGTTGCGGCTGTCTGGGCTGGGAAATTCTGTGCTGGTTGGACTCAGCGACGACCTGCACCACACAGCCAAAATTTCGTCAGGATTCCGCCAGGCCAAGGTCGCTTTAGAGTGCGCTGGCGTTGATCGGCGCGTAGTGCACATTGCTAGCCTGTCGTTGCGTGAGATGGCACTGCACTATGCCCGCGATGAGCTGCGTCCGGTTCTGCCCGATTGGGTGGAGGCATTTGCCAGGGTCGACCAGGCTTCAGGTCAGGTGTTAGGCGATACGCTGAAGGCGTACGCGGATGCCAATATGAACGTCTTGAAGGCGGCGGCTCGTTTGTCGGTGCACGCCAACACGATTTACTCGCGATTGGCTAAAGTGAAAAGTGCTTCTGGACTTGAGCCGCGCTCGTTCCACTACTTGAACGAGCTGCTAATCGCCTGTGATATTTCCTGAAACTAAGGACAACGCCAGAGCGCAGCAAGCAATGATAATTAGGCGCTTGCGCCAAGCGCGGCTTTTTCTTCATCGCTCAAAAACGCGCTGCGCAGTCCATTGCGCTGGGCCTGGTGAATTTGCTCCACGCTAAGGCCAGCAGCGGGGGCCGCGGTCTCATATTCGTGAGGCAGGTCGATACCGCTGATGGACGGGTCGTCGGTATTGATCGTCACGTTAAGCCCAGCTGCCATCATTTGACCCACGGGATGGGAAGGGTAATCGGCCACTGCGCTAATGTGCAGGTTGGAGGTAATACATACCTCCAGCGGAGTCTGGTGCTCCACGAGATGTTCCACAAGGCGCGGATCTTCCAGGCAGCGAAAGCCGTGCCCAATGCGCGATGCGCCCAAATCGTTAAGCGCTGACCAAACGCTCTCCGGGCCGTCGGCCTCCCCGGCATGAATAGTTACGTCCAGACCTGCATCTCTTACTCGATGGAAGTGTTGGGTAAATAACTTTGCAGGAAACCCGGCTTCATCACCGGCCAGGTCGATGGCAACAAGCGCTTCTCTTGCGCTCAGCAACGCATCCAGCTCCTGTTCGCAAACCTCAGGCCCATAGGTGCGGCTGAGAATGCCTATCAGGTTGCAGGTGATGCCGGTTTCTTCCCGGCCCTGCTGAACGCCGTCAGCGACAGCAGCGACCACGCTGGCTGGGTCCAGGTTGTGCGTTTCTGCCATGAACCACGGGCTGAATCGTAGCTCGGCGTAGTCGATACCGTGAACGCCCAGGTCGAGCACGTTCTCGTAACCGATGCGCCGGCAGGCGTCCAGATCCACCAGAATTTTGGTGAGGTATTCGAACCGCTCCAAAAATGCCAGCAGGCCAGGTGCGCTGTGATCGATCTGAACAAAAGGCCGCAGGGTCTCTGGCGTATCGGCGGGCAGAGGGATTGTGTGCTTTTCCGCTAAGTCCAATAAGGTGGTGAGTCGCACGTTGCCGTCTAAATGGCGGTGCAGGTCGGTAAGAGGCAAGTTTGGGTTGATCATCGGCGCGAATTGTCAATCCACCCTCGGCGCGTGTCAATCAACAGTGTGTGACGACCCGCCGTGGGGCGGGCCGCCAGTCGGGTCAAGCCAGCAGGCTGCGTAGCATCCAGGCGTTTTTCTCGTGGATATGCATGCGCTGGGTCAGAAGATCAGCCGTCGGCTCATCGCCAGTACCATCCACCGTTTGGAACACGCTACGGGCTGTGCGCACCACCGTTTCCTGTCCATCCACCAGTTGACGGATCATGTCTTCAGCGGTCGGAACGCCAGTTTCTTCATCAATGGACGACAGGGCGGCAAACTGCTTATAAGACCCTGGCGCCGCGACGCCTAAGGCGCGAATACGTTCAGCAATTTCGTCTACTGCGGTAGCAAGTTCCGTGTAGTGGGTCTCAAACAGCGTGTGCAGCGTGGCAAACATCGGGCCGGTAACATTCCAATGGAAGTTGTGGGTCTTCAGATATAATGTGTAGCTGTCGGCCAGAAGCTTGGAAAGGCCAGCAGCTATCTGTTCGCGGTCGCCTTCTTTAATACCGGTGTTGATGTTCATGGTCGGTTCTCCTTAAGTGATGCGTTAAGTCTACGCAGCCATAGTTAGTTGTTCAAATTGATTAAAATCATATTGTTGATTGAAATAAGCTATTAATGCCCGAGCCAGCCGCCATCCCGCTGAATATCAGCTTCGATCCTGATCTGCCCATCAGTGCCCATATTGAGGAGATCTGTGCGCATCTGAAAACCCATCAGGTGTTGGTGGTGGCAGGAGAAACCGGCTCAGGCAAAACTACCCAGCTTCCCAAAGCCTGCCTGTTGGCGGGTCGTGGAAAGGCGGGTTGGATTGGTTGCACCCAGCCGCGACGCATTGCTGCCCGCAGCATTGCCAGTCGACTGGCCGAGGAGCTGGCGGTTCCCGTCGGTGGCGCGGTTGGTTATCAGGTGCGGTTTGATCAGCGGGTGAGTAAAGACAGTCTGATCAAGGTGATGACCGACGGCATCTTGCTCAGCGAGACTGAGCGCGACCGCAGTCTTAAGGCCTACGACACGCTCATTATTGATGAAGCCCATGAGCGTTCGCTCAACATTGATTTCCTGCTGGGGTATTTGAAACGCCTTTTGCCTCGGCGCCCCGATCTGCGGATCATCATTACCTCAGCCACCATCGACACCGCCCGGTTCTCTGCGCACTTTAACAATGCGCCAGTCATCGAGGTCTCCGGGCGCACCTATCCGGTTGAAATGCGCTATCAGCCGTTGATGGACGACAACGGAGAAACCCGCGACCTGAGCACCGGCATTGTGGAAGCGGTGAACGACCTAAGCCGCGTTGATGGTCGAGGCGATGTGCTGGTGTTTCTGTCTGGAGAGCGGGACATTCGAGAAGCGGCCGACGCGTTAGGCAAAGCCCAGCTGAAGGCCACGGAAATTCTTCCGCTTTACGCCCGACTTTCCCGGGCCGAACAACAGCGGATTTTCAAACCCGGCCCGTCCCGGCGCATCGTGCTCAGCACCAACGTTGCTGAAACCTCGTTAACCGTGCCGCGGATCAAGTTTGTGGTGGACTCAGGGGTCGCCCGAATTTCCCGCTACAGCCAGCGTAGCAAGGTGCAGCGATTACCCATTGAGCCTATCTCCCAGGCCAGTGCCAATCAACGCGCCGGGCGCTGCGGCAGGCTAGGCCCAGGCGTTTGCGTTCGGCTGTATTCCCAGGACGATTTTGACACCCGGGATCGGTACACCCAGCCCGAGATACTGCGCACCAATCTTGCGGCGGTTATCTTGCAGATGGAAATTCTCAGGCTGGGCAAGGTTGATCAATACCCGTTCCTGGATCCGCCATCTTCAGCGTTTATTCGTGACGGCTATCATCTGCTGAAAGAGCTCAACGCGATCAACGATCGCCAACAGCTCACCGCCCTTGGGCGCAAGATGGGTCGCTGGCCGCTGGATGTGCGCCTCGCCGCCCTGGTGTTGGCCGGTCAGAAGCAAGGCTGTATGGACGAGGCCATCGTGTTGGCGGCATTTCTATCGTTGCCCGATCCGAGAGAGCGGCCGCTGGACGCGCAGCAGGCTGCCGATCAGCAGCAGGCACGCTGGCAAGACCCGGAATCCGATTTCGCCGGCGTACTGAGGCTATGGAATGATTGGCTGGATGTGCGCGCCGATCGAACCCAGCGCAAACAGCGCAACTGGGCCAAAGAGCATTTCTTAAGCTACCTGCGCCTGCGTGAGTGGCATGACCTGACACGTCAGCTGGCGGACGTTGCCAAAAGCAAACAGCCCGGGCCCTGTGGCTGGGTCGTTGAGGCAGACGAAACCGGAAAACCCAAGACAAAAACACGACCGGGTGAACCCATCCATCGAGCGCTGGTGAGTGCGTTCTTGGGGCATGTGGGCGTAAAAGATGAGAAGGGCTATCTTGGGGCGCGGGATCGGCGCTACGACATCTTCCCTGGCTCCGGCTTGTTCAAGCGTGGGCCGCGCTGGATGGTGAGCGCATTCCTGGTGGAAACCACTCGCCTTTATGCTCGGCTCAATGCCGGGGTTGAGCCCGCCTGGGTTGAGCAGGCGGCCGGTCATTTGGTGAGTCGAAGGTATTTCGACCCCTACTGGTCGGCCCGTCAAGGTCGGGTACTGGGTTTTGAACAAGTGAGCCTGTATGGATTGATCTTGGTAGGAAAACGCCGGGTGCATTTTGGCCCCCATGATGAAGCCCAGGCCCATCACATTTTTCTGCTGGAGGCATTGGCCCGTGGGGCGCTAAAAACCCACGCGGCATTTGCCCATCACAACCAGCGCCTGCTTGCCCACGTTGACGCCATTGAGCAACGCATGCGTCGACGTGATCTACGGGTAACCGATGAGGCGCTGGCAACTGAGTTTGGCACCCGAGTACCCGAAGCTATTTACACAACCAAAGCCTTTGAGGCCTGGCGAAAGGACGCTGAGGAGAAGTCTCCCAACTTGCTTCAGCTGACCGAGACTGACGTGTTGACCTGCGACAGTACGCCGGACATCAGCCAGTGGCCCAATCAACTTACGTTGAGCGGCGCCCAGTTTGATTTGGAATATCATTTTGAGCCTGGCGCAGTGAATGATGGCGTCACCTTGTTGTTGCCGCTCGCCCTGGTCAATCTGCCGAAACCCGATGCCCTGCAGTGGCTGGTGCCCGGCTATCTGCTGGAAAAAGTGGTGGCGCTGATCAAGAGCCTGCCCAAAGTCCACCGCCGACACGTTGTGCCTGCGCCAGACTACGCCCGTCAGTTTGTAGGCTGTATTGAAGCAAAGTCTCGAGAAGGGGCATTGACGGATGCGCTCGCTCACTTCTTAACCCGTGCAACCGGTTATCGACTGTCAGCAGATCAGTTTGATCAGGCGGCGCTCGACCAATGGCTGATCATGAACGTACGCCTGATGGATGGCGAGCGTGTGGTTCAGGAAGGCCGAGACCTTCTGGCCATTAAAGACCGATGGGAAACTCGAGGTCGAGAGAAGTTTCTGCGCTTAAGCGATCAGCAGTTGCGCCATGACGGCGCCAAACGATGGGATTTTGGAGCTCTGCCACTCACCACGGAACTGCCGGGTAACATCACCGCATTTCCGGCGCTGGTGGACCAGAACACCAGCGTAGGTGTGAGAGTTTTCGACGGCGCGCAAGAGGCGACAGACCATCACCGGTTCGGGTTGCGCAGGCTGCTGACGCTTACCCTCAATGATAAATTCAAGTATTTGTCCCGTCACCTGGGGTTAAGTCCGGAGGACTACCTGCGATATGCCAACATCGGGTCAGCGAAAGAGCTCGAGCGGGACATGGTGTTTGCCGTCTCCATGACCCTGGTGGATGACGCAGATCAACCTCCGCGCTCGGAAATCGATTTCGATCGACTTGTGTCGGAAAGCCGGGCACGAGTGGTTGACGCGGGCAACCAATTGTCCGCCTTGATGCGCGATACCTTGCAGCGGTTTCATGACATTCGCCAGCAGCTTAACGATGAGCTGGAGAAAATTGCGCCCAGCGCTGTTGCCGACATCACCGAGCAATTGGAATACCTGATCTACCCCGGCTTCCTGACCGAGGTCAGTCCTGAATGTCTTCGCCACTATCCACGCTATCTTAATGGGGTGCAGCTGCGCATTGAGCGTTTGCTGAAAGACCCGATGAAAGATCGCAAACACGCGGCTCAAATTGCGGGTTTCTGGCGCGACTACATTAACCGCTGCCATGCGGACGACAGCTACCCGGCGGCTTTGGATGCCTTTCATTGGTTGCTGGAAGAGTATC
This sequence comes from Lysobacterales bacterium, assembly GCA_045106555.1. Taxonomy (GTDB): domain Bacteria; phylum Pseudomonadota; class Gammaproteobacteria; order Xanthomonadales; family SZUA-38; genus JANQOZ01. The sequence goes on along the minus strand of JBGCET010000054.1, from coordinate 98,701 downwards.
GAATATCCTTGTTTTCTCAGCCGCTGAAAACGGCTCAGCCGGTGTCTGCAAAACGCTTAAAAACCGCTTGGAACCAGGTGTGACCAAGAATATGCCAGGGATGAACCAGGGGTGAGCATGGCCGCGCCCAGCCACCGTAATGTGTTGAACCTGGCGTTACCCATGATCGCCTCCAATCTGTCGATCCCGCTGCTGGGAATGGTGGATACGGCCGTCGTGGGTCATTTACCTGAGCCCCACCACTTGGGCGCAGTGGCGGTGGGTGCGTTGATTTTCAGTTTCTTGTTCTGGGGTTTTGGTTTTTTGCGCATGGGCACCACAGGCTTTGTGGCCCAGGCCTATGGCAGTGGAGACCAGCGTCGAGTGGCGGTGCTGCTGGCCCAGGCGCTAGCGCTCGGCCTATCCCTGGCACTGCTGGTTATTTTGGTGCAGAAAGGGGTTCTGGGGTTAGCGCTGGGGTGGATTGCGCCGCCGCCCGATGTGGAGTCCGAGTCCAGAGTGTATTTCGCCATTCGCATCTGGGCCGCTCCAGCCACGCTGTTAACTTATGCGCTAGTGGGCTGGTTTCTTGGCTGCCAGGACGCCCGGTCGCCCCTGCTGGTGATGTTGACGGCGAACGTGGTGAACATTGCGCTGGATGTGTTGTTTGTTGTGGTGCTGGATTGGGGCGTGGCAGGGGTGGCCTGGGCGTCGGTGATTGGGGAATACCTGGCCGTGTTACTGGGCCTGACGCTGGTGATGCGCAAAGGGGCGTTACTCAGGGCCATTCGCCATCGCGCCGATATATTTCGCTCGGCAGATCTGTTGGCTCTGCTGCGAGTCAATCGAGACATCATGCTGCGCACGCTGTGTCTGATTGTGACCTTTGCGTTCTTTACCCGACAGGGAGCCAGTCAGGGTGAGGTCATCCTGGCGGCCAACGCCATCTTGCTGAACTTGCAAAGCTTCATGGCCTATGGGCTGGACGGCTTTGCCCACGCAGCAGAGGCGTTGGTGGGGCGTGCCATTGGCGCTGCCAACAAAACCCATATCGCTGTGGCCATTCGAATCAGCGGCTGGTGGTCATTGTGGTTTGCGGGGGCGATGGCGGTCATTTACCTAATTGGCGGGAGTGCCATTGTGGGCTTGATGACTGACATCCCTGAGGTCCGGCAAGCGACATCAGAATTCCTGCCGTGGATGGTGCTGTCGCCGCTGCTGTCGGTGTGGAGTTTCTGGCTTGATGGCATCTTCATCGGTGCTACCCGCGGCCGCGACATGCGCAACACGATGCTGGTATCCACCTTCGTGGTATTTCTGCCGGCCTGGTGGCTGCTACAGAGTTGGGGTAATCACGGCCTGTGGGCGGCGTTTATGGCGTTTTTTGTGGCTCGTGGCCTTTTGTTAGGTCGCCTGACGCCCCGGATTGTTGCTTTGGGCCGATAGCCACCAACCGTTGGTCAGCCCCGGGAGCGTCTGATTGTTTCCACCGCTACTTAATGCGCTTAACCTTCACCGATCGGCCCACACCTTCAACATACAGCTTCCAGGACCCAAGGGATTTTGGTTCGATAGTCACTTTGGGGCTGTCAGAGCGCGCCCGTTGGCTGCCTGACCCTACCTGCTGCCAGATCATGCCGTTATCCAGCTTAAATCGGGTTTTGCCCGACCAACCCGTAAATTCGCCGTCGATTCGCGCCTCGATAGTGCTGCGGCTGGCTTCTTTCGGTCTTAGGCCACGCTGATCGGCCAGCGTTGGCGCTGGCGCCGGGGCTGCAGGCGCAGATGGCGCCGTGACATTTCGGTTTGGGGGGTTGCCCTGTCTTTGATCGTCTCTCAACCATTGATTCAGAAACTTGAGTTCCTCCGCTGACAGTTTTTCCAAGCCAGAACGGCGAAATTCATCGCCAGACATTTGCTCTTCTAGGGAAGATTGAGCCGTTGCTGGCGCAGTGGCGCTGAGGGTTGAAATGGCAACGCAGAGCAACAATACGTGGGAGAGTCGAAGCATATCGGGTTTCCGGTCCAGAAAAAGGGCTTGAGACCAGTGCATTCTGAGCGACAACTGGGGCGGTTTGCAATGCAGATTTGGAACGTAAATTTAACGCCGCGCTAATGTTTGTCTGGTAGCCTGTGCCAAATTTCAGACAGGCGTACAGTGGTTTTGCTGCGGTGTTTGCTAAACTACTTTAAGTAGTAAGGCCAAATAACCAATTTTAAAGCGGCTATTGTCAATGTCCGGCAGCTGGAGATGCGCTCTGAAACTGTCGTCGGGAAGCAAACAACAGACCCGTCAGGCCGGCTTGTTGCTTGATCAACAAGTAACGCCACAGGCGCATTGCGCGGCCTGCACAATTAACCGTACTGACGTGCCAACGGGGCGCGTCCGAGAGCAAACTATGAGTTTATCTACACCTAAGGCCGGAGATCGACGACTCGGTTCGGCATATGCAGTGGCTGCATCAACCGTTTTAGCGCCGGCTCTGGTCATCAGCTTCCTGTTTGCCGGGGCGGTACAGGCTGAAGCTGGCGGTTCGCTGCGTTTGGCACGAAACGACGCCGGCAGTATCGTTCAGGCCATCGCCCTGGAAAGTTGGCGTTATGACGCGGGCTCTGGCGAGCTCACGGTGGCTTCTGCCGGTGGTGGCCGCAACTGCGGCATCAGTTCGTCAAAAAAGACCGCACAGACGTTAATTCTTGACGGTACCCGATATCCTATCGAGGGTTTTCGGGTTGAAGGCAAAAAGCAAAAACTGTTGGCAGTGTCGCCAGTGATTTCCGGGGGTATGTTTCCGCTGTGCACGGTGCCTTCAAGCCAATCCCTGGTCACCACCACCTTTGCCAAGGGGGCGGCAACCGGGCTGAATGTTGAGCTGGATGTCTTGGGCCGGCCGCCGGTCGATTTGGGCATTGCTGATGCGATTGGCTACAACGTGTTTGCGGCACCCGCAACCATTTCACTCAGTCTCAATGAAGACGTGCTGTGTCTGTCGGACGCTACCCAGGCAGGATTGCGCCTTGCGGTCACAGATACCAATCAGATCATCACCAATTACCAGGGGTTTGAGTCGCTGGACTACCAGCCGTTTGGTGGCAGCGGATCTATCAGGCCTACCCTACGGGCGGCAACTGATGGCAACCCTGTCTGTCTGGCTGTGCCTGATGTGGCTGAGGTTGTTACCACGGACAGCGCCGGCGGCGTCTGTTCGCCTGCCGACATCTTCTTTCAAGACGGCTTTGAAACTGGCGGCGGTGGTATTGGCGGTGTGTCCAGTACTGACCTCGAGATTGATTTCCAGCTGGTGGCCAACCCTAACACCACAACCAATCAGAATGCTCAGTACAATCTGATTGTCACCAACTGCGGCCAGAACACGGCGGCCAACGTAGCCGTCAAGGACCTGTACCCCACTGGCTTGTCTTCCGGCAAACCCACGAGGCTTGCAGCCGGTGCCTGGAGCTGTGCCTCCGGAGCCACCTGTGCAGGTGGCTCCGGTTACGTCGATGTTGTACTGGGCTCGCTGGATGCCGGTGCCATGGCGGTGATTAATGTTGACCGGCCGCTGGAAGCTGGTGCAGCTGGCCAAGATCTTATTGTTACGGCATCTGTTGCCGACCTGAGCGGGAACGGCGAAACCGATCCAGTGGACAACGTAGCGTCATGGCAGTTTGATGTCCGTGATAACGAAGTGCCCGAAATTACCAGCACCGGCAGCTGCACCATCGACGAAGATTCGGGAATCTCGGATCTGGTCAATGGCGGCTGCAATTCAGGCGGCGGATTCACCATCGACGGCACGGATGCTGACGGCACCATTGCGTCGGTTACCGCCACGTCTCTCAGCCCGACGCTGCTGACCGTTGTTGGCACACCAACGTTGACGGGAGCCGGAACTGCATCGGTTAGCGTTAGCGGTCTTGAAATTTCGCCGGTTGCTGACGCGAACGGCACCGGAACAATCCAGCTGGCGCTAATTGATGATCTTGGTGGGCAGGGAACGGTTGACTTGAGTATTACGGTAAACGCCGTGAACGATGCGCCCAGTATCACAGTCCTTGGCGGATTTGATTACAACGGCGGCAATCCTGTGTTCAACGGGCCTAACTGTGACGAAACTTCAGCGGCGGGTTGCGCCAATCAATCTTACCCCGCGGATGTGCCTGCTGAATTTGAGGTCATCTTTGGTGACTGGGTGGTATCCGTCAGCCCAGGACCAGCGGATGAGGCGGGTCAAACCACCAGTGTCAGCATTGGTGCGCCTTCCGATCCTGGTGTGTTCTTTGGCACTTCGGGCCAACCAGATTTGCGCGAAAACGGATTGGCCGGTACCTGGGATCTGGACTACGTACTCAGCGGCAACAGCGGCACCGCAACGGTCACCATCACGGTAGACGACGGCGAGGCCATCAACAGCTCAAGCGTCTTCACCTTCGATATTTTGGTGGATAACTCGGCGCCCGTGGTATCTGTTACCGGTTCGCCAGACAACCTGGCAGAAGAGGCCAGCGCTGAACCGCTAACCGGTGCCGGCTTTACCGTGGCCGCTACCGATCCTGAGGGTGATGCGGTAACCATTGCGGTAACGTCGTCGGATCAAACGCTGGTTGCCGATGGCGATATCACCATCGATGATTCGGACCTCAACAACATCGTTGTGTCTGTTACCACGCAGCCCGATGCCTTTGGAATGGTTGATCTGTCTGTTGTTGCGTCGGACGGCATACCGTCTGCACCAGGGGTTATTTCGCTCACCGTAGACAACGTTAACGATGCACCGTCTGTGGTGTTTGCCGACCAGGCCACCATTGAGGGTGATGACAACGTCATTAGCTTTGTACCGGGAACGGTAACGTTGACGCTGGATTCAACCAATACCGGCTTTGAAAGTGTGGATGCCATGGTGGTGGTCAGCGGCGATGCGGCGCTTGGGCCATTTGAAGGTGCGATTCAGGCAGTTGCCAGTATTACAACGACGGTGACCGATCCGGACGGAATCTTCGCTGTTGACCCGGAAGTGGATGACAGTGGCCCGGATGCAGGCAATTTGGACTTTGCGCTGAGCGGAAATACCGGCACGGCCACCCTCGACATCGTTTTGGTTGACGACGGCGGTGGCACCGATACCTCCCCAACAGTCACGTTGACAATTATCACCGCCACACCCTGATTTTCCGCATCAATGCGATAAACCTCACAGGGGTTTGCTACCGTTAAGTTGCATACATGGTAGCGAACCCCTTGTTCGTTTTATGTTGGATTTTTGTTCCAGTCGCTTAACGCCAATTCCGCAAAAAATTTCTTCCCGTTAGCCCCTGGACCCTGTTGGTCGAGGCTATCTCCGGGCGGTAATTGTCAGATCATCCAGGCGTCGGGGCGCACGCCCTGTGGGAAGGAAATAAACGGGACCGCAGGGAGCCATTCCTTGCCACCGGGCGCGCGCTTCTATGTTGGCCCCAACCCCAATCTCTCAATCGGTACAATACCCACGAAATGCAACGCCAGAAACCTCAACATGCGAACCTCCGCAACTGGTGGGACTACTACCAGCAGGCTCACGCCGCTGACGAGTTGGAGGACCTGTCAGCCACCATCGGCCCCATCCTTGACGGCGACGACGCCCAAGCGGAGCTGCTCCCGGCTCTGCTGATCATGTCTGAACTGGCAGTGGACCCGCATTGCCTGGCGGTCTATTGCGACTACTTTTGCCATCAGAAAACTGGCGCAGCGCCGCAGCTTGCGCTGACCGATCAGATTCTTCAGATCGATAGTCTCGAGGCCGCATTTGATCCAGCCGCCGGCGCGGACGAAGGTCTGCGAAGATTGCTGATGGCCATTGTAAGAGACGTCAGAGTGGTTCTCGTTGTGTTGGTCCAGCGACTGGTCAGGCTTCGCAAGCTGACCGACGCGCCTGCGGATGATCAACGCAATGCGGCACTGATCGTTCAGGCAATCCACGCGCCGTTGGCCAACCGACTCGGTATCTGGCAGCTAAAGTGGGAGTTGGAAGATCTGGTGTTTCGCTTCCTTGAGCCGGAACTTTATCGACGCATTGCGGGCTTGTTGGCTGAGCGACGGATGGACAGGGAGCGTTACATCGGTCGATTTATCGCCCAGGTGAATACCGCACTGTCCGAGGCCAGCATAGATGCCGAGGTTGTTGGCAGGCCCAAGCACATTTTCAGTATCTGGAAAAAGATGCAGCGCAAAGGTCTGGCCTTCAGCGAGCTCTACGACGTGCGCGCTGTTCGGGTGCTGGTTGATGACTTGGCTCAGTGTTACTCCGCCTTGGGCATCGTACATTCTCTATGGCGACCGGTACCGGGAGAGTTTGACGACTACATCGCCAATCCTAAGGGCAACAACTACCAGTCGCTGCACACAGCGGTGTTTGGGCCGGACGGAAAGACCGTTGAAATCCAGATCCGCACTCACGCGATGCACGACCACGCAGAGCTGGGAGTGGCGGCTCACTGGCGGTACAAGGAAGGAGGCGATCACGACCCAGGCTACCAGCGCAAACTCAACTGGATGCGGCAATTGCTGGAGGGCGGTGACGAGGCGGCGGTGCTGGATGAGTTCATTAACGAGAGCAGTGATGATCGGGTTTACGTGCTGACGCCTATGGGTAAGGTGCTGGATTTGCAGCAGGGCAGCACGGTGCTGGATTTTGCTTATCAGGTGCACACCTCGGTGGGCAATCGCTGCCGCGGAGCGAAGGTCAACGGTCGTATCGTGCCGCTAACCTACTCACTGAAAAACGGTGAGCAGGTTGAGGTTTTAACCAGCAAACAGGAAGACCCGAGTCGCGACTGGTTGGTGCCTCGGCTGGGCTATCTGGCCAGCGCGCGCTCACGGGCTAAGGTCAGGCAATGGTTTCGCGCCAAAGACCGCGATCGAAACCTGGTTGAAGGCAAGGAGATTTTAGACAAAGAGCTAAAGCGGCTGGCCGTGCCGGCAAAAGATCTCGAGCCGTTGGTCAGTCGGTTTAACTTTAAGGATCTGGAGGGTCTTTATGTCGCGGTTGCCATTGGTGAGGTCACCGTTGGGCAGGTGGCCGCAGCGCTGGAAGACCTTAGCCGAAGCGACGAGGAGACGTTGCCGTTGGCGCGCTCGCCCCAAGCCCAACCTCGGCCCGATGACGACCTTGTGATTGAAGGCGTGGGGCAGCTGTTGACCGTCATTGCTCGCTGTTGCAGTCCGCTTCCTGGAGACCCAATTGTTGGCTTTATCACCAAAGCGCGCGGCGTCAGTATTCATCGGCGCGACTGTAAAAACGTTGAACGATTGGTGAGTACAGACCCGGCGCGAATGCTGGATGTTGCCTGGGGTGGAGATCCCAAAGGCCAGTACCAGGCCGAGGTTCAACTGCAGGCTTACGATCGTAAGGGCCTGTTGCGAGATATTGGACAATTAACCTCCACATTGCGCAGTGAAATGCTCAATTTCAACTCCCAGGTGGATTCTGCTCGAGGGGAAGTGGAGATTCGCATGGTGGTCAGAGTCACCGACTTTGAGCATCTGAACGATTTGCTGACCCGTCTGGTTACCATACCCAACGTGAACAGTGCGGTTCGAGTAGGTTAATGGGGTCCAAGACTGCGGACATAGATCTTCTGGAGATGATTCAGAGTTTTGACCCCCGCTTTTTGGGGCCGGGTTTTTACGACGACCCCTTTCCACTCTACGCGGCGTTGCGGGAGCACAGCCCCATCCATGAATTGCCTGATGGTGGTTTGTTTCTCACCCGTTATGAGGATTTGCGTACGGTCTACAAAGACCCAAGCACCTTCAGTTCCGACAAGACGGCGGCATTTTTGCCGGTTTTTGGTGATTCTCTGTTGTACCAACATCACACCAGCAGCCTGGTGTTTAATGACCCACCGTTGCATACCCGGGTGCGTCACCTGATCCAGGGGGCGTTGACGCCAAGAGCCATCGCGCACATGGAGCAAGGTTTGACCGAGCTGGTTGACCGATTGCTGGACAACGTCCAGCCGGGCAAACCGTTCAACGCTATCGACGATTTTGCTGCCGCCATACCCATCGAAATTATTGGCAATCTGATGAATATTCCTGCTGACGAGCGGGGACCCTTGCGCGAGTGGTCTTTGGCGATTTTGTCGGCGCTTGAACCGCAACCAACCGAAGCAATGAAATCCGCAGGCAATGCCGCAGTGGCGCAGTTCCTGGATTATTTGAAGGGCCTGGTTGCAGATCGTCGCAAGCGTCCACTGGATTCGACAATTGACGTATTAACCAAATTGATTGAGGGAACCGGAGTTACCAACGGGCTGACCGAAACCGAGCTGCTGCAAAACTGTATTTTTATCCTGAACGCTGGTCACGAAACCACCACAAACTTGATTGGAAACGGTATCGAGCTGTTATTGCGTAACCCGGATCAACGGTCGCGTTTGGTTTCCCACCCCGAATACCTGGTCACCATGGTTGAAGAGGTGTTACGAATGGAAAGCTCCAATCAGTTGGGTAATCGTGTATGTACCCATGAGACTCGTTTGGGTGGCGTCTCGATTGCCCAAGGCACCCAGTTGACCTTGTGCATTGGCGCTGCCAACCGTGACCCCAAACGGTTTGACCAGCCGGACGTGTTTGATGTGGCAAGAACGCCGAATCACCATCTCGCTTTTGCCAGCGGCCCGCATGTCTGTGCTGGCGTCAATTTGGCACGGTTGGAGGGAAAAACTGCGCTGGGTCGGTTCACTGATCGTTTTCCTGAGGCTGAACTCGCAGAGCCACCCGTTCGAGGGCAGCGTGCCCGTTTTCGGGGGTTTACGCGACTGATGATCAGGTAAGCAGGCAACGAAGGAGCATACATGGCGATCCTAAATTATGGGTCAATCAACATTGATTACGTTTATCAGCTGCCGGCTATTGTTGAACCCGGCCAGACCCTCGCCAGTGAGGGTTTATCCAAGGGGCTAGGCGGCAAAGGGGCCAACCAATCAGTAGCCATTGCCGCGGCAGGCGGTGAGGTTACCCATCTGGGCCAGTTGGGCAAAGATGGTCGCTGGGCTGCAGAGGAGCTCGCGCAACGGGGTGTGAATACCCGTTTAATCACGCTGGCGGACGAGCCCAGCGGGCACGCTATCATTCAGGTGGATCGTCAGGGAGAAAACGCCATTGTTGTGCATGGCGGTGCCAACCAGTCCTGCAAGCCGGCAGCGCTGGCCGCAGCGCTGTCGAGTTCGAATCCCTGGTCCTATCTGTTGCTGCAAAATGAGTGCAACCTCCTTGCCGAGGCCATAGAGCTGGCACGCGGACGAGGGCTGCCGGTAATCCTGAATCCTGCGCCTATGTCAGATTGCGCAAAAGCGGCCCCGCTGGAGCATGTCGACACGCTGGTGCTTAACGAAACTGAGGCCTGCATGTTGTCTGGCCAGAGCAATCCCGACGCTGCATTAGATAGACTGCAAAAAAAATATCCGGGCGTGCGACTGGTTCTGACTCTGGGTCGCCGTGGCGCCGTGCTGTGGCATTGCGATGAACGCATATCGGTGGATGCCCCTGAGGTCGCTGTACTGGACACCACGGCGGCAGGGGACACGTTTGTGGGATATTTTGTCGCAGGGCTTGCTGCAGGCATGAGTAACGCTGAGACGTTGGCCCGGGCGGTGTTTGCGGGCGCGCTGGCGGTGACCCGATCAGGCGCTGTAGCCTCAATTCCTGCCAACGAGGCGGTAACCCAGGCTATGAGTGATTGACAAAGATTCACGGTAACATGGCCCTTTTGAGCAGTTTTGCCGTAAAATTGGCTTCTTTTCTGCGCCGTTTCAGGCCAGATGTCGGCGCCAGGGGGCCCGCAAAGCACTGACTATGGATTCCGGCAGTTCCGTAAATATCCCAGGCTATGTGGTTGAGCAGGAGCTCGGCCGCGGCGGTATGGCTGTGGTGTATTCCGCCATGCAGGAATCGGTGGAGCGCCGGGTTGCCCTTAAGGTCATGTCTCGGGTGCTGCTGGTGGACACCAGTTTCAGCGAACGCTTCATGCGTGAGGCAAAAATCGCTGCCAATCTCTATCACCCCCACATTGTGGCTGTACACGACGTTGGGGTATTCGACGACCAGCATTACATTGCGATGGAATATCTTTCCGGGGGCGATCTGGCGGTGCGCTGTGGCGATAACATCCAACTGGTCAGCACAGTGCGCGTAGTGCGGGAAATTGCCAGCGCGCTCCACTACGCCCACAGCAAAGGGTTTGTGCACCGAGACGTTAAGCCTGAGAACATCCTGTTCCGCGAAGATGGCGGCGCTGTGTTAACCGATTTCGGTATTGCGCGGGCGGTTAACTCTGCCACTCAGATGACCAAAACCGGTGCAGTCGTTGGCACCCCTCAGTACATGAGCCCGGAACAGGCGCGGGGCAAAGATCTTGATGGTCGCTCCGATCTGTACGGTTTGGGTATTGTGTTTTACGAAATGCTTATGGGTCGTGTGCCTTTCGAGGGGTCTGATTCGGTTGCGGTAGGCATACAACACGTCACTGAGCCGGTTCCCAGGTTATCGGAGAAGTTGCATTACATTCAGCCTGTGCTTGAGCGCTTTCTGGCCAAACATCCGGACGACCGCTATCAATCCGGCGGCGAGGCGCTGGTGGATTTGCAGGCTCTGGAACAACGTCTGCTCAGCGGCGAGATGCCGGCGGTTGCCGGCGAAATGGGTTCAGATCGGGTAACCCGAATCAGCAATCCACCGGTGGGCAATGACCTGCCGCCCATGAAAGCGCTTGATGAAACGCGCGCGATGGAAACGCCCGCGGTCAATCCCGCCAGCGCAGACCCTTCAGCAGCGCCAGCAGCGCCCACTCCGAGGGCGCCAGCCACGCCCCTGGCCGCCACGCCCAGACCTGACGGCAGCGTTCGTCAGGAGCCCAGGTTGGGGTCGATGGACGATCTGAGCAGCTTTGACAGAACAGTCCATCAACCCCAGTACAAGCCCACTCAAATCAGCGCTACGCGACAAGACAGCAAGCGCAGCGGCTGGTGGCTGGCCGCGCTGGTGCTGTTGGTTGGTGCGGCCGCAACGGCCTGGTGGCAACAAGATCGACTTCGTGAATTCATGCCCAACCAGGATGTTGATCGGTGGTTGGCTCAGGCTGAGCAGGCAGGTGATTTTGGACGCTGGTATGGAGAGTCCAGCGACTTTGCCAATGTTCTCTACGAGCGAGTCCTGGCGGCAGAACCCGGAAATCGACGGGCTCTAGCGGGGCAGGAGCTGGTGGCCCTTTACCTGTGCGATCAGGCAGAACAAGCCATGGCCGACGGCAATACCGGGCAGGCGCAACTTCTTTTGAGCAAAGCGAGGGAAATTGCCCCTTTGCTGCCGCGCATTACCGAGTTGGTTGGCAAACTTAACGGCCCAGGCGATGGTTCCGGCGCCGAGGAGGTTTCACAGAGCATCGCTCAAACCAACGGTCAGGAAACCGCCAGTCAGGATCAGGATCGCCGTCGTGAACAACTGGAAACCATCAACGCTTTGCTGCAACAGGCCCAGCAGCACCTGGACGCAGGGCGACTGGTTCGTCCAGCGAACAGCAGCGCACTTAGCGCCTTTGAACAGGTGCTGGAGCTGGAACCCAACCAGGCAGGCGCTTTGGCGGGCCGGGCAGATATCGAAGGTCGTCTCACTCGCGCGCTGGAGCAGGCGCTGGCGGCAGAAAACACCTCCGAGGCTGACAGTGCCCTGCAGAAACTGGTGCTGGTTTCACAAGACGCTGAGATGCTCAATGGAGCTCGTCAACAAATTACTCAGCTGCGAGATGCCGCGCAAAATCGTGAAAGGGCACAACAGGTGCGCAACGATCGTATTGCCCAGATGCTCTCTGAAGGCAATCGGTTCGTGAGTCAGGATCAACTTAGCGAGCCACCCGGTGAAAACGCCATTAATCGGTATCGGGGGGTACTACGGGCAGATCCTGGAAATCAGCAGGCAAGAGACGGGCTGGCTAAGGTTGCCAGGCGCTTTCTGGCATTAACCGAGCTCGCATTGGAGGAAGATCGACTGGAAAGCGCAGCAACCATGATCGGTCTGATTGAAGATTTGGATCCCAGTCTCGGAGGATTGGGGCGAGCTAAGCGTCGACTGGAAATTTATTCCGAGCAAAACGCGCTAAACGATAACCTCAGTGCTGATCAGTTGAGTCAGGTGGATACCTTGCTGAGTCAGGCAGCCGATGCGCTGTCAAACGGGTTGTTGATGCAGCCTCCAGGGTCTTCTGCTTTCGATTCGTTTCGGGCCGTTCAGCGCCTTCAGCCAGATAACGCGGAAGCTCAGCTGGGTATTAGTCAGGTATCCATTCGACTGGCCGAACGCGCTCGATCTCAGTTGAGCAGCGGTGATTTGAATGAAGCCGTTGCATCGTTTCTGGACTCCGAGCAGATTAATCCGTCAAACGACCAGTTACCCAGAGTTAGGGCCGATCTGGGCGCCGCGCTGCGGGATGCTGCCAGAGTGGCCATCGATGCGGGCAGGTTGGATGATGCAGGGGTCTGGTTGACTCGGGCCAGCGACGTTCAACCCGACCATCCGGATCTTGATGCGCTGCAGCTTCAGCTCAGCATTGCTAACGAGTAGTGTCGCTTGGCGCGAAGCCTCGGCGTTAATCCTCTAGGATATCGCGCAAGGCCTGTCGAGCGGCCTCGAAGGAAAAGTGGTGCTCCACGTTTTTCAGGCCACACGCTGATAAGGTTTCCCACAGAGTTTTATCGGTATAGGCCTTGATCACCGCTTCGGCGAATTGTTCCGGCGTGTCACCCACCATCACATCCCGCCCCGCCTCCACGTGCATCCCCTCAACCGCCGGGCCAGTTGCCACTACTGGCTGGCCGTAACTCATGGCCATGTTGATTTTCCCCTTGACTCCAGCGCCGTACCTTAGCGGCGCCAAAGACAGTCGAGCTCCGTCCAGGTGGGGTTCGATATCCTCCACAAAACCCAGGACGTTAACGCCAGTGCCGGCCAGGCTGCGAACAGCATCGTTAATTTTGCTGCCAATCACCGTAACGGTCAGATCTGGCAGTTGTTGATGCACCAGCGGGAGCACATCGCGAACAAACCAGGTAATGCCATCCACGTTGGGTGGGTGTTGAAAACCGCCCACAAACAGCAGTCCACTTCGCTCCTCATAAGGCTTGCGACAGCCGTGTACCGGGTGAATATTGGATAGCACCGAAACCTTCAGGTCGGCGGCGTCGGTGGCGAGAAATGCCTTCTCAAATTCGCTGACCACCAGAGTCAGGTCACAGCGCCGGGCCACATCCAGCTCTCGGGTTCGAGTCTTGCGTGCAGCGTTAGCCAGCGACGCGTTGTTTTCCAGCTCGGCCAGCCGCTGCTCCCGCAGATAATGCAGATCCACCGTGTCAAAGATCAGCTGCGCATTGGGGCAATAGCTGCGTACCGCTTCGATATGATTGCTGGCAATGTAGTGGCGGCTCAAAATGACCGCGTCCAGCTGACTGCCAACAGACTTCAGGTAGCTGCGAGCAGATCTTATGAATGGGTGATACAGCACCTCAATGCCCAACTGCTGCAGGTTGATGGTGTACTGATCGTCAAACGATCGGTTCTCCGCCATGAAACGTACATGCCAGCCCAGGTTCAGCAGCAGCTGCATCAGGTTGACCATCCGGACCGAGCCGGAATCCTGATCGGGCGTTGGCGTACAGGCATCAATGATTAACACGCTGCGGCGGCGTCGGTGGCGTCGATTAAGATCCAGTTCGGCCTGTGGGTCCGGCTGTTTTTCCAGCGCAGCCCCCCAGCGCTCTACGAACTTCTCCTGATTCACAAGCTGAAATTTTTTCACCCCGCTTGCGGTGTCTGTGCCGCTGGTTATGCCCTCAAAGTGCACCACCTGAGCAGCAGGCTGATACAGGACCTGCAGGCCTTCCTCTCGAACCTGAAATGCGAGATCCGTATCTTCGTAGTAGGCGGGCCTGTAGCGTTGATCAAACCCACCCAACTGGTTGAATAATTGCCGCTGAATCAGGATGGCTGCTCCGGAACAGTAGTCCACCTCACGCACAAAATTGACTTCTGGCGCCGCCGGGTTTTCAAACCGGCCATAGTTCCAACCTGAACCATCGCTGAAAACGATCCCGCCTGCCTCCTGAAGCCTGCCGTCCGGGTAGACCAGCTTGGCACCTGCCAGACCACAGTTCGGAAAAGCGCTGAAAGTATCCACCAGGTGATCCAGGCATTTGTCGGCCACTACAGTGTCGTTGTTCAAAAAGAACAGATACTTGCCTTTGGCCGTCGCGGCACCGGCGTTGCAGGTGTCAATAAAGCCGCGGTTTTCCTCATTGTGAATGACAACCAGGCCGCTGTGTTCGGCCAATCGCTCGCGGGTTTCATCATTGGAACAGTCGTCCACGACGATAACCTCGAACGGTACTTCGGTGCGGTGGCTCGTGAGAGACTTGAGGCAAGCCTGAGTATGGTTGAAGTGGTTGTAAGTCGGGATGACGATCGACACGAGTGGATTTTCTACCGATGGAAATTCAAGCACCTCAAACGGGGCTTCGGTGTCAATGTTGGCCAGTATTTTGGGTGCGATGTCCGGTTCGCCGCGCTTGAGCTCCTGCCCAACCCGACGGATGGTGCCTTTTACGCCGCGAATTCTCAGACTGTTCCTGGCCCGGTGCTGCAAGCCGTTGGCTCGCCGGCTTTGCAGGCCGAGCTGATTGAGCCCGCGTCCCACCAATCGGGCCGCAACCCGCAATGGACGTGTCATTTTCCAGCTCATTGTGGAAAACACAAAATCCAGTTTTCCGGCAGTATCATCCAGCGCTTCGCTCAGGGTGTCGATATGCTGGGCTTGTTCCTCGGTCGCCTCGTTGAGTTCCAAAGCCCAGGCCGTGCGATCGTCAAATTCCGCCTGCAGGTCTGCGAGTGCGTCCTGAGTGTCTTGAGTCTGCAGTTCCAGCGATTGCGCCCACTGCACGGCCTGATCCGCCCTTCGCGATTGCTCCGTCGCCCACTGGGCGCGCCGCTCAATTTCTGTTTGTTGGTTTTTGACGGCCAGTCGGAGTTGGCGAACCTCCAGGGTCGTTTTCCTCAGCTGATGAAAGTCTGCAACCCGCGCAAGCTCTTGAGCGCCCGGTGTTGTTATCGGATACCTCAGCGGCTGATGATCGGGCAGACGCAGGCGGGCCGCGTAGGCAGCTGTCGACTGATGCAGCGACATTTGAGGCTTGGGTTGTTGGCGCAACGCGTTCAGGCGATCCGGGGTTAGTCCGGCGATTGCTTTGGCCAGCGCTGCACTGTTGGGCTCGATGAGTAGCCCGGTTTTATTATGCTCAATGCGCTCTTCCAGTGCCCCCACCCGAGTGGCGAGCACGGGAACGTCCAGCGCCCACATCTCGCTTAACGTGTAGTTAAATGTCTCCGAAGCTGTGGAGAGCAGCAACGCCAGATCGGGCTTAATCTGATCCAGCAACTCAGGCAGCTCCTCGCGATCATACTGCAACACAATATGCACATGGTTGAGGGCATAAAAAGACTCAGCGTGTTTTCCACCGCCAAGCAGATAAACGTCGGCGTGGCGGGTCAATTCCGGCAATGCATCGCGCAACACTGCGGCGCCCTTGAGTTTGCTGATGCGTCCGGGTACCAGCAGGCGCAAGCGCTTGCCCGGAAAGCTCCCTGTCGATTTTCGCTGGTGCCGAAACTCAGCCAGTCCATGGTTCACCGTGTGAATGTCGGGCATTGCTTCGGACAAAACCCGGGTGAGGTTCTTAGCGACCGTGTTGCTGGGCGCGAACACCACAACCGACGGCTGTTTCAGAGCCTTCAGCCAACGAGTTTGCAGTGCCATCCAATTGGTGGGAGTGGCAGTTTGGAACGGGCTGCGACTCAGAGCTGCCGGCAGTTGTTTTGCTGAGAAATCTGACTGAGGGTGTTCAAACGCCACGCCTAGATCCGGCCATGCTGGATAGTAGTCGTGCAGCATGCAGAGGGTAGGAAGTCCGGTTTCCAAAGCCTGCACACTGTGACCAATGAGCGAAGAAACGATCAGGGAATCAACCTGATAGTGATTTAGCACCGCGCGCAGCACGTCCTGATATTCCCGATGGGATCCAGTGCTGGCCACAATGGGCTCAGGAAGGGCCCAGCGCTGCAGGCAGGGACTGTCCAGGTTGCCGGCGTATAAGCGCAACTCTTGGCCCTGGGTTTCACTTCCGGGATTGGCGTAGCTCAGTAGAAACAGGTGATGGACGCCATGCCATGCGTTGGCCACATCGCTGACCCAACGGGCCGTTCCGCCGCCCCAGCCGTGTAAAACGTGGAGTACAACGGGTTTGTTGTCGAGGCCGGCCAGCGGAAATTGCAGGGGCGCAGATTGGTCGGTTATCGACCAAAGCTGGCTGGCCAATCCCTCCAGAGGAGAGGCGGCCGGCTGGTTGTTGGAGTCTCCGTGAGTGGCAGAAGGTGTGGTTGAGTCGCCATCGATTTCGGGACCTGCCATAAGGTGAGAGCAAACGGCTGATGGCGATCCCGCGGTCGAAGCGGAGGTCTGCGGGTCCAGCAGGTTTACGCTCGCGCCTTGGCGCCAGTAGCTGCATGAGAGGTTGATTTTTCTACAGGAAAATACCTGTCGCGGCAGGCACCACCACAACGCCGAGTCAGCGTCGACCACCGGCCACTGGGTGTCCACCCAGGAAGGGCGAACTGCAGATACTACCGATGATTCTGGACTTGCCTCAGCGGCGCGGCGCAGCCTTTGTAAGGCTAGCGCCGGCAGTGTGACGCCATCTTCCAGCACAATGACATCGGTACCATTCCGGGCTGCTGCCGCGAGCGCGGACTTGGGGTCAGCGAAGGCTTGACCACGATCACTCAGCAGGTCGGCCCATGGCGGTAAGGCATCGGCTAAATCCTGGGCCAGCGCGCGCCTCGGCGCGGTGCTCCACAGAGCCACCGCACAGCGTGGATTGGTCACAACCGGGTTCTGGTGATCGATCTACAGTCCAAGGTCACCCATGTCGGGCAATTCCATCTCCTTGTAGCCGGCCGGTATTTCTAAAAGAGCCGGGTCGATATCATCAAAAGACACGGATTTGAGCTGGCCGGTGCTAGTGCCGCTGATCTTGCCGTAATGGATAAACTCCACCGGAAATTCGTCTTTGCCGGGTTCACCGAAGTCCAGAAATTCATCAGAGATTTGGCCAAAACTGTTGGACAGGTCCATGACAAAATCCATCATGCTGCGAATCGTCGCGTAGTCTTCTTCTGGAATGTCGAGTTCATCGGCTGAGGTAACGCATTGCTGGGACGCTTTACGGTCACCGGAATACACCTCAATCACCTCGCAATCGTAGCCGGCAATTTCTTTCGTTTCGCCGCTGCGCTCGTAGGAGCGAGGTTTCGCCTCGCCACCCACTTTGGGCATCATCGAACTCATCATTTTCTTCATTTGCGCACGCTGGGAGGCGGGCAGAGCGGACAGCTGGGATTCCATCTGTGCCATCACCTGCTGTTGCATATCCACAATTTTCTGAATCTGGGCCTGATCCATCACCATATAGCTTTTGTCTGCCTCATTAATGGTAATGAACTGCTCTTTGTTGGTGTCGAAGATCGCGTAGCCGTCGCCCGGCGAGGATACGACAACCCGGCCGTCAGAAATTTGGGTTTTGCCAGTCTGAACACCGTCATCGCCAGCATTAACGTAAACAATGGTGGTGTCGGCGCCAGCGGTACTCAGGGTGGCAAATAGTCCGGCGCCAATCAGCGCGCAAAACAGCGGTCGTAATTTCATGGGGCGTATCCGTTTCGAGGTAAGAGCGAATTATCGGCGATTGCGCGTTGGCTGTCATCCGCAATAGCCGGTGTACAATGCCGCCTGCTTTGGAGCTCTGGCCTGATAACTGTGAAAACGTTCTTAATTCCCAGCAAAACCCTCAGCCTTATGATCAGTGGGGCGGCGTTGGTCTTGATCACCAGCTGCGCCCAACAGCCTGCGCCCATCGAAGAACGTTCTGTGGCTGCCCAAGTTCGTCAACAGGCCGCAGAAACCTCCGGCGTTGTGGAGGTTTTTCCCTTGGGTGGCGGCGAAGATGGTGCGCTGATCGAGCGGGCTCGCGACGCAGAGGCTCAGGGGGCGCTGGAGCAGGCCAGTATTTTGGTCTCTCAAGCATTGGAGGTGGCTCCATCTGATGCGTCTCACTGGCAATATCTGGCGGAAATTGAGCTGGAGCAAGGGCAATATTCCGCCGCCATCGATCATGCTCGACAGTCCTTTGAACTGGGGCCGCAGATGGGCCAGATCTGCGCTCGAAACTGGCTGACCATTCAGCGTGCCAATGAAGGACTGCGCCAATCGGCGGCTGCAACACAGGCCGGTGCCAGGGCGGAACAATGCGCTGTGCAGAGCCAGCCGGAGTATTAGTCTGGCAACCGAAAAGCCGCAGTCAGGGAGTGGTCTGGCTGAAAAAGTGGATCAACTGCTCGGGCCGAATGGCGACTTGGACTTAGCCTGGCCTCAATACCGGCCACGAGAGGGCCAACGGCAGCTGGCAGCTGAGATTTCAGCGGCGATCGAATCGGCTTCCCCGTTGATCGCTGAGGCCGGCACCGGCATTGGCAAAACCTATGCATATCTGCTCCCCGCACTGGTTTCCGGTCAGCGAGTTGTGGTGTCCACCGGCACTCGTACGCTGCAGGACCAGCTTTATCAGCGAGACATTCCCAATTTGTTGGCCGCGTTGGAGCTTACCCCGCGCATTGCGTTACTGAAGGGGCGTTCTAACTACCTGTGCCTGCAGCGGATGGACAACGCGGCTGAGAGCGGCATCGTGGATTCTCCGGAACTCTATTCGCTGCTGTCGAAGGTGCGCAGCTGGGCGGATCAAACTCGCGATGGAGAGCTGAGCGGCGCACATTTTCTGCCAGAAACCTCCAAGCTAAGGCCTCAGGTCTCCTCCACCGTCGACAATTGTCTGGGTGGTGAGTGTCCTCGTTATGGCGACTGCCACGTGATCAAGGCCCGCCGCCGTGCTCAAGAGGCCGACCTGGTCGTGGTGAACCATCATCTGCTGTTCGCTGACTTGTCGCTGAAGCAGGAGGGGTTTGGCGAGCTGCTGCCTGAATGCGATGTGATTGTGGTGGATGAGGCTCATCAGGTTCCTGATGTAGCCAGTCGGTTCTTTGGTCGAGGATTTACCTACCGGCAACTCAGTGAATTAACTCGCGACTGTCGCACTGAAGCGGGTGGCGAGGCCGGCGTGCTGCCCGCAGTTACCGATGTCTTGGCAAACGTGGATGGGGCGGCGAGACGTCTGCGTCTGGCCCTGGCAACGTCGGGCAACCAGTTGGGTAGTCGAGGGCCCTGGCAGGAAGCGCGTCGGCGCGGCAGCGTTGAGCAGGAATTGGTGGCGGTGGTGCAGATACTCAGTGAACTGAGCCAGACCCTAAAGCCCTTGGCCCCGGCCAGCGCGGGCCTTGAGTCGGTGTGGGGTCGGTGCCAGCGGGTGCATAGCGCGGCCCAGGCATTTCTTAACGACGAAGACGCTGACCACGTGTGCTGGTTTGAGACCAGCCGCCTCGGTTTTCAGCTTCAACGAACGCCGCTAAATTTGTCTCAGGCGCTGGGGTCTATTCGAGAAGCTGCAGCGCCTTGCTGGATTTACACCTCTGCCACCCTGTCTGTGGGTGGCAAATTTGCGCTGTTTCAGACTCAGCTAGGGCTCGAAGAGGCTGCAACCGTATCCATTGAAAGCCCGTTCGATTTTCCTAATCGAGCGCTATTGTTTCATCCTCCGGCGTTGCCGGAACCCTCAGCCCCGGGTTTTGTCCCTGCGTTTGTGGCGGCCCTGCTGCCACTGCTTCAAATCACCGGAGGGCGGGCGTTTTTGCTGTTTACCAGCCACCGCAATCTACAGCAGGCCCGGACACTGCTGGGCCATGCGATGGACTTACCCATATTTGTTCAAGGTGACGCGCCGCGCCATCAGTTGCTCGAAGATTTTCGTCAGTCTGGCAACGGTGTATTGCTGGGCGCGGCCAGTTTCTGGGCCGGCGTGGACGTTCCCGGAGATGCGCTCAGCTGCGTTGCGGTCGATAAATTGCCTTTTGCGGCGCCTGACGACCCGGTGGTTCAAGCACGAATGAACCGCATGCGCGCTGATGGTGAACAGCCCTTTGGCAAATTTCAGTTACCCTCCGCGGTGTTGACCCTAAAGCAGGGTGTGGGCAGATTGCTCAGGCATGAAAACGATCGCGGAGTGATCGTGATTGGCGACCCAAGGCTTACCAGCAAAGGTTACGGCAAGGTGTTTTTGAACAGCTTGCCACCGGCCCGCTATACCCAGGAGCTGTCTGAAGTCAGAGCATTCTTCCAGCACAATGAGTCCGATGACGACGCCTGAGGTTGCCAATATCCGCAATTTTCGGTCTTTTTCGGCAAATGCCGATCCGCTGGGTAACAATTTACGACCGCGAACGTACGTCACACATCGTTAAGTGAGATATACTTTAGGCACTGTTGGTACGGGCCCGGAGTACGATTCAATGCGACGCATGAAAAAGTCTGGCATCCCAAGACCTACTGAAGCTGAACTGGCGATCCTGAGTATTCTCTGGCAGCGCGGCCCAAGTACGGTGCGGGATGTGCACGAAATTTTAAACCGGAAAGAGAATACTGGTTACACCACCGCCTTGAAGCTTTTGCAGGTAATGCATGCCAAAGGCTTGGTGGCACGCGACGATTCTCAGCGTGCACATGTCTATAAACCAGCCATGAGTAAAGATTACACGCAGACCCAGTTTGTCACCGACCTGGTTCAGCGGGTATTTGATGGTTCTCCCTCGGAACTCGTATTGCATGCGTTAGGCAATTCCCGACGGGCGACCGCTGATGAGCTGGCGCAGATTCGCGCGATGCTGGATCAAATGGAAGACGACAGCTGACAGACTTGTCGGCGCTGCGAAAGCGGCGATAAGAAAAAATCTGCAAGTTGGCGCTGACAGTAGCTGACAGTAATAGTGGGGCAAACATGACCGACCTTCTGATCGGGCTTGGACTGGAGCCTGTAATCATAGGACCCTGGGTATCGGCACTCGGCTGGTCTCTGGTGCATTTTCTGTGGCAGGGCACTCTCATTGGCGGAGTATTTGCCGCGGGACGCTGGCTTCTGCGCGACGGTCGTCCGCAGCACCGCTACTGGCTGGGCCTGGCATCCATGGGTGCGATGGCGGCGGCACCTGTCGCTACGTTTATTCTGTTGCTGGAAACCTCGGCGTCTTTAAGCCTTGGAGCCAGCAGTTCCGCCATGCTCTGGGCTGACCCTGCGGTGAAGGCCGTTGTGGCGGGTGCCGGATTCACTCCTGGAGCCCTTGCCGTGTCCTTAGAGGCACTTCTGCCCTGGGTGGTTGGCATATGGGCGTTGGGCGTACTGGTGATGAGTACCCGGGTAGGTATTCATTGGGTGCGAATGCTGCGGCTGAGCACCATCGGCACGCTAGATATCAGCGAAGAGCTGCTCGCCCGGGTTGAACATCTCAAACAGGCCATGGGCGTTACTGGAGCGGTACGGGTGGTAGAGACCACCGTGGCGCAGGTTCCCACTGTTCTGGGGTGGCTCAAGCCAGTCATATTATTGCCCACCTCAACGATTCTGGGGCTGACGCCAGGCCAGCTGGATCTTGTTATTGCCCATGAACTGGGTCACATCCGGCGTTTCGACTACCTAATCAATCTGCTGCAAATTCTGGTCGAAACGCTGTTGTTTTATCATCCAATGGTTCGCTGGATTTCGCGCTGCGTGCGCGATGAACGAGAAACCTGCTGCGACGATTTGGTGGTTGCAGCCTGCGGAAACCGGGTGCAGTACGCCAAAGCGCTGGCCAATCTCGAAACCATGAGAGGCAGTGGGCTTGAGCCCTCGCTTGCGGCCACGGGCGGTCAACTGGTGCAACGCATTGAACGCATAGTGTGCACCCACCGACGTCGCGAGACCTCCTCCATTAACAGCGGTGTGCTGCTGCTGATTGCGGGCTGCGTGGTGCTGGCAGCCCAGTTGGCTGACCCAATGGGCGTGTTTGAAGAACGTCGTTCGAGGTTGGCCGATTCGCTGGCTGCCGATTTACTCGCCGAACGATCTCTGGGGCAGGAAGCCTACGTCCCCTTGTCCGATGCTCGAGTTATTGCTGCTGATAATCCGCGAATAGAAATCGGAGATTTTTCTGCCAGCCGTATGTCCGCCGATGCTCCGGTCGTCATTCAGGAGTCGGCAAGGCCGGCGCCCCAGGTGCCCCAGGTGCCCCAACTGTCGGAAAGACTCGTCAGTCCAGCGACTCCGGCGAATGACATGATCGTGTCCGAAGTGGTTCCACTAGCTGTATCACAAAGGCAGCCGTTAGCTAAGTCGCCTCTGGCGATGTTGTCTATTTCGCCGCCAAAGGGTTTAACGGCACACAATACGCCAACGGTGAGCTTCGACAATGCCGTCAGCACACCGGCGATGACGCCTGAGGTCAGTTCTACAGCTAAATTACAAGTCGGTGCTTTGGCGCCTGTCCCAGAGGCACGCACGACGTCGCCGCGCCAACAAACCGCCATCCCCGCAACGCCCAAAGGGCCTGTTGCGATCCGGCAAATGAGTCCCAACTATCCGGTTCGAGCTCGAATATCCGGGCAGGAAGGGTATGTTGAGCTGGCGTTCAGCATCGATTACAACGGTCGTGTAGCGGAGGTGCGGGTGGTCGATTCCTGGCCTCGCAGAGTATTCGACCGATCTGCCAAGAGGGCAATTAAGGGCTGGCGATTTGATCCTTCAACAGTCACTGCCGGCGAACAGTTAAACCAGCGATTCGATTTCACGCTTTCTCGCAGTGAAAAGCCGGCGGTTGGAGGTGATACCTGCATGCCACTGACTGGTACTCGCATTTGTCGCCACGATTCGCCAACCTCGTTGCTGGCTGAGGCCGCCAACCAAAACTAGTAGTTTGCTCGGTTAATTGAGTTGCATAGGCGATCTAATACGCCTTTTTCTGGCGACTTTAATCCTTCATATACCTGTAACAAAAATGTCACTTGGCCTGATTATTCTTGTCTGAATCTCCGCAGTGGGCGGTCGATTTTTCTGCAACGAACGATCTGACAGGTAAGTGTTATGAATCTTTGGCGATGTTGCTTGCCCGCACTGGCAGGGCTCACGATGGTTTTGCCGGTGCAGGCAGATGAAATCGACGAACTGGCTCAGCGTCTGATTTCCCTGCGCAGCGAGGTTGAGCAACTCAATCAGGAGTTGGACCTCCTGAAAGACGAGCAGCGAGCAACCATGTCTAGCCTTGCGGCCCAGAAAACCGAGCTGGCTGCTAGTCAACGACGTCTCGATACCCAGGTGCAGCAGCTGCAGCAAAAGCTGGATGAAAACCTGACTCAGGCGGCGGAAGCGGGGGTGGATAACGATGTTCTGCTACCCGCGGTGCTCACCGCCATCTCCGATCTGCAGTCTTATATTGCCCAGTCGCTGCCGTTCAAGAAAGAAGAGCGGCTAACCGAACTTGACGAGATTCGCGTTCAGCTCGAAACCAACGTGATTCCGCCGAACCGGGCCGCGAACCGGCTGTGGGCGTTGTACGAAGATGAGATCCGCCTAACCCGCGAAAACGGCATCTACAGCCAGACCATCGAACTGGATGGAAAGCGGCTGTTGGCAGACGTGGCCAAAATTGGCACGGTGATGATGTATTACCGCACCGCCGATGAGCGTTACGGGCAGGTGGTGAAAACCGGTCAGGACTGGCAATTTCAACCTGTGGCGGACGCCGCTGGCATTGCCAGTATTGCGGGCCTGTTTGACTCACTGCAAAAACAGATTCGTCAGGGGTATTTCGAATTACCCAACACGTTGACTGGGCGAGTGCCCTCATGAAGGCCCTAGCCGCAATTACGGCGTTAGTGGTCCTCACTACTCCGGCTATGGCTCAACAGTCTGACGAGCCCGCAACAACGCTCACTCCGGCCGCATCGCTTGCGGCACCTCAGGGTCGATCAGTGGAAGAGGCCTACCAACGAGAATTTGCGTTTCTGGAAGCGCAACGCCGGGAGCTGGAGAAACTCATCGGACAGACCCGGGCGCGAAACGCTCAGGCCGCCGCGGCTCTTCAGGCAGAAGTTGATGGGCTGCAGCGGGCGGTGGTCAGGCTCGACGCCCGAGCCGACCAGATTAACGAACAGGTCAACACGTCGGAAGAACAAACACTTGCCAACGCCGACAACCGGGCCATTTTGTCGGCCACGTTTCAACAGGCTGGGGTGACGCTGGAGCAGTACGGGATTGATACGCTGGACAGCGAAGCCTTCGCCACGATGCCCGACGATGCGCGGGTATCGGCGCTGTTTCGCCAAGGAGCGGAGCTGACTGAAAAGCTGGGCCAGATTCGCCGCGAACAGGGGGTGTTTTACACCGCCGACGGCGTGGAAATTACCGGCGAGATTTTACGGGTGGGCAACATCGCCGCTTACGGTCGCGGCGGAGAGATAGTGTCGGTGCTGGCCCCTGCAGGTGGCGATCGTCTGAAAGTCTGGCCGGCTGGAACGCCCCAGGCAGTGGAAGACGTTATGTCTGGTGCCAGCGCCAGCGTCATCCCGGTATTCCTTTTTGAGTCCCTCGCCAAAGAAGTTGAAGCCAAAGAGGCTAAAACCCCCATTGATGTGATCAACGACGGCGGCACCATTGGCTGGGTAATTGTGGTGCTGGGACTGATGGGTGTTTTGTTATGCGTATTGCGATTTCTATTCTTGCGAGGCGCCAGCACAGGCGCCGGCACGCTGGGCGAGCGAGTGGGGGCTATGGTTCGAGAGAGTGATTTCAGCCGTGCGCTTGCGTATTGCCGGAAGAAAAAGAGCGCGCCGGCTCGAGTGGTTGCGGCGGCGATCCGAAACTTGGAAAAAGATCGTGACCATGTGGAAGACATTGTGTCCGAAGCCATTCTCCACGAAAGCCCACACCTGAATCGCTTTGGTGTGTTTATTTTAGTGATTGCGGCGGTAGCGCCGCTGCTGGGCCTGCTGGGAACCGTGACCGGCATGATTGCGACCTTCGAGATTATCACCGAGTTTGGCACCGGCGATCCCAAACTGCTGTCCGGCGGTATCGCCATCGCGCTGGTGACCACGGAGCTGGGCCTGATTGTGGCCATTCCGCTCCTGATGGTGGGCAACATGCTGTCCAGCTGGTCGGAAGGCATCAAAGACCAGATGGAAAAAGCGGCGCTGCACGTGATCAATGTGAGCCAAGACCGCAAGTCTCAGCTGAAGGCTGCAGCCTGAGATGATCTTCGATTCCTTCATTGCCGAGATCATGACCTACGTTGAGAAAGGTGGTTATGTCATGCCGCCGCTGATCGTGGCGACGGTCGTGTTGTGGCTGGCCATTGGTTATCGAATCTCGCTGCTGAAGCGCGGCAGTCAGCGCAGCGTTCGAGTGCTGCTGGAGCGTACTCGCGGCGGCAAACTGCGCCGTGCCAAAGGCCTGATTGATCGAGCGGTGCTCACCGGCGTCGGCGTATTGGACTCACATCCAGTGAATCACCCTGATGGCGCGCGACCTTATCTGGACGTGGCGTTTTCCCCTTTTGAGCAAGACTTGGTGAAGTATGGCGCGCTGATTACTTCCATTATTTCTATTGCGCCACTGCTGGGCCTGCTGGGTACCGTGGTCGGCATGATCGAAACCTTTGATTCCCTGGGCGACATGTCGCTTTTTTCTCAGTCAGGCGGAATAGCTGGAGGCATTTCCCAGGCGCTTTTTACCACCCAAATGGGGTTGGCGGTAGCCATACCGGGACTGCTGGTAAAAGGCTTTCTGGACCGCCAGCAAAACCGCCTCGAGCTGGAGTTGGCGCAAATCAAAGACCTGCTGACGTCACAAAAGGCCTGATCAATGCGCTACCGCGAACGAAAATCCGGCCCTGAAGGCATCGATATTTCACCGCTGATCGACATGGTGTTTATCCTGCTGATTTTTTTCATGGTGAGCACCACCTTCGTCAAGGACATGAAGCTGGACCTGGAGCGGCCGGCGGCGTCCAGCAGCACGGTGGCGTCAACCAAAGCGGTGCGGATTTATATCGACAAGGGTGGCGACACCTATCTGAACGGTGAACCGATCCGGGTATGGGTCATTCAGAGCCGTCTGCGAGATCTTCTTAAAGGCGGTACTAACAAGTCTGTGCTGGTGGTGACCGATGAAATTGTGCCCACCAATCGACTGGTGGAAGTGGTAGACCAGGCCCGGCTGGCGGGAGCGCAGGATGTGGGTGTCGCCACGGTGGCAGAGGCGGGCGAAGGCTGAGCCAACAGCTGATCATGAAACTTCTGAGGCCAAACCGATGAACATTAAAAAACACGTCATTGCCATGGCATCTATGGTGCTGGGGTCTTCCCTGGTGTTTTGCACGGTGGTATTGATCAATAAGTATGCCGATGACCCGATGGATCAAAATCAGATCAAGACGGCCAAAATTGATTACCAGAAAAAAGAAAAGCCCAAGGCAAAGAACGTAGTAAAGAAAAAGCCACCGCCGAAGAAGCCTCAGCCGCGACGCGCCCCTGCGCCCATCGATGGCCTGTCTTCGTTGTCAGGCCTGGACTTGGGCCTGCCGGGGTTTGACGCTGACGACCTGGGTGACCTGTCTGGCGATCTTCTCGGCGGCTCAGAAAACGTCGTGATGACCGATGACTCTGTCGACGACCCGCCCAGGCCCACCGCCCAGGGCGCCATGGCGTATCCACCTCGAGCCAAGGCCAAGGGCATTGAGGGTTATGTGCTGCTGTCGGTGCTGATCAGCCCTACCGGAGACGTGGAGCGAATTAAGGTTCTGGAATCCAGCCCCAGCGGAATCTTTGAAGACGTTGCGGTGGCCGGGGTTAAGAGGTGGAAGTTTGAGCCTGCCAGTTACAACGGCGAAAGCGTGCGAGTTTGGGCTCGGCAGCGTGTGCGGTTTGATCTTTCGTAGGGCATCGTAAAATGCGTCGCGCGAACAGATTAGTAGGGCTACCTGTTATGGGGCGGACCCTGTTGCTGATGATGGCGCTTGTCGTTACCCCGGAGCTGCTGGGCGCCAACGAGGACGTCGACTACATCGAGCTGGCGTCTGTTCTGGTTCAGGACGGTCATTACGATCGTGCCGAACAAGCGCTGCTTAATGTTGATGATGAAAATCAAGCAACCAGCGTTGGAAAATTTCATGCAGTTTATGGCCTGATTCATCTCAACCGCAGTGAGCCGGCGCTAGCGAAAACCCATTTCTATCAAGCCATTGATGCTGGCTTTGTGGATGAAATCACTGGCAAAACTCCGGACATCATTTATATCTACCTGGCCCAGGTGCACTACGGTTTGGAGGAATACAGTGAGGCGATCGAAGCGATCGTTAAGGCTGGCGACACGGCGGCGCGCCTGTCGTCAACCTACATCATGCGTGCTCACGCCCATTGGCTGCTTGGCGAGCGCAGCCACACTTGGAACGTGTTGAGGGCTGCATCAAATCGTTTTCCAGACAATTACTCGTTTACCCGGCGCAAGGTTTTCTATCTGATTGAACTGGGCCTTTTCCAGGAAGCGGGTGAACTGGGGAAAGCGTATCTGAACGCATCGAGTGGTAAGGCTGACGACTATGTAGCCATCGGTAACGCGCTGCGAAGTTCCGGACAATTTGACGAGGCGTTGACGTTTTTGGAAATCGGCAGCCTTAAATTTCCCGAGAGCGTGCAGTTAGCCAAGGTAAAAGCGCACACGTATCTGGGTAGAGGGGATACTTTGGCTGCAGCGGAGATTTTTTATACAGCTTCCATTGCTGACCCAGATCTGCTGTCAGAGGCCGCCGAATTGTATCGACGGGCTGGCA
This sequence comes from Lysobacterales bacterium, assembly GCA_045106555.1. GTDB lineage: Bacteria > Pseudomonadota > Gammaproteobacteria > Xanthomonadales > SZUA-38 > JANQOZ01. Next base: position 70,845 of record JBGCET010000054.1, on the reverse strand, counting down.
AACTTTACCGGGCGCTCCTGCTAAATACGGAAATTACCCGTCAGGACATCAAGCTGAAACAACGCCTGGCAATTTTGCTGGAACTGGAAGACTACAGCGCCATTGTCACCATGGAAGAGGCCTTGAGCCGCGAGGGCCTGCTGGAATCGGAAGAAGATCTCCGGTACGCACTGGCTTACGCATACTTTAAGACCCACCAGTTTATTGCGGCAGAGCGACACCTATCGCTACTGTCACGGCCAGATCTGTTCCGCAAGGCGGTGGAACTGCGCCGAGCAATGGACGACTGCCGGGCGGAAGCCTGGCGCTGCGTCTGAGGGTGATCCCATGCTCAGGCTACTGATCTGCGTCATCACACTGGCGCTGACGACCATGACCAACGCCCATGCACAGTCGACGTCAGAACGTCAGGTCAATCTGTTCGAGTCTTCATCAGGCGTTAGCGCCGACTCAGAATTCGCGCGTTTATCGGTATTTGTTTTTGAGGCCGGCATTCCTCAGGGAGGCATCAAGATCAGCGCCGTCCATGCGCTTGGAAAAACCGACGAGAGAGGCGCACTTTTTTTCACTTTGCCACCAGGGCAGCACGAGCTATCCATGGAGCGGGGCGACCAGCAGGTGGCCAGGATACCTTTGAACCTGATAGCCGGTGAGTCGGCGCAACTGCTGGTCACTATTTTCGCCGACGGTCGAGACCCCCGTGTGGTGGTGGATAGTTCAAATAAAGGTCAGGGCATTGAGACCAATGGCGCAAACCCGGTGGCCGCTGTGGTCGGCGAGCCAGGTCGAGCGGCGGGAAAAATCCTGTCCGTAGAGACTGGCAAGGGTATTGAGGGCGCAAGAATTTTTGTCAGCGGTACACCCCTGGATCTGCGCACAAGCCAGGACGGCAGTTTCGCCATAGAACTTCCGCCGGGTTCTTACTCCATCTCCATCATGCACGGTGAACACGCTACCCTAACTCTGGACGGTATTGAGGTGAGCAGCGGGCAGGTGACGCCGCTGGAGCTGGAACTGGTGCCGGCGGGTCTGGAACTGCCAGAGTTTGTGGTGCTGGAACCCTTTGTCGAAGGCTCCCTGGCCTCGGTGTTGGAAGAGCAGCGCAGCACTTCCGGTGTCGCCAACGTACTGGGCGCTGAAGCCATCTCCCGCGCGGGAGACGGCAATGCGGCCGGCGCGCTGAAGCGGGTCACGGGTTTAACCCTTGTGGATGGCCGTTATGTATACGTGCGAGGGCTGGGCGAACGATATTCCAGTGCGTTACTCAATGGCGCCAATATCCCAAGTCCAGATCCTACCCGTCGAGTGGTGCCGCTGAGTCTGTTCCCCGCCGAAATTCTGGCCAGCGTCTTAGTGCAAAAAAGCTATGAGGCCAGCATGCCGGCGGAATTTGGCGGCGGTGTGATTAACCTTCGCACCACTGGCATCCCGGCCGGGTCGTTCTTTAAAGTTGGCATGTCCTCGGCCTGGCACAATCAGTCGACCTGGGACGAAGGTTTGCGCTACCGCGGCGGTGATGACGACTTCCTGGGCCGTGACGATGGCACCCGAGCATTTCCGAGCCCGGATTTTGAGATCCTGGATACCACCGGCCAACAGCTGCCCAATATCTACAACACCTCCACCCCGGAGTTATCGCCAGACTACAGCCTTACTGTGTCGGGTGGCTGGCGCGGCGACTTCGATAACTTCTCCGTGGGCGGTATCGCGGTATACGCCTTTGATCAGGATTGGCGCAATCGCAGCGAAACCCGGGACAGTTTTTTCGGTTTTGAAGTGGATGGCGAAATTCGCCTGACGCCTGCCACAGAATTTGATGTCGAGCTGACTCGACGCTTTATTAACGTCACGAATTTTGTTGCGGCGGGATTCGAATGGAAAGACACCCATAAGGTGGATATTTCGCTGATGCGGCTGCGGGATTCAGAGGACGAAACCCGGGTGACTCGCGGGATCGAAATTGAGGGCAATACCATCGAACAAACCCTGTTGGAATTTGAGCAGCGCCAGCTCAATGCGCTTCAGCTTAATGGTCGCCACACGTTTCCGAAGCTGTCAGACTTGGAATTCAAGTGGCTTTACTCTGATGCAGACACGATCCGCCGCGCTCCGGATGCCCGCCAATATTCTTATACGCTATTCGGCGACGACGACCTGCGTTTTGATACCAGTGCAACGGGCAACCAACGTCTTTACTCAGACCTTGCTGACCAGGCGGAAAACCTCGCGCTGGATCTGACGCTACCACTTCAATGGAATAACTATTCCTTAGCGATCAGTGCCGGCGTTAACGAGGTCGAAAAATCCAGAAACTCTTTCAGTCGCCGGTTCCGGTATCAGTGCCGGTCCAGGGATTGTAACGATCCGGATCTGAGAAGACAGCAGCCTGAAACCATCTTCGCCCCAGAAAATATTTTTCCTGACGGGGCCTTCACCCTGGTTGAACGCACCCTGAGCACCGATACCTATTTCGCTAACCAGACCATTGACGCGCAATACTTGAGTGTTGATGCGACGCTGTATAGCAAGTTGAGACTGTATGCCGGCGTGAGGCATGAGACGTTTGATCAGTCGGTTGTCACGGTGGACCGGTTTAATACTTCGGCCCCGGTGGAGTCGCTGGTGAACACCGATGAGTACTATCCCGGCGTCAACGCTACCTACAGTTTCAACGATGATACCCAACTCCGCTTTAGCTATAGCGAAACTACAACCCGGCCAGAATTCAGAGAGGCATCCACGTCGCTATACACGGACCCGGAACTGGACATCAACATTAACGGTAACCCTGATCTCATTCCGGTGGATATCAAAAACTATGATCTACGCTGGGAGCGTTATTTTGACAGCATCAATAACATATCGGTCGCGCTGTTCAGAAAAGAGCTGCAAAACCCCATTGAGCTGATTTTTCTGGGCGGTTCGGCCCAAAGCACTACCGTGGGAAACGTCGGGTCAGCGGAGCTTAACGGGGTGGAAATTGAGTTTTACCGCTCCCTGGACCCGCTGCAACGATGGTGGGACCAGGATTGGCTGAGACAGATGTACATTGCGGGTAACTACAGCTATATCGACTCCAGTGTCGAAATCACTCCCGAACAGGCCGGGCAGTTAACCAATACCGAGCGAGCGCTGCAGGGACAGTCACCCTATGTGCTGAATCTGCAGTTCGGATACGACAATGATGGCCGAGGAATTAAAGCGACTTTGCTCTATAACGTTTTTGGCGAACGGATCAGTTTTGTGGGCGCTCAGGGTGTGCCGGATATCTTTGAGCAGCCCACCCACACGGTGGATTTTGTCTACAGCCAGACGTTTTTTGATGGGGCATTAACAATGGGTCTTAAGGCTAGGAATTTGCTGGACGATCGCGTGATCTTTACCCAGGGTGATGAATTTACTCGGACCTTCAAAAGAGGCCGGGAATTCAGTGTCGGATTTGACTGGAGCTTCTGATTTACCCCGCGGCAAACGCGTGTCATAAACCTGTCATTTTTCGCTCAACAGGCTGTAACAAACGAACCCTATCTTAAGCCTGAAAATCAAACTTACTCGTTGTTATCTCAGATTATGCTTGCTCTAGGGAGAAAAGATATGTTTCATCGCAACCGACGCTTCGCGTCAGTGCTCGTGGGTGCAGCCGCGCTGGTTTTGGCCGGTGCCGCCAGCGCCTTGACCGTTACCAAAGTTATGCCCTCAACCTGGATTCCCAACGGCAATCTGGGTACCGGGGCCACACTCAGTATTCTGGAGTTGCCTGGAGGCGGCCGCCAGTTCTTCTTTGCGTTCTTCGCTAACGATGATTCCGGCAACGCCACCTGGGTGACCGCCAACACGACTACGGTAACCGGGCAGAACGTTTACTCTGGACTGGATCTGTTCACCAACACTGGCGGCACCTTTAACTCCAACAGCAATGTGACTAATTCCGTTGCGGGGTCTGCTGACTTTACCTTTAACAGCTGCAGTTCAATGGACGTTAGCTACACCCTTAGCAGCGGCGGCAGCGGCACCATTAACTTCGCCTCGCTGGTAGACGATCCAGCGTGTCCCTGGGACGCCACCTTTGGCGCAGCAACGTGTCCCGCCTTTTCCGCTGGCGCTGATGCTGATATCCCGGGCGCCTGTGTTCTCCCCGACACACTGAACTCCAGCCAGACGCTCACCAATGACCAGCACTGGGTCATCGGTCTGAACGGATTTCGCTTTGGTGACGATCTAGGGGTTAGCGGCGGCACGCCAGCGGTACTCACCATCGAACCGGGTACCGTTATTGTGGGTGAAAACCTTTCCGCCGGAGCCCAAGATTCGGGTGCGTTCTTTTCGGTTAGTCGCGGAAACCGAATTAAGGCAGTAGGTGGTCCGGAGTCGCCCATCGTATTTACCTCCAAGGCGCACTTGGTGTCGGGCGATCTATCCGCAGGCCAATGGGGTGGCGTTATCATCGCCGGCCGAGGTGTTCCCAACGACTGCGATCCCGCAACCAGCTGTCTGGACGAGTTGCAAATCAACAACTACGGCGGCGCGGATAACAATGACTCCAGCGGCGAGCTGCGGTACGTGCGGATTGAATACGCTGGCACCGAAGTGTCAGCGCTTTCTGAGCTCAATGGCCTGTCCTTGTATGCCATTGGCAACGGCACAGTGATTGACCATATCCACGTTCATCGCAATGGCGACGACGGCATCGAGTGGTTTGGCGGCGCGGGCAACGTTAAGTATGCGCTGGTCACCGCCGTGGATGACGACAGCTTTGATATGACCCAGGGGGCTCAGCCCAAGCTTCAGTTCGGTGTTGCCCACATGACCGAATCGGCGCTAAAGGACGCTCGCGGTTTTGAGTGGGATGGCCAGGAAGGCAACCAGGCCGCAACGCCTCGAACGTTTCCTCAGTTCGCCAACGTCACCATCTTCTATGAAGCTGGCGTAGTTGATGGTCCTCAGCAGGCGCTTCGTCTGCGCCGGGGTACCCTGTTCAACATCACCAACCTGCTGGTGGCCAGCGGCGATGGCGAACTTGCACCGGCGGACTGCTTGAGGATTGACGGCCCGCAAACCAATGCGGACATCAATGCTGATGCGAACAACGGCCTCATCACCAATACGGTACTGGCATGCTCCGGCAACCTGTTCCGAGATGACGATTCCGACCTGCTGGAGTCAACCTTGTTCAACGCTGGTGCCAACAACACTACTGCTGATCCTCTGCTGACCGGTTTTGCGGCAGGTGGGCGAATAGGCGGCGCTTCAAACAATCCGTTGATTCCGGCAGTGAATTCTCCGGCGGCGGGTATCGGCGCCATTGATCCGGCCATCTATGACGACTTCTTCGACAAAGTCGATTATGCCGGAGCCTTTGTGCCTGGCGCTGAGGGGTCTGAAGACTGGACTACCGGCGAGTGGACCAATGTAGACCCGGACGACAGCCTCTAACGGAAAGTCAGGCAACGTCGGAAAGGGCGCCTACGGGCGCCCTTTCTTGTGAGCGAGAAATTTCATCGAAATTCTTGGCGGCATCCGTACTCAACGACCAGTGTTCTCTTGTATGAATCCGTTGTTTTGCAGAGTCATTGCGGCAGTATCGTCGTCAGATTGATATTTTCTCGTCGACGCCTTAGTCGTCAGCGGTAACGACGTCATTATCCGGCAACGCCTGCCGATTAGCCTTGCTGCGAATACAAAGCGCAGTGGTATGGAAGGGACAATGCGCCAACGCCGAAATAAGCCCGAGGCCGCACGCGAGCAGGTACAATTGTGCATCATTCAGGCGCGCGGAAAACAAACGCTTGGCGCTTTGACCTACTCAACGGATTATCGAGAGCATTTGATGCCCCAACACTTTGACGAAGAATTCGAGCACGTCCGCAGCCAGGTGTTGACCATGGGCGGGCTGGTGGAAAGTCAGCTGCAGGGCGCCATAGAGGCCATGATTGCGGGTGATGTGGCCGGTGCTCGGGTGATCGAGCGCAATGACCATAAAGTCAACGCCATGGAAGTGGAAATCGACGAGGAGTGCACCCGACTGCTTAGCCATCGGCAACATGAAGCGTCGGAGTTGCGCCTGGTAATGTCCGTAATCAAGACCATCTCAGACTTGGAGCGTATTGGCGATGAGTCCGAGCGGGTCGCGAAGATGGCTAAATTTATGGCCGGTGACCGCCTTCATGAGCACGTGATGGGTGAGTTTGAGCACATGGGGCAGCTGGTGCGCACCATGTTGGGCAACGTGCTTGATGCATTTGCGCGCACCAGCGTAGACCAGGCGGTTGCGGTGGTTGCTGCCGATGACAAGGTGGATGCAAAGTACGAATCCATTACTCGCCAACTCATGACCTACATGGCAGAAGACCCGCGGTCTATCCCGGCGGTGCTGAATATCTTGTGGGCTGCCCGAGCGCTGGAACGTATTGGCGACCGAAGTCAGAATATTGCCGAATATATTGTCTACCTGGTGAAAGGCAAGGACGTGCGCCACACCACCTTCGAAAATGTTCAAGCCGCAGCTCAGCAGGACACGCCAATAGATGATCTCGACGTTAGCGGGGGGGGCGGTTCAGTCTGAAACTTGAACTAACTTTAGAGTGGCGTCTATTTTGTTCAGGCTTTGCTGTTCGCTCTCAAGGTCTGCCGCGGTCAATGGGTGTTCCGACAGCCAGGTTTCGGGCAGGTGAAGTTTCAGTACATTCTCGTCTTTCCCGGCTTTGAAGCGGGATATGGGAACACTCTGACTTAACCGGTCGCGGTTAAATACCACAGCAATACGCAGCAATATGGCCAGTCGACGAACTCGTTTTTGCAGACGCTCGGGCAATTCATCAAACAGAGCCTGCAACGGACTACCTCGGTGGCTGTGCACCAAAACCGCGAGGATTTTTTGTTCCTGGCGAGAAAAACCTGGCAGGTCTGAGTGTTCCAGAAGATAGGCGCCATGACGGTGATAGCCGTGATGGGCAATACTGAGCCCCAGCTCGTGGAGCTGTGCCGCGGCCCTGAGCAGGAAGTGATCTTCTTCATCGAGATGCCAACGCCCTGACACGTCGTTAAACAGTTCCGTGGCGGTATCGGCAACGGAAGAGGCCTGGACGGTATCTACCGGATAACGCTGCTGTAGCGCTTTTACTGCTGCCACTCGTGGATCAGTATGCTCGATTCTGCCCAGCAGGTCGTACAGCAATCCTTCTCGCAGAGCGTAGTCGGTAATGTGCAGTGTGTTGATGGCAAGTTCTGCCATGCAGGCTTCCACTACCACCATGCCACCAACAAACACGGGTCTTCGTCGTTCGCTCAATCCGGATAACGCAATGGCGTCGATACGACCAACCTCCAGCAGATGCTGCTTGATCTGATCAACGGCTGATTGGGTGATGCCCGCTTCAGCCCAGTCCTGGGCGCGGGCCACCGAGGCTGCCGCGCGCATGGTGCCGGAAGATCCGAACGCCTCTTGCCAACCAAGTTTGCGAAACTCGGGGGCATAACGACGCAGTTCTGCCGATACGGCGGCGCTGGCCTTGCGCCATCGTTTGGCGCTGATTTTTCCATCGCCAAAGTACTTTTGAGTGACTGCGACGCAACCGAAGAACAACGATTCCACCATGGCGGCGGTAAATTCCCGGCCAATGACCAGTTCGGTGCTGCCACCGCCGATATCAATGACCAGCCGTTGATTACCGACCTCGGAGATACCGTGGGCGACTCCCAGGTAGATTAATCGAGCCTCCTCTTCGCCAGAGATAATCTCGATGGGCACACCCAAGCGGTCTTCTGCTTGTTCAAGAAATCGCCAGCCGTCGCGCATTTTTCGCAAGGCATTGGTACCTACCGCAGCGATACGTTCCGGTGACAGGCCTGAAAGGCGTTGACCAAAGCGTGCCAGACATTCCAGTGCCCGATTGGCCACCGGAGCGGACAACTGGCCCTTTTCATCCACTCCTTCAGCCAGTCGCACCATCTCTTTAATGCGATCAACAATGACCAGAGTGCCATGGTCGTAACGCGCCACAATCATGTGAAAACTGTTGGAGCCCAGGTCGACCGCAGCGAACAATTTGTCCGTTGCCATTGCCGGATCTGGAGGGCTTAAATGGGTAGTTGGACTCAAGGTGCAGCGTCCATCAAAAATTCCTGTGCGCAAAACCGTTTATCGCTGCCGGACAACACTAGACGGTAGTGTCCGGCGCTGTCCAGTTCCCAGGCTTGGCAGTTATCCTTAAGGTAGACCTCCAGTGTTTCATGAACAACCCGTTGCGCAAGGTCAGGATTGCGAATGGGAAACGCGCACTCAACCCGGGAGTAGAGATTGCGGTCCATCCAGTCGGCGCTCGCAGCGTAAACCTCTTCTTTGCCATTGTTGCCGAAGTAAAACACTCGGGTGTGTTCAAGAAACCGGCCGATCACTGAGCGTACTCGAATGTTGTCCGAGATGCCCTTGACGCCGGGACGAAGACAGCAGGCACCCCGCACGATGAGGTCCACCTGCACACCGGCGATAGAGGCGCTGTAGAGGGCGCGAATGATGGACGCTTCCGTCAGCGCGTTCATGCGCGCAACAATCCGGCCTGGGTGGCCCTTTTTGGCGTGGCGAATTTCTCGTCGAATCCGACGCAACAGCATATCTCGAAGAGTGAATGGGCTTTGATAGAGGCGTTTGAGTTTTTCCAGTTTGCCAAGACCGGTGAGCTGCTGAAATAACGTATGCACGTCCGCGCAGATGGCGCGATCAGAGGTCAGTAGCCCGAGGTCCGTGTAAGCCGCGGCAGTGCGGTAGTGATAGTTGCCAGTGCCAAGATGAGCGTAGCGGCGAAGTTTTTGGCCCTCTCGACGAACGATCAGTAACAGCTTGGCATGGGTCTTATGTCCAACTATGCCATAAACGACCTGGATGCCAGCCTCCTGCAGTTGGTCCGCCAGTTCAATGTTTTCTTGCTCATCGAAACGGGCGCGCAGTTCGATAACAGCCGTAACATCTTTGCCGCTGCGTGCCGCTTCAATCAGCAGCGCAACGATGGGAGAGCGTTTTCCGGTGCGATAAAGCGTTTGTTTGATGGCCAGCACGTCCGTGTCTGCTGCGGCTTGGCGCAAGACCTCAATCACTGGCCCGAAAGAATCGTAAGGGTGGTGCAGCAGATAATCACGTTTGCTGATGGCACTGAATATTGCGCTACCAGTTACCAGGTCCGGCGAGGTGCGGGCGCGAAATTCCGGATACTTGAGGTCAGCGCGGTGAACGAGTGGGATGATCTCTGACAGGCGATGAAGATTGACCGGCCCATTGCACCGAAACACGTCCCGTTCTTCCACACTGAAACAGCGCCTGAGATAGTCGACAATTTCATCTGGCGCGGTGTTCAACACCTCCAGGCGTACGGCTGACGCGAAACTGCGTTCCAGCAGTTCGCCTTTTAATGCCTGGGCCAGGTCGTCCACCTCTTCCTCGTCAACATACAACTCGCTGTTGCGGGTGACGCGGAACTGGTAACAACCGCGAATTTTCATGCCGGGAAACAACTGCGCGACGAATGCCTGCAAAATGGAGGACAAAAAGACAAAGTCGTAGGCATGCTCACCGCGACCGGGTATCTGAACCATGCGCGGCAATGATCTGGGCGCGCGCACCAGAGCCACCTCAGCATCCCGGCCATAAGCATCGTTGCCTTCAACCATTACGGCAAAATTCAGGCTCTTATTCAGAATGCGAGGAAATGGGTGTACGGGGTCCAGACCCAGTGGGCTTAGCACCGGCAATACTTCGTTGCGAAAATAGCTCGCCAGAAAGGTCTGTTGTGCTTTGGACCACTGATCCCGACGTAGGATATGGATGCCGTTGTCCGCCAGGGTCGGCACTAGCTCCTCATTGAAGGTTTGATATTGGCGTTCAACCAGCTGGCTGGTTTCATCGTGAATTCGGCTTAACGCAGTTGCCGGTGCCAGCCCATCCGGGCCCTGTTTGCCGGCGCCGAACTGTTTCAGCTGTTTCAGTGAGGCCACTCGAACTTCAAAGAACTCGTCCAAGTTAGTGCAGGAAATACATAAGAAGCGCACCCTTTCCAACAGCGGCGTTGAGGGATTTCGCGCTTGCTCAAGCACCCGCTGATTGAACGCGATCTGACTGAGCTCCCGATTGATGAAGTGCTTCGGATTGAAGGTTTTTCGTGCCATGAGTTTTGCAGGCCTTCAGCGATACAACCAATGATGGTCTCAGGTTCAGGTTACAGGAAGATAGCAGGTCCATGGCGATGGCAGGACTGACACGGTGGAGACTACCAAGAGTCTAATGGACGTCCCTGCGCCGCTCTCGCCGCTGCTCACTGGGATCAAAGCCATCCTCACGCTGAATTTCCGCCAGGATGGGACGGTAGTCGTTGAGTCGGGCCTCAATACGGGAACGTTGGTAATAGTCCAGCTCTGGTTTTTTTATCAGTTTTTCCAGCTGCGAGACCGCGTCATACACTTGGCCTAATAAGAACACCTGTTGTGCGTAGGCTTCTTCGGCGCGCACCCATTGACCGGCACTTTCCGCCGCTCGGGCATACAGGGCAAACAGGCCGGCGTTTTCCGGGAAGCGGGTCAGCAGCGGTCTGAGCATGGTTTCTGCCTGTTTGACATCTGCCTTGGTGCCTCGGGTCAGTAGCGCCTCTGCATAGGCTGACACCACGGGCAGGTTGTAGGGGTAGCGGTCATTTAAGTCAGCAAATCGAGTGTCTGCCTGTGGGGTCAGGCCCGCTTTTTCTTCAGCCTCGGCAATAGCCAGACTAACGGGCAGGGAGTCGGGTAGGTCGCGCTGCAAATCTTCCAGTACTTCCACCGCCTTGATGAGCTCGTGGGCTTCAATATGAGCCAGCGCCTGGCCATACCGATCGGCAGGCGTGGTTTCTCTCCGCGCCTCTCGGTCTGCGTAGTGGGCCGCCAGTTCCTGGGCGGTATCTGCGGTCATGACTCGGACTCTTTCACGAATCAGCATGAAGTAATCGGGGTCATAGTCAGGATTGTTGATGACGGTAACCGACTCGGCGCGCCCCTTGGCCTCGGCAATTCGCGTGGTCTCCACCGGGTGTGTGCGTAGAAACTCAGGTACACCTTGACCACCATAATTACGCGAGACAATGGCCATCTTGCCAAAAAATTCAGCCATTCCCTGGGGGGAAAACCCCGCTTTGGCCAAGGTTCGGATGCCAATACGGTCCGCTTCATATTCGTTGGCTCGGGTGAAGTTGATCAGCATTTGCTGCATTAACCCTTGGCCGCCCACCACGGCCGCCTGCACGGCGTCGCCGCTGCCACCTGCCGCCACGGCAGCGCCCAGCATCAGCAGCATCATGGGGATGGTCACCTTTTGCTGATTTTCCACCGCTCGTGCCAGATGGCGTTGGGTGACATGGGCAATCTCGTGAGCGACCACACCAGCCAGTTCTGCCTCGTTTTCCGCCAGCAGCATGAGCCCGCTGTGGATGGCAATCACCCCTCCAGGTGCGGCGAAGGCGTTGACTGGATCAGCGTCCAGTACCAAAAAGGTAAAATCTCGTTCAGGCTCGTCGCTGAAGGCGGCCAGCCGATAGCCCAGGTGGCCCATGTAGCCTGCGACCAAAGGATCATCAATCACCTGGGCAATTCGGTGTAGTTCTCTTACCAGTGCCCGGCCGTAACGCTGTTCGTCCTGTTCCGAGACTATGGCTCTTGCGGAGGTTCCAATATCGGGAAGTCGAACGGCGTCTTGAGCGTGGGCGCTGAGTGCGCCCAGCAGCATGCACAGGGCAATGACCGCCAGCCTGGGCGTCAGCGGGGCTGGCTTGGGTTCACGATTGTGAATGTGATTTTCGGTTGCGTATCTGGGTTTCATGACGATTTCCTGGCTTCGCCAACAATAGCTTCGCCAAGTGTTCAGACCCAGTTTATCAGACGCGGTTCCGTTGCCACTGCATGTAGTAATCCGAGCGCTGATAGCGTGACCCCGGCCTCGGGCCGGTGCCGACGCGCACAAATCCAAATTTTTCGTAGAGTGTTATGGCGGTGGTCAGAACGTGGTTGGTCTCAAGCCAAAGCCATTGGGAGTTTGTCGACGTGAAGTAGTCTATGGCTGCCTGAATCAGCTGCTTGCCGATGCCCTGACCTTGCGCTTGCGGATCCACAGCCATTTTAGTCAGTTCCAGTTCGTTACCGGGATGGCTTTTTAGGGCGCAGGTTCCCACCACCAGACCGTCTAACGAAGCCATAAGAATATGGCCACCCGGGTCAATGATGTGGGTCTGCGGATCGCCCAAGACTTGAGCGTCGATGGGCTCCACCCGAAAATAGGCTTCCAGCCAACGCCGATTGAGCTGTTCAAAACTCGCCTGATGAGCGGGCTGGTAGGGGATGATCTGGCTCGTCATTGCGTAATTTTAACTGCCCGGACGCTCTGCGGCACAGTATCAAATTTGATCGGACGAAGGGCAATATTGATCGGGTTTTCAGCTGACCTCGCGGGTAGCTGGCCATTGGTCCACGATGCGACCTGGATCGAATATGCAGGAAAAGCAGCTACCCTCGCCGGGAATAGAGTCTATTTTCAGGTCGCCATCGTGACTGGCCAATACGTGTTTGACAATCGCCAGGCCTAACCCGGTGCCACCGGATTCCCGAGAGCGGTCGGTGGACACTCGATAAAACCGTTCAGTCAGTCGCGCCTGATGCTGCATAGCGATGCCCGGTCCGTTATCGCGCACTGAAAATACCGCCTGCTGTTCGTCGTTGCGCTGCCAACTGACTTCGATGCGCCCTCCTGGCTGGGTGTAACGGATAGCGTTGGTGACTAGATTGAGAAACGCGCCGTGCAAATCGCTGGCGCTGCCTTTCAGGTGCAGGTCGGCGTCGATGTTGATGACAAACTCGTGTTCGTCTTCGCTCAGATCCTGACCTTCCATCAGAACGCTGTTGATCAGCGATTGGATGTTGACCAAACCACTGAGGTCCGCGTTGTCGCCGGCTTCCAGCCGCGAAAGCGTCAGCAGATCTTCCACAATGGATCGCATACGGGCCGTTTGTGTTTCTACACGTTCAACAATGGGAAGCCAATCGGCGTCTACCTCTTCCGACATGGTCTCAATGTACCCGCTGATCACGGTTAGAGGGGTGCGCAGCTCATGGGATACGTTAGCGACAAAATCTTTGCGCATGGCGTCCACCTGGGCCATTTCGGTCACGTCTCGGGCGATCAGAAGGCGTTGGTCTTTGGCGTAGGGAAACACCCGCAGGCGAAGGGTTTGGCCAAGCTGACGATGTGAGTCCAAGGTGAGTGAGCGCTCCGGGCCAGCCTCTTTTAACCAGCTGACGATGCGCAGGTCTCGAACCAGGTTGGCCAGGGGGCGGCCGCGGTCATGGGCACTTTTCACACCCAGCAATTGATCGGCGCCATGGTTTGCCCACACTATGACATCCTCGGCATCCAACACAACAATGCCGTCAGGCAAAGCCGATGAGGCGTTCCGCAGTTCGCGGAGCAATGAAGCAAGGCGTTTTTTTCTCTCCCGCGATTCCGTGCGGCGTTTCTGAACGACCCTGAAGGTGTCTTCCCAAAGGCCTTTGCCGGCGGCAGCACGAGGGCGCTCGCGGGGATCGTGTAACCAATCATTTAGCTGCTTCAGACGAACAATATGCCAGCTCAGGTGAGCGCCCGCGGCAAACCCCACCAGCCAGCCGGTATAACCAACGAAGACGCCAACGGCGATAGCCACCAGAACGCTGGCTGACAGCTGGGCAAGATACATCCACAGCAAGTGTTTGGGCTTTCGAGATGTCATAAGGTTGTCGAGAATCGGTAACCTGCGCCGCGCACAGTTTGAATGAATTTCTGTCGCTCAAAGGGTTCCAACGCCTTGCGGATTCGCCGGATGTGGACGTCAACGGTGCGCTCATCCACATAGACGTCACCGCCCCAAACCTGATCGAGGAGTTGGCTGCGGGAGTATACCCGTTCCGAATGGGTCATCAGGAATGCCAGAAGGCGGTATTCGGTCGGTCCCATATTAATCGCTTGGTCGTCGACATAAACGCGATGTGCGGCCAGATCGATTTTCAGCCCACCTTTGTTGACGACCTCGTCCAGTCCCTGGGGGGATGAGCGCCGCAATACCGCTTGAATCCGGGCGATGAGTTCACGGGTGGAAAACGGTTTGACCAGATAGTCATCAGCGCCACTGTCCAGGCCCCGAATGCGATCATCTTCATCGCCCCTGGCGGTCAGCATGATAAAAGGGATATCTCGGGTGAGTTTGTCTTTGCGCAGGCGCCGGGCAAAATCCAATCCGCTCATGCCGGGCAGCATCCAGTCCAGCAGAATAAGGTCGGGAACCGCATGCATGATGGCTTCTTGAGCACCCCGCACATCGGCCGTTTCCACGCCCAGCATGCCGTGTCGCGACAACGAAAACGCAATCATCTCGCGGATGGCGGCTTCATCTTCAACAATGAGTATGCGTCGTTGCAATGTCTTGCCCCGCTGTCTTGATGCTGACAGACTGCGCGCAACGCTGCGTGCAGCCAACTTACGCGTCATTTAATCGACGCATTGTTACAACGTCGTGACACACTCACAAGTTCAGCTTCAATTCGCCATTATGGTCTGCCATCAGCCCGATCAGGTATTGCGGGCCCGCAGCGCGCTGAGATTCACTCAGTCCGTGTTGCAATCTGGTCATGGACTGGACTCGGTGTATTTCTATCAGTCCGCGGCGGCTATGGGGCTTAAATCGACCCTTGTTAGCAGCGATGACTACGATCCACAGCAACAGTGGCAATCGCTTGCATCGACCTATGGCATTGCGCTGCAGATCTGTGTCGGTTCAGCCCAGCGCCGAGGCGTGGTGGACAAGACCCTGGCACAGGGGTTTGAAATTACTGGATTGGGTCAGTGGATTGCGGCGGTTGGCCGGGCTGACCGGGTGCTGCGGTTTCCATGAATTCCTTGCCCATTACTCACACCCTCATGGGTTTTTTTGATGCGCCTCACGCGGGAGCTGCGGCCAGGGAGCGACTGGATCTGGCGCTGGCCTTGGCGGCTGCGGATTGGCCACTGGCGTTGCTGTTTGCCGGCCCAGGCGTGTTGTTGTTGGCGAACCGTGGAGGCGCGGATGAGGTGCGGGATTTCCCTGCCGCCCTGGGTACTCTGGAACTATTCGGCGTCACTGAGGTTTTCGCTGAAGCGGCGGCCTTGGAGCGCTATGGACTGAACACGGATTCGACCCGCATCCCGGTCAAGGCCCTGTCTGGCGCGCAGCTTAGAGACATTATGGGCAGGCAATCGTGTCTGAGTTAATCAAATCGGGTTCTGACGCGCCTGTGGACAGGGCGATATTGCATTGGCTATGGAAAGACCCCGCGCTTGACCCGCTGCGACAAACCTGTATCGAGGCGGCCGGGGACAGGGATTGTGTAGTGCTAATGGCTGAGGCCGCGCTGGCCGCAGTGGATGCCGACCGCTGGCTTGCCGGTCGCCGCGGCCGATGGCTCGTGCTGAGGCCAGACCTGATATCCCAGGGGTGGGAACCAGAAAACGTCAGCGACGGAATTGGCTGTGTTGACCATGAAGACCTGGTAGCGCTGGCCTGTCAGTATCCGCTTTCGCAGAGCTGGGCCTGATGACTACGGGAGATCTCGCGGATGCTGAGTCCAAATGGGCCAAGCTGGATCTTGATGATCGCGGATACCTGCTTCATCGCTCCCAGTGGCAGCCCTGGGTGGCAGAGCAGATGGCCCAGCGTGATGGTCTTGTGCTCAGTGAGCAACATTGGGAAATTCTGGACTTTCTGCAGGACTATTACGACAGTTATCAAATGGCGCCACCAATGCGAGTTTTGGTCAAGGCAATAGCGATCAAATTGGGCGAAGACAAAGGGGAGAGCCGGTATCTGTATCGTCTGTTTCCCGATGGGCCGGCCAAACAGGCGTGTCGCTATGCGGGGTTGCCGAAGCCCGTCAGCTGCGTATGAGAATTCTCATGGTGTTGATTACAGTATTTTTGGCTTTCAAAAGCCGGCACGGCATCAGCCTCCAATCCTAGCCCGTCGGCGTTCTTGGTCAGGTTTAGCGAAAGAAGGTTATGGGTCCAGGCGGACTGCCAGGTAGCGAAGCCCGTTGGAATCTTCTCCGCGCCATCGGTTTAGGCCGATGTCAGTGAAGCGGATGTCGGTGATGCCTCGCAGGCGGCAGGTTTGTGGGGGCGACAGAGAGCGTCTTTCCAAGCGGTTGCAGGACACCGTGGTGCCAGAGCTGTCCAGCAGGGTCATGCTGGAACGACTGGATTCGACTTCCGTAAGTTCAAGCCGAGTGGCCTGGCCGCCATCCTCCGGCAATAACATCCAGGTGCCGGCCAGCAGGTTTTGCTGACGGATGGAGAACCGAACCAAGGAAACGGGTTGAACTATCAGATCGCTGGCGAATTGGCCAGCCGCTTCGTCAGTTATCTCGTCAGAAAGCCCTGAATATTGATCAACCAGCCACAGCGTCGCCCGGGAACTGCTGTGAAACTCCAGCAGAACGCGACCTTCATTGCGGGCCTGGTCTGGGTGGCGGAATTCGCCGAACAGAGTTTGGCCGCCGCCTAGTTCCGTCAGGTCGCCACGAATGACTCGGCTGTTCAGACTTCCGGTAGTCAATAGCCAGCGTGAGGCGCCAGACTCACCGTAGGTATTGGTCATCAAAACCGCTTCGCCATCTTGCACTTCCAGGGCAAAGCCAACGCCGGGTCCTGAGGTTTCGTACTCACCACCCGATTCAGACCACCACAACCCGGCCTCCGGTGTAAATAAGGCAGGGCTGCCAATTTCGATCAGGTCGAATCCTGCTAGCCGCGCGTTGCGTTGGCCAGGTGCGCGAACGTAAAACGACACGGGGTAAACGCCGGCAGCTGGGTTGGGCTCATCAGGCTCAGCTACAGAGAAGCGCAGGTTCAGTGCGGTGGACTGCGAAATACACCCTGTGTCCTTATCAGCAGTGGCGACAAGCACTAATCGCTGATCTTCAATTCTCGCGGCGTCGGCGGTGGGGAGACAGGTGCTGTTCCATTGGCCAGACACCTGAACACTGACGCCGGCGTCTTTGCTATCGGCCACAACCGCAATGGCCAGGGCGGGCGCCGACTGGGCATTACCCACAGCAACCTGAGCGCTAACGTGAAATCCGGCAGCGCTCAGAACCAGCGCTATGATCAGGCGGATCTGAAACCTCATAGGTCTATGGTAGAGGCTGAGAGGCCTGGCAACAACGCTTGTCAGGCTTTTATCCGGGTGACCGGGGCAATCAGAGAGATCAGTGGACGGGCCGGAAAACCGGGCTGCTTGTTGGTTGCTGCCCGAATAGTGCGGGTCAAGCCGAAAGTGCCTCGGACAATCCGGTGCAGACAGTCTCGACCTGTTGGCGCGTCATGTCGTTGAAAAAGGGTAGCGCCAGGGCTCTTTTCGCCACCGATTCTGCAACAGGGAATGGACCCTGGTCTGCAACCAGCGGCGCCAAGGCGGGCTGCTGGTGCAGTGGCGCGAAATATCGGCCTGCCTGGATTCCCCGCTCGGCCAGCGCGGCAATGATGTTGTCACGAGAACGTTCCGCATCCACCAAAACCACCCAGGCGAACCAGCAGATGTCCTCGTCGGTGTCGGACACAAGGGTTATTCCTTCCATGTTTTCCAGCCTGGATCGATAGTGGGTGGCCAGGGTCTGACGTTGCGTGGAAATCTCTTCAAACCGCTCCATTTGGCCCAGTCCAAGTGCCGCAGAGAGTTCAGGCAGCCGGTAGTTCAGCCCGATCTCCTGCTGATCGTGCCAGTTGCCATCCATGGTTCGACCATGGTTACGCAGGCGCCTGACCCGGGCTGCCATCTCGTCATTGTCGGTGATCAGCATGCCGCCTTCGCCGGTGGTAATTTGCTTATTGGGGTAAAAACCAAAGCAGCCCATATCGCCGAAGGTGCCCAGCGCCCGGCCCTTGACGCTGGACCCCAGTGCCTCACAGGCATCTTCGATCAACCCAATACGTTCTATTCGGCAAACGTCTGACAGTGATTCGATTTCTGCGGCTTGGCCGAACACATGAACAGGAATCACCGCGGCGGTGTGGTCGGTGATGCTGCAGGCGACTTGCGCAGGGCACAAGCCCAGGTGGACCGGGCTGATATCGCAAAACTGCAGGCGGCAGCCGGCGGCCAGGATCATGTTGGCGGTGGCGGGAACGGTAAATGGACTGGTGATGATCTCCGCGTTGGTCGGGAGCTGTAGCGCCTTGAGTGCGAGATGGAGGGCGGCGCTCCCCGAACTCAGGGCAATGGCATGCCGGGATTTCAGGGTCTGCGCAAAAATTGACTCAAAGCGTTCAACCATGGGGCCGCGGCTTAATGTGCCGCCGCTCAACACCTCGGCGACCAGTGCGCGTTCGGTATCACCGATTTGAGGCTGGGCCAATGGAATGGAGGATTTCACAGGGTCGAGGGTCTCATGGTCGGGTCTCATGGTCGATCAGACAACACACGGCACTTTACGCAAAAGGGTGGTTGTGTCGGGCGCACTGGCCAAGATTTTGGCAATGGCCTCGCCGGCTTGGCCATCGCCATAAGGGTTTGTCAAACCGTTGAGCTGCCCGCAAAAATCTGCGCTCAAGGCGCGTTGCATCGCTGTGATAATGGCGTCAACGTCGGCGTCAACGTCAATAATGTTTGGTGCCATCAGTCGCCCCTCCTGGCGCCGCCCAATGTTGACACATGGCAATTTGAAGGAGGCAGACTCCATGATGCCCGAAGAGCTGTTGCCAACGATGGCAGTCGCCATGGACAACAGAGAAAAATACTGGGTGGGCTCAAGGTTCGTGAACAGGCGTGCGTTGCTGCGTTGCTCACACCACTGCTGCGCCCGCTGAATAATCTGCCGCGAACCCGCATCGGCGTTGGGAAAACAAAACACCAAAGGGCCGCGATAATGACCTGAAAGTGAGTCAAGGGCGGCAAACAGCGCGTCAGATTCACTATTGGTGTCGCTGGCCAGCGTTAAGGGGTGCCATGCGATAACCACCGGTTTGCCTTCCGGCAGTGCAAGTTGGGCGGTCACTGCCTGCGGATTAATCAGCGTCGTGTGATTCAAAGCATCCAGCGACGGCGCGCCCACGGTGGAGACGCGCCAAGGTTCTTCACCCATGGCAATAACGCGGCGGCTGGCGTTGTCATGAGGTGTCAGGTGCAGGTGGGCCATTTTGGTCAGCGCATTGCGAACCGCATCGTCGATGGCTCCGGCAGAGATTTCACCACCCTCGATGTGGGCAATAGGGATACGCAGAGCCAGAGCAACGCTGGCGGCGGCCAACATCTCGTAGCGATCGGCTATCAGGAGCACCAGATCGGGGCGGTTGCGGCTGAGTTCGTCGGCCAGTGACAGCGTCGCCAGACCAATGGTTTTGGCCATGCCAACATCGGTGTCGGAACTGACCAAACATTCAAGTTCCGCCCTGACCGTAAACCCCGCTTGCGCTGCGGCGCTTCCGGTATGGCCAAATTCCGGCGATAGATGGGCCCCAAACAGCAAAATTTCCGGATCGAGGCCGGGGTGGCTGGCCATGGACCGCATCGGCCAGATTAAATGAGCGAAATCTGCTCGCGAAGACGAGATTGCTGTGATTTTACGCGAGGCCAAAGCCAGCTTCCTTCGTTGGATCACGCGAGGGGCCGATATCATGTCTGCCTGAGGCCGTGAGCGCAACTCGAATCGGTTCTGTCAGCCTATTGCCCGAACCTTGCTGAGAAATGTTGTTTTCAAACCACAATCTGCCCGTTTGCGGGTCGA
The DNA here is from genome assembly GCA_045106555.1 of Lysobacterales bacterium. Lineage (GTDB taxonomy): Bacteria > Pseudomonadota > Gammaproteobacteria > Xanthomonadales > SZUA-38 > JANQOZ01. The sequence goes on along the minus strand of JBGCET010000054.1, from coordinate 51,054 downwards.
GGTAGCGGCGGTAAGCCCTTGCAGGATAAGGCCAGAAACGTGATGGACTTCAATTGACAGACTGTTGTGTTCTTGCCATAGTCCGGGGTCAATCAACGAAATTATTTGTGTAAGGGGAAAAACACACTAATTCCATGTTTCATCGGGGCTCATTACAACGTACCTACCGCCATCGCATGGCAGTCACTTTGGCTATGCTTCTGGCTTTGGGGTTGTCATCTGCAGCGCAGGCTCTGCCTGGGCTTACAGGAGCGCGCGCTCCGTTAACCACGGTGGCTCTGGGAAGAATGAACCTTCGCGACTGGCAGGAATATGCTCGCCAGGCGCTGATGCCCGATTTTGCCCGTAACCTGGGGTTCACCGTTGATCTGGAAATAGGCCTGGTCAATCGCCATTCTGACCTCCTGAAGCCAGAATTTTCCAGCACGCTGCCAAGCGCTCCGGCCGCGCTGACCTTTCAGTTCGCGTCTCGCCAAGGATTGTCGTTGGCACAGGTTGCCCGAGGCGGCCCTCAGCGTCTTTTGGATCAACGCGTTGGCGGCTTCGAGTTTGAGCGTTCCATCTTGGCCTCGGGTTTTCGCCGGTCTTTGGGCAACGAGAGCAACGTGGACGTTGCAGCGGTATTTGCCCAGCAGGGTTATGCCACGCCAGGTTTTGGTGCAGTAACCGCCCAATCCGCCAACGACTTCCTTGCCAACACGCAGTCCATAGATCCCCGGCAGGGTGAGCAGGTCAGCGGCGCCGGCCTTCGTTTAGGCTTTGACAGCGAGCTCTCTCCAGGTGTTGTGGTGGGCGCGTCGTTTCGCTCTCGCATCGACATGGACGCTTTCCAGAATTACCGCGGTGTCTACGCAGAGCCGGGCGATTTTGATATTCCGGCCAGCGCCAACTTCAGCGTACTGGTGCGGGCGGGACGTCGTTCCGCAATCTCTTTCGACATACAACGTGTGCTCTACAGTGACGTCAGCACATTTACCACGGCATTGCTGCCAGACCGATTTCTTTCGTTGTTGGGCGATAGCGCAAGTCCGGAATTCGATTGGGATGACTTGACCGTTTACGAGCTGGGTTGGAGCTGGCAAAGCAGCGACAAGCTCGCCTGGAAAGTCAGTTACAGCACATCTCAACAGCCCGCGCCCAGCTCTCCGGCGCTGGCCAGAGCCCTGCGACGGGATGTTGCTGATCGAAGCATGAGTGTCGGGATGACCCATAATCCCAGCAAGAACACCACGCTGAACCTCAATGCCAGCTATGCGCCGGCAGAATATTACTTGGGTAATCCCCAGTTCGCCCGCCCTACCGATCTTAACGGCGATAGCTTTGAGCTTGAGCTTCTGTGGAGTTGGAAGTTCTAGCCGCTCATTGCGTTATCTCCGGTTTGGCCCCAATGTTTACCCTGTCTGCCGACACCAAACGGCCAGCGTTACGTATCGCTTGTGAACTGTAGAAATTTGCGGTCTCATAGGTCTGAAACGCAGCGCCCTTCGACTGCGTAACGCGAAAGGATTTTAATGCAGCTGCTCCGCGAATGGTTTGTGCGGCGTTTTTCCAACCCCCAGGTTTTCATCCTGATGGCGCTGGTGCTGCTGGGTGTAATCGCGGTCTGGGCGTTTGGCAATATCCTGGCGCCGTTGTTTGCCGCGCTGGTCATAGCGTATTTACTCGAGGGCCTGGTGATTCGACTGGAAGCCTTTGGCTTGCCCAGGCTGCTGGTGGTTTCACTGGTCTTTCTGATCTTTGTCGCTACTTTAATGATCATGTTTTTCGGCATCGTACCGCTTCTGACTCGCCAGGTGACTCAGCTGGTACAACAGGTACCAGCCTTCATTAATCGACTGCAAACCACCATTGAGACGCTGCCTGAAAAATACCCTGAGTTGATCAGTCAGGAGCAGATCAATAGTTTCATGGGCTCCCTGGGGGATCAGTTGGGAGAGGCTGGACAGGGGCTGGTGACTCAAACGTTGGCGTCGATCAGCGGCGTAATTACTCTGCTGGTATTCCTGGTTTTGGTGCCCATACTCGTTTTTTTCCTGATGAAAGATAAACACCAGCTGATCGGCTGGTTCCAGCAATTTTTACCCAAAGATCGCCATTTGGCGATTTCGGTGTGGCGCGAGGTGGATGTGCAGTTGGGCAACTACGTGCGGGGTAAAGCGGTAGAGATTTTTCTGGTGGGCGTCGTCAGTTTTGTGACCTTCAGCTTTCTGGATCTGCAGTTTGCGGCGTTGCTGGCAACGCTGGTTGGATTTTCGGTTCTTGTGCCTTACATCGGCGCGGCTGTCGTCACCTTGCCGGTGGCCATTGTGGCGTTTTACCAGTTTGGCTGGACCAGTCAGTTTGCCTGGGTGTTGGGCGCTTACGGAATCATTCAGATGCTGGACGGCAATGCGCTGGTTCCATTGTTGTTCTCCGAGGTCGTTGATTTGCACCCCGTCGCGATTATCGTCGCGGTGCTGTTATTTGGAGGGATTTGGGGCTTTTGGGGCGTTTTCTTTGCTATTCCCTTGGCCACTCTCAGCAGCGCCCTGCTGCGAGCTTTTCGCACCGGGCAGATGGCTGCCAGCGAGGCGTTATCCGACGCTGAAAAGGCGCCGGAAACCGACTTGGCGCAAGCCTAGCCGCCTGTGGAAAAACCCTCAGCCGGCTGCTAAAGCGTTTCTGACGCGAAATCTGCCAGTCTGGAGCGCTCTCCCCGGCGTAGCGTAATGTGCCCGCTATGTTGCCAATACTTGAATCGATCCACCGCAAAGGTCAGACCTGAAGTCGTTTCCGTAAGGTAGGGCGTGTCAATTTGCTCCACGTTGCCCAGACAGATCATTTTGGTGCCCGGTCCAGCGCGAGTGAGTAGCGTTTTCATTTGCTTTGGGGTGAGGTTCTGGGCCTCGTCAATGATGACGTAACGATTCAGGAACGTTCTGCCGCGCATGAAATTCATCGACCGAATTTTGATCCGGCTCGCCAGCATGTCATTGGTGGCGGCGCGTCCCCACTCGCCGGATTCACTGCTGCCGGTGAGCACCTCAAGGTTATCGGTTAAGGCTCCCATCCACGGTGTCATTTTCTCTTCTTCGGTGCCAGGAAGAAAACCGATGTCTTCCCCCACCGGAACCGTGGCGCGGGTCATGATAATTTCCGAGTACCGTTTGTGTTCCAAGGTTTGGGTCAGACCGGCTGCCAGCGACAGCAGGGTCTTGCCGGTGCCTGCAGTGCCCAAGAGGGTGACGAAATCGATGTCATCATCCAGCAGTAGGTTCAGCGCAAAGTTCTGTTCTCGATTGCGGGCCGTAATGCCCCAAACGTTCTGGTTGTCATTGCGATAGTCGGTGGCGATGCGCAGCTTTGCGCTGTTGTTATCCGTCACTGACTCCACTACGGCTTCGGTACCGGCCTCGCCCGGGGTAAACAGGCACTGGTTGGGATGCCAGCCGTGTTCTGCGCCGGTGCGAACTTCGTAATAGGTCTTAGCGCCCTCGCTCCAAGACTTGAGATTTTCGCCCATCCCCCAAAGTTCGTTGGCCACTTCGTTGGTGCCGCTATAGAGCAGCGACAAATCGTCCAGCGCACGGTCATTTTGATAATCCTCAGCGGTCAAGCCGGCAATGGAGGCTTTAATTCGCAGATTAATATCTTTGGAAACCAACACAGCATCGCAGCCGCGCTGGGTCCGCTCGTGGAGAGCCGCTGCCAGTATCTGGTTATCCGGCAACCGACCGTTATTGTCCAAATGGGCCGAAGCTGGGTTCTGGTCGGGGTGTTTGGCTGGGGTGGTGCGGGTCTGAAAAAACAGCTGGCCATGGTCGCCATCCAGGTCAAGGTTCAAGTCCTGGGGTTGGCGAAGTTCGATCCCTGAGCTGATGTCGCCAGCATGGGACTCGATGAGTTCACTTAAGAATCGGCTGACCTGGCGCACGTTCCGAGACACCTCGGACATGCCTTTTTTTGCTGCATCCAGTTCCTCCAGCACCATCATCGGCAGGAATACGTCGTGTTCCTGGAAACGAAATAATGCCGTCGGATCGTGCATCAGCACGTTGGTATCCAGCACGTAGAGACGCTTATCCCGACTCATCGTTGGGTGACTCCGTCACATTGTCCCACGGCTCAGGTTAATTCCTGGGCGGCCTCAAGCACCGCTTCAACGTGGCCGGGTACTCGCACCTTACGCCACTCGGCGCGCAGTTTGCCTTTGGCATCGATCAAAAATGTGCTGCGTTCAATCCCCATCACCTTGCGGCCATACATGTTTTTTTCCTTAATGACGTCGAAGGCCTGGCAAAGCTTCTCGTCCCCATCGGACAGCAGATCAAAGTTAAGATCCTGCTTCTCGCGAAATTTGTCGTGGGATTTTAGGCTGTCGCGGGAAACGCCAAGGATGACGGTGTTGGCTTTCTGGAATTTTTTGGATAAATCCCTGAATTCCTGGCTCTCGCGAGTGCATCCTGGGGTGTTGTCCTTAGGGTAGAAATAGATCACGACGTTTTGTCCGCGCAGCTTTTTCAGCTGAATGATCTGATCGCCGGTGGCGTCTGCTTTAAAGTCCGGTACTACTTTGCCCAGTTCAATCATGAAGGAAGGTTTTCCCAATTTGCTGTTTGTTGGCATGAGTTTATCCGGATCACCCCTGCAGGCAAGCAGCAATGTCATTTATGGCCCTTGTTCGGGGCTGAGTGGCTCAAGTACCATGCGGGTCTTCAGATTTAGCGGATACTCATGGATTCACACCGTTTCAGCGGCAGCATTGTTGCGATCGTTACGCCCCTGGACGCGGCAGGGCAAGTCGATTCGCCGGCATTGCGCAATCTGATCAACCGCCAGATCGTCGGGGGCACAAGCGGCATTGTGATCGCCGGCACCACCGGCGAGGGGGCCGCACTGAGCGTACCCATGTTGGAAACCGCGCTTAAGGTGGCTCGCGAAACGCTTAAAGGATCCAGTCTTAGCCTGATTGTGGGTATTGGTTCACCGGCAACCGCCAAATGTCTGGAGCAAATAGAGAGAGCGCAGGACGGCGGTGCACAGGCGTTGCTTTGTGTAACCCCTTATTATCTGAAGACCACCCAGCAAGGGCTGGCGTCTCATTTCCAGGCGTTGGCGGACAAAGCCCAGCTGCCGATAATTCTATACAACGTTCCGGCGCGAACGGCCGTGGATCTTGAAGCTGAGACCACTATTTGTCTTAGCCAGCACCCCAATATCGTGGGTATCAAGGAGGCGTTGGGCGATATGTCACGGGTTGATGCGCTGGTTCAGGGAACTTCCAACGATTTTGTGGTCCTAAGCGGAGACGACGCAACCGCCCGGGAGGCAATGTCTCATGGCGCCAATGGCGTGATCTCGGTGACGGCGAACGTCGTACCCGCAGCGATGGCGGAACTGGTCAAACAGGCTTTGTCTGGCCAAAATACTCAGGCGAAGGCGATGAATGACTTGCTGGCGCCACTGCACGAGGCGCTGATGAGTGAGCCCAATCCAATTCCGGTGAAGGCCGCGCTCAATGGCCTTGGGCTGATTCAGCCCCACCTGGCGTTGCCCTTGGTGCCAGCTTGCACAGACACTTTAGCGGTCCTTAAGGACTTATTAGACAATTCACTCGCCCAATGGACGGGGACATAAAAACGATGACAATCATGAAAAAACACTACTGGACGCTTGCTTGGGTCTCGGCTCTACTGGTTCTTGCTGGCTGTGGGGTGCTGCCCAAGCAGTCTTCCTTTGACAAGGTCGACGCGGGAGAAGCGCTGGAAATACCGCCGGATCTTGATAGTCCCGAAAGCGGCGCGGCGCTGAGGGTTCCCGATGCCACGTACTCTGCGGTCGCTGGCGGCGCGGTCACGCAAATGCAGGAAAATCCTCTGGATGGTCTGGAAGGCGTAAAACTGGTTGAGATTGAGGGTGAGCAGCTGTTAGCTCTCAGCGATACCACTACCAGCGTCTATCGACGTCTGGGATTGGCGCTGGACAGATTGGGCCTTGAGGTGGACGGTCAGGATGAAGAGTCCCGGTCCTATCAGATCAGTTATGTCGACCGGACCGCCCGAGATCAACGCCCCGGGGTACTTTCTCGCTGGTTCCTGCGCAAAAAAGGCCCCGCCGATCACAGCGGGAAATACAATCTGGTGGTGCAGTCCCTCAATGAAAACGTCACGCTGATCAAAGTCACCGGCAAAGATTCTGGCCGAGTGGCCGATCGAGTGCTGGATGACGTGCTGGTGCCACTGCGCGACCGTTTGGGCTAACTGACGCTGCTCTCTGGCAAAGGCGGCCGAGCCGGCCTGAGGTTGCGCTGTAGCGTTAGCGCTCCAGCAGGTGAATTTTCTCGTTGACCTCTTCCCACTCGGCGTAATCCTCCGGCGGATCTTTGCGTTCGGTAATTACTGGCCACTCAAGGGACAATTCAGCGTTAAGAGCGGTGAAGTGTTCTTGGTCTGCGGGCAAATCTTCTTCGGGGTAAATGGCATCCACAGGGCACTCAGGTTCACACAGGGTGCAATCAATGCACTCCTCAGGATCGATAACCAGAAAATTGGGTCCTTCGTGAAAACAATCTACCGGACAAACCTCCACGCAGGTGGTGTGTTTGCATTTGATACAGCTCTCGGTCACTACGAAGGTCATGGCGGCTTTGGTTTTGGGAAACAGCCGCTATTTTGGCATTTTGTGCTGGCCGGTAAAACCCTAGGCGTTGAACCGAGGTTCAATACTTCCGCTGGAGGCGGCTTGCCGTGCAGCAAGCCCCGTTGATACGATGGCGCGCCACCAAAGCCGCTGAAGCGCTTAAAAAATTTCCAAACACGCCAATATTATCCCCGCCAGTCAGCACGGTCTGAAGGCGGATGACTTCGATCAGCGGGCCGTGTCGGTTGTGCGCCGTCTGCAGCAGGATGGGTACGCCGCATTTCTTGTGGGTGGGTGTATTCGAGACGCCCTCTGCGGGTTAACGCCAAAAGACTTTGATGTTGCCACCGACGCTACTCCAGAAGAGGCCAAGGCCGTATTCAAACGCAATTGTCGTTTGATTGGCCGGCGTTTTCGCTTAGCGCATGTGCATTTTGGTCGTGACGTCATTGAAGTGGCTACTTTTCGCGGCAACGGCAAGGTCCATGAGAGCGAAACCGGCAGACTCATCACAGAAAACGTTTACGGTCCGATGCATGAGGATGCAGCGCGACGCGATTTCAGCGTCAATGCAATGTATTTCGACCCCTCGGACCAGACTATCCACGATTACCATCAGGGTTTTGAGGACGTCGCGCAAAAGAGCCTCAGGTTGGTGGGTGAGCCGGCCGCTCGCTATCGGGAGGATCCGGTGCGTCTGCTGCGCGCGGTACGTTTTTCCGCCAAATTGAATTTTCAGATGGAGCCGGCAACCCTGGCGCCGGTAAATGAGTTGGGCCACTTACTGGATGATGTACCTGCTGCTCGGCTGTTCGATGAGTCGCTGAAGCTGTTCATGAAGGGCCATGCCCAGGCCAGTTTTGAGCGGTTGATACAACACAATCTGCTGAGGCATTTGTTTCCGGACCTTGTACCTGCTTTGAACAACGCCTCCGACGAGGGGTTGATGGACATGCTCAATGCCAGCATGGCAAACACCGATTCCCGCATTGCCGTTGGCAAACCCACCACTCCGGCATTTTTGTTTGCGGTGCTGCTTTGGCCTGCTCTGCAGCAGAGAACGGCGCGCAATCGCGACAAGGGCATGAAGCCCATTCCTGCTGCAGAGCATGCGGCCGATCGGGTGATCTCGCGCCAAGTGGGGCAAATTGCCATTCCTCGGCGTTTCAGTGTGCCAATGCGTGAGATCTGGTCCTTGCAAAGCCGCTTTACCTCTCGTCGAGGCAAGCGAGCTCAGCGGCTATACGCTCATCCCAGATTTCGCGCGGCCTACGATTTCCTTTTGCTGCGCGCGGTGGCTGACCCGTCGTTAATGGAGCTGGCCGACTACTGGACCGACCTCCAGGAGCTGTCGCCCGAAGAACGCCAGGACTTGCTCAGCTCGCCGGGACAGCGGCGCTCAGGCGGGGCCGGTTGATCCGTCCCTCCGCTGGGTGTCTGGCAGGACACTAGGTAGTGCAACCGACAAAAGCTCAGCAGCGAATTTTTGTTGGCTTGGGTGGCAATCTCGGAAATACCCGTGCAGTTTTCAGGCGTGCTTTGCACGAATTGACTCGAATACTGAAAGTGCCGCCATCCGCCCTTTCCTCCTGGTATCGTTCGGAGGCCTGGGGCGGACAAACACCGACACCGTTTGTCAACGCCGTGGTGGAGTATGGGACCACCCTTGACCCCCATCACTTGCTGGATGTTCTATGTTCGGTGGAATACACCTTGGGTCGGCGTCGGGCGGTGGAAAAGCGCTGGGCCGATCGGGTTGTCGATCTCGACCTGTTGGCCGTAGGAAGTCGCGAAGTCCGGCGGCCAGGGCTTCAGGTTCCTCATCCCCGCTTGGCCGATCGTCGGTTTGTGCTACTTCCCTGGGCGGAAATTGCGCCAGATTTTGTGTTGCCCAATTGTCAGATGAGCGTGGCCGGTCTGCTAAAAATCTGCAGTGATAAAGGTAAGGTTACGCGCGTCGAGGAGAACCTTTGATAGAACTGAAGACACTGAAAGCGCTCAGGTCGCAGCGGGCCTGCTGGGCGAGCAAAGAGGTTGCGTTGGTGCCCACCATGGGAAATTTGCATGAAGGGCATCTTTCGTTGATCGATCTGGCGAAAACAGTCGCAGATTGCACTGTGGCGAGCATCTTTGTTAACCCCACTCAGTTCGGGCCTGGTGAAGATTTTGCGGCCTATCCTCGTACGCTGGAAGCCGACCTGGCGCAGCTCAAAGCTCGGGGGTGTGATGCGGTATTGCTGCCGGATGAAAAAGAGCTCTATCCTTTTGGGCTGGATGCCTTCACGACAGTGGAGGTGCCGTTGGTGGGCGAGGGGCTTTGTGATGCCCGCAGACCTGGGCATTTTCGCGGCGTCACGTCGGTGGTTTCCCGGCTATTCAATGCAGTACAACCAGAACATGCGATATTCGGCCAAAAAGACTTTCAACAGTTGCAGACCATTCGCCGAATGACCGCGGAAATGGCCTATGGGGTTCAGATTCACGCCGCGCCAATTGCCCGGGAGCCCTCAGGGCTGGCGATGAGTTCGCGCAACGGTTATTTGACGGCGGAACAAAAGCAGCAGGCCAGCACGCTGCAGCAGAGCCTGCAAGGTTTGGCTATGTCGCTGCGCAAGGCCCCAGCCGATTGGCCCCGTGCGCGCGCTCGTGCGCTGAAGACGCTGGAAGACGCCGGATTGCGGCCTGAATACCTGGAGCTGAGGGATGCGAACACACTATCTGCCTCCACCGGGAATGACGTGGGTAATTGGGTCATTTTGATTGCTGCAACACTGGGATCAACGCGATTAATCGATAACCTGCGGCTGTAGGGGAAATCTGCACCCCGGGTGTCGCCAGTGATAGCTTCAAATTTGGCCTGCTGACCCCGCAAAATGTTGCTAAAAAGAGACAGGTTGGGGAAAAGCGACAAAACGTTGCTTATGTGCTGGCTTTTTGTCAACTGTGGTGGTAGTCTTAAACCGTCCTTGAGAGATTGAGCTTCCTCTCTTCATCCCACGAAGCTTCTCAAGGCGCAGGGCGCAAATGTTTTAAGGTATTCGTCACTCCGATTCTGCCCCCTCTTCGAAAGTTGAGGGGGCGCGTTTTTTTTCAGTCCTCTAAATTCTCCAGCATTACCGCACCGAGCATCGTTTGTTCAACGCCTGTGCTGTGGCTAATCGGTTTCTGAATATTTGAAACCTGAGCTTCAGGTCCCCACGTTTAATACAGCACCCAACGAGGAAAGATCGCTAATGGATTTGCAGATGTTGAAGGGAAAAATACACCGCGCCACGGTGACGCAGGCCGAGCTGGACTACGACGGTTCTTGTGCCATCGACATCGATCTCCTCGAAGCTGCGGGAATCCGTGAATTTGAGCGAATAGAGATCTACAACATTACTACCGGTGACCGGTTCGCAACCTATGCCATTGTTGGCGAACGAGGCGCCGGCGGAATATGCGCCAATGGAGCGGCCGCCCATCGGGCTCGGCCTGGCGATATGATTATTATTTGTACCTACTGCGCAGTTCCTGACGCAGAGGCATCCGATCACCGACCGAGACTGGTATACGTTGATGGAGATAATCGTATTACCGAGCAGAAACTGGCCGTCCCGGTAAGTGCCGCGTGAGCAACGCAGCAGCTACCACCGAACTGCAGCGTCACGCTGACCGATTAGCGAGTCAATCCCTCAAGCAATTATTCGCCACTGACACCGACCGAGCGAGCCGTCTAACTCTGGAAGCGGCGGGTTTGCGGGTCGATGTCTCTCGCCACAATTTGGACGCAGATGCTTGGGAGGCGCTACTTGAATGGGGCAAAGATAAGGACTTGCCGCAGGCAGCCCGCCGCATGCATGACGGCGACATCATCAATTCGACGGAACGGCGCCCGGCACTGCATAGTGCCCTGCGACTGGCTTCTTGTGCCGAGGCGGCCGGGGTAGCCCGGCAGGTTTCGGAGGCGAGAATTCAGCTGGGTTCGATTTCTGAGCGCTTGCGCAGTGGGCAGTGGAAAGGGGCAACCGGAGAGACCATCACTGACTTTGTCAATATCGGCATTGGCGGGTCGGACCTCGGTCCGCGGGCCGTTGTTCAGGCACTGATTCGGCCTGATCAAATGCCAGTTAAGGTGCATTTTTTGGCCAATATCGACGGCGTTGCCATCAACGACCTTCTCGCCACACTCAACCCTGCGCGAACCGTTTTTTGTATTACATCCAAGAGTTTTGGTACCCGCGAGACCCTGACTAATGCCACCACCGCACGACGCTGGCTGCGAGACGCGCTGGGTAACGACGCCGATATGGCGGCCCATCTGATTGCGGTAAGCGCCAATGTTGACAAGGCTCGGGCGTTTGGCGTTGATCCCAGCAACGTATTACCTCTGTGGGACTGGGTCGGCGGCCGATATTCGCTGTGGTCGACGGTAGGTCTGCCCATTGCGGTAGCGCTGGGATGTGACGGGTTTGACGCGCTGCTGGCAGGGGCCGGCGAAATGGACGCCCATTTCTTCAGCGCGGACCTGGAAAATAATTTGCCGATGCGCCTGGGGCTGCTGGGGGCCTGGCACAGGAATTTTGCGCGGAGGGATAGTTACGCCGTGGTGCCCTACGCCAATCGGTTGGGGTTATTGCCGGCGTGGCTGCAGCAATTGGATATGGAAAGTAGCGGCAAGCGGGTCACGCAAAGCGGCGAATCCCTTGAGGCTCATTCCGGAGCGCTCGTCTGGGGGGGCGTGGGCACCGATGGCCAACACGCCTATTTTCAATGGCTGCATCAGGGCACCAGTGCCACTCCGGTCGAATTCATTGGTGTCCGCGATCCGCAGCACAACTACCCTGAGCATCACCAGCAGTTGATGGCCAACCTGCTGGGTCAGGCCAGCGCTTTGCTGTATGGCCGCAGTGAGCAGCAGACCCGCAAGGAGTTGCTGGAATCTGGCCGCACAGCGGCTCAGGCTGATGCTCTGGCCCCTCATATGACCTTCACCGGTGATCGACCTAGCACCATTATCATGCTGGAACGCTTGGATCCAGAGTCGCTGGGGGCGCTGCTCGCGCTTTATGAACACCGTGTTTATGTTCAGTCAGTGCTGTGGGGCATCAACGCGTTTGACCAGTGGGGAGTTGAGCTGGGCAAAACTCTGGCGCTGGCGGTGGAGCCCCGTTTACAGGCCAATGGTGACGGTCAGGATGCTGGAGATCCCACCCTGGCACATTGGATACAATGGCTGAAAGGTTAGGGTCAAAAGTCTCGGTGCTGTTTCAGCGCCCAGGCTACATGCTCTTGAACCAATGGCGATTCGTCTTCAGCCCTGGCTTGCAAGGCATTGATGACCTCATCGCTCGTTGTCGCGTTGCCCAACGCGACGGCTATATTGCGCAGCCAGCGCTCAAAGCCAACGCGCCGAATCGGACTGCCCTTGGTGCGCTCGTCAAATTCTGAGGCGCTCCAGGCAAACAGGCTCACCAGAGTTACGTCGTCCAGACTGTGGCGCGGCTGAAAGTCCGGTTCCTCAGTGTCTTCAGCAAATTTGTTCCAAGGGCACACCAGTTGGCAGTCATCACAGCCGTAGATTCGATTGCCCATGGGTTTGCGGAAAACTTCTGGGATTGATCCTTTCAGCTCAATGGTGAGGTAGGAGATACAGCGCCGAGCATCCACCTCAAATGGGCCCACTATGGCATCGGTTGGGCAAGCGTCAATGCAGCGTCGGCAGGTGCCACAATGTTCGGCTGCCGGTGGATCCACCGGCAGCGGTAGGTCCGTGTACAGCTCGCCCAGGAAAAACCAGGAACCAGCCTGTTCATTAATCACGTTGCTGTGTTTTCCAATCCAGCCAAGGCCAGCTTTTTGCGCCAGCGCTTTTTCCAGCACCGGTGCCGAATCGACGAATGCCCGGTAGCCAAAGTCTCCCACAACCGCGCTGATCCGGTCGGCCAGTTTTTGCAGCCGACGCCGCATCACCTTGTGGTAATCACGGCCCAGTGCATAGCGCGAGACAGCCGCGGCGTCCGGGTTATCCAGCACGCTTTGCAATGGCCGGGAGGCTGTCCGGTAGTCCATCCGAACCGAAATTACCCGCAGGGTTCCAGGCACCAGGTCGGCAGGTCGGCTGCGCGTGGTGCCGTGGCGCTGCATGTATTCCATGGTGCCGTGGCGCTGCAGTTTCAGCCAGCGCAGCAGGTAGGTTTCATGGCTGGCAAGATCGGTGTCACAAATGCCCACCTGCTGAAACCCCAGTTCCTTCCCCCATACTTTGATATGTCTGGCCAACGTATTCACGTCGCCGTCGGCGGCATCGAGGGTTGGCCGGTTGAGGTCTGGGGTATTTTCCATGCCTGATCTTTTCTCGTTTGCCTATCCGAGGTAAAAAGGTACGAGGATTTATTAATTGCTGGAGATGCTCAATCCAGCGGAAGCTCGTACGCCGAAGTACAAAGGATAACGGTAATGGCCCTTCCAGTGGCTCTTTATACCGCTGCGCAGTCGCGCGAATTGGATCGCCTGGCCATTGAGGGCGGTGATTCCGATGGCTATGGCTTGATGTGCGCAGCCGGAAACAGCTGTTGGAAACTGATTCAACGGTGTTACCCAGGTACGTCATTGGACATTGTTTGTGGCGCGGGCAATAACGCCGGCGACGGCTATGTGTTGGCGACATTGGCCAGGCGGCATGACATTGGTGTCAACGTTTACGCGCTTGGTAACCCCACGCGTTTAGCGGGTGAAGCCGGTCAGGCGTTTGCGGATTTTTCGGCAGAAGGTGGTCGTGTTTGTCGAGAGGTTCCCCCGGAGTTTTCGGGAGAAGTTATTGTGGACGCCCTGCTGGGTACCGGGACAACCCGAGCGTTATCGGGGCTTTTTCTGCAGGCTGTCAATGCCATCAACGCCAGTGCAAGGCCGGTGATCGCGTTGGATATTCCCAGTGGCCTTTGTGCTGACACCGGGTCGCTGATGGGAGGGGGCGTACAGGCCCAGTTGACTTTGACGTTTATTGGCCTGAAGCGCGGCCAATTTACCGCTGCCGGTCCACAACAGTGCGGACGCATTGAGTTCGACAGTTTGGGGGTCCCCGAATCGGTGTATGCGCAAGTGCCTGCATCGGCCCATCGCTGCGCGCAATCATGTATTCAGCAAGCGCTTAAGCCCCGTAGCTCTGCATCCCACAAAGGGGATTTTGGGCGCCTGCTGATTGTCGGGGGGAATCAAGGTATGCCGGGCGCGGTAAGGCTCTCTGGCGCAGCGGCGTTGCGCAGCGGCGCAGGCGTCGTGCAAATTGCCACCCACCCTGATCATGGTGCCCCTGATGATCGTCCTGAGTTAATGGTGGTTGGAGTGTGCAATGCAGAAAGTCTGGCGCCGTTGCTGGATCAGGCCGATGTGGTTGCGGTAGGCCCGGGCTTGGGCACAGATGCCTGGGGGCGCCAGCTGTGGCAGGCTTGCCTTGAATTTTCGGGACCAATGGTTGTGGATGCCGATGGCTTGAATCTGCTGGCAGCGACACCGATCAAACGGTCAAACTGGGTTTTGACCCCCCATCCCGGTGAGCTTGGCCGTTTGCTGGGCTTGACGACCGCGCAGGTCCAGGGTGACCGGTTCTCTGCATCGATAGAGCTGCAGGCTCGCTTCGGCGGCGTGGCTGTGGCGAAAGGCGCTGGCACCCTGGTCAATGATGGAAGCACTCTCTCGGTTTGCACTCTTGGCAATCCGGGCATGGCGACGGCCGGTATGGGGGATGTGCTTACCGGTGTGATTGGCGCGATGTTGGGACAGGGGCTTGGATTGTCGGATGCAGCTCGTGTCGGGGTTGCAGTGCATTCAGCGGCGGGTGATTTGGCGGCCGGCAACGTGCCACGGGGTTTGCTTGCAATGGACGTGATAAATAAACTTCGCGAGGTGGTCAATCCATGATTGTTGAGCTGGTTGACGAGGCGGCAACGGTCGCGTTGGCTGAAACGCTGGCCGAAACTTTGGCCCAGTTAATCCTCGCCACGTCCTCGCCGCGCCGTCCTCATGTGATTTATCTTCAGGGGGATTTGGGAGCCGGAAAAACCACCTTGACTCGGGCCTTTTTGCGCGCATCGGGCATCAGCGGTCCGGTTAAAAGTCCAACTTACACCTTGGTGGAGCCCTATTCCCTGCCCAGTGGTCCCTGTTATCACCTGGACTTGTATCGCCTGTCAGACCCTCTGGAGCTTGAGTTTCTTGGTTTAGAGGACTGGCTATCGGAACGGGCCTTGATTTTGGTGGAGTGGCCGGAAAAAGGTCTGGGGGTTTTGCCCGCTGCGCAACTCACCATCCGAATGACGCGGCAGGGAATCCACTGTCGGCGAGCTGAGTTGATTGCCGTAAGTCCACAATACCTGCCTGGCCCGTAACGCCGGTTCGAACGACACCTTTTCCTCTAGTCGAGCTGGTTTTGGTCGTCCAAGCGCTATGCCTGCGATCTTGGTCGGAGTCTGGCGGTTTTGGCCTGAAAGTGCTTTTTATCTATTTTTTAATCAATATAAACATGGTGTTATTGGTGTAAAGACATAAAATGGTTGAAAAGTGGCGAAAATTCCGGTAAATCTTTTCCAGTGATGTGGAAGATTCCGTTAAAACCCGCTGGGCAGACAATCGCTGCACCCCAAACGCTGGCCTCATGGCTGTTGGGGGTAGGGTTGGTGCTGGGTATGGGTCCGAACGCCTTTGCCACCGAATTGCTCGACTTCAGAGTGTGGACCAGTCCGGATAAGACTCGTGCAGTACTGGACTTGTCTGGCGAGGTGGAATATCAGTTGTTTACTCTGAAGGGGCCCGATCGAGTGGTTCTTGATCTGCGCTCGGCGTCGGCGGCCAAAGCCTTTGTTCCGGTCAGCAATGACGGTGATTTGGTGCGCCGGGTGCGCACAGGAGGGCGTGATAACGGCAGCCTGCGAGTGGTGCTAGACCTCGCCGGGGCGGCTAAGGCGCAAAGTTTCCTGTTGCCTCCGGCAGCCCAGTACGGGCATCGACTGGTTGTAGACCTTTATCCATCCGCCCCAAGATCGGTCAGTCCTGAACCGGTAGCGCCAGTCAAAAAGCTTGATCGCGGGTCAAACCGAGACGTCGTTATTGCGATCGACGCCGGTCATGGCGGAGAGGATCCAGGTGCCGTAGGGCTTCATGGTACCTACGAAAAAGATGTGGCATTGGCGATCGCCAAGATCGTGAAATCCGACTTGGACAGGCTGCCCGGCTTTAGAGGGGTATTGGTGCGCACCGGCGATTACTACATTCCTCACCTGAAACGACCGGCCAAGGCACGTGACGAAAGGGCAGATTTGTTCGTTTCCATCCACGCAGACGCGTTTAAAAATCGCAAGGTCAAGGGTTCTTCAGTGTTCGTCCTCTCTAATCGGCGAGCCAGTAGCGAAGCGGCCAAATTTCTCGCAAATCGAGCCAATCAGTCGGATCTGGTGGGTGGCGTCAGTCTGAGTGACAAGGACGAGACGTTGGCAGCGGTGCTGCTGGACCTGTCTCAGGGAGCCAGCACCGGCGTCAGTAAATCGGTGGGTACCAAGGTGATCACCGCGTTGGGCAGCGTCGGACCTACGCATAAAGATCACGTAGAGGGCGGATCATTTGCGGTGCTGACCGCACCAGATATCCCGTCCATTTTGGTTGAGACCGGGTACATCAGTAACCCGGAAGAAGAAAAACGACTGCGGTCAAAACGCTGGCAGAAGAAGATTGCGGCGGCCATTGCTGCTGGCATTGAAGACTATTTCTACGCGTCCCCACCCACCGACACCTGGCTTGCCAACAACCGGTCTGAAGGGTCTCACGTGGTGGCGAGAGGGGAGACCCTCAGCGGCATCGCCCAGCGTCACAACGTGAGCCTGCGCCGCTTGCGTTCGGCCAACGATTTGCGCGGTGATATGGTGCGGGTTGGCAAGATTTTGAAGATTCCTGCCAGCTGATTCCGTGGGTGTATCCGCTGGGCGGGTTTTTTGAGCTCCGCGTGGAATCCTGCCCGCAGCTGTAGGACAATTCACCCATGGGCATCCGCCAGCTACCTTCCCAACTGATCAACCAAATCGCCGCAGGCGAGGTTGTAGAGCGCCCGGCTTCGGTGATCAAGGAGTTGGCAGAGAACAGCCTGGACGCTGGCGCCACTCGCATTGATATCAGTGTTGAGCGGGGCGGCAGCAAACGCCTGAAAATTACTGACAATGGCTCAGGCATTATCAAAGATGAGATGGAGCTCGCGCTGACGCGTCACGCCACCAGTAAAATTCGTTCTTTGGAAGACCTGGAAGGCGTTTACAGCCTGGGTTTCCGAGGCGAAGCGTTGCCAAGTATTGGTTCGGTATCCCGTCTGACGCTTACCTCGCGCACCAAGTTGGACGATACGGCCTGGCAGTTGCGCTGTGAGGCGGGTGAGGTGTTGACCAGCGAACCTGCCGCTCATCCACAGGGCACGACAGTTCAGGTGGACGACCTTTTTTACAACACCCCAGCCCGGCGAAAATTTCTGAAAACCGAAAACACCGAATTTCGCCACATTGATGATTTGGTTCGACGTTTGGCGCTGGTTCGGCCCCAGGTGGAGTTCCGCCTGTCTCATAATGGCAAAGCGATTCGTCACTATCCCCCGGCCACCAACGAGGCCGAATCGCTGCGAAGAATGGCGACAGCGCTGGGTCGAGCATTTGCCGACGAGTCCGTTCAGGTGCATCAGGAAGGCGCCGGATTGGCCTTGTCAGGACGGGTCGGCTTACCCACTTTTTCCCGCTCCCAGGCTGATGCCCAGCACTTTTTCGTCAACGGACGGATGGTGAAGGACAGGCTTGTTGCTCATGCGGTCCGGCAAGCTTACGCGGACGTGCTGTACCACGGCCGACATGCGGTTTTTGTGCTTGAGCTGACACTGGACCCGGGTCGGGTAGACGTTAATGTTCATCCAGCAAAACACGAAGTGCGATTCCGTGACTCTGGCTTAATTCATAGCTTTATTTTTCAAACGCTGCATCGCGCCCTGGGCGAAGTTCGGCCGGCTGCCCTTGACCCTGATCAGCCCGTTTCCGCGATGGGCGGAGGACCCGCGAGTCAGGCCGGCGCTATCCCTGCTCAGAGTTTTGCTCCACTAACGGTTCGAGAGCCAACGTCAGACTGGTCCGGGCTCTATGCATCCGGCGCTAGCCCAGGGTCCATGGTGCCAGGTGAACAAGGGGTTCAACGTTTGCCTGAATCAAACGCTGAGGAAAATGGCCCGCCGCTGGGTTTTGCCATGGCCCAGCTTCACGGCGTCTATATTCTGGCCCAAAATCATGCCGGACTGGTGCTGGTGGATATGCATGCGGCCCACGAGAGGATTACCTACGAGCGGCTTAAAACGTCGGTCGACAATGACGGTATTCGCAGCCAGCCGTTGCTGGTTCCAGTAACTCTAAGAGTGACTGAGGCTGAGGCAGAACGCGCTGCCCAGGCGCCGGAGGTGTTTGCGGAACTGGGTTTCGAGGTGGATCGCAGCGGCCCGGAAGAGCTAAAAATTCGACAAGTCCCGACCTTGCTAAGTCGGGCAGATCCGGAAGCGTTAGTTCGGGATGTGTTGTCGGACCTGTCAGGTGTGGGTCATAGCAGCCGATTGCGCGAAGCGCATAACGAGGTGCTGTCGACCATGGCCTGTCACGGCTCCGTGAGGGCGAACCGGCGCCTGGAAATCAGCGAAATGAATGCCCTGCTCAGGGATATGGAGCGAACAGAGCGAAGCGGGCAGTGTAATCACGGCCGTCCGACCTTCACCCAATTGGACATGGCAGCGCTGGATCGCCTGTTTTTGCGTGGACGCTAACAACCTGAAGGCTATTTGCATTATGGGGCCCACCGGTGCCGGAAAGACGGCGTTGGCCCAGGCCCTATATCGTCAGGGTGGCTTCGAATTGATCAGTGTTGATTCTGCCCAGGTCTATCGCCAGATGAGCGTAGGCACCGCAAAACCCACGGCCGAGGAGTTAGCTCAGGTGCCCCATCACCTGATTGACATTCGTGAACCGTGGGAGACTTATAGCGCCGCGGAATTTTCTCGTGATGCCAGTCGCCTGATGTCCGCGATTCGCGGCCGCGGCGGTATCCCCGTTCTGGTTGGCGGCACCTTGCTTTACTTTCGCGCGTTGCTCGAGGGGTTGTCCGAACTGCCCGAGGCGTCAGTGCAAATCCGCGCTCAAATCTCCCAGGAGGGGGCAAATGTGGGCTGGCCGCAAATGCACGCCCACTTGGCGAGCATTGACCCACTAGCGGCTGAGCGTATTCACCCCAATGACCCACAGCGGATACAGCGAGCACTGGAGGTTTACAGAGCGACTGGCAAGCCCATCTCTGCGCTGCAGAAAAACCGACAAGGGGCGGCATCTGGCGCGTTCTTAAAGCTGGCCGTTTCTCCTGCGGACCGGCGCTTGCTGCATGAAAAAATTAACCAACGATTCCTGCAGATGTTAGAAGTGGGGCTGCTCGAAGAAGTGCGCGGGCTGATGGATTTACCTCAATTCAGCGCGGATATGCCATCAATGCGGGCGGTGGGATACCGCCAGGCCATAGAGCACCTCAATGGCGACTACGACCTGAAGGAGTTCACTCTGCGCGGTCAGGCAGCAAGTCGCCAACTGGCTAAACGCCAGCTGACGGGGTTGCGTCATCTGGATGGCGTGCAGTGGCTTGACCCTGCAGAAAGTGGTTGGGAATCCGGCGGGATTGACCGGATTGCACGATTTCTACACAAACCCCTGTGATAAAATTTCCCCATACTAAGAACAAAGTCCAGGAGTGCCCCGATGTCTAAAGGCCATTCATTGCAAGAGCCATTTTTGAACGCGCTTCGCCGAGAACGTGTTCCTGTTTCCATCTATTTGGTTAACGGCATTAAGCTGCAGGGGCAGGTTGAGTCTTTCGATCAGTTTGTGGTTGTCTTGAAAAACGCCGTAAGTCAGATGATTTACAAACATGCGATTTCAACGGTGGTTCCCTCGCGTAACGTGAAAATTACTGACGAAGACCAATAGGCATCGGTGGTTCGGCCCGCCTGACCTGAGCCCTCGGGGAGAGCGACGACACACCTGTGGGCCCAACGGCGCTTGCCTAACGGCCGTTTACCCCCCACATTAAGCAAATACACTGACTCGACGGCTAATTGCCACTTGATCGAATTTCTTCCTAACAATCCTGATGAGACCCGCGAAGGGGGCAATCAGGTCCTGCTGCTGCATCCTCGCTTCCAGGCACTGGAAAGTCGCGAGGATATGGCCGAATTTCGCGAGCTTGCGACCTCAGCGGGTCTTGAAGTCTGCGCTGAGATTGAGGCACCACGCGGTTCTCCTCATGCCGCCACGCTGGTGGGCAAGGGCAAGGTGCAGGAGATCGCCGATCTGATGCAGGAACATTGTTGGGATACGGTGTTGGTCAATCACGCCTTGTCACCGATTCAGGAACGAAACCTGGAGAAAATCATCAATCGTCGGGTTCACGACCGCAACACTCTGATTTTAGACATTTTTGCTCAGCGTGCGCGCTCCCATGAAGGTAAGCTGCAGGTCGAGCTTGCGCAGCTAAAGCACCTGTCGACCCGGTTGGTAAGGGGCTGGACTCACCTGGAACGGCAAAAGGGCGGTATTGGCTTGCGCGGTCCTGGCGAAACCCAGTTGGAAACCGATCGTCGGCTTTTGGGAGCTCGGGTTAGAACCTTAAACAAACGCTTGGCGAAGCTCACTCGCCAACGTCGCCAAAGCCGCCGTGCCCGATCTCGCAGTGACGTCCCGCTGGTGTCGTTGGTAGGCTACACCAACGCGGGGAAATCCACGCTGTTCAACCGATTGACGGACGGCGAGGTCTACGCGGCAGATCAATTGTTCGCAACCTTGGATCCAACCCTTCGCCGCCTTGAAAGCGCCAAAGGGATGGATATTGTATTGGCCGATACCGTTGGCTTTATTCGCCATCTGCCCCACGAGCTGGTCGCAGCATTCAAATCGACCCTGGAAGAAACCCGCGATGCGGATTTGCTGCTGCATGTGGTGGATGCATCCGACCCACTGCGCGATGAGCGGGTTGAGGCGGTTACCGGAGTGCTGGAAGAAATTGGCGCCGGTGAAGTTCCGCAGATTGTGGTGAACAACAAAATTGACGCATTGGGCCTTCCAGCTCAGCGCCAGCAACACGATGGCGCGGAACGTGTTTGGGTTTCGGCACAAACAGGTGAGGGCATCGAGTTATTGATGACCGCGGTCAGAGAGCATCTGTCCGGACGGTTGCAACAGTTCGACATGGCCCTGGATGCTGGCGATGGGCGGCTGCGTGCGCGCCTCTACAGCCTGGGCTGTGTGGACAATGAAACTCCGCTGGATGACGGCGGCTGGCGGCTGAGCTGCGCTATGGCCGGCCGTGAGCGGGAAATGCTTGAGCGGGAGTGGCCTGGTCGGTTTGACCAGATCCCGCCATCTTCGTGCCCGGTCGAATCAGCTGAGGTAGCCAATGCGGCAACTTCCTCGGTTGCTGCGGCCGGTCGACAACTTTAAAATGGTGGGCTTGTCGCTCATCGCGTCACTATAGGAAATCTTCATGGCCTGGAACGAACCCGGCAACGGTAAAGACCCTTGGAAATCTGGCGGCGGCGGCGATCAGCCACCGGATCTGGATGAAGTGTTCAAGAACCTGCAAAACCGCATCAGCGGAATCTTCGGCGGCGGTGGTCGACGAAACTCCCGCAACGGCGGTGGCGGCAACGCGGGCCTGTTTTTTCTGGCTATCGCGGCAATTGCCGTCTGGCTGGTGGTTGATTCGGTGTACACCATTGATGAGCCGGAGCGTGGGGTGGTGCTGCGTTTCGGTAAACACGTCAAGACCATGCAGCCAGGTTTGAACTTCACCCTGCCACGGCCTATCGATCGTGTGTATCGGGTAAATGTTGAGCAAATTCGCTCCGACATCGCCGAGGGCTACATGCTGACTCTGGATGAGAATATCGTCGACATGAAAATGGCGACCCAGTTCCGGGTGAAGGATGCTGAGGCGTTCCTGTTTAACGTACAGGATCCGGAAGAGACCATGGGCCAGGCCGCAGAGTCGGCCATGCGACAGGTGGTCGGCGACAACATCATGGATTTTGTCCTGCTGGAAGGGCGGGCTGAAATTTCTCTACAAATCCGCGAGATTCAGCAGTCCATCATGGATCGGTACGAAACCGGCGTGGAAATTACCGCCGTCAACCTGGAAGAGGTGCGTCCGCCCCAAGAGGTTAAGGACGCCTTCGACGATGCGATCAAGGCCCGAGAGGACAAAGAGAAGTCTCAAAACGAGGCCCAGGCCTACGCCAACTCGGTGGTTCCAGTGGCTAGAGGAAACGCCGCTCGATATCTAGAGGAGGCCGAAGCGTACAAGTCGGCAGTTACTTCTCGCGCCGAAGGTGAGGCTCAACGGTTTAGTTTGCTGCTGGCGGAATACCAACAAGCACCGGAGGTGACCCGGCAACGTCTCTATCTTGAGACAATGGAAGCGGTATTGGGTAATACGTCGAAAGTGATTGTGGACGTTAAGGACGGCAATAACGTGATGTATCTGCCGCTGGATGAAATTATTCGCAACACCGTGCCGGCGACTCAACGGGCCAATCGACAGGAATACCTGACCGATCCCAGCACGCCAAATGACTCTTACGACCCCCGAAGTTCGCCGCGCCGCGGCCGGGATGGAGGCTGATATGAAAGGCATTGGACTAATTCTCGCGGGTCTGGCAGCAATCGTTGTTTATCTGTCCGCATTTACCGTTTCAGAAGTGGAATACGCCGCCAAGTTTCGACTGGGAGAAGTGGTGCGGACCGATTTTGAACCTGGCCTGCATTGGCAGCTACCCATCGTCAACAACGTGCGCAAATTTGATCGGCGCATTTTGACTCTGGATGCCCAGCCGGAACGCTTTATCACCTCTGAAAAGAAAGACGTGATTGTTGATTCGTTTGTGAAGTGGCGCATTTCTGATGTTAGGGATTTCTATACCGCCACCGGCGGCGGCGACCTGGTACGTGCCCGTCAGCGCCTGAGCCAGATTATTGCTGATGGCTTGCGTGCCGAGTTTGCCAAACGCTCCCTGCAGGAAGTGATTTCCACTGAACGGGAAGAAATCATGCAATCGCTTGTGGTTCGCGCCAGCGGTGTGGCCAGTTCACTGGGTATCGAAATTGTTGACGTGCGAGTCAAACGCATCGACCTTCCCGATCAGGTCAGCAGCTCGGTGTTCAGCCGAATGCGGGCTGAGCGAACCGAGGTGGCCAACGAACTCCGTTCTGAGGGTCAAGAGGAAGCCACAAAGATTGCTGCGGGTGCAGAACGTCAACGCACGGTGCTGCTGGCCGAATCCCAACGGGATGCAGAGCGAATTCGCGGTGAGGGTGACGCCCAAGCCGCAGACCTCTACGCCACCGCCTACGACCGGGACCGAGAGTTTTACTCGTTCTATCGATCGCTGCAGGCCTATCGGTCAACCTTCGGCAATGGCGGCGACGTCATGATGCTGGATGCCAGTTCCGAGTTCTTCGACTACTTCGGTCAACGGGCTGACGACGGCCGGTAAGCCAATTAAACTCTAAACAATAGAGCGGGGAATTCCCCGCTCTATTGCGTACTTAGCTGGATTTAAAAGCACAGCCAAAGTAGAGCGCGCGGTGGGAATACCCTCTCTGATCGGAGTAAAGCGGACCGCAGGGAGCCATCCGATCAGAGAGGGTATTCTCGCCGCGCGCTCGGCGTCTAACCATTGAGTTTTCTTACTGAGAATATCGAGAGGCTGTGGAGTCAGCTCGGCGGCGGCTGGCATAGGCCCCTTGAAGGAATGGCTCCATTCGGTCCGCTTTACTTCCTTCAAGGGGCCTATGCCAGCCGCCGCCTAGATCGTGCGCCGACGGGCATATTGCTGCCGGAAATAGATGTCGCTTAATCGAGAGGGGGATCGATGTCTGATTTGATGGCGGCATTTTGTTTGGTGCTGATTCTGGAGGGACTGCTGCCATTTGCCAGTCCGGAGTCCTGGCGCGAAGCGATGCGCCAGATGGCGTCCATGGACGATCGAACGCTGCGTATGGTGGGCGGCGGATGTATGCTGGTGGGGTTAGTTTTGCTGAATTTCGTGAAATAAGGGTGAGATCGCGTAATGGGCGGTAAGAGTGTTTTGGTACTGGGTACCCAGTGGGGTGATGAGGGCAAAGGCAAAATTGTCGATGTACTCACCGAAAACGTGGCGGCGGTTGTTCGGTTTCAGGGTGGCCACAACGCAGGTCACACGCTGGTCATCGACGGCGAAACCACCGTTCTTCACCTGATACCCTCCGGTATCCTTCATCCGACCGTTCAATGCCTGATTGGCAATGGTGTGGTTGTGGCTCCCAACGCCCTGCTGAAGGAAATTTCGACCTTGGAGGCCAAGGGTGTTGAGGTTCGGTCACGACTGCTGTTGAGCGCTGCGTGTCCCGTGATCATGCCCTACCATGTGGCGCTGGATGCGGCGCGGGAGAAGGCCATGGGCAAACAGGCTATTGGCACCACGGGGCGCGGCATTGGTCCGGCCTATGAGGACAAGGTGGCCAGGCGCGGCTTGCGGGTAGCCGATTTGTTTCACGCCGAACGCGCCAGCGACATGCTCAGGAGCGTCATGGATTATCACAACTTCGTGTTGGATCGTTACCTGCGGTCAGATCGCGTCGATGTTGAGGCCACAATTGATCAGGCTCTGGCTTGGGGTGAGTCATTGAAACCCTTTACCGGCGACGTGGTCGCTGCGGTTGCGGCCCATCGGGCGGGTGAAGGGGATCTGCTGTTTGAAGGTGCTCAGGGAGCTATGCTGGATATTGATCATGGCACCTATCCGTACGTGACCTCCTCCAATACCACGTCTGGCGGAGTTTGCACCGGCGTAGGCATTGGTCCTGGGGAAATTGACTACGTGCTGGGCATTACCAAAGCCTACGCAACCCGGGTGGGTGGGGGAGCGTTTCCTACTGAGCTGAACGACAAAATTGGCGGACGAATCGCCAAGCGTGGCAACGAATTTGGCGCAACCACCGGCCGACCCAGGCGCTGTGGTTGGATGGATGCCGTCGCCCTTCGGCGGGCAGTGATGGTTAATGGTGTCAGTGGATTATGTGTCACCAAACTGGATGTACTGGATGGGTTTGAAACGATTCGAATGGCGGTGGGATATCGCCTGGAGGGTCAGACTCTCGACGCTCCGCCGACGGACGTGGCGGACTACGCCCATTGCGAGCCGGTGTTTGAAGACTTTGCGGGTTGGACACAGAGCACCCGAGGCGTCACTGACTGGAGTGCACTTCCCCAACAGGCCAGAACCTATTTGGAGCGGTTGAGTGAGGCTATCGGCAGTCCGGTCCACATCGTTTCCACCGGGCCTGACCGGCGGGAAAACATCGTGTTGCATCACCCTTTCTCCTAATGCCTGTGACGCCAAAAAAAATGTTGGAAAAGCACCCGGAGCTGATCCATTCGGAGGATAGAAAGGTCGACTCTCACGTGCAGCGAGAGGTTGAGGAGTGGTTCTTGAACACGATTATGCTTGAGGGGGAGCTAACGCCCTTTAAGTACAAGCGGCGCAAGAAATATAAGAATCTGACGGGAGCTCTTGTCAATCTTACTTACTATCCGGACACCGAGACGATTGCGGGTATGGATATGGAAATCATGAAGGTCGTTCGCGTCCGTCGCTCCTGACCGGGGTCAACAGCTAATTGGGGTGAGCCACACTCGACGGTTCAGCTGCGGTAATATTCAACCGTGGAAAACTCACAGGACAAATGGGATCAACTGCTTGTTACTGGCGGCGGACTGCTGGCAGACGACGAGGCGGATGATGAAAATTGGTCTGGCCAGACCCTGGGTGCCTTCGAGCTGATTGAGCGCATCGCCGTTGGCGGCATGGCCAGCGTATACCGCGGTCAGCGAACCAACCAGTTTGAGCAACAGGTCGCCGTGAAAGTGATGAGTGCGGCTTTGAAGGGGAATACCCATCAACAGCGGTTTGTTCGCGAGCGTCAAATTCTAGCAAACCTTGATCACCCCGCAATCGCCAGGATTATCGATGGCGGTGTTGTCGGAGAACGTCCTTACCTGGTGATGGAACTGGTGACGGGGCGGGCAATTGACGAGTATTGCGAGCTTCATCAGCCAGGGGTTGTAGCCCGGCTGCGGATGTTGGCCAAAGTCGCAGCGGCGGTAGAGCACGCACACAATCAGGGAGTTATCCACCAGGATCTTAAACCAGGAAACGTGCTGGTAACCGCGGACGCGGAACCCAAATTGCTTGATTTTGGTATCTCGGATTTGGCTGAGGCCGAAGATGGCCATGAACATTTGATGACACCAGCGTTTGCGGCGCCGGAACAATTCGCCGGAGGCGAAATTAGCGCGGCGACGGACGTGTTCCAAATGGGGTTGCTGATTGCCAGGGTGGTCACTAACAAGCACCCCTTGCTGAATGACGCTAACGCCCGCATGGACGTGATTCGTCAGCAAATGATGAATCCCGGTGTCAATGCGTCAATTGCCGACAGCATACCTGCCCAGCAACGCGGTGATTTTCTTCATGTAGTGCGGCGATGTTTGGAAGTTGACCCCAGGAAACGTTACCCCACCATGGATGCTCTGGGACGGGACCTGGGTGCGCTGGCGAACGGCGAAGTCTTGCCGACCCGAGCTAAGGACACCGCCTATCGCTTACGCAAGGCGGCGGGTAACCGTCGTCTGGAGTTATCCGCGGCAGCCGCGATCATCGCGGGGGCAATGGTTGTCGGCGGCATGGTTTGGCGTCAGATTGAACAACAAAAGGCGGAAGTGGCGGCCAGCGGCGAAACAGCTGTCGCCTTGGGTGAGGTGGTCACCGATATTCTGGCGACCATGGATCCATTGGAAAACGGTAACAACGGACCCATCGACGACGTTATCTCGGTGTCCAACTTTGAAAAAATGGTGGGCGCCACGCGGAACAACCCTCAGGTTCAACGGGGGATGATTGTAAGCAGTGGGCGAGCCTTGCTGGATGCCGGAAAATTCAGAGAGGTTGTCGACCTGGTGGAGCCGGTGGTAGTGGAAATGGCGGATGAAGAGCCAAAACCCCCCAGATACGGTGAATTTCTTAGCCTTCTTGGTTATGCCCGTTATCGGGAAGGTGACGTGGCGGAAGGCTTGGCAGAACTTCGCGAAGCATTGGTGTTGCAGACTGCGCAATCAACCACACTGGCGCCGGCCGTTCGTGCGCTGACGTTCCAGCGGCTGGCGATGGCGGAACGCCGCGCCGCCAACATTCAAGATGCCCACCAGCATATCCAACAAGCGCTGGTTCTGCTTCCGGCACAGGCCACGTTTGCCCGACAGCGCGCTCAGGCCCAAAGTCAGCAGGGTTTGATCCTTACCGACCTCGGAGACTTGGATGCTGCCCTGCAGGCCTTTGAACAGTCGATCGAGAGTTTAGGTGGGTTGTCCGGCGATAACGCCATTCGCCGAGCGATGACTCTTAGCAATATGGCTGACACGCTGCGTTTGAAGGGCGATTTAGATCAAGCTCAGGCACATGCGCAGAGTGCCGTTGAGCTCCTCGCCGATACCACGGACAACCCGCAACTGCTTGCGACGGCCAGCACCACTTTGGGAAATGTGCTGATGACCCAGACCCAGTTCGCCGCAGCCGCGGATCAATACCAAGTGGCATTGGGTGCATACCGCAGTGAGTTTGGCGACAATCATCCCAGAGTCGCTCTCGTTGCACACAATCTGGGCACTGCACTTCGCTTGGCTGGAGACTGCGCCAAGGCCATCGAATACTACGATTTGGCGGTTAAGATAGCCGCCCAGCAATATTCACCACAACATCCTGAACTGTTGGAAAGTCGTCGACAGCGGGCCTTGTGTCAGCCGTGACCGAACGGCCAACAGCAGAAATTACCCAACTGTTGTTTGCCAGTCGAGGCGGTGATGCGCAGGCGATGGAATCGTTGTTGGGTATGGTTTATTCGGACCTGCGCAGGCTGGCCGGTCGACAGCTACGGGGCGAACGCGCTGAGCAGACCTTAAGCGCCACGGCTTTGGTCCACGAGGCGTATCTTCGACTGATGAACTCGGTGGAAGGGGAGTTCAACGACCGGCAGCATTTTTTTCGCTTGATAGCGCGCGCCATGCGGCGTATTTGCATCGACCGGGCGCGGGAGCGGGTAGCCCTGAAACGTCAGGGCCCGGAGCACCGAACCACCTGGGACGACGACAAGGTGAGCGGTCAGGAGCAGGCCGGCATGCTGCTGGAGTTGGAGGATGCACTAGCGGCGTTACGGGACGAAGATGAACATCTGGTGCAACTGGTGGAGTGTCGTTTTTTTGCTGGGCTGACCGAGGAAGAAACGGCTCAGGCCATGGACTGTTCGAGGCGAAAGGTACAGCGGGACTGGGCGCTGGCAAAGCGCCGCTTGAAAGACATTCTTAGCCCCGAACCGTAACGTCCTGTTCAGGGTGTTGCTATGAGTCTGCTGCGGTAGTAACTCCCGTGGCGAATGACAGGCCGGAGTTGACTATAAAATGACGCTTTAGGGCAGATCGACCGATCAACATCCTGAATCCCATTTCATCGCGGTTTGTCAGGGTGACATCCGCGGGAAACTGGTACGGCCCAAGGCGCAACTGGCAGCAGATTGTCAGGCGAGTTTCCGTTTTACCGTTGGAGCTTCGGACCGCTCGTTCATCGACCACCCGTGCCTCACAGGCGACTTCCGGGTGGCGTTTTTTTTGTTCAGGGTGAACAAAAAAACGAGCCCACAACTCGCCGTCTCGGCGTTCCGTACGA
Source organism: Lysobacterales bacterium (assembly GCA_045106555.1). Lineage (GTDB taxonomy): Bacteria > Pseudomonadota > Gammaproteobacteria > Xanthomonadales > SZUA-38 > JANQOZ01. The sequence continues at coordinate 22,604 of JBGCET010000054.1, read as the reverse complement.
ACCCGATGAGCATGCAGTGCAGAGGTTTTTGCACCGGTGTCGATCTTGGCTTTGATGCCGGGCAATCCCAGCTCTGGCAGGCCGACCCACTCCCGCCAACCGATGATGATCAGGGCGCTCATTCGAATTGATCCGTTACGAAAAGGAATCGGTCACTTTACCCAAGTGTCTGTAATACAATCAACGCATCCAGCGCCAATGTCCAAGGCGGATTACCTCAGGAAGACGGCTGATGATCAACGTGCAACGGATTAATACCGCTTCCGGCAACAGTACCTCAGTTCAATCGGATGACATTCAGCACACCCTCGACGACCTTACCGAAGATGAAATACTTTGGGTGGCCATTTCCGACCCAAAGCCCGCTGACGACGATGCCTTACGCTCGCTTGGAGCCCACGAACTGGCATTACAGGATGCCCTTCGGGTAAGACACCCGGCAAAGTATGAGGCCTTTGCCAAACATCAGTTTTTGCTGCTAAAAGATTTGCTAGGCGCATCCGATGCGCTCGACTCCGACACCTGCCAGTGTGCGGTATTTATTTTTAATCGGCTGCTGGTTTCCCGCTGCAACGGGCCATCACCGGCGCTGGAGGCCATCTGGCAACTGGCTCAGGAAGATCCTCAACGCTTGAGCGGCGGCGGAACCACGTTGGCACTGCGCTTGATGCGAACGTTGGCTGACCGATACCTGCACGTTCTAGTCAAATTTGAGGGCCGAATTGAATCGATTGAGGATGCGATGGCAGTGGCCCCTACGGACAGTTTGCTGACCGACCTGACCCGTTATCGAGCCAACCTGAAGCGTTTGCGCAGAATTTTTGCCTATCATCAGCAGGCTGCTGCGGACATGCGTTCAGAATTGGGCGCCGGACCTCACGAACATCGTCTGACCGACGTGTATGAGCAGTTCTCCCGCCTTTCCAGTCTGGCGCAGCTGCACCACGACATCATGACTGAGCTAGCGGACGGCTTTCTGGCACTGTCCACCCATCGCCTCAACGGCATCATGAAGGTGCTAACCATTGTGACCGTGGTATTTGTCCCGCTGAGTTTTCTCGCTGGCATCTACGGAATGAACTTTGAATACATCCCCGAGCTGACCTGGCGCTATGGGTATTTTTTATTGCTCGGCACCATGGCAACCATCGCGCTTGGGTTGCTTGCTTTTTTTCGCTGGCGTCATTGGCTTTAGTGACGCCGCGTCACCCCCAGAGGATTCACTGATGAAAATTGCCATGTTGGCCCGCAATGCGGGACTGTACTCTCATGTGAGAATGGTGCAGGCCGCCGAGGAACGCGGTCATAGTATGGATGTCATTGACACACTGAAGGTGTACTTGTCCGTTGCATCCAATAAGCCAGAGATGCGTTATCGCGGCAATAAGCTGGGACCTTATGACGCGGTGATCCCTCGTATCGGTGCGTCCATTACGTTCTTCGGTACTGCTGTGGTGCGGCAGTTTGAAATGATGGGGGTTTACCCGCTCAATGAGTCGGTTGCCATTACCCGGTCCCGGGACAAGCTGCGTTCCATGCAGCTGCTGTCTCGCAAAGGAGTGGGGCTGCCAACTACCACCTTTGCCCATGCCTCCGGTCAGGCTAACGACATGATTGAAATGGCCGGTGGAGCGCCGGTTGTTATCAAACTGCTGGAAGGTACTCAGGGCGTTGGCGTGGTGTTGGGGGAAACCCACAACGCGGCTAAGAGCATGCTGGAGGCTTTTGGTGGACTCAAGGCCGATGTACTGGTGCAGGAGTTTGTCAAGGAAGCCGGTAACAGCGACATCCGCTGCCTGGTTATCGGCAACAAGGTGGTTGCCGCCATGAAACGCAGCGGTGCCGAGGGGGATTTTCGCTCCAATCTTCATCGAGGGGGGTCGGCGGAACCGGTAAAGATATCCCGTCAGGAAAGGGCCACTGCCGTGCGTTCGGCAAAACTGCTTGGCCTTAATGTGGCGGGAGTGGATTTGCTCCGCGGCAAAGATGGGCCGGTGGTGATGGAGGTGAACTCTTCGCCGGGTCTGGAAGGCATTGAAAAAGCCACTGGAATTGATGTTGCCGGAAAAATTATTGAATTTCTGGAAGCCAACGCCAAACCCCATCGAACGCGCACCCGGGGCAAAGGCTGAGTGGCTGCTAAAAAAAAGTCTGTCCCCGACTGGTCGTTTGAATTGGCCGGAAAAACCTTTGCGCCTGGCGAACGTGGCGCCGTCGACGTGGAGCTGCCGGGGCTGTATACCCAGGCCGAGACTCATATGCCAGTCCACGTGCTGTGCGGCAAGAAGCCCGGTCCAAAGCTGTTGGTCTCCGCGGTGATTCATGGTGATGAACTAAACGGCCTGGAAATCGTGCGCCGGCTGCTGGTGTCAAAATCCATTCGGCCGTTACGCGGGGTGCTGGTGGCCGTGCCTGTGGTAAATGTTTACGGTTGTCTCAATCGCTCACGGTATCTGCCAGACGGCCGGGATTTGAACCGCTCGTTCCCTGGTTCTGCCAAGGGGTCCATGGCATCACGACTCGCCTTTCAGTTTATGCGCGATATCGTTTCCCAAGTGGATTACGGCATCGACCTGCACACGGCAGGAGGCCAACGAGACAATCTGCCCCACCTGCGGTCGGCCCCAGAAATGCCCGAGACGCTGGAAATGGCGAAGGCGTTTGGTGCCCCGGTGGTGTTGCACGCAGACCTGCTTGACGGCTCTTTGCGCCATGCTGCGCTGGAGCAGGGCATTCCCATGCTGCTGTTTGAGGGGGGCGCCGCATTGAGTTTTGACGAACTGGCCATTCGAACCGGCGTGCGGGGCATTGTGCGAGTGATGCGCCACATTGGCATGTTGCCAGGGGCCAGCAAGCGCCGGGCGGTAGAACCGGTGGTCGTGCGGCGTAGTAGCTGGGTCCGGGCACCGGAGAGCGGCGTTTTTCGTGCGTTTAAGCCCCTGGGGTCGGTGGTTGAGGCTGGCGAGCAGTTAGGGGCGGTGTCCAATCTCTTAGGTGATCAGGAGATACCCGTGGTCGCAAGCCGCGGTGGCGTGGTCATTGGTACCTGCCGTTTGCCTTTGGTGCATGAGGGGGAAGCGCTGTTTCACGTGGGTCAACCGGACAGCGGTCAGACCGCTGATGAGACTCTGGATCAGTTTCAGGATGAGCACAATCTGGATAAGGATCTTGCCGGCCACCCGAGAGTTTTCTAGCAGTCCCTGATACCTGAATTTTCGACTTCGAAATTAAAATCTTCGACACGACGCACAATTTTCCCGAAACGGGTGGTGTTTTCGTCTATTTCCTGACAATAAACCCGTTGTCGATCTGCCGCAACCGTTGTGAACAAGCGTGCTGGGGCACTATTTTCGGCGATCCTTAGGATGTTAATGTTTGACGATGGCGGGTCGGGGGAAATTTCATCCAAGGCCGCTCGCCGCTAAACGATTGATCGATTGCGCTCGCTGTGGCGACAGCGGAAGACAAAGGGACAGTAGCCCGGCAGGGCTACTAGCAGAATTTTGGGAGATCTGTGGATGTTGCGTATTGCGCTGTTGGTAGTTGCGTCACTTTGGGGTTCAAGTGCTTGGGGACAGGCCATTACTCTTGCAGGTGCACCGCCTGCCGACCCCTTTGTGAATGAGGAGTTTTGTTACGATCAGACCTTGAGCAATACTGGTGGCGACACCGGCTTTGGTCCCTATCTTCGGCTGAGTCTCCCGCCCGGTATTAACTTTAACTCGGCCTCCGTAGATCCTCTGGGCGCAACGCCCACGTCCGTCGCTTTTGATGGGGCGGGTAACGCCATCGACCCCATTACCAATTTGCCCGTAACCGGCCCGCCCAACGGTACCTTTGTTGCCGTCGTTCCGCCTATTGGTTCGCTGACCCCGGGCGGCCCGATCATTACATTGAATATCTGTTTGCAAAGTGATGACCCTACTGCGCCTTCAGACGCGGCTGTTGGTCAGGCTTACGATATTGTCAGCCAGCCGGTATTCCGTTTCGGCAATTCTCCCACTGGCAGCACGCCCATTGTTGGGCCAGCGCAAACCATCAGCAGCACCCTGACGGTTGCTCGTTTTACCAGCAAGGTCAACGACTTTGCTCAGACCGAACCACCGCCGGGGTATCCGTTCAATTTTATTCTCACGGTCGATATTGCCGATGGCCAGGCTGTCACCAATTTGGATTTTGACGATGTGTTGCCGGCGCCTTTGGTGATGGCCAATCTCATTGGCGGCATCCCGCAGGTTGCCGGCAGCGCCGGCCTGACCAACGCTGGCTGCACCATTACCCAGCCGGCGATTGGCAGCGGCGGCACCGTCACCGTAGATTGCCCAGGACCCGTTACCGGCACCGCGGCAGGTGATGACGTTACTGTGTCGATTCCTGTGGTGATTCCTGATGTGCTTGATGAAACCATGTGCATGGATCTGAACGTTCCTGCTAACACGGCCAGTTTGTTGGCGCAGTATGAAGGCAGCGATATCTTTACCCCGGCGGCCACCCAGTCCGACAATTCTTTGGTGGCCAAGCACTTTTCTGTACAGAAAGGTGCGGCACCTGCCACCGTGGCGCCAGGGGATACGGTGAACTACACCATCAATTATGAGGTGTCAGACTATGCACAGCTCACCGATCTGGTGTTGGTCGATGCCGTACCCGATGGGCTCACGCTGGATCGGAACTCACTGGTGCTCAACGGCAACCCGCTGGTGGAAAACACGGATTTTACGGTGACGACCCAAATTGGCGCCAACGGCACAGAGGAAGTTATCACGCTGGACTTCGATGACCTGACGGTGGGGATTTTGCCACTGATTGGTGACAATGAGGTGGGGGCGGGAACTACCGGCCAACTGACCTATGCCACCACGGTCAATCAATCGTATGTTTCCCGGTTCGGATCAACGGTTGGGACTCCAGTACCGCTGAGAATCAATGATGGATTACCGAATACCGTCACGAGCACCTATGCGGTGCAGGGGTTGGGTGGGGGGCCGCCGCTAGCGGGATGTTCCGAAGATGGGGCAGCAGGAATTACGGTTGCGGGCCTTGGTCTGACCAAGACCGTGATCAGCAGTCCAGCCAATGGCGTGTCCTACCAGGTTGGCGAAAATGTGGTGTACCGCCTAACCATGACCCTGAACGCCGCGGATATCGTCAACTTACAGTGGACAGACTTCTGGCCTATTCCGATTTTTGATGCAGAACAGTATGGCACTACGCCCACGGTCAACCAGCCCACCGGGTCTATTGCAACAACCACCATCAACTACGGACCTGCGCACAATCTGGAGAGTGGCGGGCTGGACGTTGGGGTGGGGGCAATTGTGGCGGATTCCGGAGGCGGCGCGGTACCGTCGCCGGATGCACCCAACTCATGGTTGATCACCTGGGACGAGGTCTCTGAACCCGTTGCGCCCATTGTTCTGCAGCTGGATATCGCCATGGAAATTCAGCCCGCAGCATTCGCTGATGGACTGAGTCTGAGCAATATCTTGAACGTTGTTGGCGACGGCAACCAGTCTGCTTCCAGCGCAGACACCGGTGCCTTGTTTATCGTTGGCGCGCCAGAGCTCAATTTGGACAAGCAAATTACCGGCAGTACCAACGCGACCTCCAACGCAATGATTAGCAACGGCGACATCAGCAACGCTGATGGCGGCGATGAGTTGACGTACCTGATTGCTCTTGAAAACACGGGCAGCGGCAGCGCGTTTGACGTGACCGCTACTGATGATGCTGCGGGCGGAACGCTGCAGTCTTGCGCTATCAATGACGACGGTCAGCCTCGGGTGGTGATCGACAATGGCGCAACACCCAATGTCATCGACGGTACTGACACGCGTTACACCAATTTTTCCGGCGACCTGTTTGGCGCAGGAATAACGTTCGACGATGACGGCACCAACGCAGCCTCATCGGCTAACGCTGCGTTGGCCCCGGGAACCGATGTCAACGGCAACAATCGGATCCTGATCGAAATTTCCTGCACGCTGCCAGACAGTGTTGAACCCGGCACCACCATTACTAATGAAAGCGGCGTGACCTGGGCACCCGGTGATGGTTCCACGGACCGTTTCCCCGAAGTGGTCGATGATGCCGATGCCAACATTACCGCCGTATCGGTGAACAAAGAACTCGTGAGTGTAAGCCCGACGGAAGCGGCGCTGGGTCTGGATGGTGATGGCAATGAAAATGAGGTGACCATCGGTTCTGTGGTGCGTTATCGAACGACGGTAACGCTACCCGAAGGAACCTCCACTGACATTACTTTGCGCGATATTCTGGATTCCAGTCTGGCATTTGTGGACTGTACGCTAGTCAACACGGGCAGCGCGACGGTTACCCCCGATAACGGCGTGGCCTTGGACGCAGGCTGCAGCAATGATGGCAATGCCAGTGCGGCCACCGACAATCCGTTCATTACCAACAACGGCGGTAACGCCCGCGATGTTGCACGCCAGGCCAACTTCGATTTCGGCACGGTTGTGGTTCCCAGTACCAACGATGCCGGCGGCGCTGACATCGTGATTGAGTATGAAGTGCTGGTGCTGAATGTGACCAACGCCAACAATGGTAATGGCCGCAATAACATCGCTCAGTGGCGCCAGGGCAACACTATTTTGGACAGTGATTCGGCAGATAACGTGTTCATCCGCGAACCGGACGTGACCATCGGCAAAACCTTCAATCCAGCGTCAGGTGATTCGGGTGACGTCACCCAGGTGGTCATCACTATTGCGGCAACCGGTGGGGCAAACCGGCCCGACGCGTTCGACGTCACCTTAAGTGACGCGCTCCCCGCTTTCCTGACGCCGATAACGCCGCCGACCCTGCAGGCTTGCGGCGATAGCCCGGATGTTGGGCCGACTGAGGCCATGGGCGTCATAACCGCCAGCTGGGACACGTTTACCAAGGGCAGCAGTTGCCAGATTGTCTTTGAAGTGCAGGTTGATGCCGCTACGCCCATTGGCACCAATATCATCAACACGGCGAATACTGATTGGACCTCGCTGCCTGGAGACAACACCAATCTATCGCCGTTTATCGATGAATTTGATTCTGAGCGAACCGGTTCTGCCGGCATCGGTGATGGGCAGGGCGGGTCTGATGACTACGACGCTCAAGGCTCAGCCAGCTTTATGGTGGCGCCGGTGATGGCCACCAAAGCAGTGTCCGACCGCACCCAAACCACCGGCAATGGCAACTTTGATCCGTCCATCGTAGACGTCACCATTGGCGAGGTCATCACCTACGACCTGACCGTTACTATTCCCGATGGGTCCGCCACTAACGTTGTCATTAGCGACGAGCTTCCCATCGCTCCCACCGTGTTGGAATTCCTTTCGGTGTCGGCGATCACTATTGGCAGTGAAATTACTGTGGACAACGATCCGCCGCTGCAAACAGTCAACGACACCAACGCTGATAGTTTGAACAACCAGTTGCTGTTGGATTTCGGCAATTTGGTCAACGCCAACGACACCGGTGGCACGGTAGCTGCCGACAACCAGATTACCTTCCAGGTCCGTGCACGAGTGGCCGATATTCCTGGCAACGCAGTGAGCGGTCTGCCGGTCCGTAATAACCTGATCGTATCGTCCGATACGTTCACTGACGTTACCGCGTCGGCCGACGTTGAAATTGCCCAACCGAACGTAATCGTAGCCAAGAGCGGCTCGGCCACATCGGGCGAAGCCGGCGATTCGATTACCTACACGCTGGATATTGGCCACACCGGTATATCGAACGCTGCTGCCATCGATGTACTGCTGGCCGACCAATTACCCGCTGAGCTGACCTATCAGGCGGGTACCTTGGCCGCCGCGGGCGCCCCGGCAGGTTCCGCCTGTACCCTGGCGCCTGACCTGCTCGACGACTCTGACCCCAATGGGGTTGGCTTAAGAATCGGCTTCGACAGCCTGCCGGTGGCTGACGTGTGCCGCTTTACCTATCAAGCGCAAATCAACGTGGCAGCCGCCTTGGGCGACACCATCATGAACGTGGCTGACCTGGACTACTTCAGCACAGACACCAACGAAGCTGACGAGGAACGCCGCAGCTACGGCGATCAAGTCGAGTTTATGGTGGATATCTCTGGCCCCGGTCTGGACAAACAGTTTGTGTCTTCTGGTGATCCCAACACTCCAGATTCTGACGGTTTCTTCGGCCCCGAACCTGACCTGACCATCGGTGAGGAAGTCACTTACCGGCTGGTACTGGACCTTGCCAACGGCACGTTAGAAAACGCCGTCATCAGCGATCAACTTCCGTTCCCGGGTAACACGCCTTCGGCCACTTTTGAGCTGGTGTCGGCGACGCTGTCGCGCATTGGTGCCGACATTACTATCGGCACCGGGCTCACCGTGGGTGCATCACCTGACGCCATTTCCGATACCGCTCCGCTGGACGGCACTAACGACTTTTTCCTATGGAACCTCGGCGACGTGGTCAACGCCACCACCGACGCTGCGCTGCCGGCCGACGATCAAATCGAATTCACCATCGTGGCACGTGTGCGTAACGTTCCAAACAATCCTGATACCGATAACGCCCGTAACCAGGCAAGTTTGGATTTTGACATTGGCGGTACGGCGCAGCCGCCGCTTACCGACTCAGTGGATATGGATATCGTTCAGCCGCTGCTGCAAATCGACAAGACGCCCGATACCCTGGTTGAAGTCAGCGGCAACGATACACTGACCTTTACCCTGGCGATATCCCACACCGGCGATTCAAAAGCGGTGGCCTACGATCTGGACATCACCGACCAGCTTCCCGATCCATTGGGTTCTGGAGCGCCCACTAACTTTACTTCCAGCGCGGCGTGTCAGGGTTTTGTCGCCAACGGCGGGGGAGATCCGGCGGTGGTCTTTACCATTACCCAGCTGGATTTAGGGGATGTGTGCACGATCACCTATGACGTCACCGTTGATCCAACGGTTATCTCTGGCGACAGCTACGTGAACAACGCATCGCTGCAGTTCGACTCAACCCCGGGCGGCGCCGGCGATGAAAACGGCAGCGGCGACGATGCCGATACCGGACAGTTCACCGTGGATGAACCCAGCATTGAGAAGACGGTGTTCTCTACCAACAACCCCGACACTGATCAGAGTTTTGGCGATCCGTTCCTGTTTGATGCAACCATCGGTGAGGAGGTGTGTTACCACACCACCGTCACGTTCCCCCAAGGCGTCACTCAGCAAGTGGTGGTGAGCGACACACTGCCGTCGGGTAGCGCCAACGGCAACGAGGGTGTGCTTCAGCTCACCAGCGCCAATGTATTTGGCTCTGGCATGCTGGGTGTGACCAATGGATTTGCTGCGGTCATTTCTGATGAGTTGGCGCCGGCAGGCAACGACACCGCAACCTTCGACCTTGGTGATGTGACGAACCCCACCACCGACAACGCGGTGACGCCTGACGATCAGCTGGTGCTGCAGGTTTGTGGCGTGGTGGTCAATGCGGGCCCATCCACACCGGCCGACGATGACACCAACGAATCCGGTGATGTGTTAACCAACACCTCACGCCTGCAGTTTGAAGGACCCACCGGCACGGTTACCGACTCGGCAACGGCCGATATCGACATGGTTGAGCCCAACCTTGGGGTAGATAAAACGTTGGCCCAGGTTGATCAACTGGTAGCCACCCTGCAGTTCGATATCACTAACACCGGCACCGCGCCCGCCTACGAGCTGCTGCTGGACGATGTGCTCAGCGCAAGCAATTGGGATCTGGCAACCGCAATCATCGATACGGTTCCCGCCGGCTTCGTTGGCCAAGTGTTGGCCAACACACCCGCAGCCGGTCAAACCACTCTGCAGTTTTCCTCTGACCCAGCAGGCAGCTTGCCGGATACCTCGCTGGAAGTGGGCGAGACCTTGTCGTTCACCGCGCGCGTTATGTTTGCCGACCCGTTACCGCCCTTGCCGGTGGCGAACGTGGCCAATCTGAGCGGCACCAGCATGCCGGATGCGCCGGACGAGGACCGCACCAATACGGCAACCGATACGGAAAATATTGGCTTGCCAGAATTGAACGCCAGCAAAACCGGCACCCTGTTTGATGACGTGGACGGCTCCGGAGACGTCACACCGGGCGATGTTCTTAGCTACAGCATCGTCATCACCAACTCAGGAACCCTGGCAGCCACCAACGTTGTGCTGACAGATACGCCAGATGTGAATTCCACCTTGATTGCCGGAACGGTTACGACCACTCAGGGCACGATTACCGATGGCAACGCCGGCACGCCTCCCGTAGAGGTGGCTCTGGGTACGCTGGCTGCGGCCGGTGGAAGCGCCTCGGTGACCTACCGCACCACGGTCAATAACCCCTTGCCTGCCGGCATCAACCAGATAGTGAACCAGGGCAGCGTGTCTAGTACCGAAGTGCCCGATGTTGTTACCGATGATCCGGGACCGGTGGGTGATGATGATCCGACGGTGGTCCCGGTGAATTCAAATCCCATTATCGAGGCCAGCAAGACGGATGCGGTGTTTGTGGATGCCGACGTCAGTGGCACTCCGTCTCCCGGCGACACGCTGCGATACACCGTTGTGATAACCAACAGCGGAAATGGCGCCGCTTCCGGCGTGACCTTCAGCGACACACCCGATACCAACACAACATTGGTCGCCGGCTCGGTCACCACGACTCAGGGCACTGTTACCGCCGGCAATGGCGGCATGCCGCCGATCGGTATCGACATAGGTACAATGATGGGCGGCGGTGCGGCTGTCACCATCACCTTTGATGTGGTTGTGGATAACCCGCTGGCCGATGGCGTGACTGAGGTGGCTAACCAGGGTGTGGTGGCTTCCAACGAATTGCCGAACGAACCCACCGATGATCCAGACACCGCGCCCGACGATGATCCAACGGTCACCCCATTAATCGCTGAGCCCATTATCGAAGCCAGCAAAGTAGACACGCTGCTGATTGACGCAGACTTCGACGGCGTAGCGTCTCCCGGCGATACCCTGCGCTACACCATCAACGTAGTGAACAGCGGCAATCAAGACGCTTCCGGCGTCACTTTCGTAGATATCCCGGATGCCAACACCACGCTAGTGGCAGGTTCCGTGACTACTACCCAGGGCAGCATTACCGGTGGCAATGCCGGTACGCCGCCAGTGACGGTGGATATTGGCATTCTTGCCGGGCAAGGTGGCAGTGTAGACATTGCCTTTGATGTCACTATCAATAGCCCGCTGCCGTTGGGCGTCACTCAGATCGTTAACCAGGGTCGGGTGGACTCCAATGAACTGCCTTCCGAGCCTACCGATGACCCCTCTACCGGGCCCGATGACGATCCCAACGTTACGCCGCTGGTGGGTACACCCATCATCAGCGCAACGAAAACCGATTCGCTGTTTTCTGACAACGACGCCGACGGCATTCCGTCACCCGGTGACGAGTTGCTGTACACCGTTGTACTCACTAACAGCGGAAACCAGGCAGCTAGCGGCGTTACCTTTACCGATACGCCAGATTCCAACACCACCTTGGTGGCCGGAACGGTGAATACCACAAGGGGCACCGTCACCGGCGGTAACGCTGGAACGCCACCGGTAACGATCGACGTTGGTAGCGTGTTAGGCGGCGGTGACAGCGTCACCATCAGCTTTAACGTCACCATCAATAATCCTCTTCCCGCTGGCATTACCGTGGTTGCCAACCAGGGATTGGTAAATAGTGATCAGACCCCAGTCACTCCGACCGATGATCCCGACGACAGTGATCCCAATGATCCGACCGATACGCCAGTGACCGCCGTACCCATTTTAGAGGCGGACAAGGCGGACGTAGTGCTGGTGGATGCCGACAGCGATGGCCAGGCCTCGCCGGGTGACACCCTGCGCTATACGGTAAACATCACCAACTCGGGCAATATTGCTGCCACAGGTGTGACCTTCAATGACACGCCAGACAGCAACAGCCAGTTGGTAGTAGGATCCGTAGTGGTTGCTCCACTGGGTACTGTTGTGACGGGTAATACCGCTGGCGACACCACGGTAAGCGTTGATTTGGATACCATTCCGGGAGGCGGCGCTAGTCGCAGCATCAGTTTTGATGTGCTGATTGACGATCCGCTGGCCGCCGGCGTCACCCAGCTCAGTAACCAGGGTGTGGTGGGCAGTAACGAGGTGCCTGATGAGCCTACCAACGATCCAGATACGCCGGCTGACGACGATCCTACGAACACGCCGCTAACGGCGGCGCCGGTTCTATCCGCCATCAAGACCGACGCACTGCTGGTGGATGCTGATAGCAGTGGGTCTGCCTCCCCTGGCGACACGTTGCTGTACACCATCACCATCAGCAACACGGGTAGTCAGGGGGTAACGGCCACTTTCGTTAATGACAACCTGGATCCCAATGTGGCTCTGGTTGTTGGCAGTGTGGCCACCAGTCGCGGTAGCGTCGTGCAGGGCAACAATCCCGGCGACACCAACGTGGAGGTGGATAGCGGCGTGATCCCTGGCAATGGCGAAACGGCAATCGTGACCTTCGAGGTGGTGGTGGACAATCCACTGCCTGCTGGCACCACTGTAGTTACCAACCAGGCCACCATTAGCTCGGCGGAGCTGCCGCCCATAGATACCGATGACCCAGATACCCCGCCTGACGGTGATGAGACCGATACCCCGATTTCCACAGATCCATTGTTGGAGTCGTTTAAGTCAGACGCTTTACTGACAGACAATGATGCTGACGGCATACCTTCACCGGGTGACGTACTTCGCTATACGGTGCTGATCGACAACGTAGGCAACGTTGGCCTGACCGGACTGGTCTTCAACGACACTCCGGGAGTGAACACTCAGCTGGTCGCAGGTTCTGTGGTCACCACCCTCGGCACGGTGCTGATGGGTAATGGCGGCGGTGACACTGATGTCAGCGTCGACATCGGCCCACTGGGTGGCGGTGGACAGGTCACCGTCACTTTTGATGTCACTATCGACAATCCGCTGCCAGCCGGCGTCAACCAGGTGGCAAACCAGGGCTTTGTCAGCAGCGATCAGCTGCCTGATGAGCCTACGGATGACCCAGATCTTGGTCCTGAGGACGATCCGACACCAACACCGGTAACCGTGACGCCTATCTTGGAGCTGGATAAGTCGGTAACACTGCTAACAGATGCGGATAGCGATGGCGTGCCCTCACCTGGCGATACCCTTAGCTACACGCTCACCGCCATCAATATCGGCAACGCAGCAGCCACCGGCGTGGTGATTACCGATACGCCGGATGCCAATGGCACCTTTGTTGCCGGGACAGTCATTACCACCGCAGGCACGGTAACCATTGGCAATACTGCTGGCGACACGTCTATCTCGGTAGATGCAGGCACCCTGCCAGGGGGCGGCGCATCAGTCACCGTGGGTTACCAGGTCGACATACCTAACCCGCTTCCAGCCGGCGTCAGCCAGCTAGTAAACCAGGCGTTTGTCAGCGGTGATGGCTTGCCGGCAGAACCGTCTAACGACCTGGACGGCCCGCCGGATGATGATCCCACCGTGGTGCCATTAACTTCGGCCACCGATCTGGAGGCCTTCAAAGCTGACAGCTTGCAGGTGGATGCCGACAGCGACGGGATTGCCTCTCCCGGTGATACCTTGCGCTACACCGTGACCTTGGTGAACAGCGGCAACAGCGGTGCTTCCGGCGTGCTGTTTACCGACATCCCCGATGCCAACACCACCCTAGTGGCCGGTTCGGTGGCGAGCAGCGCTGGCACGGTAACCCTGGGTAATGCTGGCGGTGATACGCAAGTGGCAGTGGACGTAGGCGCGATTCCTGGCGGCGGCGGCACGGTCACTATTACCTTCGATGTAACCATCAACAATCCGTTGCCGGCTGGCGTCACCTTATTAACCAACCAGGGTGCGGTGGACTCCGATCAGCAGCCCACCGAGCCGACGGATGATCCGGACAGCCCGGATGAGGACGACCCCACGCCAACGCCGGTAACGTCAGCGCCGGTAATTGAAGCGACCAAGGCGGTAGCACTGCAAACCGATGCCGATGCCAACGGGGCGGTAAGCCCTGGCGATACCCTGCTGTACACCATTGTTGTTCAGAACGTCGGTAACGGCGGCGCAACCGGCGTCCAGTACACGGACATTCCTGACAGCAATTCCACGTTGGTGAATGGCAGTGTAGCGACCTCCGCAGGTACGGTAACCACCGGCAACGGCGCGGGAGACAGCACTATTACCATCGACATCGGTGGATTGGGTGGCGCAACGTCAGTGGCTATCAGCTACCAAACCACGGTGAACTCGCCGCTGCCGGCAGGCGTCACCGAACTGGTTAACCAGGGTTTGGTCAGCAGTAACGAGCTGCCTACCGTACCCACCGACGATCCGGACGATGCACCGGACGGCGATCCCACCGAGGTATCGATTGTGGCTGCGCCAGACCTGGAAGTGATCAAGACTGACGTGCTGCGTAACGACGCAGACGGCAATGGATCACCGTCTCCGGGCGACACGCTGACCTATATCGTGACGGTGAACAACGATGGTAACCAGGCCGCGATCAGTAGCTTTGCCAACGATAACCTGGATCCGAACGTCACTCTGGTGGTGGGTTCCGTGATTACCTCTCAGGGCAATGTGACCATGGGCAATACCCCTGGCGACATCGATGTGGGGGTGAACTTTGGCGATATTGCTGGCGGTAACACGGTGACGCTGTCGTTTGACGTGACCATCAACAATCCGCTGCCGGCAGGAGTCACTTCAGTGACTAACCAGGCGGTGGTATTCAGTGACAACACGCCGGTCGAACCCTCGGATGATCCGGATACGCCCGATGATGACGATCCTACTGAAACGCCGGTCACCTCAAACCCGGTTATTGAAGCGAGCAAAACGGATGTGTTGAGTCTTGACGCCGACAACAATGGGGTTGCCTCACCGGGCGACACGCTTACCTACATCGTGACGATCTCCAATAGCGGTAATGCGGCGGCAGCAGGGATTACGTTCAGCGATACGCCCGACATCAACACCACGTTGGTGGCCGGCAGCGTGCAGACCGGCGCGGGTAACGTGACCCTCGGTAACGGCGGCGCTGACACCGCTGTAGGAGTAAGCATTGGCACACTGCCAGGCGGTGCGAGCGTGACGATCAGTTTCGACGTCACCATCAATAACCCGGTGATCAACAACGCCTCTCAGGTCTTCAACCAGGGTCTGGTCACCGGTCCCACCATTCCCGATGAACCCACGGACGACCCGGACTCACCACCGGATGATGACCCCACGGGGACGCCGATTGATGCTGATCCCATCCTTGAGTTGAGCAAGGCGGCCATCAATACCTTTGATGACAATACTGATGGTCTGGTGAATAGTGGCGATCGAGTGGACTACCTGCTGACGATTCGCAACGTTGGTAACGGCACTGCCAACAACGTCACCTTGAACGATACGCCGGACGCCAATACGCTGTTGATTAATGGCAGTGTTGTTACCAGCGTCGGTTCCGTTACGACCGGCAATGGTGCGGCACAAACGAGCATCGCTGTTGATGTCGGCGCCATTGCTGCTGGAGGCACGGTAACAGTTGCTTATCAGGTGCGCATCAACGACCCATTGCCCATTGACGTGGTTTCTATCATCAACCAGGCAGTGGTTACCGCCGACGAAACCGGCCCGGTGGATTCCGATGATCCGGTCACTCCGGAGGGCGGAGATCCAACCGTGGTTCCGTTAGATGGCGCTGAACTCGGAGAGATTGGTCTTGCGAAAAATGTGGCTAGCCTGCTGGTGGCGGCGCCCGGCTTTACCGGGTCGATTCCCAGTGATAGCGCGCTAGTTAGCTATAACTTACGGGTATCTAACACCGGTGTAGTGCCGTTGGATCAGGTACAGGTGATCGACGATATGGCGTCAACGTTCCCGGCGCCGGCTACCTTTGAGATCCGCAGTGTGATTTCCTTTGACCTGACCGTGAACAACGCTTACGACGGTCAAACCGACACTAACTTGCTTGCAGGTACCGATACTCTGGCAGTCGGTGAGGGTGGCTTGATTCAGTTAGCCGTGTTGGTTTTCCCCGGCGAAACAATGCCGCCTTACACCAACACGGCGGTTGCAACCGGTATTGGCGCTTCCCGCACTGTCACCGATATTTCTCAGGATGGTGTGGACGTGGATCCTGAGGGTGACGGTCCGGGTAACAATAGCGACCCAACCGTCATCACATTTGATCTGCGACCCATGCCCGTACCGACACTGAGTACTTGGGCCCTGCTGATAATGATGACTCTGCTGATTCTCTTGGCTCGTCGTCAGTTGATAGGAAAGGACTGAGGGCTTTTTACGGGGTCAGCCCTGGCTGACCCCGTTTTAACCCATTGGCCGGATTCCAACCACCTTGTATTTCGGGAAAAACTTCTTCTGACGAGAAAAAATTTGCTGTGAAATACTCCCTGCCGGTATCCGCAATCCAAGGAAGTTTCGGTGAGTTCCAACGTCAAGACGTTCTATACATGGATGCGTGGCGCATTCGTAGAGATTAACACCGAGCTGGAAAATCTCTACTTTGGTCAAGATGACCGAGCCGATGTTACTGCCGGTGGGCAGCCGCTGCGCCAGGCGCTGCTGGAGGAGGGCAGGGCGCTGATTGCAGAGCTTCACCGGGAAGGCAACACCGATGAGGGCTTTGAAGCAGCATTTGCACTGTTGGGCGATGTGGGGCTGTATATGGGGGCGTGCCGGCGCCATGAGCTGACTGAACCTTCTCGAGAGCAATCATCGCCGTTGATTGAGGCATCGGGGTTGGCTATGCACATTGGTGCTTCCCTGGGCGTGGCGCCACGCTTTGCTACCAGCCATTTGTCTACGCACAACCTGGCAGATAATGGAACCTATCGCTGTTTCACGTCACTTGATGACGAGGCGCTATTCCTGGATTACAACACTCGCGGCATCTTCGCCTTTAAACGTGCTGCAGACGCTTTGGTCAATACCGTGCCATTGGGTATCACCCATCCGGTGACGGCCGATTTGCTACAGGCCGCGAAGGATGCCCTGGACGACGTTGCGGTTAGCAACCAGCGGCTTTTCGACCAGCTCGACGCCGATCGCTTTTTCTATTCTGTGCGGCCCTATTACAAGCCCTATCGGGTTGGCCGAACCGAATACCGGGGAGCTAACGCCGGGGACTTTGCCGGTATCAACGAGATCGACCTTCTACTTGGCCTGTGCCAGGCTGAAGACACCTCCTACTCCCAGCTGCTGGTGGATAAGTTTCTCTATATGGCCCCTGCCGATCAGGTTCGACTGCGCGACTGCATGCGCAGGGAAAGCTTGATGGACCAAATTCTTCAGTGTTTAAACGCTGGAGCCGGTGGGCCTCATTTCGAACGCAACGTCCAGCTTTTTCTGGAAGTTTGCCATGCCCACGGGGTTACCGCGGCCCAGCATCACGATCAATTGGTACAACGCTACATTCAAAAACCGTCCAGCACGTTGGCGGCTCAGCATCTGAAAAACATTACCGCCAGTGGCCCCCCCCTTGAAGTACTGATGACGGCTCTGGAAAAACTCAAGGACCTGCGCATCGCCGCGCCACGGGACGACATTCTCAGCCGTTACAAGGATCTGCAAATCATCCGCCAAAGTCTGGGTGCACAGACATGCTGAATTTACCCCAAGCTTGGGCGCCGGCACCTGGATATCTGTTAAATCACTCGGCGGGTATTCCGCCGATTACGCTCAAGGCGCACTTGGAAGAGTCTTTGTTAGGCCCATGGACCACAGGCAACGATCAGGTGTGGCCCCAGTGGCTAGCCGGTGTGGATGCTTTTCGGCGCGCCCTTGCGCAGGTGATAAGACATGAACCCGGCATGGTGTGTCCGCAACCCAACGTGTCGGCGGCGGTCAGTCAGGTTTTGGGAGCTGTGCCCCGAAACAAAGCCCGCGGCAAACTACTGATCGCTGAGCGCGCATTTCCGTCATTAGGTTTTGTGTTTTCCATTGCCCGCCGTTCGGGCTTCGAACCGGTAATGGTTCCCCGCTCTGAAAACACACTGGAGCTGGCAACCTGGGATCGCTATCTGGACAGCCAGGTGCACGCAGTACTGCTGACCCACGTGCATTCTAATACCAGCGAATGTCACGATATTGCAGCGCTGGCCGGTATGGCCCGAAAGCGAGGCATTGTGAGCATCGTCGATGTGGCCCAGTCCATCGGCATCCGGCCCATCGACGCTAACGCCTGGAACGCCGACTTTATTGCCGGCTCCTGTCTTAAATGGTTGTGCGGCGGATCCGGAGCCGGCTTCTTATGGGTCAACCCTGAGCGCCTTGAGCAATGTCAGCCCCGGGACGTCGGCTGGTTCTCCCACGCCGACCCCTTTGAGTTCGACATCAATCACTTCGAGTACGCACCGGATGCCCTGCGATTCTGGGGCGGCACTCCCAGCGTTGCACCTTGCCTGACCGCCGCTCACTCTATCGAGAGCTTGCTCAGCGTTGGGTTAGATTCGATCCAGGACCACAACCGCGAACTAAGCGAAAAGTTGTGTGCGGCAGTTGCCCCGGAATTCCAAGTGTCCCCGATAGACCCCGCTCATCGTGGTGGTTCAGTTGTTCTAAATTTTGGCGACAGGCAATCGAACTTCGAAAACAGTTTGAGCAACGCCAACATTCACTTCGACGCTCGTAACGAAGGCGTGCGGCTCTCTCCCCACCTCTACAATACGCAGCAAGACATCGATAACATCATTGGAAGTTTTCCTGCCTAAAGAAGGAGGCACCCGAATCTAGGCGCCGGTCATGATTAGGTCATTGAAGGAAATTAAGCGGACCGAAGGGAGCCATTCCTTCAATGACCTAATCATGGCCGGTGCCGGGTCGAAGTCCGTGGGCTTCGATACCGCGGGTTGTGGGTCGCGGCAAGTTCCCGAGGCTTGAGCGCGTCATAGGTCCTCAAGCGGATGGCTCCCTTCGGTCCGCTTAACTCCGCTTGAGGACCTATGAC
Source organism: Lysobacterales bacterium (assembly GCA_045106555.1). Classification (GTDB taxonomy): domain Bacteria; phylum Pseudomonadota; class Gammaproteobacteria; order Xanthomonadales; family SZUA-38; genus JANQOZ01. Next base: position 3,605 of record JBGCET010000054.1, on the reverse strand, counting down.
GCGCTCCAGCCTCTGCATCTGTACGTCTTTTTGGTTGAGTGCTGGATTGTGCGCTCGGGTTGTCTTGTTTAGTTTTCGATTTGTAGGGCTGGGTCACCTAATAGGGTGTAGCCCAGTACTACGTCTTCGCGGTCCTCGTGGGAGGTTGCTAGATCTTGTTTGCCGTTGACCATGGACTGGCCTACAGATTGTCCAGCACTGACCATGTCGGCGAAACTCAAGTTGCTTAGCAGCTGCTCGGACGACAGCCGGGTCAGGGATACCGGGCCTAGGATGGCTGCGGCGCCGTGGTCGCCGCCGATCAGGAATCGATGGGCCAGGGTGTCGGCAAACGGTGACACGTAATAGGCATTCCAGCAGCCCCACTGATTAACTACGGTGGGTGCGCCGTCATTGCTGAGCGTATCGACATCGTTTGCTGTGAGCAGGCGATCTTGCCGGCCCCACTCGGTGAAGCCGGAGTGGCCGAAGTAGTTGGTCAACGCAACACCGCTGTTGATTGCGCCCAGAATGTCCTGGGTGGCCTGGGCTGGGGACACGTTATCCAGGTAGGTTTGGGTCACGGACCAGTTGGTCAGCAGAGTGTCGATGACGTCGTCGCTGATGGCGCCGAAGGGGGTCAGTGGCTCTGCTATGTCGGCCGCAAACACTGCCTGGCGGGCGTAGGGCTTGGCCGCGTACTGCACGGTCTTATTGATCATGAAGTTTAGCTCCTGCACCGTGCGCACCGGGAATCGGCCTAGCGCCACGTCGGGCACTTGATCGCCGTCGATGTCGGCGTAGAGCGCATCCAGTGGGGCATATCGCACAACCGGGTGAACTTGCCCGTACAGTGATGGGATGAAGCTCTGGGAACCCAGCTCAAGGTAGTTGTGGTAGTCGTAGGAATCGCCGCCCACCAGCAATACGAAGCGGGCACCCAGGGCCGGAACGGCGTCGGCGATGAAGCGGTCGATGGCGTCAGCATCAATCTGCGCGGCTGAGTAGTGGGCGTAGATATCATTGACATCGATCACTCGAACCGTCAGGCCGCGGTCACGGTGGAACTGGGCCAGCGTGTCGATGGCGTCCACAAAGACCGGATGGGCAATCATCAGGTAGTCAGCATTTTCGCTGAGCAGGTCATCGTTGACGCTGGCTGGGCTGACCGTTACGTCGATCAAAGCGTCCAGCTGTCCTACAACAAATCCATTGGCCCCCGGTACGCCAGGTATTTCCAGCGCAAAGCCGCTGCCGTCGGCGACGGTTTGGGCATTTTCCATCCATACCGGCCCTGCGTCGGTCTCCGCATAGGCCACGGCGTTGTTGCTGGTTAGACCGGAAACTGAGAATGCGGCACCTGGAAGCGTTTCAAAAGAGCTGGCGAACAGCGTGTCCGGGTTGGGGGAGATCACCGAAACGTTGCTGCTGACGCCAACGCGTCCGGCACCTCCATCAATTTGTGGTGCGCGTTTGTAAGCAAGCTCGATGGCCTCAACGTTCACCAGGTCGAACTGGGCTCCGGTGTCTGCGGGGAGGCGAATGGTGATGACGTTGGCGCCGTCGACTAGCTGTGACTGCGGCACCTGAACGCTGATTTGGCCTTGGACCAATCCGTCCAGGAACAGGTCACCAACTTGATTGCCATTGATCAACACTTGAATGTGGTGATCGGGGCTTTCAGGTAGATCTGTCACTCCCCAGAGGTCAACAGTCAGGTTCGCGCTGCCACCCTGGTATCCGTTTAGATCCAGATCGTAGGTGGACTCCACCGGGGTGGTGTAGGCCAGGATGCCTTCCATGAACCAAGGGTCGCCGGTAGGTGAGCCAAAGCTGTACTCGTTGTTCTCAGCCAGCGTCACCTGGGCGGATTCAGTGGTTTGAAGGTCAATGTCCGCGGGTAGGTCGCTGTTGACCGGCACGCGCTGGACTGCAGCAGGATTTACTGTCAGCTGATACACGTTGTCCGATCCGTAAAGACTTTCGCGAGTGTTGGCCAGGAACTCAATAAATGCACCGGAACCGAACGGGCCGTCCGTGCTGACGCGGGCTGCCACCGGTTCATTGTTCACGCTCAATGCCAGGTCTGATCCATTGACGCCGCTGAGGTCCAAGCCTGCCGTGGTCAGCTGTTCCGCGCTGACTCGAGCGATACCTGATTCGGTGACGGTGAGGTTTACAGAGGAAACGCTTTGCGCTCCTTTGCGTGCCTGACGGGTTTTCAGAACTGCGGCGTTCTCTGCGCGAATCTCGTTCCAGTTAATGGGCAGAGGCGGTTGGCTGTCCCCATAGTCGCGACCCAGTTCAAAAGGCCCGTGCAGTGTTTCTACGCCTCGCGTATCAATGTCGCTGAGCCACAGCTTGTCAGCGGCGCTGCCAGCCAGGAACGTTTCGTAGGTTTGCCATTGGGTGGAGTCCACCACTTTGGAGGCGATAAGGGGGGCGGCCCGTTTTAGAGCGCCGGATTTATTGCGGCTGTGAATAGCGAACCCGATATTGCCGGTTTCCGTTGCGGTGGCAAATTCGACGCGGATGCCGCCCTTTTCCGATGTGGCGCGGAAGTACGACAGGGTGACCGGTGTGGTGGTGACGCCGCCATTGAAGAAGCCGAAGTCTACTTCGGTGATAGTGTCGCCGCTGCTGCCGGTAACTGCCTCTACACCGCGAGATCCGGTTTGTGTGGTTTGGAAATACCCGGCCAGGCGTGAGCCGATGACGTCGGTGCTGACCAGATAGTCTCCTGGCGGCAGATTATCGAACAGGTAGTCACCGCCGGCATCCGTGGTGGTCATGCCAAATACGGGATCGTTAGGTCCAAGCAGGCCGTCGCCGTCCAGATCTCGGAACAGCAACACGGTAACGCCGCCCACATCCGGTTCGCCGGGCTGATCAACGCCGTCGTTGCTGATGTCCTCAAATACGGTGCCCGCCAAACTGAAAGGGGCCGGCGCATTGACGCCGAAATCGGCAAAGTTGGGATTCAGATTGCCCGGGCCGACGCTGAGCGGCAGTGGGATTGCCTGCGCGTTGTTGTTGGTATTGGCAGTGCCCGAGGTAGCGTTGGTGTCCTCCAGTACGCCCCCCGCCTGGAAGTTCTGGGGTGCTGGGCGCACCAGGTAATCTTCTGGTGCAACGCCGCCAAATTCATATTCGCCGTTCACGTCAGTTCGGGTGCTGCGAATCAGGTTGTCGGTACCAGGGGTGATTACGCCGTCGTTGTTCGTATCTAACCACAGCTCCACCAGTACGGATTCAATGCCCGATTCAGCGGGCTGTCGAACGCCGTCGCCATTAACGTCGTGAAACACCAGGTCGCCCACGGAGCCCAGGTTGGAGGCAGGGAAGAATCCAAAGTCGGCGTCGTCAAAGTCCTGCCCGGCAGTTAACGTAACGGTACCTGGGTTGACGGTGGTGGGGTTGAGTCCTGTTAACACGCCTGCGGTGTCGGTCAGGGTTACCCGGTAGTCTCCGGGATTCAACCCCGTGAAGTCGTAATCGCCATTGCCGTCGGTGACGGTGGATGCCAACACGACGTCATCAGCGGTATCGAACAGTCCGTCGGGCCCGGGTCCCAGCAGATCGATGGTGAGTCCACCAAGCCCGCTTTCATCGCCATCCTGAACGCC
>JBGCET010000053.1:0-11864 GCA_045106555.1 Lysobacterales bacterium | reverse complement strand
CCATCACGCCGTTGAGATTCATGCCCGCCGCCTTCTCGAAGAACTCGTCCTGATCCTTTGCACCGAAAACCCATCGAACATGTGCCCAATAGTGCGGTACCGGATTTTCGCCTTCACGATTCAGTCGCTTCTGCTGCACTTCGGCCCAGTTATGATTCGCGCCCCAACAGGCTCCAGACGCAAACCGCGGCTCAAATGCTACCGCACGCGGTGCATAGTGGCCGCCAAGCGAAATGCCGGTCATGCCAATGCGCTTCGGGTCAACAAAGGTCTGTTGCTCCAGCCAGTCAACCCAGGCCGTGGCCCACTGTTCGCTCGCGTAGGTAGCTGGCAATTCTTCGAGGCGCAGTGCTTCGCCAGTGCCTGGTTGATCCACGCACAAACAACTAATACCGCGTTTCGCGAGCGCGTAAGGGAATCCTCCGAGCCAAAGCATTTCCTTACTGCTATCAAGACCGTTGCAAAAAATGACCACAGGATGTCGTCCTGCACCTTCTGCCTTTGTCAGCAGGCCTGAGAGTTTTTTACCTGCCGCGTAGGGTATTTCGACGCGCTCTACATTGTCGCGCGCATACTTGGCTCCGCGTGAGAATGCGGCCAGCGCCTTCTTGTACGTCTCCATGCGGCCTGGATGACCCTGCCCCTGCATGCGTTCGGCCGTTACATAGTAGATGCTGGCACGCTTTAACTTTGGTCCCGCCGAAAATTCGCGCCCATTGCCAAGATCTTCTTCCGCAAGCTCGACAAGCGTATCGGCTTTCTTGACCCACTCTTTCAGGAATTCTGCTGTGCCCGCATCTTCGCCGTTGTCGGCCGCATCTTTGATCGGTTGACACATGTCGACGATCTCACCAATCTTCCCGCCATTCTCAAGTGCAATAGCGACTGAGAGATTCCAGATATAGTTGGGGAAGTATTCAAATAACGCCATGTTAGGGTTGCCTGCGTTCTGACTTCTTAAAGTGGTTGCGCGACGACCTGCATCATTTCAGCAGTCGCTTTGTCTTGTGCGATACGCGGGCCCTCGCCTAGCTGGGAACGGCAAATCGCCAATGACGCATCAACGATGTACTTGCAACGTTCAAAGCGTCGCTGCTGGAATCGACTGAACGCCTCGGCCACCGTCTCGGAGGCTTTCAGCTCCTGTGCAAGCACGATACTGTCCTCGATCGCCATCCCAGCGCCCTGACCAAGATGCGGTGTGGTTGCATGCGCAGCGTCACCGATGAAAACAACATTGCCTTTGAACCAGTCGCCGTCGAGCAGGTAGGCTTCAAGTGGCTTATAAACCACACCGTCGTTGTCGGTAATCTGCTCTCCATATTCAGCGATCCCAGGCGGTGCATTGGAAAGTTTTTCGCGGAGTGCTGCCGCCAGGCTGTCATGAGCGTACCGCGGATTGCCAGGCTCTGGCGTGGTGACATACATGTACATCATTTCGCTGGACAGCGGCACCAGTCCGATCCCAATGGGCCCTTCGTAAGCGCGTAAGGCGTCGAGTTCTGCAGGCTTGTTAAAGTTGTAACGCCAAACGGATTGCCCAACGAATGCCGGACTGGCCGCGTCTGGCAAAATCATTGATCGTGTTTGTGAGTAGATGCCGTCGGCAGCAATGACAAGATCATAAACCCCCGACGTGCCATCAGAAAATTTGACCGAGACTTTCTTGCCCTCATCGTCGATCTCGTCTGCAGTCACGCCCAAACGAACCTTGGCTCCAGCCGCCTTCGCTCTATCGCCTAGAACTTTGTGCAAGGCGGGCCGTCCGATTCCGACGTTTGCGGGATAACCGTCGACCAAAGGCTGCACCGGGATACGGGCGGCCATATCGCCGTCGGGTTTGTAGACCTCCACGAAATTGAAGCCGAATCCCGCATCGATGTAGTCATCGATGATGCCAAGCTCGGCAACGGCGCGCACGACATTGGCTTGCTGAATGATGCCTACACCGTAGACCGACCACGCCGGATCTTTCTCAACAATCTCAACGTGAAAATCGCTGTTGCCGAGCGCAATCGCCGACGTTAACCCGCCGATACCACCGCCAATAATCAAGATTGATGCGCTTTTCATAGTGCTCGGGCCGCTGTTGTTTTTCACTGCAACAAACATCAGCGTAGCGCGGGGCGATCTATCAGCCAAACTAATTATCTTGATAGGTACCTACAAACAATGCTGATATATGAATCCGGTGATTTGCTCCTGACTATCTCGCCAGATCTTCACCGTCGAACATTTTTTCTGCCGCAGCGTGCAACTCCGTTAGCAGCCAACGCAAGCCCGGATCATTGGAGCGAGCGCTGTGGTTCTGTGCCATTACACGCATTGGCGGTAATTCAAATGGTAGTGGTGCCGACTTAAGCGGCATGACCGCTTCGTATGCGTTTGCCAGGCGTAGTTGCATGACAGCCAGACGTTTGGTGCCAAGCAAGAACCAGGACATGACCGAAAAATTGGGTACGTAAGCGGCCATTTTGCGTTGACGACCCATTGCCTCGAGGTTGCCCTCCGTAAAACTGGGGGTTGCGGCTGGACCGATGCGCACTCCAACGTGAGACGCGGAGTAAAAATCTTCTTCCGTGATAGTGCCTTGAAAAATCGGATTCTCTTTCCAGCCTACTATGACGTGCGGTTCGACGAAGACCAATTCGGCGGGGTGTTGAGTACTGAGAAACTGCTCGGGAACCAACTTAATGTCTACATCGCCACGTTCAAATTCCGCCTCTACCACAGCGTCGGGTAAGCGAATGTCCAGGCGAATGTTCGGCGCTATTGACTCAAATTTCTTGGCCAACGGTATAAGTAGAACCAAGGTAATATAGTCTGATGCCATTATCCGGAATACACGCTCTGAACGTGCAGGATCAAACTCGACTGTCATCGAAATGACAGCGTCAATATTGCCAAGAATGCGTTTGACCTCGGGCCGTAATGTTTCGGCATACGATGTCGGAATCATCCGTTTGCCGTGCAGGACCATTAGCTCATCCTTGAAATAGTCGCGCAGACGACCCAAGGCTGCGCTGGCAGCGGGCTGACTGAGGTGCATCCGCTCAGCGGCTCGTGACACACTGCCCTCCTCGAGCAGGATATCGAGCGCGATTAACAGGTTAAGATCCAGTCCCTTGAGTCGCACGCCCCACCTATAAACATGATTAGTTGGTTCATATAAAAACAAACAATTTGATTTATAGCAAGGCAGGTGTTTTTATCATTGCCGGTACCTTTTATTAGAGTAGTCGAATGAATATTATTGGGCCTGACGCGTTAGTTTTCGGCGTCGACGATGTAGACGGCTGTTCCCGGTATTTGACCGACTATGGCCTAACACCTACCGGCAACGGCAGATTCGAGGCTTTGGATGGCACTTTCGTGGAGATACTTCCAAGGGATGACGCATCATTGCCCGCTCCGCTCGAGACCGGCAGCATGCTACGGAAAACCGTTTACGGGGTTGCCGATTCGGCGACACTTACGGCAATAAATCAGGAGCTGGGGCGAGACCGTGACGTGAAAACCCTCGACGACGGGTCCCTGGAGACCGTCGACGACCTGGGCTTCGCGCTAGGTTTTCAGGTCACGATTAGAAAAACTCTCGCGCTGCCTGGCGAACTGGCCAACGGGCCCGGCGTGCAAACGCAGCGGCCGGCCAACAATATTGCCGCCGACCCGGATGCTCAACCGAAACCCAGATCACTGTCGCATGTGGTGTACTTTGTACCCGATTTCGAAAAATTCGAGGCCTTTTACGCGAAGCGCCTCGGGTTCGTGACAACCGACCGTTTCACGAACGTCGGCCCATTCATGCGACCGGCCGGCACCACAGAACACCATACGCTTTTTTGCATCCAGACACCGCCGTTCCTGCAAGGCTGTGAACACTTTACGTTTCATATGGGTGGCCCCACGGAGCTGATGCAGGCTGGCAAACGCTTTGAAGACAAGGGCTATGAGACGTTCTGGGGTCCGGGCAGACATATCTTTGGTTCCAACTGGTTCTGGTATTTCAACAGCCCGTTGGGTTGTCATGTTGAGTACGACGCCGACATGGATTTGCATGACGATGCGTGGGTGGCACGTGAGGCAGAAATGGGCGAAGACACCTCGCAGATCTTCCTGCTTAGATTGCGCGACAACTGGGCACCAAGCGGAGGACCGCCGCCAAAAAGCTAGGCGACATGACGTCCTTTGATGAGCGGGTAACACTGTGCGCGATTGACGAATTGGCGGACGGTGAAGCTCGCGGCTTTGATCCTTATGGCACGGGGCGCGATGCCCTTTTCGTGGTCCGGCGCGGTGAGAAACTGTTTGCCTACCGAAACGTTTGCCCACACCAGGGCGCATCCATGCCCTGGCGCAAAAATGCCTATCTCAACGGCGCTGCGACCCGCATCGTTTGTTCCGCACACGGAGCTCAGTTCGAGATAGAGACGGGTAAGTGCATGCTCGGCGCAGCCTTGGGCAGGGCCCTCAAACCCATTGCGATTGAGGTTGACGCTGATGGAAAAGTCCAGGCAAGGATCAGCAAAGAGCTATAGTCTGTTTTTATGCATTTTTATCGAAAGAAATGATTTGGTTTATACTGTCCGCAGTGTTTCTATAGTCATAATATGTTCGCCGCTGCGATTTTATGGCGTGCGATTCGGCTACGATTTTTGAGGGAACATCCATGACAAGATTAGTCATTCAACAGTCAATCACGCTCTTGGCATGCGGGCTACTGATAACGGCATGCCAGAGTCTCTCGGCTGACGTAAAAGATGCGTCAGCATTGCCGACTTCGTCGCCCGCAAATGCCTTTATTACTCTGGGCACCGCGGGAGGTCCATTAACTGAATCTAGTCGCTCGCAACCGGCGAATGCTCTGGTGGTGGGCAGTGACCTATACCTCGTCGATGTTGGGGACGGGGCGGCGGGACAACTCGCGAAAGCGGGTTATCAAGTCACAAAGCTCAAAGGTCTCCTCATCAGCCACCTGCACTTCGACCACACTGGCGGCCTAACCGCAGTTTTGGGGCTGCGCATGCAACAGGGAATCCAGAGCAAACTCACTGTCTACGGTCCGCCCGGTACGAGAGAGCTGGTTGACGGGCTGCTCAACGCAATGGATCACGTCATGGAAGCGGGCTACGGCATGCCAGGTCAGTCGTGGAGTGCGAATATTGACGTTAAAGAGTTAATCGACGGCTCTGTTGTATCGCTGGACGGCGTCACTGTTTCAACGGTGGAAAACAGTCATTTCAAGATCCCGGAAAACCAGGGTGCAGCTGAAAAAGCGAAGTCTTTGTCTTTCAGATTCGATTTTGATGACCGGTCCATTGTTTTTACCGGAGACACTGGGCCGAGCATGGCCGTTGAAAGACTCGCCGAAAGCGCAGACCTATTAATCAGTGAAATGATGGACATTCCTGCGGTGCTGGGCTTCATTCGCAAGAACAGTCCAAACATGCCGCAAAAACAGCTCGATGGTATCGAATGGCATTTCCGTGCGCACCATCTGCTTCCACATCAAGTCGGTGAGATGGCAGCAAACGCCGGCGTAAAAAGAGTCGTCGTTACTCATATGGTGCCGAACGTCCGTGATGAAGCCATGGCCGAACGCTACCGTGCCCAAATTGCCGAAGCATTTGATGGCGACATAGTTATCGCCAATGATCTTGACCGCTTCTAATGAGCACTACGCAGCTTTATATGGCGCCGGGAACCTGCGCCCGAGTGCCTTCCATTTGCCTTGAGGAGGCTGGACAGGAATTTGATTCCGTCGTCGTCCGCTTCATGCGTGGCGAACACAAATCACCGGACTACAAGAAACTCAACCCCAAAGGCAAGGTGCCGACACTTGTTGTTGATGGCGAAGTGCTGACCGAGAACCTTGCAATCATCACGTACCTGAGTGACCGGTTTCCGAACGCTCGATTGATGCCAAAGACCACTGATTCGCTCGTTCAAGCTCAGCATCTGGCCGACCTGAGTTTTTGTTCTTCGACCTTACACCCAATCGTTACGCGAATACGCATGCCGCAGTTCTTTGCCTGTGAAGATGCCACTCAATCTGTTTGGGAAAAGGCCTGTGGTGCAATGGCGGAGTTTTTCGAACTTATTGAGAACCGACTGGCCAACCAACCCTGGTGGTACGGCGACCAGTGGAGTGCCATGGACGCCTATTTGTACTGGGTGTTCTGGCGCGTTGAAGGTGCGGATTTTAATGTTGCCGCCTACCCGCTATTTAAAGCCCACTCATCCAGAATGGAAGAACGGCCAGCAGTGCAGCGTGCACTGCTGCGCGAGAAAGCTGCAACGGATCAGCTTAAAGCCGAGGGGCTGTTATTTAAACCGCCGGCACGATCTTGAGTAATAAAAACACGGTCAGACAACGCCCACTGCCTCGCACGCTTGTCGTGTTGCGCAAGTCCTTGATAACACCACACATGCTCAGGGTGACTCTGGGCGGCCCAGGTCTTGAAGGCTTCCCGGGCGACTCCGACGGCGGCTATATCAAACTTCGCCTTGCCGAACCCGATGGCGAGGACGGAAAACCCCTGGTACGAACCTATACCGTTCGACACTACGACGCAGCGGCCGGAGAGCTCGATGTCGACTTTGTCGTTCATGACAGCGACGGGCCCGCTGTGAACTGGGCTCAGACCTGCAAACCGGGCGATACAATTAACGTTGGCGGACCCGGACCGAAAAAACCGCTGGATCCCAGCGCTGACTGGTTCTTATTGGTTGGTGATATGAGCGCCCTGCCCGCCATCAGCGCAAACATTGAACGCATGCAGCCTGACGCAAAGGGATACGCTTTACTTGAAGTTGTCAGCGAAGATGACATTCAGAATCTCGATGTCCCGCGACACTTGCAGGTCGACTGGATTGTGAACAGCGAGCCCGAACTAGAGAACACGGTATTGTTCGATCGCGTAAAGTCCCTCGAATGGTTGCCTGGCGAACCCTACGTTTGGGTCGCCGGGGAATTCAGCCAGTCACTCGCAATTCGATCACTGATGAAGTCGGCGCGCAACGTTGATCGCAGGAACATGTATGCCAGCAGCTACTGGCAAATCGGGCAAACTGAAGATGGTCACAAAATTTCCAAACGGGACGTTGCAGACGCATAGCAATCGGGAGTACACGAATGACGATTAGCACATCGGGACAATCCGCTACGACAAAACATGGCCTCGTTCTCTTAATGGCGGCCGTCATGCCGCCCATGGCCATCATATCCCTGGTACCAGTATTACCGCTTCTCATGCGCGAATTTGGTGGTGTAGAAGGCAGCCAATATCTGGTGCCGATGGCTCTGACCATTCCGGCCCTTTGCGTCGCGCTGTTTTCTCCTATCGCCGGATGGATTTCTGACCGCATTGGCCGTAAGAACCTGCTAATCGTCACACTGCTCATCTATGCCGGTGTTGGCGTATTGCCGTACTTCATGAGCGAGCTCAAGCATATTATTGCAGCGCGCGTAGGACTGGGCCTCGCCGAAGCGGTCATTATGACGATGGCAACGGCGCTTATCGGCGACTATTTCGTTGGCAAGGAACGGGAACGTTGGGTCGGATTGCAGTTCGCCACCGTCAGTTTAAGTGCCATTGTCCTTATTGCCGTTGGCGGCGCACTTGGAGAGGTGCTTGGATCTCGTGGCCCCTTCCTGTTGTATCTGCTGGCGATTCCCGTTGCGCTGCTGGTAGCAATCATCTTATTTGAGCCCGATCGCCCGGCGAAGGACGCGTCAGAAAACTACGCAAAACTTCCGCTAGCCCAAATCATGCCACTGATGTTGACGACATTGTTTGTCGGGGTCATTTTTTACACCGTAATAGTCAAGCTGGGCGAAATTCTCGGACTCAGTGCAGATGTCTCACCGGGGCAGATTGGCGCAATTGGCGCCGGTGCCAACATTGGCGTTGCAGTCGGCACGATACTATTCCGGCGCATCAAGGGCGCAAGCGGCCCACTACTGGTCTTGATCGGACTTGCGCTGGCGAGCATTGGCTATCTTGGGGCGGGTATTTCTGGATCACTGGTCGGGATATCAGTATCCGCCATCATTGCTTCTATTGGTTTCGGCATTCTCTTGCCAACGATGTTGACCTGGGTACTGAAGGTACTGCCGATGAATGTCCGAGGTCGTGGAACCGGGCTTTGGACTGGTATTTTCTTTTTTGGACAGTTTATCGCACCGATTCTAGCCGCCGCGCTGCAGGTCAAGCTGGGCGGATTGGATGTGCTACTGCTCTTGTACGCAGGACTTTGTGCGATTGGCGTTGTCATTGCGGCAACCCGATTTAAAGGCGCTGCCGAACTATTGACGAAATGAGCCGGCCCTAATTGAGATGATCGAATTCTACGACAATGACATGTCGGTCTGCGCGCAAAAGGTGCGACTGGTGTTGGCCGCGAAGGACTTGGATCATACGCGTCACACACTTGACCTGAGGTCCGGAGACCAATTCAAGCCCGATTACCTCAAACTTAATCCGAAAGCTGTCGTCCCCACAATTGTCGACAATGGCGTCGCTATTATCGAGTCGACTGTCATCATTTCATATCTTGACGACGCCTACCCAGAGCCGCCACTTCGACCAGCCGACCCGGTGCTCCGCGCGACCATGCTGCGCTGGATGATCTTACCGGATGCATCATTGCACGACGCCTGCGGGCTCACGAGTTTTGCACTCGCCTTTCGGCATCAACTGGCCGCACTTCCACCTGCAGCGCTCGCGGCGATTTATGCGAACAACCCGGATGAAGCTCGCCGTCAGCACATGCAAACGATCGTAGAGAAGGGTCTGGAGGCACCTGGAGTAGATGTAGCTTTGCGCACCTACTACAAGACCATTCAAGCTATGGCGAAGACACTGTCTAAGACACAATGGCTTGCTGGCGACAACTGGTCTCTGGCCGATATAACGATGCTGCCATACGTGCTGCGTCTTGAGCATCTCGGCCTGAACTGGTTCTGGGCAGATGCACCGCAAGTTGCTGAGTGGCTCGTTTGCAGCAAGAGTCGACCTGAGTACTCGGTCATCGACCAGCACATCAACCCGAAATACGTCCAGCTAATGAGCTCCGTCCCAGTCGAGCAGTTCGATAAAGTCCGAGAAGCAATAGGCGCTGCTTCTTAGACTAAGAAACCATGGCCCAACTCATATTGAGCCAGTCCCCAACCCAACCGGCGACCAATACGCGTGTCAAAAACGGTCCAAATCATCAGCAATGACGGCTTGGCCGTCAAAGGCGTCGGCAATTTCATTCAGATAACGCTTCGCCATCTCATCGCTGGAGACGTTGGGAGACATGTGGGTCACAACGAGACTCTTTACTTTCGCGCCCGACGCCAGTTCGCCGACCTGTATCGGAAGCAAGTGATGTGCTCTCAAGTGCCATTCAATGCCGTCAAACTGACGCTGCGGCATGTCTGGATTTTCCGCACGGATATTAGCTAGCACTGAGTCGATATCCATCATTTCACTGACCAAGAGATCTGCTCCCTTAGCGAGTGTCTGGAGTGCTTCACTCGGGCCTGTGTCGCCCGTGTAAACGATTGAGCGATCGGCGAGATTGAAACGAAACGACAAGGCTTTAGCCTTTTCCGGAAAACCACTCTCCTGCGGAATCGCAAAGTGCGAATTCTCAGCAACCCGAACCGTTACACCCGCGAGCTCGATGACCGAGTTGTGGACCACCTCCTCAACCTGAACGTTCGAACGCCACGAACGGTTCGGCATACCGAACGCCGCTGTCATTGCCGGTGTCATACCGATAACCAAACCGTCGACAAGCGCTTTCGTGCCAGGTGGACCATACACCTTGAGCGGTTTGCGGACACCCAACTGACTCTGCAGCCCAAGCACCGCTAGCATACCGCCGATGTGGTCAAAGTGATTGTGACTTATGAATACGCCATCAAGGTCCTGCACTCTAAAGCCAGCTTTCACAAGTTGCTGAACAGCACCATCGCCTGCATCCACCAGGTACAAGTCTTCGTTTACTACCAGTGCGTTTGCGGGCTGAGAGCGAGTCGCCTGGGAGTTGGGACCAGCGGCTGTACCTAGTGTGATGAATTCATTAATCGGACCGTCTGCCGCAAAGGCCGATGACGCCAACGCGAAAACGGTAATAGTAAGAATCAATTTGCGCATCGTGTTCTCCGGCCCAAAAAAACCTAAGCTACATCTTGGTAATGAATGGCCCAAACGTCGGCTTACGCCCTTTGGCATCTTCGTTCACCACTCTATTGCGCTGCCAGCCCAATCCCGTCAATGTGCTTTCGACAATGTCACCATCTTTGAGCCAGGCACCGCCGTGCTGGCCGGCGTTTCCGGGCGGCGAGCCCGTGCTCAACAAGTCACCTGGCAAAAGTTTGACGCGCTCCGAGGCGTAACTCAGGATTTTCTGCGGTGAGAAAATCATGTCGTTAGTTGGCCAGTCTTGCATGATTTTACCATTGACCTTCAATACGATTTGCACCTCGTCCCACTGGACGAATTGCTTAGGCACGATAAATGGGCCGGTCGGAAAGTGATTGGGCTGGTTCTTGCTGACCCAGTCGAAGCCGAATTTGATATCGGCTCGTCTGAATTCGTCAACTGCGCCCAGGTCGTTGATGATGACGTAACCTGCAATTAGATCGTCGGCCTCTTCCGGCGGGACATAGCGATCTGTGCGAGCAACCACGACGCCAAGTTCCAGCTCAAATTCCATTTGCTCGCCGATCAATGGCAAGAGAATGTCATCATTCGCGCCACATAGCGCGGAGTGCATCCCGGTCCAAAAGAACGGCATACCTTTTTCTGCACGCTGCGCCACTTCTGCATAGTTACGATTGAAAAAGTCCTCGTCGCTTTCGCCTGGGAGGCGATTTTCCTGATTGAATTTGTTGTTGGTCATCATTTCGGCGACGTGTTGTTTGTAATTCGAACCTGCGCCTAGAATATTCGGGTGACTCAGCGGCGTCAGAATGTGAACTTCCGCAAAACGAATCCCGGTTTCGCCACCTTTGGCCGCTATGTCGACGAGTGTGTCTAGGGCGCGATCCCAATCGTTAAAGATGGCATGGGTATCGGCGTATACATGAGATAGATCAAACACTGTGCCATCGGGTTGCACCAAACCGGGAAACGGATTGCTTTCATCGCTTAGGCGGTAAGTGCCAATACCGAAGCTGCCTTCGGCAAGCCCAGTGGCTTGATTGATATTAGTCATATGATCGCTCACTCGTTCAGTCGAAATAGGGCTCATGGCTTTGATCCAGCCAGAGATCCATCTCTTGTTCTTGAATAGGGACAGGCACCACTTTCTGATCTGACGTACAAAGATCGGTGTCTGAATATGTCTCAAATCGATAACCGCTGGGTTCACGCCACAAGTCAAAAATATGACTGCCTTTGGGATGTCTTCCAACGCCCCAAACCAATTCATGTTGTTGAGCTTTCATATGACGATGGGACGTAAATTGCACTTCGGAGTCCTGCACTTCAAATGAAACATGGTGTAAGTCGTTTCGCCCCATGCCGAATAGCGCAACGGTATGGTGATCAACGTACTCGTCGCCGCGATTGATGCGATAAAACCCGGCGATGATGTTATCCGGCTTCCCGGCGAAAAATTGATCACTCGGAATTAAGTCGAGAACTTCCCGGTACCACTTGTCGCATGCTGCAAAGTCAAGGGTAAATAACCCAACGTGCCCCATACGCAAAAGTTGCGCCGGTCCAGGTGGCACAAAGTTCTGTGACTTGCCTTTACGCGTTTTAACATTGCCGTAATTGACCTCCAGATGGGGGCATGTCGGATCATCGGATGGACGCTTTTCATCACCATGCACCAGATGGACAATCTTGCCGTCAGGGTCGGTC
>JBGCET010000052.1:0-8797 GCA_045106555.1 Lysobacterales bacterium | reverse complement strand
CGCTTTCTATCACCGCCTTTTCACCCGCGGATTTTGCGCCGTACAAGCGCTGGTTTCGCGCAGACAGTGATGGCCCAAGCAAAGAGACGCTGTCGCCCGCGCCCACTGAGCCATGGAGAATAATTTGCCTCACCTTATGTTGCGCGCTGGCGCTGGCTATGTGGCGTGCGCTGTCGGCGTAAAACTCTACGGGTGAACTGCCGCGGCCCAGGGCGTCCACCACAACGGCAGGTTGCACGGCGCCTATCGCGTCATTCACCTGGTCGGCCTGCAATACATCACCCACAACAAACGCCACGTCCAGCCCCTGGAGTCGTTGACGATCCGATTGAGGGCGAGCGAAAACCGTCACGGCATGCCCGTTACTCAACAGCGTTTTTGTAATTTCCGATCCCAACCGGCCGGTGCCGCCAAACACTAATACCCGACTGGACTGCGCTTGCCCCTGACCGCCATCAACAGCACAGCCCGCACCTGCCACGGCCAGTAGTAGGCCGACCCAAAACGTACCCATTAATTTGCTCATCCATGCATCATCGCCGCAGTCGTCAAACGCAGCAAGCGTTTTAATCCGCCAGCGAAAATCCCATGGTCTGGGTAGCACGGGAAGATACCGGCTCGCCATCGACCTGCATTGGCCGAAAACGCCAGCGCAATAGCGCCTTTGTCGCGGCACGATCAAATACCCGCGGCGGGTTAGCATCAACAACGCTGACATCAGATACATGACCATCGGGGTTGACGGTAAAAGCCAACACCACAAAGCCAGAAATCCCCGCTTGGGCTGCCTGGCGTGGATACAGCGGCGGGATGCGCACCAGTGGCGTTAACGCGCCCTGCTCCGAACGCAGGCCGCAAGCCGCGCCAGGCGGACAAATATTCAAGGCCAAACCGGATCCCCACGGTTTTTGACCGTTCAGCCCCATGCGCGTAAGCCGGTTCAATTAGCTTTTGCATCACGACGAATAAACCTCCGGTAATTACCGCGACCAGTGCTGCTGCGGGTAGATACTCGGGTAACCGTGTGAACCGTGTATTCATTCTAACGACCTTCGCTTTCGTCGACTCCCTTTGTTAGAACGCATCACCCGATCAAACGGGTTTACGTTCCTCCGGATGACTGCGACCAACTGACAAGGCAGATGGTCGGGCGATGTTGAACTGTGGAAGGATTGAATCCTGAATCGAGCTGCAGTGAAGAAACTAGCTTGCCGCATAACACTAGCAACCTCGCATCACTGTTCGAACCCATCAGAAAATATCTGCTCGGCGCGCGGCGTGCTATCGAGAATAGTCACGGGGGTGTACACAACTGCACCCAATTTTGCACCTCCTTGTGGGTCGCTTATTGTGACCGTAAACGTCTCATCACCTTCGACAAGATTGTCCGCCACTAAGTCTAGTGTGATGGTCTTGTCGCTGATATCGGTATCGGACCAATACACCGAGCCAAGGAGTGGGCCGAGGAAATCTTCGTTTGCCGTTGCGGTATCCTCAGTAATCGCATAGTTCACCGAAACGGCACCTTCGCCACCGTCCTGCCGAAGCAGTGTCAAGGTCACGGTACCGGCCGACTCAGAAACCGTGACCGGGGCTTCATCTAGCAAAATTTCTCCGGACTGAAGCGTGACCTCGTAGATATCGCTAGTCCCAGGTCCATTGTTGTCGTCAAGAACGAGCGGCTGCGGCCAATTGGTCACTAACGCTCCGTTGGCAGCCATGGAATAGTAAATGTCTTGTTCATAGAGTCTCTCGGGCTCGGGCGACGCAATGAGGGTGCGCAGCGAATGGTCGAGTCGATCGAAGCGGAACAGGTAGGGGCTCTCGTAGCGTGAATTTTCAAGGTAGGCATGAAAGAGCAGATAGCGACCGTCCCGACTGAATCGAAACTGGCCGGTAGAATAGAATCCCCGCCCCGGAAGTTCGGTGGCAATTTCGGTGAATTGGTCATTACTGATGTCGTATAAGAAGATCTGGTCAAGCAAGGACAGCGCTGCAATCGCGGCATCGGGACTCATGTCATAGGCGATGGGCGACCTATCGGTGATGATGGGTGTGGTGATACCAGCGGCCCGGTCACGCCGATAGAGTGTGCGTCGATCTGGGATAAAGCCTTCGCTCAAGTTGGTAGCCTCGGATTCAAATAAGATGTGATTGCCATCATCACTGACTCTGGGTCTCGTGCTGTTGTCATCAGCCATCGCACCATCAAAGGCGACACTTAGCAGCGATATGCCGACGCCGTCCTGCCAGATAAACACGTCGCTGTGGCCATTTTGATCGGATAAAACTAAGTCCTCATCACCCGAGGAAAATACAATGATCGAGCCGTCTTGCGATACGTCCCAAACGGGCAGAAGTTGGTTGCTGGCGGCCCCAAAAATTGTCGAGGTAATCAACTCTGTCTGGCCTGTCGCTAAGTCAGTGCGAAATAGGTCCAGCCCGTTGCCGGAATCCGGTACCGGCGACAAGTTAGTCGCTGCGGATGAAAACACCACAAAACGGCCATCCGCACTGATTTGAACTTCTCTTGCATTGTCATTGGCCGGCTCGCCGTTCATGCCATTGGATACACGGGTCAGCGCACTCGTTGCAGATTCGCTCAGGTACACTTGTTGGGCAAAGTCTTGTCGGCTCCAAGGGAAGTGGTTTTCGAGCGTTGTTGCTTCAGAGATAAACGCAATGCGCGTGCCGTCGGCGCTAATCGATGGGCTGCTTGAATCCTCGTTGCCGGCCGTTGCTGGCAGCGCCGTTTCGGCTAAACTAATTGGCCGCTTCAGTCCACCTGCTCCAACCAGTATGGCATCGTCAACCCCGTTGATGTCACCCACCATTTCATCGCTCGCCGAGGTCACAAAGCACACAGTTTGGCCATCGCCATCAATCGCCAGATCCTGTGCATCACCGTCACTGCCGTCACTGAGTCTGACGACTCCACCACTGGATAAATCCTTAACGAACACATGATCGACATCGCCCATTCCTGGCAATGGGCCCGTCAAATGTTCGGAGCTGCTGGCAAACACAACTCGCAATCCGTCATCGCTTAGTTTGGCGTCACTATGGTCGACATTGCCCGCTTTTAGGCCTGCCGCGTCAGTGTTGACCAATGCCGTTTGACCTGAGGCCAAATCATGTGTGTACAAATCAACAGCGGTGTCCGAATCGGTGGGGTCCAGATTGTTGCCAAGCGAGGTAAACAACGCCATGGAGCCATCGGCCGACAGGTCTGCCGACGCGCTAAAACCATCGGCCTGGTCGCCAGAAGTTGATTGCGAAACCAACAAGATCGCGTCGGTAACAAGATCCTTGACGAAGACGTCTTGCGTGCCATTGAGGTCGTTTGCTATCAGGTTGGTTGCGACGGAACTAAACAGGACGCGCGACCCAGTTGCGTCAATCTGTGGTCCATAGCTCGAACCGTTGGCTTCCTCGCCAAGCGGGCCTTCGGATACTCGTGCGATGGTTTCGCTGTGAGCGTCCCAAACAAAAATGTCGGAACCAACGCTATCGCCGACTACAAGCTCATCTGAGCTTGATGAGAACGCAACATATCGCCCGTCGGCACTAATCTGTGGCTCAATGCCGGAACTCCAACCCTGTGGCCCCATGATGCTTTTTGAAACGATTTCTACGCGATGGCTATCCCGGTCCAACCAGTAGACTTGTCTAACGCCATAGCCAACACCAAGTAAGTCATCGTCGCTCTCAAACGCCAAATAGCGGCCATCGTCGCTGATACTCGGGTTCCGACTTCGTTGGGTTGGTTCGGAGCCATCGCGTCGGCGGGGCAGTCGCTCCAGTGATAGGTCCATTGCATCGAACACAAATAGATCGGCGACCCCGTTGCCATCGCCCGGTACCAGTTGTGTCGCGGCCGATGCAAACACCGTATAGCGGCCATCACCGCTAATGACGCATGCCCCCTCGGTTTCACGGTCTGCCTGACGACCCAATATCAGGGGATCTTGTGGTTGGATAGCCAGCTCGTAGTCGACTGCCTGTGAATCGGCGCACACAACCAGTGTTAGTGCCGATACCAGCGCAAAGGTCGTGTTTGAAGTAATGTCCATCTGCATGAGTGGGTCCGTTGGATTGAGCCTGCGTTATTGGTACAAACCGAGAACCTCGGCGAAACGGCTCATTCGCGTAGATATTTGGGCTTTAACGAAAGTGAGGTCTTTCCGCACCACATTTTTCGGGTGAAAAGTAGGGTGATTTACCCGTGTTTCCTATCCTAATTCGGCGCGTCAGAGATGAAGGCGAACCGCCGACAAGGCGGCTTGCCGGGTTAAACTGTCACTCGCCGCTCCGGCCTATGAGAACGGATCCATGACTGACCGCTATGAACTGGTACTGCTGGGCGCTACGGGATTTACCGGCGCACTGGTTGCTGAGTACCTACTGCAAACTTACGGGGTAGATAGCGATCTGCGCTGGGCGATTGCCGGGCGCAGCGAAGACAAACTTGCATCCCTGAAGGCCTCTCTGGGCGAGGCGGCCAGCTCGCTACCAACTGTCGTGGCCGACAGCAGCGACCCGGCCTCGCTGAAAGCCCTTTGCGAAAACACTCAGGTGGTTTGTTCCACCGTTGGGCCTTACGCCAAATATGGCTCAGAGCTGGTGGCGGCCTGCGCCGCCGCCGGCACATCCTACTGCGACCTTACCGGTGAACCGCAGTGGATTCGGCGCATGATCGACGCGCATGAATCAGCCGCGCAAAAAAACGGCGCTGTCATCGTTAACTCCTGTGGATTTGACTCCATACCGTCGGACATGGGCGTGTATTTTCTTCAGCGCGAGGCTGAAGAACGCTTTGGCCAACCCTGCGATGAAGTGAAATTCCGTCTGAAAGCGGCCAAGGGGGGCGCCAGTGGCGGAACGGTAGCCAGCATGATGCAGGCAGTGCAGGAAGCCCGGGCGGATCGCGATAACGCCCGAGCGCTGGTGAATCCGTACAGCCTTTACCCAAGAGAGGAAAAACGCGGTGGCGATGGGCGGGACCAAAATGGTCTGAAATACGATGCCGACGTGTCGAGCTGGACAGGTCCGTTTGTGATGGCCGGCATCAACACCAAAATCGTGCGGCGAGGCAACGCGGTGGCGGGTTTCCCCTACGGACGAGACTTCCGCTACGAAGAGGCAACCCTGGTGGGCGCGGGCATTCCCGGATGGATGAAGGGCGCGATGTTATCCGCCGGATTGGGAGGCCTAATGGTCGGGGCGGCCTTACCGCCAGCTCGCTGGCTGCTGGAAAAGTTTGTTCTGCCGAGCCCGGGTGATGGACCCAATGCACGGCAGCGGGAAAGCGGATTTTTCAACATTCTGCTGATCGGCAAGAGCGACGGTGAAGTCAAGATTAGGGTCCGCGTTACCGGCGACCGAGACCCCGGGTACGGATCAACCTGCAAGATGCTCGGTGAGTCTGCCGTGTGTCTGGCCAAAGACGATGTGATGAAGAAAGGCGGCTTCTGGACCCCAGCCTCTGCCATGGGTCAGCCGCTGCTGGACCGTCTCACCGAAAGCGCGGGGCTAACCTTTGACGTTCTGCCAGAGTCTTAGCCTGCTGTTCCAGCATTTAGCGAATGACCCACTAACGCCAGCCAGCCTCTTTTAGACGACTGGCGCCGGCCCTGGACACCGGCGCAACCTGACCATTGGCCAAAGCAACTTCCCACTGCCGACCGCTGCGCTCAATGGTCTTTACCGCAGCTTTGGCCACCCACCAAGAGCGATGCACCTGCAGCCCATCAATCCCGGCCATCAGGGCCACGGCATCGCCAAACCGCATATGGATTAGATGATCACCCGAGGGAAGTTGCACCGTAACGTAATGATCCTGGGCGCTAATCGCCAGGATGTCCTCATCGCGTACGCCCAGCGGGAGCTTTTCGCGCAGCGGCCCTGATAAATCCACCGATGTGGGAGTCGGCACTGGCGATCCAACTACCGCCTCCTGGACCAGCGTTAGTGCCAGATTGATGACCCAGATGCTGCCCGTCAGGCTCAGCCAGAATGACTTGGCCACAGGGTAGCCGATGAGCACCTGAATCGACAAAATTGCCAGCAACACTAGCGGCGTTGCTGCAATTGCAGCCAAAAAAGCCACCGTCCAGGGAGAAAACCGTTTTCCCAGCAAACGTTTCGATAGGGCAAGGGTCACCGCCGTAATGCCAATCAGAAACGTCCAATAAGCCCAACGACCCAAGATAGGCAGGTAGGTAACGGCATTAAACGGTGAGGTGATGGCAAAAAACAGCGCCACACCAGCCATTGCGCCTAAATAGCGCAACATTGCAGCGCTGTTCTTCGCTGACTTGCTGGGTGCCATTGGCGAATCGTGAGTGGGCACAGTCATCGATTCACGAAAAATCTCTGGGGGTTGGCGAAATGACGCTGGCGGGCCAATGAGCTTTCACCCGACCATGGTAGCCACCCCGGCAACCCAGGTGCAACGTGAAAAACCCCCAACAACCCCCGACACCACCGCCTCAATCAACCACCGCGCAGCCAAGGCTCCCTCGTTTGGGCAAAGGCCTCTGGATTTTGCTGCTGTCGGCCACCGCCCTGGTCATCGCGGGTTTCGCCAGTGCTTACCTTTGGCAACCGCCATCGAGCTACAGCTTTGTTGGCCAGCGAGAGACGTACGCTGCCAACGCGATCACCATAATGACTCATATTGGCTGTGGCATTGTGGCGTTACTCACGGGCTTGATTCAGTTTCTACCAGCAGTAAAAAAACGCCGGAAACAACATCGCTGGATTGGTGGCGTGTATGTCTTCAGCGTCTTTTGTGGCGGCGTTGCGGGTCTGCACGCGGCCACCTTTGCTGCGGGAGGCGCGTCGAACGTCGTGGCTTTTACCCTGTTTTCGATCATTTGGCTCACCACCACCTCCATGGCCATGATCAGCGTACTGAAAGGAAAAATCGCTGATCACCAGGTGTGGATGAAGCGCTCTTACGCGGTTACCTTTGCGGCCGTAACCTTTCGCATAGAACTGGGCCTGCTGATAGGTGTTGGGGGCCTGAGCTTTAGCGAGGCCTATCTGGTTGTTCCCTGGACCAGTTGGATACTGAACCTGCTGCTGGTTGAGTGGGTCGGCGCCTTTCGAAAGTTTCGCGTGCCTATGACCTCAAAAGCGTCCTACTAGCGTCGCTAAACTCGGGCCGGGAGCCCGGCCAAAGCGCTACAATGGTGGCGTGAATATTTTGGTTCTGGGTGGTCAGGGGTTTATTGGTCGACATGCTGTTGCGGCACTGCGTGCGTTGAAACTCGACCCGACGGTTGGCACGCGCGGCGCCGACAAACCCGAAGGCAAGTGTCGCCAATTTCTTCTGCATGAAATGACCGACCCGACACACTGGCGTGATGCGGTGGAAGAATTTGACGTCATTCTCAACTGCGTTGGCATCCTGCGACCGGTGGGGCCGTCTACCTATGATCGAGTTCATCACCTGGCGCCGGCGGCGATCGCTCAAGCTTGTGAAAATCACCCCACTCGCTTCATTCACGTCTCGGCACTAGGTCTGAAAATTGGAGACCGAAGCCGTTTTCTCACCTCTAAACTTGCTGGGGAAAAAGCCATCGAGCGGAAGACCAGTGAATGGGCAATGGTCAGGCCCTCCTTGCTGGATGGGGAGGGCGGCTATGGCGCTGCCTGGTTACGTGGCGTGTCGGCCCTGCCAATTTTTGCCGCTCCGATGGATGCTCAAGGCAAAATTGCTGCGTTGATGGTGACAGACTTGGGCCAAGCCCTGGCCCGCTTGTGCACTGCCACCAGTCAAGAACTAGCGTTGCAAGACAACCGCTATTTCGACCTGGGCGGCCCCGAGACGTTTACCTTTGTGTCCTACCTCAAAGGGTTACGGCGACGCGCTGGCAAAGGCCCGAACCTAGCCATTCCAATACCCGGTCTTGCGGCACGCCTGGGTGCCCACCTATGCGACCTGTTTCGACTAACGCCATTTTCCTTTGGCCATTGGGAGCTGCTGCGCAAAGACAACGCGCCCACCATCAACCGACTGCCTGAACTTCTGCAACGGGCCCCAACGCCGGTGATTCCTACGGATCGATAAATTCGATGTGCACTTCTGGTGAAGGTATCGTTTAACAGGAGGACATCGGAACCATTAAGACCCCAGTATGAGAACATCCAGACCTAAAATGCCGCCGTCGGAATTACCCAGGGCCTCCGCCTACTCAGAAGGGGACTGGGATCAAGCGATCGGAGTTTCCCTGCGTTCCGATCCCGTATTCGTTGTGTCCCGGGTGTTTGCCCTAGCTGTCATGTTCTGGCTGATGGCTCGCGCCATCAACCATCATCAAGTTTCTGCTGCGCTGCTGTTAATACCCTTCACCGCCCATTGGCTGGCTATGTTGTGGACGGGGCTAGTGCTTAGCGGATGGGTTGTGCGTTGCCCCGCGTTTAGAAACGACTATTTCCGTCCGGTCAAAGTAACCATCATGACGGCCTTGCTTGCCGCAATGCTGCTGACGCTTATGCGGTTTGATTCCAGCGTTGACGCGGTGAATGACGGCTCGTTGTGGCAAATGATGGCCGCCAATCTAATGGCTCTAAAGAAATCGGGACTGTGGATTGTTGTACTCATCGAAATCCTTGGGGTGGCTCTCTGGGTTTGGCCGGATATTCGCAGGTGGCAGCAAAAAGGCGGTAAGTTCGTCTGGCAGGCAAGTATTCAACGGGGCGTCAGCGCCGCGGCGATGTTCTTTCTGGCTATTGCCGCGGTTTTTACGGTGCCCTGGTTTGTTGACGGCGTGGAGTGGAGCAACCTGTC
>JBGCET010000051.1:0-19576 GCA_045106555.1 Lysobacterales bacterium | reverse complement strand
GGGGCGTCATATCGGGGTCGGCTTGGGCGGATGGGCCCGATAACAGCGCGCACAGCAACGCGACGGCGGAACACAGGAGCGTTGTTACTGAACGGTTTTGGGTCACACGGTCGCCTGTTTAATTGAACCTAGCGCCAGTATGGGCGGGAAACTGTTAAGACTGCGCGAAGCTCTGCAGGTTCCCAACAACCCCCTAGGCGGCTGCCGTCAGCTTACCGGACGACAGTCGGGATTGTCTCCCGGCCATAGGTCACTTCGACCCCTTCGCGGGGGCCGTTTACCGATTCAGGCGGTTTTCCACCAGACTATCAACCACGGCCGGGTCGGCGAGCGTTGACGTGTCGCCGAGGTCGCCATGCTCATTGGCAGCAATTTTTCGCAGAATCCGGCGCATGATTTTGCCCGAGCGGGTTTTGGGTAATCCCGGTGCCCATTGCAACAGGTCTGGCGTCGCGATAGGCCCTATTTCTTTTCTCACCCAGTCAACCAGTGCTTTTAACAGGGCATCGTCACCGGTGACTCCGTCCATGAGCGTGATGTACGCATAGATACCCTGGCCTTTAATATCGTGGGGATACCCCACCACTGCAGCTTCTGCTACGGCTTCATGGGAGACCAGCGCACTCTCTACTTCCGCGGTACCCATACGGTGTCCAGAGACGTTCAGCACGTCGTCGACCCGGCCGGTGATCCAGAAATCTCCGTCCGCATCGCGGCGCGCGCCATCGCCCGTGAAGTAACAGCCCTCGAAAGTGGAAAAATAGGTATCCACGAAACGTTGGTGGTCGCCATAAACGGTGCGCATCTGGCCTGGCCAACTGTCGGTAATGACGAGATTTCCCTCGCACTCACCTTCAAGAACCTGTCCGTCGCCGTCAACGATGGCTGGTTGTATACCGAACAAGGGCTTGGTGGCGGAACCTGGCTTCAACTCAGTAGCGCCAGGGAGTGGGCTGATCAAGATTCCGCCGGTTTCCGTTTGCCACCAGGTGTCCACAATAGGGCAGCGCTGCTCACCTACCACGTTGTAGTACCAGGACCAGGCTTCGGGATTAATGGGTTCGCCAACGGATCCGAGAATTTTCAGACTATCTCTATCGGTGTCCAGCACCGGCTCATCACCCTCGCGCATCAACGCGCGAATGGCGGTAGGGGCGGTGTAGCAAATATTGACGTCGTGCTTGTCGCACACTTCCCACAGGCGGCTGGCGTCGGGGTAATTAGGAACCCCCTCAAACATTACGGTGGTGGCGCCGTTAGCCAACGGGCCGTAAACGATATAGGTATGACCGGTGACCCAGCCCACATCGGCGGTACACCAGTAGATATCACCCTCGTGATAATCAAACACCAGTTCGTGAGTCAGCGCGGCATACACCAAATACCCACCGCTGGTATGCAGAACGCCTTTGGGCTGCCCGGTGGAACCTGAGGTATAGAGAATGAACAGCGCGTCTTCCGCCCCCATTTCCACCGGCGGGCAATGTTCGTCCACATCGCCCACCAAGTCGTGGTACCAGTAATCTCGGCCTTCGTCCCATTCCACGTCACCGCCGGTGTTGCGCACCACCAGTACGTTCTCAAGGTTCCCCATAACGCCGTCCCGTTCACAGGCAGCATCTACATTCGCTTTGAGAGGGATACGTTTTCCGCCCCGTACGCCTTCGTCAGCAGTAATCACCAGGCTGGACCGGCAGTCGTTAATTCGCCCGGCTAGGGCGTCGGGGGAAAAGCCGCCGAATACCACAGAATGAACCGCACCGATGCGCGCGCAGGCCAACATGGCCACCGCCGCTTCGGGAATCATCGGCAGGTAAATGGTAACGCGATCACCCTTCTCTACGCCTAGCCGACGTAGCACGTTGGAAAACCGGCATACCCGGTGATACAGCTGGCCGTAGGTGATTTCTTCGTCGTCATCCGGATCATCCCCTTCCCAGATAATGGCGACGTCGTTGGCCTTGTGCGGAAGATGCCGGTCAACGCAGTTTGCGCACACGTTCAGGGTGCCGTCAGCAAACCACTTGATGTGCACATCGTCTTTGGCAAACGAGACGTCTTTGACCTCCGTGAACGGCTGAACCCAGTCGATCCGGGCCGCCTGTTCGCGCCAGAAATCCTCGTTATCCTCCACCGATTTTTGATAGGTCGAACGGTAGCTGTCAGCGGTGACCCAGGCCTTGTCGGCTATTTCTTGTTTGACCGCATATCGGGAATTTCCACTCATAGTGACGTTGGTTGTGCGTAAAACAGTAATGGTATCAAAGGCTGGGGGGCTGTCGGGGGTGGCGGAGAGGGGGTGTTACCACCTGTTGCAATTGTTCACGGTGGGGGGTGCCGAGCCCGTTGGCTGAATGAGGCCTTTTAGCGGATGACTCCCTTCGGTCCGTTTTACTCCGCTAAAAGGCCTCATTCAGCCAGCGGGCTCTACATTGGGGTTTGCGCGGCGGGTGT
This sequence comes from Lysobacterales bacterium, assembly GCA_045106555.1. Lineage (GTDB taxonomy): Bacteria > Pseudomonadota > Gammaproteobacteria > Xanthomonadales > SZUA-38 > JANQOZ01. The sequence goes on along the minus strand of JBGCET010000051.1, from coordinate 17,122 downwards.
CCTTCGTTTCGGTCCGAGCTATTCGGAGAGGGTAATTTACGTTTTCAGTTTTCGGTAGACGCGTTTGATCATGCGGCATTCGGCCTGTATGGCGGCGCGGCCTCTCGCGGTGAAGTACAGCATTGGCGTTAGCAGAAGGTAGATACCTGCCAGCATGTGTTCTGCGTAGGGTTTCTCGCCGAAGGTGACGACAATCGCAATGGCGCCGATGAGGGTTAGGGCCAGGTATCCGACAACGAAACGGATGATTTGGGCGCGAGTAAATTGTGGCCCGGAAGCCTTTTCCATTTCTGCGTGCAATACGGCCGGATCACCCAGGGATTCGATGGCGCGAACAAACGCGGTGGCAGGGTCAAGACCTTGGCTGATCATCTCATCAACCTGGCAATGCAGGTGATCTGACATTTCCTCCGCATCAGGGCCACCGTCTTGGTCCGCAGAAGCGCCAGCAAGCCGGTCACACCAGCGCGTTATTTCAGCATCCAGGTTGAATGTTTGCGTAGAATTTTGTTCGGGCATGATGGACTCCTGTTATGCGCTCTGTGTTTTTAGATCTGGCCGGCTAAAGGTCTTCAGCAGACGATTCATCGATTCCCACTGATCACGAAGATCCACCAATTCATTGCCGCCCGCATCCAGCAGGCGGTAATACTTGCGCCGGCGGCCGGCTTGCGAACGTCCCCAGTAGGCTTCGATGAGCGCGCGCTTTTCGAGCCGGTGCAAGATGGGATACAGCATGCCGTCCGCCCACTCCAGCTCGCCGTCAGACAGGGTTTTTACCTGTTGAATGATGGCGTAGCCGTAGCTGTCGCCTTGGGCAAGAATGGATAACACCAGGGGTGTGGCCGACGCGGCTACCAGGTCTTTGGGTAATGCCATGGATCTATACCTAGAGAATCTACGCATAGGTTACATAGAACTTCTAGGTAATGCAATGATGCACAGCTTCCTCGAGCAAATTGGACGGTACAATACGCTGTGGCTGCAACCGCTCAACACCTGCTAGAAACGCATCATTGCATGGCGCCCGCCGACGCAATTTCTGCGCTGCAGCAACTCTGCGAAGACTCCCAGCCAGCTCCAGAGACTGCGGTAAATATCGCCAGCGCCCTGCTGAGCTACGAGCAGGTCGAGACGGCCGATCAACTGATCAAACAATTGCTTGAGACCCATCCCAACTTCGGCCCCGGATGGGCTCGCCAATCGGAAATTCTCTTAAAAAAGGGGCGTGCCGAGCAGGCGCTGGAGGCGGCCCGGAAGGGCACCTCGCTCAACCCTACCGACGAATTTTGTCGACTCTGCCTGGGAATCGCGCTGAAAGCCGTTGGTCGGGTGAGTGAGGCCACTATTGCCCTAGCTCAGTGCCTTAACGTTGCAACACCCAAAGCAGCCGCTTTCAGCCACTATGGGCTTGCGCTCAGCCAGCAGGGACGCCATGCCATGGCGCTTGACGCATTGTCCCGGGCTCGCACCCTTGAACCTGACAATTCCCAGCACGCTTCCAACTGGCTGATGACCCAGCAATATCTGCCCCAGGCCAGTAGTGCGGAGCTAAAGAGCGCTGCGCTGGAGTTTGGCCGGTCGCAGGTGTCAGCGGCCTCGCTACCAATCACAGCCATCGCTGGCAAACCTCAGATCGGCATTATCAGCAGCGATCTCTACCATCATCCGGTGGGTCTATTTCTGTTACCCGTGCTCCGAGCGGCCGCCATGCTGCCGGGTCAGATACCATGGCGGCTTTATCACGACTCTCCGCGCTGCGACGCCGTCACCGAAGACCTGAAACGTAGTGCGGCAAACTATATTCAGACAGGACATCTGAACGATACCCAGCTAGCGGAGCAAATTTCCGCTGACGGAACGCAGGTGCTAATTGAGCTGAATGGACATTCCGCCCTCAACCGCCTTGCGGCCATGGCCCAACGCCTAAGCCCTGTCCAGCTGAGCTGGCTCGGATACCCTGCCAGCACTGGCCTGAACTCTATTGACGGCGTTTTAATTGGACAAGATCATCTCAACAGCGCCACTCCCGGCTATTTTGTAGAACCCATAATTCCCCTACCGGGGTGTCATCTGCTGTATCCGCTGGACAACTCGTCTGCGGCTACCCAGGCTCGACAACCCGGACCCATTCGGCTGGGATGTTTCAATAACAGCGCCAAGATCAATTCCATGGTGCTGGACGCTTGGGCGGCCGTCATGCAGCGACTGCCAAGTGCCACATTGCTGCTGAAGTGGCGCAGCTTTTCGGATCCAGAGTATCGCCGCCACCTGCAATCCCAAATGAAAATCCGGGGTATAGAGCCGACTCGGATCACCTTCGAGGGACACACGCCTCACGCGGATATGATGGGCCGCTACCGTGATGTCGATATCGCCCTGGACACCTTCCCTTTTAACGGCGGACTGACCACCTGTGAGGCACTGTCCATGGGCACGCCGGTGGTTTCCATGGCCTGGTCCAGGCCGGTTAGCCGTCAGGGAGCCGCGATTCTCAACGCGCTCGGCCACCCAGAGTGGGTGACCGAAACCCGCCAGCAGTACGTGTCGGCTGCAGCAGACCTTGCCTCCGACACACATCGTCTAGAAGAACTAAGAAGTCGTCTACCCATCGAGCTATTTGACTATCAGGAGCGCCAGGCACCGCGGCTGGCTGCGAGCATCAACGAACATAGCGCGCGTCTGCTTGCCGGAATGGCTACCGATGCGACTTCGGTCCAGGCATAGAGGGAGTCGTGGGCGAAGCGGTTCATACCAGATACACGATATTCGCCGTTAGCTATTCAACATCATGCACCCGGGTTGGCGCATGCTGCAGGCCGTGGCGGTAGCAGGTTGCGCAGAAACTATGCGCATATTTGCGCGCCTGAAGCTGCTCGTGGGGTTCGTCTAAAAACCCGACGGCAAGCTGGTTGGCACGAGTGTAAGTACTGCAACAAAGCGCGACAGAACCATCGTGGTTAATCACGGTTTGGTTAAATCTCAGCTCACAGTCAAAGCGCTGATCGCGAACATTGGCAAATCGCTTGATGTATCGCTGGGGCGGCTCAATCAACAAATCCAATACCGGCTTGGTTGCCTCATCGCCGCCTTCGGCAATGTCCACCAACGCCTCCAGCGGCTGATAAAAGGCCATTACCGGTTGATGGGCAAAATTTAACTCCTGACATAACGCGGCCATGTCGCCGATTTCGTGTTGGTTATGCCGATAAATATGGTGGCCTACCCAGACATTGGTAGTGGCCTGGTGTCGATCCAGCAGGCGACGGAGTTCGCGCATGTTCGCCTCCACCACGGCAAACTTCCCACGCACGTGGGTTTGCTGATAAGTGGCTTCCGATGCACCGGATAGCGACACTTTCAAGTCGGTAGGGTTCGCCCGAACCATCGCCTCCAGACCCTTTCGAATATTGAGATTGCTGGAAAGGTATGAGCGCAGACCGACTTGATTGAGGTGCTCGATAAACGTCGGCAACTGCGGATGCAGCAAGGGCTCACCCCAGTTAAAAAGCCAAATCTGCGGGTCGGAAGACGGTCGCTCATCCAGTATTTTTGCGACGACCTCATGAAACATCTCTGGTGACATAAACCCCCGGGTCCGATCACCCAGCGGCGCATTACCCACCGGGCAGGTGGGGCAGCGAAGATTGCAGGTACCTACAATATCGATGGCATAGACATACTGCGCTGATGGCCCAGACACCTCCCGCGGCGCATGACGCAGAAAGGTCCGGTTCTCATTACCGGCTTCCGGCGCCAGATAGTCGGGCAATTGGCAGCGGGCCAAGCCTTCAACGGTCTCCGGGTCGTCCGGATCCAGCCCGGCGGCCTGCTCAAACCAGGCGCCGGCATGCTGCGTTTGACCCTCAGCCAACAGCACCTGGGCCACAAGCTTTATGGCCCATGCAGGCGTCAGCGGGGAGACACTACCTGCAAGGCATTGACGGGCGGCGGTAAGTCCGGATTGGGTCTTTCCCTGTCCAACCATTGCTGCGGCCAAAACCACACCCGCCGCCCCGTTGTTCGAAAGCCCCTGTTGAAGCACAGGGTCCTCGATCACCCGCGCGTATTGACGCCGCCGAAGCCAATTCAGGTATTGGTCGATGTTCAGGAAGTTATTCATCAGACCCAGAATCTAATAGACTCAGCACAGGACAACAAGCGGGGCGGCATTGTGAAAAATCTTTGGACCAAAACAGCATTGGCTATCGCTACCAGTGCCGCCCTGATAGAAACCGCGGCGGCGGGCACAGATGCCTGTAACGCGGGCGAGTTCTCTGCAACTGGCGAAGCCCCCTGCATGGCCTGTGGTCTTGGTACCTTTCAGCCAGCGCCTGGACAAACCGCCTGCACGGATGCCGGGCCAGGTTTTTTTGTCGACCAACTGGGCCAAACGGCACAAAGTGAATGCACTGCTGGATTCTTTCAGTCGCAGTCGGGCGCCAGCGCCTGCGACCCCGCTCCCCCGGGGCGATTTGTTGCAGGCAACCAAGCAACAGAAGCGACTGAATGTAGTGTCGGCCGTTTCCAGATGTTTGAGGGTCAAACCAGCTGCGTGGCTGCTGATCCGGGCACCTTTGTGAACGTGATTGGCGCCACCCAGGCAACCCAATGCGCTACCGGGACCTTCCAGCCCGCAGCAGGGCAAGAGGTTTGTTTGGATGCCGGGCCCGGATTCTTTGTTGGCGAACTGGGACAAATTGAACAAACCGAATGCGCCGCGGGCACATTCCAGAGCCAGTCTGGCGCCAGCGCCTGCGACCCCGCGCCGCCGGGCCGATTTGTTGCAGGCACCCAGGCAACCGAAGCCATTGCCTGCGATGTGGGCCGTTTTCAGATGTTAGAGGGCCAAACCAGCTGTGTAGACGCCGATGCCGGTTCCTTTGTGAACGTGACTGGCGCAACCCTGGCGATGCAATGCTCGGCAGGTACCTTCCAACCGAACACCGGGCAATCCGCCTGCTTGGATGCCGGGCCCGGTTTCTTTGTTGGCGAACTGGGACAAATCGAACAGACTGAATGCGCTGCAGGTACGTTCCAGGCGCAATCAGGTACCAGCGCGTGTGACCCCGCGCCGCCGGGCCGATTTGTGCCTGGCACCCAGGCCACCGAGGCCATCGCCTGCGAACCTGGCACGTTTCAGGATCAGGAAGGCCAACAAAGCTGTAACCCCGCAGATCCGGGTTCTTTTGTCGACATCAGCGGCAGCTCTTCGCAGACCGCCTGCCCGGTTGGATTTTTCCAACCCGATGCGGGAGCGCTGGACTGCGACACATCACCGCCCGGGCGCTTTGTGGCCAATGTCGGGGCCACCCAAGCAGAGGACTGCCTGCCCGGGAGCTTTCAACCCGAAAGCGGACAGGCCAATTGCATCAGCGCAGAATCCGGGTTTTTTGTCGCCGACGCCGGGGCAACCGCGGCCCTGGCCTGCCCGGCCGGAAGCGTATCGTTTACCGGCTCAGCGGCCTGTCGCCAGGCCCCGACCGCCGGGCCGAATGTTGTGTCACCTGAGTTTGATTCCAGCTTGGGTCGCGGCGGAGAGGTTTCGGTACCCCAGGTGCTCTCTGCCCCGACAGACGCTTTGCTTATCGACATCAGCAACGCCGCCTCGGCGTTGGGTCAACCCAGCCCATTGACACGCCTGACCTTAAACGCGCTTTCCAGCGATGGTGCGGTCAGCTCAACAGATTTGGCAACCCCGGTAACCCTGGATGAGGGTGAGTCGGTGCCGGTGAGGCTGGACCTGGTCACCAGCTCGCTGGGTCTCGTACAATTTCCTTTCCAGATACAAACCGACCAAACCGCCAGTCTCGGCGGCGAGGGGCGCGCTTTCGACTTCTTGCTGACAGCTCCGGTGGACGGCAGCGATGTTGCGGTCAGCATCTATGCCGATCGGCCCAGCGTAGCGCCCGCTGAGACGTTTTTCCTTCGTTTGGATCTCAGCAACCCAGGCCAAACCGATGCGGCCAATAACCAGCTTACCTTCCAGGTGTCAGACGACACCCTGTGCCAGTTCAGCAGTGAGTCTGACTCAGAGGTGGCCACAGACCCATTAGCCTTATCGACAACGGGCACCGACACGGTCGACCTGCCAGCCCGCGCGAATGCGCAATATCTGGCGAGCTGCGTATCCTCTGCACAGGCGCCCAACGGCATTGCTTTTTCCGCGTCTGTCATGCCAAATTCAGAGTTCGCCGATGCTGACAACCTCAACAACAGCGACAGTGGCTCAGTGAGCTTGATCGGTGCGTCCACGGGCAATGCCAGTTTGGCAGTGGATGTTCTTTCTCAATCGTCATTCCTTGAACCTGACAGCGAACAACAGGTGGTTTATGAAATCACCAATAACGGCCCTGACGACCTGACAAACGGCAATTTCACTTTGTTGGTTTCGGGTCTCGCCGATCTTCTTAACCTCAGCTGCAGCGATCAGCCAGGGGTAGCCTGCGGCACGCTGCGGCGGGCGGGCCGACGTAGCTTTGCCGTTGAGACTGCTCTCAACCTTGCGCAAGGACAACGTGTGCAAATTACCTTGGACATTCGGGTTCGTACTTTGGAAGCCCAAACGGTACAAATCGCCGCAATCGCCACGGTTCCTCCCGGCTGGCAGCAACCTACGCCACAATCCGGTGAGTCCGTCATTCGAACCACCGGCGGCATTTTTAACGACTCGTTCGAATAACCTGCACCGGCCCCAGCACCGACCTGCACCGACCCGCGCGGTCGGTATCGCAGGCAGCCGCGGTCGCTCCCGCCCGGCTTAATCTCAAGACCACAAGACTCAAGTTTCTACGCCATCGGCCGATGACCAATGCAGGTTCGTAGATGTGCGTCATTGGCAGACTCACCGTGTCCATTTTCCGGCGTTGCGCCCAACCGATGCTAAGACTTTTATGGCAGACCTGAAATCCCCATTCGATATCGCTGTACAGACTATTGGAGCAGGCAAAGAGTCCGCGCATCGCCACCCAAGCCTTCACTGGATGCATTGGTTTGTTGTTGGATTATCGACCCTGGTGACCATTGGCTCTGCACTTCAGAGCAACAAGCACATCAATGATCGAGGATCTCAGGATTTCACTCGTCAAAGCGACTTGGTCATCGAACAAATCACTGAGCGAATGGCCAAATATGAAGACGCACTTTGGGCCGGCGTTGCAGTCATACAGAGCAGCGGCGGGAAGGTTACCGCTGAACAATGGGCCGTGTTTGAAGAACACATGCAGGTGAGTCGCAAGTATCCAGGGATTAGTGGCATTGGGGTAATCCTGCCTGTGCTACCAGCGCAGCGAGATTCTTTTATCGCCCAACTACGCCTGACCCGACCGGCTTACGATATTTATCCACGCCATAACAAACCCGAGCTTTTTCCCATCGTCTATATTGAACCGACCGCGGCTAACCGGCAGGCGGTCGGCCTTGATGTCGCTCATGAAACCCAGCGGCTTGAGGGCATCGTTCGAGCTCGAGAGTCGGGCCGCGCTGAAATTACCGGCCCTATCGTGCTGGTTCAAGACAGCGATCAAACGCCCGGCTTTCTTTTCTACGCCCCCTACTACCGCGATTCGCAAAGTTCCCCAAAAACGTGGGCTGATAGAGAGTTAGTGGGGTTTGTCTACGCGCCATTTATCGTCAAGAATCTTCTGGCAGGGACGCTCGGTCAAAGCCAACGACGCGTGTCCGTTCGCATTAGCGACGAAGACAGCGTGATTTACGATGAGGGTTTCAACGATAACGAAGCCACGGACGATTCACGCTTTTCCAGCGAGCGCACCATTGAACTTTATGGGCGCACATGGCGCTTTGATATGTTCGCGACACCCGAACTTGTTGCCAGCCATGCAAGCCTAGAACCTCTGCTGATTTTACTCGGTGGACTCAGCATCAATGGACTGCTGCTGGCGCTATTTATTCTGCTAACCCGATCAAACCGCCGTGCGCAAAAGCTCGCGGCTCGAATGACCCTGGAATCTCGCTTGCGCGCGAAGGCATTGCAGAAATCGAACGAAGAGCTGGAGAAATTCGCCTATATCGCTTCCCACGACCTGAAAGCGCCGCTGCGCGCCATCAAGCAGCTCGCCAACATCATTTACGAGGACTGCGCGGAGAGTCTCCCGCAACAAAGTCTAGACGACCTGAAACTTCTAGTGGGGCGCACCAAACGTATGGATAGTCTGCTGAACGGCTTACTGGACTACTCCCGAATAGGGGACAAAGCTCGCGAACCGGTGGTAGTGGACGTGGTAAAGCTCATCGAACAGATCGCTGACAACCACGCCAAAGCACACGCTTTCACGATCAACTACGTGGGCCCAATCGCGACCGTGTTTATCCCCGAAACTGTCGCCCAAATTGTTTTTTCCAACTTGATCGCTAACGCCATCAAACACCATGACCAGGAGCGGATAACCATCAGGGTAAGCTATCAGTATTACAACGGATTTGACGTGATCAACTTCACCGACAATGGGCCCGGTATTGACTTCCAATATCGGCATAAGATCTTTGAGATGTTTCAGACCCTTAAGCCCCGTGACGAAGTCGAAGGCAACGGCATGGGCCTGGCTCTGGTGAAGAAAACACTGAAGGCCCACGGTGGCGAAATCGAGCTGATCGAAAACGAAGGAAGGGGCGCATCCTTCAGAATCAGTTTTCTTCGCCCGATACATGATGCATCACAAGCGGCTTGACCCAGAGGTTCAGTACCCATGATCGATAGCAATGCGCCTATTCACTTTCTGTTGGTAGAAGATGACGACATCGACGTTCGAGTCATGGAACGTGGTTTCCGTCAACAAGGCGTGAATCACCCCATTGTCCGGGCCAAAGATGGCCAGGAAGCACTGGACCTGCTGCGCGGCGTCGACGGAAAATCCCCACCCGACTGGCCCTATATCGTGTTGCTGGATATCAACATGCCACGCATGAATGGACTGGAATTTTTGGAAGAAATTCGCAGCGACCCGGATCTTTGTCGAACCATCGTGTTTGTCTTGACCACCTCAGACGATGACAAAGACATTGTGGCCGCCTACAGCAATTTTGTTGCCGGTTACCTCGTGAAGACAGAAAGTGTCGACAAAAATATCGACAACATCCGCCTGATTACCCAATACGCCGATACGGCCCGTTTTATCGCAACCCCGCCAATCCCCATGTTAAATCGCAGTAACCCGGTTACCTCGTGGGCGTGAACAGCCATTCAAAGAACAACGCCGAAGCCATTTCGGTATTGCTGGTGGACGACGACATCGCTGATCGGAGGGTTACTGCGCGCTGCCTATCAAAGACGGACCTGAACGTGACGCTGGAAGAGTCTTTTGATGTTGACGTGGTCAATCAACTGGCTGAATCCGGTGACTTCCAGATTATCCTCATGGACTACCGGCTACCAGACGGTGATGCCTTTGATTTATTCAAAGAGCTTCTAGAAACACCGTGCTCTCAGCGATCGGGCATCGTTATGCTAACCGGGCGTGGTGATGAACAGGTTGCTGCGCAGTCGATTCAGCTGGGCGCCCAAGAATATCTGGCCAAGTCGACGCTAACCCCCCATTTGTTGCGCAAAGCCATCGAAGGAGCGCTGGAGAAAGCCAGCCTGATGCGCCAGCTGGAAGAACGGGATCGAGAACTGCATCAAATGAGTTTTTACGACTCTTTGACCACACTACCCAATCGACAGCTATTCATGGATAGGCTGGAGCAGGAAATTCGCAATTCCACGCGCGCCATCAACGAATTTTCTGTCCTGATGATGGATCTGAACAAGTTCAAAACCGTCAACGACACCTACGGTCATCACGTGGGTGATCAACTGCTAGTGGAAAGCGCGAAAAAAATGCAGGAAGCCATCCGCGAGTCCGACACGGTTGCGCGACTGGGCGGTGACGAGTTTGCTGCGTTATTACCGTCAACGGGCAGTATCGGGGGGATTAACTGTGCCGCCGAGAAGATCATGCGGGCGTTTGATGAACCTATGGTGATTGATGGCAAAACCCTGGATGTTGGCGTATCGGTAGGCGCGGCAACATTCCCTGAGCAAGGCAAAACTGTCCAAGATCTATTGCGTATGGCTGACATGGCCATGTATGAATGCAAGCGCGCTGGCGGCGCTACCGTGGTGCATGGCAGCCAACGCACCCAAACGGTGCATCGAGACACCTGCCTGCTAGACAGTATCGATGGGGCCATCAAACGCGATGATGAGCTATTCCTGGTGTTTCAACCCCAGGTTTGCTTGGAAACCGGCCTGATTTCTGGCGCGGAAGCGCTGGTCCGCTGGTGTCACCCGGAACTGGGATTGGTGATGCCTATGGAGTTTGTTCCTTTGGCGGAGCAGTCTGATCATCGCATTGATGCGCTCACGCTGAAAATTGTCGAGATGAGTCTCGAGCAAATGCACCGCTGGGCCGATGATGGCTGCGAAATCGATTTGTCCATCAACCTGTCGGCCTGCGTGGTTCACCGACCGTCAGTGATGCGAGAAATTGTTGCGGCGATCACCCGCTTTAAGATTGAACCTAAGCGGCTTTGTTTTGAGGTGACGGAAACCGGCCTGATGTCCAACCCTGCGGTTGCAGCCAGAGTCTTGGAAACCCTGTCGGACTTGGGCTGTCGTATTTCTATTGACGATTTTGGTATGGGTTATTCATCGCTGAAGTACCTCAGCGAATTTTCTATCGACGAAATCAAAATTGACCGGGGTTTTGTCAACGCCATGAATCGTCGCCGAGCGGACGCCATTATCGTTGAGTCTGTGTTGGCCCTGGGCCGGTCCTTTGACGTTCCGGTGGTGGCCGAAGGCATCGAGAATACCGAAACCCAGCACCAGCTTTTGAGATTAGGGTGTGCAACGGGGCAGGGCTACCTGTTTGCTAAGCCCATGATGGCCGAGGACTTTGCGGTCTGGCGACGGGAGCATGAGCTACTGCCCTTATCACGCGGGTCAAACAAACTGCAAAAGGTGGCGGCGCCCCAAGAGGCATCAAACGACGCGTGGATGCGCCCAACCCTGCGGGCGATAAAAAACGCCTCGCAAACCCGCCGCTCCTGAGTCAGCTGCGACCGCGTGTTTGGCCCCTCACTGGCCATAGGCGCGGTGGAAGGTCTCACCGGTCAGTCAGGCATCAGCCTGCCGTTAACTTTGTCGGCGAGCTGTTTCGGATCCTCTTCGATTCCACTGGCATACAGCCCACCGTGACGACGGTAGATTTCAACCCTACCGGAGCAAGTACTCTTGTGCAGGGCCCTTACTATGGCGATGGCATTGGAATGGAATTTTCTCTGCCTACGGCAGCAGCAACCATCACCCTGACCAGCGCGAACCGACCCATGAGGAAGCTGCCAATGAGGCCTGGCCTCCCTCACCCGCAGCCCAGATAAGTGGGTTGGCTCATGGCGAGAAACCGAACTGATTTTGTAACAAGGCTTAAATAAAAAACGAAGGTTTTTCTGACGGTTGCCGATACTATGTGATACGCGGAAGACTGGTTCCGCAGCCTTAAGTCGGAACGTAGATGAAAATAATGAATCGGACAACCTATCTCGCCAGCATGGCTCTTCTGGGAACTTTCATGATGTTGCCGGGTATGGCGACGGCTCAACCCGGCGTGGTGGGAGAAATGGTGCAGGCCGCACCAGGTTCTAACGGGAATACGCTCAGCCTAGACTACCTGGGTACAGGCTCTGGCGTCGAATCCGGCTTTTTTGACGTTGAAATCAATAGCGCCGATATCACGGTCACCGGCCTAGCTTGCGCTGCGCCCTTTTTCTGCCCTGGTCCCGGCAATTTTTTCTCAATTAACTTTAGTGACATTGGCACTACTGTACCGGACACTAACGACGCAGTGGTGATTACCTTCGACGTTGCGCCGTTCGCTACTGCTGGCAGCTCTGAAGTGCGAATCCAAAACGAGTCCTACGACATGGGTGGGGCCATGCCAGCTAACCCCGCCGGGACGTCGAATGGCAGCATCGAGGTTATTCCTCCGCCGGGCATCTCTGTCGCCAGAGTTCCTGGGTCGCCAGGGCAGCAAATCGTATTGCCAGTTTCCCTGGTTGGCGAGGATGTGGCGGCCGTGAGCACCACATTCAGCTACGACGGCGCGTCGCTGGACTTTGCTCAATTTGATTGTTCGGGCACGCTCGCTTCCGGTCATACGGTGAATTGCAGCGTGGACAACGTGATGTTTATCATTTCCATCAACATTCTCGCAATTTCGGGCAATCCGCCAATCACCCCAGGCGACGTTGGCAGCATCGCGTTTGATATTCCGGGCGGCACGCCGACGGGCTTCCCGCTGGAAATTTTTGTCCAACAAGTGGACTACACGGACACGTCTTCAAACCAAACCAACTGCCCTACCAATCCTGACGCCAACTGCACCATGGATAACGGCGAGATTAACGTTGTGCCGCCCGGGCCTAACCTGGAATTTCCACCCATAGACACGGAGCTTGGCCCGGTGCTCGCCGGCAGCTCGCCGTCACCGACCGTGCTTACACTCACCAACAGCGGCACTACCGGACCGCTGACGGGCACCTGCAGCCTGAGCAACTTCACGCCCAGCGCGGCGATTTCCATGCAGCCTACTTCAGCATCACTAAACCTGGCTCCGGGCGAAAGCCTTGACGTCGAGCTCAGCTGTGACCCCAGCGCGTCTCCAGAGTTTTATGGCGCCGAGTTCCGCTGTACCGGCACCAACGCCCTCGCTGGTGATCCTGGTGTGCTTCCGTTCAGCTGCGATCGCCCGTTTGGTCCCTCGCTGGCCATAGGCTCCGTTGAAGGCCTTACTGGCCAATCGGGCATCAGCTTGCCCTTCACCTTTGCCGGTGACCCCATGGCGACGGAGTTTGGCGCCATTGCTGAATATGACGATCAGGTGCTGACCGCCACCGGCTGCACGGGCAACGTTACTACCTGCGACGTGTCGACCAGTGGCGAGGTGCTGTTAGGCTCAACCACCGTGCCTGCCACTACGGGGGAGCTGTTTCGTATCACTTTCGATTCTATCGGCACCCAGCCCACAATAACGACCGTAGATTTCAATCCTGTGGGACCTGGCGCCGCGGCTCAGGGACCCTTTTATGGCGACGGCATTGCGATGGAATTCCCCCTGTTAACCGCGCCCGGGACGATCACTCTTACCAGCGCACCCGACATCGCCTTCAACGCCACCGAAATTGATTTCGGTGTCCAGCAGCGAGGCGGCACCGCGCCGGATGATATCGCCCTGACCATCACCAATACCGGCGATGGACTGCCTTTAACCGGTACCTGCGCCCTCACCGGTTTATCACCTGCCAGCGGCAATGCGCTGGCGGTGTCCCCATCTTCACTGGACCTGAACCTGGCTACAGGGACCAACACCGCAGTGAGTTTCAGCTGTGATGACACCGGTCCCGTACAGACTCATTCCGCGTTCTATGCCTGCACCGGCACTAACGCGGTCAGCGGGGATCCAACAGCGCTGGCGGTCAGCTGCGACGTTCAGGCCGCAGCCGCGGTGTTCGACGTATCCCCGGCCAGCCTCAATCTAACGCCGACACCCACCTCCCAGGGTGCACAGGCTCCTACGGGGACGCTGTCGATCTCCAACACGGTCGCCGCGGGCGGTCTGGACTTAACCAATCTGTCATGCTCGATGGTGAACGGCAGCACAATCAGCGCCACTACCGTGCCGCCTGCCACGCTCTCACCCGGCCAGTCCGCGGACGTCCAGCTGCAGTGCGATACGGCAGCCCTGGGGGATTTTGACGACATCTATCGCTGCAACTACGACGTTGACGGGGTGGCAGGTCTTGAAGGCCCAACTGACATCAATGTGAGCTGCCTTGTGCTGGAGAACCAACCACCGGTGCTGGTCACCCCCCTGAGCAGCTATTCCACCAGCGTGGATGAAAACCTGCTCATCGACGTAACCCCATTTTTTACCGACAACGAAGGCGACGTGTTGTCGTTCTCGCTCTCTGGCGGGTCCTCCTTTGCCATGGACGACCCCAACGTACCGGGCTTGATTCGCGGCACCACCACCACCAGCGACCGCCTCAACTCGCCGCTGAACCTCACCCTCATCGCAACCGATGCTCAAGGTAATCCAGCGCCGGGCCAAACCGTCACTATTGTGGTGGAGGATGAAGTGTCTCCGCAGTTTGAATTTGAACGTTTCTTCCCGGCCTTGCAGCAACCCTGGTATTTCTCCCAGGTAACCGACATCGAGGCATTTGATGACGGCACGGTCTATGTGGCGGACGCCATTCGCGGCAAGGTGTCGCGGTTTTCCAAAGACGGCCTGCTGGTCACCCAATGGGGTGAGCTGGGCGCTGGTGACGGCGAGTTTACGTTCCTAAAGCTCAAGCTGGGACTGCACAGCTCAGGCCAAGTGTTTGTCGCCAGTGGCACCCGACTGCAGGTGTTCAGTCGCAACGGTGTTCTCGACCAGGTCATCGATTACCTTGAGCCGGTGGTAGACGTCACCGCTGATGACCGCGACCAGCTCTATATTCTGTTTGAAAACCGTGTCGAGGTCCGTCCGGTGGATCAACTGTCTGATCTCACGGCAACGCTTGCGCTAACCCGACCACCATCAAGCATCGCGGTAAATTCCACGGGACGGGTGTTTGTTGCCCAGCGCTCCCCATCCAGCGGCGACAATTTTGATCAGGTCATCAGGTTTGACCCCGCCGACGCTGGCTACACCACCCTGGCGACGTTTCCGACCACCGATGCCGACGACCTGAGTGTGGATGATCGCAATCTTATCTACGCCGTTGGCAACGCAGATAGCGTGATCCGTGCCTACAACGCCAACGGCGCACTGCAGCTCAGCAACAACGTAGACTCTATTGCTAGCGCGCCGCTGAAGGCCGCCACCTTTGGCGACCAGAACCGCTCCTATATTTCTACTGGCGAAACCGTTTTCGGGGTGGACGGGGATACGGCGATGCGGTCGTTCGCCTGGCAGGCCAGCAGCGGTGAAGCCGGCCGCTTCGATCAGCCTCTGGATGTGACGGTGGACGGCAGCAACAACATTTATGTGGCCGGCGCTCGCCAAAGCCGAGTGCAAAAATTCAGCAGCGCCGGCGTTTTGCAGCCGCTGTCCAGCTGGGACCTGCAACAATCGATTGCTAATCCGGACACCGCCCGGGTCAGCTTACATGCCACCTCAGACTCGCCGACGCGAGTGGTGGTTTCCACTGGCGCTAATCTTGAGACCTACGACAGCAGTGGCCAGCTAATTTCACCAGACCCGTTCGCCAGCCTGCAGCTGGTTGCACCCGGGCCTGTGGGCGGTACACCCGCAGGATCCATCGTGCTGACTGAAACCGATGGCCCTGGCACCACCTTCTACGTGGTATCGCGCACCGGACAGCAAATAGAGTCACCCTGGCAAGCAGCGGATTGCCGAATTTCGGATTTAACGGTCAGCCCCAACGGGCTGATCTACCTCCTTTGCGAGCCGGGCGCGGTCGGCCCGGAAATTCAGGTGTTTACCCAACGCGGCGAGCGCATCACAAACCGCACCTTGGCGCTGTCATCGGGCAACCCGCGCTCCATTGCCAGTGACGACCTGGGGCGGATCTATCTGCTGAATACAGAAAATCAAATTACCCCGGGGGTGGGCATCACGTCCTTTGAATCCAGCATTCGGGTGTTCCGCTCAGACCTAACCTTTCTCGATGACCTGGGCACATCCGGCTATTCGGCAGGCCGGTTCAATTTTGATGGAGAGGTCGCTGGCATCAGCGTGAACTCCTCTGGATCGTTGGTTGTAGCTGAGCCGGGTAACAACCGGGTGCAAGTGCTGAAACCCGAAGCGGCTGGCAGCAATAACAAAGCCATCATTGTGGCCGGCGGCGGCGACTACCCGGAGAACTTTCTCTGGGAGGCCACCCAGATGAACACCAACAATGCTTACGACAAACTCATCTATCAGGGTTTCACCGCCGAACGTATTCTGTACCTGCATCCCGATTCCGACCTGGACCTGGACGGCAACCCCAACACCCAGGAAATCGACGGCCCACCCACCCTTGAAAACCTGGCGCGGGCCTTTGGTGTGGAGGCCGGCCCCAATGGCGACCCGGTCACCGACTTTGCGGTGGATGCGGACAATCTGGTGGTGTACTTCGCTGACCACGGCGATAAAGAAGTATTTCGAGTTAACCCCGATGAGGTGGTCAGCTCTGCCCAGGTATCCACCTGGCTAAGCACGCTGCAGGACAACCGTTGGCCCACCCGCCAGCAGGGCGCGCCATTAGGAAACAATGGATGGCTCACAGTGATTTACGAAGCCTGTGAATCCGGCACCTTCATGAACGAGCTGGCACCGCTCAATAGCGTAAACACTAACAAGCGGCTCGTTGTTACTACCTCCAGCTCCGACCAGAACGCCAGCTTCATTGCCCAGGGCCTGCTGTCGTTCTCCTACCAGTTCTGGATCAATATATTTAACGGCAATGATGTCTTGCAGGCCCATGGGCTGGCCGCAGCCACCATCGCTGACGCGTATCCTCAACAGGAGCCTTTGCTGCGGCTGGTTTCCGGCGGCGCAGAAATTTCTGCGGCAAACCAGGAAGGCTTTTTTGTCTCCAACCCTGGCGCTGGCTCGCGCATCATCGGCAACGGCACCACCAACGAATTTGCCGGCCCCCAGATCACCGCCCCCATGGTTAGCTTGGTTTCCAACAGCAGCGGCCGAATCGACATTGAATCGGTGGATGACGCCGACGGAGTTTCCCGCGTGTGGGCGATTATCGAACCGCCAGATTTTCTGGTGCGCGATGCCAAGAACCCCATTTTGGAACTTCCCACGGTGGACCTTGAAATGAACTGCGGCAGCGGCATTGAATACTGTGGCACGTTTGACGGATTCACCAGCGCCGGCGATTACCGGGTGGAAATTCTCGCCCAGGATATCTTTGGCAATGTAACCCGCTTTCCTAATCGCCAGCAGTCACCACCCGACCCCTTGCTTGAGCTTAGCGTGGGCAACCCGCTGAAAAACAAAGCGGCTCTGCTGGTGGCCGGCGACAGCAGTTCCCGCGGCCTGGCCCAGACGGAAAATGGCGACTTTGCCTATCAGGCGCTGCTGCGCCAGGATTTTGCCAACGACCTGGATCC
>JBGCET010000050.1:0-32780 GCA_045106555.1 Lysobacterales bacterium | reverse complement strand
GGTGCGTTCATGTCCGCGGGCTACAATCTGCTGACCACTGACGATTGTTTTGCCACCGATCCCACCGATGTAGTGAACACCGACCCGCTGCTGGCGGCGCCGGATGCGCAGGGAATTCGCGCCCTGCAGGCGGGCAGCCCGGCGATTGACGCCGGGGCAGTGGGCCTGCAGAACCTGATGCGGCCTTTCGACACGCTGCCCTGTGGCTACCGCGATGTTCGTGGCCTCGGCCGTCCGCAAGATGGCAACCTGGATGGCACCTATGAATGTGACATCGGCGTCTACGAGGTGCAGGGGGGGGCGGATATCGGCGCACCGCAGTCAGCGCTGTATTTTGACCCCTCTCGGAATGGTGAAGGCACCTCCGTAGAGATCCTGCCCGGCAACCTGGCCTTCGTCGCCCAGTTCACCTATCAGATGGACGGCAGTGGGCCGGCCTGGTTTGCCGGCGTCGGCGAGGTGGTGGGGAACTCGGTGGTCATAAAAACGATGCAACAACCTCAGGGCGGCGTGTTTGGCGCTGGCTTCGACGCTGCCGCGATCACTCGCCCTGTGGCTGGGTCAACATCGCTGGTGTTCTCCAGTTGCGACGCCACGGGCTCATCGGTCAGCCAGGGTGCAGGGGTTCAGAGTTTTCAGGCCGGAAACGAGGCTGACTTTGAGGACGTACAGGTAGATGCCGTGCGTCTCACCACCGTGGTGGACTGTCAGTCTAACGCGGGGGCGCGCTCGGGTCGGTCCGGTTCTTTTTTTTCCCCGGCACGAGACGGCGAAGGCATTATTGTTGAATGGCTGACCGACGGCACCGTGGTCATTATCTGGTACACCTATGATCCGGACGGCAATCAGTTCTGGATGATCAGCGGCGAAGCGACGGTTAGCGGCAATGCGGTGAGCGCTAGTATGCTGTATCCGGCCCAGTCGACGGCTTTTGGCAGCCAGTTTGACCCAGGCCAGATTGAGCTTGAGCCCTGGGGCACGGTGACGCTTACCTATAACCCTGGCTGCAATAGCCTGTCATTCGACTACGCATCCACCGTCAATGGATTTGGCAGTGGCCAATACGACTACAGCCGTCTGACCACCTTGGATGGAACAACCTGCGATCTCTGACGACGTATTTTGGCCCATTGATGGCCCCGGTTTTTCTATCTGCAGTCAATGCGCCATTTCTGTGGGCATTGAGCGATCACCCGTGGAAGGCGAGCGTTGTGGAATTAGGTCTAAAAAATATTAGACAGAACGTGCGTAGGTCTTAGACATTCAGCCCTGAAAGTCGTTGGGTTTCGAGAAACGGCATCAATTGTTGCGATATTAGTTGTAAACGTGACCCAAATCACTAGGATACGCCTCTCATTCTCGTAACATTCTCGACACATTTCGGAGGCTTGTTTATGCGTAGATCGATTACTGCATCTCTCATTGGGGCTGCCCTGGCCGCCAGCGCCGTCACCGGCGAGGCCATGGCGACTGAGGGGGTTGAAACACCCATACCTTCGCCGCAACTGGCTGCTGATGGCACGGTAATCCCTGCCCAAGCCACTTATATCGTGGTTCTTCGCGACTCGGCAACCGCCTCGTTTGAGGGAACCGAAGCACTGCCGACACCGGAGCGAACCGACGGACGTCTGGACGTTACCGGCAGCGCCACCCAGCAATATGTGCAGTATCTGCAGCAGCAGCAGGTCGAGTTTCTTGACGGCGCCAGTGAGGTTGTCGGCCGCACCCTGGAAACCACCATGCGCATGCAGCACGCCATTAACGCCGTGGTTGTGAGAATGACCCACGCGGAAGCGGAAGCGCTGAAAGCAATGCCTCAGGTGCGGTTGATTGAAGGCCAGCGCAATTATCAGGTGGACACTGACGTTGGCCCTACACTGATCAATGCCCCCGGCATTTGGGATGGCACCAACACCGACGGCGCTCCGGGTACTCGGGGTGAAGGCATGGTTGTCGGCATTATCGACTCTGGTATCAACCACGACCACCCGTCATTTGCTGCGGTATCTCAACCGGGAACGTTAGACGAATACACCCACACAAACCCCTTGGGTACAGGCAACTTCCTGGGTTTCTGCGCGGAAAATCCGGCAAGTCCGGATTACGCCTGTAACGACAAGCTCATTGGCGCCTACGAATTTACCTTCCCGGTGGTGGCCGACGATCCGGACGCTGACGAAGATGAGGTGCCTGATGACGAAAACGGTCATGGTAGCCACGTGGCCAGCACCGCCATTGGCAACGTCACCACGTCCAATTTTCAAGGTGCCGATCCGGAAGTTTCCGGTGTGGCGCCCAGAGCCAACGTCATTGCATACGACGTTTGCTACACGTCGATTGCCAGCGGCCGGGGCCTGTGTCCAAACGCTGCTACTTTGGCGGGAATTAACCAGGCGGTCGCGGACGGCATCGTCGATGTGGTCAACTACTCCATCAGCGGCGGCGCCAACCCATGGGATGAAGCCAACTCTCTGGCGTTTCTGAATGCTATTGAAGCCGGCATTTTTGTGTCTGCCAGCGCTGGCAACTCGGGTCCTGGGCCAGCCACCCTCGGTCACCAGGAGCCATGGGTTGCTTCCGTTGCAGCGGCCTCTCACGGCCGTTTCTTTGCCGATTCTTTGGTGGATTCTGGCACCTTTACCAACCTCAACGCCGTTGAGGGTACTGGCCCCGTTGTTTTGACAACCCCCATCACCGATGAGATTCGTTTCTTCGACGTGAATCCGGAGGGTTGTAATGCCGGCGGCGGTATCCCGGCAGGTACTTACGACGATGGAGGCGATGGCACCATTGCTCTGATTTCCCGAGGCAGCTGCGGATTTGCGGAGAAAGTGGACAACGCAGCGGCAGCCGGTGCTCGCGCCGTGGTGGTGTTTACTAACCGCCCGGGTACGCCTTTCTCCATGGGCGCACTGGAAAACACCACTATTCCGGGCGTAATGATCTCCCAGGACGATGGTGAGAGCGTGCGCGATGAGATCCTTACCAACGCAGCAGTACCCACTACCACAAGCGCAACGCTCTCAGCCCAAGATCCGGCGATGTCTGCTGTGGACCCAGGCTCTGCCGACATCGTCGCCGACTTCAGCTCCCGCGGACCCAACGATGAGAACATTGTGAAGCCGGATGTTGCGGGCCCAGGCGTGTCTATCTTGGCCGCCTTCGCCGACGATGCCGGCGCCAGCGGTGCTCCAGAGTTTGCGCTCCTTCAGGGCACCTCAATGTCCAGTCCTCACAATGCAGGAGCGGCCACCCTGGTTCGAGATCTGCATCCCGACTGGTCGCCGTCTGAAGTGAAGTCGGCCATTATGATGACCGCAAACCCAGCCATGATGGACGATAACGGCGATGGCACCATTGGCACAGCAACGCCCTTCGATATGGGCGCGGGCCGCGTTGACCTGACAAACGCTGCGCTAACGCCGGTGGTTCTGAACGAAGTGGCTACCCGCTATCTGGCGGCTGATCCCGATGAGGGCGGCGACGCGCGAACCCTTAATCTGGCCAGCATGTCTGACGACGCCTGTGGCGCCACCTGCAGCTGGACACGAACGCTGCGTAGCGTCTCTGATGCACCGGTATCGTTCACCGCAACCTTTGTGGGAGACGGCGAGGTCACCGGCACGGTAACCCCGTCAACCTTTACCATCCTGCCGGGCAGCCCTCAGCAAATCACCATTGAGGCCGACACCTCTGGTGCCACCACTCGTGACGAGTGGAAGTTCGCTCGGGTTGAATTGGAGTATGGTGCGGCAGATCCTCTAGGTATGCCGGTTACCGTATTTCCTCTGGGGGCGGAAATTGGTGTCGCGCCGGACAGTATTTCCGCTGCTCTGGACCCCGACACCACAACATCGGCGGACATTACCATCTCCAGCACTGGCGGCTCTGACTTGACGTTTGATGTCAATCCAAACCCGCTGGGTTCATTGGTTGCCGTCAATCAGCCAACGTCTTCCAATAGCGGCATTCTGTCGCGCGTCATCCTGGGCGGCAATGCCATTGCCTCGGCTGATGACATCGTGCTGACTGGCACTACCATCATCACGTCGGTGACTGCGGACGGTTTCCAAAACGGCGCTGATCTTGTCAATACGGCGACCGAAGTTGCTCTGTACATCTGGGCCGATGACAACGGTGCCCCAGCGGGATCGCCCTTCGACGCGGACGCCAACGCGCTGCTTGAGCTGGTTGTCCCAGTTCCCACCACCGGTTTGTCTCTGGCCGGCGATACCATCACATTCGATCTGCAAACATTGGCGAGCACCATCTCGCTGGATGCCGGGAGCTACTGGGTCAGCCTCGTTCCTACGACGACCGCTAGCTGGGGTTGGTTTTACGGTCCTGCAGCAACTGGCACAGCCAATGCATCACTCATCGGCGCAGACTTTGGTGTACCGGACTGGACCACATTAACCGGCCTTGGTATTGCTCAGCAGAGTCTTAACCTGCGGGTTAGCGCCCAGGTCGAATGCGGAGCAGTTTGGTTATCGGAAGATCCAACCAACGGCACAATTCCTACCGGCACCACCGGCACAGTTGCGGTCACCATCGATTCTACGGGATTCACTCGAGGCAACTTTGGCGCCTTTGAGTGTATTGAATCCAACGACATGTCCCAGCCCACGGCGGTTGTGCCAGTGTCGATGATCGTCAATAACACTCCTCCGGTTGTGACGGGTGAAACTCTGTCAGTGGGAGAGGCGGGCACCGCGACCACGGTTGAAATGGACGAGACCAGTCTGCTGGCTAACGACACCGACTTTGACGGTGATCCGCTAGCGTTGAGCATGATGGCGGCAACGCCACCGGCCAACGGTGAGTTGGTGTTAAACACCGACGGTACCTTCAGCTATACCCATGATGGTTCTGAAACCACGACGGATAGCTTTGACTATGAGGTTTGCGATAACGCGCCGGATCAGGGCTGTGTTAACGGAACTGTTGCGGTCACCATCATTGCGGAAAACGATCCACCCATCGCGGTTGCCGACGCCCTGACGGTGGCGGAAAACGGTGCTGTCAGCACGGTCGACGGTGGCGCAACGTCACTGCTGGCCAACGACAGCGACCCGGAGTCTGATCCGATTACCGTCAGCGCAACTGCAGTCGTAGAGCCGGCAAACGGCACGGTGACGCTGAACTCTGACGGCACCTTTGAGTATGTTCACGACGGTTCTGAAACCACCAGCGACAGCTTTGACTACGAGGTGTGTGACGACTCCAATGCCTGCGCCACGGCAACGGTAACGGTGGCCATCACTGACGTTAACGCAGCGCCCAATGCGGTTGCTGATGCGGTTCGAGTGGTTGTCGGCGGAACGGTGGCGCAAACCAGCGCGGGCGAAGCCTCACTGCTGGCCAACGATACCGATCCTGAAGGCAACGCCCTCATCGTCACGGTAACGCCCACGGTGATGCCGACCATGGGTGACCTTACCCTCAATGACGACGGCACCTTCAGCTACACCAGTACCGGGATGGCTGCGGGCACCGACAGCTTCTCTTACGAGGTGTGTGACGACGGACAGCCTCAAGAATGCGCAGTCGGTGAAGTGACCGTTGAAGTGCTGGACGATGTTATTTTCGTCAACAGTTTTGAGGAGCCTGAAGCTCCCTGAACTCAGCGGTAAACGCTAGATCAAAAGCCCGGCTCTACGCCGGGCTTTTTTTTGGAAACTGTGCGTCAGGCCTGCAACGAGTTCAAAGTAAAAATTACATGGGTGAAGTTCACTAACGTCAAAGTGGCACTCATGCCCAAGCGGTAGCTGTTGACCCCGGAGCTACACCAGCCTAGCCTGATAGGCAATTGATCGGAATTTTCCAACGCAATTGAGGATTAACTATGGATAGGCGCGACATGCTGGTTTTGACGGGGTCTCTGGCAGTGGGGCTTCATGTGGTACCCAATGCCTCGGCTGCGACGGCGGTTCCTGAGGGTTTCAAAGGGCCGTACATTGACCTTACAACGCCCAAGGGAAACGTGAATGCGGCGGTGCGCATCGACGCTAACCTGGACGAAAGCAAACAAAAGTGGGCCAGCGTCAGCGGCGTGGTTTGCGGTGTGCGTGAGGGTGAAGCGGTTCGAGATCTTTGTGGCTTTGAGGTTGTTTCCGTTGCTCGCGCCTGGGCGCAGCCCGACGGCAGCTATCGCGTTCCCCATCGTGAGGCTATCTTTTATACCGATCTTGCGACGGGCGATATTCTACGTACCTGGAATAACCCCTATCTCGATGAAGAGGTTGAGGTGGTTGACGTCATCAACGACCCGTGGAACCACAAATTTGCCGAGCAGGTTAAGGTTTTCGAGCCTGACTATGGTGGATTAAATAAACCGAAGTCCAAACCGCCTATTCCCTTCAGTAACGGCTTCTTCGATGCCGGCAATGGCATGGTGCAAAAGCGCCGGCACATTAATCTTTATTACAAAGCTGCCCTGCAGCCCGACGTTTGGCCTCGGGAAAGTTCGGGTCCGATGAACCGGGTCAGCGAATTTTTCACCACCGCCGCGAAGCTTGGGGATTTGCAAAACCCGGAAATGACCTCTGTGCACGTCACGGGTTCGTGGTCGCGGGTAACACCATGGCTACCCTGGATGTTGATGGGGCAGGCTCCCGGACATATTGTGTACAACTCAACGTTTCAGTCTTTTGATTCGCTTGATGGTTTCAAGCCCAAAGTGCTGGCGCATTGCGAAAAACACTATCCGCACATGCTGGAGGCGCCGCCGAGAGACGAGTGGCACAAGCCTAACCTTTCAAGTCTTGAGGTCTACTCAAAGACTCAAAAGCCAAAGCCGGCAAAAACCTAGCCCCCTGCGAGCCGCCAGTGCAGGGTGTGTCCTGATGTAATTGGCAAAGCGAACAAGAAACTGATGGCGACACGCTGTATCCCAGCGTGTCTGTCAGTTAAGCCCGGCGGGCCAAGGGCATCAATACCTTGCTCTGGCGTGGGCCCAGTTGCTGATCGTTATTCCCGGACGGGACGACCACTAACTCATCAAGCGAAATAAAAAAAGACAGCAGCGACGGCGTTCGTCGCTGCTGTCCAGATTCAGGGTGATCTTCGCCAGCTGTCAGTCGCCGAAGCGTGCAGTCACCGAGACACCAAAGGTGCGTGGCTCTGGCAGCGACACGAAATACCCCAGCGTACCGGTCAGGAAGCTGCCCGTGGTGCGCCGCGATGCCAGAACGGAGTCGTCATCGAGCACGTTCTCGATCCAGGCGGTTACGGTAAAGCGATCGTTGCGCCAGCCGCCGCGCAGGTTATGCATCCAGGCGTCTTCGGTTTCCGCTAGATTGACCACCCAGGTATAGGTTTCTGATTGATACCAGGAATCCCAGCGGGCAAACCACTCGCCGCCCTGCTGGCCAAACAGTTCGCCAGAGGGCGTGCTGTAGTCCAGTGAGACCGTCGCGGTGTGTTGGGGGGACTGGGCAATTTCCCGGCCACTGGCATCGGGGTTTCCAAGTACCCGTGTGGACTGGGAATCGAGGAACTCCTGAATATCTGTTTTGGTGTAGTTGTAGCCTGCGCTTGCCATCCAGTGGTCGTTAAAGGCGTAGCTGCCTGCCAGCTCAAACCCCCAGATATCGGTGCTTCCGTTACCCTGGAAGTCGATCTGTTGACCCAGGCGATCAGATCCTGCAACAAACCGGCCGTCGCCGTTGCTGTCATCGTCTCTGGAGAAGTTACCGAAACGCTGATTGGTCCAATCCATAATGTAGACCGCGCCGTTGATAAAGCCCCTGCCATTAGCGAGGGTATGTTTGGCACCGAACTCCCAAGACTCAAGCTCTGCTTGTTCAATGGTATAGCCTATACCGCCGTTGGCAGCCTGAAACGCTGGAAGGGCGACCGTGGGTTCCAGCTGAATTACTTCAGTGTTGAAGCCCCCCGGGTTGTTCCCTTCGGAGTAACTTGCGTAAAGCAGCGTATCTTCGGATAGCTTGTAGTCCAGGATCACGCGGGGCAGGGTTGCCTTAAACTCACCGGACAACGGAATTTCCGCACCGCCAAAGGGCTGCGCCGTGTCGATGGCCAACTGATCGGTGCTGGAGTCCAGCGGCGGGGCCTCCTGAATGACAGAGTTCGCAATATCCAGCGTTTCCTCTTCTCGCCGCAGCTCGACGCTAAGCGTCAGACTGTCGGTGATGTCATAACCGATGCTGCCGAAGATCGCCTTGTTCTCGATCGCTTCCGTCGGCTGAGGATTCACGCCAAACAGTCCGGGAGCACCCCTGGGCTGTCCCAGGGAAAATGGGCCTTGCGGGCCGGGGCTGGGAAAGCCCACCTGGCCATCCTGGTAGTATTCAAGGTCGAGGTAGTAAGCACCGACCATCCAGCGCAATCGTCGATCCTGCGGCGAAGCAAACCGAAGTTCCTGGGAAAACGACTCGTCTTCCCATTCAACAAAGACATCAAGCTCATCGGGAATCTGCGCTTTGTAGTCTGAGAGCTTTTCGTCGTACCAGCCCGAAACAGAGCTCAGTGTGTAGCCGGAGCCGCCTATATCCCAATCGGCCACCAGGGAGGTAAAGGTGTTTTCAACCTCATACCCAAGGTTATCAGTGAAGCGGGTGTCATCAAGACTGGAGGTTTCAATAGAAACACCGCGGGTTAGCAGATCCGACGTCAGGGTGCCGCAGAAATAGTTGCTCGTGCCGCCACCGAAGGGGCCACAGTTGTTGTTTTCGCCAGCAATAATGAACTGTGTGGCCGGCCCGTCGTCGTCCTCGTTATAGAGGTGGCGAAACTTGATCGACAGGTCTTCGGTTGGCGTGGCGTACAGCGTCAGGCTGTAAGTGTCGCTTTCCCGGGCACCGATGTCTCCGAATTCCTCGCCGGGTCGAGCACCACCCGGCGGGGGTGAATTATCGAAAGCACCGTCGTATCGGTAGTGGCGGCCGGAGACTCGGAAGGCCAGCTTGTCCTCAATGATCGGGCCTTCAACAGCAACCCAAACATCCTGTCGACCGTTATCGCCGACAATGGCCTGGATGTCTCCGCCGAACTCGTTGCCCGGAGTTTTGCTGATGTAGTTAATGGCGCCGGAAAAGGTGGCGCGACCAAAGAAGGCACTCTGCGGACCTTTGACTACTTCCACACGTTCCATATCAAACATGGAAACCCACTGGCTGCTGCCTGACAAGTAAACGCCGTCGATAAATGCCGATGACGTTGATAGGTTGCGCTGGGTGTTGTTTGGCGGCTCAATGCCGCGGAAGCGCACCGAAGAGTTGCGCCGACTTCCCGATTCATTGGCAATAACAACGCCAGGAGTGAACTTAACGATGTCTTCAATGTTGACGATCTGCTGCTGTTTGATCGACTCAGCACCGAATGCCTGCACGCTTAGCGGAATGTCCTGAATCGACTCGCCAACCTTTCTCGCCGTAACGATAATTTCCTCGAGGCCACCATCGGACCCTTGTCCAAAAGCCATTCCTGGGGCAATCAGCCCTGCTATCGCGGCGGCTAACGCCGTTTTGGCTATCTTAATTCCATTGGACATATTCAGTACCCTCTTAAGTTGTGCTGCGGCGAATGCTGCGAGCAATTTTAGCGGTGAAGTCGATTCAGAATAAGTGTTAAAAATTTGTAATCAAGCGGTGAAAGTAGCATCGTGGTAGTGGCGCTGTAAAGCGTGCCGCTGGCCGCTGATGTGATGCCGCCATCAGGGTTTTGCATGGCTGGTTTGTTCGGGAAAATTACGTGACCTGTGCTGTAGTGAGCAGAGTCAACGCCATTAGATTTATACGAATCGACGTATTGCGTAACGCAGGCAATACGAACCGGAGAGAGAAATGAGCATTAACGCACCCGCAGGCAACAAAAAAACGCTTCGACGCAGAGAGTTGCTGGCTTTGGGTGGAGGGGCGATTGCCTCTCTTGGGCTTGCCGGAAAACTTCGTGCGGCCACCGATAAGGTTGATGTAGCGATCATTGGTGCGGGCTTGTCCGGCATGTATGCCGCCATTCTGTTGCGGGACCTCGGCGCTTCAGTGCGGGTTCTGGAGGCCAACGCGCGGGCCGGGGGGCGCTGCCTCACCGCAAAGGACTGGTTTCAAAGTCCCGACCTGGGCGCATCTCAAATCGGCGGCACCTACGCCCGCATACTGTCCGTGTGCCAAAGGCTGAATATTGAATTGGGCCCTGGCTCACACGTCAATGCGCCCTACACACCGGTGATCGGCGGCCGTCTAGTTGCCGCCGAAGATTGGGCTACCTCCAAATACAACCTGACTGAAGGCGAAGAACGAGAGGCTTTGCCCCACACATTATTTAGTTTCTATATCGGTCGGCGCACCCCGTTTAACGATTTAAACGATTGGCGCCAGCCGGAGGCGGCGCAATACGATATTTCCATTGCCGAGTGGCTAAAACGCCAGGGGGCTTCCAGAGAAGCGATGCGTATGATGCATGAAGCCAGCGGCCGAACCCCCTTTGATCAGCGCAGCGTACTCCGCATGCTGCAGGAGGCCACTCGAGGGCGCATCGAAATGGATCGCGTTTCTGCTGCGCAGCGAGAACAACTGGATCAATATGAAATTGCCGCCATCCTTTCCTCCCACATTGTTGGCGGGACCAGCCGGCTGACCGACGCTATGGCTGCTGAGATTGGCGACAACCTGCGATTGGGCAGTCAAGTTGAAGCCATCGAGGAGAGTGATAAGACCCACATTCTGACGCTACGCAACGGCGCCACCGTTAAGGCCAGCTTCGTATTAAGTACTCTGCCTTTCAGCAGCCTGCGCAAAGTCACATTCAACCCGCCGCTAACCGGCAGTCAGGCCGAGGCAGTCGCGCAGATGCCTTACAACAATCAAAGTCAAACCTGGCTGCGGGTCAAAGCACCGTATTGGGAGGACGATGGGATGGGAGCGTCCATGTGGACGGATGGACCGCTGCAGTACGTTCGCCAGCAGATTAAGCCTGACGGCTCACGAGAGCTGATGAGTGCAATCTGTTCAGCTGAAAAGGCCGCTTTTCTGGACGCTATGCCGCCGCAGCAGCGAGGCCAGTTCGTAAAGAAGGAAATTGAGCGAATCCGCCCATCGACCGAGGGCAAGCTGGAGGTTATTGGCGTGCATTCGTGGGCTCAGGGTGCCAATACCGGCGGCTGTAGCTTTGAATTGCCGGTGGGTCGGGCAGCGGACTGGGTCAACGCCATGGGAAAGCCTCATGGTCGGGTGTTTTTCGCTGGCGAGCATCTGCGCCAGATTGAGTTGGGTATGGAGGCGGCCATGGAGAGCGGAGAGCGCGCGGCCATGGAAATTGCGCAAACCCTGCTGGCGTGATTTTAGGTCAGTGCTACGGCAGCTGAGGCAGCGACTTGTCTTACACTGGACACCTTAATTGACCATTCGGCGTCGCAGATTGTTGATGGCAGCGGGCGTTGCGGCGTTATTGGATCGCCAATTGGCATTCGCACATTCGAGCCTTGCGAAATCTGGCCCGCCGGTGGGTGATCCCTGGCCACCCACGGTGGATGAGATGATCAATTCGCCGGACGGTACGCCGCTCTTTGTCCGTTCCGGGGGAAGCGGCCCACTGAATATTATCTTTGTGCACGGCTGGAGTTGCAGCCACCAGTTTTTTGGTCCCCAGTTTGCCGCGGTTGGCTCCGAGTTTCCCTTCGCTGCCCTGGATCTTGCGGGCCACGGCCGGTCTGGCAATCGATCTCAACA
The DNA here is from genome assembly GCA_045106555.1 of Lysobacterales bacterium. Classification (GTDB taxonomy): domain Bacteria; phylum Pseudomonadota; class Gammaproteobacteria; order Xanthomonadales; family SZUA-38; genus JANQOZ01. The sequence continues at coordinate 21,090 of JBGCET010000050.1, read as the reverse complement.
TACAGTGTCTGGATTCGCTGACGATGTGATGGCGGTGGCATCTCGGCTTTCGGGCTCACTCATTTTGGTGGTTCATTCTGCTGGCGGGCGTGTGGCCTGTGAAGTGGCCTCTCGACTGGGCCGTCGTTTGGTCGGCATTGTGGGTATCGATTCATTTCAGAATTTGGGGCTGCCGGCGCCCACAAAGTCTCAGATTGAAGCCGCACTGAAAGCCCTGCGTGAAGATTTCAGCGGCCGCATCGCCCAATCGCTCTCTTTTCTCTTACCAGCCAGCGCAGACTCATCATTGCGGGAGTGGATTCACGCTCAAATGACCGCGACTGACCCCGCCCAAGCCATAGGAGCCTCAGCCGCTTTTGCCAAAACGGATGCGGCAGCCGCAATTGCCGGTTTTGACCGCCCCGTTGTGGCATTAAACTCCGACAGCGTTCCGACGCACCAAGACCAGATCCAAAAAATCCTGCCGCGGTTTTCTGCCCATATACTGCAAGGGCAGGGTCATTTTCCTCATTTGCTGAAACCCCTGGAGTTTAACCAACTGCTGCTTTCAACCTTGCACAACATCAACCAGGGGTAAACGCAGTGCGGGGCCTGTTAACGCTATTGGGGAGAGCAGAAAAAATTCAGCTTGTGGCCATCCAGGTCGCGAAAGTAACCGGCATAAAAACCCTCACCGCGGGGCCCGGGTTGCCCCTCGTCGGTGGCCCCCAGCTCAATCGCCTTTTCGTAAAGCGCATCAACTTGTTCGGTGGAATCCACCATCAGGGCAACCATGACCCCATTGCCTGAACTTGCCGCCTGCCCATCAAAGGGTTTGGTCACCGCGACGCCAGGTTTCATCGGATCGACGCACCAGGCGACGAAGGTGTCTTCATGTTCCATAAATCGCTTGCCGCCCATGGCGTCGACGAGGGCGTCGTAAAACGTTACGGCACGTTTCATATCGTTGGTACCCAAGGTCACGTAACCAATCATCGGTCTTTCTCCTGTTGAGTGCGTCTGGCATTATTAAATACCAAATAACTGGATAAATAAACAGTAAAAGATGCTGCGGAGTCTATTTATTGAGGTGGTAGCTCTTGCGGTTAACGACGTGATGTTTTGTGAATATTTTTTTGTTTCATGAAGTGGTTTGCCTGAGTTTAGCGCACCCTAACTTGGTTCGGGTGTCCCGCGTGCCTCAACCAGGGAAACTGCTCGACAGGTAAACAGCGGTTCGTCGTCATCGCGCAACAGGGCGTAGGTTAGCGTCAAAACGCCTCGGCCCGGCTTAGAGGAGTAACGTTTTTCCAAGACCTCCCAATGGGCACGGAAGGGCTGCTCGGCGTGCAGTGGGTTGGCCCAGCGAAGACTTTCCCAGGACACGCCACAAATCCAGCGTACATTGCCTGAAATTTCATGATCAAGTTGTCGCCACAGGGCGAGAATGTGAATGCCAGAGGCGGCTATTTCGCCAAAGGCATGATTTTGAGCCGCCTGCGGGTCCGCGTGGAAATACTGAGGGTCCCATTGACTGGCAAAGTTGACAATATCCTTCTGGCTAACGGTGGTCAGGCGTGAACGGCGAATCTCGCCAGTCTGAAGGTCTTCGAGATATTGGGTGGGTTGCATAGGAATCCAACGAGTTCTTAATCAAGATGTGTGCAAGGCCTGGCAGACGGCGAGACTGCCCGCCGCCAAAGCCTTCGCCTACGTTGAGGGCCTTTGGCCACCATTTGTCTACTGGCTGATCGCCGGAGGTATTGCCGCCGTGAATTACGGGGCATCGGTTTTGCTCAGACATGGTTGGCGCTCCTTCATTAGTCCTGCAAGGCCAGCGGAATTTAGCCAGCCGTTATGACGCGTTAAGACTCAAAGCTGTTGCGAAATAGCACGTCCGGGTTATCTCTTTCCAGCGCACCGATATCGGCATTCTGTGGATTCCTGGGAGTGCCTAGAATGTCTACGGAAGGCACTTGGCTGCCTAGCGCAACGTCAATGGCGCTGCTACCCGGGCCCGGTGTGCCGAAGCGCTCAACCAGTTGGCGGTGGGCCTGACGGATACTCTGGGAGCCATCGGCGAATTCGGAGGTTTGGCTGTTCCACACGGGTACCACCAGGGTGACCTGAGAGGCCAGAACCGGGTCTCCCAGTACGGCAGAAAAATCGTCGGCTGAATTGATCACATCGTTGCCGTTTTGCGGAATTGATGCTCCGCCATTCCAGTATAAGTTGTTGGTCAGGACTGAACCTGTCGATTCACCGGCGGGCGTATTGGAAAAGCGATTCATGGTACCGGTAGGGTCCGACCAAATGTTGTTGTAAAACCGCACATCGGTCACAGGCTGATTGCTGCCTTCAATGTTCAGTCTGAAAGCGAATCCACTGGCGGGAAGGTTACCGACAATGGTGTTATGTCGGAACAACACGTCGCTGACGCCCTTGGCGCCGAACGCAGCTCTCATGGTGTTGTTGCTGTTTCCAATCATCAGGTTGTTTTCTACCACCGCCCCCTGCACTTCGAAATAGGAAGCGCCGTCTTCTCCGAGTAAGAGGAAGTTAGATCCGGCGCTGCCTTGCCAGTTAAGAAATACGTTACGTGACACTTCAATATTGGCCGATCCCAGAACATCATCGTCAGTGGCGTTGGAGTCTTTTACAACGATAAAGCTCGACGTACTGTTGTTGTTGCTGCGGCCTGAGGCAGCGAAGTCATTAAAAAACACGTTATCGACGATCGATACGTCGACGACACTGTTAGCATCGATGTGTTCGTCCGATCCGGTTTGGTTGTAAAAAATATTGCCCACAATGTCGATGGAGCGAGCGCCATTGTTGACCTTCAAGATATCGTTGTTGTAACTGTCATGAAGAATGTTGTTGCGTATCACGATCCTGGAGGTGGCGGCCTGGCCGGCAATGGTGTCCTGTACCTGAAAAACTAAAGGGCTGGCGCCAGGTCCGTCGTGGGCGATATCAAACCCTTCGATAGTGATGCCCTGACCGGAAAAAACCGTGACTACCTGCTGATTATTTCTCAGCTGGGCCATGTAGGGGATTTCTGAGCGAATGGTTATGCCGTTGGTGAACTGACGATCCAACCGCTGACGGCCGAAATATTCGCCAGGACGAACCAAAATCAGGTCGCCATCTGACGCAGAATTCACCGCTTGCTGAATCGACGCCAAGGGATTGCCGATGTCCCCAGTTCCCGAGTTGTCATTGCCGTCGGTGGCGACGTACAGCACATTGCCGGCCGTGGCCGAGCCGATATACAGGAACAAGAAAGCGAGAAGAGTCTTCATTGAAATGATCTGAATGCCGCCGGTTGGTTGTCGATAGCGTAAGAATAGCGGAAAGCCGGCGACAATTTGTTGGGTTCGTTGTCTGCTAGTAGTGGTTTGCCTCCAAACAATGGGGCATTATCAGTGTCCCAAGAGCGAATTGAAGGAGGTGATCACATGTCTGGTGAGTATCGAATGGTTTGGAGTCTGCAGTCGTGTGCAACGGGAGTCATCCCAGTTTGATGTTTCAGTGAAAACACGAGGGCAGATCCTGCCCGACTCACGAAAAGGCCGCGCATTGCGCGGCCTTTTTTTTGTAAGGAGTTTTTGTCTCAACCACTGATAGCCCAACGGGGTCAGGCGCTAGAACTCAAACCGTCCGCCGATCTGCAGCTGGCCGTCGTCCAAAAATGTATGGCTCAGCAAATGGCGGTAGCCGATGTAAGCACTTTTGCCGTCGGCGAGAACCATCGTCACGCCAATGGCCAATTCGCCAAAGTTTCGATCCGGCGATTGGGTGGCGTAGGAAATGGTGGTGCCCGCAGTGTCGCTGACAAAGCTTGAGGTTAGCTCTCGTGCATCATTATCGAACTCGTGTTGCCAGGTTAAGCGGCCAAAGGGCTGCAGGACGCCAAAGTTCATGCTGATGGAACGAGCGACCTGCATGCCGCCGCTCACGCTCAGAGACCTGACAGACTGGCTGGAGAAGCGTTGTGCAAGGCCATTGCCGCTCAGTTCTGCGTAGGCGTCTATATCGGTGTCAACAACATCCAAGGCAAGTTGCGGCGTTAATGACCACGCGCCTTGGGCGAGGGTTTTCCCAAAGCCGATGCCGGCAATAAGCTGGTCGCCGTCGGTGGAGCCGGTTGCCAGGTCGGCAACATTGAACTCGGCCTCCTGAGGTGTGTCGGCGTTCACCACCAATTGGTAGCTGATGTTTCTGGTTGCGTCATATTCAAGGGCTCGATATCCCAGATATCCCTGGGCCCACCAGCCATTGCCAAATGTGCCGCTGACCAGAGTCGTCAGTGCCTGACTGTCGGCATCCAGCTCGCCGGCCTGCCCATCGAAGTCCGCATCCGCATTTTCGAACGTGGCCACCGCACCTATCACCCACTGATCATTAATTCGATAGTCCAGGCCCAAATCAAACGCTCTGACATCTTCGGAGAAGCCATTTTCGAAGTCGCTGGCATCCCGGTCTCGGTTGCCCAGTCTGGCGTTGGCCAATATTGACCAAGCGCCAAAGTCTTTGCTGACCCTGGCGGCATCTGCGCGTTCTTCGTCGCGGGTCGCCCGTCGACCCTGGGCCCCCACCACTCCTAGATTATTGCCAACGGCGGCTGCGGATCGGCGGCCTGCGGAGCCTGGCCCAGCATTGATGATTTCCTGGCAGCGGTCAAAAAATGTGGAGTTGGGTTGGGCGCCTGTGCAAACCGATATCCAGCTTGCGTCCAGGGCGTCTGCGGGGGCGTCCTGGGCCATTGCCTCTGTCAGGTGGAAAAAGGCGGCGATCGCAAAGGTAGTTCGCAAGTTAAGTGCGCTCATGACGTTGGGTCTCACTGATTATGTTGGTTTCGGGATAGGATATTGGCGTAGTGATTGAAAGTATTGATGGAATTCTAATTATTTTGTGATTTTCGATGCTGACAGTGTAGCGACCGCGTTTTCCGGGAAATTATGTGTCAATGCCGTCAAATGTCCACTGAACCCCAGTTTTAACAACATCACGTGGAAGTGATCGTTGTTGCCGCGTGTGAATTAGCGTGGAATTTTCCCGGAACATAGGACGGCACTCTCGTTTGGGGCACAATATCGACACGTTTTCCATTCCTTTTAAGGACAACTTAAGTTGCCAACGACATTCATCGGTTTGAGAACAGTCAACAAAACTCTCTTGGCAATCCCCAGGCTAGGCAGGCGCTTTCCGTGGCTGGGTTAAGGGTAAAGACACTCGGGGAGATCGCGGTTTGTCGAGACGGTGAGGAGCTGGCTCTGCCTGCGTCCCGGCGAACCCGGGCCTTGCTGGGTTATTTGTTGCTCACCGGCCGATCTCACCGGCGCGAGAGTCTGTGCGAGTTGCTGTGGTGGAAGCCCGATGATCCCCGTGGGGCGCTGCGCTGGTCGCTCAGCAAGATTCGCCCACTGGTAAAGGTGGGCGACATTGATTACCTGGCGGCGGATCGTGAGCGTGTAGGCATACAAACGAATGATATCGATATCGACCGACGCCTGCTGGCGGCTGAAATCGATAGCCAGGATATTGGCGTCGACCGGTTGGAGGTTATATCCACAATGCTGGACGAGACCCTTCTGGACGGTTGTGATTTGTCCGATCAGCCAGCGTTTGATGCCTGGCTGTGCGCCCAACGTCAGGAGATCGAGCACCTGCGTGAGCGCATCATGGCGCGGCTGGCTACCCATCCTGATACGTCACCCAAACGCCTGTTACCGCTGGCCAGGGAGTGGAGTGAAGCGGAGCCATTCAGCCGCAGTGCAGCCAGCAACCTTATCCAGCGCCTGCAGCAGTTTGGGCTTGGCCAAGAGGCTAAGGACTGCAATGTGGAGTTTGCCCAGCGATTTCAAAAAGCCGCCGTTGATTGGACCCCACCAGACCCTGGGGTGACGCCTGACTCAGGCATTGGCGCAGCGGTGCCAACGGACACAGGGCAATTTTTAAGCCGTCAAAAAATTCAGTTTTGTAAGGCTGAGGACAACGTCAACATTGCCTACGCAACGGTTGGCCAGGGCAAACCGCTGGTCAAAGCGGCCAACTGGCTGAGCCACCTGGAGCTGGACTGGGACTCACCCATCTGGAGCCCATTGTTTCGGCAGCTGGCCATGGACTATCGACTGATTCGATACGATGAGCGTGGCAATGGGCTGTCCGACTGGGATATTGGGGATATGAGCTTTGATGCCTTTGTCGCCGATCTTGAGTCTGTGGTGGATGCGTCAGGGGTTGAGCGTTTCGCGCTGTTGGGCATTTCTCAAGGCGCTGCCGTTTCGATCGCTTACGCCGTTAAACACCCACACCGGGTTTCCAAGTTGATATTGTTTGGGGGTTATCCTGCGGGCTGGCGGATCGGAGCAAGCCCCCAGACCATTGCCGAGCGGGAAGCCATCATGACTCTGACTGCGACGGGGTGGGGCCAAGACAACCCAGCTTATCGGCAGATCTTTTCATCCACGTTTATGCCCACAGCTACGGCACAAGAGCTGCAGTGGTTTAATGAGTTCCAGCGCTCCACAACATCGCCTCAAAACGCGGTCAGGTTTTTGTCAGCATTTGGCGACATTGATGTGCGACATCTGCTGGCCCAGCTTCAAGTGCCAACGCTGGTGATTCATTCCTTGCGTGATCAACGTATTCCTGTGCAAACCGGCATCGAGCTGGCCGCGGCCATTCCCAACGCCGAATTTCTTGGGTTGGAAAGTGACAACCATCTACTGCTGGGTCGTGAGCCTTCATCCGACGATTTTGTGTCAGCCATTCGCGATTTTCTGTAACCCATCGTGCAAGCGTATTTCGACTAAGCCATTGGGGGAGCTCCAAATGCCCTAGGTTTAATCCTTGTTGTGATGGACGCAGGCAGGTTTGACTTTTAATGATGATTTAATTGTATTATTGTTCTAATACAATAAATATTGAGGCCAATTTTGGATCTCCACCTTTCCCATCACGATGGCGTGCCGGTTTACCAGCAGATTGTGCAGCAGGTGAAACACTTGATCGCCAGCGGTCGGCTTGGCGCTGGCAAAGAGATGCCACCCATCAGAAAACTCGCCGAGCAACTGCTGATCAATCCCAATACCGTCGCCCGTGCGTATCGTGAACTGGAAAGCTCGGGCTGGGTGTTCAAGCGACGTGGTGCCGGCACTTATGTCGCTGATCGTATTTCGCCCCTGTCCGCCCTCGAGAAACAACGGCTCATGGAGAACAGGGCCAATGCGCTGCTGGCTGAGGCCCATCAAATGAATGTGCCGTTGGAACAGGTCATTGAGTTAATCAAGAAACTTGCCCAACAAACGCACCCCGCCCAGGATTTTTACTCCGACGAGAAATCTGCATGAAAACCGTCCAGGCCGAGCCTGTGGTTTGCATCAGACATCTTGGGCGTCGTTTTGACCAGAAAGTGGCCCTTGAAGACGTTAGTGTTGAGGTGAAACCGGGGCAGGTTTTTGGCATTGTCGGCGAAAATGGCGCGGGAAAAACCACGTTGATCAAACACATCTTGGGCCTGTACAAAGCCCAGGCCGGGACGGTGAAGGTTTTTGGCAACAATCCAGTCGCCGAGCCGGAATCTACGCTTTCTCGCATCGGCTATCTTTCCGAAGAGCCGGATTTGCCCGCCTGGATGAAACTGTCCGAGTTGCTCAATTACACGGCGGCGTTCTACCAACACTGGGACCACCGTTACGCCAAGGAATTGATTGAGCTTTTTGGGTTGGATCTTTCATCAACGGTGCGCACGCTTTCCAAAGGCATGCGTGCCCAACTCGGTCTGGTTTTAGCTCAGGCCCATCGCCCCGACCTGTTATTGCTGGACGAGCCTTCCTCCGGCCTGGACCCCAACATACGGCGGGATATTCTGGCGGCCATCATTCGCACCGTGGTCGATGAGGGACGCACAGTGATTTTTTCATCTCACCTACTGGAAGAAGTGCAGCGCGTCAGTGACCATCTGGTGATGCTGAGAAGCGGTCAGCTTCTGCTGTCCGCATCCATGGACGACGTTCTGAACAAGCACCACCGATTCACGTTGCGCTGCAGCTCCGCGCCGAATTTTATTGATGGTGATAAACGGGTGCTTCGAAGTGCATCGGTAGGTGATGAGTGGCAGGTCGACTGGTATGGAAACGAACACGAATTTTCTCGCAGAGCCCAGGCCTGCGGTGTGCAAATTGCACAGTCAGTTCGACTGAATCTTGATGAGATTTTTCTGGTGCGAAGTCAAGCCCCGACTGGCCGACGTCTGGCTTAACGTGCGCGTTACACAGACAAAAGCTCTGCTGTGGGAATTGTGGGCACGCAATCGCATCGGTTTGTTTGGCACACTGTTTGGCGTTCCGCTGGTGTTGCTGGCAGCGCAGCAGGTGGTCTATCACTGGCCCGGATTTCGCCCGGGCTACGGCATGGCGAAAATTCTTGCGGTCTGGAGCGTGGCGTACCTGGTGATGATTTTTTCGTACGCCGAATTTTCCTCAAAGACTCTCCAAACCGGTTTCCCTCGCCATGTCTTGAAGTTGCCGCTGCCTACCGTAATGCTGGTAGCGGTGCCGATGATCTCCGCCATAGCAACAGTTTTTGTGTTTGTTGAAATACTATTGCTGTTGACGCTTGAGCAGCCCACGAAGGCTAGTGATCATTTCTGGGTGCTTGTGGCGGTTATTATCGCCATCAGTTGGATGCAGACAATTAACTGGGGCCTTAACCGTTCACCCATGCGCGCTGCATTATTGGTGATCATTGTGTTTGCCGCCTCTGGTGCCGCGGTTGTTTCAACGCTATCGGTTACCGCCGGTCCGGTTATGCCGTACTGGGTTGCCGCATCAGTGCTTAGCCTTCTGGCGGCCAGCGGTGTTTGCTTGGCCAGCACGTCGCTGGCCCGCGTACGCACTGGGCAAATATTTGGTCAGACCATATTCTGGTCTGATTTCACCATCCCGGGGTTTGCGCTCCCAGAGCCGCTAAGCGACCCGCGCCAGGCCCAATTCTGGTTTGAATGGCGGGTGTTCGGCTCCGCATTACCGATCGCTTCGGTGTTCTTCGCGGGATTGCTGTTGCTGGTGCACTATCTGCCCGGCGACAGCGAGGATGCGGTCGCTGGAACGTCCATTGTGGTGGGGGTGTTTCTGTATATTTCTGCGGTGGTCGGATTTGAGCTGGCAAAATCGCATATTGGCGCCAACGATCATCGCATGTCTGGGTTTGCGGCGATCAGGCCGCTGACTTCAGTTGAACTTGCCTTTGCCAAACTAAAAGTCGCGGCTTTCAGCATCGGGCTCAGTTCGTACGTTGTGGCTCTGCCACTACTCGCTGTTTGGATGTTGGGCGGCGTTTCAGAAAGGCTTGTACAGGCGTGGGCTTTATTGTGTGAAACCCATGGCCTTGATGGGGCCATTATTGCTGCCGTTTTGGCTGCGGGAGCTGTTCCGGTAATGGCCTGGGTATTGTGTGGTAACACGCTGGCGCTGGGCGCGTTCGCCAGTCAATCCATTAACCGGCGGGTTGCTGTCATCGCGATGGCCATTGTGATGGTTGGCCTGGCGATAGCGTACAAATTATCTGGCATGGAACAATGGCCGCAGTTTTTGTTGGCCCACTATCCCAAGGTCTTTGGCGCGCTGGCGCTGGTTTTAGCAATGGGGTTTGGGTTTGCCCTTCGGGCGTTTGCCCAGGTGGCACCGCTATCACTCCTGGCGGGTCGCTTTACGGCAACTGGTAGTGTCGCGATTGCGGCGTTAGCCTCAACAACGGTGATGGATGGTGTCGTTGGCATTCCCTGGGGATTTATCGGCCTGACCGTTTGCTTAGGTCTGCTGACGCTTTATCCCTGGATACTGACGCCGGTAGGAGTGCACCACAACCGGCACCGATAGCTATCGTGCCTACGCGTTTCCACTGACCCATGCTGCGGGTCACTCGTTTGTGTCGTCGTCAACAAAATCGGTTAAGGCCCTGGATGCCATGTTCTGGGCGTTTAACCGCGCTGCCGTCAACAGGAGTTCTGGGTCGATTCTTCGGGTGTGGTCGGGGTTGGAGTACTGAAAAATCACCTCACCCATTTTGGACACGATAAAGCTTGATGGTACTGGCAGGCGGCCGGTGTCCAAACCACTGTAGCTGGCTAATCCCAAATCTCGCAGGCTTCTATTGAAGTCATCCAGAAGACCGGTTAAAGGGAAGATGCTTTCAAGAGTTTAGGTAAATCTTACGAATGAGGATCAACCGCTAAAGCCGTGGGCAGGTATTGACGATGAAACAGTCTCATCCAGAAAGTCTTAAAAACCATGGGTTCATCTCTTCGTTTTTTCGTCGGCTTACGTGGCATGTTGACGACATTCCTGCCGGTATTTTGTTGTCTTGGTTTGCCCGGATATTTGCTCGCCCAACCGGCTTTGGTGGGAGGGCAGGTGTCGGTTGATGCTGGAAGTACCGGCAACGCAATCATTTTGGACTATCTTGGAACGGGCTCCGGGGTGGTTGCCGGAGAGATTCAGCTCTCTTTCTCTTCGCCGGATATTGTCATTACCCACATCGATTGCCGATTAATCGGATGCGCTGGCGTTGCGCGTACGGGCCGATTGGTGTTTTTGTCTCTTGCGCTTACTGAGGTGCCCGATACTACTGACGCCATCGAGGTTACATTTAATGTTGCGTCCGAGACCCCAGCGGGTCCGGCTTCGTTGCAAATATCCGGTGAGCAATATTCCGATTTGCTGGGTCAGCCCGTGCCTTCAACGGGAGGGCAAGACGGCGCATTGATGGTCAATCGAGTGCCCATCGCTCGCGACGACAGTTATTCAGTCAAAGAAGACAGCCCGATGCTGATGGGCGACCTGCGCTCAGACAACGGGCATGGCGCTGATGAGCTGGGAACGCCGCCGTATCGATATCAGCTGGAGGGCTCAACGTCGTTGGGCGTGCTTGCGTTGACCGGCGATCAAGGGCTGTTCCGATACCAGGCGGATGAAAACGCTGCCGGCGTGGACTTGGTGGGATACACCATTGTCGACAGCAACGGCACACGCAGCAATCTGGGGATGATATCGGTAGTGATTGATCCGACCCCTGACCCTGTTGACGACCTTGTGTTGCTCAATGATACCGGCGTCGTATCCGATGGTCAGGTGACGATGGACAACGGGCTCGGTGTCGATGACCTGGGCAACGGCCCTTCGACAGTGGTGACTCTGGTAGCGCCGGTGCGAGCGTTAAATTTTGAGATGGCCGTCGACGGCAGTTTCACCTATGCGCCCGACGCGACGTTTGTCCGCAGTGATCACTTTACCTACATGGTGACTGATGCTGACGGCGATCAAGGCCCGGCAGCGATGGTCACGGTGTTACAGGATTCAATTTTTGATAATAACTTTGAGCCTGACTTCAATTTACCCTAAATCAAAATCCTGCATCAGTTGGCGGTCGGTGATTTTAGTATCAGTCGCCTCTCGCCAGCGGCGTTGATCGACGGGCAAGTTTGCTTGCCAGCTTGGCGCCCGCGCCAGGTCGCGTCCAAGGGCACACGGCAAGGCAGATCGCACAGCCGGAAGACTCAGCAAAAAATGGAATGCAGCGATCGAAGTCAACAGACCATTTGGTTTCACCGCGAACCAGCGCCTTTTTAGGCTTAATGGCTAACGGTGGACAGGCGTTTTCGCATACTCGACAGCGACTGCAAAAATCATCGATGCCAAACGCGCGTTTGTTTGTGCTGGCAAACGGGGCGTCGGTGAGGACCGCGCCCAAACGGAATCCAGACCCAAACTCCGGATTGATGATTGACCCATGTTTTCCCAGTTCGCCAAAACCACATTCAATGGCGGGCGGGATCATTAACAGTTTTCCCGTCATCGGGCCGGTGATGGCATCCGCCTGGTAACCCTGGCTGCGCAACCAGGTGGCGACCTTTTTGGAGGCTTTTGCTGCGCGTAAATATTGCCGGGTAACGTCTTTTCCCCCGCGCAGTTCGGGTACGTGGCGCAGTTCCTCAAAGTCATGCTGAACACCCAGCATAATTATCGTGGGAAGGGTGGTGTGTTCGTGATCGAATACCCATTGGGGTTGAACACGAGTGACGCCAGTCATTTCACAATCGCCCGAGTCAACAAACTTCTCCAGTTCCGCGGTCCATTGGCCGGGTTCCCGCTCGACTCGTTGTTCACTGACTGGAGGTAACGGCGCGGTAACCGCTTCGACCCGGCTTGCCCGCAGCTCACGCATTTCGTCGTCAGGTTCCTCGTGAGAGTAAAACCAAAGCTGCGCTTTTCCGAACACCACCGCATCCATATCGGGGGCCCACCAAACCATTGTCGGAGGGCGCAGATTCACCTCGTCAATGCCGTTGACCTTGTTGCCGCTGTAATCACCTAGCAGCTGCATGAATTCGGCGTTCGGGGTGTAGGGTCGGTAAGGGTTGTGCTTCATTGTCTTGGCGAACAGTTTTGCGGGGAAGAGGAGTCCGGTCAGGCGCCTACTCGGCGGGTATCGGATCGCCGAATAGAGGATGGCCGTTATCGTCAAACAGCAACTGGGTAAGGTGGGTTTCTGCTACGGGAGGTTCAATTCTCAATGCGACAAAGGCCTTTTGCTGACTCCACTTCATCACGTCAACACAAATCTCAACAATCTGCTCTTGAGTGAAGTGTTGCGCCAACTCGCTGCCCAGGTCGTCTTCAATGCTTGTCGGGTCTATGAGCATTGCGTCACACAGCGCCAATGCGGCTTTGGTTCGGCGGTCCAGTTCAGCCTCTGGATGACGGGACAGTTTTTCCTGCATGGATTCGTCGAAGCCGCAATCCAGCGCTTCTTGTGTGCGCAAAGATCCACAGAGTCTGCAGTCGTGAAACTGGGCACACCGCAGACGCACCATTTCGGTCAATACAGGATCTACGCCATCGGCCCGGACCGCCGCCGCGGCAAAATCTGCAATGGCAAGGTCTAAAGGACCCTCGCTTGAAACGCCAGGCGTCATGTCCTGGGCGGGAAATCGGGGTTGGCTTTCATTCATGACAAAACCGCCTGTAGCGTTCGGTCCAGTTTGTGAGACATTTCGATCAGATATATAGCGCTGCACAGGTTGTAAGTATCATCAGCGCTGAGATGAGCAAGAAGCGCCTGAATTTGACGATCACTCACGCCAGAAACCGAAGCCCTGAACTGTTCGCACAGATGAAGGCACGCCAATTCCAACGCTGAGGGGTGTTTCGGGGAGGGGGGTGCCTGGCCATTAATGCCAGCGAGCAAACAGCCCTGGCATAGTTGCAGAATTTCTAGCGGTATGACCGATTGATCCAGCAAATGGGACAGTCGCCCCAATTCGGCGGCAGCCTCTGGATGATGGGCTTCAAGAATTGCCATTGAGGATTGGCTGATCAACTGCATGGCAATCACTGTATCAGACTCAGAAAAACTGGATTCTGAAGACATCCACCAAGCGCCCCGGCTTGGCCGTGCTGTAAATCTCGGGTTACGCCGACGTGGTGGATGAAAATTGCCGTTTTTTGTGTAAACCCTTTCCCATGTCGGAGCTTGAGCGCGCGGTGGTCGGTGCGATGACTGATGTTGCTGAAGAAACTCGCGCAACCCAATGAGCTGTCATGATCAGCCTGGCGTCGAAATATTGGTATTGAGGCGAAACAAGTTGCTTGGGTCGTAGCGATTTTTTACCGCCAGCAGCCTGGCGAAATTCTCGCGGAAGTTGGCGTTCACTGACTGCTGAGTCTGATCGAATACGTCGTTGGAATAAAAGCCACGGGTGTACGGTTCCATGTGAGACCAGTACGCCTTGATGTCTTTAACGTGTTGGATGGAGTCAGCGCCATACTTCCAGGCCATAAAGGCCAGCATGTTGAACTGGGACTCGCGATGGGGGAACGCCGTGGCATCATTGGCAACGCGTCCGATGGCACCGCCGGTTTGTTGAAACGCTATCCAGGTGGCTCGGTCAGGTTTAGGGTCGAAGTGATCTACCATGTCATCCACCATGGCGTCAGTAATCGAACCGATGAATCCGGACTTTTGATAAGTACCGTTGGCTCTGGGGTCAGTGGAGTCGCCTGAACGCTGTAACGCCACATAATCAATCGGGTTGATGGTTTCTTTGATCACGCTTCCGGCTTTGCCCAGGGCTGTGGTAATTGAATCCAATTTTGCTGGATCGCCGGACCATACGAAACCCATGGTTACGCTGGCCGGCGCTCCGCCAGGGCGGGAAAACACGCTGGCAAACATGTCCAGTTCATCCGGCGCGTTTTCGCCGTATTCGCCGTAAAAACGCAGCACCTGTTTAACCTCAGATAAGGGGTAATTGAAGCGTCCGGTGATGACCTGTCGCTGCATCGGGTGCAAAGCAAAAAGAAATGATGTGACCACCCCAAAGTTACCCCCGCCCCCGCGCAGCGCCCAGTAAAGGTCGGGATTTTCGTCGGGCGCGGCCCGCCGCAGGCTGCCGTCCGGCGTTACCACATCCATCTCAAGCACGTTATCGATGGTCATACCGAAGCGCCGGCCCAGGCGGCCAAATCCCCCCCCCAGGGTAAGCCCGCCAACTCCTGTGTGAGACACCGTGCCGGCGGTTGTGACAAGTCCATGGGCCATGGACTCGTGGTCCAGCTCTCCGAGCAGGCTGCCGCCGTCCACCCGGGCGGTCTTTGCCTGAGTATCGACCCGGACTCCATGAAACTTCGACAGGTCGATCTGCAGACCCTGATTACAACTGCTTTTTCCTGAAGCACTGTGCCCGCCGCATTTCACAGCCAGCAGAAGGTTATGGTCGCGGGCAAAGCGAACGGCGGTTTGCACGTCCGCGGCGCCGGTAGGTTGAGCAATCAGTGCGGGGCGCTTGTCAAAGGATGGGTTAAGCAATTGCCGAGCGCTGTCATAGCCGTCCACTCCGGGCAGTAACAGATGGCTCTTTAGGGTATCGCTAAATTCCTGGACTACTGCGGACGGTAAGGTAACAGACTGACGGTCCGCAGTGATCGCCTCAACAGCCCCTGGGACCTTGGTGGGTACATGCCTTAACGAGGCCGCCAGTGAGACCTGTGGAAGGGCAGCGACAGCAGCGGCAGTTGCAGAAGATTTCAGGAATCGACGTCGTCGCATGATTATTCTCCGGATAGTTGTCAGGCCGCCGGCTACATGGGCACCCCTTGCCGACCAGTAATAAGGGTATCAGATAGCGTTATTCATCCGGGTTAGTATTGTGGTCAGAACCTCATCCGGATCACGTTGCCACCAGCGAGTGGAAAAAAGCTCGACCTCAAAATAGCCTTCATAGCCGCTGTCCGTCATCCAGCGCGAGATACCTGGCAGGTCAATCACTCCATCACCGATCATGCCTCGGTCCAGTGCCAGATGCGTAGTCGGTACCAGCCAATCGCTTAAATGAAAGGCCAACAGTTGATCTTTGCCAGCGCGGGAAATCTCTGACTGAAGGTTCGGGTCCCACCACACGTGGTAAACATCAACCACCACGCCCACGCCATCACCGACGCGATCGCACAGGTCGTTAGCTTGGCCAAGCGTATTGATGCACGCACGGTCTGCGGCGTACATGGGGTGTAGTGGCTCGATGGCCAAAGGCACGCCTGCTTGCCTGGCGTAAGGCGCCAATTCGTGGAGAGCGTCCTCCACAAGACCGCGCGCACTTTCCAGGTCAGTTGAGCCTGGCATAAGGCCGCCTACTACCAAAATCAGGCAATCAGCGCCAAGGGTTGCGGCCTCCTCAATAGCACGTCGATTGTCATCGATCATGGTATTCCAGCGTTGGCCTCCTGGGACGGTGAACAAACCGCCGCTGCACAGTCCGGTCACCTGCAGTTGTGCGTCAGATAGCCGTCTGGCGGCCTGCGCGAGACCCATCTCGGCAACTTGGTTTCTCCATGGCGTGATGGCGCGAATTCCGTGACGCTGACACCCCTCGATAGCTTGGCTCAAGGTCCATTGTTCGCGCACCGTTGCGGTATTGAGGGAAATGCGATGGACGTCAGCCACGTTAGTAGACGACGTCCTCACCTGGATTAACTCTGACCATTCGCTTGCCAATGTTGGTGCCGGAATAAAGACCCATCAGGGCGGCGGGAAGGGCGTCAAAGCCGTCGCTGAAGTCAATCAGGGCGTGGAGCTTTTCCTCACGGATCCAGCGTGCCATGTCCGATTCCGCCCGCTCAAAATCTGCCGCGTGGTTGTATACAAAAAATCCCCGCATATCGGAATCTGTGCTGCGCAGCCGGGTGTAGTTTTTCGGGCCGCTTCGCTGGGTCATTTCATATTCCGAGATTGAGCCGCATAACACCACGCGAGCACCAACCGCCAGGTGGTCAAGGCTGGCCTCCAAAATGGCTCCACCGACGTTGTCGAAATACACGTCTATGCCATCGGGAAGATACTGGGCGATTTGTTCCGCGACGTTGTCGGTGCGGTAGTTGATCATATGGTGGGCACCCAGTTCTTTCACCCGCTGACATTTTTCCTCGGTGCCGGCAATCCCAACGACTGGACCACAGCCCATCGCACGAGCAATTTGCACAACTAGGGAGCCGACACCACCGGCTGCGCCAGATACCAGCACCGCGTTGCCTGCCTTAGGTTCGCCACGCGTGACAAAACCGCAGTAGGCGGAGTAACCTGTCATACCAAGGGCCGACAAACCGTAATAGGCGGGCACATTTCGCCGCTGCATACGAATGATCTTCTCCTGAGCTGTGACGGACGAGACTTTGTGGGTTTGCCAACCCAGTTGGCCATGCACAAAGTCGCCAGGATGAAATTTTGGATGCTTGGACTCAAGGACTTCCGCCACACCCCGGCCATGAATGACATCGCCGATATTCAATGCACTTTCGGTAGAAAAACCGCCGCCGTCTTTCATCATGTACATACGCATTACGGGCGCAACATTCAGATAGTGAGACTTGAGCAGAATTTGGCCTTCTCCCACGTCAGCAATTTCTTGCTCTCGATAGGCAAAATGCTCAGGCTCCAAGTGATTCTGAGGATGTACGGCTACGGTCCACTGTCGGTTCATTTCAGATACGGGCATAGCGGTTTGGGTCACTTGAATCCAAGAGTGTGGCATTATGGCATTGACCGATTGCAGCCCGAAATCAGTGTCACGCCAACTGTCACTCTCCAAGGGAAGTTATGACCAGCGACATTTTTAAACGAACCACCTTTGTTGTAGCTGATGCCAAAGCCGCAGCACGATTTTACCAGGAGGTGTTTGGTTGGACCGTCTGGTACGACAATGTGTTGAAAGCGGATTATCGTTTTCCTCCGTCCGGAGCCCCTGACAATGACGAGGTGCTGCTGGTTATTGTTCAGGCAAACGACCCGAAAATCGGCAAGCTCGGGTTTCTTCAATATCTTAGTCCACCTTTTGATACCGGCACGCTGGAAAAGCGCACAAAGATACGCATGGGTGAGCCTATTTTGGTGATAGAAACCGAGGACGTGGATGGCGTTTACGACCGCGCCCAGGCGCATGGGGCTAACGTGGTGACCCCTCCAGTAGATTGGGAGGTGCCTTCCCCTGACGGAAAATCAAAAATTCATCTTCGGTCGGTTTCCTTGTTTGACCCTAACGGCATCTATATGGAGATCAGCGCTCATCCATGAACACGATGGCGGCGGTAAATTCAGGATGACTCACAATGAAACGACGACACATCTTGGCCGTGGGTATGGCGTCCGCGTCAGCCATGACCGTTGGATGCTCAACGTTGGCTCCGGCAATGCCTGAATTGAGCGGGACCGGCCATAGGGTGCGAAAAGGTTATCTGGACGGGCCATTCGGACAGGTTCACTACTACGACTGTGGTCAAGGGCCGACGTTGATTCTCGCCCATCAGTCGCCGGTGTGCGCGCGCCAGTTTGAAAAGGCCCTGCCGCTGTTAGCAGAATTGGGTTTGCGTGCCATTG
Organism: Lysobacterales bacterium; assembly: GCA_045106555.1. Taxonomy (GTDB): domain Bacteria; phylum Pseudomonadota; class Gammaproteobacteria; order Xanthomonadales; family SZUA-38; genus JANQOZ01. The sequence continues at coordinate 3,180 of JBGCET010000050.1, read as the reverse complement.
CCATCGATACGCCCGGTTACGGCAATTCCGACGTTCCGGCAACACCGCCAACCATTGCGGACTATGCGTCCATATTTCCGTCGGTGCTGGCTGGCCTGAATCTGTGCAGTGCCCACTTCCTCGGTCACCACACCGGTGGAGCCATCTTGACCCACTTTGCGGTAGCCCATCCGACAATGGTGAAATCGTTGATCCTGGACGGGCCGCCATTGCTGAATGCCGAGGATTTGGAGCCGTTCAAAGATATTAAGCACGAACCTCCCAGAATTTCTGGTGATGGTTCCCATTTGGGCGAGTCGTGGGAAACTCGTGTCAAATATACGCCCGGTTGGACCGACAAAAGTGCCATGCATCGACGCTTGGTGGATCAGCTATGGGCAGGAGAGACTGTTTGGTATGGTCATCACGCCGCTTTCAATTATTTGATGGAACCCGACTTTCTCGCCCTGTCAGTGCCGACAATGATTCGGACTAACAGCGGCGACGACATCTATTATCTGGCGAAAAAAGCGCACACCTTGAGGCCGGACTTTGCCTATCAGGAGCTTAGCGGAGGAACTCACGACATCGTGGATGAACAGCCCGAAGCGTGGTCCCGTCAGGTTGCCGGTTTTGTTCACGGCGCGACCTGACCGGAGGGCGATTTTCTCAACAGGTGGTTAAGTCTTCCGGCGACGCAGAAACTTCAGCCCCGACCAATCGGCATCCACCGCGCAAACTTTGACGTCCACCCATTGGGTCTTGAGCACTTCGCGTCGGATGTCGTTTTCTACCAGATCCTTGAACAGCGGTGACGTTTTTTTTGGCCATGATATCCATACCATTCCGCCATCCACCGGTTTTTCCAGCGCACCGGCCAGCCGTCGGCGAAGATCTGTCTGATGACGACAAAACACGTGCACCACATCCGCGGATTTCGCCCGCTTCATGATTCTTACCTCTTCCACGCCTTGGACCAGGTTGGCGTAGTGAGCCGGCGCACCCAGCACGAGGCAGCGCATACCGGGTTTCAGGCCCAGTTTTTGGTATAGAGGTTTGCCCGAGTAACCCTGTGCGGCGGTGGTCATGAGAGAGGTAACAGCGCGTCTCCGCGCAGAGCAATGATGACAATCAGTACAGTCAGCGATACCAACCAGAATATGAGGGACAGCAGGCGCGACTGACGCGCTTTGCGTTGCTCAATCCAGGTTCTGGGTCGCAGACCGCGGGCCAAAAACACCACGTTGGCGGCCAGGTTAACGCACACCACATTGGCAATAAGAAACAGCGCGGCGCCGGTGGCATGAATAAAAAGGCCTTTACCCAGGGTCATGCCTACAACGACGGTAGGCGGTAATAACGCCACCGCCACCATGACGCCCACCAGCACGGAAGGCAGGCCGGTTGTTAAGGACAACACGCCTGCCGCGCCGGCGGCCAGCGCAAGTGTCATGCCATCCAAACCAATGTGTGTGCGGTCCAGCACTTCGCTGCTGAGAATTTCCCCCGGCCAAAGGGCGCCGATGGCCACGCTGATCAGCAACGCAATGACCACCCCAACGTTTCCACTGATAAGTGCCTCGCGCACCAGTCGGCGATCGCCCAGAACAGTTCCCAGTGAAAGCGCCAGGTTAGGCCCCAACAAGGGTGCAATCACCATCGCGCCGACGATCACCGCAACGTTGTCCTGGATCAGACCGATGGCCGCAACCAGGGTGGAAAGCACCACCAGCAGGATATAATTGGAGTCGAGCTGAGCACCACCTCGTACTTCGCTGAACAGCTGTTCCCGGGTGGTTTTCTTGGCCGAAGGTTTTTCAAATTCCTCGCCACCAGGTGCCAATACCGAATCTACGGGTTCCACAATTATCCGGCTGTCGACATCAGCGCTAAGTGCTTTCAGCAATGTATCGGTTACTTGCTGCAGCTGGTCGTCATCCACCAGCAGCCGAGCTCGGCAGTAGTCCTGCTCCTGTGGCCGGTCGGTAGACACCGTGATGAGGGAATATTGCTCGGCCACCGCCTGAATGGTCTCAAACTGGCCCTCGCCGGTGAGTACTTCCAGAATTTTCATCGCCATTGGCACATCCTAGCAGCCTGTAGGGGCGTGCGTGATCAGCGGCCCATAAACATCGAATAAAATTGATGAATTATTGATTTAATCCGACTTTTTCGATTCGGGAAATTTCCGTAAGCTTGTCTCCAAGTTATCAACGACAGGCAATTTTGGAGAAGCTTCATGGAACACCCGTTCAAGACATTGGGTCTATACGCACTGCTGACATCAGCCTCATTGGGGTTGAACAGTTCACCGGCCAAGGCCGATGCGCTGGTAGATGCTCTCGGCGTAAGCGACAGCATAGGCTCGTACAGTGTTCAGCTTGGCTCTTCACCGCTAACCGCGCTGCAAACCGGTGCCGGGCGTTTTTCCAGTGATGGCCGAATGACGGTTGGGCTCAGTGCACAAGTCCCCTCTGAAGGCGCAGAAGTCAGCGAGTATGTTCTTTGGATACGCCACGATGGCCCCCGCCAGTGGTACATCGGCGACGAAGAGCAACCCTTGACGATCCAGTTGGAGGACCGGCGGCTGACGCCATTGCCGCTGCACATCGCCAGAGGCGGGAAAAGCGCCACCTCCAACCCTTACATCGACACGCTTGAGTTTGCTCTGGTACCAGAGTTGGTGGACATCCTGCTCGCAGAGCCATCGGTCATCTTGCGACTCGATACCAAGCTGGGGCAAGTGGAAAAACCGCTTTCAGAGTCCATGATGCAAACCGCAATCCAGTTAACCGACCGGGTAAGTCAGCGCCCACAAATTTGAATGCGTCCCCTCGCCCTGACAATCAGGGCCCTCTCCGCCGCTCCTACTGGAGCGGCTTTTTTTTGTCCGCAGGTTTATGCAGGATCCGACGCGAGCGCGCAGGAGATTTCCTGATCTACGCTATCAACCAGTTCGGCAGGCAGTTTTAGTGCCTGGATCAGTTGGTCGAGGTAGGTGCGGTTTTTCGCACCTAATCCCAATGACGTTGCGACGTAAACCACAATCGCCGCCTCTTGGCTGGTGGTCAAACGAGTCACCGCCGATAATGTCCACCGTGAGGCTAATGCGCTAAGCACTTCATCCTCGATGGCATTATCGGTTACGACCTGCTCTGTTATGTTTTTCGCCATGCCCATTGTTCCTGCAGAATCGTTGGC
>JBGCET010000049.1:0-14745 GCA_045106555.1 Lysobacterales bacterium | reverse complement strand
TATGGTGCCGGCACCAGGAGTCGAACCCGGGACCTACTGATTACAAATCAGTTGCTCTACCAACTGAGCTATGCCGGCACTGTGGGACACGGGATAATAGCGGATACGGCGGACATTTCCAGCGTTTTGCTTACACAATTTCCCTTGTGCCGGCGACTTCTTGATCTCTGAGCCGACGGAATCGTTGGTACTGTGGCTTAAATTGCGTTCTTAATGCGATTTTCTAGGACGTCACCGTCCGGTTAGGCGTAAGATCGCGCCATGCCTAATTCAACCCACTTCCGTACCCTGAACCTCTCGCCTGAACTGCTCAATAATTTGGGCGACTTGGGCTATCACGATATGACGTTGGTGCAGGCGCAAGCGTTGCCGTTGGTGCTGGACGGTAAGGATGTGATGGCGCAAGCCAAAACTGGCAGCGGGAAGACAGCGGCCTTTGGTTTGGGGTTGTTGAACAAGCTGGACGTTGGGCAATTTCGCGCTCAGGCGCTCGTGTTGTGTCCAACGCGCGAGCTGGCAGATCAAGTGGCGAAGGAAATTCGTCGACTGGCCCGAGCAGTACATAACGTTAAGGTGCTAAGCCTATGCGGCGGTGCGCCCATAGGGCCGCAGATAGCGTCGTTGGAACGCAGCGCCCACGTAATTGTCGGTACCCCTGGGCGGGTGTTGAAGCACCTGCGCAAAGCAACCTTGAAGCTGGGCGGTGCAAAAACCCTGGTGTTAGATGAAGCAGACCGGATGCTCGACATGGGGTTTGAAGAAGACTTGGATGCCATCGTGAATTTTCTACCCAAGCGGCGGCAAACGCTGCTGTTCAGTGCAACGTATCCAAAATCTATGATGGCGATCAGCCGCAGAGTGCAGCGCGAGCCAGTGGTTGTGGATGTCACCGAGGATGAAAAGCCGGCGCAGATCGAACAACGATACGCTACCGTCACCGTGGAAAATCGCCAGCCGTTGTTGGTCGATGCGTTGAAGGCGTGGGGCGGGGCGCTGAACGTCGTGTTCTGTAATACACGAGTCGATTGCGCGGAGGTTGGACGGTATCTGAAGTCCAAGAACATTACTGCGGTAGCCCTTCACGGCGATCTGGATCAGAGCGAGCGCACCCAGGTGCTGGTGAGGTTTGCCAATCGCAGTGCTTCGGTGCTGATTGCTACCGACGTTGCGGCCCGGGGCTTAGACGTGAAAGACCTGGACGTCGTCTTCAATTACGAGCTACCCAAGCAGGCGGAAGTGTATGTTCACCGTATCGGTCGAACCGCTCGAGCCGGGAAAACTGGCTTGGCAGTCAGCTTGGTTGAGGCTCGAGAACATTGGCGATGGGACGAAATTAACGAGCTTGTGGCGGGCAAGCCTGCGAAAAAATACTCTGTGCCTGGAGATTTGCCAATGCCTGATTTTCTTGTGCCGGAAATGTCCACCGTGCAGATTAACGGCGGTCGTAAGAACAAGCTGCGCCCGGGGGATTTGTTAGGCACGCTAACCGCTGATGGTGGTGTGCCGGGAAGCAGCGTTGGGAAAATCGACTTATTCGATACCACCAGCTTTGTTGCCGTGCGCAATGCCGACGCGGACAAAGCTGTGGCCCAGCTCAATGCCAAACCCATCAAAACCAAACGCTATCGAGCAAGAGTGGTTCGCTAGTGATTTGATCGCGGGTCGCCAGTTTCTACGGAGAAAGGTTCGGCACCAGTCACCCCATATTGTCTCGGCTTTAAATTTAAACGTTTACTGACGCTGGGCTATCTAACCGGCATGGACATTATCAAGAATCGGATTTTACCAGTGCTAGCTGGTATCTGGATTTGCGGGGCGTCGGCTGCGCAGGAGTTCAATCCTCGAATTGACGTGCCAGCCGGGCCGATGAAAGACCAACAGTCTTCCGGCACCTGTTGGAGTTTTGCTGTCACCTCATTTCTGGAGTCTGAAGCTCTTCGGCTGGGGCACGATTTTGTCGCTTTGTCGCTAATGCTGTATGTCCACCCTGCCTATCTTGGTAAGGCCCAGCGGTATCTGGAAACTCAAGGCGAAAGCTACTTTGAGGCTGGCGATCTGTCGTTTAGCGTGCTGGATGGTTACCGTTCACTAGGTGCTGTGCCGGAATCGGTTTATTCCGGCATGCCTGAACGATTTCAGTTTTGGTGCACCGCGATGTTCTTTCGGCGAAGTTGCGTGCAGCTTTACCCGCAGTTGGTGCTTGAGAACCTAACTTAGCGCGCTAGAAAATTGGCGATGGCTGCTAGCAAACCCAGTCAACAGCTACCGACTAGACTCTCAAATACCAGCAGTAAGCCGCCGGTTGCATCGGGTTGGACAACGGTTCTGCTGCCGTGGGTTTCAAAGGGGACACCGTTTTCTTCTAACAGGCGTTTCAAGCTGTCCGGGTCGTGGACGTTTATTCCCAACACTGCCCACGGCGACAGGTCGGTCCGCGGCGTCTTAAGTAAACGCCCCATCTCAGAGGGCGGCAATGTCTCCACCTGAGTGCTTTCTCTGTTGCCGGCTGTGCCTTCCAGGCGCTGATAATTTTCTGGAATTCGGTCTCCCACCCAGCCAAGGCGAGTAAGCCTACTGGCGGTGTTGGCATGTTGGCACTGGGCTGAGTCAAACACCCGCTCTGGCGTGAGGTGTTCAACAAAGCACACCAAGGCATCGGGAAACTGAGCGTCAGGCAGACCAAACCAGCGGAAACGGGCCGTGCCGCATTCACCATATTCCAATTTTCTGGCGGCGTTGTGGACATCGCCGGGATTGAGTCCGGTATCAGCGCAAAAGGCCTGGTCCTTTTCTATATCAGAGCTATTCAACAGGATTAGCCGCAGACCTTTAGGGGCGTCAAAAAAGCGCTCAAGATGATGTCCGGGCTTGGGGTGAGTTACCGACGTTAGCTCAAGATAGTGGTCGGCAAACATCACGTGGGCGCTTTGCTGACCAATGGGCTGAAGGTCGCCCTCGTCGTCCACCGCTTCAAGTTCGGCGGGACCCACCACATGAAAACCCATCCGTCGCCACAGGTCCGCCAGCTGGTTCACGTCGTCTCCGAATATGCCAACGTGATCCAGGTCGAAGGCTAATCCACTGATGCCATTTCTCCCATGGTTTCTCTGCAGGGCTTCAGCGCGGCGGCCAGAAGCACTGCGGCTAAAATTCCACCCACAGCGGCAATGCTGGCCATAGACCAATGGAGCTTATTGTCGTCTTTGAATACAAAGTCGGTGACTAGTGCCGTGGCGGTGCCACCAAAACCGATGCCGGTGAGGTTAACCACAAATAGGTATACCGCTGACATTTGGGCTCGCATGTTTGCGGGCGTCATCAGCTGCAGGCCAGCCGCTGCCGGTCCAAAGGGGAAGCTGACAAAAAACAGCAGTGGGGCAAACATCCACAGCGAGACTGTTGCGTCGGCCATCAGCGGCGCGGCAACCGCGAAAGGCACCAGGAAAATAACGCCGATTAGCGCCGCACGAAAAGGCGCGTCCAAATACCCGCGTTTGGCCAGCCAGTCCGACAGCAGCCCGCCGCAGACAATGCCGCTACCCCCAAAAAACACCGATAGCAGCCCGAGCTTAGGGCCAATCTCTGCCCGGGGCATCTCATGGATACGAATAAAATATTCAGCCGCCCAGGCCATGATGGCGTTGAATAGAAGGGTCACCATGGCAAACCCAAAAAAGTGCAGGAGGTAAAGCCGACGGTGGTTCCCCACGTAGGCGAGCACGTCGCGAATGGGCATGGCGCCCGCAGTAGTCCCGACGTTGCGTCGCACCGGCTCGGTGAGCGTCATCACTAGGCCAGCCAAGAGCAGGCCGGGCAAACCCACAATGACAAACGTTGCCTGCCAGGCCTTTAGATTTCCCACCAGTGGAAGCGTCAGACCGCCACGGGCCTCCAGTGCAGAGATCACCATGGAGCCGATGATGAACGACAAACCAATACCTATGAAAACACCGCTGCTGTAAATCCCGATGGCTCTGCCTAGTTGTTTACGGGGAAACAAATCAGCCAGCATGGAGTAGGCAGCCGGAGACAAGGCGGCTTCGCCAACCCCTACACCCATTCGCGCCACAAACAGCTGCCAGAAATTTTTTACCAGTCCGCAATAGACCGTCGCGATGCTCCAGAACGCGACGCCTACGGCAATCAGGTTGCGGCGATTTTTTGCGTCCGCAAGCCGGCCGATGGGAATCCCAAGAAACGTGTAAAAAAGCGCAAAGGCCAGACCATGCAGCAGGCTGAACTGAGAGTCAGAGATGTTCAGGTCGGCACGGATAGGGCCCACCATCAGCGCGAGCACCTGGCGGTCAATGTACGACAGGGTGTAAGCCACCGTAAGAATGGTGACGGCGTACCAGGCAGAGCGACCGGGGGTGAGTCCCCCGGTCGCTGTGGCGTTACTGCCGTTGCTCATTGACGTCGCTCGTTAGGTAGAGCTGTCATGATTTTAGAAGCGGTATGAGGCTTCAACACCCACCTGGCGACCCGGTGCGGGGTAACCAAGCCCTGCGCCCACGTTGAATCGGTCTGCCGGGTTGCCTTCACTTAAAGAGGTAAATCGCACGGTGTTCTGGAAATACTCTTCGTCGGTTAGGTTCTTGGCGAAAATGGCGACTTCCCAGGGTGCATCACCCGGCGCATAGGAAACCCTTGCATCCACTAACGTTGTGTCGTCCTGGCCAATGAGCGGGTCGTTAAACTGGGTGTGGAAAATCTCGGTTTGGTGGCTGATTTGACCAAAGATATTCACCTCGCCGCCGCCGGCCAGATCGATGGTGTAGGTGCCATTGACGTTGAACTTCCATTCCGGCGCATTCTGCAAGGTGTTGCCACTCAAGTCAGCCACTCGGGTTTCTCCGGGGCCAACGCCGTTGCAACCACCGGCCAGTTCTGCCGGTGTTGCGTCGGCAGGGCAGCGTCCGTTGGCCGAGATAAAGGTGTCGAATGTAGCATCCAGGTAGCCGATGCTGGCGTTAACCAGAAAGTTGTCTGAAGGATAAGCCGATAGCTCAAACTCGACCCCTTTAACGGTGGCATCAGCGGCGTTCGTGGTGACGGTTAATCCGTTCTGGAAGGTTGAAACCTGCAGGTCGGTATAGTCGTAGTAAAACGCTGATCCGTTCAGGCGCACCTGGCCCTCCATCAGGTCGGACTTAAAGCCCACTTCAAAAGAGGTGACCTCTTCCGGGCGAAACGCGGGCGATCCATCAAAGGCGTTCCAGCCGCCAGACTTGAATCCTTCAGTGATCGAACCATAAACCAGAGTGTCGTCGTTAGGTCGATACTCAACCACCACTCGGGGGCTCACATCGTCAAAGCTGGCGCTGTCGTCTCGGGTGAAAAACTGCACGACGTTGCCGGTGCTTCGAAGGCCGGTGAAGTCGCCGAAAATAGCGCCAACGCTGGTGAAGTCGTCTTTGGTTTCGTCAGAATAGCGAATACCAAAGGTGGCGCTGAGCTGGTCAGAAAAGTCGTAAGACACCTCGCCAAACAGCGCATAGGCTTCAGTTTCATCTTCGTTGGGAATAATAAAGCTCACCGTGCCAAAAGACGGATGGGTGTTGCGACCCAGTCCTAACGCGCCTTGCTTGTCTTCGGAAAGGTAGTACGCGCCAACAATCCAGTTCAGTGGTCCTGAAGTGTCGCTGGACAAGCGAAACTCCTGGGAAAACTGATCTGACTCATATTGGAAATACGATCGGGTCACTTCAATCTCCGTGCCATCAGTGTTGAAGAAAAAATCGCTCTCGTAGTCGCGGTATGCAGTGATGGACGACAGCGTCATCGAATCGCCAATAGGCAGATCCAGAGTTGCGGTAATACCGCCAGTGTCCCAGTCAAAGAAGGTAGGCAGGTTGTTGCTGGTCTGGCCAAAGTCCTGAGGCCTTGCGCCATTAACTACGGCAAAGGATAAGTCATCCAGTGGTCGGGCTGAGCGGTTGCCGCTGTGGTAATCGGTGTAGTCGGCAATTAACGTAAACTCAAGACCATTGTCGCCTTCGTACTGGGCAATACCCCGTACCGCCACCATCTGGTTGTCGTCAATTTCATTCTCGCCCTGGCTGTCCAGGTCATCGGTAAAGCCTTCATCACCCAGTGCACGAATGGCTACGCGGCCGCGCCAGTTGTCACTTAAGGGGCCGCTCACCGCTGCGGATAACTCAGCGCGATCAAAAGAGCCATAGCCGCCGGTGATGTAGCCACTGAACTCATCGGTGGGCATGCGGGAAATAATGTTGATGGCGCCGCCGGTGGCGTTTCGGCCATACAACGTGCCCTGGGGGCCTTTCAGAATTTCCACCCGTTCCACATCCAGAAACTGCGCCAGTCCCATGTTGGGTCGGCCGAGATAAACACCGTCCAGATGAATGGCAACGCTGGGATCTACCGTCACCCCGAATGCGTCGGTACCAATGCCGCGAATATAAATCTGCGCTTCGCCGCCGGCCCGGCTGAACGACAGGCCGGGGGTCTGAACATACAATCCCATCAGATCGTCGATGGCCAGATCTTCCAAAAGATCCCCCGTAACGGCCGCAATCGAAATAGGCACGTCCTGCACACTGGCGCTGCGTTTTTCCGCCGTCACGACAATCTCTTCCAGGGTTCGATCCTGGGCGAAAATAATGGTGGGTGCCAGCAGGCTGGCAGTAATCGCCAGTGACAGCGCATTTTTTACAGTAGTGGTCAGACTCCGCATAGAGTTTCTCCGGCTAGGGTTTGCAATGTCGATCCATCGAAAAAATGTTGGTGTTGATTCATTCAGCACCATGAATTTGTTGTGTCGCGCGCGCAGTTGCGGTGGCTTTCTCATCTACCGTCAGCGTACTTTCGTCAACAATGACACCGTAGTGATCTTTGCAATGCTGCGTGTTGATCAGGCCATCCAATAAGTCCGCGTGCACCTTCATAGGATCGCGCAGAAACGGGTTGCCATAACCACCGCTACACACCAGCTGAATGTCCAGAGTGTCGCCGGCTTTTAGTTGGTAGTTGGATACCTTGGCAGGTAATACGCGCTCATTGTCTCTGCCCGCATTGTGGATGACGCTGCCGCCCGCTCCGTCAGCGCCGCCGAAAATGCCTCGCGGCGGATCATCGCTGCGGTTGTCTCCAGTGGAGCTGATGTGGGTGTCGGTGAGAAATCGCCAGCGTTTCGTTGCGCCCAGTCCGCCGCGCCATTGGCCAGCGGCCGGGGCCTGGTCGCGAAGCTCGTAGTGCTCGCAGATTAGAGGCGCGCCCAACTCAGTTTCTTCGATGGGGTTATTTCTCGTGTTGGCCATCAGTGCATCAATGGCATCTAGGCCATCGCTGCCGAAGCGCCCGCCGTAGGAGCCTTCATTGACCTCAATAATCACCCAGTAATCGTCACTACCCAGTCCGCCCTTGCCGCTGTAGGCATAGCAGGACACGTTGGCCGAATTGCCTGCTGTCACCTGCTGTTCATAAACGGGCGCCAGGGCCTGCATCACCTGGTCGGGAATGCGGTTTATCTGGGTGAAGCGTGCCTCACAACCATGGGGCTGCTCAGGATTAAATATGGAACCCTTGGGAGCAATCACATGAACCGGTCTAAAAATGCCGTCGTTTTGCGGAATGTCGCCGCCGGGTTTTACCTCGTCCAGCAGCAACGCTCTGGCGGCGAAGTTTGCGGTGGGCAGCACGCTGCCTTCGAAAGGGCAGTTAAAGCCAGTTTCCACCTGATCATTGGAGCCGGTCAGGTCAACGTAAAGATCATCGCCACGCACGATGACCCGAGTGGCGATTTTGAGGGGTATGCCAAAGTTCTTGCCGTCGTCCTCAAGCCAACCCGTGGGCGCCTCGTATACCCCGTCCGGAACTTCGCTGATGCGTTTGCGCATCATCTTTTCGGCGTAGTCCATCCAGTCTTCGGCGCTGCTCATCACCGTGTTCAGACCATAGCGTTTTTCCAAATTCTCAAATCGGCGCACGCCAAGTTCACAGCAGGCAATCATCGCTTCCAGGTCGCCGGCGTTGGCTTCCGGGGTTCGCACGTTGTCCATAATCATCGACCACAACGCGTCGTTGCGCTTGCCGCCTTCAATAATTTTTACCGCATCAATAATTTGGCCTTCGGCCCAGAAATCCGGCACGTCGACGGAAAAGCCGGGCGACGCGGCGCCGATGTCCACCATGTGGCCGGTACAGCCGGCAAACCCCACGTGAACCTCGTTGTTGAAGATGGGGATCAGTACGCCGTAATCCGGCGCGTGGGATGCGCCGTGGTATGGGTGGTTGTGCAGGATCACGTCGCCGGGTTGATAGCTGCCCAGGTGCTTTCGGTTAACCCCTTTGACATACGCAGGCAACGACCCGCAGTGCATGGGCGTGGAGTCGCTTTCACAAAGCTGACGGCCATGAAAATCCAACAGGCCAGCCCCTACATCCCGGGATTCCCGCATGATGGAGGAGTACGCCATGCGATACAGCAGCTCGGCCATTTCGGTGGCGGTGGCGTTCAGTGATCCACCAATCACCTGACGGGACACCGGGTCTACCTCAACTCGCTTCCAGCGGCGCTCAACGTTAGCGCCAATCCCGGCAGACCGAGCGTCACTGAGGTTGGGCTGCGAACATGGAAGCGATTGAGCAACACTAGACATCGGTGTTGCTCTCCAGGGTCATGACCAGGTTGCCAAACGGATCCACCGTGGCCAACCAATCTGGCGGAACCACCGTGGTGGTATCGGTTTGCTCCACAATGGCCGGCCCCTTAATACAGTTGCCCGACGTTAAGCGGTTACGCTGAAAATACCCCGTGTCATAAGCCTTGGCAGTGCCGTTGTGGAAAAAATACGCAGGCTGCGTTGCCAACAAGGCATCGCCCGCAGGTTGTTCGTCACCAGGTTCGGCCCGGTCAACGCTCGGTGGCGTCACTTTGCCAATGCCAACTACACCGATGTTCACCACCATCACCGGTTTTTCGGTAAAACGTCGGGTGTAGCTGCGTTCATGGGCGTCGTGAAAAGCCTCAGAAACTGTGGTCGCCCAATCGTCTGTAGTGGGATCGGGTACTTCTACCGTGAGCTCATAGCCCTGGCCCAGATAGCGGCAGTCTGCCTGCATGACCAGCTGTTGGTTGGTCGGATCGGTGCCTGCCCGGTCAAGTTGATCTAGGGCGCGAGATTTAAGCGTAGCAAAGGTGGTAATCAATCGCTGATGGGCTGCGTCATCAAAGGAATCGTCCAGGATCTGCCAAAGGGTTCGACGATGTTCAAAACGCGTGTCGGTGCACAGTAATCCGGCTGCGGCGCCAACCCCAGGGCTGGGAGGCACAATCACCCGGGGGATTGAAAGCTCCTTGGCCGCTTCCGCCGCAAATGCTGCTCCGGCACCCCCTTCAGCCACCAACACAAAATCTCGGGGATCATAGCCCTTGGACACGCTGTTGACCCGGATGGCTTCTACCATGGCGCTCACCGCTATCTGGAAAATTCCGGCGGCGGCGTTGTGAAGGTTCATGTCGAGTGGGTTGGCGATACTGTCAGTTACCGCGTCTGCAGCACGCTCAGGATCAATAGTCAGCCCTGCGCCGCTTAGGGCGTTGGGGCGAAACCAGCCCAGGGTGACCATGGCGTCGGTCACCGTGGCCTCGGTGCCGCCGTGTCCGTAACAGGCGGGGCCAGGGCTTGCACCGGCACTTCGAGGACCCACCTGAAACATGTCGCCATCGTCGACAAACGCGATCGACCCACCGCCTGCGCCAATGGTGGCAATATCTATCATCGGCACCATGGCGTCGTAGTCGCCAACCTGAGTGTCGAGCAGGTGTTTCATGCGCAGGGCGCCGTCGGGGGCCACGCCGATGTCGGCGGAGGTGCCGCCTACGTCCAGCGTGATTACGCTGGGGTGCCCTACTTGTCGACCGACCTCAATGCCCAATATCAGTGCGCCGACTGGCCCGGACAGGAGCAGTGACACCGGATGTTCTCGGGCCTGGTCGGCAGGTACTATCCCGCCGGCTGAAGTCATCAGGTTGAGATCGGTTATCGCACCCTGGGCTTTCAGGGTTGCAGCAAAACGGTCCAGGTAGTTGGCTGTTTTGGGCCCCACATAGGCGTTCAGTGCAGTGGTGGAGAATCGCTCATATTCTCGATACAGCGGCGTCACTTCATGGCTGATTGAAAGGAATGCATGGGGATGTTCTTCAGCAACAATTTCGGCAATTCGCTGTTCGTGTTGTGGGTTGATAAACGACATTAGGCAGCACACGGCAACTGCGTCCACGCCTTGCTCGCGTAGTTGTATGGCCGCTTGGCGAACGCCGTCCTCATCCAGCGGCCGCGAAATTGTTCCATCGGCTCCACTGACCCGCTCTGCGACAGGCAGACGGTGGCGACGTTTGACCAAAGGCTGACTTTGCCGCGGAACTTCCTGGGAGTGAGAGAAGTTATGCGGGCGATTCTTTCTGCCAATATGCAGAATGTCGCGAAAGCCCTCTGTGGTAATCATGCCGACGGTTGCGCCGGTTTTTTCCAGCAGGATATTGGTGGCTACCGTGGTGCCATGACAAAGAAATTTCAGGTCAGATAAATTGTGGCCGGCCTTCGCAACCAGTTCGCTTAGCCCCTGAGCGCCAGCTTCGGATGGATCCTCGGGCGTTGAAGGCAGTTTGTGGATGGTGGACCTGCCGGTTTGATCGTCCCACAAGACCAGATCGGTGAAGGTGCCGCCAATGTCGACTGCTGCTCGCAACATGCTGTGAGCTCAAATTACCGCGGTAAAGTCTACTTGGTATACCAAAATTCCAAATTTGGCAAGAAATACCGGCTTTTTACCCCGTTTTTGTATACAATTTTCGAAATGAGCCCTTTCTTAGGCAATTACGAAGGCGGGTCGACAGTGTCGTCGGCGAACTCAGCAAGGGTCATGGAGCGGGCGACCAGAACGTGACTGCGCATGGCCGCTTCGGCCCAGTCCGGGTCGCCAGAGATGATGGCGTCCGCGATAGTGTGATGCTGTTGCAGACTGCGCTGCAGATCGTCCGAAGAATAGGCCGCAAACGCTTTGACTAACACCGGTAGACCCACGGTTAATCTCAGCATATCGGCCAGCCGGCGACTGGCAGCCATTGCCACAATGTGTTCATGAAACTCGTGATCCAGCGTAAGGTAAGTTGCACTGTCCGCTTCGCCGGAAGAACCGTCGCCGCTACTCAGCACTTGCTTCATTGCTGCAAGTTTTTCTTTCAACATGTCATGGTCAGAACCGGTTGCCCGACTGGCCGCAAGACGCGCAGCATGACTTTCCAGCAGCGCACCCAGAGAAAATATTTCGTTGGCTTCCGCGCGACTCAGCTGAGTGACAACGCCGCCTCGTCGAGGCTCCAGTTGCACAAGCCCATCCGCGGCCAGACGACGCAAGGCTTCCCGTACAGGTGTGCGGCTAACCTTCAGGTCCTCACAAATCTGTCGCTCTTTGAGTCGGTCTCCGGGTTTTACTTGACCCTTTACAATGGCTTCTCGCAGCGCCTTGTAGGCTTTTTCCATGGCCGCACTCATCGCGTTACTCCTTGTGTTAACCAACTGCTTGCGCCGAAACTCTCGCGTTGGGTATATCAGACAGGGGCCATAACGGCCAATCCATAAAGGACTCTCCCATGGGCCAGATTACCGAAACGATTGTCGAATTTGCCCTTGGGGATGCCTTGGCGCAGCCGCCATCGGCCGCCCTGGCAACGGCGGCAGATGGTTTCACCGATGCCGTTGGCGTCATGTTGGCTGCGGTTGCTGAGCCACTTACCGACAACCTGCGTCGTCATGTTGATGCTCAGGGCGGCCGCTCCGTGAGTCGAGTTATGTTGTCGGAGTCCCGCGCGACGGTGAGTCAGGCCACGCTTGTGGGAGTTGGCGCTGCCCACGCTCTGGATTTCGACGACTATGCGTATTCCAACCACGTTTCCGCATTGCTGGTGCCAGCCTTGTTGGCCGAGGCAGACCGAACGCCGGCTACTGGCGCTGAGCTGTTGCGCGCCTATCTAGCGGGTATGGAAAGTTGGGGTGCAGTGATGAAACGTGAGCCCGATCATTTGCATTCTAAGGGTTGGCATCCAACTGGAGTGTTTGGTCCCATTGGGGTCGCGATTGCCGTCGGCAGGTTGCGTAAGCTTTCGGCCGCGCAGCTAACCTATGCCATAGGGTTGGCCGCCTGCAGCGGCGGCGGCGTGATGGATAACTTTGGTGCCCAGTCCAAGTCGTATCAAGGTGCCAGAGCCGCAGAAGCGGGGGTTACCGCGGTGGAACTCGCGTTGGCCGGGTTGGACGCGGGTCCTCATGCGCTGGATGGCAGCGGCGGCTTGCTGGCAGCGTTGTCGCCCGAGGGGCGGGTGGATTTGACGGGCCCCATCGATTGGTTGGGTCGAACGTGGATCGCTGAAAAGGAAAAGTTGAACATCAAACGCCATCCAACCGTCGGGGCGTCTCAGCGGGCCATTGACGCCGCGCTGCAGGTTCAAAAAGACCACCAACCTGAGTTAGCTGAAATTGCCCGAGTGGAAGCGCGCATCAGCGAAAAACATGCCGCCGTCATGCGTTTTCATACGCCTGTTGATGCATTGCAGGCCAAATTCAGTCTGCAGTTTGGCGTGGCCGCCGCACTAATCAACGGACGCGTTGGCCTTGCGGAACTTCGCGATGAGTATGTATCGCGCGAAGATGTACAGGCATTGTTGCGAAAGGTCGAGCTGGTGATTGGGCCTGATGATGACCCCACCTACCCGGTGG
The DNA here is from genome assembly GCA_045106555.1 of Lysobacterales bacterium. Lineage (GTDB taxonomy): Bacteria > Pseudomonadota > Gammaproteobacteria > Xanthomonadales > SZUA-38 > JANQOZ01. The sequence continues at coordinate 2,005 of JBGCET010000049.1, read as the reverse complement.
GTGCCGTCGCTGACAGCATTGCAGTTACGTTGCGCGATGGTCGAGTCATTGAGAGTGAGCCGGTGCGGCGTTTTCGTGGCCATGGGATGAACCCCATGACTCGGGACGAGCTAGCCGAGAAGTTTGTTGAGTGCGTGCGGCCTGTGCTCGACAACGAGGCGGGGTCTGGCCTGTTTGAGCAACTGCAAAATCTCAACGATCTGCAAAGCGTGAACGAATTGCCTGTAATTGATTTGCCGGGCTTGGCGTAACTACCGCTGTGTACTGCCGAGCGCGTTTTCGACAACGCTTGCCACCTGCAATAAATGTCTGTCGTTATGCCGCTGCCCCGCCAGCTGAATGCCAACGGGCAACCCGCGAGAGTCGCAGTATCCGGGCAGCGTGATCGTGGGCATATGCAGTCCGGTCCATAACCGATTAAACACCGCGTCGCCCGTTTCGTTTAACCCCACGGGCGCAACGCCAGCAACCGCCGGCGTCAGCCAGGCATCAAAGCCCTGCATTGCCTGGTCCATTGCCGGCCGCAGGGCGCCGAGATAGTCATAGGCCCAGCGAAATTGCTCGGGAGTGACCTCAAGTACATTTTCCACTTCATCGATAAACCCTGGGTGAAGCTGGTCAGGCCATCGAGCATACTCGTAAAGGAAACTGGCGCGACCTTCGCCATGCATGATGATGTTCTGGGCCTCATTGAGACGCTCGCTATCGGGTATGTGTTGAACCGTAGTGACGGGCATTCCAGCGTTCTTCAGGCGGCCCATTGCCCACTCCAGCGCGTCCCGCGATTCGGTCTCGGCAGATTCCCAATACGGCGTCGGATAAAAACCGATCCTTGGAGCCTGAGTTAGGAGTGCGTGTGCCGGTATTTCGAATGCGTCAGCCACCAGATTTAGATCTGAAACCGTTCTGGCCATCCAGCCCACCGTATCCAGGCTGGGGGCGTAGGGCCGCATGCCAGTTACTGGCACCACGCCGAATGTGGGCTTCATGGCGGCGATGCCACAAAATGACGCGGGTCGAATAGTGGAACCGCCGGTCTGGGTGCCCAGCGCGACGGCAGCCATCCCAGCAGCAACTGCGGCGGCCGAACCGGAAGAAGATCCCCCCGGCGTGCGAGTGTTGTCATGAGGATTGGCGGTAGCCGCGGTTCGACCCAGCGAAGCGAATTCAACTGTGGAGGCTTTGCCCACCACAATGGCGCCCTGGTGCTTTAATAATGCGACACAGGCAGCATCATCGGTGGGTTGCCGGTTCGGGTAGAGCGGTGAGTTAAAGCGCGTTGGCAGGTCGCTGGTGTCAAACACGTCTTTCACGGCCAATGGCAAACCGTTCAAAGGCCCCCTTTCAGTCGCCTGATCCAGCGCGATGGCCTGCTCTTGTGCGGCGTCGCCGGCCCAGCTGGCGAACGCCTGCACTGTAGGCTCGTATTTACGGTAGTTTTCGCTACATTCGGCAATCCACTGTTCGCAATTTAGCTGGCCGGCATCAATGTCAGTCAGAGCCTGGGTCGCCGATCGGGATAAAAAAGACGTCATCGATGGATCAAGGTTCGAAGGACGTTGCCGGTTCTGCGTCCGTATCCGGTTGTTCAGCGGCGGGATCAGCGGGCGCGTCCAGTGTAGTTGTTTCCGGCAACCGATTTGCTGCAGGTGTCGCCAACGTTTGTTCCGCCGAGGCGTTGGGCGGGTCGGCAGGCTTGTCCTCAGGTTGATCCTCAGGTTGGTCTTCAGGGGGCGCCATAGGGTCACCCAGAACTTCCACGTCTTCCACCTTCACCGGAGGCATATCTGTGTTGGGCTCTTCGGGAGAGGTGATCGTCTCTGGTTTTGGCTCATCGTCTAGAGGGTCTGCCATAGCATCGGCAATGGCTTCCTCCTGGCTTGCCAGTCTGCCCACGTGATAGGAGGCAAACCCCGGCATGACAACCTGGTTAACGGCCATCCCTAAGACGCGTCCGGAAAAAGGCGCTTTTAGGAGTGTTTGGTCATTGCGAATAGGGTCGGTG
>JBGCET010000048.1:0-41337 GCA_045106555.1 Lysobacterales bacterium | reverse complement strand
CGCCATGTCCCGAGTGCTGGCTGGATCGGTCATTACCGCCTTTAAGAAGGTAGAGCCTGCTTTGAAAATAGTTGCTCCATGGCGCTCAATGATCGACGAAAAACGCCCGGCATGAGGGAACAGCGGTGAGCCTTCCACGATGATGGAGGTAATGCCGAAAGAAAAAGGCGCCGCCATCAGGTAAGACTGACCGGTAATCCAGCCCGGGTCCGCAATCACGTAAATGCGATCATCCGCTTGGGCATTAAATACCGTGCGCAGTGTGTGAGTAATCCCCGCCAGCCAGCCGCCGTGGGTGTGCACCACGCCTTTGGGTTTTCCGGTAGAGCCGGAGGTGTAAATAATGAAGAGCGGCCAGTCGGCGGGCACCGGTATGGCCGGTTGACTGGCGTTAAGCGCGCGCCACAGTTCGGTGTCGCCCAGGGCGAGCAGCGATTCGCGGCTGGTTGCTGTGCCATCGCCGAGAGCCTCGCCTGCCTTTGCTAATACCTGTTCAGTGGCTGCGGCCACCAGATCTGCTGACCACTGGTCGCGGGATTGCTGAACAATGTCTTGGCCAGTGTGGCGGACCACAACAACCTTTTTCACAATATGCCCAACTCCGGACAGGCGTCGAGCAACGTCTGTGCGTATCTGTGCGGTTTGCGCCGGGTCAAGCTGAGCCCCCCGGTCGCCGCTCAATGCCTTGCCCAATTCGCGCATTACGTCACTGCGCTCGATGGTAATTTCGCCTCTCAGCGCGTCAGCGACCTGTTGGCTGGTGGTTTCGGTGAAGTCGCCCAGGTCGTGCTCGTCCAGTACCTCTCTCAAGGCTTTTAGCGCCGCGGGTAGCGGAATGTAATTATCCAGAGCCGGGTCGGCATAAATTTCTTTGAACGGCACCACTTCGGCGTTGCGGTAACCACCGTCCGCTGTGACCACCACGCTGGCGCCGGCATCGCAAATTCGGTCAGACAATGTCTTTGCGGAAAATCCACCGAATACGGGGGTGTAAATAATGCCCAGGCGCTTGGCCGCCTCGGTATAAAAGATCTGTTCGGGAATGCTGGGTAGATTGAAGGCGACACGGTCACCTTTCTGCAGCCCCAGATTGCTCAGAACCTGGGCTCGTATGACGGTTTCCAACAGGAACTCGCGATAGCTGACCTCGCGTTGTTGGACGGGGCCACCCTGGCCGTCGTTGAGAGAGGGATCCCAGCGGTCACCTTCAAAAACAAACGCGCAATGCGCGCCTTTGCCGTTTAGAACATGACGATCAATTTCATTAAAACAGGCGTTGGTGGTGGCACCCGTAAACCAGCGAAAAAACGGCGCTGAGTGGTCGTCAAAGGCGCTGTCCCAGGGCGACCAGGATGCGGGCGGTGGATCACCAGCTGGAGTTCCGTCAGCGCTATTGAAGCCGTTCCATTCGCCAGATTGCGAATCAGCGTTTAACCAGCAGCGACTCTTTGGGTCGTGCCAGTGCAGTTCGGCAGCAGCAATTTTTCCGTGATAGGCGCCAGGGTCGCCGTTGGCGGCTGTGCGTTGTTGTTCTTCGCTCTCATGTTCGAGCGTTCCCCAGTCCTCACGGCCTGCTGTCATTCGGTAATTCTCCCCACACGTTGGGCATTAAGGTGATTTAACTTGTTAACAAACTGTACCTGAGTAGGGCTGACTGGGGTAATCGATTCTCGGATCAGCTGGTCATCATGTAGCTGCGGCTTCGCGGGCCTTACGCCGACGCTTGTTGGCCACAAACGCCAGCCCCTGAGCATTTAGGTCCAGGTCCATGGCCATCAGGTCCCAATAGGGTTTGTTGTCCTCAACGCCTGCTTGGTCCAGCACCTGCTGAAAGTAGACGTCGCTGCGATTCCGAATGAAAGACTCCAGGTCAGCATCAGCTGCATCGCTGGCAATTGCTTCATGCAGCAGCGCTTCTGCGAATTCAAGATGGGTAATCAGCTGCGCGGAACGCTGGGCGACATCACCAATCGGGCCAAAATGGGTCGGGTACACGCAGTCCGGCTTGAGGTCTCGCAATCGCGCAATAGCCTCTATCGCCAGCGGGCCGTCAAAGTCGGTGGGGCTGGTCGAAGGGAAGCCAAACGGTCCTGCGGATTGCAGCGCGGGATAATGGACACCAAACGCATCGCCGGTAAACACGCTGTTGCTGGCGCTGTCGTGAATACAAAAATGGTGGTTGGCATGACCGCGGGTATAGATGAACGTCAGCGTCCGATTGCCAAAGGTTAAGACTTCGCCGTCCTCCATTTCCCGAACCCGCGCTTCAGGGACCGGTTCAATGACCCCGTAGAGCTTTTCAAATGCATCAACGCCGTAGACTGACTGCGCACTGGCGACCAGTCGCGACGGATCGATCACGTGGCGAGCGGCCCTGGGGTGAGCCAAAACGGTGGCGTTGGGGCAAGCCTTCAGCAGGGCTGAGGTGCCGCCGGCATGATCCAGATGGACATGGGTGATGATCAGGTAGGTGACCTGCTCAGGAGTCAGTCCTTCCTCGCTCAGCGCCTTCAGTAAGGTCGGCACGGCCAACGTGGTGTTGTTATCGATAAACGCTGCCTGATCGCCCTCAACCATTAGGTAGGCAGCGGCCATCAGCGGCGTTTCGTTGTATTCGCAGTCAATTGTGAGGATCTTTTGCATCACCCCACTTTCACGGCCGCGCTGAAAAAAATCAATGGTCTTGTCGCCGTGGCTGGATGCTGAGGCGTCAATCCTTTACCATTCAGGCTCTATTTTTGTTCACAGAAGCTATCGAAATGACGTCATCAGCCCGCAACGCGCTTTGGATTATTGGTCTTGCCCTGCTGATGCTGGTGACGCGTGGTGAATTACTGTCATCGATAGTCCCCGTGCAGCTGCACGACGCCTCCTGGGCAGCGTTCCTTCTAGCCGGCGCGGTGTTACGCAAACCTGTCTACCTGCTGGCCCTAGCCGGTCTGGCCTTTGGGCTGGATTACGCATCGCTATGCGCTGGATCGTTTGCTCTTGGCAGCTGTCTGAAGCCGTCGTATCCCGCGCTAATGGCATCCTGGGGGCTGCTGTGGGCTGCTGGACGTCTGCTCACCACCGGGCAGCTTAGCGGCGCGGCCATCGGCAAAAATCTGCTGATGGTGGCTGGTGCGGCTACGGGCGCCTACCTGCTAACCAGCGGTGCCTTCTATCTTTGGTCAGGACTCTACGACGGCTGGACATTGGGCCAGTACACAACCATGTCTTCTGCGTACTTCCTGATGGCGCTGGGCACTACGGTGGGTTACACCGCTGCCGGCCTGTTTATTCGCGCGCTGCAAAGCGGTGCTTCACTGTCGGGTACCCGCCAGACCGCGTAGCAATCGGCAGGGGAAGCGAGGAATCACCGCTGAGTTGCGGTCAGAGGTCCACGCGGCGAATGACTCGCGGTATGATGCGATGTTCATTAACCATCTAGACCTCATGCCATGGAAACCAGCAACAAAACCGCCCGCGAAATCTATCACGAAATTAAAGCCAACCCGGCCCGCAAGAAATTCGGATTTGGCAAAAAAGCGGCGTTAATCAACGTTGATCCGCAAAAAGCCTATACCCGTACCGACCTGTTCAAAACCGCCTACGAGACAGACCCTCGGCAGCTTGAGTACGTCAATACGCTGGCAAAACAGTTTCGCGCGCTGAACTGGCCAGTAGTGTGGACCCACGTGGCCTACATGAATTCTGGGGAAGATGCGGGCGTATGGGGCACTCGCACGGACACCGAAGACAGCCTGCAGAACATCAAGTATCACTCAGAGCGTTCAGAATTTGACGATCGGCTGGAGATTGACCGCACCGGCGATGCCATCTACACCAAGCGAATGCCCTCCGCGTTTTTTGAAACGCCGTTGCAGTCTCATCTGGTCTGGCACCAGGTGGATACCCTGGTCATTACCGGTGGCTCCACCTCGGGGTGCATTCGGGCTACTGCGGTAGATTCGCTGTCTCGTGGCTATCGCACCATCGTCCCTGAAGAAACTACGGCGGATAAGCATGAGAGCTATCACTTCGCCAATCTCACCGATTTGCTGATTAAGTATGCCGACGTGGTGGAAGTCAGTGAGGTGTTCAACTGGCTGGATGGGCAAGCGTAATGAAAGAAGATCCGGGGTTTTACGACTACTGGCCGTACGAAAACCGGCCCAAAATCACCTGGCCAGGCGGCGCCAAAATGGCGTTCTGGGTAGCACCCAATATCGAGTTCTATGAGCTCAACCCGCCTTCCAACCCCCATCGAAGCCCCTGGCCTCAGGCCAATCCGGCGGTGGCCGGTTATTCCATTCGGGACTACGGCAATCGCGTAGGCCACGTGCGCCAGATGGCGCTGCTGGATAAGTACAACATCCGCGGATCAATTTCTTTGTCTACGGCGCTCTGCGATCACCACCCTGAAATTATCGAGATGTGTAAAGAGCGGGAGTGGGAGTTTTTCAGCCACGGCATTTATAACACCCGCTACACCTATGGCCTTTCCAGCGAGCAGGAAAAGGCCATGATTCGCGACGCCATGGAGTCGATCCACCAACACACTGGTCAAAAGTGTGCGGGTTACCTAGCGCCGGCGTTGTCGCACAGCGAAGAAACCATCGATCTGTTTGCGGAGGTGGGTACGGAACTGTTTGGCGATGAGGGTGGGATTTATACCTGCGACCTGTTCCATGATGACCAGCCCACGCCGATTCATACGCGGTCCGGCAAACGGTTTGTCTCCGTGCCGTACTCGCTGGAAATGAATGACACCATCGCCTATGTGGTGCAGAAAATTGAACCTCGGCGCTATGGGCAGCAGTTGAAAGATTGTTTTGACCGCCTTTATCAAGAGGGAGAACAGAGCGGAACCGTCATGTGCATCCCAACTCACAACTACCAGGTGAGCTGTCCCCACCGGCTCAAGGCCTTTGAAGAGGCGCTGGAATACATTACCGGCCATAGCGACGTATGGGTCACCACCGGTCGGGAGATTGCTGAGTATTATCGCGATCACTATTTTGATGACGCCGTGACTGACATTGCCCAGCGAGGAGCTGCCTGATGAGCATGGACCCAAGCTATCTTGAGTATTCGCAGCGCCACTACGGCATGGATCACGACCGCTACGACTGGTCGATGCTCAGCGAGCGCAAACCCGTGGCCTGGCCCGACGGCAAAAGCCTCGCGCTGTGGGTGAATGTGAATCTGCAGTTTTATCCGCTCAATCAGCAGGGCAAACCGTTCAAAGTGCCCGGCGGTATGACCATGCCATATCCGGATTTGCGCCATTTCAGCCTGCGTGATTACGGCAATCGGGTAGGGCTTTTTCGGGTGCTTGGCGCGTTGGACAGGTTTGGTATTAAAACCACGCTGACCGTCAATTCGAGGCTGCTGGAGCGCACGCCCTACTTGAGCGCGCTGATCAAAGAGCGCGGCGATGAAGTGCTGGGGCACGGCGAACACATGGATGCGCTCCACTATGGTGGCCAGGATAAGGCGGAAGAAGACGGCCAGATTAGCCGCAGCCTGAACGTGCTGCGTGAAGCCACCGGGCAACCCGTGACTGGCTGGATGTCGCCGGTACGCTCGGAGTCAGAAAATACGCCAGATCTACTCGCCAGTCAGGGCATTGAGTATTTTTGCGATTGGGTGAATGACGATATGCCCTATGAGTTTCGTACCGCTGGACGATCGCTCACGGCTATGCCGTTACCGCTGGAGATTGAGGATCGATTTGTGATCATCAATAACCTGCATTCGGAGGCTTCCTGGGCTGAACAGGTGCTGGATTCTGCGGATCTGCTGGAAGCAGAGGCCTCCCAGCAGGGGGGGCGAATCTTGTCGTTGAATATCCATCCCTGGCTGATGGGGCAACCTCATCGGATCAAACATCTGGAAGCGGTGTTGGAAAATCTGAGCGCCCGGTCCAGCGTCTGGAGCGCAGGTGCTGGACAGATTTGTTCGGCCTGGAAAAGTCAGCAAGGCTAAAGCTCTGGCGTCAGTCCGTGCAGCCGACTCTTTGTTGAGCGCAAAAAAAAGGCCGGACCCGCTTATCGCGAGCCCGGCCTTTTGTCATTGGATCAGCGAGTTTTAGCCAACCAAGATTCCGCCGTACTGAACGAAGAACGGAACAAACACCAGCGACAGAATCGCTGACAGTTTGATCAAAATGTTCAGGGAGGGGCCGGAGGTGTCTTTCAGCGGATCACCAACGGTGTCACCCACCACGGCAGCTTTGTGGTTTTCGGTACCCTTGCCACCCAGGTTGCCCGCTTCGATGTACTTCTTCGCGTTGTCCCAGGCGCCGCCGCTGTTAGAGGCGGAGATGGCCAGCACGCCGCCGCACACCAGGGAGCCAGCCAGCAGACCAGCCGTGGCCTGAATGCCAAACAGGAATCCGGTTACCAGCGGCGCACCCATAATCAGGATGCCCGGAGCGATCATTTCTTTAATGGCCGCTTGGGTTGAAATGGCCACACACTGCTCATAGTCTGGGTCGCCGGTGCCTTCCATAATGCCGGGGATGGTCTTGAACTGGCGACGAACCTCTTCAATCATCTCGTAGGCCGCTGAGCCCACAGACTTCATGGTCATAGCGGTGAACAGGGCCGGCAGAACTGCGCCGATGAACAGTCCGGTGAAAACCATCGGGTCCAGCAGGTTGATGCTCCCCAGCAGATCAAACTCCGGCCCGTTTTCCTCTTTGAGCAACAGATCGGCTCGAGTCAGGAAGGCTGCAAACAACGCCAGAGAAGTTAGGATAGCCGCGCCGATGGCGAAACCTTTACCCATTGCCGCCGTGGTGTTGCCTGCCGCGTCCAGCACGTCGGTGCGCTGGCGAACGTGTTCTTCCATGCCCGCCATCTCGGCGATGCCGCCAGCGTTGTCGGCAACCGGTCCGTAAGCATCAATAGTTAATGCGATTACCAGAGTCCCCAGCATGCCGAGAGAGGCGATAGCGACGCCATACATGCCGGCAAGAATCCATGGAATGTAGATTGCTGCGCCAATGGCGAGGTACGGTCCCACCGAACTCTTATAACCCAGTGCCAGACCAAAAATGATGTTGGTGGCGGTACCGGTTTTGCAGGACTCAGCCACTTCTTTCACCGGGCCGTACTTATCGGAGGTGTAGTACTCGGTAAGCAGTCCCACAATCAGGCCGGAAACCAGGCCAGTCAGGAAACACAGGTAAACGCCCATAGATGTGTAGGTGGCGCCGGAGATAATGAACTCGGCTGGTATCAGCTGCATGGTGACGAAATACATCACCACCGCCATCAGAACGCTGGAAATAATCAGCATCCGCTTCAGCGCGGGTCCCACCTGTTCTTCGGTTGAAACGCGCACCATAAGAATGGTGATCAGGCTTACCGGAATGCCGATGGCCGAAATCACGATGGGGAACAATAAGGCGTCAATGTTGCCTGCAAAGGCAATTGCGCTGATCACCATGGCGGCGCAGGTGCTTTCGGCGCAGGAGCCAAACAGGTCAGCTCCCATACCGGCCACGTCTCCCACGTTGTCGCCCACGTTGTCGGCGATTACCGCCGGGTTACGGGGATCATCTTCCGGGATACCGGCTTCAACTTTGCCCACCAGGTCGGCGCCAACGTCGGCTGCTTTGGTGAAAATTCCGCCGCCCACACGGGCGAACAGGGCGATGGATGAGCCACCCAAACCAAATCCTGCAATTACTTCCATCAGGATATGGGCCGGAAGCTGTTCCGGCATAACGTATTTGAGGCCCAGATAAATGAGCAGCATGCCCAGGGACGCCAGGCTAACCAGCGCAAAACCCATCACCGCGCCGGAACGCAGAGCCAGGTTAAAGGCGTCAGACAACGACTGATTAGCCGACACCGTGGTGCGAACGTTACCAGCGGTGGCGATTTTCATGCCGATGTAGCCGGATACGATCGAGATAATGGCGCCGAAGATGAACGCAACAGCCGTGTACACACCTTCGTTAACGTAGTCGGTGTGGTGATCGTCAATCAGCAGGGCAATCACGATGGCAAACAAGACCATAAAGATGGCCATGAACTTATATTCCTGTTTCAGGAACGCCATGGCTCCAGCGGCGATGGCTGAATGGATCTTCTTCAGTCGGCCTTTGGTGCCTTCATCGGTAACGCCCATGTCGATGGCGACTTTGCTCACCGAGGAGGAATAGAAAAAAGCGACAACCAGTCCAAAAACTGACAGCGCCAAAATAATTGCTACAGACATGCCCAGTGCTTCTCCACGTAGTACCTAAAATTGCGTTGCAACACCGCGCTCTACGGCCCCGCAAGCCTGACAGGCTGGTGCGGCAAAATGTGACAGCGGGGGGTTGCTCCCTGAACTTCTTTGTTGTTTTTGTCGTGCGATCACTGGCTGAATACCGCCGCGATCGGCGCCGAATGGTACCACAACAGGGACTTTGTGGCAGATTTGTCCCATAGGACAGCCGATCGAAATAACAAGAACCTGGACGGAATTCACCGTTGTTCGTCGCCAATCATGCATACTCTTCGCTGGTCGTTGAGATCTCGATATGCAAAACCCCCTCGTGGCTGCGAAAAAACCTGTGCTGGTGAACCTGGAAGGTGGAAAAACCTACCAATGGTGCTCCTGTGGGCGCAGCAAAGCTCAGCCTTTTTGCGACGGGTCACATCATGGTTCGGCGTTTGAACCAGTCAGGCTTTGCCCGCGCGGAGGTACCGCGACGTTGCTATGTGCCTGCAAGCAGACGCGCACCCCGCCTTACTGTGATGGCAGTCATAACGGCCTTGACGACGGCTACGATGAAGCAAGCTCGGAAGAAATTGCCTCGACGCAGCATCTTTCCGTGACTCGGCCAACCTCCGGCAAAGCGAGCTTGGAAGGGGGGTGTTTTGTTGTGACGCCGGATGCCACCAGCTTGAGGCGTCAGGGAAATCTGTCGGTCTCGCAACTAATTGGAGCCGAGGACGGCGCCAATCAGCTTTCGTTGTTTTACGTCGAGGCGGACAGCGACCCAGCCGCTGCGATGGCGTTTGGAGACGGCAGCGCCGCACTTTTTGTGCTATCGGGTTTTGGTCATATCATCATTGCCGGGCGTCCTTTGAAAATCGCTGAGGGGCAGGCGGCGATGATCTGTCCAAGAGAAGAGTTTTTTCTGCTGCCGGACCGAGATTCCGGACCGATGCGTCTCACGGCCACCTTGTGTCCCCAAGACGATCATCCATTTTGGCCAAAAATCCCCAGTTCGCGATTTGATGCTGACTATTCACAGAGAATCTTCTCCATTGATGAGAGTCGTCGGCAGGAGATGGCGGATCGGTTCTACCAGGTTTTGGTGGATCAGGACGTATGTCCCGACGACATGACGCAATTCCTCGGCGAAGTGCCTCAATCCCGAGCCGCCTTCCATCGGCACCTGTACGAAGAGACTATTACCATTCTGTCTGGAGAGGGATTTTTGTGGACGGAAAAAGCAAAAGCCGCCGTCCAACCGGGAGATGTCATTTTTCTGCCTCGCAAACAGCGCCATTCGCTGGAGTGCACCAGCCGGGGCGGCATGCGGCTGGTTGGGGTTTTCTATCCTGCGGGCAGTCCCGCCATTAACTACTGAATGCGTCCGACGGTGCCTGCGCCCGGCTACTTCCAGCCTTGCAGCCAATGTTCCGGATTCTTTAGCTCTCGCCAGTCCATGGCATAGGTGCGCCGGGTCAACACCGCTTCAATCTCGCAAACAATCACCCGACCGTCGTCATCAAATTCCACCGTGCACACGGCAAAGTGTTTTTGCCGGTCTTTCGGTGAAGTGGCTGTCCATTTGCTGTTAAGGAGTTTTCTTGGGTTTATGGCGTGCATCGAATTGGCCTTTGCCACCGTCCTTGTATGTAATGTAGCGGCATACAGGGCTATTGCCTGCAGCTGATCATGTAGGTTAAGGGGATACGGATGAACAAATCATCAAGCCGGGTAGACGTCGGTCGCGGTCTGTTAGTCATTGGTATTGTCATACTTTGTGGCTGTGAGCCGTCTGAGCCAGGCAATAAGAGCCTGGCAAACACGCAAGAAACACTCTCAGCAACTCCCTTTGAGCAAGGAAAAGCGCTGGTGTTTGATGCGCCGACTCGATACGAGTACCCCAAGGCCATTGAGCTACTTGAACAGGCGATCTCTGAATCGCCTGAAGACCCAGCCGCCCACGCCACCTTGGCTTATGCTTACGCCAAGCGAAGCAACTACCCAAAAATTCTCGAACATGTGGAAAAGGCAAAGGCAGGCGCCGCGTCGTTCAGCGAGAGCCAGCGGGTTTGGCTGGCCGCGCTGACTGCCAAGGCCAACGACCAACGCGCTCTGGAGGTCAGTCACTGGCAGGACGCTGTGGCCCTTGAGCCAAACAACCGATGGGCCTGGTACGAACTTGCCTCAGCCCACGCCAACATTCCAGACTACGCTGCTGCTGCGCTGGCGGCAGAGAAAGCGCTAAGTATTGAGCCAGATCCCGCGCGCTGGGAATCATCCTGGATTTATTACCTGCATTCCAAAGCGTTGTTTCGGAATGGCCAGGCCGCCGAAGCGGTGGTCGCTGCGGCCAAAGGCGAAGGTCTTGAGACCACTTGGCGATCGACCTACTACCGCATGGCAATGGCTCAAATAGCTGCCGGTGATCAACAGGTGGCAGAGTCCTTTGTAGACGACTACCGCAAAATTTCCAATACAGAAGGCCGTAACAGCGAGTCTTATACCGAGGCCAACATTGCGCTGTTTTACTTTGAGCTGGGGAATTTTTCTGCAGCGACAAAGCATGCGCAAAACGCCTTTGAACTCGACCCCAAGGCTTATCAGACCTGGACACTGTCCTTCAGCCAAAGCGAAATGGGACAGCCCCAGCTTGGGCTGGACACCGCCGAGGCGGGGCTCTCGCAGTTTCCAGACGACCCCATGCTGATGGCCGCAAAAGCCTGGGCGTTGTTTCGGCTGGGGCAAACGGAGCAGGCCAGCTCGGCGATAGCGGCAGCACAGACCGGCTCCAAGCGATCTGTTCATTTCTTTGAAAAAGTGCAAGGTTTAATCGTCCAATCGGTCGCAACGCCGTCCATTGCCACCAGTGCGAAGGTACCCTGGCTGGGCTAATGGGCTGACGTTTGGCCCAGTCCCGCTTGGGCTGGGCCTTTTGGGGCGTGCTTCCTTTAGCTGAAGATGCGACCATTAACTCATTGGCCAGGATGGCCAGGGAAAGCAATTGCTTCAGGGGTCGTAGAAAAATGGCAGGCTACATTGCTGAGCTGCACCGGCGTAACGTGTTCCGGGCAGCCGGCGCATTTCTTGTGGGAGGGTGGTTGTTGCTGCAGGTGGCAACGGCTCTTGAGGAGGCGATGGACCTCCCGGTGTGGTTCGACACCGTGGTCGCGGCGGCGCTGCTGATCGCCCTGCCGGTGGTGCTGGTCATATCTTGGGTCTACGAACTCACACCGGAAGGCCTGCAAAAAACCACCGATATCGATGCGGGTCAGAGCATCGCGCCCAAGACGGGCAAACGTCTTGATGTCATCACGCTACTCGGTGTGGTGGTGGTCATCGGCCTGATTGGCTTTGATCGGTTTGGGCCCTCGCCCAGAAAGGCGGAAGAAGCCTCGGTCAGCGACCCAGCAGCTGAGGTTCAATCTCCTACGGCAGCAACACCACCTGCGGTTACCGGGTCGATGGCGGCGCTGGAAAAGTCCATCGCCGTGTTGCCCTTCGTGGCCATGAGCGAATCCAAAGACGATGAGTTTTTCGCTGACGGCCTATCCGAGGAATTACTCAACGTGCTGGCGAATATCCAAGGGCTGAAGGTGGCCGGTCGCACGTCCTCGTTTTACTACAAAAACAAAAATGAAGATCTGCGTGCAATTGCCGGTGCGTTAGGGGTGGCTCACATTCTGGAAGGAAGCGTTCGGCGCTCGGGCGAAACCCTTCGCGTAACGGCACAGTTAATTCAGGCGGATGACGGATTCCATTTGTGGTCGGAGACTTTTGACCGCTCCGATGGCGATACCTTCGCCATTCAGGATGAAATTGCCAGCAACGTTGCCCAGGCGCTGCGCGCCGAACTGATTGGCGCAACAAGTTCCAAAATCACTTCCAATCGCAACATTGAAGCACAGAATTTCTATCTGGTGGCCCAAGCTGCTATGGCGCAGCGGACGATGGCAGATCTAAAGCGGGCACGAGATTTGTTTGCCCAGGCCCGCGCCCTGTCGCCTGAAACGCCCAGCTATGCCGCAGGCTACGCCCACGCCGTAACCCTGTTGTATTGGAACCATCGGGCGATCACGGAAGACGAGGCGATCCGAGAAGCTACCGGCGCCATCAATCAGGCCCTGGAAGCCGACACTCCCAGCGCCGATACCCTGGCTATCGCCGGCCTAGTTGAAGAGTTACGTGTTCTGACAGCCCGCGACCCGGACGCTAAGAACCGGGCGCTGAGCTACTATCAGCAGGCGTTAGATAAGGATCTCGGTAACGTTTATGCATTGCAGTGGTTGGCGTCCATTTACCTTGACCTTAACGACAATCGCCAGTCCGAAATCTATTTCCAAAAAGTCATTGAGCTCGACCCGTTGAACATCCTGGCGCTGACGGGGCTCGCAGGCGCTCAGGTACGTCTCGGCGAAACAGCGACTGCGCGGCGCAATCTCTATAAGGTACAGGCTCTTTTTCCTGATTCTCATCAGGCGCCGCGCTACATCTCTCAGTTGGAATTTGGCCAAGGCAATCTGGCCCGCAGCGCCTACTGGAACCAACGAGCGGCAAATATCGATTCAAGTCCAGTCGAGTATTTCACCATGATCCAGGGATATTTGATGTTGGGTGAAACCACTTTGGCCATGGAACAGGTCGAAAAACTGCACGATGCCCGAAGTGACCTCGACATGGCTGGTTTGATCACGGCCCGCATCAACGAAGATTACGCTCAGGTTGTTGTTGAAGCCGATCGCATTTTTGTCCAAACCGGCGGGACGGTATTTGCCGGTATTAGTGCGTTGGCCCATACGATGTTGGGGCAGTATGAGGACGCCATTCGAATTTTGGAACGCCAATACCCTTCACTTAAGGGTGAGAACTCCGAGTATCTTGACGACAGCGACATGGGGCCGGCAGTGTTGCTGGTGTATGGATATCAGCAGCTTGGTGATGCTCAAACGGCAGACCGACTAGCAAATTTACTCTTGTCTTCAGAGCATCTTTCGGAGCCTGGGCTTGACGCCATTCCGTTCAACCGACTGACACTCGCCGAATTACTCACCATCAAAGGCGACACAACCGGCGCGCTGGCGGAATTGAAAAAGCTCTCGGCAATGGGCCTCAACTACGGCTGGAATGATCTGGCTATTCCTATTGCAGAAAACCCAGTACTGAAGTCGTTGATTGAGGAGCCACAATTTGCGCAGTTTATTGCGCGTGAAAAACAGGCCATCGCAGAGCAGGCGGAAATGTTGAGATCCGGTGCGACAGCGCTTGAAGTAAAAGCGGACGTTGAGAAAGCTGGGTTTACGCTGTCCCCCGCAGGGTAGCTCCCGGGTACTCATAGGGCGGCCTCAGTTTCGAGACGTCCGCACGATGGTTGAACGCGATCCGCGGCTATACCGGCAGCGTTTTCCAGTTCTTCAGATGAGCAGTAACCCGCGGCGTGTGGGCCAGGCAGGACCAGGACACGATGGCCCATTTGTAGCCAGACTGAATGGGTAGTGACTGGTGGCTGAACAAGTGGTTGGAGGGGAAAAACACCAGGTCACCGGCCTGGGGGGTGTAGGTGAAATTCAAAATATCGAACTGCAGCTGGCCGCCCTCATAATTATCGTTTAGATAAATCAGCAGGCTCACGTCTCGATCGCGAATGCGGTACCAGCGCTGAGCTTCCTCGTCGAACTGCTCGCCGTCGCAATGCAAAACGTACTTGCCGCCGGGCGGATAACGCAGGATGTAGGGCGGTTCAAAGCGCTGCGCCGGTGAACCATAGCGACTGCCGACCTGTTCCTTCAGGGCCTGGCGCATCATGTCCTGCATCACCGATTCCCGTTTATCCATATTGACGGCCTGGGTGACTCGGCCTGGGTCCCGCACCTGAACGTTTTTCTCCGCGGTGGACTTCTTTGCGTCAACCATCATGAGCCACTTCCGTTCCTGCTTTTGAGCAAAACGCAGCAGCTTGTTGCGTGCAGCGGCGGGCACAAAGTCGTGCACCACATGAAACTGGTCTGGGTAGGGACGATCGGTAGCCGGGTTGCCGCAGCACTGCTGGAAGGTTTTTCCACTGTTGCAGTAACAGGGGTCTTCTGGTTTTGGGCGCAGACTGGGGATGTAGTGTTTGGGCGGTTGAGTCATGGAGATGCTGAGGGCCGAGGTGGCCACAGTATAAAGTTTATTGGCAACCGCTTCGCGGTGCCGAACTTATCCGCTTCACGCGCCGCGTTCGCGCGGAACTGGTGTCAGTTGGCTCGGTGCCAGCCGCTCAGCCTTCCCAAAATCATGGTGGGCGGCAGCGCGATCAGCGTGGCAATGGCGGCGGTGACTCCTGGGTTGGCAAAGGAAACCGGGCTGCTGGGAAACAGGGTTGAACCTTGGAAATACAGTGCAAAATGAACAATAAGGGCAGTTGCCGAGGCAAGCCAGACCGGCAGGATTTTCGGTGATTGAAAAACCACCCCGGCCAGCAACGGCGGCGCGGCGGCTATGGCCAGTCCATAAACGCCCACCTGGCCAAACACGCCCAACAGTCGCGGCGGGTTAAGGTTGATGACAAACGCCGCCACCGCCACCGCAATCAGCACGCCGTGGCTGATGCGAAGTGCCAGGGTCATTTTTGCTTCAGGGGATAAGTGTTTGCCGGTGAGGTTCAACGCCAGGTCGTTGGCAACGATGGTGGACAGGCCAACCAAAAGGCCATCCAGCGTGGACATAGCGGCGGCCAGTAACACCACCGCAATCACCGTGAACATCCAGTCGGGGAAGACGGTTTTGAGGTAAACCGTCATCACCAGGTCCTGGCGGAAGTTGCCGCTGCTTGGGTCCACCAATGCTGCCTCGGGCACCACCAAATGGGCCACGAAACCCACCGTTACCAGCAGCGCAAACAGCGTGAACACGATGACGAAAATCCACAGGTAACTGCGCACCGCGGCGTCGTCTTTGACATATAGCGCTTTGGTCAAGATATGGGGCTGGCACACCAGTACCGCGCCGATGATAAAACCGGCAATGTAGATGGAAAATACGTCGTTGAATAGCTGGCCATCGGGTTTCACCGGCGCCACCAAGCCCGGGTCAATGGCCCGCAGCTGATCGAGCACGGGCTCGCTTTGGCTCATCAATACATAGATCACTGAGCCCAGAATCAGAACGGACACGCCAATCATCAGCGTGCCCTGCAGGACGTTGGTCAACACGTGGGCATAGGTGCCGCCGATCAGCACATAGCCGGTGACGAAAACCAGCGTCAGCGCCAGGGACTGGGTGTTGGTCAGGCCCAGCAGCGGCTGCATCACAATGGAGATTCCGCCCACCAGCAATACAACAAACGCAAACGACAGCAGCGCCAGCACGGAAAAATACAGGGCAAATGCCGGGGACTGATAACGCCTGCCAATCCAGTCCGGGATGGTTAGCGCGCCAGACTGGGCGCCGATGCGGCGAAAACGAAACGACAAGATGGCCAGCATGGTAAAAAAGCCGATGCACAGCCCAGGCACCAGGTGAAACCAGGCGGAAAAGCCGTCGACGTAAATAAAGCCGGGATTAATAATAAACGTGGCCGCCGAGGCGGTGCTAGCGGCAAGGGTCACGCCCACTACGAACGGGTGCATATCGCCGTTGCCGATGGCAAAACTGCCGAAACCTTTTGTCTGTCGATACCCCAACCACCCCAGCCACGATGTGGCCGCCAAGTAGAGTGCAAACAGGCTCCAGGCCAGGGTCATTGCTGAACGCCGCTCAAGGTGTCCAGCATATTTTTGATGGCGGCAATTTGCGGGGCAGATTTTGTGACGTAGTCGTCGCCGGTATAGCCCCACCAGTCCCAGCAGCCTAGGGGGTTCATTGGTGCTAGTGAAGAGCTGGCTACCTGGGGATAAAGCACTACCAGATCCAGGGCGTCCGCCCAGCGATTGTAGCCGGCGGTCAGAACGAAGGCGTCGCCGATTACTTCCGTTGACTGCTGGCAGCCGTGTAGCGCGACGTGGATGCCGCAGGCGGTGCCGCTGAGACACTGCTCTGGAACGTAAGCGCTCGCCGTGCTGAGCAGGTTGGCGGCGCGGGCGTCGGGCACATCAATGGCCACGATCTGGCCGCCGGGCGCTGTCGGCGGGGTGGCGCGGCGTTGAGTCAGGTGCTGTAGCAGTTCACCGGCCATGTCGTAGTTGCAGGCGTTAATGTAGGGCGGTGAGAATTCAGTGCACGGTGAGCCTTGGTCGACGGTGGCGATGGCGTGGGCAGCGGGCACGTCGGTGACGGAAACAACCTTCTGAGGATTGCCGACGTTCCGATAAAACTGCGCTGCTGCTTCAACCACCGTGCTGGCCACGGTAACGTCGTTACGGCCGTGAAACAGCCAAACGGGATCGGCGCTTAGATTTGCCGCTGGATCAATGTCACCAGCGCTTGCCAGCGAATCCAAATGCGCCCGGGTTTCAGCGCTATCAAAACTGCCGCCCTTGATGCATAAATCCAGCGCGCGAGAAATATTGCCTTTCGCGCACCACCAGGGGCCTGCGGCAATGATGGCGGCACCGGAAAATGTGGAGGAGTGGGCGACGTGAAGCTGGCTGGCCATGTAGCCGCCGGAGGAAATGCCGGATACGGTAATTTGATCGGTATCGATGGACAATAACTGCAGCGGATCATCAGCCGGTGTGGCGCTGTCCGCAGTGGGTGAGTCCGAGCACGCAACGATCGATGCAAGGGTGAGGGCCACAACAATATTGTGGCGGTATTGGGTTGGCTTCATGGGATATCCGATAAAAAGTTGTCCAACGCCTGCAAACTGGCCGGTTCGTCCAGGAGTGGTACATGACCGCGATTAGGAATTTGGACAACTCGAAGTTTGGGGTTGCTGACCTTGGCTTTATCCACCGTTGTTTGGGCGAGCAGGTCCGAGTGTGCACCTCGCAGGAGCAAGGTGGGGATTGTTTGTAGGCTGGTAAACAGTTCCCACGGGTCGCCCAGATCTAACGGCACTTCGCGGATGGCGCGACCAATCAGTGGATCCATGTCCAGGCTGGGAACCCCTTCCGCATTTTCCCGATAGCTGCGGTGGGCTAGGCGAAGCCAGGTTTTTTCGTCCAGTCCTGGCCAGGCGGATGCGAAAATCTGCTTTAGTTGCGCGCTGGCCTGGGCCCAATCTGTGACGGGTGGTAACTTTCCGGTGTAGCCTTGTATCCGCGCAAGCCCTTCGGGTGCCAGCTCGGGGCCAATATCGTTGAGCACAACGCCGGCGAGTCTGTGCCGATGATTTTTGGCCAGGAGCATCGCCACCAGTCCACCCAGCGACGTACCGATGATAATGGCCTGCTGAATGTTGGCGTGGTCCAACACCGATAGGGTGTCGGTTGCGTAGGTGGGCGGAATATAGTTCCTGAAGTCTGGGTCGTATTCGGAATATCCGCGACCGCGAAAGTCCAACGCAAGCACCCGTCGTGAACGGGCAATGTGCGGCGCCAGGTCTTCAAAATCTCGGCTGTTTCGGGTAAGGCCGTGCAGGCAGATGACCGGTGTGAGTTTGTCGTCAGACCCGGCATAGTCTCGGTAAAACAGCGCCAGTGCGTCGTGGCTTTGCGCTCGACGAACTTGGTGCGCAGCCAAGGTCATGCGCTCCAATCCGCGTAGGCTTTGCGTAGTTCTCTTTTCAACACTTTGCCGTTGGGATTGCGGGGCAGTTCATCCACCTGGGTCACCCCGGCTACTCGCTGCTGTTTGCCAACGCGTTGGTTGATCCATTCGCGAATCTCGCTGTGGTCGATGGGGTGGTCAGACACCACCAGCGCCAACGGCGTTTCGCCCCAGGTATCGCTTGGAACGCCAATCACCGCGCATTCGATGATCTGCGGATGCTGGGCGATCACGGCTTCAATGTCCGCAGGAAACACATTTTGACCCCCAGATAAGATCATGTCCTTTTTGCGATCAACGAGATACAAAAAACCGTCGTCGTCCAGTTTTCCAATGTCGCCGGTGCGCAGCCATTTCTTGCCCTGGGCGTCGATCCAGGTGGACTCCTCATTGGCTTCGGGTCGGTCGTGATAACCGCTCATTTGCAACGGCCCACGTCCGATGATCTCGCCGCTATCGCCGACGGCGCAGAGCTCGTCGTTGTCATCGAGGATATTTATCTGCTGGCCAGGGCAAGGCAACCCTACAGAACGGGTTTTGCGCTTCATGTCTTCCGGCGACAGGATCGTGACCAGGCCCTCGGTCAAGCCATAGAGCTCCATGAAGGCACTGCCGAATCCGCTGATGATGCGCTGCTTGGTGGCCTCGGGAAGCGGTGAGCCACAACACATTAAGCTCTGCAGGGTGCTGAGCCGTGCGTCGTCAAAATCCGGATGATCCAACATGCGCTGGAGCTGCACGGGCACCACCGTTGAGTGGGTAATACCCAGCCGGCCCACGTGTTCCAGATAGTCTCCTGCATCAAAGGCTGGCATCACAACCATCGTGCCGCCGGCCAAAATGGTGGAAAGCATCGCTACCCAACTGATGTTGGAGTAAAGGCCTAGCGAGAGTAGCGTGCGGGCCCCGCTGTGGTAGCGCAGGCCAATGGCCATGTCATAAGCCCAGGCGGCTCGGCAGCGGTGAGAGTGCACAATGCCTTTCGGCAATCCGGTGGTGCCTGAGCTGTAAATGATGTTGCAAGGCGATTCGGGGCTAAGCGTTACCGAGGGCGCCATCGAGTCAGCGTCATCACGCCATTGTCCATAGTGCTGCCACCCAGTTGCGGCATTGCCAGCGCAAATAAAGTGTTTTGTGGGGGTGAGCTGCTGTTTACAGGCGTCCACTCGGGCTTGGTGATCGGCGGTCACGATGACGGCTGTGGACTCACTGTCATTAATCATCGTTGCCACTGCCTGGTCGCTGATCGAAACGTTCAGCGGCACCGCCACGCAGCCTGCGCGAATAACTCCAAACAGGCATTCGGCCATGGCCTGGCTGTTGGTCATCAGTAGCGCAACCGTTTGCCCGGGCTTCAGTCCCAAAGCATGCAAACCATTGGCGACTCGGGCTGTGGACTCGTCAAATTCCTTCCAGCTCCGGGTTGTATCTCCCACCACCAGCGCAGGTCTGTCTGCTCGGTACTGACCATTATTGGCAATCATCTGCGGCAGCAGCAGCGGGTTAGGCTCAAACCAGGACATGGAGGATATTTCTCTCGGCGGATCGCGCAACAGGTGACATGCAGATTATTTCAACGTTCGTTGAAATACAAGTTTGTGCGTATCATGGTCCTATGGCAGGGAAAGCAGAAATTACCCGACAGCGTATTTTGGATGCAGCGGAAGCGCTGTTCGCGCGGCATGGATTTGCCGCGGTGACGGTGCGTCAAATTATGAAACAGGCCGAATCGGACGTGGCGTTGGCGTATTACCACTTCGATTCAAAACGGGCCTTGTTTGATGCTGTGCTGCTGCGGCGAGCGCAACAGCTTAACGAGCTACGTGACAAAGCGTTGGACGAAGTGGAGCGTCGGCATACCGACGATGCACCCAGCGTGCAGGAAATTATCAGCGCTTTTACGACTCCATTGCTTCAACTGCTGGCGGATGATCATGAACAGTGGCGCCACTATTTCGCCCTCATCGCCCAGGTCAACAGCTCCACTGAATGGGGTGGGGAGCTGATGACACGCTATTTTGATCCGCTGGTAAAACGATTTATCGAAGCGCTGCAGCGGGCACTGCCCGACTGCAGCGAACAGGATTTGTACTGGAGCTACCACTTCCTGTCCGGCGCGCTGACCCTGTCGTTCGCCGAAACTGGCCGCATCGACAATCTGTCTGGCGGCGTCTGTAAATCCTCGGATATGGCCAGCGTGAGCGAACGCATGCCGCAATTTATTGCCGCAGGTTTTGAGGCTTTGTGTAAGCCAAAAACCTAAGGCGTTACCGTTTTTTCCCGGATTTATTTTCCCTTTCAGCCGTCTTCGGCTTGCTTTTTCAACCACCGTTGAAATATTATTCATTCAGCGTTCGTTGAAAAATGTAAAATCCGCTCCTACCGCATCGGGGAAACAGCATGTCCAATCCGTCTACTTTCACCATTTCCAGCCTGGCAGTTGCTATCGCGTTGGGACTCTCAGCCGCGCCGACGGCCAGCGCACAGTCTGATTCCAGCCGCAGCGGTTTGTTGGAGGAAGTGACAGTCACTGCCCGTAGACGCAGCGAAAGTCTGCTGGAGGTGCCGATTGCCGTGACCGCTTATTCCGGCGACGACCTTGAGAAAATCGGCGCCATCGACATCACGGCGATTAGCCAAACTACGCCCAACCTGACCCTGGAAGTGTCTCGTGGAACCAACACCACTCTGACCGCGTTTATCCGTGGCGTTGGCCAACAGGATCCGGTACCAGGGTTTGAAGCAGGCGTAGGAATTTACATCGACGACGTTTACCTCAACCGGCCCCAGGCCGCCGTGCTGGACATTTTTGACGTGGAGCGCATTGAGGTGCTGCGAGGCCCTCAGGGCACGCTTTACGGTCGAAACACGATCGGTGGTGCAATCAAATATGTGACTCGGCGCCTGAGTGACGAGCCCGAAGCAAAGCTGCGAGGTACCGTGGGCACCGATGGCCAGCTGGAGCTGGTGTTTACCGGGTCGACCGCCTTATCCGACACCTTTCGGGTCGGCGGCTCGGTGGCCAATCTGATTCGTGAGGGGTTTGGTGAGAACCTGAACAACGGTCGCGACAACTACAACAAAGATATTCTTGCCGCACGACTGAGCGCGGAGTGGGATGTCACCGAGTCCTTTTTCCTGCGCTTGTCTACGGACTACATTCAGGATGATTCTGATCCTCGCCAGGGCCACCGTCTAACGGTCGGTAACCTCTCGGGAGCGCCGGTATTGAGCAACGTTTTCGACACCCGCGCGGGATTGGATAACCCCACCCAGGAAGTGGAGTCTCGCGGTGTTTCGCTGCTGGCTCAGTGGGATATCAATGACAACTGGACGCTTAAAAACATTCTGGCATATCGGGATGACGAAACCCGCACGCCCATCGACTTCGATAGCCTGCCATCAGCAGACCTGGATGTGCCGGCGATTTATGAAAACGACCAGCTGTCTGAAGAACTTCAGCTGCTTTATTCCGGCGAACGCCTCAATGGCGTAGTCGGCGCTTATTTTTTGGATGCCAATGCATTCACGGCATTTGACGTGATTCTTGGCAACACTGGTGCGGTTATTGGTCTGCCAGGCCTAAATGCTTTTACTCTGGGAGATGTGGATACTGATACTTGGTCAGTGTTTGCCGACTTTACCTACGACATCAATGATCAGTGGAGCGTCGCAGTGGGGGGGCGTTACACCAGCGATGAGCGATCCTCTCGGGTGCTACGCCAGACGTTGCTTGGCGGTACTTCCGACTTTTTTGGCGGCAGCGCATTTCCTATTGCTACCACCTCTGACTTCAACGGCAGCGAGGAATTTAATGAGTTCGTTCCCCGCCTGTCCATCGCCTGGCAGCCAAACGAAGATAACAACGTATACCTGTCCTACAGCGAAGGTTTCAAAGGGGGAAGTTTTGATCCCCGAGGCCAAACCAGCGCTGCACCAGACCTGGATGGCGATGGCGACATTGACGCCGATGACGTATTCAACTTCATGCAGTTCGAACCGGAATTTGTAGAGACCGTTGAGTTTGGCTGGAAAACCAGTGCCTTTGACGGTCGGCTTAAATCCGCCATTGCGATCTTCTTCTCAGACTATACGGACGTGCAGATTCCCGGCTCTGTGGGCGTAGATACCGACGATGATGGCGTCACCGATTCGTTTATCGGTATCACCTCTAATGCCGCAGACGCCGATATTTCCGGGTTGGAATGGGAGGGCCAGGTATTTCTTGCTGAGAATTGGCTGACAGGCGGCGACAGCCTCTCAGCAGCCTGGACATTGGGATACATCGATGCGGAGTTCAACGAGTTTATTGACGCCTTTGGTGTGGATGTGGCAGACCAGCGGGTGTTTCAAAACACACCGGATCTAACGGGCAGTGCGACGTTCAATTACAGCTTCCCCATGAACCTGATGGGTAACGCCGGACAGTTCAGCCTGATCAACACTTTCTCCCATCGAGACGAGGCCAGCCAATTTGAAGTGCCCAATCCGTTCTTGGATCAGGACACCTTCACGCTGTGGGACTTAAGCGTAGTTTGGGAAGGTGACGACGGACGCTGGCGCGCCGGTTTGCATGGAAAAAATCTGCTGGACGAAGAATATAAAGTGGCGGGTTACTTTTTCCCAAGCTTAGGACTGGAAGGCAATATCACCGCGTTTTACGGCAACCCCCTCACGGTTTCTGGAACGGTTGAGTATCGCTTCTAAAACAGTCAGCTAACACAACGGCCTACTGCGGGTCCGGCGGTTCCGATTCCATCTCGCACAGAGCCTGCAGGTCAGGCAGGTTCGGTTTCACAAGCCCGTTGTGGAGTGAAATTCCTACGGCCACGCAGATAGCCAACAGCACGCCGCCCACATGGGGTAAATAACGGGCAACTGCGGCCCGCGACGGAATGGTCTCCAGCTTTACGGGTTGAGTGGTTCGCAGAACCAGGGCCTTGGGTGGCGGGAGCTGCCCGGAGCGTGTAACCCGAGCCCAGTACCGTGACGCAGTAAAGCTGAACAAGAGCACGCCGAGCCCTGCGCTGGCGGTGACGGTCAGCAACAATGCGCTAAGGCCATTGGTTCCCATCCAGCGGTCACAGGCGGCCACCGGCACATAGGCTTCCACCGCGGGTATCAGCCAGAAGTGGCCACACAGACCTGCCGCAACGATGGCGAGCAACAGGGCGATGCCTAGCCGTGGTCTTCCGGGGATCGGTGCAGGTAGATCGTTCATGCAACCCAGGTCGTTGCGGTCAAAGGTCCACCTCAATGACACCATCGGCAAATGCCGCTCTGGATTGGCAAAGAATGATGGCGTTCTTGCGCTGATCATTGGACAACACAAAATCCCGGTGCTCCACGTCGCCGGCCACCAGGCCACAGCGGCACACGCCACAAATACCATCACTGCATTTGACGTTTACCGACACACCGGCCAGTGCGAGTGCGTCAGTTGCTGATTGATCGGCCCGGACCGGGATTTCTCTTCCTGAACGGGCCAGGCGTAATACAAAGTCATGATTTTCATACTCCGGCGTTTCAGGCACCGAAAAGTACTCTCGACGCATGACGCTGTCGGGCCATCCATTTTTTTCTCCAGCGCGCAGTACGTCCGACATAAACCCATCCGGGCCGCAGGTGTAAAGGTAGTGCCCGCTGTGATAGTTCGCCAATAGCTGATCGAGGTCGGCCCGCCCGCCTTCCGTGGAGATATGCAGCGATACCCGGTCTGACCAGGGCGCATTTAGCAGGTCATCGACAAAGGCCGCGTTGGCTCTTGCGCGAAAACAGTAGTGAAGCTCAAAGTCCTGGTTTTTTCGGTGCAGGTCATGGGCCATGGCAATCAATGGTGTTACGCCGATACCACCTCCCATCAGCATGGACTTGGTCGCGTCAGCAACCAGCGGAAAGTGATTGATTGGGCGCGACACAAATACCTTGCGGCCTTCGGTGAAAATGCGGTGTAACAGCTGTGATCCACCGCGTCCCTCAGATTCCTTGAGTACACCAATCTGATATCGGCTGCGGTCGGCTGGGTCGGACGACAGGCTGTATTGCCGCAAATACTCTGGCGCCACCACCACATCCAGATGGGCGCCAGCCTCAAAAGCCGGCAGTGGGGAACCATCCAGAGACTCAAACTCGTAAAGGCTAACGTTGTCACCGTCTTTCCTAACCTGCGCCACCTTTACGCGCAGTACTGGAGAGTTGGCCTGATCAAATTCCGGATACTCGTGAGCCAGGCCGTCAACGTCACCGGCTGCCAATCGCTTTTGATATTCGTCGGCGCTGATGAGTTTCTGGTAAGCCGCGATGCCGGCTTCCCGGTCCATGGGGTACGGAAAAGGGTAGGGGTGCGGCGCAAGATTGGCTGGATAAACGGCCAGAGTCTGATCTTCGAATTTAACGTCCAGGTCCGGTTGCAGGTCCCGCGTGCTGCTCCCGTTCGTGGTCATCGTGTAGGGGCCGTCGTCAACCATCTCCAGGTCCCACCACCATTTTTTTGCCGGGTTGATGCGGCCGTTGCCCAGCTTGTCATCCAATTTGGCCAGCGACTTGGCCATGCCCGGGAGGTTGCTGGCCGCCCATCGGAAAGGTGCC
This sequence comes from Lysobacterales bacterium, assembly GCA_045106555.1. Classification (GTDB taxonomy): domain Bacteria; phylum Pseudomonadota; class Gammaproteobacteria; order Xanthomonadales; family SZUA-38; genus JANQOZ01. The sequence continues at coordinate 16,923 of JBGCET010000048.1, read as the reverse complement.
TCAGCGAATAGTCCCTCCAAATTCCACGGGCAGGTTTTCATGCAGCGCCCGCACATGGCGCCTTCTTTCTGGTTGATTCGGTACTGAGTGCACTTCTGACTGTCTGACTTCCAGATTTCGTAGCCGTTAAACATTTTCTTGGGGCCAGCGGTAATGGCGCCGGACGGACATTCCCGGGCACACTTATTACAGCTGCTGCAGAAATTTTGCAGGCCAAAGTCGATGGGCTGACTGTGGGCCAACGGCATGTCCGTGGTGATGACCCCTGACTTAAGTCGGGGCCCAAGAAAGGGATTCAGAATGACCTCACCGATTCGGCTTACCTCGCCGAGCCCAGCAAGCAGCAATAGCGGAGGCTGGAGCACCTCGCCGTCGATCACCGTATGGCTGCGGGCGCTGTAGCCAAGGCGTCGAATCTGTTCGGCCACGATACCGCCCAACAGCGAAAACCGCAGGTACGCGCGCATCGACTGAGAACAGGCAATCCAGTCATCGCCAGTGGCGCCTTCCATGGTTTCATGGCCCTGGTCGATGATGACGGAAATGGCGTTCTTGTGATACGGCGTCAGTTTCTCTCCTAGGGCGTCGTGGGAGTAATAGGCCCACTCAGGGCAACGGGAAATACCCACAGCATCAGCGCCCAGAAAGTACAGGGCCGCATGGATGTTGTCCGCATTGGTTTTTGCATCGTCCGTCGTTGTCGCCGGTACTTCAGCGACCTCTCCGTCTTGCAGCAACACAAAGGCCGCCAGCGCCCAACGGGGGCCAAAGCTTGTGGGGCTCTTACGCACGTAGTTGCCGTTGCGGGCGCCGTCCTGCACGTGTTTGCCCATATCGCCGAAAATGGCCCGGGCAAACATGTCGGTGCGTTTGGGGACTCGGGGAATCCGCGCCTCGTCCATAAACGTGGTGGGTTTTTCCACCCGCTTGGATCGCTCAAACGGAAACGCCCCGTCAACGAATCGGCGCTTGGCGTAGGGTACGACGTTGATGGCATTTTTGGCGTGACCCTTGCCTAACCACCAGCCAGGCCCGTGGCTTTCAGCGCGTTCTTTCACGCTCAATTCCCGGCGTGGTTTAAGCGGTTGATCAGGCGTCAGCTTAAAAAGCGTAGTGATGGCCCCTACGGCAAACCGAGTGCCAACGTAAGGATTGCTGATGACCGGGCCAGAGGGGGTTTGAATGACCTCACCCAGGCCTGCGGCCACGGTCAGCTTGTTAAGATCCACGTCGCTGCATGAACCGCTGTGACTTCGCGCTTCATAGCCGAGCAGGCGGATGTAGTTGGAGAGCACAACGGTAGTCTCCGAAGCGCGCACACAGGCCCGTTGAGTTTGCGCATCAGCAATCCAGTCAGTTCCGGGCTCTGAGGCTTTCGGATCCCGGGGGAACTGATAGAGCACTACCAGCGCATGGGTATGATGATGGACCGTTGTTGGCGGCTTCTCCATGGTCTCGCGCAGCTCGGCCATCACCACATCAATGCCTGATGCCAAGGTGGCCGTTTGCTTGGTTTTCAGGTCCTGGGCGAGCATATCCATGTCCGGATTGCTCACCGGCGATTTCAGGAACATGCCGGGAGTCAGCTCACAAACCCCCACCTGGGAAGCGTCGTGGTAGTAGGCGAAGGCCTTTAGGTGCTTACTGCGTTCGGTTGGGTCCGTCGGTACCTCGCCCCGCTCCTTCTTCACCATGCCATCGCGAATGGCATCCAGCATGGCCGCGTAGGGGCCCATGGCATTGACCAAGGAGTCGGGCGTTTTTTCACTGCGATAACGCACCGCAGGCATCTCTGGCACCTGTGACAGGTCGGCCGGCTCGCTGCGTCTCGCCAAGCGCTCCAGAGGGAACGGGCCCAGGTGAACCGGGCGATTTTTGTAGGAAAAAAATCTCACAAATACTCTCGCAAATTGCCGTTCTTATCGACGGCCATAGGGCGAAGGTTACACCGTCCGGAGCGGGTGCGTGAAGCAGCGACATGGGACCTGGAATTCAGCAGTGGTTTTTATTGGCCCGGAGGGGTAATGTCTGGCTCCTGACCGCCTGACTAGAGACTCCCGCCCCGCTATGAATATCACCATTGATGGCGCTTTTCGCCGATTTGTCGAGGAAGAGCTTTTATTGGATTTGCCTCTGGAGTCTGCGGATTTCTGGCAGAGTCTGGATCAGCTAATTCACACGCTGTCACCGGAAAATCGCCGTTTGCTGAACGTCAGAGACGAGATGCAATCGTCGTTGGATGATTATCAGCAGACTCACACCGCCAGCGACTGGGACGCGGCCCACTATCGCGAGTTTCTGCAGGGTCTTGGCTATCTGGAACCCGCAGCGCCCGCGTTCTCCATTGATACGGCAAACGTCGACGCCGAAATCGCCAGTGTGGCAGGCCCCCAACTGGTGGTGCCGGTGAACAATGCCCGCTTTGCGCTCAACGCCGCCAACGCCCGCTGGGGAAGCCTTTACGACGCGCTGTATGGCACGAACGTCATTTCAGACGATAACGGTCGGCAACGTGGGGGTGGATACAACCCCACTCGCGGAGCCAGCGTGGTGGCGACGGCTGCCCAGTTTCTGGATCAGGCAGTGCCGCTGGCGGCAGGTAAGCACGCTGACGTCGTGAGTTACCAACCCGCCAACGAGACCGGCCAGCCATCGTTGGGCGTGACGCTGGAAAACGGCGAGCAGACCCAATTGGCAAACCCAGACGCGTACCTTGGCCGCCGCCACGACGGCAACCAGCAGATGTTACTGCTGAAAAACCATGGGCTTCACATTGAGATTGTCATCGACTCGTCTCATCCCATCGGACAATCGTCTCCGGCAGGGGTGGCGGATATTGTTCTTGAGTCGGCGCTATCGACCATTGCCGATTGCGAGGATTCTGTCGCAGCGGTGGATGCGCAGGACAAGATTGAGGTCTATCGCAACTGGCTTGGCCTGATGCGCGGGAACCTAAGCGCCAGTTTTGCCCGAGGCGGCAAGACGATAGAGCGAACCATGGCGGAGGATCGGGTTTATCAGACCCCTGCGGGGGATGACGTGGTTGTGCCCGGCCGAAGTTTGTTGCTGGTGCGCAATGTGGGCCATTTGATGACTACCGATGCCGTTCTGGACGGCGACGGCAATGAAGTTTTTGAGGGCATCTTAGATGCGGTGATAACCGCTACCTGCGCGCTCTACGACATCAAGGGTCTTGGCAGTCGACGCAACAGCCGCTGCGGCAGCGTCTATATTGTTAAACCCAAAATGCACGGTTCAGCGGAAGCCCGATTTGCGGATGATTTGTTCAATGCCGTTGAGGATATGCTTGGGGTGGATCGCCACACGCTGAAAATTGGCGTGATGGACGAAGAGCGGCGCACCAGTGTCAACCTGGCCCAGTGCATTGCGGCGGTGAAACACCGCTTAGTATTCATCAACACCGGTTTTCTGGATCGCACCGGCGATGAAATTCATACCTCCCTGGTAGCGGGCCCGATGCTGCCTAAAGATGCCATCAAAGCCCAGCCCTGGATCAGCGCCTACGAGGACCAAAATGTCGATATCGGCATAGCCTGTGGTTTGCCCGGGCGCGCTCAGATTGGCAAAGGAATGTGGGCCAAACCTGACGAAATGGCACAGATGGTAGACACCAAGCAAGAGCATCCGCTGGCTGGAGCGAATTGCGCCTGGGTGCCATCGCCAACGGCAGCGACCCTGCATGCCATGCACTACCATGAGGTGGACGTCAGCGCTCAGCAACGCACGCTCAAGCATCGCCAGCAAGCCAGTCTGGACGACATTCTCACGCCGCCCTTTGGCAATCCTTCAACGCTGTCCGCGGCGGATATCCAGCGGGAGCTGGATAACAATGCTCAGGGTATTTTGGGTTACGTGGTGCGCTGGATAGATCAGGGGGTTGGTTGTTCCAAGGTTCCTGATATTCACAACGTTGGTCTAATGGAAGATCGGGCGACCTTGCGTATTTCCAGCCAGCATATCGCCAACTGGTTACATCATGGAGTCTGTAGCGAAGCGCAGGTGCGCGAGACCTTTGAACGGATGGCGGCTGTGGTGGATAAGCAAAATAGCGGCGACCCAGAATATCAGCCTATGGCACCGGATTTTGACGGGGTGGCGTTTGAGGCTGCGCTGGCGCTGGCGCTGGAGGGCGCGAGTCAACCCAGCGGTTATACGGAACCCTTGCTACACGCGTTCCGGCGCCGAAAAAAGGCGCAGTGAATCACCGGCTCAGGCTCCTAAGGTCACGAACTTGGCGCCGCCAACGTTCTGAAATCTTCCAGGGGTGCAGGTCAGGATGATGATTTGGCATTTCTTTCCGGCCGCAGCAATGGCTGCGCCCAGAGTCTTGAGCCGCTGAGGATCTGAAAACCCAAGGGCATCATCAATAATCAGTGGAACACCTTCGCGGCGAGAAACCAATTGGGCCGCAGCGAGCCTGCCAAGCAGACTTAGCTGTTCCTGAGCACCAACGCTCAGTGAACTTAAGGGAATGGTTTTTCCGTCCAATGTCCGTTCACTGATCTGCCAGCTTTCGTCCACGTGAACAGAAAAACTTGGTCCGAAAACGATCTGGCCAAGCTGTTCCACAGCGTGTTTAAGCGGCTCAATGTAGGCCTGCCGCGTGGCGTCACGGCATTGATTAAGCGTGTCCCACAGCAGCTTCGCTGCGCTGGCCCTTCGCTGCAAAGCGTCGACCTCAGATTCCTTTTGCCGGCTCTTGCGCTGGGCCGCCTCGAAGGTCTCGAAACGTCCGTCTGCGCGGGCGGTAATCAATCGATCATTGGCCACGGCCAGGAACTGCTCACTCTGGGCCAGCTGAGTGCGGGTTTGGGCCAATACGGCGCTGGCGTTTTCCGCCAGAGATTGCGCCGTATTAATGGATTGTGCGTCGATGTCTGCCTCAAGCGCTGCGACTCGTCGCTCCCGTTCCAAACGCTGCTGGGCGGCCTGGTTGAAGCGGTCTTCCAGCGCCCCATCGGACTCGTCCGCGCGCCGTTGATCCAGCGCTTTCTGAGCGCTGGCCAGGGTGGCCTCTTGAACCTGAATTTGCTGCAGCTGTCGAGCTTGATCATGTTGCGCCCGCTGCATATCGTCCTCTGAGGCCGCCAGCCGCGCATTCAGAGTTTCCAGAGTCTCCTCATACATATTGCGGGTTTCCTGGGCCGTCTCCGCTGCGTGTTCTGCCTGCTCTACGGTGGCCGGCAATGTATCGTTGGATTGCCGGTTGGCGATGTAACGATCTATTTTCTGCTGACGGGTGGCTACCTGTTGCACCAGTTCGGCCAAGCTTTCCGCGCCGGCCAATAGTTGCTCCTGAGCTTTGAGCTGAGCGATGGCCTGTTCCAGGTGTTGCCGCTGGGTATTGGCTGCGGCGGCCTGGGCTGCGGTTTCCACACAGCATTGGCTTTGTAGTTCCTTAAGACGGCTTTGAGCGTCGCTAAGCTGGTCTTTAATCTCTTTTGATGTTGCAGGCGGCGCGATCGTTATTCTTGCGATCTCAGGAAATTCGATGCTCATGGATTGGCTCGTCGACGACGAGTGCTGCTGTCCCTGCGTGAGTTTTACGGGATCGCCATTAATGGCGATAGACGCATCGCTAATCGCTTCGATATGCACCTTTGCCGCGGCGTTATCCAGTTGACTACGGGCAAATTGATGGTCCAGCTCAGCCTGTTGAAATGCCTGGGACAGCGCATCGGTGACAACGTGCTTGCTGAGTTCGTCAATGGTGCCGGCTAGTTTTTCCGAGACTTTACGCAAGTCCTCTAAGCGTTTTACCTCAGTCTCCTGCTGTTGTTGCGTGCGCAGGTGAGCCAAGTCTGAATCGGTAGTCCGAACGTGTTCGCGGGCTTGTTTTAGGTCGCTTGTGCTTTGACCGATTTTGTCTCGGAGTGCTTCAACCCTGAGCACCAGCGGAGCGATTGCCTCGTGCTGGGGCTGCAGCGCGTGCTGTCTGGATTCAAGGTCAGCGCGCGCTTTTTTCAGATCCGCCGTCTCCCGACGTCGATTGTCCAGCTGGCCTTGAAGCTGTTTCGCCAACTGTCGCGCCGGCAACAGCTTAGAACGTTCATTTTCCAATGCCTGTTGTTTGCCCTGCGCTGAGCGCCAGCGTTGCTCTTGCTGGGCATAGTCTTCTTGCTGTTTGGGCAATAGGGTTCGCAGCCTGTTGACTTCCTGCTGGTGCAGGGCCTGCTGTTCAATCTGCTCGTCAAGCTCCGCCAGGCGTTGGGTCGCCGAGGTTAGCTCTGAACGCGCATGGTCGAGAGCATCCAGGTGTTTTTGATAGCGAAGCTTTCCGGTCTTGAGAGAAAAGTACTGTTCGTACTCGGCTTGTACCCTGGCAAACAAGTCCAGATTTTCATCACCATGCCCGGTACTTCCCGCAGCTTCATCCAAAGCCTTCAACAGGTGGCTGGAGCCAATCAGTTCGGCGGACTTAAGAGACATGCCCTGTTCAATTAACAGCGCTTGCCACAAGGCCATGTCAACGCTTTCCGAAAGCAGGTCGAGCACTTTTTCATGGGCCTCTCTGCCGGTGAAATGACGCGCATCGGGGGAGGTGATTTCCAGCTGCGTTGACGGTGTCTTGTTAAAGGTCTTGCCGTAGGTAAAGCGGTACGGGCCAGCGCTGATCTCAGCGCAAACCTCGCTCCCTACATCGTTGTCCACCGGTTTGATCGCCTGAATGGTCTTTTTGCGCGATGAGTCCATTTCGTTAAATAGGGTTGTTACCGCCTGAACGATGGACGATTTTCCTATCTCGTTAGGGCCTTCAATGATGGTTACCCCATCGGCAAAGGTCACATCGGATTCAACGACGCCGCGCCAGTGACGCAAGATCAGGCGGTGAATCCTCATGCCTGTTGGCTGCCGGTGCTTAGACGATAAAACAGGCGTATGGCATCCTGGGCATTTTGCGCCGTCTCCGGATCACTGTGCTGGGTTTGTTCAAGCAATACCTCCCATGACTGTTTGGCATAGCCCACCAACGAGACGCTACTGTGATCCAGTTGATCCGGTACTACGGTCAGGTCAGTGGTTCGCTGGCGCAGTGTCAGGCTGGCAAAAACTGAGGCCTGCTCTTCCATCAAGGTGTCCAGCCTGGACCGAGTCTGCAGGTTGACGGTGCCGCGAAATCCGACTTTGACGATACGAGTTTCTTTGCCAGGAAGTTGTTTCAGCCACTCTTCGAACTGATCCAGGTCCTCGTTGCCATTCATCTCTACTTCGTGACTGATGAACTTCCAATGGCCGCTCTCAAGCGCGGTAACCTCACAGGATCGCTGGCCGTCAATATCCACCAGCAGACATTGATTGGGAGCCACTTCGTCAAAGGCTGTCGCCACGGGCGCGCCGCTGTAGTGCACCCGTCCGGTGTTGCCAACGGCGGTCAGGGAATGGCGATCACCTAGCGCCAGATAGTGGATTTTGCCTTGTTCTATGGCCTGCTCTGTGTTTTCCAGACCAATGATTTCAGGCCGACCAGGGTCAGGGGACAGCGTGTCCACTTGTCCATGGCAAACGCCAATACGAGTAACCCCCGCAGTGGGATCCAGCGCTTCCAGCATGGCGGCACACAGGTCCTGGGTCGGTCGCTTGCTGAACCAGGGGGCTCCAACTACTTCTGTGTTGGCCACACCCGGCACCGCGACAGGCTCGTCGTTGCGCAAGACAATAATGTTGTCAGGTGCTTCGGTGAAAGATTGAGTGGAAAAAATGGAGGCGCCGTCCAGCGGGTCGTGATTGCCAGGAAGCAGAAACACCGGCACGGGAAAGGCCGCCAGAGCATCTACCGATCGAAGCAGGGTCTGACGGCTTAACTGGTTGGATTCAAAAACGTCCCCGGCGACCACCATAAATTGCGCGCGGTGTTCTACCGCCAGTGCGGCCAACGTAGCGATAGCGTCAATCCGTGCCTGGCTGAAGCGTGCAGAGGCCTCGTTGCTGAGGAATGCTCGCGTCATACCAAGCTGCCAGTCTGAGGTGTGCAAAAAACGCGTGGTGGTAGCTGATTGTGTCACCAGCGCATTGTATCGCTTTCAATTCTCAAGACGTAAGAATCCGTGCAGCAATGAGGCCAAATGTATCGTCCCGACGTATGATGGGGGTGATGTCTATCTACCAGTTCGATTCCTTTACCTACGACCCCGGGAGTTACCGGCTCAGCAACCGGGCGGGCATTGTTGCGCTTGAACCTAAAGTTGCGGAACTGCTGGCGCTGTTGATTGAGGAGCGTCAGCGAGTGGTAAGCCGCGCAGAGATTTTCGAATCGTTGTGGCCCAATCAGGTGATAGGTGATGCGGCTTTGTCGCGCTTGTTGTACGAGCTGCGCAAGGCGTTGGGGGATGAGGCGGTAAATCCACGCTTTATTCGCACCGTACCTCGGCGCGGGATTCAGTTTATTGCTGACGTCGAAAGTCCCGCTGTTGAATCGGGCCAAAAATCGGTAGGCACAGTACCATCTCAGGCGTCACAGCCATCGTCTCCAGGATCCCCTCTTGCTCGGTTGCCTTGGGTGCCGTGGGTCGGTGGGGTACTTGCTGTCGTTGCCTTTTGGGGTGTCTGGCAGGCCATAGGGAACAAAATGCCTGCCCAATCGCTTCAGGACTTTCAGGCCAGAGAGGCAAGAATCGCCGTGTTAACCGGCGTAGCTGCAGGTGCCGGCAGCGAAGCGGGTATGGTGATGGTGACAGTCAGCGATCTGCTGGGTAGTCGCCTGGCAGCGTTGCCGGGGGTTGAAGTGCGATCTCCACAATACGTCGAAGCCACTTCTGCCCAGGCATCCAGTATCGAAGCGTTTGCCGATCAGAGTCAGGTCAATTACGTTGTTAGCCTGAATGTAGCGCCAGCAAGCAGCGAAAACTGGGTGCGGCTTCAGGGTGAACTCATTCAAATGCGCGCTGACCGGGATCCTCTGCGAACGCCACTGGGGCGCATAGAGCTTCCCAAACCGGCTGCCGATACCGACCTCAAGCCGTTCCTCGCAGCCAGAGATCAGATCATTCAGAAAGTTGCTGATGAAATTGGTGTTCTGGTCAGTGGACAGCTGTCCGGCAGTGAACCCCAGAGTTTGGAAGCCTGGAGGCTTTATCTGCAGGCCAAAGATCAGCTCGGAACATTAACCTGCGACACCACGGGCACTGCCGGGTTGATTCAACGCGCGCTAGAGCTTGACCCGGAGTTTGGTAGCGGGTGGATTCTGTTGGGTTTTGCTCATTACAACCAGATTTGGGCCTGTGGCGCTGGACGAGAAACTGGCCTGAAGGTGCTGGCGGCGGTGCGCAGTGCACGTGAGTTGGATCCCCTGATTCCTGGCTCGGTGTTGCTGGAAGTGTCGATCTTGACCGAACTGGGACAGATTGCAGAGGCTGAGACCTTGGCCAGGGCCAGTTTGGCCCAGAGGCCTGCCAATGCGGTGTTGATGGCCACTCTGAGCTATGTGCTGACGTATGCTGGGCAACTGGATGAGGCGGCGCAATTGATCGAGGCGGCGGTCAGTCTTGATCCGCTGGTTCTTGGCGTTGAGATGGGCATGACGCCCAACGTGTTTTTGCATCAGCAACAGTGGCGCACCTATTTGACCTACGGTCCGCCTGGGGATGCGCCGATTGAGCGGTACTATCGCGCCTTCGCCCACTGGCAAATGGGCAATCAAACCCAGGCTCTGCAACTCACCGACGGCTGTCGCTCCATAGGCCGCGCTGACGTATTTGCCGAATATTGCCAAATTCTTGGACTGCTGCTCAGGGGCGATACCAATCAGGCCGCCATATTGTTGAAAGCCCTGGTGATCGAGCGGCGGGGGGGGAATCTCATGGACGGTGAGATGGACTATAAGATTGCTCAACTGTTAAGCGCCGCTGACGAAAACGCCCTCGCGTTGGATTCGGCCACTTTGGCCTGGCAACGCGGATTTCAATGTCGTTCCTGCTACTCCTCCGCCCCGCTGTTTGCCCGCTTGAGAGAAAGCCCTGCCAGCGCGAAGACCTTTGCCGAAATCTATCAGTCCGAGCCCCCTCGTTAGTCGCTCATTTAGCTTCCATCAGCGTTTCATCAAGTAAGTCGCCCCACGTGCAATGCACTATGGGGGAATGAAAAAGGAATGTCTGGCTTTACTTGTGGTCTTGATCGCTTGTGATGGTTCGGTTGACGGGCCGGATCTGTCGGTGCGCCATGAGCTTGCCGTCACCGCTGGTGAGTCGATGATGTGCGCTGATCCACGCCATTTCAGAATCAGCAATAAGGGTACTCGCGGCGCATTCGCCGTGGTGCTACAACAAAGCATCGACCAGGCAATGGTGGAACCTGCGCTGCGAATTCATCCGGGGCCCGATCCCGGCGAGTCGGTTCTAGCCCTAGTTTGTGCTCCTGATCAACCCGCCGCTGACTGGTGTGTAGAAGCGCACCTGCAGAGTCTTCAGAGCAGCGATCCGCAGGACCACAATTCTCTCGATAATCGGTGGTGTTCCCTGTCCACAAAGCCTTAACTGCCTGCCGCGCTGGTTAGGCTCCCTGCCATCGCGTACAGTCTGACTGCATGAAAATTCCTCAAACCATGCGCCAATGGGTGCTGGCCCGGCGCCCGGATGGACTGGCGACTGTTGATGACTTCCGACTGGAGCACGCACCGGTGCCGTCGATTGGTGCCGGCGAAGTCTTATTGAAAACCCAATACCTGGGTGTTGCGCCAGTTCAGCTGCGCTTCATGACCAACGACACGAATTTTGAAAAAGACTTGAACCTCGGTGAGGTGATGTTCGGCCGTGGTGTAGCGCGGGTGGTTCAGTCCAATAATTCAAACTGGCGGGTTGGCGACCTGGTCTGCGCGCGTCTGCGGTGGCGCGAATATGCGGTCATCGACGATGACCCGTACTACATTGCCTTGAAGATGGGCCATCCAGACCTAAAAAGCTCCTTCGGCGTTGGTGCGCTGGGCAACAATGGGTTTACCGCCCTGGCGGGAATGCGAGACATTGGCCGGGTAGTGCCCGGGGATCGGGTTCTGGTTTCGGGAGCGGCCGGCGGTGTTGGCAGCCTTTGTGCTTTCGTGGCCAAGGCGCTGGGTGCGCCGCAAGTCGTAGGAATCGCCGGGGGTGAGGAAAAGTGTGGGCTGTTAACCGAGTCCCTGGGGTTTGATGCAGCGATTGATTACAAGAACGACGACATTGAACGCAGCCTGGATCAGCGTTTTCCGGATGGCATCGACGTGTTCTTTGACAACGTGGGCGGCGAGTTACTGGATCAGGTGATGGCCCGCATCAGGCGTCGCGCAAGAATTGTTATCTGCGGGCGTATTTCTGAGTACCTCAAAGATCCAGCCGATTACCACCGACCCCGCAATCTCTATCGCATCGGCCTCATGGACGCCAAGATGGAGGGCTTTTTTGTCTACGACTATCGCCACCAATACGAAGCGATGGAAGGCGTGCTGGCTGATTGGATTCGACAAGGGAAGTTGACGCCCCATGAGGACGTGATGGATGGATTGGAGCAGATGCCGGCAGCGCTAATTGGCCTTTACTCGGGTACCAATTCTGGCGTGCGAGTAGTGAAGGTGGACCCGGAGGCTGACAAAAACCTGTGACGCTCCTGACCGAACGTTCGTTTTATCCATGGTTGGTTGCTGGGTTGGCGATGATGGTTATCATCGCCACCAATGCGATGGGCAGCTCGGGCCTGACGGTTTTTGATGAATCGCTGTTGACCGAGTTTGGGTGGTCCGTTGGGCAACTGAAGGTGCGCGATTCCATCAACTATTTTGGCGCTGCGGTGCTGGTGTTTTTTGCCGGTTGGATGTTGGACCGGCTGGGCTTTAAGCCATTGTTGCTGACTGGGCTCGCGCTGCTGACCGGGGTCTACCTGGCATACCCCTACATCGAATCGCTGCCAGGCATCTACGGACTGCATTGCGTGCTGGCTATTGTCATAGCCTGCTCAGGCAATATGGTGGCATTGATTACGGCTGCCACCTGGATGCCCAAACGACGCGGCCTGGCGGTAGGCATGGCGATAGCCGGCACCAGTGTCGGCGGGATGATTGTGCCGCCGGTGGCGGCCACATTGAACGAAGCGCTGGGGTGGCGCGACGCCATGCAATGGATGGCCCTTTATCCCGCTTTAGTGTTCGTGCTCATTGTATTGCTGTTAAGGCCCCGCAAAGCCGCGGTCCAATCCGATCCGTCACTGAAGGAAGGCTTAACCTTTTCCGAGGCTGCTCGTACGTCGCAATTTTTTCTGGTGGCTATCGCGGGTATTTGTACGTTCTACGCCATCTTGGCGTTATATTCCCATCTGTTTTTGTATTTGAGGTCTCTCACCTTTGAGCCGGTTACCGCGGCGCTGGGTCTGACCGTTTTGTCCGCCCTGGGGTTAACGGGCAAACTTTTGGCAGGCTGGGCATCGGACCTTCTCAACCCCTACCACCTGATTCGCATCTGCATGGCGGTCATGCTTCTGGGCCTGGCGATGATTGTGTTCATCCCATCGACAATTTGGGTTGGGTTGGGCGTAACCGGTTTGGGGTGGGGTAGCCTGCACACGCTGTACAACTACTTGTTGCTGGACCTTTTTGGGATGCGCTCGGCCGGGCGAATTAACGGCTTCATCAGCGCCGCGGAAGCCCTGGGTGGGGCGCTGGGAATTGCTGCCAGCGGATTTTTGTTTGACGCCGCGGGCGATTACTCGCTGGCCTTTGCGGTAATGCTTGGTGTAATGACGTTGGGCACCTTGTCGACGCTGAAATTAAGACCGGTGAAGCACCGAGCCACGGCGCCCGCAGGGGTTTAGTTGGCAATTGAGGCATGGCCAAAGAGTGATCGGGTGACATCGAAGTTAAAGCGATTAGTAATTTATCCCCATCGGCCATGTGGGGGCGCCTGATGGATCCCCGGCAAATATGGCATCCCTCGCAATCGCGATAGACGGGGTGAAGACAGAGGGTTTAAAGCGTCTTGTGAATATTAAACAGGGCAATTGGCGGCGATAGATGTGGCGCGCAGACAGAAAACTATTTATGGTCTGGTTGATCACGTCGTAAAAAAATAGGGAACACCCAATGCAAACACTTGAAGGTAAATCTGGACCAAAAACCCTGGCTGTTATGGGTCTTTTACTGGTCCTGGTCAGTGGGCTTTCACCACTGCATGGCGAGGTGATTCGATTGTCTGAACCTGTGGCTCAAGATGCTCACAGCGAAACCTTCGGCGCCCAAATGCCCGATGGGAATACGGAGATGACCCTCTCGCAAGTTATGAGCGAACCGGCACGTTTCGCCGACCAAACCGTGATGGTCAGCGCGAGGGTGGACAAGGTCTGTCAGAAAAAGGGCTGCTTTTTCATCGCTCAGGATGAAGACGCCCTGGTGAGGGTGGCGTTTAAGGATTATGGCTTCTTTGTGCCAACAGATATCGCCGGCCGTCGAGTCACTTTAGCCGGACAACTGGTCAAGCGAGAGATATCCGCTGAGCAGGCCCAGCACTATCGTGCGGATCTGGGCGGTGCTGGACCGACCATCGAAGCGGGATTGGTTTACGAAATTATTGCCAGCGCGGTCAGAGTACCCACTGACACCAGTGGTTGAACGAGGGAGTCGCAGCATCGATTTGCGCTCCGGCATAACCGGCGCCATAGGCAATACGCCGCTGGTGAGACTGCAGCATGCCTCCCAGGTTACGGGTTGCGACATTTTTGGCAAAGCCGAGTTCATGAATCCCGGTATGTCGGTTAAGGATCGCCCCGCCCGGCATATGATCATTGAAGCGGAGCAACGCGGTGATCTAAAACCTGGTGGCCTGATTGTGGAGGGCACGGCCGGCAATACGGGCATTGGACTCACGCTGGTTGCCAAAGCCCGGGGATACCGCACTCGGATTGTGATGCCGGACACTCAGAGCCGGGAAAAAGTGGATTTCCTGAAAGCCTGTGGTGCTGAGGTGATGGAGGTTCCTGCCAAGCCCTATAGCAACCCCCAACAGTACCAGCATGTGGCGCGCCGTCTGGCGGAAGAACTGGAGTCCCAAGAGGAGCACGGCGTGCTGTTTGCCGACCAGTGGAACAATCTGGACAATCGCGCGGCCCATTTTGCCACCACCGGTCCGGAAATCTGGCAGCAAACCTCCGGACGAGTTGATGGGTTTATTTGCGCCGTGGGTACTGGCGGCACGCTGGCCGGTGTATCAACCTTCTTGCAGTCAAAAAACCCCAACATCAGTATTGGTTGCGCGGACCCTTGTGGTGCGGCCATGGCGTCTTTTTTCAGCCATGGGAAGGCTGAACCCAGCAGCGGAGGGAGTATTGCTGAAGGGGTGGGGCTGGGACGCAGCACGGTTATTGTGGAAGGGTTGTCGGTGGACGTCGCTTGGACTATCCCCGACGAAGAGTTCATGCCCGTACTGTTTGATCTGGTATCTCACGAGGGTTTGTTGCTTGGAGCCTCTGCCGGACTCAACGTCGCTGGTGCCATTCGCTTGGCGAGACGGCTAGGGCCAGGTCATACCATAGTCACGATCTTGTGCGACAGCGGTGCGCGGTATCAGTCGAAATTGTACAACATCGAATTCTTGAAGCAGAAAAAACTGCCGATACCGGGATGGTTAAGTTAGATGCCAGCGCTTATCGATCGATGGGTTAAAGGGCCGATATTTGGCTGCCAGCAATGCGGTCAATGCCTGCTGCCGCAAACAGGGTGGACCTGCCCTATGACCTGCCCCAAAGGACTGCGTAACGGGCCTTGTGGTGGAACCATTGACGGAGCCTGCGATGTGCTACCGGATCGCCCCTGTGTCTGGGTAGAAATTGGTGCTCGCGCCAAACCCACGCCAAACCAGCTTAGCGCCCCCCTTGATCCCCGATTGGTGGGCACCTCCAGTGTGCTCAATTACATCAGCGGTAAGGACTTGGATACCAGGGTGCCGCAGCCGTTTTATTCGGCGACGGACGGCGGTTCCGGCAAGCCGTCAGAATTTGCCTGTAAGTTCGATACTGGCCGAGCAGTGATCACCTACGCAATAGCCTCACCGAGAGATCAACATGGGCTACCTCAGGTTGAACGAATTGTAGAGCGTGTTCGGCGACACGTTGATGGCATTAATACCACGATGGGAGCTGGCGGCGTGCCTTCACTGCATTCATTGGAAACCGCCCGAGTAGTTGCATCGACTGGTGTACCGCCGATTGTTCAGTATTGTGGTCGTGATCAGGACGCCGGGGCTTTTCGAAAACATGCAGGTCAGGCGCTGAGCGACGGGTTTTCCAACATATTGGCCCTCACCGGCGATTGGAATCCAAAAACACCGCGAGAGCTTTCATCCCAACATTGGTTTCCTATGGACAGCCTGCAGATGGTTGATCAACTATCGGGACAGATGGGGCACGTTAAAAAGCCCTATATAGGGGTTGCCAGCAATCCTTACATGACACCCACGTCGCTCAGCGTCGATCGGTTTCTCAATAAGCTGCGGGCCGGCGCGAGCTTTACTCAAACCCAGGTGGTGACCGAAACCCAGCGTTTTTCCCAGTGGCTGGACAAGGTACGAGAAACGCCAGAAGGACGCCAATGCCGAGTGCTGGTGTCGGTGCCTTTGGTTGGACATTCAAAATCGTTGGCGGTGCTGGAAAAGCTTCCCGGGGTACAAATTGATCCCGCCTTTAAGCGCTCCCTTGAGTATGGGAACTGCTCGGTACAGGCGGGTCTTGGCGCGGCTCGACATCTAATCAAGGGCCTGTTGGCGCTGAATGTTGACGGCGTTCACCTGATGAATTTTGGACTGCCTTTGGACAACGTCATTGAACTGATGGATGAAATTCGGTCTTGGCCTTTCCAACAAACAGTTAGCTGAAAACCTCGTCAAATACCTTTGAAAAGATCTGTAGATGTTCCAGTCTTCCCATGCTGACTCTGGACCAGGTGGGAAACCCCGAGTAGTTGCCGTTGATTAAAATGCCTCGGTCTTTCATCGCGCTGGCGAACGCAGCCGCATCGCGCCCCAGGTCGGCAAACACAAAATTGGTGCTGGACGGCAACGTGTTGATGCCGTGTCGAGCGTAGGTATCTGCAACGATTTTCCGTCCAGCGGCGATTTGCTGCTGGGACAGGGCAATGAACGCTTGATCGCCATAACTGGCCATGGCCGCCGCTACGCTGATATGTGAGGTCCAGGACATCACATGATCCGACAGCTTTTTTGCCAGGTCCGAACGGGCCATGGCGTATCCCACCCGCATACCGGCCAGGCCATATACTTTGGAAAATGTTCGGGTCACAATGATGTTGGTATCTGACTGGATCAGCTTCACCATTGACGATCCGCGCGGGTCTGCGGACAGTTCGATATAGGCTTCGTCCAGCAAGATGGTGGTGTTTTTGCCGACCGTCTCGCAGAAGGTCTGCAACTGCTGGGTATTGAGAGGTAGCCCGGTTGGGTTGTTTGGATTACACAGGTATACCAACGCGGTGTCTTGATTCACGGCAGCTGCCATAGCCTCAAGGTCGATCGCCATCGATGGGTTCAACGGGATCGTTTGAACATCAACGCCAACGCGACGAGCATAATTCAGGTGTGCGGAGTAGGTCAGCTGTGGTGCAAGAATGTGCCCCTGTTTACCCCAGGCGGCGACAGCGGCACAAAGCGCTTCGTTAGAACCGGTGCTGAGCACCACGTTCTCAAGCGTCAAGTCTTCGCCGTCGGCGACGGCCTGCCGAAACGCCGACCGGCTGCTGAAGTCGTAGTATGCGCCGCGACTGGCTGCCTGCCTGGCGGCGGCCAGGGCCGCTGGACTGGGTCCATAGGGGTTTTCATTCGCGTTGAGCGCAATCAGCGATGGTGCAACGGTTTGCCCATCCAAAGCGGCAAGTGGAACACAGGCAGCGCAGGCGCCGCTGGCCAGGGTTGCCAGTAAATTTCGTCGTGAAATGGCGGTCAT
>JBGCET010000047.1:0-5359 GCA_045106555.1 Lysobacterales bacterium | reverse complement strand
CTCTGTCACCTTCAGCGGCAACAGCGCTCCCTTTGGGGCCGGCGCAGCGTTTGATCTGGCCGACCCCCTGGCAAGCATCAATATCCAGCGCAGCCGATTTGCCAGCAACAGTTCTTCTCAGCCAGGCAGTCAGGGCGGCGGCCTGTGGCAAAGCGGCGGCGTCTTAGAACTAAGCTCCAGCTCATTGGAAGACAACGAGGCGGAGGCCGGCGGCGCGATGGCATTGCTGGGTGTTACCGCCAGTGTTAATACCGTCACCGTTAGCGGCAACCGCGCAGGGCTCGAGGGCGGCGGTGTCTGGCTGGAAAACACCGATCTGCAAATAGCGCTGTCTACCGTGGCCTTCAACGAGGCCGCACCTGGAGATAATTTCAGCGGTGCCGGCGGCGGCATTTTCATTGACCCAGGCAGTAGCGCCACCATCGCCAACAGTGTCTTTCATCGAAATGCCGCGCGCGCCGCTGCGCCGCTGTTCCTGGCATTTTCCGCCACCTGTTCAGGCACGCTCACCAGTGCCGGTTTCAACACCGTGTCACCATCCACGCAATCCGATGGCGACTGCCTTTTCTCCCCCAGCATTTCAGGCGATGTGATCAACAGCGCTGCCGCCCTTGGACCGCTGGATACGTCTGGCTCAGTGTCTTTCCACCCCCTCACAGCCATTGGCAATGAAATTGATCAGGCATCAACTGACTGCGCTACTACCAACGGAGAGGCTGCCCGCTTCGATGCTCGCAACCGCAGCAGACCATTAGACGGCGACGACGACGGTGGGTCGCGCTGTGATAAAGGGGCCTTTGAGGCCGAGGGAACCCTGCCAGCAGTCAATCTGGTGTGCCCGACACAAGTGGAGGTTACGGCTGACAGTAGTGTTGAAACTTCCTGCGAGGTGCAGTCCATCAACAACTATGCGGGTGATGTGGAATTAAGTTGTCTGCAAATGCCCCCCACATGCTCCCCTGGTGTCTCTGTCCTGAGCATTGCCGCAAATGCCAGCACGAGTTTCGATGTCAATATTGCGGGCGACGCTACGGTTAGCCCTGACAACATTGTGGTGCGGGCAGCCATCAGCGGCGCGGGCATCTCTGATGCGACAATCGCGGTCACCACCACTGATCAGCCCGTGGTCATACCAACCATCAATGTGATCGCCAGCGTTACTGGGGGCGGGCGTCTGTTGGCCGGCGCCATCGGCATCGACTGCCCAGGCGACTGCGCCGGCAGTGCAGAGCAAGGGTCAAGTAACGTGACCTTCACCTTGCTGGAAAATCCGGGCTGGGCATTTGATACGTGGACCGGCGACTGTGTTGGCAGTCCTGGCATCGACCCAATGTTAGGCACCGCGCTATGCGAGGTTGCAGCGACCTCAGATATCACCATAGGCGCCGTCTTCACTGAAGCCCCAGCGGAGGTCCTGCTGTCGGTGGAAATCTCAGGCAACGGTAGGGTCACCTCCATACCGGCAGGTATCAATTGCGCCAGCAGCTGCGTTGCTAGCTTTGCCCTGGGCGGTGCAGACGTTGTGCTGGCTGCTTCACCCGACCCGGGCTGGGCCTTTACTGGCTGGACAGGGGCCTGCAGTGGCAACGGTAGTTGCGTGCTAGAACGCTCAAGCGACCAGACCGTTGGCGCAAACTTTGTCTTCGACAACCCGCCTGAGCCACTGGAATTGATCTTTGGCGACAGCTTCGAATAACGGCGCGCGGGCTACCCCTGCTGAAACCGCGTTTTCAGCAAGGGGTTGGCCTCAAGTGCCTGGGACAGCAGTTGTTGCGCCAACGCAGCGAGTTGGGCCTGACGAACATTGTTGATCTCACTTTGCGCTGATCCAAGTTGCGCAAGCTGACTGACCAACGCGCGGAGGGTGTGTTGCTTCGGATGAACTTCCAACGCTTCCTGTAGGCGGGCAAGGTCGACTTCAAATAACGCCACATCAAATCCCTCGGCTTGGGCCGCAAAGCGGTGCACCGATAGTTTTAGACCTGCCAGTTTTTCCCAAGCTAAAAATCCGTCCAGAGGTAAAGAAGTACTTTGATTCAAATATTGATACGCGAGACTAAGCTCCGATTCGTGGGGCAACCCTGATTCAATTTGGGCAAGCGCTGCCAGCGCGTGCTGCATGCCCTGCAGATAAGAAAGATCCTGTGACTCGTCCGACATGGCGTATAGCTCATCAAGTCGGGCATTGAGTCGGCCCAGCAGCGCATCAGCTGACTTGCCCGCACTCAGCCAGGCGTCTGCCAAGTTTGCCATACCCGACGCCTGATTGAAGCGCGAGGCGAATCGTTGAGGGTTTGCGGAAATCACCCGGCCGTAAGATCTTTCCATGATCTGGCCTGCGACATCCGGAGATTCACCCCGCAGAATTTGATAATCCATCTGGGTGAAGGCAGCCCGAGCTAGCGCCGCCAGGGTTGGCACATCGTCCGGGCGTAAACGGGCTGCCTGTTCAGCCGCAGTCACTGCCTCAGCAAGTAGGGCCTGAGCTTCAACTCCGCGCGCGTAACGAAAGTAAGCCTGGTCGCTGAGCGTCATGGCCAAACGGGACAGAGTGCTGGCCTGGTCGGGCCAGCGCTGCGCGGTCGTGCGCAGCAACGCGGCAGATTTGGCGAACAACGGGTCTCCGTCAGCACCGCGTTCGTTGTAAAAGGCGGAGGCCATCTGGGCGTAAAGCGCCGCCAGTTCTCTGGCCAGGTCTGGGTCTGAGCTGTTGGCCGCATAAGCCTTCTCCAGCACAACGCCCGCCTGCTCTAACGCGGAGACAGATGGCTCCCCGGTTCTGCCTATCCACGTTGCGGCGGTAAACTTCAACGAGCCAATGCGGTGCAATGCCTGCGCTTTGGAGGCTTTTTCCGGGTCGCCCAATACCTCCAGTGCCCGTTTAAGCCAAGGCCCCGGGTCTTGCGCCTGATTGTGCGCCAACCGAGCTAGCCGCTCGAATCCCGCGGCAGCCGTCAGGCGATTTTCCAGCTCATCGCGATCAATCGTTAGCAAATCGTCACAGGATGCCGGATCCGGCGTCCTCACGCTGTCACCCACAATCGCACTGCTGGCAAGCAAACTTAATAGGCTGCAACGCAGACGATAGCTGGTAGGGTCGGATCGAGCATACTGCGTAGCCCGGATTGCCAACACGCCAGCCTCTGCCAGGTGACGTCGGGCACCAGCGATCTCGCCGCGCCTGAGCTGCTCCAGCGCCTGCTCTGCAATGAGCTTTTGCGCCAGATGCCAGCGAGGCAATGGCCAGATTTCATCGGCTGGCTTAACCGCCAAAGTGGCGACGGCCTCTTCCCGGTTACCTTCAAGTCGAGCTCTTAACGCGGCCGTTGTCGACAGGGTGCTGTGAGTTAACTGGCGTAACAATGCCAGCGCCGGCTCCAAATGAGCCTCGCGGGCCGCCTGCACCGCATCACTCTGGCGCTGCACGTCGCGTAGCCTGTTGGCCACTGCCAGCTTTTGGAAGTATTGATCCGTATGGGCATGGGCTAGTAACTCTTTACTCAGATCATCCTTGGCTCCTGCAGCTAGCGCCTGAGAGAGAGATTCAATTACCCTAGCGTGATCACCAAGGGCAAACCCCAGTCGCCCTTGAGCCTTCAGTCTGGCTCGCACCAACAGAGGCTCGGAGGTGTTCATGGGTTCCTGAAAAGGCCTGACAACCTCGCTTACCTCTGCCCGAACATCGTGTAGTGGTTTGGTGTAAATCAAGCGAAGATTTAACTCTGCTTGGGATATTTGCTGCTCCAGCGCCGCCACCTGTTCTGACACCGCCTGCACTCGCCATTGCTGATACCCGCCGTAGGCTCCTGCCGCGAGCACGCCAAGCGCTCCGGCCAGACCCGCTGCCGCCAATCGGGGTGAGCCAATCAGGCGCCGCTTCAACCGATGGGCGATCCCCACCCGAGGCGCTTGAACGGGGCGTCCTCGAATACAGGCCTGCAGTTCGTCATGCAGGTCCCGAGCACTGCGATAGCGAAGCTGCGGTTGTCGTTCCAGACATTTATGCAGCACAAGGTTCAATGTTTCAGGCAAACGTGGATCAACACTGCGGATGGATGGCGCATCAAAATTGACTACCTGCAGCAATAGCTCAGCGACAGACTCTGCCCGGTGGGGCAAACAGCCAGACAACAATTCGAATGCCACCACGCCAAGCGAATAGATGTCACTCTGGCGGGTTGCTGGCCGCCCAGCTGCCTGCTCTGGCGACATATAACCCGGTGTGCCCAACAGCTGCCCATCAATGGTTAAGGTTGCGTCACTCACTGAGCGGGCCAACCCAAAATCAACGACGTAAGGGTGAAACTGTCCATCGTCACGAGTCTCAACCAAGATATTACCGGGCTTTAGATCTCGGTGAAGAACGTCCGCTGTATGGGCGTACTGAATCGCAGCGCAGATATCGACCAGCACCTTAAGACGAGTATTGAGGTCTGCATCTGCCAGCGCCTGGTCAATGGGCGCACCGTCAATAAACTGAAGATAGAGACAGGGCAATCCGCGGTGAGTGCCAGTACCCAATAGAGGACAAATATGGTCATGACACAGGCGCTTAAGCGCCGCAGCCTCCCTCTCCATGCGCACCATCCAGCCGGCGTCAGCGTGGCGCAGAATCTTGATCGCCACCCAGCGGCCGCTATCATTATCCCAGGCTTTGAGCACCTCGCCGGTTGCACCTTGAGCCAACGGCACTGCGGTATCAAACTTCACCCACAAGCTCCTGTCATCAATCAAAGCGTACCGGCCTCAGTGGGTCTTAGCAATCCGATAGGTTGTGCGGTTAACTAATCATTGGACGTTGAACTTTGTGCAATCTAACAATAAAGGTGCTCAGCCATGTTCTGCCGGTGGCAGACCAGTCGCCCGGTGGGGCGGTATTGCGAAAAGTAGCGAAAATATGATCCTCCTATGTAAGCGCTGAAGTTAGGCGTACGCGCATTCGTGCGCCTAACGATGCAGCAACAGCGAACTGACGCCGCGAGGGCCGAAGCCCTTGGCTTGTCACAGTACCGCTGCAACGCCAGGTTTGTGGGACTACTGTACGAACGGATCACGCGGGCGTCCCCCCAAAAAAGGAGGGCAAGGTAGTGCAGCATTGTTGGGATGGTGCTGCGCGTCACTACACGCTTTCGCGTTGCAGTGACGCGGAAGTTGATCTACATCACACCGAAGAGTAGGCGTAATATAATCAAGGAACGGTAAGGTAAATGCTGCCTAACTCTCACGAAACCGTCTCCGGGTAACCCGGCCCGATTCAAACAAGCGACGTCGAGTTAACTGAACGAAGTAACCCAACCTAGACTATGAAAATTTCCATTGCTTTTGTCCTTTCTGCTATTTCTTTGATTGGATGTGGTAA
>JBGCET010000046.1:0-3418 GCA_045106555.1 Lysobacterales bacterium | reverse complement strand
AAGTGCAGCAGAAGCGACTGAATCGTGAAGGCGAAAATCCGGTACCGCACTATTGGGCACATGTTCGATGGGTTTTCGGTGCAAAGGATCAGGACGAGTTCTTCGAGAAGGCGGCGGGCATGAATCTCAACGGCGTGATGGGCCGCATCAAAGTACCGTTTCTGGTGACCCATGGTGCGCACGATCGGCAGATAGATATCGCCTATGCACACCAGAGTTTCGAGCAACTCGAAAACTCACCCAAACGAGAGCTCAAGATATTCACCGACCGTGAAGGGGGCGTTGAGCATGTGGGTGCAGACAATATGTCGTTCGGCACCGAATTTATCGCAGACTGGTTTGCCGAAACATTGGGCGGACATACAAGCTAGTGCGCGTTTTTTATCAAGCGGCCCACTAGAAACTTCGACGGAGGCCGTAGTGTCACAAAGATTTGTTGATCTTTCGATTCATCTTGAAAACGACGTTATTTCAGATCCGCCGTTCCTGCGACCCGAGATTACTTACCAGAAGCATGCGGAGACGGTCGAGGAGGCGCAACACTTCTTTCCTGGTGTGAAGGCCGAAGACTTTCCCGGCGGTGAGGGATTTGCGGCGGCGGAGTGGGTGAAGTTGACGACACACAATGGCACCCATCTCGATGCACCGTATCATTTTCACCCAACGATGAACCAGGGCGAGCGCGCTATTACGATTGACGAGGTCCCACTTGACTGGTGTTTTCGACCCGGCATTAAACTGGACTTCACGAAACTGCCTGATGGTCATGTGGTAACCGCCGACGAAGTTGAGGCCGAACTTGAAAGAGTCGGCGTCGAAGTTCAGCCGCTTGATATTGTGCTTGTGAATACGGCGGCAGGCAAAGCATTGGGCAACCCCAATTTCGTCGACGTCGGCTGCGGCATGGGCTATGAGGCCACGATGTATTTGCTGGAAAAAGGCGTGCGGGTCACCGGCACTGACGCCTGGTCCTGGGATGCGCCGTTTTCGCACACAGCAAAGAAAGTTGAAGAGACCGGTGACACTTCGTTGATTTGGGAAGGGCATAAGGCAGGCCGAGATATCGGCTATTGTCACCTGGAAAAGCTGCACAATCTGGAGGTGTTGCCCGCGTCCGGTTTCACGGTTAGCTGCTTCCCGCACAAGATTCGCGGCGCATCGGCTGGCTGGACTCGCGCCGTCGCGATTTTCGACGAATAACGGTGATTCAGTGAAGCTGGCGACCATCAAAAACCGAACCCGGGACGGCCAACTGGTTGCGGTATCGAACGACGGCAGCCGATTCCTGAAAGCTCAGTGCGCAACGACGTTACAGCAGGCACTCGAGAACTGGGCGGCATGTAACGCTGACCTTAACAATCTGAGAAATCGCCTGGAAGCGGGCGATGGCGAAGCGGCGCGCTCGGGCTGTTTCGCGGCGCCACTGCCGCGCGCCTGGCAATGGTTGGATGGTTCCGCCTTCGATTCCCACGGAGAGCTCATGCAGCGGGCCTTCGGTCTGGACCCTATTGAGCATGACAAACCCCTTATGTACCAGGGCATATCGGATCGATTCTACGGTCCTAATGACGACGTGCCTTTGCCGAGCGAGCGGGACGGGATTGATTTCGAAGGCGAGTATGGCGTCATTGTTGACGACGTACCAATGGGCACCCCTGCGGCGGATGCCATGCAACACATCTTGCTTGTTGTTCAGATCAATGACTGGTCGCTACGCACAATTGCGCCGAAAGAAATGAAAACAGGTTTCGGCTGGGTGCAGGCCAAACCCGCTTGTTCGGTTGCGCCATTTGCCGTTACGCCCGACGAACTCGGTGATGCCTGGAGCGACGGCCGCGTGCAGCTAAATCTTGAGGTGCGCTGGAATAACGCGCGATTTGGCAATGCCCATGGCGGCGAAATGAGCGTTGGGTTCCACGAACTCGTTGCACATGCTGCGGCCACTCGATCACTGTGCGCCGGTACGATTATCGGCTCGGGCACTGTATCGAATGAAAATTTCCGCGAGGTTGGATCATCGTGTATCAGCGAACGCCGCAGCATTGAAATGATGGACGAAGGCAAACCCGTTACACCGTTCATGTCGTTTGGCGATTCGATTTACATGGAAGCAAAAAATGCGGACGGGAGCGTGCTGTTTGGCGCCATCAATCAGCGCGTTGTGCAGGGATAGACCGGATGCGGCGAATCGTTACCGGGCATGATAGCGAGGGTAACGCCGTGTTCCGCTCGGTCAACGAACTCACGCTCAAAAACATTCCTTCGGGTGACGCAGCATTCGCGACCATCTGGAGTGCTGCAGAGGTGCCGGCTGACCTCAATGACGAGACAGATGGAAGCCTTCGCGATGTCGGGCTGACGCTAAATGGTGGGTCAGTGATTCGTGTTGTCGACATGTTGCCCGGTGGCGAGTCGCCAATGCATCGAACCAACAGCCTGGACTATGGCATCGTAATTTCCGGAGAAGTGGAGCTCGAACTGGACAATGGCGCGATTGAAGTTTGTCGGGCTGGGGACGTCATCGTGCAGCGCGGCACCATTCACTTGTGGCGGAACGCAAGTGCCCGTGAGTCGTGCCGGATAGTTTTCGCATTGACGGAATCGACGGGTGCTTACAAGCACAATGGCGAGCCGCTCGCAGAACTGAAGCCATAGGCCATTGATCGGTGAGCTCTGAACTGTTTAGCCTGCATGGAAAGACGGCCATCATCACCGGATCAACGCGTGGCATCGGTGTCGAAATTGCAAAGCAGTTTTGCCACGCCGGCGCTTCCTGTGTCGTAAGTAGCGAGGATGCTGACGCCGTCACGGTTACTGTCAGTCAATTGCGTGATGATGGGTTTACTGTAGCAGGCCAGGCGTGCGACGTTACCCAATCGGATGCACTTGCCGATCTGGTTGACTTTGCGATAGCAACTTTCGGCGGACTGGATGTGCTCGTTTGCAACGCTGGAATTACCGGGCATGCAGGTCCGATCACTGCGGTTGATTCTGCAGACTACGGGCGTGTCTTCGACATCAACCTGCACTCTATGGTGACTCTGGCCAATTGCGCCTATCCACAACTAAAAAAGAGCGGCGGCGCTATTGTTCTTGTATCGAGTATTGCCGGACTGCGTGGCAATGCCAGCATTAACGCGTACGCGCTCGCCAAGGCAGGTGTCGCACAGCTGGCACGCAACCTGGCAGTTCAATGGGGACCAGAAAATATTCGAGCGAACGCCATTTCGCCAGGCCTGATTGAAACCGAAATGTCGCAGGTTTTGCTTGAGGACAACGCGTTCAGGGAGCGGCGTATGCAAATGACCCCGCTGCGTCGACCAGGCACCGTGCGCGATGTCGCTGCGTGCGCGCTCTTTTTGGCGTCTGATGCGAGTCGTTTTATTACCGGGCATAACCTGGTCGTTGACGGCGGTAC
>JBGCET010000045.1:0-14566 GCA_045106555.1 Lysobacterales bacterium | reverse complement strand
CTGGCCAAGATTGGTTTACCAAAATAACCCTGCTGGCGTTGCTGGAAGGTTTGCCGGAATCAGAGTTCCACGCTCAGTAAATTTAAACTCGTGCAATGGAGGACTTGGGTCAAATAGAGACCCTTGTTGACTCTACCCCTGATCGTCCGCTTCGGCTGCGCGAACCATCGCCTCAATCCCCTGCGTCAGTCTTCGAACCCATTGCGGAAGATCACTTCGGTGAGTGCATTGATAGTGATCTGCGCGGTGTCCAGGGATGAGGCGCCGTTGTTGATGGCGACGGTGAGCACCGCGGTGTCTACGGGAGACGCGGCGGTTCGAATCACGCCGCTGTCGTCGATACTGTACTGCGCGCTGGCGTTGCCCGCCGTGATCTCCCAGCCACCGCTTGCGGGAACTTCGCCGGTCGGGTCGTTGAGGACGACCTGGTCCACTATCGTGCCCACCGCCGACTCCCGGTTGATGGTGAAAGTCGCGTCGCTGATCTGCGCGGCGGCAAGTAACTCGAAAGTGCCTAGCACCGCGCTGGAAGCCGGGTTGACGCCGGTGGTGGCGCCGTCGAACACCTGGTCCGGTTGCAATGTCACGGTGTACATACCGGCATTGGCATTGTTTAATCCGCCAGGCGCCGAAAACACGTAGGTCACGGCGTTGCCGATGTTGCTGACCTGACTGGCCGTTAGCGCACCGGGCGTTACCGTTACGTCGTTGAGGTCAAAAGTGGTGGCGTCTACCACGCCGTCTGCATCGGCGTAGGTAACCGTCAGTGAGTAGCTGTCGCCCCGGGCCGGCACGTCGGGCGCTGAGGTGAGCATCGCGCTGGGACCGGTGACGTCCGTGTATTCCACCGCGCCGATGTCACAGTTTCGGACGCCGTCAGCGTTGCCGTCGATATTGCGAGCGCTCGAACGCTGTTCGGAAAAATCGACGCAGTTTTCCTCGGCAAGTTGGTCCACTAGGCCGCTGCCTGGCAGCAGGTTGTGGGTGGGTGTATCGCCGCCGTTGTCAGCCAGTGCCAGATCCAGGTTTGGATTGCCGGTCAGTGCGCCCACACTGCAGCTACCGTCTCCCACCCAGTTGATCAGCAGGCCGCCGGGCGGTGTACCTGCCTGACAATCTTCACCTGAGTTGTTGAACACTACCGTGGCGTCGAGGTTGGACGGGCCCTGCAGGTCCAGGCCGCCTCCAGCAGGCGCAGAATTGTTCACCAACGTACCGAATGCCAGGTTTAGGCTGGCCCCGGAATGATGCAAAGCGCCGCCGCTAAGGGCCGCCGTGTTGGCGGAAAACGTCACCGCCTCAATCCGGGCTGTGGCGCCCTCCGTGCTGACCGCGCCGCCGCGGTCGCCGGTGGATTCGTTGCCGAAAAACGTCGTGTCTTCTATATCCAACGGGCCCACACTGCGAATCGCTCCACCGGCACCACTGCTGGTATTGCCCTGTATTAGCACATCATCAAGCGTCAACATCTCGCTGTTATAGATGGCACCGCCCCCGAGTGGCGGCACAGCGCCGATGGCATTGCCACGGGTCAGGGTCAGGTCGGTCATTCGGACCGCAACCGGCGTTGGGCCCGGCGCATCGACCTGAAAAATGCGTGAGGCACCTTCGCCATCCAGCGTGAGCCGATCCACGCCCGGGCCCCGAATTTGCACGGCAGAATCCACCAAAAACGCACCGCCCGCGGCGCTGATGGTGCCGGGCAACATGGCGCCTGCAAAAGCGATAGCATCGTCCTGGAAGCCGGCGACACATTCACCCATAGCCGCGCCGCTGGGGCCGTCGGAGGCAGCGGCCGCCAGCGCTTCCCGCAGGCTGCACTGGCCATCGTCTGCGCTCAGGTCCTGCAGGGTGTTGACCTCTATAACCGGCGAATCCAAGCCGGAAAACTGAACCGCACCAACATCGCAACTGCTGGCTATGCGCGGGCGTCCACGCTGGTCCACCGCGTCGCAAAGCGACATATCGGCGGTGCCGTCAGCAAGACCATTCTGGGCGATCAGATGGGACCGGGTGCGGCCCCCGCGATTTGCGAGCGGCTCCAAACCCACATTGCCAGTCTGGGTCACGCCGCAGGTGCCGTCACTGTCGATGGTGCTCTGGTAACCCCGCAGGTTGACCGTGTAACCATCGTTGAAAAAACCGCAGTCCTCGCCCTGGTTCTCCACCAACAGGCTGTTATTCAGGGTGACTACGCCGCCCTCCTGATACAAACCGGCCCCAAAGTTTGCGCTGTTGTTGGCCACCGTGACGTGAGTCAAGGTCGCGAAAGCGCCGCTGACCCTCATCCCGCCAGCCACCCCGCCGGTGTTGCCAGAGAGGGTGCTGTTGATCAGCGTTGCGCTAGCGCTGCCTCCGGATGTCAGTATCCCGCCAGCGCCATCAGCCACGTTGCCCGAAAGCTCGCTCCGGTTAACCGTCAAACCGCCGCGCAAATGGGCCACGGCGCCGCCGGAACCATAGCCGGCGCCATTACCCGCTACGTTGGATCGAATGTCGACCTCGGTGAGGGTGACGCTGCCGCCCTGAGTCCAGATGGCGCCACCGTAACCTGCCGCCTCGTGGTAGGACACCTGGCTTGTGGCGATGTTCACCGTCGCCGAGTCGTTCCGCACTGCGCCGCCGTTACCGGTAACTCGGCAGCTGATCAGGCTGCTATCGGCCACCGTCAGACTGCCGTCTGAGATATCAATGCAGCCCCCATTGGCCGCCCGATTGCCGTCGAAATTGGAGCGGTTGATGGTGACCTGCGAGCTGGACACTGACATCCCTCCGCCGGCCTGAACAGCGGTGTTGTTCGACAGCTGGGCAGCGTTGAGCGTGATATTGCTGAACTCTGCAGAAATTGCGCCCCCGGTATTGGCGGTGTTATTGCGCAGCAGTACGTTGTTCAGCGTTAGCGGTTCATTGGTCACGATGGAACCGCCATTGCCGGCGGCCGAACCATTGCTGAGCGTCATATCGCTCAGGGTTAACGAGTGGCTGCTCGTTCCACCATAGAACGAAAGAAAATGTCGTGATGCCCGTTCCGCATCAAGGTCCAGAAGACTGGCGCCGGGCCCCTGAATGGACAGGGTGTTTGTCACCACCAGGGGCCCTGTGCTTAGGGTGAGGGTGCCGGTTAACGAGGGGGCAAACACAATGACGTCATCACCGGCGCCGGCGGCGCAGCCCCCGACTCCTTCACTGTCGGCATTGGCGCTGATCACCGCTTCACGCAGGGTACAGTTATCGCCATCATCGTCGTCTAACAAACTGTTGACCGTAATCTCGGCGCTTTGGACTGATGCGGTGGCCAAGGCCTGGATAACGGCGGCGGCCAGCAGCGTTCTACGACTAAATGCTTTTGAGGGCATAAGAGCTTGCTAGTTTGATATTACATTTATCTTAGATGGGAATTTCCCGGACGAAAAGGGTGGGCCTGCTGACTACTGCTGGAAAACCCCTGACTCCGTCGAGAACCCATTGCTCGTCCTGGAACTTTACCGCCCGACAGGTTTTGCCGAGTCAGACCCCACCATTGGATAACCGCCGCCACGCGAAAGAAACCATTGCCGAGGATCTGGTGGCTCAGCGAGAAGTGTTTAACGCTGCTGAGAACTATGGCCTGTGTGAACTGCTAAACCAGGCCGCAGAAGCCCGCGACCCGGCACTCATTGCAATGAAGTTGAGCTGCCAGCTGGCGTACCTGCGGGATGATCCACGCTGGCACGCTGTGCTGGCTAAGATCGGACTACCAAATTAGTCCTGCCGGCGTTGCCGGGAGGTTTGCCGGAGTTAACGTTTCACACAGTGCTTCGGTGCCGGGAATCACCCGAGTGATGGGGAAGTCGCCGCTGGCGCCCCCATCCAGGGCGTAGCCAACTACCGCGTTATTACAGTCTGAAAACTCAAATTGCATGGAGCCTACCGGCACCGTTTCCACAGCCATGTCGCTATCAAACCTTCCGCCACTGGAGCGAAACAGCTGGGTATCAACGCGGTGACCCTGGTATTGGCCGCTGGCGGTAAACCAGCGGCTGCTGCCGTCAGCGCCTTCGGCATCGGACGCGTAGGTAAACCACGCGGCGAAGAAAAACCCGCTGTCTGGATTAACGTCCAGCAGCAAGCCCGAGCCGGTTGTTACAGGATAAAACCAGGCACCGGATACACCCTGGTTAATCTCAAAAGTGGATGCCTGATCAAGTTCGATGGCACGTACACCACCGCCGCTTTGAAACTCTGACACAAAGACCGTTTTCAGATCCGGTGAGACCGTAATCCCGTTGGTGCCTAAAAAGGTGGCGCTTTCAGCGTTACCGTCCTCAGTGCCATTTTGACCGGTGCCAGCCAGCGGTGTGATTTCGCCCTCAAGGCTGATCTGCACCACTCGGTTTAGCCCAAGAGTGGCATAAATGGTGTCGTTGCCGATGGCAATGTAGCCCACGCGATTGTCCGGTTGGGCTATAACCGTTTGACCGCCGTCACTGGCGAACCGAATGATCTTGCCGTCGTTGAAATTGCCTGCATAAAGCCGGCCTTGGGAATCAAAGGCAACCCCAGCCGGGCCATTGAGTTCATCGCCCTGAGAAAATACGGTCACCGCCCCAGCAGGAGTGACTCTGAATATCCGACTCAAATTATAATCGGCAACAAACAAATCTCCGCTGCTATCAAACACCAATCCGGCGGCCAAGGAAAATCCTGTGGCATAGTCCGTCGTCTGGCCATCGGGCGTGCGTTGAACGACCCGCCTGCTGCTGGAGACATAAAAATTCTCACTACTGTCGAAGACCGTGCCGAGTGGAAACTCAAGTCCGGTAAGAAAGGTCTCAACCTGGCCGTCCGCTAACCGGAAAACCTGATTGCCGTTCGGTTGCGACACATAGATAGCCCCGTCGGACCCCACCTCCAGCCCGTCGAGGCTACCTTGGCCTGTGGTAATTGTGGAAACGGTGGCGGATGTGGCTGGCAAACTTAACGCCAGGCCCGCGGCGCAAAGCACAGCGCCGACAAAAGATTGAATACCCCTCATGAACTTCTCTCCAGATACGAAACGTGCGGTAGTATTTCCATCACCCATCAGCCACAACAATTGGACTGGGACCAAGCGCGGCGCTGGTGGTTTCAATATGGGGATTAGTGGGGCGAACGCAGAAGTCCTTGAACCGCCCACTCAGCTATAGGACAGTGCCCAGCCGACGGGACCCGTGATGAAGCATTTTGAGCATCGATAACACTGACATCATTCAATCCGAAATCAGCGAGCCAGCGGTTGGTATCCGTCTGCGCCCAATGACGCTGCGGATTGTGCTGGTGGTGGTTGCCTGCTGGATGGTGATTGGCGGGCTCTACTTGTCGTCGGTGGTATTGAACGCGCAGAAATACGGTCAGCCGTTTACGCTGAGTTTGCGGGTCCTCATCGGCACCCAGTTAATTTATCTCGGCTGGGCGGCATTTAACTTGCTGATGATGGCGGGAGTTCGTCAACTCAGCGGCCGTCCTTCCAGCGGCCGGTATCTGGCCGGATTGGCGGCGATCGGTTTGCTGTGGATTCCGGTAAATCTTTGGCTAGACGCGACAATCTCCGATTGGATTTTTCACAAAGCCTCGCGTAGCGCTCAGGAAATTTTTGCCCAGACTAATTTTTTCTCGGTGTTCTTTGTCGTGATGCTCTATCTGACCGTGCTGTTTTCCAGCTTGGGCTGGACCTTCATCGAGCGTTGGCAGGCCGCCAGAGAGCAGACTTTGCGTCTGGAACAACAGCGTGTGGCCGATCGTTTGGAAATGAGCGATTTGCGCATGCAGATTCTCAAATCTCAGCTCAGCCCCCACTTTTTGTTTAATGCTTTGGGGTCCATCAGCGGGTTAATCCGCAGCGATACGCCGCAGCGAGCCAACAGCGCGATTCAGACCCTTGGTGACATGCTGCGTTTTGCCCTGTCCACGGGCGAAGAACCGCTGATTCACTTTTCTCAGGAGCGCGAGTTCACCGAAAATTACCTGGCCCTGCAGAGTCTGCGTTTTGCCGATCGGTTCACCTGCACAATCCACGCTGAGTCACTGCCGATGGACGTCACCTGTCCGCCGTTTGTCCTTCAAACGCTGATTGAAAATGCCTTTGTGCATGGCGTTGAACGTCGCGACCAGCCCACCGCAATCGACGCAACCATTGCCGTCAGCGGTAACGCCCTTCAATTTTCGGTGCGCAATGAAGTAGGGGACAACCGAGGTGGGAATAGCGGCAATGGCTTGGCGCTGGATAACCTGCGCAAACGATTGCAGCTGTTGTTTGACGAAAAGGCGAGTGTGCGCGGAACGATGGGAGAGAAAGTCTACGAGGCCACCGTAAGCCTGCCGCTGGTGAAGACGCTGGCATGAAGCGTATTTCAGCCATCATTATCGATGACGAACCGCTGGCCCGGGCCAACATCCGCCAGGCGCTGGAACCGGCCGCTCATTGGCAGGTGGTCAGCGAGCTGTCCAGCAGTGCTCAGGCCTTATCCACCATCGCATCACTGCAGCCACAAGTGGCGTTTGTCGATATTCAGATGCCGGGTCTAAGCGGTATCGAAATCGTCCAGCAGTTGCTCACCGCCAAACCCGCTCCGCTCGTGGTATTTGTGACCGCCTTTGATCAATATGCCATTCAGGCCTTCGAACTGTTTGCCTTTGATTATCTGCTAAAGCCTTTCGACGATCAGCGTTTTCAGCAGACTCTTAGCCGCATTGAGCAGTGTTTGGTCAACACGGACGAACGCCAGCAAATCCACCGTCACCAGGTGGCATACAGTGCCCAGGAACAACCGTTGGAGCGGTTGATCATCCGTTCCGTAGGGTCCATCCGGATTGTGAATACCTACGATATTTTCTGGCTAAGAGCCAGCGGCAACTATGTGGAGGTAGGCCACCGCGACGGCGTGCACTTACAGCGCGTGCAGCTGTCGTTTCTGGAAAAACACCTGGATCAAACCCAGTTTGTCCGCACTCATCGATCAGCCATCGTGGCCCTGGCTGAGGTGTCTGAATACCGAAACGGCAACGATGACAATGGCGTGGTGGTGACTCGAGACGGCAGTGAAATACCGGTCAGCAGTCGTTATCGAGAGGGCTTGTTTCAACGCCTGGGTATTGCCTGAGAGACGCTGTCGACGGGCGAACGTTGGCAGTGGCGATGCTTTTCGTCACACTAAAGGCTATGGATCAATACCTGTTGACCACCAAGCTGTCTCCCTCAGCGGCCCGCCAAGAATTTGTTCCGCGACAGCGCCTCACCGACCAGCTAAAGGCCAGTGCACATCAGCGCCTGCGGGTGATTTATGCCTCCGCGGGCTACGGGAAAACCAGCTTGATGAGCCAATGGTTTCACCTGCTCAGCGCTAGCGGTACAGCCACTGCCTGGTTAAGCATTGATAGTGAAGACAACAGGCCTTCAACGTTTGTCGCCTATTTGCTGAAAGCGCTGGAGCAGGCCGGCGTTGATTTGCCTTCCACCCAGGCGCTGATGGGTAACAGTTTGCGCAATACGCCGCTGAAGTCTTTGGCCATCGTGTTCATCAACGAAGTGGCAGAGAAAGACAGCCCGGTGCATCTGCTGTTGGACGACTACGAGAGTATTGAAAACCCGGAAATCCATGAATGGATGGACTTCCTGATAGCCCGCGCGACTGACCACCTGAAGTTCACCATTGCCAGTCGGACGGCGCCGCCGCTAACCCTGGCAGACCGGGTGGCGCGCGATGATGTCACCACCCTGACCGCCGCAGATATGAAGATGGACATGACGGAGGCCGTGGCATTGTTTTCTGCCGACGCGGCGCATTTGTCGATAGAAGATATTGCCATGTTGGTTGAACGCACCGAGGGCTGGGTTATTGCGCTGCGTCTGGCCAATTTGTGGATAACCAGCCAGCAGGATTCCACCGATCAGATTGCGTCATTTTCCGGTCGGGTGGCTGAACTGGCGGACTACATGACCGAGCAGATTTTCAACAGTCGCTCGGAGCAGGACCAGACATTTTTACTGTTGACCGCGCTGCCCCGGCGGATCAATGGCGACCTGGCCAATGCGCTGTGTGAGCGCGACGATGCCTGGTCGGTGCTTGAACGTATCCAGAAACAGGATCTGTTGATTGAAGCCGTGGACCAGGAGCGACGCTGGTTTCGGTATCACAACTTGTTCCGGGAATTTTTGATGGCGACACTGAATCGTCGAAAGCCCAGAGACGAGAAATCCCTGCATGCGAAGGCGGCTGACTGGCACCGGCAATACGGCGACCTTGCAGAAGCGATCTATCATGCCCACGAGGCAGGTGATACCCGGGCGGTGGCGGCAGAACTGGAGGCCCGCGGCGGCTGGCTGCTGTACCTCAAAGGCCATGTCGACTTAATGGAGCTAGCAGCGGACCTAATATCGCCCCAGGACATGAAGCAGCATCTTCGACTGTCACTGTTTAATGTTCACGTGCAGCTGAAGCAGCGAAACCCTACTGCGGCGCGGCAAATATTCGAAACGCTGCGCAAGCAAACTCAGGACTTCTCCCGCTGGCACGATCAACCCATCAGTGATCTGCAGCAGGCAGAAATTTCGGTAGTGGACTGCCTAATTTCCGGTTATCAGGACAGCCCGTTCAGCACGGAGGACCTACGCCGTGTTGAGCAGCTTTGTACGACTCTGCCGATTGAGGAAGCTCTCTTGCGCGCTACCGCATTCAACGTGGCTTGCCTGCTTTATCTGCAGGCCGGACAGCTGGATCGATGCGTTGCCGCTGGCAATCAGGCCATCGCCTGTTTTCGCCAGGTAAAAGCGGTTTATATGGAGAGCTTTATTTATTTCCATCAGGGCAAAGCGCTGCTGATGGAAGGAAAGCTGCGCGACACGGATTTGGTGTATGCGGAAAATGATCATCTGGTCAAAACCTATTTTAGTCCGGGCAGCGATTTTGCGTTGATTGAATCGGTATACCGGGCTGAGCTGCTGTATCTGAAAAATGACCTGAACGGTGCCTGGGACTGCGTGAGTGAGCCTCTCAAGCGGGCCGGCCAGTTTGATTCCTGGTTCGATATTCACCACACCACCTTTAGCGTTGCGGCGGGTTGCTTGCGGGCCAACAAAGGTGTTGAAGCGGCTGAGCAGATTCTGGAGCAGGCGATTGCCTTTGCCCATCGTCACGATACGCCGCGATTGGCCGCCATGATCCACATCCAGCAAATCCACAATTTGCTGTGGGCCGGCGACCTGGACAGCGCCCGAATGCTGGCCGATAAACACCAGATTGATAAGGCCTGTGCCGACTACGACCGCAGCAACATCTCCACCCGGCGCATTTTTGTGGCCCACTGCCTGCTAAGGGTGCGCCTGGAATTGTTTTCGGGCAATCCTCAGGTGGCGCTTAACCAACTGGATCAGCTGGAACAGGATCTGGCAGAGATGAATGCCTGCTACGGAAATCTTGAAAACCAGCTTTTAAAGGCCATTACCTATCATCAGCTCGGCGATTCTGACCAGGCATTCGTACTGATGGATCAAGCCGTCTCCCAGGCACTGTTTGATCGCCACCAACGACCATTTATTGAGGACGGAGAGTTGATGACGCCTTTGCTGCGCAGTTACGTGGATCGGTCTCAAGGAGCGGGATCCAATCGACTGCGAGACCGCTTTCTGCGCGAGGTGATGCAGTCATTGCAGGCTGAGTCGAAGGCTCAGCAGCGCCGGGATATGCTGCTGACCGAACGCCAGCTGGAGGTGTTGAAGGATGTCCAGCGAGGGTATTCCAATAAGGAAATTGCGCGCCGAATTGATGTGGCAGAAAACACCGTGAAGTTCCATCTGAAAAATATTTTTAAGGTGCTTGATGCCTCCACCCGACAGGACGCGATTTCCGAGGCGGTCCGGCGTAATTTGCTGTAACTACCCAGTTTTCCCCGTTCAACTACCCGTCGCCGGAAATACCCCTACTCTCCGAATTCATTGCAGTTGAATGCAGCGCTGAGTGACGATGCAGTTTCAGACTTTCACCCGATCGTTGCTGACTTTATGCGAATTGGCGTTGATGTAGGCGGTACCAATACGGACGCGGTTGCCCTGGACGGCAGCCAAATTTTGGCGTCCGTCAAAACCTCCACCACTGAGGACATCAGTAGCGGGGTGGTGGATGCCCTGCGTCAGGTCATCAGTAATGCCAGCTTGGCCGTCAGTGATATCCGCAGCGTCATGATTGGCACCACTCAGTTCACCAACGCGTTTGTGCAGGCCCGAGGCCTGGACAAGGTTGGGGTGATTCGCCTGGGCGCGCCAGCAACCCGAGCGCTGCCTCCCCTCGTAGCCTGGCCTTTAGCGATGAAAACCGCCGTATATGGTGATGGCGCCATCTTACCTGGCGGTTATCAAGTGGATGGCAGCGAGCTTACGTCACTGGATGAGGACGCTGTTTCTCGCACTGTCCGGGGGTTCGCAGATCAGGGCCTGGAAAACGTTGCCATATCCAGCGTCTTTGGGCCGCTGAACAGCGAGGCGGAAAACCGCTGCGCCGACATTGTTGCCCAGATGATGCCGGGAGCCTCAATTACCTGCGCCACGGATATCGGTCGTTTGGGTTTGCTTGAACGAGAAAGTGCGGCTGTGATGAACGCATCGTTGACAACTCTGGCGGCCAAGGTTGTTGACGCGTTTACCCAAGCGCTTCAGGAACTCAAAATCGATGCGCCGCTGTACATCACCCAGAACGACGGCACGCTCATGCAGTCCAGCGCGGTGAAAAAGTTTCCGGTACTCACGTTTGCCTCCGGTCCCACCAACAGCATGCGCGGTGCGGCATTTCTGACCGGTGAAAGTGACGCGATTGTGGTGGACATTGGCGGCACTACTACCGATGTTGGGGTGCTTAGCGGCGGGTTCCCGCGAGAGTCTTCCATCAACGTGGATATTGGCGGCGTGCGGACAAATTTTCGTATGCCCGATATTTTTTCCATGGGTTTAGGCGGCGGCTCGCTGGTCACGGACACCGCCGTTGGGCCTCAATCTGTAGGCCACGCTATCACCGAGCACGGTTGGGTTTTTAGCGGCGACACGCTCACCGCAACCGACATTGCGGTGGCAGCGGGTCGGGCTGAAATTGGTGATAAGACGCGCCTCAAAAACCTGTCGGCCGCAACGGTTAAACGCGCTGACGATCGTATCCAACAGATGCTGGCCGAGGCGGTGGACCGAATGAAAACCCACCGCGGTGACGCCGTTGTGGTGTTGGTCGGCGGTGGCGCGGTGCTGGCGGACAAGCAGCTTCCCGGCGCTGACCGGGTGCTGGTGCCCGAGCAATTTGGCGTAGCGAACGCGGTAGGCGCGGCCATTGCCCAGGTTGGCGGAGAGGTTGATCGGGTAGTGTCTTTTGATAAGACGCCGCGGACTGAAGCCCTCAAGCAACTCAAGGCGGAGGCGATTGACCAAGCGGTCATTGCCGGGGCTCATCGCAACAGCACCGATATTGTGGATATTGAAGAGCTACCGCTGGCCTACGTTCCCGGCCAGTGTGTGCGCGTGCGCGTGAAGGCTGTGGGTGATCTTTACCTGGAGTCAACGCCATGAGACTGACCCTGGACGACGTCGACGATTACGCCATGGGCGCGGCCCTGATGGGCACCGGCGGGGGCGGCGATCCCTACATTGGCAGCCTGTTGTTGAAACAGTCATTGCAAACCTCCGGCCCGTTAGACCTGCTGCAGGCTGACGACATACCCGACGATGCGTTGCTGCTGGTTTCAGCAATGATTGGCGCGCCTACGGTGATGATGGAAAAGCTGCCTAGCGGGGACGAGGCGATTGCTTCGGTCCGCGCCCTTGAAAGCTATCTGGGTAAAAAAGCCCACGCGATACTGGCCGCAGAGATTGGTGGACTGAATGCACTGCTACCACTGGTGGTGGGATCCAGTATAGGGTTGCCGGTGATTGACGGTGATGGCATGGGCAGGGCCTTCCCGGAACTGCAGATGGTGACCTACAGCATCGAAGGAAATCCTTCCACGCCGCTGACGCTAACGGACGAGTTTGGCAACACGGTGCTAATCGAAGCGAAAGACGATGCCACCGCAGAGAAGTTTGCCCGCTCAACGGTGGTTGCCATGGGGGCCAGCGCATTAATGGCCTGCTATCCCATGACGGGCGCCCAGGTTAAGGCCAGTATCCTGCGCGGAACGCTCAGTGTGGCTTTGGGAGTGGGCAGGGCGATTCGACAGGCACGCCAAGCCAACGAGCAGCCAGTCCACCGACTGCTGGACCACCTGGCGGAACTCGATTTTTCCGTCAGCGCCCGTCTGCTGTTTGAAGGAAAGATCGTCGATTTACTGCGTGAAACCACCGCGGGGTTTGCGGTGGGTACCATTGAACTGACTGGGCTGAGCAACGCCCAGGATCAAATGCAGATCAAATTCCAAAATGAAAACCTGGTGGCCCTGCACAATGGTGAGGTTTGCGCCATCGTGCCCGACCTCATCTGCATTGTGGACCATGAGACCGCTGAACCTATTACCACCGAGGGTCTGCGCTACGGCCAGCGCGTTGCTGTTCTAGGCATCGCCGCCCCATCAGCGCTGCGTACCGAGAAAGCCCTTCGCGTAGTAGGGCCCAGC
The DNA here is from genome assembly GCA_045106555.1 of Lysobacterales bacterium. Taxonomy (GTDB): domain Bacteria; phylum Pseudomonadota; class Gammaproteobacteria; order Xanthomonadales; family SZUA-38; genus JANQOZ01. The sequence goes on along the minus strand of JBGCET010000045.1, from coordinate 1,966 downwards.
AAGTTCGGCCTCAAATATCCCTTTGTTCCATTAGAAGATACCGTCGCCGTTGAGCCCGGTACCGCAAGGAGAACTCCATGACTCAAGCCAAACAAATAGCGACACCCAGAACGGCTGGCGCCGGCCTGTCTGCATTGGCGCTGGCCATTACTACGGTATTGGGCATTGCCCCAGCCGGTGCACAGTCCGGTAGCGGAATGCTGGAAGAGATTGTGGTGAAAGCGCGTAAACGCGACGAGAGTTTGCAGGATATTCCAGAGGCGGTAACGGTGTTCAACGCAGATACCATCGCGGCGGCCGGCATCAATACGGTGAACGATTTTGCCAACCTGACGCCCAATCTCATGATTCGCGAGGGCTTTCGCGATGGCACGAGTTTTATCACCATGCGCGGCATCAGCACCGCTCAGCAGGGTTTGCCGCCGGTAACCGTGGTGGTTGACGGGGTGCAGGTGGCGGCGCTGGATTTTATTAACCAGGGATTAGTGGACATTGAAAGCATTGAAGTGCTGAGGGGGCCCCAAGGCGCGCTTTATGGCGCCGGCGCAATGGCGGGGGCCATCAACATCACCACCGCTGCACCCACCGATACCACCCAGGGTAAGTTCAAAATCTCTGGCGCCAGCGGAAATGACCTGCGCCTGCAGGGCATTCTGTCTGGGCCGGTGGGAGAAAGCGACGACTGGTCTTACCGGGTTCGTGCCAGCTATCGTGACTTTGATGGTGTGGTGGACAACGTGCGAGGCGAGGAAGTGGATTTTGACGAAGCGCTGCAGGTAGGCGGTCGACTACTATTCAGGGGTGAACGCCTGACCGCCGATTTCCGCGCTAGCGTTGGCGACTATGAAGCCGGCGCGATTGAGCAGGCCCGCATACCCGTGCGCCCGCTGGCCGACACCGACTCGGAGTTTGTCCGTCGCCACGCGCTGGCAGATTTTACCGGCGCCCAATTTGTGCCGGTGCTGAGCATTGATCAAACCGTCAACGACTTTGACGGTGCAGGTTTTCAGATTGATAGCGACTTTCTTGGCGCTGAAGAACGTGAATTCGTCAACCTGTCCATGAAGCTGGACTATGAATTCGACGCCTTCACCCTGACCTCGGTGACCTCCTACGACGACGCAGACCAGCAGGTGGCAGGGGATTCCGATTGGGCTTCCGCCGATATCCTGGGTATTGCCGGTGCTGCCGGGTCCGGTCTGTTTCCGGCGCTCACAGGCTTAAGCAACGTCACCGGGCGGGCACAAAGTTTGAACGATGATTTTGAGGCTTTTACCCAGGAGCTGCGCATCACCTCCAACACGGACAGTCGCTTCCGTTGGTTGGCCGGTGCCTGGTATCAGGACCGCGAGGCGCAAACCGTGCTGTCGCTGCCGGTCGCTCTCAATGGCAATCAGTTGGGTCCCGATTTCTTTGGCGCGGTGGGCGCAGCCTTTCCCCGCACCGACTTAAAGAACGACGAACTGTGGGCGGTGTTTGGTCAGATCAACTACGACATCACCGACGACCTGGAGTTGACGGTGGGCCTGCGTTACGACGACGCTACCTACGATGACACCGGCTTCTTGTGTTTCGGCTGCAACGACCTGGCGGCGGTTATTCCGACCAATGACGACGTGGGCAACGTGGTCAATACGCTGGAGCAAAGTGATGATGAGCTGCAGCCGAAGGTATCGCTGTCATACGACTGGAATGACCAGCTGATGACGTATGTCACCTACGCTGAGGGTTACCGCCCCGGCTTTTTCAGCACGGGTAACCCCACTGAAGCGGAAGGCACCGAAAACGTGGAGCTAGGCTTCAAATACACCAGTGAGAGCAACCGGTTTTCCATTTATGGCGCGCTGTTTCAAATCGACTACTCCGAGCAGCAGTTCGGCACCATCATCGGCGGCCCTCCATTTCGCCTGACCACCAATATTCCCTCGGTGGACATCGATGGGCTAGAGCTGGAAGCACAGGCTCG
>JBGCET010000044.1:65000-67231 GCA_045106555.1 Lysobacterales bacterium | reverse complement strand
GCTCCTCCGTTACTCTTTGGGAGGAGACCGCCCCAGTCAAACTACCCACCACACACGGTTCCCGATCCGGATTACGGACCTGGGTTAGAACTTCAATTACATCAGGGTGGTATTTCAAGGTTGGCTCCACCACATCTAGCGATATGGTTTCAAAGCCTCCCACCTATCCTACACAAACCTAATCAAAGTTCAGTGTGAAGCTGTAGTAAAGGTTCACGGGGTCTTTCCGTCTAGCCGCGGGTACACAGCATCTTAACTGCGATTTCAATTTCACTGAGTCTCGGGTGGAGACAGCGGAGCCATCGTTACGCCATTCGTGCAGGTCGGAACTTACCCGACAAGGAATTTCGCTACCTTAGGACCGTTATAGTTACGGCCGCCGTTTACCGGGGCTTCGATCAACAGCTTCGACCGAAGTCTAACTGCATCAATTAACCTTCCGGCACCGGGCAGGCGTCACACCCTATACTTCCTCTTACGAGTTTGCAGAGTGCTATGTTTTTAATAAACAGTCGCAGCCCCCTGGTCACTGCAACCCTCGCCAGCTCAGGACGCGAAGTCCATCACCAGAAAGGGCGTACCTTCTCCCGAAGTTACGGTACTATTTTGCCTAGTTCCTTCACCCGAGTTCTCTCAAGCGCCTTAGGATTCTCACCCTGCCCACCTGTGTTGGTTTACGGTACGGTCACTTACAACCTGAAGCTTAGAGGTTTTTCCTGGAAGCATGGCATCAATTACTTCGACCTAAAGCGGTCTCGTCTCGATTCTCGACGTTAAAAAGGAACCGGATTTGCCTAATTCCTCCGTCTACAATCTTTCCCCGGGACAACCAACGCCCGGTAAACCTAGCCTTCTCCGTCACCTCATCGCAGTTATAAGTGGTGCAGGAATATTAACCTGCTTCCCATCGACTACGCCTTTCGGCCTCGCCTTAGGGGCCGACTAACCCTACGCCGATTAACGTTGCGTAAGGAACCCTTGGGCTTTCGGCGAGGGGGCTTTTCACCCCCTTTATCGTTACTCATGTCAGCATTCGCACTTCTGATATCTCCAGCAGACCTCTCGATCCACCTTCACAGACTTACAGAACGCTCCCCTACCATATAAATAAATTTATATCCGCAGCTTCGGTATATCACTTAGCCCCGTTAAATCTTCCGCGCAGACCGACTCGACCAGTGAGCTATTACGCTTTCTTTAAAGGGTGGCTGCTTCTAAGCCAACCTCCTGGCTGTCTATGCCTTTCCACATCGTTTCCCACTTAGTGATAATTTTGGGACCTTAGCTGGCGGTCTGGGTTGTTTCCCTCTTGACGACGGACGTTAGCACCCGCCGTCTGTCTCCCGTGCTCAAACTTCTTGGTATTCGGAGTTTGCCATGAGTTGGTAAGTCGGTGTGACCCCCTAGTCATAACAGTGCTCTACCCCCAAGAGTCATACACGAGGCGCTACCTAAATAGCTTTCGGGGAGAACCAGCTATCTCCGGACTTGGTTAGCCTTTCACTCCTAACCACAGCTCATCCGATAATTTTTCAACATTACCCGGTTCGGGCCTCCAATAGGTTTTACCCCACCTTCACCCTGGCCATGGCTAGATCGTCCGGTTTCGGGTCTACTCCCAGCAACTATACGCGCTATTAACACTCGGTTTCCCTTCGCCTCCACTATATGCTTAAGCTTGCTACTGAGAAGTAAGTCGCTGACCCATTATACAAAAGGTACGCCGTCACCCCGAAGGGCTCCGACTGCTTGTACGCACATGGTTTCAGGGTCTATTTCACTCCCCTCTCCGGGGTTCTTTTCGCCTTTCCCTCACGGTACTGGTTCACTATCGGTCGGCAGAGAGTATTTAGCCTTGGAGGATGGTCCCCCCATGTTCAGACAGGGTTTCACGTGCCCCGCCCTACTCGAATAATCAAACACGCCTTTTCATATACTGGGCTGTCACCATCTATGGCAGGCCTTTCCAGACCTTTCTATTAAAACGTATAAGAGTTTAGGGCTAGTCCCCGTTCGCTCGTCGCTACTCAGGGAATCTCATGTTGATTTCTTTTCCTCCGGTTACTTAGATATTTCAGTTCTCCGGGTTCGCTCTCTTACCCTATATATTCAGGTAAGAGTAACCGCCTTATGACGGTTGGGTTTCCCCATTCGGACATCCACGGATCAAAGACTGTTTGCCGTCTCCCCGTGGCTTTTCGCAGGCTACCACGTCCTTCATCGCCTTCTGC
>JBGCET010000044.1:0-60000 GCA_045106555.1 Lysobacterales bacterium | reverse complement strand
GCATTACCGGCCTCATCCACTGCATCAACAAAAGGTGCAGCCTCACCGTTGCCACGGGCAAGCACCACAACGTCGCATGGGCGCTGGGCGACCTCTTGTTCGGACAGTTGCTCGAACGCTAAGGTGTCGGCCCCCGGCAGGCCCAACAGATTGGGAAACACCTCAACAAGGCGCTTGCCCGCTAGCGAACGAGAAACCAAATACTGAAGGGCAAAGCCAGGATGAGGCAGCAACAGCTTCAACAATTCCTCCCCCACATAGCCGCGACCGCCCACCAAGCCAACTTGCTTCGGGCCACTCACTCCTCCCACGACTCACCTCGACTCAATGCGTCGTCCACGTAAGGGCGCATTTCATCCATCCCAATGCCATAGCTGAAAACCCGCCAATCGCCGGCCTTAAAGCTAATATCCGCCTGCCGGTGATACCAGTCGTTAATGGGGTTATGCAGCTTCGCGCGCCAGTACAGCTGGTCGAAATTGCCGCGCAATTCCCGCCACAATGCTGACGCCAACCCTTCTCCGCGAGCCGCGTGAGTTACCGCAAACTTGTCCAGATAGGGCGTGTCGTTCAGCCCTCGGGTAATCACCGATGCCGCGCGACCGCTGTCCGACAGCAACAGTCGCTGCAGCGGCAGGCCTTCGAAATAATCACACTTCAGTTCGCGCTCAAAACAATCCTGCAGCAACTGAGTCAATGCCTGTTGGCGGGACTCATCCAGGGAATCATGAGTCGAAAATCCCTCTCCACGGCGAATCAGCGTGCCGCAACCGCTGTGGGTGAACAGCTCTCGAGTCAGCCCTGCGGCTGAGGTAATGGAAACCGAGGTGGCCCCGGGCAGTTGATCAAGCAGGTATTTGATCTGCACCAGCTTCAGTCGCATACCCGAATGCACCCAGTCTTCGGCCAGCAAGTTATCGAAATCCGTGTGCAGATTGATGGCCGGGATAATCTGGTCGTTTTGGTTCAACAAGCCGCCAGTGCCGGTCAAAAAAATTACTTTAAATGGCTTCACGGCCAACACCAACGCTCGGGCCGCAACATCCGCGTTAATGTTCATCACCTGTCCGGACACCGACTCTCCCATACAGGCTACGATCGGCAGCGCCCCGGCATTCACCGCCGAGCGCAGCGTTTCCTTATGCACCTGGGTAACATCCCCTACCAATCCATACTTACCCGGCGACAGGTAGTCACACTCAAATACTCCGTGCAACAGCGAACGGGTGGCAATGCCTTTGCTCTCAAGCGCCTCGGTGAGCTTCATGTTCTGCTCATAAATGACCGGCCGTGCAACCGCCATCACCTCTGGGGTTGTCACTCGCATGCCGTCAACCACCTCAGACTGTACGCCGGCTTTTTCCAATGCCTCGTTCAGCTGGGGCCCTGCACCATGTAGCACAATAGGCGACAGCCCCACATGACGCAGAAACGACAGCGCCGAAGCCAACTCGTCCAGCTCTTCCGCCAGCACCGCACCGCCCACTTTAACCACCGCAAATTGTACGGAGTCGACGGACGAAAACCGCTGCAGGTATTCGCGGGCTTCGCGGCTGGAGCCTAACTGCCCAAGCAGCTCAAGAATGATATTTCGTGTATCGGTCATCTTTTAAAGGCCTGTTAATCCCGCCAATTTTTCGTATTGATTTCGTGCACGGGCCAGATCGGCCAGTGGCACCCATTCGTCCACCGCGTGGGCCAGCGCTATGTCGCCGGGGCCCAGCACAAACGTGTTCAGACCCGCAGCCGAAAACAATGACGATTCGGTCCAGAACCCCACCGGCTCTCCCACAGGGATGTTCAACTGTTCACAAACCACCTCGACAGTGTCGGTGGCCACCCCAGGAGCCGGCAAAGGCGGGCCCAGAAACGGCACTTGCCAGTTTGGCTTGCGCGTCAACGTTTGGGCGCCCGCTTCGGTGGAGGCTTTGAGAAAGGCCTCACTGTCGCTGCCTGGTGCCAGGCGGGCGCTAAACGCGACGTGTACCTGGTCGGCAATAACATTACTTTTTATGCCGCCATCCACTCTGCCCATGTTGAACCGGGAATCGGGATGATCGCGTTCAATGGTGGCAAGTGCAGCTCCGGCCCAACGGGAAAAATCGTGCAGCGCGTTGTCGGTCATGCCTCGCAGCTCCGAGGAGTGACCCGCGATCCCTTCAAATTCCCCAATCACTGACAAATACCCTCGATGGGCCGTCACCGCCTCGCAGCGCGTGGGCTCTGCCACCACCACCAGGTGAAAACGACCCGGCTGCAAGGCATCACAAAACCGCTGCACGCAGCAGCCATGAGCCCCTTCTTCATCGGTGGTGAACAGCAATGCCAGCGGCCCATCGGTGGTTTCGGCCAAATCCAGCAAGCAGGCCGCTGCGCCTTTGATATCGCAAGTACCCCGGCCATAGCCTTTGCCGTCTTTCACCACCAGCTCCAGCGGGTCGGTAGACCATCCACTTCCCACAGGCACCGTGTCCAGGTGAACATTAAATAGCACCCGAGGCGCACCGCGGTAGGCAAAATATGTGACATGTCCGTCACCATGATCGGTAATTTCAATATCAAATCCCGCCAGCTTGGCGCTCAGGTAGACAAACATCGGGTGGTCTTTGTCCAAGTTTCGCGGCGGGTTTTGCGTGTCAAAGCTCACCAAAGCCCGCAAATGCTCGATGATGGCTGAGCTAACCTCAGCGGTATTGGCAACAGTCGCTTCGCTAGTCACCTGGCTGGCCCCTTCATCACGCCATTTACTCTGGCCGATAGTGTGGAACTCTGGCCCAACAGCTTGATAAAACCGGCCGCCTCTTCAGGCGACCAGGAGCAGGACTGCGCGTAGACCGCACCTGGGTCCTGCAGAATATGGGGTGAACTGATGGCCACGGCCGTCACCTCACCACCGTAAGACTCCAGGGTCACCTCGCCGCTCACCACTCGTTGGGAGCTATTGAGGTACGCCTCCAAATCAAATTTGTGCGGCTCGTAGAAAAACCCGGTGTACACCAACTCGGCCCAACGCTGGGCAATCTGCTGCTTAAACTGATTTTGCAGCCGGGTGTTGACGGCCTCTTCCAGTGCCTGGTGCGCGACCAGCAGCGCGTCGATGCCGGGGCACTCAAACACAATGCGGCCTTTCAATCCGATGGACACATCGCCGGTGTACACGTGCCGACCCACGCCGTAGGCGCCAAAGTCCGCATTTAGCGCCGCCAACATAGCGGGTCCTGCCAGGCTTTCACCATCCAGCGCCACCGGCGCCCCCTGTTCAAACCGCAGCACTCGACGGATTGGCTCTTCCGGCCATTGATCTCTGGGCGCCGTCAATGCGCGAGTATCCGGCCCGGCGGCCTGAAACTCGTCAATTTCCGATCCGGAAATGGTCACTCCAAGCAGGTTCTCGTTAATTGAGTAGGCGCTGCTGGACTGCCGTACCTCGACTCCCGCGGCTTCCAACAGCGAAATTTCATAGTCGCGAACCTTATCGGTACGCGCCTGCAGATCGCGAATGGGCGCCATAATCTCGTACTCACCTAACGATCTGACGGTCTGGTCGAACCGCAGCTGATCGTTGCCCATGCCGGTGCAGCCATGAGCGAAAAGCTTTGTACCCAACCGATCGCAAAGCTCCAGGCACCGCTTAACAATCAGATACCGATCCGAACACAGCAGCGGGTACTGGCCATTGGCGCGCGCAGCGCTGAAGACCAGAGGCAGCACAAATTCGTCCCACAGGTCCTGACTGATATCCACCACGTGGTGTTGGTGGGTGCCCAACTCGGCAGCCCGGCTGGCAATGTAGTTACGCTCGTCATCGCTAACGCCGCCAGAATCTACAAATACCGAATGCACGGTATAGCCATCTTCTACCAGCTGACGCAGGCAATAGCTGGTGTCCAGTCCGCCGGAAAATGCCAGCACCACAGTCTTACTCATGAGGGGTTTCCTTCCAATAATTTGAGCATCACGGCTTTTTGTACGTGCAGGCGGTTTTCCGCCTCCTGCACTGCCACACAATAATCTGAGTCCATCACGCCGTCAGTGGCTTTCACATTGCGGCGCAGCGGCAGGCAATGACTGAACAAGGCGCCATCGGTTAGTGCCATTTTTTTCTGGTCGACCATAAAGTGCCGACACTGTTTGCGCAGCGCCCATTCTTCTTGAGGCTTGCCGTAATAAGGAAGTGCGCCCCAGCTCTTGGCGTACACCACATCCTGGCCTCGGTAGGCAGACTCTATATCGTGGCTGACGGTGAGTTTTCCACCCGTTTGCGCGGCGTTCTCTTTAGCCGCCCGCATAAACCGGGAGTCCAGCAGGTATTGCTCACCGGGACACAGCAGGGTCACGTCCATACCCATTTTGGTTGCGATCATCAGCGCCGAGTTCGCCACCGCCGTATTGAGCGGCTTGGGGTGCCAGGTCCAGGTGAGCAAAAATCGCCGCCCCCGAACCATCCCCAGCTTCTCCTTCAGGGTGAGCATCATGGCCAGCTCCTGGCAGGGGTGCACAATGGTCTCCATATTAATGACCGGAACCGTGGCGTGGTTTGCCACCGCGTTAATTACCGGGTCTTTGCGATCATAAGACCAATCATTGAACTTCGGAAACGCCCGAATCGCGATCAGATCGCAGTAACGGGACAACACCCCGGCCACCTCACTGATGTGCTCCTCAGCATCGCCATCCATCACAGCGCCTGGCTCAAACTCAATGCCCCAGGCATCCTGGCCGGGCTGCAACACCACCGCAATACCGCCCATTTGCCCAATGCCCACCTGAAACGAGGTTCGGGTCCGCATCGAAGGATTGAGGAACAGCAGGGCCACGGATTTTCCCCTCATGCGCTCATTCACCGGGTGCTCTTTCAGCTCCTGGGCGGTGCTCAACAGGTTGTCTATTTCGCTGGCGGACCAGCTGTCAGTGGATAAAAAATGGCGCATCATTTACTCCGGCAAAAAAAAACCCAGCCGCTGGGCTGGGTTTTGATGTTTTTGTCTCAACTGCTTATACAGCCATCACCCAGCCAATTGTCGGCATGGACGTCGGCGGCGCTCGAAGCGGCCTGGGAAAACGCTGATAACATTAACATGTACATTCATGGCAAAGAATATGGCACGGGCATCGCTGCGGTGCAAGAGATGGCGTCAGATTTTCCGATAGTTTTTTTGCGAGACCAACCGTTAGGCGACTGACCTGCATGCCCCATCACCAGGGCATGACGCAGCATCGCATCCGGCTCATCGCCAGCAAGCGCCACCAGCTCACCGGAAATGAGCGCCGCTACCGCCTCGCCGTCAACAAACGCCACGCGATTGCCAGCCACCGCAGGCACGCGCTGAAAAGCGCTAAACAGTCTCCCGGTTAAGTTGAGCGGGTCACACGCGCTAATCACCAGAGGTGTCAGTTGAGATTGGCTGCGGGCTTGATTCAACGCGGTCACCGCCGCAGGCAAGGCAAACTGCTCCCCACTGACCCCATCAACAAATCGACCACCCGCAATTTCTTCGCTCTGTTCCATACGCCGGAGCACATAGTGCAAATCCCGCCAGGGCGGAAGCTCCGCGCGGCCATGGGCCAATGCCCGGAAAACAACGCCAAATCGGTTGAGTAACACCCTGGCCCCGTGGTCTGCTCGGCGCCATCGCTCATTTTCGTTACCTTCCACTATCGGCAGCCGCACCCAGCGACCGGACTCCGCCAAACCCTGCACCGGCAGCCCTCCGGCGCGGTGACGCTGGAGGCGATGGCGTTGACGCTGCGACAACGACAAATAGCGAGCGCCCTGAAAACTATCGGAAGTGACCAAGCCCTGGGCAACCAGTTCTGCCAACGCTGTCTCAATGCCGCTGTCGGAAAGTTGAGTTATCGGCGCCAGTTCATCCGCAAAGCTGGCTCCTCGCTCTCCCAACGCTTGCAGAACTTTTTGGCCGGGAGCGCTTAACACCCCACAGTTCTGTTCCGACGTCGAACGCCAGAAATGCGCTGATTGCCTGGCTACCAGGGCAATTGGAGTGGTCTGCCCAACGGCGCTGGCCTCCGTGCTAGGCGTCAAACGCAGCCAGGTGTATCTACCGCTGCGGGAAAGCTCGTCCAGCCATCCCGGCCGATAGGACTGCAGTCGGCTGGCCAGAATCTTCTCTAGCTCTTTACCCGGCGCCGAACATCCCTGCAGCTTGTCCACCACTCGCTCCAACGCACCCGGACCACGCCCTTCGGGGTCTATCAGATCATGCCAGCGGAACAAAAACCGGGTGAACATTGCCATGGTGACTGGGCGCACCTGATGACGGCGGAAGGCCAAACTGTATTTATGGATTCGCGCCAGTAGTCGGCGGTTACACCAAAGCATGCCCGCACCGTCGAACTGACCCTTGATCGCCACGCCCTCAAATTCCAGCGCTGCCAGCGCTACGGCAACATCGGATGGAGTCCAGCGCAGCTGCTCAGCGAGCTGGGCTTCGCTAATAGGGCCGGTCAACTCCAGGGCGCTACGCATCACATTCACCCGGCCATCGTCCGCACTGGGCAACACATCCAATGGCGTTAGAACAGGGTTTTCCAGCCCATAGGCTGCGCACACCTCTGCCAACCGCTCCCGCGCCACCCACAACGTGTGGTTGCCAGCCTGGAAAGGCATCGCGCGCTGGGCATTGAACAATTGGTCAGCCCAAACAGCGCCATCCACAGCCTGCAGCTGGGTATGGTTGAGCACACCGCCAACTAGCAAAAGATCATGCAGCTCATCGCTGTCACGCACCTTTGGCTGCACCTCTTGCAAAACTCGCGCTATGGCTTTGGGATCCAGGCGACTCAGGTTGGCAGCGTCAGCCACCGTCAAATCCGGCCGGGTGCGCACCGCACGGGTGCGCCGATCTTCCGCTTCGCCGTCATCCAAAAAGGCATAGGGCTTGGCGTTGAGCACCGCTTCGGTCAGGGGCGAGGGGTGAATCAGCTCCCGGCATTCAACCCCAATGTCGCCCTGACTAACCGCAGTCAGCAGCGCTTTTAATCCGTCGACGTCCATCACGTCGGTAAGGCAATCGTCCAAAGTCTGGTCAACCAAAGGGTGATCGGGAACCTCCCGCGCTCCGGCCAAATTTTCTGCACAGGCCAGCTGGTCCGGAAAAACCACCGCCATCAAATCTTCCGCATCGTTGCGCTGAAACTGGGGCGGGCGCTTCTTGCCCCCAAACATCCGCTTCACCGCCAGTGCAATACACGCATTCCAGCGCCAGTGCGTGGGAAACATGGGTGAATCCAGCAAGGCCTGAATCAGCACATCGCGCACCGAGTCAGCCTTTAAGTAGCCCAGCACCTCGGCCATATCGAAGCTGTGAGTCGGGCCCAGCGACAAAATCAGGGCGTCTTCCACGGCAGAGGCCTGCAGCTCAAAATTGAACTTACGACAGAATTTTTTTCGCAGCGCCAAGCCCAAGGCGCGATTGAGTCTTGAGCCAAAGGTGGAGTGAATAACCAAATGCATATCACCCACTTCATCAAAAAATCGTTCTAGCATCATCGTGCTGTGGTTGGGGAGCAGCCCTAACGCGGCATGAGATTTATCCAGATAGTCGGTAAGCTGAGCCGCCGGCGACTCATCCAAACTCACCGCTGACATCAGCCACTGCTTCAACGCCGACGGATCGCCAACAGCCAGGAATTCATTGGCCCGTTGGCGCATTTGCGATACCGCGTCGGACAGCTCATCGGTTCGACCCGGCATCTCGCCAAACCAAAAGGGCACGGTAGGAGGAAGTCCGTGGGCGTCTTCCACAAACACTTTTCCGGTTTGCACCTTCAAAATTCGATAAGACGTGTTGCCCAGCTGAAAAATATCTCCGGGCATACTGTCAAAAGCAAAGTCTTCGTTCAGTGTGCCTACCGGAATATCCGCTGGCCGCAGCACCACCTGGTAATCAAACAGATCGGGGATAGTGCCCGCATTCGTTAACGCGGTGAGGCGAGCGCCGCGGCGGGGTCGCAGCGCTCCGTGTACCCGGTCGTAGTGAAGATACGCGCCCTGGCGCCCGCGGCGCGTCGAGTAGCCATCGGCCAACATTTGCAGCACGCGTTCAAAACCTTCCCGGGATAAATCTGCATAGCTGCAACAGTGGGTCAGGCAGTCGTACAAATCGTCGGCCTGCCACTCCCGAGCCGCCGTTTCCGCCACCACGTGCTGGGCCAACACGTCCAGCGGATGGTTCGGAATACGAATCTTGTCCAGCTCACCGTGATTGACGCTGTGCATCAGCGCCGAACACTCCGCCAGGTCATCCAACGACAGCGGAAACAACACGCCTTTGGGAACCGCACCTACGGCGTGGCCGGAGCGCCCGACTCGCTGCACAAAAGACGCGATGGATCCCGGGCTGGATAGCTGGCACACCAGATCAACATCACCGATATCAATACCCAACTCCAAGGACGCCGTGGCCACCATGGCTTTGAGTTCTCCGGCCTTGAGGCGCTGCTCCGCACTGTGCCGATGTTCTTTGGCTAAAGAGCCGTGGTGGGCCATCACCCGATCGCCGCCTTCGTCCTCGCCCAGCCTCTCCGCCAGATGACGGGTAGCCCGTTCTGCCAAGCGTCGGGTGTTGACAAAAATCAGGGTGGTTTTATGACGCTGAATCAGTTCCGCCAGGTGGTCGTAGACCTCTTCCCACACCTCGTTGGACATAATGGCCGTCAATGGTGACGGCGGAGCCCACAGGTCCAGCTGGCGACGGCGTTGATGACCGGCGTCCACCACCGAACAGGGCCGGCCATGGCAAAGAAACTGGGTCATGGACTCAATGGGCTTTTGCGTAGCGGACAGGCCAATACGCACCGCCGGCCGAGGCGTCAACGCGTCTAGCCTGGCCAGCGATAGCAGCATATGGGCACCTCGCTTTGAGCCCGCCAGCGCATGGATTTCATCCACAATGATTTGCTTTACTGAGCCCAGCATACGGCGGCCGGATTCACTGGTCAGCAGGATAAATAGCGATTCGGGAGTGGTGACCAAAATGTGGGGCGGGCGGCGCTTCATTTTTTCCCGCTCGCTGACCGGCGTGTCTCCAGTGCGCACGCCCGCGCGCACCGGTTCACCCAGGGTGAGACGTTGACTAATGGCCGCCAAGGGTGCTTCCAGGTTGACCGATATATCGCCAGACAATGCCTTTAGTGGCGACACATAAAGCACCTGCACCCCCTCACTCAGTCCGCCGGCCTGGGAATCCTGGGCCAGATCATCGATACAGGCCAGGAAAGCCGCCAGAGTTTTGCCTGAGCCAGTGGGGGCGGCAATCAGAACATTTTGGCGTTGCTTAATGAGCGGCCAGGCCTGGGCTTGAGCGGGTGTGGGGGCCGGGTAGGTTTGGGTGAACCAGGCTTTAACCTGGGGGTGAAAGTGTTGCCAGTCCATCTGGCAGGTATATCAGTGGGGTTTCTCAAAAGGTGAGAATCGGGGTGCTGGGCCGAGAATCGCGCCGAGCGACAGGCCTTTCATCGGATGGCTCCCTGCGGTCCGCTTTATTCCGATGAAAGGCCTGTCGCTCGGCGCGATTCTCTCTATCGGGGTTTGTTCTCGGCTTTGTGAAGTTGGGTGTTTCGGGAGGCAGGCGGCTAGTCTGTCAGGCTTTTGTGCATCGGGGAGAGCCTAAGTTTTTCGCCGTTGGGCATGGCGTGTTCCAGGGTCATGGCGCCGCGGTAGCCGTGGGACCGGTAGAGGCGCACGCCGGGCATGGTGGCGCCGGTTTCCATGGCACTGAATCCGGCGGCGCGGGCCTGGTCTTCGCAGTGGTGGAGCAGGCGGCTGGCCAGGCCCTGTCGGGCGCGATCGGGATCGACGAAGAAGGCACGAAGCTGGGCGGCTTCCCGGGCTGGATCCAGTGCTTGGTCACCGCTCAGAGCTTTGCCTCTCAGCGAGGTTTTGCGTGCGCTCCAGCCGCCGCAGGCCACTATGGCATCACCCTCAAGAATCACGTGGTAGGTGCCGTCATCAATCAGGCTTTCGTCCAGTGAAAGTACACTTTCCAGCGCCCCATCTAGCTGTGCCTCGGAATAGTCATTGCCGCCCAAGGCTAGCGTGGCGCATCGGATCAGGGCATTGATGGATTCGCTATCATCCCTCGTTGCTGTGCGGAGTGTTGTGTCAACCATATGCCGCTCATCACCTGCTGCGGGAATACCAGTCTACGTCACACCAGTTCGATGTGGTGGTCCACCATGGCGTCATCGTCAAAAATATAGCGGGCAAGAAATGACTTCCCGTCAAGCATCAGCGGTAGCCAAAGGCGATCGTCCTCCCACATTTCGTCATAGGGAATCTCGTCCAGCGGGAACCACAGCGGGATGGCCTCGTCAGTTTCTGTCGCCTCACCCTCGTAGCCCGAACACATGTACACCCAAACATGAATGGAGTATCCGTCAACAAACTGAAACAGGTGCTGACCCACATATTGCGGCTCAAGGGGCGTGATATGTAGCTCCTCCTGACATTCGCGGATCGCGCAGGCCTCCGGCGTTTCGCCTGGATCCAGCTTGCCGCCGGGGCCGTTAATCTTGCCTGCGCCCAGGCCGCGTTTTTTTCGAATCAGCAGGATCTGTCCGTCGCGCACCACAAATAAGAGGGTGGCCGGGTCTTTGGCCTCCCAGCGCGACCAGTCGATGTGATCAACCTTGCGGGCGGTGGCCGGATCGCTGACGTATTCATCCACTAGTAGGTAGTTCTCTGAGTCACTAGCTGAGCGTCACCTTGGCAAATCGACGTTTGCCAACTTGGAGCACCAACTGGGAACCGCACTTGAGCATCAGCTTTGGATCACTCACTCGTTCCTGGTCAATCCGAACTGCACCCTGCTTGAGCATGCGATGAGCTTCCGAGGTACTGGGGGTAAGTCCGGCCTCTTTGAGGAGATTGGGCAAAGCCAGCTCGCCGCTGTCGGGACAGGATACCGTCACTTCCGGCAGATCGTCTGGGAGCCGGTCTTTCTGAAACCGCTCAATGAACGCGCGTTGTGCGGCCTCACCGGCCTGCTCTCCGTGGAAACGGCTGACCAGTTCCTGGGCCAACTGGAATTTGATATCTCGCGGGTTCGCGCCGGCCTCCACCGATTTACGGTGGGCGTCAATTTCATCATTGGTGGCAAAGCTCACCAGTTCGAAATAACGCCACATTAAGGTGTCTGATACCGACATCACCTTGCCAAATATTTCGTTGGGCGGCTCATCAATGCCAATGTAGTTGTCTAGCGATTTGGACATTTTCTGCACGCCATCCAGCCCTTCCAGCAATGGCACGGTCAGAATGCTTTGCGGCGCCTGGCCGTGCTGTTGCTGCAGGGTGCGACCCACCAACAAATTGAAGGTTTGGTCCGTACCGCCCATCTCTACATCGGTTTTCAGCGCCACCGAATCGTAGCCCTGGGCCAACGGATACAAAAACTCATGGATGGAAATGGGTTGTTCGGCTTTGAAGCGTTTGGAAAAGTCATCGCGCTCCAGCATTCGCGCCACTGTGTAGCGTGAGGCCAGGCGAATCATGTCAGACGCGTCCATTTTGCCCAGCCACTCAGAGTTAAAGCGCAGCTCGGTTTGTTCGCGATCCAGAATTTTGAACACCTGCTCAGCGTACGTTTCTGAGTTTTCTTTAATTTGCTCCGGCGACAGCGGCGGACGGGTGGCGTTACGGCCGCTGGGGTCACCGATCATGGCAGTGAAATCGCCGATCAGGAAAATGACGGTGTGACCCATTTCCTGAAACTGACGCATCTTGTTCATGATGACGGTATGCCCCAGATGCAAATCGGGGGCGGTTGGGTCAAAACCCACTTTGACCCGTAGCGGCCGGTCCAGCTTAAGCCGCTCAACAAGCTCCTCCCGCTTAATAATCTCGTCTGCGCCTCGCTCCAGCAGGGCCATGGCTTGTTGAACGTTTTCCATCGGACACGAATTCTGTGAAAAATTGAAGCGAGGACGATAGCCCATTTGGTCAGGACTGGGAACCATCTGCCGCGCGATGGTCAAAACAATCAGCGGCACCGGGGGTCAAAACCCGTTACCCTTTCCTGAATACGACAACGGCACTTCCTATGAAAATTGTCTATCACGCGGACCACATTATTGATGCCAACCTGGTGAAATCGATCTTGGAGAACGCGGGCTATCGCGCCTTCATCAACGGCGAATTCCTGGCCGGCGCCATGGGAGAATTACCGGCCGGCGGCCTGATACAGGTTGTCGTCGCCGACAGCGACGAAGACGATGCCCGCAAAATCGTTTCCGATTTCGAAAAAGAGCGCCAGGAATTCGTGGCACAACAGGAAAACGAGGAAGATGCTGCAGGCGATGACTTGGCAGGTGTTCCAGTCTGATGAACCGATGCCGAAATCCCAACAGCGATGCAAATATTGGACAGCGCTTCTCCGTCAAACACCTTTACCGTATCGGTTGATCAATGTCCTGGTCGAAAGATTCCGTTACTCCGGAGGTGGATACACGGTTGTGCAGGTTCTGCTGGAAGATGTAACCCAACAAGCATTCCCTGATCTCATGGCCCGTCTTGTACTGGCACCCGCTGATAGGCCTTGGCGTCTTCGGAATAGAATTCACCAAGCAATGATCGCTATTCGCCAGCCTCACGCGCCGCCATGGAGATACCCAGCCCTGGTGTTGGATTAACTTTGAAGCACGCTTTCCATCGCGGAGACGAAACGATCAATATCGTCTTCGGTTTTGGTCTCGGTGACGCATACCAGCAAATCGTTATCCTGACCGGCTCCCAGTGATGAGAGATCAAACCCAGGCACAATTCGCTGCTCAGCCAAAGACTCAATCACCTCAGCTGCTGGCACTGGCAAACGCACAGCGCACTCGTGAAAATAAGGGCCGCTGTAAACCTGAGTGACGCCGTCGATAGCACACAACTTGGCCACCAGAGCACGGGTATTGCGATGACTGGCCGCTGCCACTTTTTCCAACCCCGAGGCACCCATCAACGACAGATAGATGGTGGCCGCCGTTACCAGCAGACCCTGGTTAGTGCAGATATTAGAGGTGGCTTTGGCCCGGCGGATATGTTGCTCCCGGGCCTGCAAAGTCAGGGCGAACCCTGGGTTTCCATCCAGATCAGTGGTTCGCCCCACCAGTCGGCCCGGCATTTGCCGGACCAAAGATTGGCGACAACAGAGAAACCCAAAATACGGCCCGCCAGAAGACAGCGGCACACCCAGCGGCTGGCCCTCGCCACAAGCGATATCAGCACCTTTCTCACCCCACTGACCTGGCGGTTTAAGAACCGACATGGCCATCGGATTGACCACTGCAACACTCAATGCGCCGGCGCCGGCCGCCGCATCCGTCAATGCATCAACATCTTCCAACACGCCGAAGAAATTGGGCTGCGGAATCACGACTGCAGCAATATCCTCATCAACTCGCTGGAGCAGTTCATCAACGTGTGTTTTCCCGGTTGCAGCATCCATCGATAGCGTTTCGATGACGATTTCTTGGGCTGACACCAGATTGCTCAGAACCTGGCGATAAATGGGATGCACGCTTTCAGGCACCAACACGCGCCGGGAGCGGGATTTTCGGTTCGCCCGCAGCGCCATCAACACGGCCTCCGCCAAGCCTGAAGCGCCGTCATAAAGCGAGGCATTAGACACTTCCATGTCCAGCAGCGCAGCCATCATGGACTGATACTCGTAGATGACCTGCAAGGTTCCCTGACTGGCTTCAGCTTGGTACGGCGTATACGCGCTGTAGAACTCGCCTCGGGTGGTTATTTCCCAGACGGCTGCAGGAATATGATGTTCGTAGGCCCCGGCACCCGCAAAACAACTAACGTCTGCGTCTTTGGCCGCCAGCGCTTTCATATGCCGAGTTACCGCCATTTCATTCATGCCATCCGCGATATCCAGACCCTCGATACGCAGGGCGTCGGGTATCTCATCAAACAGCTGATCGATGCTGGAAACATCAATGGCTTTGAGCATCTGCTCGATGTCGGCTTCAGTATGGGGAATAAAAGGCATGGTAAGAACCCGTGTCCTGCGCTCAACCAGTGGCGCAGTGTTTTGTCATAACCGGCGACCGAAGTCGCCGTAATTTAATAGCGAAATCAGTCGTCGTCGGCTAACGACTGACCGTAAGCATCGGCGCTCATCAGCAGATCCATCTCAGACGCATCAGAGGGTTTGATTGTGAACAACCAACCGTCTTCATAGGGCGACTCATTGACGGTTTCCGGGGAATCGACCAGGGTTTCGTTCACCGCGACCACCTCACCCGACACCGGCGCATATACGTCAGACGCTGCTTTCACCGACTCCACCACTGCGCTGCCGCCTTCCCGCTCCAAGTCATCGCCAACTTCCGGCAGCTCTACGTAAACCAGGTCTCCCAGGAGGCCTTGGGCGTGGTCAGAGATGCCCACACGGATTATTCCGTCGGGTTCGACTTTTGCCCATTCGTGGGAGGCCATAAATTTCAAATCACCCGGGATATCGCTCATTAGCTTCTTCTCCATCAATCGACGGCCAGCATTTACTGGCCCGCTTCAAGTTGCTGGCTGTCAGTGGTTGCCGGCTTTGACAAACGGTGGCTGCACAACCCGCGCTGGGACGTGTTTGCCGCGAATGTCCACCATCACCTGCTGACGCTTTCCTGCCGGGACCCTCGCCAGAGCCACCGACTGCTTTAACGTTGGCGAGAAGGTGCCACTGGTGACCTCGCCCTCACCCTCGTCAGTAATTACACTTTGACCGTGCCTTAAAACGCCTCGGCCCTCAAGAACCAAACCGACCAACTGGCGCTCAACACCCGCTTCCATTTGCTCAACCAGGGCAGCCCGGCCAATGAAGTCCCTATCCCCGGAAAAATCCACCGTCCATTGCAGGTTGGATTCTGCCGGCGATGTTGTCACCGTCATGTCTTGGCCGTAAAGATTGAGTCCGGCTTCCAGCCTCAGTGTGTCTCTCGCACCCAGGCCACAGGGGATAATCCCAGCATCCAGCAGTTGCTGCCACCAGCTCGCCGCCTCTGAGGCATCGATCAATATTTCGAATCCGTCTTCGCCGGTGTATCCAGTCCGCGCGATAAACAGCTCGGGCGTGTCATAGGCCCGAAATCTTCGCAGACTTGAAACGTCGTCCCGAATTGACCCATCCAGCAGATCGTGGACTACTGCTCTGGCATTCGGACCTTGGGCGGCAATCATAGCGATTTCCGGCCTCTCCAAGACGTCAACGCGGTAAGCCTTGGCCTGTTTATTAATCCACGCCAAGTCGTTAGCCCGAGTTGCCGCGTTCACGACCAGTCGAAACTCATTGCCGACCCTGGCATAAACGATGAGGTCATCGATAATGCCACCTTCAGGATTCAACATGCAGGTGTAGAGCGCACGCCCTGGTTCGGCCAACTTAGCCACGTTGTTAGCCAGCAACGAAGCGAGAAACTCGCCACAGTCAGGGCCAGTTAAGTCCACCACCGTCATGTGGGAAACGTCGAACATTCCGGCGCTTTTCCTCACCGCATGGTGTTCTTCGACCTGAGAACCGTAATGTACGGGCAGTTGCCAGCCGCCGAAGTCGACCATTCGACCATCGAGCTGCTGATGGGCTGAAAATAGTGGAGTCTTTGTGGGCACCGGTTTGACCATCTGGAATCGACCGGCATCATACCGCAAGTGATGAGACTTGGATGCCCCCCTTTCAGCACACTACTGAGAACCCTGCAGAGGCCGGTTTTGCGCCGCTAGGTGCGGGACAGCTCGCCCACATGCGCACTCACGCTGGCCGCCAGGGCATCCGGTTGATAGCCGCCTTCCAAGGAAGACACCAGCCTGCCCTGACAACAGTTCGCTGCCACCGTTTTGAGCTCGCGGGTAATCCAAATGTAATCATCTTCGGTGAAATTCAGTGACGCCAAAGGGTCGTCACGGTGGGCATCAAACCCGGCTGAAACCAGCAGCAGATCTGGTTCAAACGCCTCCAGGGCGGGCATCCAAGTGTCTGCGACCGCCGAACGGAATGCACTAGATCCGCTGCCGGTCATCAGAGGGGCGTTGACAATGTTACCGGCGCCGGTCTCATCACGACCGCCGGTGCCCGGATACAACGGCATCTGGTGGGTAGAGAGGAAAAGCACCCGCGAATCATCAAAAAAAATCTCCTGGGTGCCATTACCGTGGTGCACATCAAAATCGGCAATAGCCACCCGCTGACAATCAGGTCGGGACAATGCACTCAACGCACCAATGGCTACCGAGTTGAGGAGGCAAAACCCCATGGCAGTGTCTCGCTCGGCATGGTGCCCTGGCGGTCTTACAGCGCAAAACGCGTTGTCCCATGGACCAGAGAAAACCGCCTCAATTCCCCGCAGGACCGCTCCGGAAGCCGCCCTGGCCGCGTCCAGCGAACGCGGACTCAAGACCGTATCTGCATCAAATTGCCGGCGCCCAGACACCGGAAGCCCGGCTTTCAGCGCGTTGAGCAAAGATTGGCTGTGAGCCAGCGCCATTTGAGCATCTGTGGCCAGCGGCGCCTGTTCCCAATCCAGGCTCGGAAAATCCGTCCGCAACTGAGCGACTACCGCTTTTAGTCGCCCGGGATTTTCCGGATGTTGAGGCCCCGGGTCATGCTCCAGACAGGCCTCGTGGGTGATCAGCAGTGTGGGCATGGCGTCGTGCTCTCACACTCCAATGAAGGATGGACCACCACGTCAGCTATAGCGCTCCCGATCCCACAATATTTCACCCTCATCAGAGGCCGCTGCCAAGCGTCTTGCGACAACAAAGAGCAGGTCCGATACTCGGTTGAGATACTGGCGGGCGGTGTCTGCCACTGGCTGCTCCGCAGAAAGAGTAATGAGCCGACGCTCTGCCCGTCGGCTAATGGTTCTTGCCAGATGACAGCTGGCAGCCGCAGCATCCCCACCGGGCAGGATAAACTCCTTGAGAGGCTTAAGATCTGCGTTAAAAGTATCCAGATCTTTTTCCAGTCGACTGACCTGGGCCTCATTGATTAATGCCGTGCCCGGAATGCTCAATTCGCCGCCCAGATCGAACAGGTCGTGCTGGACCGTTGTCAGACACGTTTTCACTGACTCATCGTTGGTCAGAGCGATCACCATGCCAATGGCACTATTAAGTTCATCCACTGTGCCGAAAGCCTCAACCCGAAGACTGTCTTTACCCACCCGGGAGCCATCACCCAGGCCTGTAGTGCCATCGTCACCGGTACGCGTATAAATTTTTGAAAGTCTGTGTCCCACACCTATTCTCCTAATCGTCACTCAACCGTCAGCCAGCGTCCAGATGACTAATTAATCACCATCACTACTGTGACCAGGGCCGCCACGGTTAACCAGCACACCAACACTCGCCAGACCAAATTCATGGCCAAATTAACGCGCCCAGGTGCGCCACTAAAGTCGTGCTCGAAAGCGTCATCCGGTGCACTGACCACAGTCAGTGCACCCAGTTTCGGCCATACGTCCCGAGCCAAATTTCGCCAGCCAAAAGTCCGACTTAAACGCCGCCCCCCTTTAGCCACCCGATCGAAATCGCCGACCATGGCCAGTCCAGCGGATGCCAACACGGCAGCCGGCCAATCCACCCGAGCCAGCCAGCGCCTGCCAGCGGCCTGCTGCTGGGGGCTGAGCAGTTGAAAATTTCGCTCTTCCGACAACAGCGCGTGCAAGAACCGAAACGACACCGCTCCACCAGGGCCGGCCAAAAGAAACCAAAACAACGCACCAAACCAACGCGTCAGAGCCTGATAAAAAACGCCTTCAACCAGCCGTTCGGTAGTCACCGGCCATGGCGTATCTGGGGCCGCCGACTCATCAGCTACCGTTTCGGTGTCAACCAGGTCCCGGGGCTGGCGCACGGGAAAGTAGCCCATCAACAGCCGCTCGGCAGCCTGCGCTCGATTCGGCTCAGTTTCCGCCGTCAGAAATTGCCGAACGTCAGCGTCGAGGTCTCGCGACCCCCAGGCAAACACCAACGCAATCAGCGCGCTAATTGCGGCACTGAAAACCCATCCATGATTGAGCAGAAACAGATACAAAACCGTCACCGCCATGCCGGGCACCAGTGTCAACACCACCGGTCTGAGCGGATGTCCGCTGGTGCCCATCAGGCGAGCGAACCAGGTGTGGATGACGCTGTGCTTCAGGTCGCGCAGCTGGCGCCCGGCCAGCCACCCCAAAGTCAGCGCAATTAGAGCAATAAGGAGTTTCATCGCTGCCAGTCTCCGTTATTCCAGCTGCGAATATCCATCTGATGATGATCCCGCATGAAGCTGGCGATCAGATGCCAGGACACTGAGGCTGGGAAGGGCAGAACAAGCTCGCCACTGTGAACCCGTTCACGGAGTTCTTCAGCGTCAAACCAACGCGCATCCTCCAGTTCATCATCACAACAAATTTCAGTCTCGGTTGCTTCGCCGATAAAACCCACCATCAGTGATGAGGGAAAGGGCCAAGGTTGGGACGAGTGGTAGGCCAAAGGTCCAACCACAACCCCGCTTTCTTCGGCAACTTCCCTGCGCACGGCATCTTCCAACGACTCGCCGGGCTCAACGAATCCCGCCAACGTGGAGTAGCGGCCCTCAGGCCAACCTGGCTGCCGCCCCAGCAACAGACGACCCTGATCACCTACAGCCACAATGACGGCTGGGTCCAGGCGTGGAAAGTGCTGACGCAAACACTGATTATTCTGACATTTGAGGCGAAAACCCGCCTGCTCGGCAACGCAGGGGGTACCACATCGTGAGCAGTAACGATGGTTGGCTTGCCACAAATCCATGCCGCGAACATAACCAGCAATGCCAGCCTTGGGCCCCTGAAGTTCGCCGACAATGCTGCGCAGCCCGCGAAATCTGGCGTTCATTCGTTGAGCCAACTGATCGGCCTGGGGCCGAGGCATGCTAACCGCAAACCACAGCTGCGAACCCAGCTGTCCGAGCATCATCGAATAGATGACGGATTCTCGATCAGTGACGGGCAGATTGACAAAATCTGCCTCTGGGCCCTTTCCAGCAATCAACACTCGACCCTCGGAAACCACCATGACGCGGGCTTCGGGATTGGCGTACTGATCAGCCAGCCAAGCGACATCGTCTCGGCGTTCAGCGAGACGATTCATGGGCAAACCACTCATGGGATTGACGTTCATTCAGTGGTCGTTCGGTGGAAGTTCAGCTGCTGGATGGAACTTTTGGCTGGCAAATTTGAAAACTGATAGGAGGCTTGGCCGTTATGGCCGAGGCCGCCGCTGACCGAGAACTAGACGGAGAACGACGAACCGCATCCACAGGTGGTCGTGGCATTGGGGTTGCGGATCACAAACTGGGCCCCTTTGAGGGACTCTGAATAGTCAATCTCAGCGCCAATCAGGTATTGCAGACTCATGGGATCCACAAGCAGCATGACCCCTTCTTTTTCGACCTCAAGATCACCGTCGGTGATTTCTTCATCAAAGGTGAAGCCGTACTGAAAACCCGAACATCCGCCGCCGCTGATGTAGACCCTGAGTTTGAGCTCGGGATTTTCTTCTTCCAAAATAAGCTCGCGGACCTTGCGGGCCGCAGCGTCGGTAAATTCTACGGTGCTGGTATCCATGCCCATCAAAGTAGGCTCACTGAGCCCATCTTTCAAGCAATTGTTTCAACCTGCACCAGAACCCGCCTTAGCGCCGGGGCCAGCAGACGGTGATGACTTTGCACTTTCCGTGGCCGGCTTTTTGATTTCTGCAGTCGCGCTACCCTGAGATCCGGCCTTGGAGATCAGCTGACCATTGACTTCGGCCCCCAGTTTCATCTCAATCGCCGTGTAATGAATATTGCCCGATACCCGAGCGTTTTCTCTTAGTTCCAGCCGCTCCAGGGCATGAACATCACCATCAACCTGGCCGTTAACGATAATAACCGGCGCCCTTACCTCGCCGGTAACCCGTCCCGAATCGCTGATGTGAACAGTGCCGGCGCCGTCTGCCGCCGTCACGCTGCCTTCCACATGGCCGTCAATATGCAGACCGCCACTGAAGGTCAGATCGCCTTTGATCTGAGTTTTCTCACCGACCAATGTTTCTATCTGGGCGCCGTTTTCGCCGGTCTCATTTTTAAACATGCCGCTCACTCAACCTTTGGAGGATTGGGGATGATATACCAGCGGCGCCAGGCCAAACCGTGACCATGGCCGCGTCAGGGCTGACTGGCGGCGGCGTCTTTCGACCCGGCGAGGCGCCAGGGAAAGGCTTCCTGCGCGGACCGACTGCTTTCATCAATTTCTGCTCGGACAACCACTTCGGTGGGCGAGAACCCTTCAGGCAGGCTGAGAGTTCCCTCTAACAGCTGGTAGTATTTGAACTTAAAAGCCTGCAGCGGAGGTGAAACTCCCAGCGCCGATGCGTCAAGCCGAGCCGCCCTGTCACCAGAAATGCCAGTGACCGACAGGGTCACCACCCCCTCCACTCGGCGGGTCTTTTTTAAATTCTGGGTCAGCACCAGTCGATAGCGAAAGACTCTGGCTGATGTGGTGGGGGCGAGCTGAAACTCGTGCACCGCCAGCCCACGGACGCTGCCGCCCGCATCTAGTAGACGTTGATAAAAGCTCACCTCTTCTCGCTGGTTGGCCATTTGTTGATCAAGCTCGAATACACTTTGTTTTAACGCTTGCAGAGCATTCTCACTTACTTGCCTGGCTCTTTCGGCTACCGCAAGATCCTGGCTCAACTGTTCATTTTGACCCTCGGTTCCGGCCTGGCTTTCAACGCCCTGTGGCGCCTTCGATTCAGTCGGCCCAGCCACCAGCCCCGCGGCCAAAAACCCTAGGATCAACCCCAGTAGAAAACAGCCAACAGCCAGTCGGCCCCGAGGCCTGCTGCTGGCGTTTCCACGGACAATTCGTGGGCGATCAGATGTCATCGATACTCATCATGTGGGCGAGGGTTTGACTGCTGAAGGTTTTGAGTGATTGGGGGTCTGAACGACCTATCTTGATTGGCTTGAGCGGCTCAGGTCAAGATCGGCAGTTGGCGCAGCGACCACAAGGCAGTAGATTGCGGCTTTCACAGATCTACTGAAGGAATGCTGGTGCTCTGGATCAAAGCGCTTCACATCATCTTTATGGTGACCTGGTTCGCGGGGCTTTTTTATCTGCCGCGGCTGTTTATTTATCATCATGGAGCGACCGATACCGTCAGCCTTGAACGGTTCAAGGTTATGGAGCGACGGCTGTTTGCCATAACCTGTATTGGCGGTGCACTGACCCTCGTTTTCGGCCTCACACTGATCGGCATGTTGGGAGGATTGCAGGCCGCTCTATGGCATTTCGGTTGGTGGTACACAAAGCTGGCACTGGTTATCAGCCTGGTGCTCTATCAGGCCTGGTGCTGGCATCTGATGCGCGCGCTCGCGTCGGGACAGGGCAAACACAGCGATCGCTGGTATCGCTGGTTCAACGAGGTTCCCGTAGTCATGCTGTTCGGCGTCGTTATCATGGTAGTCGTTCGGCCTTTTTAAAGTGGGTTCCGGCACACAACATTCATCCACCATACAATGCTATATTTATCAGCCATTTGCTGTGGTTATCCCGAGAGAAGTGAAAGATCCGCAAATCCACCACTGCCCTATGCTTTATCGGTGCCGCTGAGAACATGAGCAGCGACTCTCAACAAAGCCGTGAAGCGCAGTTGCGCAAGGCATTCCAAAAGACGCTGCCCAGACGCATCGGAGGTATCCAGCGTCGACTCAAAGCGCTGGCGGAAAACGGCTGGGATATCAACACGCTACATTTGATTTTCTTTGAAGTGCAGCAACTTGCCGGTTCCAGCGGAAAATATGGACTGGTGGAGGCCAGCGAGAATCTATCAGCCCTCGAAATCCTGCTGGGCGGACACCAACAGGGCATGGACCTGCCCGGAGCAGACCAAAACGACGAGATTCTCAGGGTTATCGGGGAACTCGACCAAATCAGCGGCGGCGCTGATCTGGAAGACTTGGATACCAGCAGACCCACCGTGGTGGCTAAGATGTTCACGTCGCCCACCCTGCCTGACCCGGAAATAGCACCTTCCGGACTTCCCACCACAGAAAATATCCC
Organism: Lysobacterales bacterium; assembly: GCA_045106555.1. Lineage (GTDB taxonomy): Bacteria > Pseudomonadota > Gammaproteobacteria > Xanthomonadales > SZUA-38 > JANQOZ01. The sequence continues at coordinate 37,923 of JBGCET010000044.1, read as the reverse complement.
CTGCAGCGTGAGGCCGCCAGCGGAGTTTCTGCCCTTCGATTCTCAATCGGTCAGGCCCTTTCATCGCCTGAGCTTTGATCAGTCCAGCGATCTGGACGCCGACTCCATTGGCGTAACCGACCTTGAACTACACCGCCTGGCCGAGGCCAACGTGGAGTTGGAGTTGGGTGATATTGCCAGCCAAATCATTACCGGCGACGAACAGTTTGAGGTTGAAGAGTCTGAACAGGGCAATAGTGACTGGAAACTCGCTTCCAAGCCCAAGGCTTTATCTCCCAAGCAACAACCGGAGGTTGCGGCTGAGGACAATGAACCGCCATTACCGCCGCCAGAGCCTGCACCAGCAACGCGCAACAATCGCATGTTGTATTTTCTGCACCAGGACGACAAGCGCTCCCACAGCCTGGCTAAAAGTCTGGGGCGTACATTCGAAGTCAACTCTTTCGCTGACGTAGGCGAATTTCGCGAGCAGCTCAGTGCCATGGGGCCTGACGCGGTGCTGATAGATGGCGTGTTTATTGATGAAGTAGAAACCTTGGGCCCACTGGTTCAAAAGATTCGCCGCAAACAAGATCGCCCGATGCCCATGCTAGCCTTCTCTCAGGCGACAGATGTCGTTCAACGGCTGAAGATTCTTCGGGCCGGCGCCGATGCGTTTCTTAAGAGCGACGCCAGCGCATCAGAAGTGCTTGAGCGGCTCAATGAACTCATGCGCAATCCCCAGGACGACCCGTATCGGGTATTGATTGTGGAGGACGACCGCTCCCAAGCCATGTTTGCCGAATCCATCCTGCGTAAAGCCGGAATGTCAGTGCGGATGGAGCGCGACCCGATGCAGGTATTGGACCACCTGGAAGAGTTCAATCCGGAACTCATTTTGATGGACCTTTACATGCCTGAATGTGACGGCATGGAGCTTACATCGATCATTCGAGAACGCGACGACTTCATCAATACGCCGATCGTGTTTCTGTCTGGCGAAAGCAACACAGACAAACACTTTGATGCCCTGTTGGCCGGCGGCGACGACTTTCTGTCCAAACCTATTCGACCCCGCCACCTGATTCAGGCGGTGACTAATCGGGTGCAACGGGCCCGGGCATTGGCACGACGCCAACTGACCCGCGCCGAGCCCGATACCGTTACCGGCCTAGCGGAACGCCCAGCGTTGCTAGAGCGTATCAACGACCTGTTGGCCGAATCCTCGACGGGCAACAAAGATCGCCCTGGCGGCGTGCTCTATGTGGAGATTGATGATCCCTTTGACCTTCGCCAGCGACTGGGACTAGCCGGATTCGAGCAAGCGGCGGATCAGTTGGGGCCTTTACTGAGCAGTGAATTAAGCAGCGAGGATATGGCAACACGTTACGGCGACAACGCCTACTGTCTGTTGTTGCCAGAACGCAGGGTTGATGGGTTGGAAGAAACCGCAAAAAACTGCACCGCCCGAGTCGCCTCGCAACTTTTTCGAAGCGGCGACGGCACGATCAACATGACGGTTTCCATCGGCGTTTGTCAGTTAACCAGCCAGTTTGCTGATGCCGGCGCGTTAATCTCGGCGGCAGAACGGGCCTGCAATCTGGGTTACAGCGAAGGGACGTCTCGAGTCAACGTGCAGGAACTGGCGTTGGACTTCTCCGAAGAAAGTGACGACTCGGTAGCGTTGACCCTCGAATCTGCGTTGGATAACGATGACTTGCAGGTACTGTTCCAGCCCATCGTCTCTTTACGCGGTGATTCGGACGAACAATATCAGGCATTGGTGCGAGTGAACGGCGATGACGGCAAACCTATTGCGGCTTCGCGATTGATCCCAGCTGCGGAGCAAAATGGCTTGCTGGGCCGGATTGATCGGTGGATGCTGCAACGGGCCATTTCGGTGATTGACGAACGTCAAAGACTCGACAGACCCATTCGGCTTTTTGTCAACCAATCTGCGCATTCGCTGGGCGATCGCGAGATGCTGCCCAGGCTTTACAAACAGTTGCAAACCCGAGGGCTGGAGCCTTCTTACCTGGTGATAGAGTTCAAGCTGCCGGAAATTGCCAACCGACTCAAAGCGGCCGTGGAGTGTTCGAAAAAGCTTCGAGAAATTGGTGTAAAAGTTGCTTTGGGCGCCTTCGACGGCAGTAACACCGCCTTTCAGACACTGACGCACCTTGCCGTGGACTATGTAAAGCTACCGGCTACCGATGAAGACGGCGCCGTAGGCAAAGATCTGAGCGCCGTGGTGGAGCGTTTACACACCGGCAAACAGTTGGTCATCATTCCGGCCATCGAGGACGCACGGACTGCGGCCATGCTGTGGCAAACCGGGGTCGATTTTATTCAGGGATATTTTGTTCAGGCACCGGAAGCCGAACTGGCATACCAGTTTAACGAGTCGCAAATTTGAACATTGGGGACAACTATGACGCAGGACGGTCTTTACACCTCTACTGCTGACGACCAGCACGACAAGCGGCTAAAAGCCGAACGGGTACGGTTCATGTACCGAATGTCGGGCTTTGGCACCATCGCTGCCACTGCGGTGGCCGCTCTGGTCGGCCTCTATTTCTGGTCTACTCAGAACAGCGCCCTGGCGCTGAGCCTGGTGATTTACTTTGCCATCATTGCGGCGGTGCGTGCGGTGGTGTACGTCCAGTACCGCAAAGCGGACGATGTCGACACCAACCCAGAGTCCTGGATTCTAGCCGCCACGGTCACCATGGCTTTCAGCGGGATTGGCTGGGGGGCAATGTCCTGGCTGTTGTTTGATCTGGACCTGCCGAACAGCGCGCTGATCATTTCGGTGGTTGCCACCTCCATGATCGTGTCCGGCATATTGCTGTTATCGCCATTTACCCGCCTGATGGTGGCGTTTGCATTGCCGTCCGCGGCGCCCTTATTGATCAAGCTCGCAACCAGCGGAGATACCGCCCACTGGATAACTGCGGCCGCCTTCGTGCTGGTGCTTGGCGCGGTCTACCTGTCAGCATTGCGACTGCAAAGCGGCTTGCGCCAGTCGCTCCATCATGCGTTGGAAAACCGTCGTCTGGCGAAAGTGATGACGCAGTCCAAGAGCGAACTGGAAAGCCTTAACGAGGAGCTATCAAGCAATATCGACCGGCGAGCCAGAATCGAAGAGGAGGTTCGTCAGGCCAAAAGAGCCGCAGAGGCCGCGGTCATGGCAAAGGACGAGTTTCTGGCCACCATGAGCCACGAAATTCGCACCCCCCTCAACGGCATCTTGCCGATCCTGGATATTTTGCGCAGCACCGAGCTCAATGACACCCAGAAGGACTACCTGAATACCGCTTTCCAATCGTCGAAGCACCTGCTCTCGATTATTGACGATATCTTGGATTATTCCAAAATTGAGGCCGGTAAGCTTGAGCTGGAACAGGTTGGCTTGAATCTGCGGGAGTTGCTCGATTCGGTCGTTCGCCTGATGAACTCCAGCGCCCGTAAGAAGGATCTGGACCTGCGGGTAAAACTGGAACCCGGTGTGCGGATTGCGCTACGCGGTGATCCGGTACGGCTGCGCCAAGTGCTGACCAACCTGGTAAGCAATGCGATCAAATTTACCGACTCCGGTCATGTGGAAGTCACGGTCAGTAACCGTAGCGAAACCCGTGACCAGACCGAACTCTTGTTTGCGGTGAAAGACACCGGCATTGGTATGGATAAGTCCACCTCCGATCGCCTGTTCAGGCCCTTCTCTCAGGCTGATGCGTCAACCACTAGAACCTACGGCGGCAGTGGATTGGGTTTGGCCATCTGCAAACGTCTGGTGGAACTGATGGGCGGGCGGATCGGGGTTAAATCAGAACCTGGGTCCGGGTCGGTATTTTGGTTCTCGATTCATCTGAAGAAGTCCGTTGGCGACATTCAGGCAGATCGCAAAGACTTACAGGATGCCAGAATATTGCTGGGCTGTGGCGATGAGGCTTTGCGGCAACGGCTGGGAACCTTTTTTGAGGGCTGGGGCTCAAGCACGACAGTCGCCGGCAACCTGCGTCAGATGGCGGCCAAGATCAAAGACTCATTGACGCTGGGCGGCACCTGGGCCTTTGACGTGATGGTGGTTGACGCACCATCGCTGGGCAATCAATCCGCCGAGCTGATTCGACGGATCCGGCGCGACTCCCGTTTTAACGCTATGAATATTCTGGTACTCAACCGCGACGGCATTTTGCCCGAACCCCTGGCGGACTTCAGCGATATCGATGCCCTGGACCGGAGCAGTGCCCAGGGCGATTTCCACGAAACGATTGAAACCCTGCTACACGGCGGCGAAGAAGCCATCGAACGGCCGCCCACACTGGGCTCTGACGAGGTGGGTTACGGAGAGGACTACTATGAGGAAGACGATCAGCCAGCACCCGCGCCGGCAACCCTCATGCCAGCGGACAAACCTTCCGGACGAGTGCTGCTGGTAGAAGACAACCCGGTCAATCTTCACGTCGCTCAAAAATTGTTGTCGTTAATTGGCGTTGAACACGATGTCGCTAAGAACGGCAAAGAGGCCATTCGCCAACTCAACGATAACACCTACAATGCCGTCCTAATGGACTGCATGATGCCGGTGATGGACGGCTACTCCGCAACTAAGCAGTGGCGACAGCACGAGTCGGACAATAATCAGGAGCGCATTCCGATTTTGGCCATGACCGCAAACGCCATGGCCGGTGACCGACAAAAATGTCTGGATGCGGGCATGGATGACTACATGGCCAAGCCGTTGAACCGGCAACTTCTGGAACAAATGCTGAATCGCTGGCTCACAGAGTCCGCAGCGCCCCAGTTGGTTGACCCGGTGGAAGAGGCGTCGCCGGAATCCAGCACACCCTCAACGGATGATTTACCTCCGGAAGTTGCGGTGCTCAGGCCCAAGAACCGGCAGACGGCCAGTAAATCGGTGCTGGACCGTCAGGTACTCGATGACCTTATTGACATCATGGGAGACGAATATGTCGACCTGATCGACGTCTATCTTGAGGACACGCCCAACTGCATCGGCCAGCTGGCGGACGCGGCTGATGCCGAGGATATTGATGGGCTGATTGCGCCGGCCCACTCACTGAAATCCACCAGCGCCAATCTGGGTGCCATCGGCCTGTCAGAATTGGCCAAGTTGGTTGAGCATGGTGCCCGTGAGGGTACGATTGGTGATGTGGCGCAGAAACTGAAAGACATTCAGTCTGAATTCGATCAGGTGGCTGCGGAACTTCAAGACATAAAGGCATCCTGACGGCCTTTAGGGCGTGACGCTGAGTCTATCGGCTCAGCGTCATCCAAATTCCGCGTAAAACCATCAGCCGCCTGGGGCTCCGATCTGGGACTGCAGGTAATTTTCCAACCCAACTTGATCAATCAAGGCTAACTGGGTCTCAAGAAAATCCACGTGTTCCTCCTCAGCATCCAGAATATGCTGAAACAGATCTCGGCTAACGAAATCCCTGACCTGCTCGCTGTGCACAATGGCATCACGCAGATCCGGCACCGCTTCCATTTCCAAGTCCAGGTCACACTGCAACATTTCTGGTACGTTCTCGCCAATCCGCAGCTTGCCCAAATTCTGCAAGTTTGGCAGCCCTTCGAGAAACAGGATGCGTTCAACCAGCTTGTCTGCATGCTTCATCTCGTCAATCGATTCGTGATACTCGTATTCTCCGAGTTTAGTCAGCCCCCAGTCATTAAGCATTCTGGAATGGAGAAAATACTGATTGATGGCCCGTAGTTCGTTAAACAGCACTTTGTTGAGGTGCTCTATGACTTTCGTGTCGCCCTTCATGTCCAACCTGATCCTTTTATGAAATCGTCAAAATTATCTGTCGCGCAGGAATATACCCCAACCGCGATAGCCATGACGGAACGCAAATTGGAATGAGTTGCAATGAGCTTTCGGGTTGCTGGCAAGCGCTAGCTGGCAGCCAAATGATTCGGTATTTCAGGCGGGAGAGAAACCCGAATTCATCGCCAAGCCAGGAATGCCTGAAGCGCGATGAGAAACGGTGCTTTCGCTGATGATTTCCACCGCCATCTGCGAGCATTTACCGCAGGTGGTGCCGCAGCCGGTGGCGGAACGTAGTTCAGACATTGTCGCTGCGCCGTTTTTCACAGCCTCGCGAATTTGTCGGTCTGATACGGCGTTGCAAATACAAACGATCATGCAGTAAATATAAATGCAAACACGAATGATTGTCAATAAGAAATAGATCAGGCTTCGGCAGACTGGACATGGGCGGCCAGCAAAGGCTCAAAATGCACTAAAGCCTGACGATAGACCGGTCGCTTAAAATGCACCACATTCTTGACCGGGTACCAGAAATCGACCCAGCGAAAGGAATCAAACTCAGGCTCTTCGGTCAAGGCAAGGTTCAGCTCACTCTCGTCGGCCATCAACCGAAGCAGAAACCAGACTTGCTTTTGGCCCAAGCATTGACGCTTTTGGGCCGGCCTGCGAAGGCGCTGAGGTAAGCGATACTTCAGCCATCCAGGTGTGGCACCCAGCACTGCCACGTGGTCGGGAGCCAAACCGGTTTCCTCCCTGAGCTCACGGTACATGGCTTCCTGTGGCGTCTCATCGCTACGCATGCCGCCCTGGGGAAACTGCCATCCATCCCGGGTGATTCGACGTGCCCAAAACACCTTGCTGTCGCCACGGGTGAGAACGATTCCAACGTTGGGGCGGAAGCCGTCCGGATCTATCATTTCAGCCCTCCCACATCCCTGAGTTCGGGTTTGATTGTTCCACGCCTGACCTGCTTCGGGCAAGTCGCCCGAAAAACCCTTTCGACACCCAGCGATCGTGACTCTGTCAAACAATGTCAATGCCAATAGCTGTTGACGAATCAGGACGTTAAAGCTGCTATCATAACGGCCGATAAGACGGCCACACAGGGCCTGTTAAAGGGCTGTCGCTAACGACCTTCACATTCATGTCCAAGCTTCCAACCAGTGACACGAAAAATCCCGCGCAACCGATGGGCGCTTTGGCCCAGCGGCCGACGGAGTTACTGGGCGCGTGTGAGCGGGCGCTGACCAAACACCTTTTGAGCTACATCACCCCGGCGTTTGAAGAGGCTGATAAAGCGCTGTTCGACCAAGCGGCCAAATCGGCCAGCACCGAAGGTCAAAACCGCCTTTTCGAGGCGATGAACACCATCAAGGGTAAGAAAACCCTGTTCACCGAAGCGCTGAGTGATCAAGTGAAACTGGCGTTCACCGATTTCATCGAAGGTGCACCGGAGCCTGAACATCATGGCCTGACTTTTGGCCACGGCGAGATGAGCCTGGTGGAAGAGCAGGACCTGGAAGAAGGCCTGGCCATCACGCAGATGGTCAGCAAAGCCGAGATTCGCAATACCCAGGCGATCTACGCCCTGAATCAACGTTTTTCGATCCTCAATCGCGGCCTGCCGGTTAAGAACGACACCAATCCTTGCGGCCCACTGAAACTGGGCCGGGCCATCCGCGCTGCCGCGAGCTGCATCGAAGTTCCCTCGGGCCCCAAGGTACTGCTATTTAATGCTATAGATCGGCAAATTCACGACCAGATTTCTGACTGTTATGAGGCAATGAACCAAAGCCTGATTGACGCCGGAATTCTACCCAACTTGAAATTTGAAAAACCGGCAGCGCCTGCCCGACGAGCACCGCCTCGTCGACCAGAAGGATCGCCACCCGACGCGCCCAGCATTCCTGAGGCCATCAGCAATACACCGGAACTCGATTTCTTTGGCAGGGCGACCCAAGGCGTGGCAGACGCCAGCGGACTGCCCCACAGCCAAAGCGCCAGCGATGCCGAACTGGTTCAAGACATCCGAAATATGTTGAGTGAAATTGCAGGGCCTGCAGCGCAAATACCACCGGCTGGGGTAAGTTTTGCGCCTCCACCGGCACTCCAAACCGCGCTGTCCAGTCTGCAGTCGGACATGGCCGCACCGGGTCCGAACGACCAGGCAGAGCTCCTCAGCTCAACGGAAATCAAGCAGCTGGTTCGCCAGGCACTCGGCAAAGATCCAACAGGGCGACCAATGGCCCTGGCCAATCATCACGCCCAAACCATCGACATCATGGGCATGCTTTACGACCACATTCAGCAGGAAAACTTGCTGCATCAGCCGGTCCAGCAACTGCTGCACAAGCTTCAGGTTCCGATGATTCGAGTCGCCCTGCAGGAAGAGGCGTTTTTTGAAGAAAAAGATCACCCGGCACGACAGTTCTTCAACACCATCGCTGACGCGGGTGAGCTGTGGCTTGAAGACGAGCCCGCAGAGTCTCCGACATTTTCCAAAATGCAGGTGGCCGTTGATCGGATCCTGACCGAATACCAAGATGACCTGAACGTCTTTAAAGACCTGATCGGCGACCTGGACAAACATATTGGCACCTTGAGCAAGAAAGCTCGGCTGGCCGAAAAACGTCAGGTTGAACGTGCCAGGGGACAGGAAAAACTCGAATTAGCGCGGGATCAAGCGCGCAATGAAATGGAACGGCTGATCAAGAAATACAAGCCGCCCCGGTTTGTAGAGTCGGTACTTGAACACCCATGGACAGATTTCATGGCCCTTACCGCGCTGCGCTACGGCGATGAAGGCGATCAGTGGAAAGAGGCTCGGAAGGTCGCTAAAACTCTGATCTTTTCAGTCCGAAAGGGGTTGTCTGAAGGAGTTAAGAAAAAGCTCCGCAGCAAAGTGTCCTGGCTTACCAAAAAACTCTCTCAAGGTCTCAGCCAGGTGGGTTACTTTGAGCAGGACGTTAAGATCGTCCTCAACAACCTGGAAACTTGTCATCGCTGGTCGCTGGCACCAAAAAAGCGCAAAAAGAAGCAAAAGCCAGCCAATGTCCCAGCCAATGTCCCAGCCAATGTAGCAGCTAGTGCAGCGACAACTGAATCCGCCGCACCGCCAGTGGACAACGTCAGTCAAAAGGTTGCCGACGATTCAGCCAAGCCTATTCCGCCGCAGCCTGTCTCTGAACCGGGTCACCCAACCCCAGTGCAACCTGCGACAGTTGAAGCCGAGCGACCATCCGTACCAACACCCGTGGCCGCTCAAAAGATGGAGCAGCCTTGGGCAGACAGCTCGACGGCAACGGCGGACACGCCGGAAATTGCAGACCTTGACCCGCCGGAGGTCCTGAACCAACCGGCGCCCAGAAGCGAAGCGACCAGCAAGGTGGCCGAGTCGACCCTGAAGCCGGTAAAACTGGCGGAATTGACCGTAGATCAAAAGCACAACCTGGCGAAAATTCGGCTGATGGCTTTTGGCACCTGGTTTGAGCTGAAACTAGGCCACGACGACAAGTGGATTAAACGCAAACTGTCCTGGTACAGCCCGGTGACCGGTCGATGTCTGTTTGTGAATAACCGGGGAGGCCATGCCGAAGAGCTAACCCTTCACGACCTGGCTATTGCCATGTCAGAGAGCAGGGCAAGAGTGTTTGAGGCCAGTGCGCGTCCTTTAATGGATCGCGCCTTTGAGTCTATCTTCGGCCGGCTGAAGGGGCTGGTGCAAAGGAAATCCACGGCCTGACTGCCGGTGCCGTCGACAATGGCGAAAGCACTGGCAAACGGGACTATTTGTAAGTAAACGGAAAGAAAGGAATCCAGATTGGTTTGACGGACTGGCCGGTTTCAAAATCGCCAGACAGTTCGCATTTCACCAGGGGGAGCTGGTGACAACCCAGGGAAAAGGTGTCTCCAATGAGTCAGGAATTAAGGGCCGAACAACGCTCGGCTTCACGTAAAGAGCTATCGGCTCTCGTCAGTGTATTTGATTCAATGTCCGGCGATCGAATTGGCCACATAGGCAACATTTCGTCCTCCGGCATGATGGTCATTTGCCAAACTGAGGTGGGCGAAAGCCACCTGTACCAACTGGGCTTTTCACTGCCCCCTGTCGGCGACGCTCCAGAACGCCAGTTTAACGTGGGCGCCATGTGCTTATGGTGCTCAGAAGCCGAGTCTACCGGCACGTACTGGGCGGGTTTTGAAGTGATAGACATCGCTGATGACGATGCGCAGGCACTGGAAGGCATCGTCGTCACGCTGTAATTCCGTCAGTCGCCCGGGAATCACTATCCTGGGCGTGTTTGCCCTGCTTGCCTCAACAGCCAGCTGCCAGCGCTCACCCGAAACTACCCAAGCCACCTACTTCGTCCTCGGCACCGAGGTCACCATCGCAATGGGCGGACTGACTGAAGCTCACGCCCATGCCACTTTGGCCAACGTCCAACAGACGCTGCAGAACATTCATACCCAATGGCATGCGTGGGAACCAGGAATGCTCACCGCCCTGAACGGCGCGTTTCAGGAGGACCAATGCCTTGCCATAAGCCAGCCCCTGCGAGAGGTGCTGGAGCAGGCCCAAAACGCCGAAAAACGCAGTGGCGGATTGTTTAATGCCGCCACCGGCGGATTGATCAAGGCTTGGGGGTTTCACACCAGTGAATATCCACTCACCTCAGCGCCACCTGCGGCAGCGGACCTGCAGATTTTAATCCAGCAGCGTCCCAGCATGATGGATGTAGACCTGGGGTCAGACTGCGTTAGCAGCAACAATCCCGCGGTCAAAATTGATCTGGGGGGCATCGGCAAAGGCGCAGCTGTAGACCAGGTGACGTCATTGATGAAACGCCAGGGCGTTGCCTATGGCCTGGTGAACGCCGGTGGTGACCTGCGCGGTTTCGGCGCCAAACCGCAACCGTGGCGAATCGCCATTCGCAACCCCAGCCAGACCTCGCCGCTGGCACTGCTGGAGCTTCGCGGAGACGAAAGCGTTTTCACCTCAGGAGGGTATGCCCGTTACGGCCAGCATGAAGGTGAACGATACGCTCATATTTTGGATCCACGAACCGGCAAGCCCGCAATGGACGTGCTAAGCGCTACCGCTATCGCCAGCACTGGCGCCGTTGCAGACGCCGGGGCGACCGCGCTGATAGTCGCGGGCCCGGACAACGCCATGGTCATCGCCCGCTCGATGGGGCTGACTCACCTGCTCATCATAGAACCCGATGGCTGTGTCAGCATGGACGCCGAGCTCGCGTCCCGCCTGCACTATCCTGCCAAATCTCCCGACTGCCTGAACATTCTGCAAGAACTGCACCACTGACCCGTCACCTGTGGACTGTCTGGTTATAATGCCTGGGACTCTTTTGGACACCCCCTCATGACCGACACTTCAAGTACCGCGGAACGATACGCCAGTCATCACCAGCAGCTTTGCCAGCTTCATGAATCCGCCCTCCAGGGGCTGGGATTTGATTCACTGGCAATTTACGCGGGCAGCCCAAAAATTGCCTTTCTAGACGACTACCACTTCCCCTTTAAGGCTAACCCCCATTTCCTCTGGTGGTTGCCCTTGGAGCAACATCCCGAGAGCTGGGTGGTTGTGCGACCGGGCCAAAAACCCCAGTTAATTTACCATCAGCCCGAAGACTACTGGCACCTGCCGCCCTCCGATCCCCAGGGCGTATGGACCGAACACTTTGACATCGTAGTCACCGGTAACGAAAAGGCGGCAAGAGCCGCTTTGCCTGCAGACCTGTCTCGCTGCGCTGTTATTGGAGAAAATCCGCCAGATTGGTCCTTCGCTGACATCAATCCTCAGACTCTGGTTAATCGACTTCACTGGCGGCGCGCAGCCAAAAGTGACTACGAACTGGACCTGATGCGCAGCGCGTCACGCAGCGGTGCCAGAGCCCACCAAACAGCAGCGTCCGCGTTCGAAAATGGCGACAGCGAGTACGAAATCCACCTTAAATACATCGCCGCCTGTCAGCACGCCGAAAAAGAGCTGCCCTACAACAACATCATCGCTCTGAACGACCATGCGGCGGTCTTGCACTATCAAAACCTATCCCGGGATAAGAGCGGCCCACGGCACAGCTTCCTGATCGACGCTGGCGCTATTTGCGACGGGTATGCCAGCGATATCACCCGTACCTACGCCGAACCGGGTAGCGACTTTGGCGAACTGGTATCAGCCATGGAAGCGCGTCAACTCCAGATGGTGGACGACGTGAGAGCCGGCGCCAGCTACCCTGACCTGCATATCGACTGCCACCGCCATGTGGCTGAACTCCTGGAGGCTTTTGACGTGGTCAACATGCCAGCTCAGGAGATGATCGAACACCGCATCACCAGCACTTTCCTGCCACACGGCCTCGGTCACCTGATTGGCCTGCAGGTCCACGACGTCGGCGGCCACCAGGCCGGACCCGACGGCGGCGACCAGGCACCGCCGGCCAGCCACCCGTTCCTCAGAACAACCCGAACACTGGAAGCGGGCTATGTGGTCACCATCGAACCTGGGCTGTACTTCATACCCCAGCTGCTCGATGAACTAAAACACAGCGACCACGGCACCAAGGTTAATTGGAAACGGGTGGAACAGTTCCTGCCCTATGGCGGCATCCGTATTGAAGACGACGTGGTAGCCCAGGAAAGCGGACCGCCAGAAAACCTCACACGGGACGCGTTCGCTTCGCTAAAAGATTGACCCGAGCCTAGAGCAGGTGACTTGAGGAAAGCCTAAGGCAGCGATCGCTACAGGTCTCTAGGAAGTTAAGCGGACTCTGGGCGGACTCTGGAGGTGCGTAGCATTCCTGCAAGGGGCCAGTGGCGGCCGCTGTTGGATCGAAATTGCCTTGGGCGCGCGCGGCAATTGGAAGTGTGGGTGCCAATAGCACGAGGCGCGGACCGGTTTTAGGTCCTCAAGCGGATGACTCCCTTCGGTCCGTTTTACTCCGCTTGAGGACCTAGAACCGGTCCGCGCCTCTGACTCTGTAGTTTTTTTTGTTGGGGGACTAGATGGGGGAGCCTGGGGGGACGGTAATTCTTGGTGGCAAACTGTCTGCATTGGGTTCTGCAAGGAAGCGCTGGATTTCTTCGCTCATTTGTTCTGCCTGGGGGCCTCTGCGTAGTTGGCGGGTTAAATCCGAAAGGATGTTGCGGCTGGCCATGGCCACAGGGTCGGGGGCTCCGCTGACGGCCAAACGCTGGAGTTCGCGCAAAGCCACCCAGGCAACCTCGGTAGTGATCATATTGGCATCTCTAGCGCCGGCAGGCACGATTAAGGCTTCCGTGTACTGATTTAGCAGATCGTTCAGAGACAGCTGGGCCGCATCCAGATTGGCCTGCTGATACACCCGCTGCAGGCGGCCGGGTTCCAGCACCATTTGGGTAATCAACTGAGCCAGAGCGCGGGCTGGGGCGGCTTGATCAAACTGGTTAGCGGTGCGATGGGTGAAGTACTCCCGGGTTCGGCCATCACCATAAGATGGCGGCAACAGGCTGGGGAGCAGATCAGTTGGCAGGGTCAGCTCAGAGGGCGCGAGGGCAGCCAATAGCGCTTCCAATGCATCGCGCTGCTGGGATGCTGGGATCACAGTAATCGTAGCGTCAGCATCACCGCGCAGTGAGTAGCTGTAGTCCACGCCGCCAATGAGCTTAGTTACTGCCTCAGCCTGGAAACGATGCAGCAAATAGGTTGGCACCAGAGCCTCTTCCAGGGTGGCGAGGGGGCGGCCCTGGCGAATCACGCTGGGCGAAAATTGGCCCAGTGCCGTTCTTCTTACGTCACTAAGCTGAGTAAAACGCTCCAGTACGTCGGCACCGTTGTCCCACAGGTGAGCTCCGGCATGAGCGGTGGCGGGCCCCCGCACTTCGGGATCAGAGATAAACCGCAGTCCTCTCTCGGTTGCCTCGGTTAGCGTCGCCGCCAGCCCGGCTTGTTCCGCGCTTTCGTTGGCATACACTCGATAACCGTAATTGATGGCCAGCTTGTCCCATTCGCCAATGTCACGATCGTAAGCGCCTGACAGATCAATGCTGCCGTCGGCACCCAACATGACATTGGGGTGGGGATAATCCATAACCGAGGCATCTGCCTGGGCACTGGAGGCGAAATTATGCGCCAAACCCAGAGTGTGTCCGACCTCGTGGGCCGAGAGCTGGCGCAATCTTGCCAGAGCCATCTCGCGGGCGGCCACACCGCCGTCACCATCAGGGCCAAAGGGCGCTGTTAAGCCTTGGGCAATCAGCATGTCCTGACGAACTCGCAATGATCCCAGGCTGACGTGACCTTTGAGAATTTCGCCAGTGCGGGGGTCGATAATGCCCCAGCCGTAGGACCAACCTCGGGTGGAGCGATGCACCCATTGAATCACGTTGTAGCGAATATCCAGTGGATCAGCCCCCTCGGGCAGTATCTTGACCTGAAAGGCATTGCGAAACCCTGCCGCCTCAAACGCCTGGTTCCACCAGCTTGCGCCTTCCACCAGTGCTGAGCGCACTGGCTCGGGAGCGCCGCGATCCACGTAGTACACCAACGGTTCTACCGCCTCACTGATGGCCGCCGTAGGGTCTTTCTTTTCCAGTCGATGGCGCACAATCAAATGCTTGGCCACGGACTCATCCAGTCCGGCGGCGTAATCACGATAGGTTACCGACCAATGGCCTGAGCGCGGATGATAGGTGCGCAGCGGAAACTGTTCGTCCGGCAGCTGAATAAATTCGTGGCGGGTTTTCACCGTCAGCGAATCGGCGGTGGGAACCACACTCCTTACCTGAGCGCCGGGTTTGGATCCGGCCAGGGTGATCCAGGATTCCATCAGCGTATTTTCTGGAAAGCTCTTGAGCATGGCGGGATCGGGCGCGGATCGATCTGCGTCCACGCTGAAGGTGCCCTCCTCCATGGCGGCGAGTCTCACCGCAACGCCGTAGGCGTCGCGGGTCAACAGCGGCGTCATGTCCACCAGCACCTTGTCGTCGTCACTGGCCAACACCTTCAGGCCCGCCAGCACGCTCTCAGCGAACGCTTCGCGCACCGCGCGGCGTTCGTCGGGGTTTTCAGAATTGGCGCGAAAACCCAGGTTGCGCTGAACAAGCAACACCTTGGGTCCACTGCGACGGAAAAAAACAACTCGCGTTTCGCTCAGCTGACCACGGTCAAGACCAATATCGTTGGATCCCACACCGGTAGGCAGGGACACCAGATACAGCATGTCCTGTTCAAACTGGTTAATGTCTGCCAGCACTCGGCCCTTGTCGGCATCCCACCACAGGGGCAGGAACCCGTCGATGGCAGTGGCGCCTTCCAATTCACTGGCTCGATCGGCCTGAGCCGCGTTCGGCAATGCGCCGACAAGCAACATTACCAGCAGAAAAAAGGGTGTCTTGATGATCTTATTCACTGTCACTTTCCAATCCGAGTCTGAAGCCGAAATCTCCTGGGGCCTGGGCCGCCAGGTAGGCAAATACGGTGTAAGCCGCGACGTTTTGAGAAAGATGCTCTGGATTCACTTTATCCAAAGTGTCATTAGCCGTGTGGTGGTAATCAAAGTAGTCGGTGCCGTCCTGATGCAGTGTGGCTACCGCCATGCCCGCCCGGCGCATCGGCACAAGATCCGGTCCGCCGCCAGCATTGTTGTTTCCGCGCACTATGCCCAGGGGCGCCAGTACTTGGGACATTTGGTCCACCAGCGCCAACGCAGAGGGTTTCACTCTGGAAGAAAACTGGTAAATCGGGCCGGCTCCAAAATCGGATTCAGCGCCTATGATATGGCGATCCATTTCGGTGAGATGGGCCTGCTGGTAGGCCCGGGCGCCATACAAACCCTGTTCCTCATTGGCGTACAGAATCACCCGGATTGTGCGTTTGGGCGCTTCATCCAGGCTACCAATCAGGCTGGCAGCCGCCATCGTGATGGCGCAGCCGGCCCCATCGTCAATAGCACCAGTGCCTAAATCCCAGGAATCCAGGTGGCCGCCAATCACCACATACTCGTCGGGCTTTTCACTGCCCAGAATATCGCCGATGACATTGTGACTGGTGTAATCGCCGTCCCAACGGCTGGTCAAGGTCAGTCCAACCTCTACCGGGTTACCCCGCTTCACCATATTAACCAACAGGTCGGCATCGGGATTGGAAAGAGCGGCCGCGGGGATTCGGCGTACATCCAGGGAGTAGGACATGTTCCCCGTGTGAGGCAACCGGTCCTTATCGGTGCCGATGGAACGAATTAATATCGCGCTGGCACCCTTCTGGGCTGCGGTGACGGCGCCGCTGCTGCGGGCAGCGACTGCCTGGCCGTAACCCATGCCGTTGCGGAAACGCTCCATGCGGTTGCTGATGAATACAATTTTGCCTTTCAAGCTGTTGTCCGGCGCAGCCTTCAAATCGGCCAGAGTGGGGAAGTGGGCCACCTTTGCGTTGAGTTCACCATCAGTGGCGATACTGCCACCCAAAGCCGTCACCACAAGCTTTTGGGCAAAGGGCGAAACAACCCTTGCTTGCTCGATACCCCGACGCCAGGCCGGAAAGGTAACGGGCTCCAGGGTGACGCGGTCAAAGCCCAACTCCTGAAATTTGGCCTGAGCCCAGGACACCGCGCGGGCATCGGCTGGCGAGCCGGCCATTCGCGGGCCTACCTCGGTGGTGAGGCTTTCAAGAATCTCAATACCTAACGATGCTTCACTGGCTCGGTCACGCAGTTCAGCCGCTTGGGTCAACACCGCCTGATCAAACGTGTTTTGCGCTACCGTTAGTTGGCTCGACAACGCCAAGATTAGTCCAAACAGTGTTCGTTTCATTGCCTCTACCATGGTTAAAACATCCCTACTTCCAGGCGCGCGGCCTCGGTCATCATGCTTTGGTTCCAGGGTGGATCGAATACCAGCTCAACGTCTACCACGCTGACAGTGGGAATAATAATCAGCTTGCTGCGTACATCAGCCACCAAAATATCGCCCATGCCGCAACCCGGAGCCGTGAGGGTCATGTCGACCTCAATGCGCCGATCGCCATCGTCAACCTTATCGATGTCACAGCGGTAGATAAGACCCAGGTCGGCAATATTGACCGGTATCTCCGGGTCGTAACAGGTGCCCAGCTGGGTCCAAACCAACTCCTCAAAGTCGTCGTCCGACGCCCCTTCCGGTAGCTGGGGCCTGGGCAACGGCTCTTTGCCCAGTGCGTCAGCGTCAAGACCGTCGATGCGAAATAGATTACCTTCGACAAACACGGTGAAACTTCCGCCCAGTTGCTGGGTGATGTATCCGATGGTTCCTGCTGGCAAGGTGACTTCATCGCCTGCCGGAACAATGATGGCCGGGCAGTCCCGCTCCAGCTTGATGGGCTCGCTGTTATGGCTGTACATGGGTCGTTCGCGTCTGAAAACCTGGCCATTATAGGAGGCCTTGGCCTCCAGATGTGAAGTTACCCCTGACCAATCGGCCTTTCCGCGCTAACCCTTTTGTATTTCAATATTCACGGGGGCTATAAACCTTTGTGTAACAAATGCCGTCCAACCAACGTCTAGACCTGCAACAGATCACCAAAACGGGAGCTTCTTATGAAAACGTTTATCGGCCTTGCCGGCCTGCTGGTTGCCGCCAGCGCTACCGCCAAAGATTACTGTGAGTACACCAAATCCCTGGACTTTACCGCTGATGCCGATGCCCTGAGCCAATTGGATCTCAGCGCGGGCGCCGGAAGCCTGACGATTGTTGGGGTTGCTAAAGCGACCCAGGTTGAGGTGGTAGCCACCGCCTGTGCATCCAGTCAAAAACGTCTGGACAGTCTGTTGCTAGACCATCGCACCCGAGGCGATACGCTCATGGTTAAAACCCGCCAGGAAAAAAGTGGCTGGTCCTGGGGCAACAACAGCTATGCCTCCATCACTCTGGAAATTCAGGTTCCCGAGCGCTTCGCGCTGGAGGTGAACGACGGCAGCGGTCATTCGACGATCAGTCAGGTTGCTTCGCTGCTGGTGGACGATGGCTCAGGTCATCTGGTCGTCAATCGAATCAGCGGTGACGTATCTGTCGAGGATGGATCAGGCAATCTGGATCTGAGTCAGATTGGCGGGGATATTTTGATCAACGACGGTTCGGGGGGGATCAAGATTACTGACGCCGAATCCGACGTATTGATCGAGGAAGACGGCTCTGGCGGAATCACTATCCGCAATGTACTGGCCAATGTGATGATTGAGGAAGACGGCTCTGGCAGCATTGATATCCGCGAGGTGGCTGGCGATGTTTATATCCAAGAAGATGCCTCCGGCGGCATTCAGATTGCCGATGTGCGAGGCAGTTTTACCGTCGAGCGGGACGGCAATGGCGGAATCAGCCACAAAAATGTCGCGGGCCAGGTGTCCATTCCCGAAGACCGCAAAAAACGTCACTGATAGGCTGTTGAAAAAGCCACCTTTGGCTTTTCCAACATCGAGAACGGAAAATGTCATTTCCCGTTCTCTCCCAGTTTCAATGGCTTACCGCCAATGAAAATGTCGGCACATCCATTTGCCGAACGCTGGCTGTTAGAGGTATGACCTTTTTCGGCAGGCCGCCCACCTTAAGTTAAACGCTCCAATGCCGGCACCATCAGGTGCCGGCTTCCTTCAGACGCAGTCATTGGGTGAATATCTGCTAAAGTTCGCCTCGTTTCGCGCTAGATTTGGCGCTTCTTCGGGATTTTAATTGTCCAAACCTATCGCACCATCGGCAACGAACCGCACTCAATGGTTGGGCGGGGTTGCTGCAGCGGTTGGCATTGCAGCTGTCAGTACAGTTCTCGCTGGCCTTTTGGGTGGCGGCACCCTGGGACTGGAGATCTCACCACTCAGCCCTATCATGCTGGCCATTGTTCTGGGCGCCATCTTGTGCAACCTCAACTGGGTGCCGGCTTCGTGGCAGTCCGGGCTGAAATTTTGCACCAAAGCCGTGTTGCAAACTGGCATTGTTTTTCTGGGGTTTCGTTTAAGTCTTACCGCCGCCGGCACCATCGGCCTAACCGCCCTGCCCCTGGTTTTGACCTGTATTGCTACTGCCCTGCTGGTGGTGACTGTAGCCGGTCGGTTGATGGGCTTACCCATTCGACTCACCGGGCTGATTGCTATCGGCACAAGTATTTGCGGCTGCACCGCCATTGTTGCCATGGCTCCGCTGATTCGTGCGCGAGACGAGGAAGTCAGCTACGGCATCGCAGTGGTCGCCATTTTTGGGATGGTGGCCATGCTTGTCTATCCCTGGTTAGCCCAGGGCCTGTTTTCCGCCCGCCCAGACCTCGCCGGCTATTTTCTCGGCACCTCGATCCACGATACCGCTCAGGTGGCCGGTGCCGCACTGATTTATCAACAGCAGTTTCTAGCGCCCGAAGCCCTGAACGTAGCCACCGTGACGAAACTCGTGAGAAATCTGATGATGGTGGCGCTGATTCCTTTAGTGGCGCTAATGTTTCGACAGGCCAGCTCGGCTGGCGACAAATCTTTCAACAGCCTATCCGGGCTAGTGCCGCCGTTTATCCTAGCCTTTATCGCCATGTGCGCTTTGCGAAGCGTTGGTGACGGGGCGATCAGCGATGGCTCCAATGCGCTTGGCATTTTCAATCCAGAGCGCTGGCAACAACTCACAGATTCCCTGGGTACAGCGGCGAAATGGTTGCTCGCCACCGCGATGGCGGCAGTGGGACTAACCACCCGGCTCGATGTATTGTCTCGACTCGGTTTAAAGCCATTTCTACTGGGGCTCACTGCGGCGATGGCGGTGGGCGGGGCCAGCCTGATTTACCTTATCAGCGTGGTTTCATGAAATTTCCCGTCACGGCATCGCGCGCCTGACTCCCTCCAAGCGATTAATTTCTATAGTCCAAAACTAAACGGTTAGGAAATCGTCAGCATTTCGTTGCGACTTTTATGTAATGCGCACAGTAATTTCGAGAGTAAAGCAGCCCTGGCCGCGTCTAGGGTTGCATGTACCTGGCCTTATTACTGGAGCAAACCATGACGCGTCTCTCACCATTGGGAAAAACCCTGCGCCCCGCCTTCACCGCTCTGGCGCTGATGCTTTTTTTAATTACGGGGCAAGTTTGGGCAGGCCCACCGCTGCCAGTCGTGACCGTAACCAGCGCTGACCAGGCAGCGGATGAGGCGGGCCAGGATATCGCCACATTCACCGTCACACTGGATCAGATCTCTAGCCAGGCACTTAGCGTCAATCTGGCCATCACCGGCAGCGCAACGCGCAACGTCGACTACGATTTACCCGGCATATTGGGCGGAGCGCCACTGGCGATCATTATTCCGGCCAACACCAGCAGCGTCTCTTTCACGGTGACGCCCAGACTAGACAATAGTGTCGAAGGCCCCGAAAGCGTAGTAGTCGCCCTCCAGACTGGCACCGACTATGACCTGGGGATGGCTAGTACGGTTCAGCTTTCTATTGCTGACGATGTGCCGGAGATCACACTCACCCGGGTGGGGGACGGCGCAATGGCCGAACTGGGCCAGGTTTCGAGCAGCTTCCGGGTGGAACGATCGAACAATGGCGATATTTCGCGCGCCATCACCGTCAATATCGACATCGCGGGCACCGCGACTCGCAATGTCGATTACAGCTCACCCGGCGTCTTTGGCGGCGCCCCGCTCGCCGTCAGCATTGCCGGTGGGGATTTCGACGCCACGTTTGTCCTTACGCCCAATGTGGACAACCTCGTCGAAGGGTCCGAAACCGTGACTGTCGCGCTGCAGCCTAGCGCCGCCGTTTATACCGTCGGCACCCAACTTCCGATCGACTTCACCATCGCCGACGATGTGCCGGAAGTTAACCTGACTCTCATCGACGGCGTGATGGCGGAGCAGGACCAGGACCCTGGGAGTTTTCGCGTAACGCGCTCGAACAATGGCGATATTTCCCGCGCCATTACTGTCAATATCGAGGTCACCGGCACAGCGACCCGCGGCGTTGACTACAACTCCGGCAGTATTTTTGGCGGCGCCCCGCTGGCCGTGTCCATTGCTGCCAACGAACTTGAGGTTATTACAACGTTGACGCCCGTCGCCGACGGTCCGGACAACGAAGACGATGAGACCATCAGTGTGACACTGCAGCCGGGCGCCAACTATACGGTGGGATCCAATACATCAGCGATGCTAACGCTAGCAGACCTGATAGACGCGCTTTTTGCCGACAGCTTTGAAGATCCGGTGAGCGGCAAGATCTGTGCGTTGGGAAAGTCACTTGATCAAAGCCGGTTCTTCGATCAGGGAGCCAGCGTTCTAGACTTAAACACCGGCCTAACCTGGTCCAAATGTGGGCCGACAAAGAGCTACCAGTGGGATCTTGATGAATGCGCTGAAATTCCAAGTCCACTAAACATCAGCGTCACCGACCAGCTATTGCTGTTTAACGAAGGATTTATTGGCGACAACGCGGGCTTCAGCGACTGGCGCAGGCCCAATGCCGCTGAGCAAACAACCCTGTCCTCGCGCTGCCAGAACCTCGTGAGATAACTTATTGAACCCGGGCCTGTCCTAGCCGGTCAGGCCCGGGTGTAGATCAAGAACTCTCGATCAAAGGGAACAACCGCCTCTCAGCCAGGCCTGTTGTCCATATTCTCCAACAGGCGATGGATGTACTGAACGCACACAGAGCCTTCGCCAACAGCGGAGGCGACCCGCTTGACTGAGCCACTGCGTACATCACCCACCGCAAAAACCCGTGGGCAACTGGTCTCAAAGGTATGCGGTCGGCGTTCGTGATCCCAGCCAGATTGTTCCAGCTGTTCCGAGTCCAGGTCATTGCCGGTGACGATAAAGCCTTTGTTATCCAAAGCAAAGTGGTTGTCCAGAAAATCGGAGCCAGGCAAAGCACCAATAAAAATAAAGATATGGGATGCCTTCAGCGAGCTTAGCTCACCGCTTTGGGAGTCTTTTAATTCCAGTGTGTTGAGCCGGCCTGGGCTTTTATCGTCCTCAAGGGCGCGAACCACCTCCCGGTAGGGATGCAGCGTTACGTTAGGCAGCTTTTCAATGCGCTGAA
This sequence comes from Lysobacterales bacterium, assembly GCA_045106555.1. GTDB lineage: Bacteria > Pseudomonadota > Gammaproteobacteria > Xanthomonadales > SZUA-38 > JANQOZ01. The sequence continues at coordinate 16,112 of JBGCET010000044.1, read as the reverse complement.
TCAAATAGTCGGACATGCTGTGGACCAGGCTCTTGCTGCGGATGAGAATATGTACATGGCTGGCGCGTCCAGCCAAATACACGGCGGCCTGACCGGCCGAATTGCCACCGCCGACAATCGCCACATCCTGCCCAGTACATAGCTGGGCTTCTACATGGCTGGCGCCGTAGTGCACGCCGCCGAAATGCTCCAGGTTCTTGATCGGCGGCTGCCGATAGACCGCGCCGGTAGCCACTACGACTACCTTGGCGGCCACACAATCGTTGTTGTCCAGGTGCAGTCGGTGCAGCGCATCACCACATTCCAAGCTCTGAATCTGGCGTGCGACAGCAATCCTGGCACCAAATTTCTGTGCCTGGAGGTAAGCTCGGCCGGCCAGTGCCTGGCCAGAAATACCGGTGGGAAAACCCAGATAATTCTCAATTTTTGAACTGCTGCCCGCCTGCCCACCTGGCGCAACAGATTCAATCACCAATACCGATAACCCTTCAGAAGCGGCATAAACCGCTGAGGCCAGACCACCGGGCCCCGCGCCCAGCACCGCAACGTCAAAGGTGTCGGAACAGTTCAATGGTTGGGTCATGCCCAGCGATTCGGCCAGCACGCGGTTACAAGGATTGACTAACACCTGCTGATCACAAATGACCACCGGGTCTGTTCCCAGCTCTATCCCCTGCTTGGCCGCAATCTGGACCGCACGCTTGGCATCTTTGCGAACATCGACGGCCTCAAAGGGCACACCGTTACGGGACAGGAAAGTATGCAGCGAACTACCCGCCGGCGTATCGGTATCGGCCAGCAACGTGACGCTACCCAAATTCATGGCGATCATGCGCATCCGACGCAGGATAAAACTCAACAGAATTTTTTCGCCCAGCTCCGCTTCAGTCGCGATCAACCGGCGGATATTTTCGGTACTGACAGCCAGCGTCTCAAGATCACTGCCAGCAACCCCTTTAACCACCGCGCCGCCGCCAGAAAGTGTTGCCGTTTCCCCCGCAAACCCGCCGCGCCCATGCTCTGCCACTTGCTGCTCATCATGGTCACCGGCGCGAATCACCAACAGCTGGCCCGTGAGCACCAGATGAAAACCGGCGTCGCGTTCGCCTGCCTGCCAAACCACCGCTCCTCTGACATAATTTCGCGTTTCACCATACGGTTCAATCAACGCGATCTCCGCGTCATTCAACTCGGGGAACAGCTCATGATCTCGGGCTTCGGTGCCCGCTGCCCAGGGCGGAATATCAGCGGCAGGGGTTAGTGCTGATGAGGATTCAGACACGGAAATACTCCTTCATTGATAGGCACCACCATAGCGGGATTATCAGAAGGTTTTGCGAACCGACAGCACAACCCCACGGCCCGGTGCATCGATGCCCGACCCGTGTTCGCGGTATTGTCGATCTGCCAGGTTATGCAGGGTCAGATCTAACGCCAAATCATCATCAGGCTCCCAGGCAGCGCGGAGGTCAATGGTGCCCCAACCCGGCGTGCCGGCTGGGGATATTCTCGGGTCGCGAATATCCCGGCTGCTGAGACGATCCTGGCGTCGAGCCATTCGCCCCACGACACCAAACTGCCAGGCATCGTTAAGTTGCCAGTTAAGACTCACTTCCGCGTTGGCCGGGGGAACCCGGTCAGCATCGGTGCTCTGCCCAAGCGCGTCACGTTCTTCGCCGCGAATGGTGTTGAGCTGCATCGCGCCGCTGAGCTGGTCGCTGAACTGAAACCCCATCGCAAGCTCAAGACCGGTCAGCGTCACCTCGTTGACGTTGTCGCTAATGACCTCCAGGCGACCTTCAGGCGTGATGTTGCCAGTCAACACTGACGTGATTTGATCCTCATAATCCAACGCAAAGGCCACCAGCTCTCCGCGCCAGCGTTCCCCAGACCACTTAAGCCCAACATCAAGACTTAATACTCGCTCTGGCCCAAGGTCCGGATTGGCGATGTTAAATCGATTGCCGGGCCTGGGCCCCAAAGTACCTAAGTCAAAAATATTCGGCGCACGAAACCCCTGCCCCAGATTGGCCACAAGACTAATATTTTCCGTCAAAGCATATCGAGCCGCGATACTGGCGGTCACTTTATCCAAATTCAGCTCAGCGCCCAGGGGGCGATCAGCCGCCGCCAGATCAATGTCGAAACGGGAATAGCGCAGACCCGCCTCTAGCGCCAGTCGTTCACCCAACGACGAATCGACATGGGCATACACCGCCGAGCTGCGTATCCGTGACCCGTCGGGGAAACGTGCCATCGCACCTACCCGCTCACCGCTTTGAACATCTTCCAATTCGCGGCGGCTGGATACGCGATCGTCATACCCCTCAAACCCATAAACCAGATCGGTCAGCTCGGTCAGGCCTTTGCGAAACTGGCCGGTTAATCCGTATAAGGTGCTGGCATTGTTTTCCAGCGTGCGCTGGGGCAGGCCAAAATCCCGCGAACGTCGGTCATCGGTCACCCGCTGGGCCGCCAGATGCAGCTCATACTCGGAAAACCACCGATTTTCGCTATCGCCGGACCACTTAAGATGAGCAAAATCCCGGCTGTTGGGCTCAAAGAAAAATTCGCTGGACGAGGCCCCAGTTTGCCCAAACCCGGCAACAAGCTCGTCCACTCTAGGCGTTGAAGGTTGCCGAAGATGCTGCAGGTCCAGGCTAAGCTCGCTGCTTTGTCCTATGCGCTGGCGCCAGCTGAAGGCCGCGGCGCGAGCCTCATAACCGGAGGGAGCTACTGTGCCTGCGCCGGTGCGCCGGTTGCCCACATCTTGATGGGAGAGCTGAAATCGCCATGCATGCTGCTGGGTTCCGGCGGACGCAAATGCGCTGACCGCCACCGATTCGTCCACGCTCCCCACAATCAACGAACCGCCGCCGCTGATCGATTGATCAAATTGCGGCTTACGGGTTAAAAATTGCACCACGCCACCCATCGCATCAGCGCCGTACAGGGTCGACGCCGGTCCGCGAACCACCTCAATGCCGCTCAGTAGCTGCGGGTCAACCAGGGCCAGGTACTGATTTGGCGCGTTGCGAAACAGCGCATTATTAAGGCGTACACCATCGACCAGATGAAGGACTTCAGAGCCCTTTAAGCCACGAATAATGGCGTTGCCCTGCCCTGGTGTGGTTTGTTGAACGAACACTCCAGCGGTGCCGCGCAAGGCGTCGGCAGTCACTTTGGGCATCCCTTTGCGCAGCGCCGATTCGGTCACGACGGTCACCGGCTGAGCCGTTTCGAAGGTACTGACGGCACGCCGTTTGGCGGTGACCTGAATCAATTCCAAAGGGCCCGCTGGGGCAGCTTCTGGGGTAGTTTTTGGCGTCTGGGCAGAAACCGCCTGAGTGACAATGGCAGATACCAACAACGCCATACACGCTGGGATCAACAGGCGAAGTGCCCCCTGCCGGGTCAGGTGACGAAAACCATCCATGTCGTTCGACCTATTGATCTACGAAAAAATACGTATTAACGTTATCGTACAGGCGGTTGGTGTCCCAACTGCCGCCTGTCTTCCCCGTGCCAAGGGCACACGGATGTGCCTGTTTTTTTAGCCACCGGGGAAATAACGTCATGGGTTTAAGCCTGGGACGCCGCAACAAACAATCCCACTATCGCAGCCAGTCCTCCCAGCCAAACCAGCGACCGGGCGGTGGCCCAATCGGCCAGGTAGGTCATGCCATGGGCCACTCGAAACGCCACGAACGTCATCGCCAGTCGATCCATCCAGATAGGGTCAGCCCCCGCCAGATGGGCGATAATCACACCCGCCGCAAAACCTGGCAGCGCCTCCATCGCATTTTGCGCCGCCCAATGAGCCCGCTGGCGATAGCCGGTACTGGCTTCCAGGTAGACCCGTGGCTGGTGATTATCGTAACGACCGCTGTATTTAGCGATAGCCGTCCAAACCAGCGGCATCACCACCGCAATCAGTACACTCCAAAAAGCAATGCTCATGAAAATTACCGGACAGAAACGGCCTCGCATTCTACCGCAAAGCCGACCATCGCTTTACTGATCATTTGACGGCCTGTAGGGCCCAGTACAAGCAACGGCAGCGCCCGTCAGCAAAGCACCAGCCTTAGCTGCCTGAGCCTTGACCCATCACCATCGGACAACGGATTTTCACTAGACCGACCTTCCAACCAGAAGAACTCCAACATTCGCACTAGCTGTAGAGCCAACCCCATACGTTGACGAATTTGCGGGTCGGCGCCGCCGTAGTAAGACGCCAACAGCGCCAGCTGCTCATCGGGAGTCAGATCGTGGTATTGCGCCAACCAGGCCAAATCCAGCATAGGGTTGGCGCGACGGGCGTACTCAAAGTCGACAAACTGCACGGGCGCCTCGCCAACCATTTGTCCCAAGTGCAGATCAAAGTGGCACAGGGAGCGCTGATCAAAGGTCAGGCTGCTTTGCTCCAGCTCACCAACTAACGAGGCCACTGACGCGCGCAGGGATGGATTGTCTCGGCTGTCACTGAACGCCAGGCGTTCCTCGATGGCGGGGCCCCAACGGGTTGCAGGCAAATCGATAGCCGGCAGCCCATGCAGCCTGCGAAGAGCGCGAGTTAAATCGTCGAGACGCTCCGCACTGGATAACGCGGCGCGATCCCAGGCCGGAGCATCCACCCACCCACTGATCTGATATCCCGGGCTACAGGCAATCACTCGGGGTGCCAGCCCCGCGTCCGCCACCCGGCGCAATATTCGGCACTCCAACTCCCGGTCAACATCGGGCAATCGCGCGTTGCGCCGAACCATCCAGTCGCCCTGGTCAGTACTCACGCGCCAGGCTTGATTAATGAGGCCAGCGCTAAGCTGCTGGACGTTTTCCACCTTGACCTGCTGAAGCTCTGCCAGACTGTTCAGCCAGGCCACACTGGCTGTCTGGTCACCCACTCACTGGCTCCTCGCGCATTTTTCTACGCCAGCTTTGATACCCCAGCACACAGATCACCAAGTAAAGGGCAAACAGTCCGGCGGTGAAATACAGCTCTTTGGCCAGGAACAGGTAGATTGACAGCGCATCGATCGCCAGCCAGTAGAGCCAGTTTTCCAAAATCTTGTGAGTCACCATGAAGGTGGTGACCACAGCGAAACAGGTGGTCGTGGCATCCAGCACAGGGTAAGCGGCTCCGGCGGCGCTCGTTAGAGCCGCCAACAAGGGAACTGTCGCCCCAGTTAGCAAAATTATGCTGAGGTGTTGAGTCCTACTCAACGACTGAATGCTGCGGGTTTTGCCGCCACCACCTCGGCGCCATTGCCACCAACCATAAACCGCCATGACCAGATAAAAGATATTCAGCAAAAACTCAGAAAGCAGTGATACGGAATAAAACAGCACGATGTAGATTGCTGTACTGACAAAGGCGCAGGCCCAGCACCAGATATTTTCTCTGGCCGCCAAAATGAGATAAGCCAAAGCCATGACCACGGCAATGGCCTCAAAGACCTGAAACACTAGTGCCCTTTCCCGTTAGTCAGTCGGCGACTGTGTCAGCAAATTGCCGTTCAGCACCTTCATCGCGAATGTCGCTTTGGGGTACTCCGCGTGAGTCTTGCGCATTTCTGCGCTGACAATCTCCAGGGTTCTGGCGTACTCGCCAAAAACCTGAGTGCTCATACAGTTGGTTTGCACGGTCAGCTCCTGATAGCCGTTCAGGCGCTCAATAAATTGGGCGATGGGCGGAATAAAATCATCGCGCAGCGGATACAGACTAATTTCTATGGATACCTGGTTCATGAAATCACCTTAGAATTTACGGGTTCGATAGCGTTCAACAGAACGCTACAAACGCCAGTTAGCGGTGATACCAAACACCGCAGGGTCGCCAAGCTGAGTATACAAACGGTTGGGGAAATCGGGCGGTTCCAGACCAAAGAAAAAGCCACGGGTGGCAAACTGCTCATCGGTAACGTTGCGTCCCCACAATTCAACCGACCACTTCTCCGCCTCATAACCCAGATTCAGATTGACCAGCTCATAGGCATCGGACCGCTGATCGTGAGAATCAGAAAAGAAGAACTCATCTGCGCCGGTGACCTCCAGTCGGGCATAAAAGCCTTGGGCCGAGCGCCAGTTTAAGCCCAGTGCAAACTGATAGTTGGGTGCGTGGGCCTGGTCGCGACCATCCAGGGTTCGTTGGGGCGACTCAAAATCGTCAAATTCGGTGTCCAGAATTCCCAGTGAGGCATCGATGCTGATGCTATCGGTCAACCCCATTTCTCCTTCTATCTCCAGCCCCAAATTGGTTCCGCTGGAGGCATTGTCGGTGAAAAACACGAAGGTCAGAGGATCGGTGGGATCAACCTGAAACGAGGTGCCCACCTGCATGTCGTCTCGACGCGAATAAAACACCGCCAACGATCCGCGCGCCCGACCGTCCAGCCAGCTGCCGCGCAGCCCGGCTTCCAGATTCCATAGATACTCCGGATCAAACTCCCGCCGGTTGGCCGGAATGGATAAGCCTAAGTTGAACCCGCCGGCCTTATAGCCGCGGGCCAACGTCAAATAACCACTGGAGCTTGTCGACAGACTGCGGACCCAGGACAACTGGCCACCCAGCATGGCATCGTCAGGCCCGGCGTTGACGCCGCCGCTATCGGCGTAGTCGGCGCTGCGCCGCTCCACCCGCAATCCGGCGGTGAGGGTATCGCGTTCGCTGAGGTCCACATCCACCTGACCAAACAGCGCCAGCGAGGTGGACTCAAAGCGACTGCTTAAATCCCGGAACACCTCGTCGTTGAAAAAATCGTTGAAGCGGTTGTCCTCTTCCAAATCGAGCAAATACAAACCGCCCACCCAACGCCAGGCTGAATCTGTATTGGAGGCAAAACGCAGCTCCTGGCTGAACGTCTGACGATCTCGCAAGGTGTCCGAGGTGAAGTCGTAGGGCGCAAATTCACCCCAGTATCGATCATTGCCCCAGTCGCCATCGAAGGTGTAAATCACCTCGCTGTCCGCCACGCTGGTAATGTTGGTAATGGTGACCCCATTGCCCTCATAGGCCAACCGCAGCGCAGCGCCCAGCGATTGCTGAGCGTCACGGCCCGGATCGTCGGTATGGGTCACGAAGGTATTTTCCGGGGCAAAGGTGTCAAAGCCATTGTCGATATCAGCCAACAGCAGGGTCAGGTCAACCGTCAGCTCATCGCTAGGCAGCCAGCGCAGCCGGGCCCGAACGCTGAGTTCGTCGCGGCGGTTGGTGTCGTCAGCGGGGAAGAAATCGTTATCCCGAAACCCATCACTTTCAAACTGCTCAACTGCCACCCGCCAGGCGGCCGTATTGCTGTTGTTAAGCGCACCACCTGCCGATAGCCCCAACCCCAGCGTGCCTTCAGAACCCGCCGTTGCGCGCAGCGCGGCATGAGGTTCAAACGACGGCGCTGCGGTGCGGACATAAATCAAACCGGCCAGGGCATTGGCACCATAACGTGTGCCCTGAGGCCCCCGCAGAACTTCTACCCGCTCGGTATCAAACAGCGTTCCCACCAGCCCAAGACCGGAGAAATCCATGTCGTCCACCACAAAACCCACGGACGGGTTTGGCGCACCTTCATACTGACTGCGCTCACCAATGCCCCGAATCTGAAAAAACCGTGGTCGATTGGAAGCAGAGGACCAGTTCAGGTTAGGCACCCGTGCCATCACTTCCTGAAAGTGCTGCACGCCCCCAGCGTCCAGCGCCTGATCCAAAACGGTCACCGAGGTGGGAACCTCAAGAATCGATTGGGCGTCGCGCAAAGAGGCGGTCACAACAATCTCCTCCAGCCGCTCCTGAGCCTTAGCGGCCCCTATCCATAACAAACTGAAGACAAACAATAGCCGCCCCACTGAGGCGGACAACAAACGGTGATTCGGACGCATCAAACGCTCCTTGGCAAGCGTAATCTAAAGTCAGATACAGCTTCGCTGAGACTGACTGCGGCCGGTTATTGAAAGGCGGGAAACAAGACCTAGTGTCCTGTTTCATGTTTCGTTGACTTTCAGCGCGTGGCCACAAGGCCTGGCGAAAGGCGCGGCCCGCCGTGCCATGGTCATTCCATGGCCAAGGGGTGCAACGCCGCGCCAGGACTTGTGGTGCGCGCCCTGCGGGAGCCCCCTTTAGCACCAGTAACCGCGTTGCATGGCTTGCCAAGGGCACGCCATTGCCGGCGCCACGCGCCTTGTTACTGGCGCTAAAGGGGGCTCTGAAAGTTAACGAAACATGAAACAGGACACTTGACCATTCCTACGCCGGCACTAACCGGATCAGGTTCTAAGGGTTCGCTACAGTGCATCTCAGGTTGGAGCCAATCCAACCACCCCTTGGGATACGCTTTGTAAAAAGCGCAGGACTACGATAATCCTTTTCTAGCCAAAGATCGACAACAAACCCCAGGCACCGTTCTAGTCCGTGGTGAGCATAGGCCCCTCAAAGGAAGTAAAGCGGACCGCAGGGAGCCATTCCTTTGAGGGGCCTATGCTCACCACTGACGGGCAGACTCCACGAGTTTGGTGCTGAGACTTGTGCAAAAACCCCGAGGGCGCGGACCGAATAACCTCCTCAATCGGATGACTCCCTTCGGTCCGTTTAACTCCGATTGAGGAGGTTATTCGGTCCGCGCCCTCTACCACTGTGCAATGACCTAGCCCTCGGTGGGCGGGGCTTCCCAGGGCCAGCGAGGCTTTAGACGATCGAGATCGGATTCCAGGGCGGCCAGTTCTTGTTGCAGCGGATTGACCACTGTTAGCGACTGGAGTGCATCCAGGGGTTGGGCCAGGCGGGTGTCGAGTAGACTCGCGAAAGGCTGGATATCAACGGACATTGGCGGCTGGCTGATGACAGTTGATGAGTTCTCCGCTGGCTCCGGAGTTTGGTTGTTCAGTAGAAACGTCGCCAGCAGCAGTGCGGCGGCGCAGAATGCCAGAGCGGGTATCGCCTGACGGGGAAACCAGCGGTTTGCCGGGGCTGATTGGGTGCTGTCCTGCAACTGTTCTTGGTGGACCCGCGCCATGACCTTCTTATGCAGTTCATCGCTGACGCTGTCACCGCGTTGGCTGGATGACAGCAAAGGCTCCAGAGCGGTTGTCGTTCTTGATGCAGTCGTCGAACGGGTCATGGTCTCAATCCATAGTCATCGGGGTTTAGCACGCCGGCGAGTTTTTTTCGGGCGCGGAACAGGGTGACTTTTACCCAGCTTACCGGACGACCAAGGCAGGTGGCTATTTCGCTGAGCTGCCATTGCTCATGGTAGTGCAGCCACACGGTGTTGAACGCCGCGGCGGATAGATGGTTGCGGGCATGGTCCCAGACATCCTGGTTGGACGGATCCTGCCCGCTGGGTGCGCTCAGCTGCGCGTCGTCAAGATCAACCGAAGGACGCTGGCGGCTGCGCTGACGGTGACCGTGACGCAGCGCAATGCGGTAAAGCCAGGTGCTGAAGCGCCACTTGGACCGATAGCTTTTTCGGTAGCGCCAGGCTGAGGCAAACGCCTCCTGCAGCACATCCTGGGCGTCAGCGCGATGGCCCAGTCGGGCATTCATAAAGCGGTAAAGCGCCGTCTCATGGCGCAATACCAATTGTTCAAACGCCCTTTGATCACCCTGGCAGCTAGCGGCCATCAGTGTTTCGTCGGTGGGCGTCTTGGAGGGACCGGACAGATCCTAAATACCGTCAGCCAGGTCAGCCGCCAGCTCTGGCGGAATGGTCAAATCCAGAGTCACCTCCGGGCCATCGCTGGTAATCGACAGAGAGTTGATCAGCGTGTTGATGTTCGGATCGCTGCCTGAATCCAGAGCTTTCAGTGACAGCAACCCCTGAACTATATTGTGTACGTAGCTGGCGGTCGCATCATCTCGAGTGTAAACCTTAGCGAAGATATTCAAACCGGCTGCGGACTCAGAAATCACGCCGCCCAGCTGATCAATGTTTTCCATCATCGATGAATCAAAGGGACCTCGGCTCATCCGGCCCGGATTCATTCCGCCCTGCATGAGCGATTGATTGGCTCGCATCACCAACAGCGCACCCGCTGCCGCGGGACCATCACCGCCCGCCATTCGGGAACCCGCGTCGATGAATTGCTGGAGACTTGTGAGATCTCCCGTAATCAAGGTTTGATCAGGGCCAAAACTCAGCATGAAAGGTCGATCAAGATTGACCCGCGACTTCTTTTCACCGTCTCCGCTAAGCTGGAAGTAGCTGACGCCGGCGTAATCCATCTCCAGCACCTCAACGTGTTCCACCAGCACGTCCATGATAGCCACTTGGGCCGCTTCGCTGAGACCGTGAAGCACCACCGTGGCCGAATCAGGCTGGTCGTTGGATCCAAAAGCGGTAACCGCCATCAGCTCTTCGCTTAAGTCCAGCCCGGTGTCGTCCGCGATGTCCTCAAACGCCTCGCCCAGACTTTCGTCATAAAGCGGTGCAAGCAGCTCCGACCGCCGCAGGCCGTCCACATTGGCATGCACATACCATTGCGCATCTGCGGGCAGGTCGCTCTGGGCCAGATCAATCAGGTACGCTGAGTCTTGGGCTAAAGCGTGTGTGCCGCCAAATAGCACTGCGGCAGACAAGGCGGCAGGCGCAAATAAGCGCGCCGGTCGAGCGGGAAGATGGAAAAAATCGGCAAAAGCCATAGTGTGATCCTGTGGTTGTGATACGGGCTTATAGAACCACTGCCGGCAAAAGGTTACATATGATTAGGGCGGGCTCTCGCCGGATTGCGCTTTGAGCTCACTCAGACGACGGTAATAATCGCTAACGGCATCTCGGTACTCCACGCTAACCTGGCGCGGTGCTTCAGCGCGCACCGAACTGCGCTGCGCCGCCCCGGCCGCCGCGCGGACGCCAATTTCAAGGTTTTCCGTTAGCCGCAGCAGGCGGGCCAGCTCAGCGTCCAGCAAAGTAGGATTACCGGAAAGTGCTGCCAGATCAAAATCGCCCAGCAGCGCTCTAAGCTCCCGGAGTTCTTCCTCAGACACCTTACGCCCCGCCAGAGATGGCAGCGCATCGTCGAGCATATCGGCCACATCGTCGGCGCGGTCATTGATCGCTTGTTGGGCCTGCAAAGGTCGCAGTGCCTCACTAACCCGTCGCGGCTCAAACGTGGCACCAGCGGCCGCCGTGCCGGTGCCGCGCCCGTTAATGCTGGAGTTGCCACCCGTGGCATCCGGGTTTTGGCCTGGCTGGCCGCCGGCGCCATCCTGACCTTCTCCAGCGGGCCCAGATGGATTACCCGGTTGTTCGCCTGGTTGTTGGCCTGGCTGCTGACCTGGTTGCCCGCTACCCGACGTAGGCTCACCCTGAGCCAAGGTTTGCAGATCCCGACGCAGACGGCTGAGTTCGGCCAACGCCTCCTCCATCGCACCGCGACCGGCCTGAGCTGAGCGGGATGCGCGTCGCTGGGCATCGGCGGCGTTTTCACTCAAGCGACGCATGGCGTCGGTCACCAGATCTTCCGTGGACACGATGTAAGCCGCAGCGCCGTATTCGATATATTCCGCCGCCATACCCAGTCTCACGATGGCCTCTGAACGGTCCAGGTCAGCAACGCCTTCGCGCAGCGCCTGGCTGCCCTCAAGGGAGGCATCCTCGTAATCCCGGGCCGCTTCCAGCATGTCTTGCTGTAGGGCCTGCAGCGATTTGCCCAGCTCCCGTTTCTGACGGCCAAGATCGTATTCCTGCGTCGGCGTGAGGCCCGATTGGGGGCGACCATTGTCTGAGGGCAAACTGGGGCTTGGGCGATTTTTCATCGCCTCGGCCAGGGCGTCGTCCAGGGTTTGTGCCAGGGCGGCTTGTTCATCCAATAACGCCTCGGCGCGCTGTGCCAGATCACCAAACGCGTCCTCCATGGATTGGGCCTGCTGCTGAGCTGCCGCATCCGCTGCTGCCCTTAGCTGGGCCAGCGCGTTGTTGGCTGCCTGGGCGGCGCTTTCGCCGGACGGGTTATTCTGACCTTGCCCGCCACCCGCCCCTTGGGCAAATGTTTCACTGCCGGTTTGACCCGGCTGGCGATTTTGGCCCTGCTGCTGGCCTTGTCGCTGACCCGGTTGTTGTCCTGCTTGCTGACCTGGTTGTTGGCCTGGTTGCTGACCCCGTTGCTGACCAGGGGACTGGTCGTCTCCTGGACTATCGCCACCTGACTCCTGAGCCCCGGACTGAGCCAACTGTTCCATCGCTTTGGCCGCTTCCGCCAGGCGCTCAGCCAGCTCTTCACGGGTAAGATCCTGCGACTGTTCAGATCTCTCAGAGCTCGAAGACTCGTTAGACTGATTCTGACTAGACTGGCCCTGGCTGGACTGCTGCTCAGCGCTTTGGCTGCTTTGGCCATTTCGCTGCAGCTCTTCCAGCAGCTCTTCCACCTCGCGCTTGAGTTTTTCCTGCTGCCAGCGCTGAGCCGGCGTAGGCGCACTGCTGCCGCTGAGGCCATCGGCCAACGCCTGCTGCCGGCGCGCCAGATCTTCCAGCGCATCCAGCGTTTCGTCGACGCTGTCACCCGACTGCTCCGGTGACGCCTGGCTGGCCGTTTCGTACTGGTTCTTCTCAAGATCCAGCTCCAGCTCCATCATCTCCGCCAAGTCGCTGCCCGAGCCTGAGCCACCCGACGGGTTGGCGCTGGTGGTCACTTCAATATCGGTAAACACCGATTCTGCCCGCAGCAGGTGCTGAAGCGCTTCCTGCTCGGGTGCCATTGCCAGTTCAAAGTCGCCAAGCTTTAGCTGCTCAATGGCCGGCCCCATCGCCTCCACCGCGTCATCCAGGTGGCCGATGTAGCGGGAGATGTCTCCATTGTTGCCCAGTTCACGGGCGCGAGCGCGCTCAGCAAGTGTATTGGCTTGACCGGCCAAGGTTGCCTGAAGGTCAGCCAGCAGCGTGGCTTTGTCGTCGAAAGATTCCTGCACAGCGCTGGCGTCTGCATCAGACTGGCGGCGCTTTTTGCGCAGATTCCAGGTAGACAGGATGATCTCGCGCTGACGTTGAGAGATTTCATCCTGAGGGCCGCCGGACTGCTGTCCGCCGGACGCCTGGGACTGAGAAATGCGTCGGTCGAACGGCTTAATGCTGATGAAAAACAGGTCAGACTCCGCATCGCTCTCACGGTCAGTGGCGCTAGCGTAGTAAGACACCACATCACCAGGCATCAGGTATCCCTGACCGGCCAGGTCTTCCAGCATCAACAGGTGATCCAGCCTCAGGTCCGCCGCGGGCGGCTCGTCCGCGGAGCTTTGTCCGTCAGGCACAACACCTTCGGCCAGAAGCGGTTTGGCAATAAATTCGCCGCCGTTAACCGCCACGTGCAGGGTGATGTTGTTCAGGCCAAAGTCGTCTTCAGCGCGCACCGTGAGCGCCACCTCCTCAATAGCATGGGCGTCTACATCCCGCGCCGGCGTGGCAAAGCTCAAGGCGGGCGCCTGGTCTTCCAGCGCCCGAATAAGAAAGTCGTCGGTCAACCGAACCTCATCGCCACCCACCACAGCGGCCAGGTAGTAGCGGTCGTCCTCACGTACCGTCAGAGTGCCCGACGCCACGTTCGCTTCCAACGTCATTGCCGTTGACGCGCCAGCAACCACAATGGCAGCGCCCGGCAGCGGTGAATCGGTAGTGACCGCCAACGCGACTTCAGTGCCAGCAATGGCCCGAATATCGCCCCCAGGGCGCACCTCTCGGGGCTCTCGACGAGTCCATTGAGGATAGGTGTAGGTCATCGCGAAATCGGTTATTCGCGGCAGCGCAATGACCTCGGCTGTATACGTTGGGCTGCGCACCTCACCGGCCTGCACGTAATATTCCAGCGGCTGGCGCACGGCTGGAAACGTGAAGCCAAATTCCGCGCTGGCCGCTTGCGCATCGTCGGCCGTCGGTTCCGTCTCGTCGTCGGCCCCAGTGCTGGCTGACAACCGCATCGACGTTGACTGCCATTGCCCGTCACCCCGACGGGCAAACACTTCGGCTGCGCCCGGAGCGAACCCCCGCGCGCTGGCGTTTACGATCAGGCGGCCGCCTCGTCGAACCAGAGTATCCCCAGGCGTGACGACTAACGACTGGGGCGGCAGGAGGTCGGGGATCAACCAACCCGCCCACAGGTGGCGCAGTCCGTAGCCCCACAGGCCAGGCCCAGCAATCAGTAAAGCCGCTAACGCCAACGTACAGATGCTGGCGGCGGCGGCCGGCCAATTCAGTCGACCACGAGGTAATAGCTGTTCTGGCGGATGGGACTGGGCGATACCCAGTGCATCTTCGGCCAGTAGGGGCCTGAGCGGATTGTTGGGCGCAGTACCCGCCCAGGTGTTAAGTCGGCCGTCAAAGGGGGCCCGCGTCTCCAGTTCCTGGGCACGTCTTTGGTCGCTGGTCTTGCGGCGAAGGGGACGCCACAAGAAAAAGTAACCTAGGGCAACAAGCACTCCAGCACCGGTGATTCGTAGTAGACCCACCTGGTCTTTTGGAAATCCGTGGCGAATCAACCACAGCGCTGCCAACAGTGAAAACCCCAGCGCCACAGCCGCCACAATCGCGAGCCCATCATTGCGCTGACGGATCCGTTGGCGCCGCGCAAAGCGCTTGAGATATTGACTGAGTGTTTGTTGGCTCATGACACATTCCTCATTGCCACATTACCGGTCACCGACTCTGCCAGCACCAGCAACAGCAGTGCGGCCAGCAGCCAGACGGCCAGCGGATTGCTTTCATCGGCATACGCGTCGCTAACCGCTAGCTCCTCGTCCGGCACATTGTCAGCAGGGCTCAACGCTTCGCGGCGGGCCAACGACTGCTCCCAACGTTCGAACGTTGGCCCATCCAGCGGCCGCAGGTCCGATTCTCGAGGATCAACGTTGACCGCAATCTGGGTCACGGTGTCGTCACTGCCATGCAGCGAATAAAAGCCGGTTTGATCAAGTCGAACCCCAGCCGCAGACACCTTGGTGCCAAACAGAGCGCCCGCCGCATTCGGCGCCATCAGCTCAAAACTCACCGCGTCGTTGTCGGGCAACACCAGTGTTTCCCCGGCCAGCCGCTGGGCCGACAGGGCCTGGTAGCCGGACAGGTAGTCCACCGCCGCGCCCACAAAAGGGACAAACGAGGCCTGGGTTGGCCAGCTGTTGAACGCTCGGTCAAAGCCGCCGTTAATCAACAGCACTAATCCCTCGCCCAAGGTGTGCTCAAGCAGCAACGGCGTACCGTCTTCCAGCCACAACAAAGGCTGATCGTCATCCAGGGCCTCTAATGGGAGCAATTGCGCAACCTGAATGTCTTGAAACGCCAGGCGCGGGTCCAGTAATGGATGTCCCACTGCGACCCCGCTAACGGACTGCTCAGGCGTCGATTCGGCCAATACACCCCCGTTCACGACGCCGTCGGTCAAGCGATGACCCGTCAGGGGAATACGAGCACTATTTTCGGCAAGTTCACCCACTCCTGCCAGCACCCGACCGCCAGCGCGCGCCCAATCGGCGAGCGCATCAGAAACCTCCGCGCTGAGAGCTCCCAGGTCGTCGATCACCAGCCAGCGGTGACGACTCAATCGACGAGGATCAAAGTTCGCCACCGACTCGCCCCTGAGTTCAACCTGTTCGCTCACTGCGCTCAACGCACTGGCAAGATACGGATTGACGCCGCGGTCGCTAGCGGTTAGCGCCAGGATTTGCTGCTTCGGCGAACGGTCCACCAGCAAATGGTACGTATCGTCCACCGCCAGGTCATCGTTGTCGGCTTGGTTTCCCAGGGACACCTTAAGCGGGTTTTGTTGGGGTAGCAGGTCGAGTACAACACGGGTCGGAGCTGCGCTATCTGCCAGCGGTACGGAGCGCTCAGGTTGGTCGCTGAGGTTAATGATCAATGACGTACCGGGTTGCGTGTCCTCGGCGAACACCACCATTTCATTGCCGTCCATTTGTACCGAGGTCATTCGAGGGTTGTCAGCGCTGGCGTCCACCGGGTGCAGCTTGAGGGTATAAGGAGCCCGAGGTACTACGCGAGAAAATTGCGCGGGCATTGCACTGGACTGAAAGTCGCTGACCAAATGCACCACGGCGGTGCCGGCATCACGGTCGAGATAATCACCAACGGCGTTCAGTAGATCACCAAAATCCAGCCGGCCATTGCCAGGCCGCAGGTCCGACAAGC
>JBGCET010000043.1:0-53794 GCA_045106555.1 Lysobacterales bacterium | reverse complement strand
CAAGAACAGACCAAACAGTTGCACCCAGAGCCGGCTGAGTCCGGTGACATGTAACTGCGATGATCGAAGCGCTCTAAACCAATGCAGAAACCAAATGAGCGCAAACCCCGCCAGCGCCACTCTAGGCACCACCAGCCCCAGTCCGAGCCCAAGCCCGAGCCCGAGCCCGAGCCCGAGGCAGAGTCAGAGTCAGAGTCAGAGCCCGAACCTGAAACCGATCCGCCGGCCGACGACACCATTGAAGTGACAAGCGACAACGACGATTCGTCACAGACAAAGAACGACAATGACTCGCAAGACAGCTGAATCCTCTGAGCGCCCTGGCCCGTCTTTTGGCCCTCGGATTCAAAAAATCCTGGCAGCCGCCGGACTGGGATCTCGCCGCCAGTTGGAGCGAGCTCTGGCGGAGGGCGAGATCAAAGTAGACGGCCAGCAGGTAGGTCCTGGCGACAGGCTGACTGCCGGGGTAACCGTGGAATACAGCGGACATCACTATCTGGTTGTCGCTGACGACCAAACTCAGGGACGGGTACTGATGTACAACAAACCCGAAGGTGTGGTTTGCACACGCAGCGACCCGGAAGGCCGTCGCACCGTGTTTGACCATCTGCCCGAAGCACGAAAAGGCCGCTGGGTCGGAATCGGTCGTCTGGACATCAACACGACGGGGCTTCTGTTGATTACCACCGACGGTGAATTGGCCAATGCCATGATGCACCCTTCCAGCGGCGTCGATCGGGAGTACGCGTGCCGCATTCAGGGCGAGGTGACCGCCGAGATGATTGAGCAACTCAAGGCGGGAGTCATGCTTGACGATGGCGAGGCACGATTCAGCGATATAGTCGACAGCGGCGGGACCGGCGGCAATCACTGGTACCACGTCGTGTTGATGGAGGGGCGACAGCGAGAGGTCAGACGCCTGTGGGACGCCGTAGGGGTGCGGGTCAGCCGCCTCAAACGCGTGCGTTACGGCGCGGTGATGATTCCATCCCGCCTCAAAGTTGGGCGAGTGGAAGAACTGGCTGCCAACGATGTGGCGGTGTTGCGAGAAGACGTGGGGCTGAGTGCCAAAGCACCCGCTGCGCTGACTCTGAAACCGTTGTCTCGGGCCCCCAGGCCTGGCGGGAAAAGCAAAGGCAGCTCTAACGTTCAGGGACGTCGTTCGGCACCAGAAACCGGCAAGCCCAGAAATTCCCGGACAGGACGAAAGAAGCCAACGTCACGAGGCAAACCCAATCCTAAACGCTAGTGCCAGTGCTCCCAACCCCGTTTTCGCACAACGAAGATCCGCCGGCGCAACCGAGCCAGCACGCTAAACCTCAAAGGTAATAACCTCCCCCGTCACTGGACGTTCGTGGGCCCCCAATAACCAAAGATAGGCTGGCACCAACGCCTCAGGAGCGCGAAGTTCCGCTGGGTCCTCGGCCACGTAGGCGCGTCTGCGAAGGCCGGTAGCAGTGGGCGGCGGCGCCACCGCATTCACCTCAATGCCATAGGCTTCCAGCTCACTGGCCGTCATGGCGGCCAGCGCCATTAAAGCCGCTTTACCCACCCCGTAGGCGCCCCAGTATGCGCGGGAAACTCGTGCTGGGTCGTCTAACGTGAAAACGATTCGCGCCTGACTTGACTGTCTGAGCAACGGCAATACGGCCTGATTAATCCAGTGCGGCGCTGTGGCGTTGGCGGTAAGCGTGCGCTCCCAGGCCTCAGCTCCGGATTGCTCCAGGGGCTTTAGTCCTGCAAAGTCGGCAGCCAGGTGCACCACACCATCCAGTCCACCAGCCTCAGCTCCGATAGCGGCAGCCATTTCTTCGTAGTTATTCAGCGTCGCGCCTGCCAGGTCCACCGGGTAGATCAGCGGCTCCGGCCACTGACGCTGGAGTATTTCATCGTACAACTGCTCCGCCCTGGCGACGTTTCGTGACGCCAGAACCAGCGTCGCGCCGCAACCGGCTGCGCCCAGCGCGACGGCCCTACCAATGCCTCCGGTTGCGCCAGTGATCAGCAGTGTTCTGCCTTGCAGGTGGTTTGCCGATGGTCTGAAGTCATCACGCCATGTTGTTTCTTTCAGCACAGTTTAGGAATATCCCGGTTGAATCCTGCAATATTAGCAATTCGCCCTGCCCGACACCCACTTCAATAGGACCAATCGTCATGCAGCAGGGGCGATCACGGAACTGTTTCGACGCTTTGCAATCATAAGTAGCGCGCCAACGGCATTGAAACCGGGCCCCGTGGCACCTAAATACAACTGCAGCCAGGCACATTTTTCTGGCGAACTTTCAAACTGGAACTTGATATGAAGCAACTTTTTTCTATTCAGGCGTTGACTGGGTTGTTGATGTTAGCCTCTGGCGCAGCCAGCGGCGGCGTCATCCCCAAAGATGTTTCCCTGGCACCGCTGGTGCGAGAGGTGTCACCGGCGGTTGTCAATATTTCTACCCAAGGCACGGTATCGGTACGCCAAAACCCGATGGCCGACGACCCCATGTTCCGGCGCTTTTTCCCAAGCCAACCCCAGGAACGTGAAACTGGAAGCCTGGGTTCCGGGGTCATTATCGACGCCGCCAAGGGCATGATTCTGACCAATCACCACGTGGTGGAAAATGCGGACGAGATCACTGTTCAATTGGTTGATGGGCGCGAATTTGAAGCCGAACTGGTGGGATCAGACGAAGAAAGCGACGTTGCCGTGCTAAAAATCAACGGCAGCCGATTGTCGGACCTGAAGATCGGCGACTCCGAATCCATGGAAGTGGGTGATTACGTTCTGGCATTGGGCAACCCGTTTGGCCTGGGACACACCGTCACCTCCGGCATTATCAGCGCCAAGGGACGCAACGGGCTAAACATCGAGGCCTATGAGGATTTCATCCAAACTGACGCTGCCATCAATCGAGGAAACTCCGGTGGCGCGTTGATTAACCTGCAGGGCGAGCTGATTGGCATTAACACCGCCATCTTAGGCCCAGGCGGCGGAAACGCCGGAATCGGGTTTGCCATTCCCAGCGACATGGCGGCCTCCGTGATGGACCAGATCCTTGAATATGGGGAGGTCACTCGTGGACTCCTGGGAATCACCGGCAGCGCGGTGAACTCGGTGATTGCCGAATTTTACGATTTAGAAGTAGTCCGCGGCGCCGTGGTTACGGACGTGAGCGAAGGTTCGGGTGCAGCCAAGGCTGGACTGAAGGTAGACGACGTCATTGTTGCCGTCGACGGCCAGGAGATTGATAACTTTCAGGACCTGAGAAATGTCATCGGATTGCGCCGGCCAGGAGAGGCGGTAGAACTGAGCCTGATCCGAGACGGCAAATCTCGCAACGTCAACGCGATACTTGGTTCTCGCCAACCACAGGAAGTGGCTCGCGCTGAACCGGAGAAATCCGACGCACTGCGCGGCGTCAGGCTCACCGAAATTCCCGATGACCACCCCCAGGCCGGTGAAGTTGACGGCGTTATGGTGGAGTCTGTCACCCGGGGCTCAGCCGCCCAGCGACAGGGTCTGCAGCCCGGCGACATCATCACCGCAGTCAACAAAGAGGCCGTTGACTCCATGTCTGACATCAGCAAGATTCTCGGCAGTGTTGACCGGTACCTGCTCAAAGTTCAGCGTGGCGTAGGGATCTTCTTTGTCGTTCTCAGCTAGCACGCTGAGCACAACAGCGATCGCGTTTGCCCTCACCGACAAAGCTACCGCATAATGCCGGCGGGGGTATTTACTAAAACGAGGCGAAAGGGATGCAACAAGACACCAAAACCAATAGCACCACGAGTAATGAGCGAAGAAGTTTTCTGAAAAAGGCCGGCTATGTCGCTCCAGTAGTGATGAGTCTTCCGGCTCTACCCGCTATGGCAAGCTCAGGATCTTCAGGCAATT
Organism: Lysobacterales bacterium; assembly: GCA_045106555.1. Classification (GTDB taxonomy): domain Bacteria; phylum Pseudomonadota; class Gammaproteobacteria; order Xanthomonadales; family SZUA-38; genus JANQOZ01. The sequence goes on along the minus strand of JBGCET010000043.1, from coordinate 49,914 downwards.
CCGATCCTAGAGACGAGAGTTAATATTGGCAGAAGATGATGGCCGGCATGATAGGCCACTGGCCAAAAAAAAACTCCGGCAATGCCGGAGTTTTTTTTGGGGATTTTCTGGCCCCAATTTATCACTCAGCGACAGTTCAGATACGCCGTCGACTCTTCCCTGATTTGCTCGTTGTATACACGTCCGCCGCAACGATACTCCACTTCGGCAAACTTTCGTTTTCCACGTCGGGGGTCGCCACACAGCTCGTTGTCGACGAAGACCCGACACTCGTTGCGTCCGTTACACTGCTGGGCAAACGCATAACTGGCGTCACAAAAACTGCGCCCTGAACCGTAGTCTGCGCGAAGTATGTCAATGCCTCGAGAGTGGTTCTGCCGACCGCTGAACGGGGCGCGGGTGCGGCCGCCACAAGTCAACAACGTGGAATCGTCTTCCCGCAGGTAAAGGGTTTCGATGCCGTTACCACAGGAGTAGCGCACGACCAAGGTTTTTTCCGTTCCGCGGTGAGGGTCGCCACACAGTCGATTGGAGGCATAGACCTCACACTGACCCTGACCATCACATTGACGCAGTGCCCCTGCGGCGTCACAAGAGCGTCTATCCGAGCCGTAGTAAGCGTCGACAATTTGCAAACCGAACTGATGACCTGCGCTACGACGGTGGTGGTGATCCGCCAACACCGCACTGCTTGCCGCCACCATCAAAAGCACAAAGAATAGGTTTTTCATGAGGTTAACCCCCCCTTTCTAATCGAATTTATTACCAGCCTGTGGTCTCTCTTCCCTGGCGCTATCAAGCCATTTTTGGGCTGACTTTCACTGACATTAGCCAGCAAAGTCATTACACCACGGGCGCCCTGAACACTGTCTGAATCAGGCGGACAACAGTTTTTGAATGTCGCCTTCCATGGACTGCGGTGTTGTCTTGGGCGCATACCGGGTGACGCTGGAACCATCCTTGCTGACCAGGAATTTGGTGAAGTTCCACTTTATCCGCTCGCTGCCCATCAATCCGGGCGCCGCGGATTTGAGATAAGCAAACAACGGGTGAGCATCATCACCATTCACCTCAACTTTATCGAAGATCGGGAAACTCACGCCGTAGTTCAATTCGCAAAATTCAGCAATGTCATCATTACTTCCAGGCTCTTGACCGCCAAACTGGTTGCAGGGAAAACCGAGCACAACCAACCCCTCACCGCCCAGCGCCTTATGCAGTTCTTCCAGGCCCTGGTATTGCGGGGTAAATCCGCATTTACTCGCGGTATTGACGATGAGCAGCACTTTGCCGTCATAGTCACTGAGTGCCTGGCTTGTACCGCCAGGTAGCGTGGCAGAAAAATCAAATACGGTATTAACGTTGGTCATGGTTATCCTCGCAGCGGCCTTCGACCACTTTCATTACGCCGTTGGCGCGGGCGACACAGGCATTGCCGTAGGTCTCACCATCACAGCCGCAGACGGGTTCATATTGCTGGGTACACAGAGTATTGCGGTCTTTAACCGGGACCTTGCAGGATGACGCCGTATCTTGCGCGCCTGCGCTGGCCGGCGCCTTAGTCGCAGAACTGCAGGCCCCAAGCAGCAAAGCACTAACAGCGATCAGCGCACACATGCCGGTGCGTTGGCCGTTGGACTGGCGGGATTGTGGCGTCATGACTTCCTCATGGTGGCTAGGGAATACGCGGTGGTTAGCATAACCCGACCGGGTATCATGGTGTAACGACTGACCTTAACCGTCACAATAGGGTCAGTGACAGAACAAACCACCATTCAACTCCCGTTTGCAGGGCCCTATGTGGCGCTGCAGTCGCTGGGAAGAGTATTGTCCGCAGCCCAGCAGCAGCCCACGCTGGAAATCTGCGTCGCCCAGCTGACCCAAATACTGCAACAGCAGGTTTGTAACGCCCAAGGCCAGCCCCTGCGCATTACTCACCAGCAGGGGCGATTGCGGGCCATGGAATTCGAACGCCAAGTCTACCAGCACGGACGACTGCCCGTTCGCCCAGGCAGCATTCACGATATGCTCAACCTCTGTATGTGGTGCCTGTGGCCGGCAACCAAAGCAGCCCTAAATGCGTTGCATGTAGAGCGAGGGTATCAAGGCAAGGGCGCAGCGCGCAGCGCGGCAGGAAACGCCGGTACCCTGCTGGACGAATGCGGCATTGTGATCGTCGCAGCGGCGACGGAGCCGGCGCCACTGATCAAGAACCATGACTGGCAAACTCTGTTTGTTCAGCAGCGCGGGCATTGGCATAACAAGTGGCACCCTTGGGTATTGGGCCACGGTTTGTTGGAGCAAATGCTGTCGCCGTTTGACGGCATTATGGGGAAGTGCCTGGTCATACCTGAACCCACGCAAGCTACGCCGGACCAGGTCCTGGCACGGGCGATCACCGGGCTACGGCAGCCCGCGCAACTGCTGTCGTTACCGGTTTTGGGCATTCCCGGCTGGCATAGGGCGAATGGCGACCCCGCCTATTACCGCAATACTCGTTATTTTCGCCCGCAACCTAAACCTGTTCAGTCCTAACGCGTCACTCCGAACGTCATTTGGGTAGGAAGGGTGACCATTGATCATTGAGAGATCCCAGACAAAACGAGACAATAGCGTAATGAATACCTCAAAACCCAACACCTCCTCCTTCCTGCGGTGGGCAGCCCTGGCCGCCAGCCTCGCGGTAGCGACAATATCCTATGCTCAGCCCGTTGACACCTCAGCGCCTGTGGCAATGGAAGATGCTCCCCAACGCTTGGATCAAGGGTGGCTTTACGGCACCGTGGAACTGGATGACGACCGTGTCCTGACGGGCACCTTGCGCTGGGACGAGCAAGAGGCTGCCTGGACCCACCACTTCAATGGTGACAAGGCCAGACCGTTCGACCTTTCAGCATTGGACGATGCGGACCGCGAAGCCATCGAAAGCAACTTGCCCGGGCCACGATTTGAAATCAATGGCCATGTGATTGAGTTAGTGCGTTGGCTGGGGTCCGAGGAACTTCAACCACAGTTCTTCAGCCTGGAATTTGGCCACATTGCCGAATTGGAGGTTCGCGGCGGCGAGCGGGTTCGGCTTACTCTTCGCGACGGCAGCGTGTTGGACGCAGACGGCGGCTCGGATGACATTGGCGCCGACGTTGAGGTCTTGACGGGTCCGGGCCAGATTGAAGTGCTTGACTGGGACAGCATCAGCAAGATCCGATTCCATGCACCAGAGACTGCGCCAGAACGCTTTTCGCCCTACATGTACGGCCAGGTCCAGACTCGCAATGGGACCTTTGAGGGCTTTGTCGACTGGGACCAGGACGAGCGTTACCCGGAAGATGAACTGGATGGCGACGTGGACGGCGCCGAGCAGTCAATCCGGTTTTCCACCATTGTCAGCATCCAAAATGAAGGCGAATCATCCCGAGTGGAACTCAAGGATGGACGGACCTTAAGCATGAGCGACACTAACGACGTTAACTCAGAAAATCGAGGAATCGTCATCTATATGGCCGACATGGGAAAGGTCATGGTGCCCTGGACCGCATTTGAAAAAGTCACCTACTTCGATCCCTCTGACAATTTACCCAGTTACGCTGAGTATGCCGATTATGGGCCCATCAACGCCCAGGTTGTTCACAACAACACCACCACCAGCGGCTTTTTGGTGTTTGACCTGGACCAGCAGCATCAGGGCGAAATGCTCAGGGGCAAAGACGCGGCAGGCATTCAATACGAAATTCCCTGGCGTCTCATTGAACGGCTAACCCCGGAAAACAACACAGCCCGCGTCCTGCTGAAGAGTGGTCGTTCATTAACCCTGGGAAAGGATCCGGACGTCACCGGCAGCAATTTGGGTATCGGGGTCAAAACTGACGGGACCAGCGTGACGTTTATTCCCTGGGAATCGCTGAGCGACCTCAAAGTGGTCCACTAGGTAATCGGGTTGCTGGGATGCAGCTGCACCGACCCGATCCCGAGTTCCTGACCTCTCGCCGATCGAAAGCCAACTTTACCCTGGCCCTCAAACTGGCAGCCGTTGTTGTGGCAGCTTTGTGGGCGATCCACCTGGTCAATTTCTTACTCGGATATTCGCTGAACCGGTTCGGTATTGTGCCGCGAAGCCCGGGCGGTTTTTCCGGCATCGCGTTTGCCCCTTTGCTGCATGGCAGTTTCAGTCATCTGATCAATAATTCACTGCCGCTGTTTGTCCTGGGTACGGGAATGTTGTTTGTGTATCCCGGGGCCAGCGTCAGAGTGCTGCCCATGGTGTACATTGGTGGTGGGCTGGCCGTTTGGTTGTTTGCTCGCAGCAGCATCCATATCGGGGCCAGCGGCGTGCTATACGGCATGGTCACCTTCGTACTGCTGTCTGGCTTTCTGAAACGGGACAGTCGGGCCATCGCCCTGTCGATGTTGGTGTTTTTTCTCTATGGCAGTCTCAGCAAGGGGCTATTGCCGGGTACAACAGGAGTGTCTTGGGAGTCTCATCTTGCCGGGGCTGGATTCGGCGCCCTGGGTGCCTGGTGGTACCGTCGCTGGGATATCCCACCGCGAAAGGTCTATGATTGGGAAGACGAGGAACTCTGATTTCCAGGCTGGATTGTCGTTGCCCTGTGACTACGCCGGGTTGGCACCGGTGTTTTGGTTTGACGGTCCGTCACCCGATCGCCCACGAAGCGTCCCGCGATAGTAATAATCCACCGCGCGGTTTTCCATCACGCTGTATAGAAACGACTCCCTCAGCCGCTCATCGCTGATGGCCTGGGCAGACTTCTGAAGCTCTTCAAATGCTTTGGCAATGATTTTTTCCGCACGTTCGTCTTCAAAATGCTCCAGCACCTCGAAACACGTCTGGTAAATACGAAACGGCTGCTCTGTTCCCGTCCAACCGCCGTCGCCCAGGGCATTGATGACCTCATTGACCTTTTCCAGCGCAGCATCAGCTCTGCCCTGTTTGAAATCCAGACGGGCCGAACCTGCCACCGTTTCCATCAATAGATTGGTCTGACCCAATTTCTGCCGAATCTGAATCGCATTGCCGTAGGCCGCGGCAGCTGAATCGTATTCACCCAGCTCGGTAAACGCGTGGCCCAAACTGGTCAGCGTTTGCGCCAGCAACGGTTGATCGTTCAGCGCAGACAGGGTCTTAGCCGCCTTCAAGCCGTGCTGTTTGGCCTTTTTGTTGTCGCCGGTTGAATGTTCGAGGAGCACCAGACGGGCGTTAATTTCTGCCTGGTCAAAGGCCATGTACATCTCGCCGGCGTCCTGCAGCGCCTGTTCATAGCACACCCTGGCTTTTTCATGGGCCCCCATGTGCAGACAGGAGTCTCCCAGTAGCATCAGCGAACGCTGCTGTCCTTTACGGTCCTGAATCTGCTGCCGTAAACCCAGGCTTTTTTCAAAAAGGGCTTTGCCGGTGGCGTAGTCCCCTCGTGCCACGGCAATTCGACCTTTCAGGTCCAACGCCAGCCCTTCCTGACGACGATCACCAATTTGCTTAAGCAATTCATGGGCAGCGTCAGCCGTGGACTGAGAATCGTCCAGCTTGTCCAGCGCCAAGTAAGCGCTCGCCATTCGACGCAGTATGGCCGCCTCATCACCCAGGTTTCCGGTTTCTCGAGCAAGGGTTATCGCCTGCTCACAATATTCCAGACAAAGCGCAAATTCTCCGCGCTTTTCTGCCAGGCGGGCCAGCTGTGTAGTTGTATCAGCCATAAGATCAGGGTCGCTGGCGGCTACCGCCAGATCATTTGCCCGTTCCATTTCCTCCCTTGCCTCCTGATGATGCCCAGCTACCTGCAGCGCTGTTCCCAGCCAGCGCCGTCCCCGACATTCAAGCAGCGGTTTGTCGTCTGCCTTTGCCAGATCGATGGCCGAAGTAGCCAGTTTTTGTGCTGACTTTGGGCGACCGTAGGTGAACTGATAGACCGATTGTAAGATGGCCACCTCTGCTTTGACACTATTTTCGCCATTTTCTGCAGCAACCTGCTGCATTTGTCGCAGCACGTCCTTGCGCGCAGAGCGCCGGGCCATCAAACGATAAATGTTCTCGCAGGCGGTCAGAACGCGCATTCGACCGCTTAAATCGGCGGGATCAATGAGCTCCAGCGCACGCTGGTAATGCCGCTCTGCCTGTTCGTTTTGATAGAGCAACGCCGCCTGATGGCCAGCCAATACTGCATAGGGCAGCTCCATTTCCGCTTCGGCAGCAGCGTGATAGTGATCCGCTAATTCGGTGAAAAATGGCGCCAGCGCCGTCGGTTGGGGATCCAACTCCCCAATGGGCTGCTTCAGCCACTCCAGCGTTTCTCCACCGAATCGTTTCTCAAGCCACTGCGCGACCGCCACGTGCAGCTGCCGGCGTTGGGAGTACAACAACGACTCGTACGCCACTTCGCGGGTGATCTGATGCTGAAAACGGTATTGCAGATCCGGCTCCTCACCTTCCAGCTCGATGAGTTCCATATCATGAAACGTGTCCAGGTCCTGCTGAACCTTGTCACCGTCAAATTCGTACTCAACACCGAGCACATCGGCCAGCGCTTGCCTTACGAAGCGTCGCCCAAACACCGAGGCCACTTTCAACGTGACCTGCTGATTGGCGGTGAGTCGATCGATCCGGGACATTATCAGACCGCGCACCGAACCGGGCAGCGTTTCGGTCTCGGAAGAAAATTCGCCGCGCACCCGGCACAAGTTCTGGTTTGTCTTGTCGTCTTTCCAAACCTCCACCATGCCCTGATCTTGCATCGCGCGCAGAAGTTCTTCAGCGACAAAGGGGGTGCCTTCGGAACGCTCATGAATAAACTGGCTGAGTCGTTGGGGAACCCTATCAGGCAGAACACCAAGGCGGTCCGCCACCATCAAGGTTGACTCACTGCGGCTCAGGGCCTGCAGCTGCGCCACGGCGCAGCAGTCCATCCGCTCCATTTCCTCAACCACACTCACGCCTTCCCGGCGGGTTGGCTGGGTCGCCAGCACCAGCAGCAAAGGATGGGAACCGCTGTCGACGGAGCGGCACAGGTCTCGAACCAGCAGCCAAGAGATTTCATCCAACCACTGGGCGTCGTCAATACTGATCACCAATGGCCGGGTGTTGGTCCAGGCCAGCACCAGGGTCTTGAGCAAGAACATCAGGTTGTCTTCGTGTTGCTGCTGATCAACCACCAGTTCACGGGTGCCTACTGCAGCACTCAAGCCCATCCACTCGGTCAGCAGACTGGCCTGGTCAATGCAGCCAGGAGCAAGCTCTGCCAAGGTAGTGCGAACGTGATCAGCGCGCTTGTCCAGCTCAAGTTTAGGGAGCTCAAAAAACTCTTCCATCACCGTTTGCCAGGCTCTCAGGTGCACCTGGGCTTCGGTACTGCGGCCCAAGCCATTGAGACAGGTGATGCCCTTGATCTTGGCCTGCACATGCACTTCTTTCAGTAGGCGGGACTTTCCCATACCTACCCCGCCCTCAATCAACAATAATGCACCGCGACCCCGCTCCAGGGTGGCGATGGTATCGTCCACCAAACCAATTTCCCGGCCCCGCCCAGCCATCATCGCCGGAGGTCTGAATGCGCCGCTGACGATTTTTGAAGTAAGGCTGGCATCGTCCGGCCGAAATACTCGAATCGGTGCAGACTTACCTTTCACCTCGATTGGTTCCAGACGCTGCAGGCGCACCCGCTTATTGGCCCCCTGAGCGGTTTCCTCATCACACAAGATGGCTCCGGGGCCGGCGGCCTTCATAAGGCGGGCGCTTAAGTTCACGGTATCACCCATCACCGTGTACTCGTAGCGCATCTCGCTGCCAACGGGCCCGGCAAATACGCGCCCCGTGGTGATGCCGATCGCCAGCGGCTGCTGCCGACGTCGCGACAACGCCTGAATCTCCAGCGCCGCCTTGAGACCGCGCACGGTGTCATCCTCATGGGCCAGAGGTGGTGCACCGAACAGGGCCATGATGAGCGCCCCCTTGTCGTCTACCGCCACCTTATTCAGGCTGCCCTCAAAGCGGTACAACGCGCCTTGAACATCGCGCACGAGCTCATGAAACTGGCTGATAGCCCGAGCACCAGTGAACTCATAGTCCTTCAATCCGATAAACAGCACGGTCATGTTGCGCAGAACGCCTAACCAGTCCCGGGCACCGGTTTCCAAAAACCCAAGCACCGCGCCAGGGACAAACCGACGCAGGGTTTTTTCAACCTGATCCATGTCGTGTAGTTGCGGCTGCATGACCGTTTCGACACGCCTTGCAGGCAGCTTCCATGGATGCATGATTTTCTCGGCTTCTGGGCTGAGCATTACCGCCCCAGGTGTACAGGCACCCTCGGCCGCTGTTGCCTGGCGAATGGGCTCGCCGGCGATAATGTACTCCCAGCGCCCCAGCAACCCACCCACTTCCATGGCCACAATATCGCCGCAGCCAATCCCAATTTTCATCTCCAGGCGTACCTCGCCTGCGGTGGTTTCCAATGCTCCCATATCGGACAGAAGCTGCTGCATGCCCTCGCCAGCTTGATAAGCCCGCCGAATAGACTCAGCCAGCGGTCGGGATTCTGCTGGAAATACCACCATCAATGCGTCACCGGAAAACTTCACAACCTCGCCGGACTCTGACTCAATGGCGGCGATAATGGGGTTGAAGTACGCGTTGAGGAGGCGGGTTAACTCTTCCGGCCCCTCATTGCCGGCGGCGGCCAGTTCATCAGTGAGCGGCGTAAAACCGGAGATGTCAGCGAACAACGCGGCGCCGTGGATGGTGTCGCTATCCAGCCGTTCAGCCCACTCAGGGTCTGCAATAAGTTTGCGCGCCAAATGTGGCGGCACAAACGGCAGCAGCTTTGAAAGCATCTCCCCCAAGTCACTCCTCACGCATAAGCCATGGAAACGGCACTAGTTTTTATTGTGAGTGCCGAGTATCAGTGTAACCCACGATGGCACAGGGGTGGCGGTTGATGGTGGGTTTTGAGTTAACATCACATTCCTTTTTAATTGTCTGGCTCAAAGGCTGCTGAATGGCTCTCGTTCTGTACAACACCCTGAGTAAGGAAAAACGCACATTTGAACCCGTCGATCCGCAGCGAGTAACGATGTACGTGTGCGGCCCAACGGTTTACAACTACGCCCACATCGGCAACGCCCGGCCGGTTGTGGTATTCGACATGCTTTACCGTTTGCTCAAACGGCGCTACCCGCACGTGGTGTACGCGCGAAACTTCACGGATGTGGACGACAAAATCATAGACGCCGCGCGGGCCGAGAATCTCTCAATTGACGCCATAACCCAACGATTTGAGCAGGTTTACACCGAAGACATGGCGGCTCTGGGAACGTTGCCCCCAGACTTAACGCCCCGCGCCACCGAAAACATGGCCGCCATGATCACCATGATTAGTGGTCTGATTGAGGGTGGCCACGCCTACGCCGCTGAAGGCCATGTGCTGTTCAGCGTGGCCAGCGATCCGGATTACGGCCAGCTTTCCAGACGGACCGTGCAGCAATTGATGGCTGGTGCCCGGGTTGATGTGGCGCCCTACAAAAAAGACCCGGCTGATTTTGTCCTGTGGAAACCCTCCAGTGACGAACAGCCAGGCTGGGAAAGCCCCTGGGGTCGGGGTCGGCCTGGCTGGCATATTGAGTGCTCGGCCATGATTTTGGCTCATCTGGGTACCACCATCGACATCCACGGAGGAGGGATCGACCTGGTGTTTCCTCACCACGAAAACGAACTGGCGCAAAGTTGCTGCGCCAACCAGGCTCCCTTCGTGCGCTGGTGGATGCACAACGGTTTTCTGACGATGGACCGGGAAAAGATGTCCAAGTCCGAAGGCAATGTGGTCACGGTCAACGAACTGCTGAAAAACTATCCGGGAGAATTGCTGCGCCTCGCGCTGCTGTCAGCCCACTACCGCCAGCCACTGGATTGGTCCGACCAGGTGCTGGTGCAACAACGCGAACGACTGGACAAGATGTACCGAGCGCTCAATACCGTTGAGCACATTGAGGCTGTGGCCAGCGAACCTGATCACGAGGTGGTGACCGCGCTGGAAGACGACCTGAACACACCACAGGCTCTGGCTGCACTCAACAGCTTGGTCAGTCAGCTCTCAAACGCCACCAACGAAGCGCAGCAAGCCGCTCTGAAAGGCCAGGTTCTGGCTAGCGGCCAGTTGATGGGACTGCTGGGATGCGCTCCTGATGACTGGCTCAAAGCCGGCCAGGTAGGCCTTGAGGACAACCAGATCGATGCGCTGATAAGGGAACGTCAGCAGGCCCGTGAAAATCGCGATTTTGCTCGCGCTGACATTATCAGGCAGCAGCTGTCGGATAACGGTATCGTCATCGAGGACGGCCCACAGGGCACCACATGGAGAGCCGAACGGTGAGTCCTATTGCTGAGGTTCAGGCTGAAATCGTCGACGAGTTTGGGTTTTTCGACGACTGGATGGATCGCTACGAGTACATCATTGATTTAGGCCGACAGCTACCGCCTTTTCCTGAGGCTGACAAGACTGATGCGAATCGGCTCTACGGCTGTCAGTCCCAGGTCTGGCTAACCGCCAGCGGCGAGAGCGACGCGGTAACCTTTCAAGCCACCAGTGATTCAGCCATCGTTTGCGGCCTCATCGCACTGGTTTTGAGGGTGTATTCCGGCCAGCCTGCAGCACAAATTCTCAGTCACCCGCCACAGTTTGTTGAAGACATCGGGCTGAAGGCCCATTTGTCTCCGACGCGAAGCAATGGGCTGGCGTCTATGCTGGACACCATCATGAAATTTGCCAATGAATCTGCGACAACTTGATCGACCCGTCCCAGCGGGCACAAACGTACCCGGGGATGGAGGCTTTGGCGAGCGAAGAGCGCCCGCCACACCGTTATTTGGACAGCTGACGCTGACGTAGCTCCCAGCGTTCTTGAGCGTCAAGACTCAAGGTCGCGATGGGACGGGCTTCAAGCCGCTGGATACCAATTTCTTCATCGGTTTCCTCGCAGTAACCGTAGCTACCATCGTCAATCCGGCGAAGGGCCTGCTCAATCTTGCTAATGAGCTTGCGATAGCGATCACGGGTGCGCAGCTCTAGGCTGTTCTCGGTCTCCCGCGTCGCCCGTTCAGCTTCATCGCCTACGTCGCGAACTTCTGAACGAAGGTGGTCGATGGTCTGTTGAGACTCGTCAATCAGTTCCTGCCTCCAGGTGAGCAGTTTCTGGCGGAAATATTCCTGCTGACGCTCACCCATGTATTCTTCTTTGGCGACGGGCTTATAATTTTTTGGCAGCTTGACCTTGGGCTTGTAGCCATCGGGCAATGTATTTGCTTTAGCACTCATGAAATATCACATAACCTCTTGAAATTCAGAGAAAAACCTGCGAAAAAAACCCACAGGAACCGGCTCGGATCGCGGCTACCTTGAGCGATCAGGGGCGATGTTATATCGTAACTGAGATGCTTCAGCAACTATCCGCTGCCTGCACACCGTTTCCGGGTGTGCTGTTCGCGCAGCCTGTCCGCCTGGACTGACCATGGCTCAAAGCTCTCCGCCACGGAATTTTGCCCAGCGACTTCTGCTCGGCGGACTGAAAAACTATCGCCGGTTTGTCAGTCCGTTTATTGGCCAGCGATGCCGATTTTATCCCAGCTGCTCGGCCTATATGAGCGAAGCCATCGGCACCCATGGCGCACTGCGCGGACTCCTGCTGGGCACCCGTCGCCTGTGCCGCTGCCACCCCCTGAGTCGGGGCGGCGTGGATCCGGTGCCGCCGCCAAAGCAGATCGGCCAAACGGAACCAACAGAAATCCAACGCGCTCATACAAGCGCACAAAAGCCATCAACGATTCACACAACCAAAGAGACCCGAAATCCATGAAAGACCTGCTGATCAGAAACGCCTGTGTGGTTAACGAGGGTAGCCGTCAGGAACTTGATGTCTTGGTGGATGCTGGCCGCATCAGTCAGCTGGGTGCCAGTATCAATGAACCCTGCCGGCGGGAGATCGATGCCAACGGCAAATGGCTACTGCCAGGCATGATTGATGATCAGGTGCATTTTCGCGAACCCGGCCTTACCCACAAAGGGGATATTCAGTCCGAATCACGGGCCGCAGTTGCGGGCGGAATCACCAGCTTTATGGAAATGCCCAACACCAATCCCACAACCACCACCCACGAGCGACTGGCGGAAAAGTACGCTATTGGTAAGGATCGGGCCTGGGCCAACTACGCCTTCTATTTCGGCGCCACCAACGACAACGTTGAAGCCATCAAGACACTGAAAGACGGCCAGGCCGCCGGCGTAAAAGTGTTCATGGGTTCCTCCACCGGCAACATGCTGGTGGACCACCCGGAGACACTGGAAGCCATTTTTAGCCACGCCCCAGGCATCGTCACCACCCACTGCGAAGATTCCCCCATGATTGCGGCCAATCACGCCAAAGCAGTGGAGAAATATGGCGACGATATTCCCGTCACCGAGCACCCAACCATTCGCAGCGCGGAAGCCTGTTGGGCCAGTTCCTCCATGGCGGTGGACTTGGCAAGACGTCACGGCACTTTGCTTCACGTGCTGCATCTGACCACCGCTAAGGAACTGGAGCTGTTCAGCCCCGGCCCGGTGGAAGATAAACAAATTACGGTGGAGGCCTGCGCCCACCACCTGCTGTTTGATCAAACTGCCTATCCAGAAAAAGGTAACTTCATCAAATGTAATCCCGCCATCAAACGTCCAGAGGATCGCGCCGCGTTGGTTAATGCGGTGGCGGAAGGCCGGATTGACGTGATCGCGACGGATCACGCGCCTCACACACTGGAGGAAAAACAGGGGCTCTACGCCCGCGCGGCCGCCGGCCTACCCCTGGTTCAAGACGCCTACAGCGCGCTGATGATTTTGGTAAAACGCAACGAGTTGAGCTTGGAAACCGTGGTAGATCGCACCAGCCACAACGTCGCCCGCCGATACCGAGTGCGCGACCGGGGCTTCATCCGCGAAGGGTACTGGGCGGATCTGGTCTTGATGGACCCCAATAAACCCCGCAGAGTGGAACGAGAACAGGTGCTTTCACGCTGCGGCTGGTCACCTTTTGAAGGCATGGAGCTGGGGGCCACGGTGGACACCACCATCATCAATGGTAATGTCGCGTTCGAGGACGGTCAGCTATCGACTGAACGAGTTGTTCACCCACTCGAATTTATCCCTCGCTAACTCAACAAGACCTTAATCAAACGTCGGCTCAATCGACCCACCGAAATCGGATAATTCATGATCACTGAAATGAAAAAATACCGCGTCATCGCAACGTTGCTGACGGCCTGCCTGCTTGCCCTGGCCGGCGCCAGCCATGCACAGACTGTGATTGACTGCGGCCGCGTGTTCAACGCGGTTGATGGCTCGTTGATGGGTCGCCATCACATCACCGTTACTGAAGGAAAAATTTCTTCGATCAATGGGGCCACAACGAGGCCCAACGACGCGGCTAACAGTATTGATTTAAGCGCCCTGACCTGTCTGCCCGGCCTGATCGACATGCACGTGCATCTGGAAAACCAGATGTCTCCACGCTCCTACATCGAAAAGTTTCAACTCAATGCCGCAGACCTGGCCCTGCGCGCCGCTGCCAACGCAAACACCACGCTCAACGCAGGATTCACAGCAGTGCGTAACCTGGGTGACAGTGACAACGTCACCATCGCCCTGCGCAAAGCCGTCGATGCCGGACTGGTGCCAGGGCCACGCATTTTCAGCGCCGGCAAAACCATCGCCACCACAGGCGGACACGGTGACCCAACCAACGGTCGACGAGTAGAACTGATGGGCGACCCGGGCCCACGAAAGGGCGTCGTGAACAGCCCCTCTGATGCCGCCAAAGCGGTGCGTCAGCGCTACAAAGACGGCGCTGATGTGATCAAAATCACCGCCACCGGAGGCGTTCTAAGCACGGCCAAGAGCGGCGTAAACCCGCAGTTCCGCGATGAAGAACTGGCCGCTTTGATTGCCACCGCCAACGACTATGGTTTCAAGGTCGCCGCTCACGCCCACGGCGCTGAAGGCATGGCCCGGGCAGTTAAGGCCGGCGTTGCCAGCATTGAACATGGCACATTAATGGATCGAAAGGTCATGAAGCTGATGGTCAAAAACGGCACCTACCTGGTCCCGACGGTATTGGCAGGCGAATGGGTTGCCCAAAAGGCCGCCATTGATGGCTTCTTCCCTGACATCGTACGCCCCAAAGCCGCCGCTATTGGCCCCCAGATTCAGCAAACCGCCGGTGACGCCTACCGCTTCGGCGTTAAAATGGCCTTTGGTACCGATTCCGGCGTCTCCGCTCATGGCGACAACGCCCAGGAATTTACCCTACTGGTTGAAGCTGGCATCCCGGCAGCAGAAGCCCTCCGCATGGCCACCGTGCACGCTGCTGACCTCCTCGGCGAAAACGACCGCTTAGGCATCCTGGCCGAAGGCGCCTGGGCCGACCTGGTCGCGGTAGACGGCGACCCCACTCAGGACATCTCCCTGATGCTGGATATCCCGGTAGTGATCAAAGGCGGCGAAGTCATCAAGCAACCCTGAAGAAAGCGAAATGCGGAACGTCAAGAAATCCCCATGGGAGCTCGATGTGTCTACTACCGTATAAGCAAACCCGCAGAGTCAGAGGCCGCGGTGCGCGTTAGGCCCTTCAGTGGAGTAAAGCGGACCGAAGGGAGCCATCCACTGAAGGGCCTAACGCGCACCGCGCGTCTCGTGCTATCACCCCACATCCCCCTCGCGCACCATCAGAAATTGCGGGCGTCTGCCCGGCAGCGGGGAGTGATAAGCCCCTCTAAGGAATGGCTCCCTGCGGTCCGCTTAACTTCCTTAGAGGGGCTTATCACTCCCCGCAACCTAGATCGTATGTTGTCTGTTTTTTGAGTCTTGCTGAAGCCGTTTCAGATGGCCTTTGAGATCCATCGCAGTTTTTAGAACGACCAGTACCAACAAGGCCCACAGCGGCGACCCCAGCATAGAGACCAGAAACCCACCCACTAAGATGGTGATGTGCAGCACTGCGACACGTTGGTACGCCGCTCGCATGATGTCGCCCAGGCGCTTGGCTTTCATCATGGGGTTGTTGGCGTCGTTCAGCATAAACGATATGAGGTGGCTGATCAGCATGGCCAGCGCGGCGAACCCCAGCCCTTGTTGTTGGACAAAGCTCAACAGCGCTTGCGGCTCAAGCTCAAGCCTCGATGGGTCGCCAAAAAAATGGGTTACCGCAAAGCCGTGGCCGAAGGCAAAGCCTCCGTAATGGACGGTAAAAAACGCCATCATGGGAAGCTTTTGGCCCGGCGACGCTGATGCCACACCCATACGCAGCAGGTTGACCACACCAACGATGATGTTCTCCAGCCAGAACAGCACCAGAATGGACAACACTTCCCAGTCCAGGAAAATAACACCGGCGATGGGAATCAGATTGACCCCCAGCAGCAGCCAGGCACTGACCGGCCATCGGCTCGGTTGATTCAACAATACTCTCAAGCCCCTGGCGGTTTCAGTTTAGTGACTGCGTCGGCCGCCGTTCGGGCCAGCGCCCTCCCCTCCCCCAAAACGCTGGCCAGCGCATCGTTGGCAAGTGTCAGGGCGTCGGCGTCGCGGCGACCGCTGGACAACTCCGTGCTGACCTCTTTGCGCGCCTCAGCCAGTTTGGACTGCATGTCATCCATTTGACCATGAAGATCGCCCAACTGGCCCAGTTCGATGGAAATCTGGTCACCTCTCCAAAGGGATACCAACTGACTCATATGCAATTGCCAGGCAGGTAAGGTTTGATCGAGCACTGCGCCTACACGACTGAGCAATTGCTGACTGGCCTGCTGGGCCACAAGTAACGTTGCCAGGGTCTGTTGGGCCAGAACGTGCCCCATGCTCAGGTCTTCACAACGGGCCAGGAGGTCGGCAGCTTCAGCCGCAGGTGGTTGGGAAGAGCCTTGAGTGAGTTCCGCCAACGCGTGGCGGGCCACCTGCTCATAGTGGATCACCTCGGTGAGCGCCGCTTTGGCCTGCTCAATCATCCGATCATAAGAAATGACTTCCGTGAGCAGCTCAGTCTTACGCCGCTCAAGACCGCTTGCAGCTGCATCAATACGGTTGACGATCTGTGCTACATCGCGCAGCAAACGGCGGCGACGTGAGCCAAACAGTCGGGCCAGAAGGCCGCTGCCAGAGTCCGGCTGGAAGGCCCGCAGCACGCTAAGCATTTCGTCCAGGTCAGCGCTGGCCTGGGAGGGGCCGCGACCAGTCGCCAGCTTCATCATCCGCTCAGTGATTCGAGCCAGAGCCCGTTGGGCCTTGCTGCCAAAATACTGAATAGACTGGGAGTCGGCGAGATCCAGCTCTGCCATCAGTTCACGTCGACGGGATTCGCCTACCAACACCTGTGCAGGATCGACGGCCGTCGAGTCAGGCACTGGCTGCTGTTCCTGGGTTATTGTGCGCTCAACCACTGTAGAACCACGCTAGCGTGCAATCCCACACGAGTTGCTAGACACCTTCGCGTTCAATCTGGGTTTTCAGCACTTCAATTTGTACGTCCAGATCCATCACGTCGTCTTCCAAAAGGCGCTCTTTTTGTTGGTCGAAAGCGGTTTCGATTGTCGCGAGCACACTGCGGAAGTTTTCCTCAAGCGCCTCGTCACTGGTTTGCTGGTGGGTTTTGGCAAACCCCCGGGCGACCCGTTCTGCACCGTCCAGGTAGTTAGACAGAAATCGTCTGGCGGTACCCAACTGTTCGGGCCGTGATTCCAAGACGTCCAACACTCCACGGGCTTTTTCCGTAATGCGATCCAGACGTGCGGTGAGCTCGGCGTTGGCAATGGCGTTGTTGGCTGTTTCGATATCGAGAATCTTCTGTTCTGCCAATGCCAAAACTTCAGCCCCTGCAGCGTCTAGCTGGGCGGCCCGCGAGGGTCTGGGATCCAGCCCATACAGCAGAAGAGAGCCGGCCAACGCGCCCAAGCCAAATCCAGCGGCATCTAAGATACCGTTCGCCGACAGCATCGCGGCGCTGACCCCGGTTGCCAGGCCAACCAAAAGCGAACTGAACATTTTTAGCGGCGCCGGCGCTTTCACTACGTGACGACGCTGGCCGAAGGCAATCTCCTCCGACAGCCCTTTGCGCATCAGTACCGCAGCAGCAACAAACACCGCCAGACAGCCAGCGCTTACCAACATACGCAGTATTTCTCCGCCTACCACGGAGGCCAGCAGTACCGCGACCAGCGGCAGCGGCAATACAAACAGCATCAGCGCCTTGGGTCGCCGACTGGAGGGCTTGGTTGGCGGCGCCACCATCGTCATAGCGCCAACACCGAGGTATAGCCCACCGTCCACAGCAATAGCAAAACGCCCACAAATTTTCGTAAAAACGTTGTCATACTCTTATTGTACCGTGACTTTGACCTTATCGGCGCGTGCCGGACTTCCTGTTCTGGCAATCGCCTTTCGGCGTCTTGATCTGCCTGAATGTCAAATTGATGCGAGGCCCGACGGGCCGACGCGTTCGGCTGATGGCATGTTGCCATTGATGTTGGGTTTGGCCCTGCATGACCAGCAGGCTGCCGTGGGTCAGGTCCAAATGAAAGGTTTGCTGACCTCTCCGATCCAGCGTCGTGTCGCCACGGTCAATGGGTCTAATGCTGGGTCTGAACCGCATCCGTCGCTGGGCGCCAAGACTTAATGATGCAATGACAGGCTCCTCACCCAGCTCTGGTTCATTATCGGCATGCCAACCCATGGCATCACTGCCATCGCGATAGAGATTGGCCAACATCGAGTTGAACGAATGTCCACAGCATTCACCAACCCAATGCTTGATGTCGGCCAGCACTTCACTCCAAGCAATGGGTTCATGCATGACACCGGAATAGCGGTAACGGGCTTGGGGATCACCGTACCAAGCAACCTGTCGAGGTACCTTAATTGTCTTCCCGAACATCTTTATTGATTCTTCTTGCCAGTCAATGGTGTCACTGAGATGTTCGAACCAGCGATCAGCCTGAGGCTTCGATAGCGCCACTGGATCAAAGCGCAACTGGGCGCCGGGCAGATCGATGGTTTCAAACGCGTTCATGACACCAATTAAACCCTTTTGCCGCCAGCCCCGTCCAACCTCTCGAAGTCGCCCACTACTGGGTAACGTTGAAAAGACATTCACCTGCCTTTGGGGCGGGGTGCCAAACCGGAGACACCATGAAAGCGAACGTTCTGATCACCACAATCTCAGCCCTGCTGGTTTGCACCAGTGCACTGGGCGCTTCTCTCAAAGTGAAAGATGGCGAGTCCAGACCGGACTCAACCTTCTCGTCAGTGAACAAGAGTGTGCAAATTGGCGATGCCGCCGAATTTGGCGACATTGAGTCAGTCAATGGCGCAATTCGGATTGGCCATGATGCCATTGTTGGAGACGTTGACTCGGTGAATGGATCGGTCAAGATCCGCTCTGGGGCCAATGTTGAATCCGTCGAGGTCGTCAACGGCTCCGTTAATTTGGGTTCAGAGGTGATTGTTGATGGCATGGTTGAAAGCGTTAACGGCAGCGTTCGCACCGATACTGGGGTGAACATTGGTGAGAGCCTTCACACCGTCAACGGCGGCATCGATCTTAAGGGCACAACGGTTCAGGGAGATATTGAAACCTATAACGGCGATATCACCCTGAATGACACGGAAATTCTGGGTGACCTTCGAGTCAGCAAACCCAAAGGCTGGAGCTGGAACAAGAAAAACTCCAAGCCCAACCAGGTATCTATCGGTCCGGGCACTGTCGTCCACGGCACATTGTATTTCGAAAAGCCGGTGAAGCTAACCGTTGACCCCACTGCCACCATTGGTGAAATCGTCGGTGAGGAGATTGATCGCGGCGATATGCGCTGACGGACTTCCTAAAACTGCATTAACAGGTCCGCCGACCGGCGGGCCTGTATTCATCTGGGCTTTTGAACCACTTAATTGATCAGCAACCCTTGAGCCATCCTTGCGACCCTGACAAGATGCCGACCCTGACAATTTTTAGGCGGTTGAGGCATACACACACAGATGGCAACTGGGCGTCGCATAGCGGTGATATGGGCAGTTCTGGGATTTACCCTGCTGCTGAGCTTTGCCTTGCTGCGACTGGGAAGCCGCACCCTGGAGGGGTTTGCCAGCCCCTTCTTCTGGCAGCATTGGGTTGTGCTGGGCCTCAACGTGGTTTTTATGGCCTACAGCGAAGGGTTTCGCGGCTTTCAGCAAAAATTCTCACCGCGCTTCGCGCAAAGGGTTGCTGATCTTGGCGACCGCGGCACGCCGCTGCAGTGTGTTCTGGCCCCTGCCTATGCCATGGGGTTTTTCGCGGCACCAAGGCGCGTCATGATCACAGCATGGCTGTTGACGTTGATGATTATCTGTTTTGTGCTCATTTTGCGATTGGTGCCCCAACCGTGGCGTGGCATCGCTGACGCAGGGGTGGTGGTTGGACTCGGTTACGGATTACTGGTCAGTTTGTGGCTGACTTTCAAAAAACTGGCCGACACAGCAAGCGCACCCGAAACGGTGTCAGATTCGATCTGAACCTGGCATCACTCCGGCAAAGGCCCTAATCCCTGCCCCCTCGGCGAAGGGTTTCGTTATTTCCTAAGGCTTCTCGGCCTTTCTCTTGGCCTGTTATACTGGCCATTACCATGTTAGCCGCAGCACTGATTGCCATACTGCTTTCTGGCGCCAGCGTCGCCGGCCAGTCTGCTGCGTCCAAATCCTCTAGCACCACCATCGGCCCACAAAATTCGTTCCTGGCCGACGGGTCTCATGCGCTGTTAGCCGGGGACTACCTGGAAGGCGTCAGACTTACGGAAATTGGCCTTAAGATGGCCCGAACCGACGATGAACGATCGGCAGGGTTTTCCAACTTATGCGCTGGCCACATCCGCCTCCAACAATTCGAATTGGCCCTGGAGCAATGCGATCGTGCGCTGAAGCTCAGGCCCCTGCAATGGCGCGCCCACTCCAACCGGGCGAACGTATTGCTGAATCTGGGCCGCCTTGAGGAAGCGGAAGCTGCAGTGGAAAAGGGGCTGGAGATTCGGCCAAACTCCCATACGCTGCTCAGAGTACTGGACGCCGCCAGACTCGAACGATACCGCCCGACCGTGACCGTTTCCGATGACCCATGAATGGCAGGCTTGGAGCCTGATGAACGTTGTGGCCATTGTTCTCGCGGCCACCACCAATGTGGAAGATCAGCCACCCACCGACGGGGTCGACAAGCTGCCGCTGGATGCGCCACCCATACCCATTAAAGTGGCCACACCTCAATATCCCCGTGACGCCATTCGGCGAGAGCTCAATGGGCGCACGGTGGCCTGCTTCAAAGTGGACGCCAAAGGCCGAATCCGCAATCCCCAGATTGTCCAGGCGTCCGACAAACTGTTTACCCGCGCCACCCTGAAAGCTGTCAAGCAGTCCACTTTCAAACCGGCTCGTCGTGGCAATGACAGGGTTGCAGCCGACTACTGCAGGTCCTACCGATTCGACCTCAAACCCCGATCTCGATAAAAGCTGCGGTCATTGTTCTACAACTAATACCGGCAGGTCGCGGGTAACAGCTTCTGCGGTAGGGTATCGCTGTAGCACTGCCATTCTACATAACCGCTGGCGTCGACCGAGGGTAAAAACCGCACATCTCCGAACGCCAGATCACCGGCATTCGTTTCATCAAAGGTTACCGTCAGCTCCCCTGATTCGCCGTCGTAAGATACTGAGGTACCCGCACCCAGTTGCGGAAGCTCAAAAGCATCCAGGTCTTCAGGAAAGCTCCCTTGAGATGCCAGGTGTTCAGCAATGGCGAGCTGATGTGCGCCAATACTGATGTTGGCTGCCATTACCTTGGCACGTTGCTCGTAGTCCTGATAAGCGGGAACGGCCACTGCCGCCAATATGCCGACCGCATAAACCATCACCAGTGTTTCGGTGCCCTGCAGGGTTTCCAAGGGCGACGCCTGAAAGGTCAAATGGGCGGTGAGTCCCTCAGCGGTTGAATCCAACCCCAACGCGATGCCTCCAGGGTTACCGGGCGCCGCATCCTGCCATAACGGCAGCTCAAAGGGGTCAATGGTCACGTCGGCCAAATCGGCTAACATCAAAAGCGCCTCGAGGTAAAAGTGATACAAACCCTGGGCTCCACGGGTGTGGCTCCTGGCGATCAACAGCACCGAGTTGTCCGGATTAACGCCAATGCCGTCTTCAAGCCATTGCCCAAGATCCGTGTCTGCCCCTAGCCTGTCTCGCGCCATCAATACCTGAGGCACTGATGCCGCTACCATGTGGCCTTCCTGCTCCTGCCAGAACAAATGCACTGCCAGCCGATCAAGGATACTCAGCGCCAACAGCATGCCCGGACTGTTGGTGGCATCGGTTATCTCATCACCAAAGTTCCAGGGACTCCTAAATCGCCAGTAAGAATAGTCCCGACCACCGGCGCTGCGGGTTTCCATCTGACTGTCCGATGCCTTTGCCATGGCAGAAAGCAATTCGTCTCGGGCACCACTATCGCGAACCTGGTAACCCCCCCAGGTACCCGCATCGTCCACCACGTAGAGGTATTGAGGGCCAAATGCCCGCAGGATAATGCCCGGCGAAACGCCCAGGGCTTCTTCAATGGCGTCAGACACCTCAGCCAGACCTTCATCAAACTCTGAGGTATCAGGGACGGTAGAGCGAATTTGGGCTAGCGCCTGATCCACCTCCTCGTCACTGGGCAGCGCCAGGCGAACAAGGAGCTCAGGTGAGCCAGACGCGGTAAGCGATACCGGTGCCGACGGTCTGGGCAAAAACTTGCGGAAACCCTCCTCCGGCATTTTCAGGTCAACCAACAGTTGGCCATGACCATCTCGGGCCACTCGGGCGATATGCAGGCCCTCAATGGCGTTCACGCCCAACGCTTCCAGCAACACACGGTTTTCTTCCGGCACCATGGGGCTAACCTGGGGCCACAGGCGTTCGAGGTCCATCCACAGGGAAAGTCCGCGACCACTTTGGTCTCTGGGCTGTTCCCAAGTGGCTACCGGATTTTCCGTAGGCTGTGCCGTCACCCGCTCCCGGAAGTAGGCGATGGTGGCGGAAGCACCGGTAAACATGCGGAGTCGGTCGGCCGCATCATCAAAATGCACATACACCGGCAACGGCCCCGCCAGGAGAGTCGTAATGCCTTGATCGTCTGCGGGAGACAGCCGTCGCAGTTGGGGGTGTAAATCCAGCAGTTCATCCAGCACGTTGTCAAAGGACTGACCATCAGCCAACTTGAGGGTTGTGCCAATCAGGAAATTCGGTGCCAGGGAACCATCCGGCGGCAGCGTTGCCACCACTTCCAGCGGGGAGCGGATGGTTTGCATCAGCAGCCTTGCCGGTGCCACAGCAGGGGTTGGCAGCTGAGTCCAGACATTGTCCAGCAGGCCCTGACGAATTTTTGCTAGCTGCGCCTGATGGGCGGCGCTGGCTTTGACGTTGTTCAAGGCATCGCCAGAGGGCTCGCTGAGCGCGTCCCAGAGCAGCGGAAGGCGAAAATAGCCCACTGCCTCGGGGGGCAACTCCCGGCTCATCCAGGCCACGTGAGGAACCACCGTTAAGGCGTTTCGGTCCGCAATGGACGACGCCAGGTCCTGTCCTTCAAGCGCGCTTTCAGGCTGCTCACTGCAAGCAAAAACCAGCAGTAGCAGTAAGAAACTCAAGCAGCGTGATGTGGGGGTCATAGCGGGTAATCCGGCAAATTTGATGGCCGCATCATACCGCCAGAGCGCCTTGGAGCACAGCCGAAGGAATTGGTAAAGACGTTATGGTGAGACGTGAGAATCAGGGATTCGCGCAGTCTCTTCCCTCAATGTTGGTCAATAGCGAAAGGTCCAGCTCGCCGCTGCCCCGAGTGCCAAAATCGTAATTGGCAGCAATTTGACCACAGGTCGGGGCGCTGAAGATCATGGGTCCGTAGTTCTCCCGGTTAGCCCGGTTATCGGAAAAGTCCAAGAACGGGAGGCCGGCAACGCGCTCCATCGTTAACTCAATGGCGGTCTGACCCGACTCGAAATTATCCACACCCACAAGCCACAGCGGTTCACCCGCTGCATCAAACGTAAACCAGGCGACAAACAGGAAGCTGCCTGAGGCGTTATTACCCACGGTTACGAAAAAGCCCTGATCGTTTAGCCCCGACACCGTATAAGTTCCCGACAACGAACCATCCCATGGCAGTTCGGTTCCCTCAACAACAGGCCCATCGCTGATGACAAAAACCCGACCGGCAAGGTTTTGCGACCCCGACACGTAGATGTTGCCCCGTTGGTCGCTGCCAAAGGTAAGAATGTTCGATAGGGTGCCTGTGTCCAGCAACAACTCATTGCTCCAGGTATTTCCCGTTCGCTGCAAAGACCAAATTTTACCGCTGCAGAAATCGCCATAGATGTAGCGACCCGTCAGGTCTGGGTAGTCCGGCCCGCGGTAAACTTCGCCGCCGGTGATAGAACAGCTGCCATCTGAGTGATCGTAATCGAATACCGGAAAAGTAAGCGCTGGGTTGCCACTTCCGCTGCCCTCAAACAAAGGCCAGCCATAATTTTCTCCGCCGCTGGATGCAGCGGACTGAACGTTAATCTCTTCAATCGCATCCTGCCCCACATCGGCGATAAACAGCTCACCAGTAGCGTCATCGAAACTGATTCGCCACGGATTTCTCAGGCCATAAGCCCAAATCTCATCGCGGCCAGTGGCATCGCCCACGAACGGGTTGTCCTGTGGCACCCGAAAACCTCCCGGCTGACTCACATCCAGGCGCAAAATAGTGCCCAGCAGCGTTGTCGGGTCCTGACCGTGGTTGAACTGATCGTTGGCGCCGCCGCCATCGCCCAGGCTCAGGTAGAGCAGCCCATCAGGGCCGAACACCAGTCGCCCACCGTTGTGATTGCGTTCCGGTTGAGCCACGGTTAAAAGAATTTCTTCGGTACCTGCATCGGCGATGTCCGCATCATCGCTGACCAGGAAGCGCGATAGCACCGTACTGCCAATATTGTCGGTGTAAAACACGTAAAAACGACCGGACTGGGGGTAGTCGGGAGCAAAGGCCACACTCAACAAGCCCTGCTCATTAAAGCTGACACCAACGCGCTCGGTGATATCAAGGAACGGCCTATCCACCAGATTGCTGTTACTCAAGATCCGAATAACGCCGCTTTTCTCCACCAGAAATACCCGCTGACTATTGTCTCCCGCGTGCCTGATATCCACTATGTTGCCAAGAGTTGCTACCTCTGTGACGCGCAAATCGACCTGGCCGAAGGCCACGCTCGATACCATCATCAGACTGAACAATATGCGCATTTTCATGGTCTTACACCGATATCTGTCGATGCCTTGAGTATCGACCCTGAACCAACGTCGCGCAAGCCGGTCAACCGATTGCGCTTGTCATGCATTAACCTGTATGAATGAGAACAATGCGATGACCCGGCCATCTCTGGAAACGGTCTTTCAACACCACCGACAGCAACGCTATAGCGGTCCCACGCCGAATTGGCCCCTGCCCATGGGTTGGCGACGCCCGATACTGACCGCCATGGCCGCTGCCGCAGCGCTGGCGCTGTTGGCAACGCCCTGGCTTGGCTCCGAGAACGATTTCGGTCGAAACTATACGCCGCGCCCCAGTGCCTATTCGGCGCTGAAGCGGGCCCGTCAGGCGACCCCCGAATTGCCGCCGAAGCAGCGCAATCTGTTAACCACCGCTCGCCTTCCCGCCATTCCCCAGCGTCAAAGCCGCTTTGCGCCGCCGAACCCGGATTCCCAAAGCGAAGCCAGCATTCGTCTGCTGCCAACCCCCGCCCTCGGCTGAATCGTCTTGAACCTATCCGGCGCTGACGACTGGGATCTGGCCAACCAGGCCGACCCCGCGGCCATGGACGAACTGTTTCGACGCCATCGGGACTTCGTTTTCCGGGTGTTGCTGGGACATACCGGCAATCAGGCCGTTTCCGAGGACCTGACTCAGGAAGTGTTCATACGGGTGGCAACGCGGCGCAAACCATTTTTCAAATCCGCCAAATTCACCACCTTTCTGTTTCGCATTGCCGCTAATCTCGTACGCGATCAGGTTAGACGCCAGCGTCGCGAGCTTCCTCTGGCCGACATTGCCGAGGAACACCAGCGCCCCGATACCGAGGATGATCAGCAGCAGGACATTGGCCTGAGCCGGGCATTGGCCGCCGCATTGGCGCGGCTGCCAAAGCGCCAACGGGAAGTCATCATTCTTCGCGAGCTGGAACAGTTCACAACCGAGGAAACCGCCCAGCATCTGGGCATCAGCACGGGATCAGTAAAAACCCATCGATCCCGTGGTTTACATCATCTGAAAGCGTATTTTGTCGTCCACCATAAGGAGCAACTTCCATGAAGATTTCACCCAAACCTCTGATTCTCTCCATCTTTCTGCTGGGTTCAGGCATGACCTCAGTATCCGCGCAGGATGAACAAACCCTGCAGTTTGTGGCATTGATGAACGATTACCTCACTCTGGCCAATAAAGTGGTGGATGCCGCGGAGAAGCCGCAGGCGGCGATTTTTATGGCCATTGAAGGAATCTATGAAGTGTACGAACAACGCCGGGATGCGCCGGGGGCGGTTCGCCACCTCAGCAAGATTCTCGACGACCATCCGAATGACCGTGTCGTGCGCAATTTGGTGCGCTTTAAGCTGCGCGACATTTACAAGGAAACGGGCGACGCGGACAAGGCGCTGGAACAAATGGACAAAATCATTGCCGAAAATGCCAGCCCTTAAGGATGTGACACCCAAGGTGGCATCAGCACCGGACTTTTCGTAGATTGCCCGTAACAATCGTCACGATGAGTGGATCACAGCATGATGTCAGTCAATCGAAAAGCGGCTGGGCTACTGTTGGCCAGTGGCCTGGGGATCGCCATCGCGTTTCCGGCAATGGGCCAGGTGCAGGCTCCTGGATACGCACGGCCCGCTGATTTTTCAGGTCAGCCCGAGCAGCTGGCAGAGCTGGCGCAAACGCAATCGCCAATGACGTTTCGACAGGCCCTGGACGAAGTGCTCAGCCCGCTGAACGACAGCCAACGCAGTCAACTTCTCAAGCTGTTGCTGCTGAGTCTGCGGGACAACCAACCCTCACCCGCAGGCCATTGGCTCATTGACCATGTGACCAAAGCTGACACACTGGACCCAAAGCCTCATCCGGAACGCGCCGCTTATGCCCACGATCCCATTGGGTTATCTGCCGTCGCTCAGGGCACCCGAAATGCCTGGAGCTGGAAACAGTGGCAAGAGCGCGTCATTCACAGTGCACAGCATGGGCAGTGGCAGGTGATCTCGGACCTCGTCGCTATTTCCAATTCCAGCCGTCCCGAAGATAAGGCGGCCCTGCGGGGCGCAGTGGCCGGCATTGCCGCAGTCGATGTGCTCACGCTCAACCATCCCGCGTTGGTGGACCGCTTAATTGACGAAGACGTTCTAAAACCGCTTACGCTGGCCGTGGTGCGCCGTACTGGCAATACGGAGCTGTTAGCCAAAGCCATGGCGCACTGGCCCAAGACTGAACAGCACTCGGTGACACTGACACTGGATCGTTGGGTGGGAATGAGTACCGCCTTGTCCACCTGGCGGGTGCTGTTGCAACAGACCTCACCCCAGTCGGCGCCAGCCCGCGATGCACTAAAACGAGCGCTGCGCAGTGGAAAGTTATCCACCGCACAACGCCGCCAGGCCACGGCCGCATTGGAGGTCACACCATGAGTCCCTCCGAACGACACAACGCCGCAGGCGTATTTGCTGTGCTGGCGCTCTCTACCAGCCTTTTGTGGTCCTCAGCAGGTGCTCAGATCCTGACTGAGTGGACCCAGGAGCCTGGACCACTGGGACTGGGATTTCCGGTACCCACTCCGGTGGACACGAGCCTGCCCTTTGCCGGCTTTAGAACCTACTCCGGGCTGCGCACGCGTCACCAGCAGCTGGTGGACGACTTTGTTGATATCAGTGGCACCATTGTCGGCCAAACCGAAAATGCCCGGAATATCTGGACTTATCAGCTGGGTGATGCCAACACCCTGACCAGCACCGGCCTTCCCGAAGCGGCCATTCTGACTCAGGGAGGCATCCACGCTCGAGAGTGGCAATCGCCGGAAGTACTGACAGGAATCATGGAACGTTTTGCCGATCAACGCGGCGACAATTTCCTGTATCGCTACCTGCTGGACAACCTCAACATGGTGTTAACGCCGGTGTTGAACGTCGACGGTTTTCTGCAAACCCAACGCTTTCCCACTCAGGTTCAGCTGTCCGGTGGCTCACCACGTGACGGGAGAATGCGGCGCAAGAACATGCGCGGCGTTGACGAAGATCTACTAAGCACTGCCGACTTTCTTCTCGGAATTGACCTCAATCGCAACAATCCGCCGTTTTGGGCAACCTCCAACTCCAGCTCCAGCAACCCATCCTCTCTGCTGTATCACGGAACCAGCCCCCAGTCTGAGAGTGAAACTCGCGCCATGGTGGCAGCCTCCGAACTGGGTCCCACGGATCGTTTGCGAATGTACACCGACGTCCATTCATTCAGTCAGGTACATTTTTCGGTGTTGACCAATAACGTCCGGCGAAACGCGATTCAGGGCGCGTTGCTGTCAGATTTCAGTAACTTTCACGTGCGCCTGTCCGGCGACAAGCTCTATGTCGATGCACCCAGCGGCCCAACCGTGGGTATTGGTTCCACCGATGAATATTTCGGCGAGACCTTTCAAATTCCCAGCTGGACACTGGAAATTGAACCCTCCGGCAATCTACAGCCCGATGCCCACCCTAACCTGCCCGGTTGCAGCGCAGACTACGGCGGTTTTGCCAGCAACTGCAATGATGGCTTTATCTTGCCGGATTCGGAGATTCAACGTGTGCGAGAGAATTTGTCCCAAACCTTTCCCATCGCCTATTACCATCAAGCCGGTCCGCCGTCGGTTTCTGCCGTACGCTGGATTGACCCCGTTAGCGGTGCAGTGGTGATGGACGCTGAGTGGGATGTCATCAGCGCCGATGAACGACGCCTGCATGTCAGTCAATTGCGGCCACTGATGCTGGACACCGAATATCAACTTTGGATTGCGTTTGATAAGCCCATGCGGTGGCGCGACGATGCTGGCCTCGTGACCGCACTACCGGGGCAAAGCGTCGGTAATCTCGGCCTGACCACACGGGTGAGCATTGACGCAGCCAGCGCCTCGCCTAACGTCGGCTCCACCACCTGGCAGCGCTTACCCGGCGCCGGTGCTGGCGGGTATTACCGCTATCGCGATGATGCTGCCACTGTCAGTTTCACGTTGTCCACTGCAGACATTGGCAGCGTGGTGAACGGCGACACAACCGCGGTACTAAATATTGAAACCCGGGATATGGTGGGCCTTCGAACGGACGCCAACCCGGCCACGCCGGTGGACTGGGGGCAAGGTAGCTGGCAGGGCTATGAGAGCTCTGACGGCAATTCAGGCGATGCTGGGGGCATCGACAATCAAATCACCCTGACGGTAACTGACCAGACTGTTGCCGCACCTTTTGTTATCGAGCCCGGTATCAGCGCGGCCTGGTTTGACCCGCAACGCAACGGCGAGGGCTTTTTGATTGAAGTGCTTGCGCAGGACCGGGCTGTTGTCTATTGGTTCACCTACGATGATGTGGGCCGCCAACGCTGGTTTATCGGCACCGGTGAGGTCCGCGGCAACGAGCTGTACTTCCCCGACTTGCTGGTGGCCAGGGGCGGGGTTTTTGGCGATAACTTTGACCCAGACCAGGTGGTCTTAAGTAGTGCGGGCAGCGCCAGTTTTCTTTGGAGCGACTGTGAACTGGGAGCGATGCGCCATAACATCGACATTCGTAATCGACGCCAAAGTCTCAGTCGACTCACCAACCTTGCCGGCCTGCCCTGCAATGCCCCGGCCAAGGGAACGCCCGCCAGCGCCATCAGCGGTTCGTGGTTTGACCCCGCACGCAGCGGGGAGGGCTTTGTGGTTGAGGCTTTAAGCGACGCTCGCGCGCTGGTTTACTGGTTTACCTACGACGCCGAAGGTAATCAGATCTGGATATTTTCTGATGGCATACTGAGCGGCAACACCCTGACCGTAGACAACGCACTCATTAGCTCCGGCGGATTGTTCGGCGAAGATTTTGACCCGGATCAGGTGAATTTCGAGACGTGGGGCACCCTGACCATGGAATTTGATTGCGGCGCAGCCAGTGTTACCTACACCTCTGCGCTGAACGGTTTTGGCTCGGGCACGAGAAACGTTGAACGCCTCACCGAACTGGCCGGGCTGGACGATTGCGATGGGGGCTGACGACGCTTAAGCCTGCTTCCAAACCCCAGCGGTGTGAGCCGCGGCCTTTTCACCCAACGCAACCGTTGTGGTCTAATGTGCCGGGGCATTGGAAGGGACTTCATGGCACAACAGCAGGCGGAAGACGAGGTAAAAATCAGCGTTAACCAGCTGGAAATGGGCATGTACGTGTCGCGGCTGGACAGGCCGTGGGAATCGTCACCATTTTCCCTCCAAGGTCTTTGGGTTGAGTCACCTGAAGACATGGAGAAGTTAAAGAAAGCCTGTCAGCACGTTTACGTCAGTCAAAAATTGTCCACCGGTCATATTCCTCGCGAAGCCATTGTGCTGGACCGCGCTGAAGACAGCGAAGAACAGGACCTGGGAGACATCGCCGGCAAAGTTAAGGTCCACTCCCGACGCAAGCTCAATGAGTGGATCAAAGGCCGCACGCCACCAGGTGCTGCGCCAATACCCACCGTTCATCACGTTGACACGCTTCCGGTATCGCGAGAACTCAGCGAGGCCCGCGTAGCCATCGCGGACCTGGAGGCCTCGGTGGCGTTTGCGGTGGAATCAATCGCTACCGATACCCCCATCAACTTCCGCGCCATCAGCAGTGCCACCAAAGAACTGGCCCAAAGCCTGATCCGTAATCCTGACGCTGCCATCGGCCTGGCGGTAGGCCGCAAACAAACCCCATACACGCTGCGCCACTGCGTCAATATGGCCGTATGGGCTATGGCCCTGGGCCGGCATATTGGCTTGCCCGCGGAAGACCTGACCCTGCTGGGTCTGGGGGCAACCCTATGCGATCTCGGCCGCGAGAAGTTGCCACGAGAATTGCTTGACAGGCCGGGAAGCCTCAGTCACTGGGAACTCAATGTCATTCGCGAACACGTGGCCTTCAGTCTGGAATTATTGGAAACCGGTCAGGAACTGGACCCAGCAGTACTGGCCATGGTGGCCCAGCACCATGAGCATCTGGACGGCAGCGGGTATCCCCAAAGCCTGAAGGGACGCACCATCGATGTATATGCCCGAATCGCCCGGATTGCGGATTGTTTTGAGGCCATGATCACCGAAAGCCCGCACCGATCTGCGCTGTCGGTGTCCCAGGCGGTAAAGCAGCTATACGCTTTGCGAGGCACCCATTTTCAGCGGGGCCTTGTTGAATCGTTTATCTCCGCTATTGGTATTTACCCGGCGGGCACCACGGTTCGCTTGTCATCTCGGGAATGTGGAGTCGTCATCAGCGATGCCCGCACCCAGCATCTAAAACCGGTGGTATGGCGCATGCTGGACGAAGACGGGCTGGCCTTTGGCAGACCCGGGGCTTTGGACCTGAACACGGATTCCAAGGGCCGCCAGATTGTCAAAGACTTTCCCGATGGAGAACTGGGCATCTCAGCCCGCTCTTACTTCTGCTGAGCCACAGCGC
The DNA here is from genome assembly GCA_045106555.1 of Lysobacterales bacterium. Classification (GTDB taxonomy): domain Bacteria; phylum Pseudomonadota; class Gammaproteobacteria; order Xanthomonadales; family SZUA-38; genus JANQOZ01. The sequence goes on along the minus strand of JBGCET010000043.1, from coordinate 19,129 downwards.
GAGCCCAAAAGCACGCATTGTGGTGATGTAGAAGACTGCCTGTCAGGACATGCACCGGGCCATCAATGCCGCCAATGCAGCGCCTGCTGTTTTTCCTTCAGGGCTTTTTGCGCTGATGCTGGGAATGCATCGCCACCTTCAAGCTCGAAGAAAAACGGTTCACGCTGGCGCTGCCGATTGCCGACTTCATTCATGGTCGCCGCCTCATAAAGCCGGCCGTTCACCATGGTGAAAGCCACCATCTCAGACTGGCGCAAGTCGTCCAGGGGATTGCCCTTGATAATGGCAAGGTCTGCCAGCTTGCCGACCTCAATCGAGCCCACCGAGGCGTCCAAGCCAATGTAACGGGCACCGTCGATGGTGGCGCCACGCAGCGCCTCCCAAGCGCTGAAGCCACCCTGCTGCATCATCCACATCTCCCAGTGGGCAGCCAGACCTTCTCGCTGACCGTGAGCGCCAATCTGTACGCTCACTCCCATATCCCGCAACGCTTTTGCGTGGCGTGCTACCGCAATATGGTTGTAATGCTCATCCGGCGCCCGCTCGCGGCGGATGGCCCTTGGCAGCAGGAACGTCTTTGGCGTATACCGCAGCAGGCGTGGGTTCTTCCACACCTGGTCACGGTCGTACCAGTAGTTTTCACCGCTGATACCGCCGTAAGCAACGCCAAAGGTCGGCGTGTAGCCAACGTCGGTTTGTGACCACAGCTGCTTCACGTCGTCATACACGTGGGCCAACGGAACGGCGTGTTCCAAACCGGTATGACCATCAACAATATGGGTCAGGTTGTGCTGCCATTTGGCGCCCCCCTCCGGCACCACCATGATGCCCAGTTCCTGTCCGGCAGCAATCACCTGCTGACGGGAATCACGGCGCAGCTGGTTATAGCTCTTGACTGAAATTGCGCCCATGTCTTTCAGACGCTGGAGGTGAAATCGCGCGTCTTCGAGGCTGGTGATGTCTGCGCTAAATCCTGGAACTTTGGCGCCGTACAAAATGGTGCCGGTAGAAAATGTTCTGGGACCAATCACCTGCCCGGCCTGCTGCAACTCGGCGTGGGAGAAAATTTCGGTGGTGTCATTAGACGGGTCGTGAATGGTGGTCACGCCAAAAGACACGTTGGAGTACTGCTGCCAGTTCTGCTGGGGCGTCAGCTCATTGCTGGCCATGCCGCCATGGGCATGGACGTCCACCAAACCGGGTATCACCGTATGACCGCTGGCATCCACCACATAGGCACCCTCGGGCACCGTAACCTCATCACCCGGGCCAACAGTTGCAATGCGGTTGCCTTCGATGACGATGGTGCCGCTTTGCAGCACCTCCTCAAAACTGTCCGCATTGCGCATGGTCACCACGCGCGCATTGGTAATGGCCACTATGCCAGTGGGCACGTCGGTCTCAACGTCAAACGAAAGGCTTAAGCCCGCCTCTACTGGCTCGGGCAGATCGTCCTTAGCAACACCCGCCAGAAAGCTGAAACTGTCTTTCAGGTCACGGGAATAGAGCGTTGCGCCCAAAGCCCAGCTCAGCGTGTCAGAGTCTGCAGACCAATGGAGCCCTTCTCCCGAACGTTTGGCGACCTGGCTTACGGGGTAAGCGTCGCTACCCTGGCTTAAATCCACCCGTTTGCCAATCTGCGGCAGCGGCGCCACAAAGGCGTTATAGCTTTCGGTAAACGCCACCCACTGACCATTGGGCGACACGCTGAACTCGGTAATCTTGCTGCCCTTTAAGTGGCTGCGCTCATCCAGTCCAGAGAGATTTACGCTGTTCAATACCAGTTCGGTATTTTCAACAAAGTCCGAAAAGAACACCCGCGTACCGTCAGCAGAAAATTGCGGATTGAAACCGTCGTCTACCAGTTTGGTCGACTCACCGCCTTTTGCGCTTACGGTGTAAAGGCCTGGCTGCTCCGACCATAGTGGAGACAACAATCGCCCGCCAGCGAACTTGCGATAAACCACCTGCTTGCCGTTCGGTGAAAAGCGCGCCTCAACATAGTGGCCAGGCTGCTCGGTGAGTACCTTGCCGCGACCACCGCGACTGGAAACCGTCCGCACGGTGCCCAGATCCTGATCATCCCAGGTGGTGTACACAATGGATTTACCGTCCGCCGAAAAGCTGGGCCAGAACTCAAAGTGCTCACTTTGTCGGGTTAGCCTGCGGCGCTCGCCGCTGGCCACGTCATGCAGGTACAGATAACCCAGAGCCTGAAACACTACCTGACTGCCATCGGGAGAATATTGGGCCCAACGCATGGCACGCACCGGGAATTTTTCGGGTGCCGGGTCTACGGCAAATCGCAGCGCCTCGCGCACGGTACGCTGGGTCTTTACCCGCACCGGTATTTCGGTGGCCTCGCCGCCGGAAACTGCCACCCGACGAATTTTACCGCCGGCCCAATACACCAACGAGTCGCCGTCCGGAGTAAAGGCAAACGCCGGCGTATTGCCGTGAGCGCCGTTGGTTTCCTGTAAATCTCGGTCCAGCCCCTGAACGACCGATTTAACCAGACCGGATTCCAGATCCTTCAACATGATTTCGCTGGTCATGTCCGGTGAACGTTTAACAAACGCCAGGTGTTTGCCATCCGGCGAGGGTACTGGGCGAATAGCGCCGCCTGGCCCACCGGCAATCTGCACTGTCTTGCCGGTTTCTCGGTCCAGTCGCTGAATCGCAAAAATTTGACCAGTGGAGTCCTTGTTGTACTGCCACACCACGCCGCCGGTTACGTCCTTGCTGTAATAAAGGTATCGCCCATCGGGGGAGAACGCGGGCTCAGCAATATTTTTCTGGGCGGCTTTCTTACCAATGCGCTCAACCACCTGCAGGCCTTTGCCACCGCCGCCGGCGTGCACCAGCCAGATTTCGCCAGCGGGAATGCTACGGGTGCCCACGTAACCTTTTCTGGCCGCCAGCCATTGACCGTCCGGCGACCAGGCCGGGTTATGGAACAACTGGCCTTTTTCTTTGGTCAGCTCCCGCGCCTCCCCGCTACCGTCGGCGTTCATCACCCATAAGTTGTCGGCGCCGTTGCGATCAGAAATAAACGCCACTTCGCTGCCGTCAGGGCTGAATTTGGGTTGCATGTTCCAGGCAATGTCTGAGGTTAGCGCGGTGGCCTCACCGCCCTCTAGGGATACGCTGTAGAGATCTCCCAGCATGTCAAACACCAGAGTTTGACCATCGGGTGATACGTCCAGATTGGTCCAGGTGGTTTCCTGGGTATCAATGCTGATAGTTTTCTGGGGGCCAGGCGGCTCATTCACCGACCAGGTGTCGTCATTTTCTGACGCCTCGCTGCCTTCGAAGCCTTTTGCTGTGTTTTCAGCGTCTTCATGGTGATCAGCATAAGCGGATACTGAAACGCTCAGCAGGGCGCAAAACAGTAGATGGCGATAGGTCATAACCGGGCACTCGAATTTTTGTGCCGCAATTGTAATGAAATCGCCGTACCGCGTCGCGTCCCCGTCCAGACAGATCAACATCGGCTCCCATGAGTTAGGAGCCCCGACCGGGAGGACCGCTCAGTTCAGAGCCAGCTCATACAATGGGAGAAAACGGCCAGGGATGCTGCCGGACTCAAGTTCTCCCACCTTTGTGGCGCCAAATCGTTGGTAAAACCCTTCGGCAAAGGGGTCCGCCTGAATTTGCATCTTGCGAAAGCCCTCGCGTTTGGCCATGGCTAAAGCGTGCTCCATCAACCGCGTACCAACACCTTCGCCCATGCAATCCGGGTCAACAAACATTGCCTCAAGGTCGCACGCATCAGAATTGACCGGAACCAAATCAAAGTAACCCTGAATTTGATCGCCACACAGCGCCACCACTATGCGCCCCTCAGAGGCTGAAATACTCTCGGGGGTCACTGTCATTTCAGCCCGGCAGGACGCCATAAACGCCGCGTCATAACCCCAGGACGCTTTGGAACGCAGAGCCATTTCCGTGAGCGCCGACGCCTCGTCGGGTAAGGCTGGCCGCAGTTGCCAACCCCGTTTGAGGTCAGCCACCACAACCGCCGCAGCCCGCGCCACAGCCACTATCTCCGCCACCGTCTGAATAATCGGTGTTTTTTGAGGTGGACCCGCCGGTGGCACCGCAGCCGCCCGCAGCCGGGTTATTTTTGCTTGAGCGATTTCGGCTTTTCATTTTCGCACCGAACAGGCCAATTACGGCTGCGGGAATCAATATCACGCCACCAATCACAGTAAGCAGATTTACCCAGTCTGATGCAGCGTAGGCCGGCGCTGCCACCAGCCCCAGGCCTAATGCGTAAACCCCTTGTTTGACCCGACGAACCGGGAGCAGAAAAACCTCCGACAGGTTCACGCGTTGAAACCGTGAGGCGTTGGCAAAGCGTTTCTCAACAGGAGGCCAAACGTCCACAGGCGGCGGTTGGCCAAACGCGGCCTGATACTGATCAAGGGTCTCTTGATAGGCGTGGGCGAAACCCTCAGCTGCACGGCGCCCCCCTGTGGTCGGGTTGTGATGAAGAGGCTTGCCCAACATGTCTTCACACAGATCGTGCCAATACGACTGGGTATACACCATGTGTAAATGCCAGGCTTGATCAACCTCTTCGCTGGGCGTCAGGGAGCGCTCGCCGGTGGCACACAGATAAACGAACCGTAGATACTCTTTGATGACTCGGTCGGCATATCGCTGGGTCCAGCCGTTGTCCCGGGCAAGGCGCTGGGCAAACGATAACGATGGCGTTCCCTGCTGAAACGTAAACCGCTCAAGCCGGGATAACAGCGGGCCCGAAGAATGGGGCTTTGCATCAGCGCGACTATTGTTGATCACGATGTTGACCTCTCATCACTTTACCCTCTTATTAATGCGCGACAGTGGGTCGCCTGACATGCGCCATGAGTCATTCCCCAAGGGCTTTTGCGGGTTAAGGCGATTGGTGTGCGGGTTTTCGCAACCGTCTTAGACTGACTTTTCTGCGCTGCGGATAATACGAAGCGCAATTTCGGCCATGTTAGGCCTCTGAACTGGCCAGCCGCACTATCGTCTTGCGGGATCAATCCCCGGCCGCCATTTCTGCGCGGCTGCCTGCATATAGTCAAACGCACTGGCTACCTTGGTGGGCAGCTGAAACAATTCCAGCATGGCTCCTGGGACCTTATCGGTATTCAGGTACGCAAAGCGCGTGCCATTTTCCGCCTCACCCCATTGGACCGGCGCAGCGCCAACTTTGGCCAACGCCGCTAAATCTTCATCCAGGTTTTGCGTGATGGCGCCCACGTGCTGCAAACCCTCACCGCGGGTACTGAGAAAATCAAAGAAGATGGATCGTGCATCGTTGTGCTGCTGAACCAGCTCAATTTGCACCGGGCCTGAGTACGCTAACGCTACCGAGATATCGGCTTCGCAGGGATCCCCCCGATATAGCTGGTTAGCAAACGGCACATGCTCAAGAACAAAAAACGGACCCACGCTCAAAGTCCCGGCCCAATGCTCAATGGCAGCGTCCAAATCGGTTACCAAATAACTGAACTGAATGATGGGCGGTAAGCGGGCGGTCATGCCAGCGCCCAGCGCAGCGAGCGTTCCACCAGCGTGATGAAAACATCGCTGTCCCAGGAACAGCGTTCAATGTCGGGATACCAATCCATCAACGGCTGCATATCCCAGTGGCTGCGGCAATGGCCCAGGTTCAGATAGAGCACCGCACCGGGATCATGGCGCTTGATATACATGATGGGTCGCGGTTCGTCGGAGAAGAACTCGCGTTCGGTAAATCCCCCCATGGCCTTGCCGTTGAACTGGCTATACAGCAATACGTCCAGCGCGCCATGTTCTTCCACCAGATAGAGTTCATCGTCAACCTCAAAGGTGTCGATCCCCTCAACCAGAGGATGCTCAGGCTGGGCGTTGTGCACCGCAAACGGACCCTTGGGCGGGTGGGCGATAAACTGACTGCCCAACATCTCCATAAACTGTGGCGCTGTTCGCGGGCTGCTTGCATAACCCTTTTCGTCGATCTGAATTACTGAGTTGGTGCCGTGTAAGGCGAACCATCGGCCGCCCCGATCCAGGAAGCTCTGCAGGGCGATGCGTTGCTCATCAGTGGGGATTACATCGGTGGTGTAGGTCACCAGCGCTTTTGCCTGTCCCAGCGCGTCTACATTGGCGTAGTCCTCGGCGACTCGAGTGCGCACGCCAGGATGCTGGCCCAGCATTTCCAGCAGTTTCAGCCGGGCAAAATCAATGTCGTGATAGAGGCCGCCGCAGATGAGTAAGACATCAGTTCGGTCGACCATGAAACTGCCCTACTCACCTTGTTCCAGGCGAGCTTTCAGGTCCTTTAGAAAACTCGCGCCGGTCGCGCCATCGATGGCCCGATGATCACACGCCATCGTGAGCGTGATCACCTCATGGCGCACAACCTGTCCGTCCACCATCGCTAGCTGCGCACGAAGGGTGCCCACCGAAAGAATCCCCCCCTGGGGCGGATTAATAATGGAGGTAAAACGCGTGATGCCATACATACCCAGGTTGGACACGGTAAAGGTGCCGTCAGCGTAGTCTTCGCGCTTAAGGCTGCCGGCTCGGGTGCCCTCCACCAGTCGCCGAGACTCCGCCGCCAAATCCTGAATCGACAAGGTGTTGGCTTTTGCAATCACCGGCGTCATCAGCCCGCTGTCGACCGCCACCGCAACCGCCACGTTGGCCTCGGAGAAGCTTCGGGTGCCCTCATCACTCACATGAACATTGACTGCGGGATGGTTGACGAGGGTATCGGCCACACCCTTCACCAGCAGATCATTCAGGGATACCTGTTTGTTCAATGCCTCGCGCTGAGCTTTCATCGCTAGGGCGTTGATTTCAATTTCCAAATGGAACTGGGGAATGTCTCTGGCGGCGGCGGTGAGCTTGGCGGCAATACGAGACTTCACCGCGCCAAACGGCGTTATTTCACCATCGCGCTGAACACCCGGCAGGTCGCTCAGGCGCACCCGACAGGCTTTTCCCGAGCCCTTAACTGAGGCCAGATCCAGATTGTGGGTTGCGGCGTGATGGCGTGCCACCGGGGTGGCCGCAGCGTCAGCAAAATCGCCGGCGTTTACCGAAATGTCCACAGGATCGCTGGGGCGATTCACACCAGGGCGAATCATCTGCTCCACATCCTGTTTCAGTATTCGTCCGGCGCTACCGCTGCCAGTTAACGCCGATAGATCCGCATTGGCCTCGGCTGCCACAACCGCCGCTGCCGGGCTTACCGCCTTGTCGGTGTTGGGCGTGTAAGCGACGGGTGCTGGCGTAGCTTGAGTGGTGACCGGTGCCGGAGCAGTCTCGTCTTCTTCGTCCTCAGCCACTGGCGCCACTGGCACAAAGCCGTCGATAAAGGCATCAACCTCTGCCTTTGCTGTGCCTTCAGGCCCCATCACCGCCAGCAGAGCGCCCACCGGGTAGGTTTCGTCAGACAGGCCAATCATCCGCAGACAGGTGGCCTCGTATTCGGCTTCGATGTCGTTGACGATCTTGTCGGTTTCCACCGACAGCAACGTTTGCCCAGAAGTGAACGATTGATTTTCTTCCACGTGCCACTGGGTAATCACCCCTTCGGTCATCTCGATGCCCCACTTAGGCATGGTGAAACCGCGCAGCTCACTCATCGGTAATCTACCGCCTTGCTGATGGCACCATGAATGTCCGCTGGGCTGGGCACGTAAGCCCGCTCAAGCTCTCGCGCAAACGGAATGGGCGCGTGGGGCGCGGTGACGAGCTCAATTGGGGCTTTTAGTGAACTGAAGGCTTTCTGGGCCACCATTGCGCCGATGTCGGCGGCAACCGAGCAGCGCGGCGGCGACTCATCCACCACCACCAGGCGGCCGGTTTTTTCCACGCTGTCGATGATGGTGTCCTCATCCAGCGGACTTAAGGTTCTTGGATCAATCAGGTCACAGCCCACGCCCGCCTGGGCCAGTTGGTCTACGGCCTTTTCCGCAAAGTGGGCCATTCGACCGATGGCCACCACGGACACGTCGTCGCCGGCACGCAACAAGTTCGCTTCACCGAAAGGCACCAGGTGCTCACCTTCGGGCACCTCACATTTTTTTCCGTAGAGAGCCTTGTGCTCAAAGAACATGACTGGGTCGTCATCGCGGATAGCGCTGGCCAGCAGGCCTTTGGCGTCAGCTGCATTTGTGGGCGTGACCACTTTTAATCCTGGGATCGCGGTCAACAGCGGATAAAGGGCCTGGCTGTGCTGCGCAGCGGCATTCGTGCCGGCACCATAGATCAGCCGCACAACAACTGGGCACTTGGCCTTACCGCCAAACATATAGCGAAACTTGGCCATCTGGTTCATCAGCTGATCTAAGCAGACCCCAATAAAATCGGAAAACATCAGCTCGGCAACAGCGCGCTTTCCGACCAAGCTTGCACCGGCCGCCGCGCCCACAATGGCGGATTCAGAAATGGGCGTATCAATCACTCGCTTGTCGCCAAACTTAGGCAGCAGTCCGGCGGTAGTTCCCCAGATACCCCCGATCACCTCCCGCTCACCCGACGGCGTACCGGCGCCGCCGGACACATCTTCGCCCAGCACAATGACGTTGTCGTCCCGCGCCATCTCCAGATGCAGGGCCTCATTGATCGCTTCTCGCACGTTCATTACTGGCATCAGTTCAGACCCTTAATAGTTTGCGTAAACATCGGTGAGCACCTGGTCGGTGCTGGGCGGCGTAGCGGCGCGTGCTTCGCTCACGGCCTCGTCAATCAACGCCAATACCTCTGAATCAATCTGGTCCAGCTCAGCATCGCTGGGCGCACCTTTGGCCGCTACCGACTTTCGAAACTGCAGCAGGCAGTCATCGGTGTTGCGGGCGGTGTCAACCTCACCTTTGGCGCGATAGCGCTGAGGGTCTCCTTCAAAATGGCCGAAGTACCGCTGGGTCATAAACTCCAGTGCCACCGGGCCTTTGCCCGCTCGGGCGTGCTCCAGGGCCGTTGCGGTTTTGTCCGCGACGTCAAAGAAATCGTTGCCGTCACCAGTCAATGCCAGCATGCCGAAACCCGCGTTGCGCTCGGTCAGGCTGGGTGCACCCACCGCGTATGAGGAGCCGGTGTGTTCACCATAGCCGTTGTTTTCGAAAACAAACAAAGTGGGCGCTTTCAGCACCACCGCCATGTTCATGGCTTCAAACACCGTGCCCTGGTTGGACGACCCGTCACCGCCAAACGCCACTGCTACCTGCTGACGACCATCCAGGCTTGCCGCAATAGCTGCGCCTACCGCCAGCGGCGGTCCTGCGCCCACAATGCCGTTGGCGCCAATCATGCCCACGTCAAAATCGGCAATGTGCATGGAGCCGCCTTTGCCGTTACACAGGCCGTCGGCGCGGCCATAAATTTCCAGCATCATGGCTTTGGGGTCACAGCCTTTAGCGATGCAGTGGCCATGGCCTCGGTGGGTGGACACCATGTAGTCGTCATCGTTGAGCTGATCACACACGCCCACCGCCACCGCCTCCTGACCAGAATACAGGTGGGTAAAGCCGGCGATCTCACCGGTTTGAATTTCCACGTGCAGGCGCTCTTCAAATTCGCGGATGGTTTTCATGCTGCGGTAAACCCGCAGAAGGTCGCTGGCGTTCATGAGGCGTTGCCTTGTTTTTCGTGCTGGTCGATGTAGTCGTCCAGGGTTTTATGAAAGTGTCGTAGGCGGACTTCCAGGTCGCCCAACCACAGCCCCTGGAAGGCGGCGCTGTTCATTCCCTGCTGCACCTTCGGCAGGTTTGAACCGTCCTGATCAATCACCATGCCCAATGATTTTTTGTCTTCAGGGCCATAGGAACGATGGCGAGGCCGATGCTCCGGCAACTCGTCTTCATCCACAATGTACTCAAAGGTCCACACGTCAAAATACATTCGGTTGGGATCGCTGGCGTGGGGCCGGTGGCGAAACAGCATCAGGTCATCGGCGTGGGTGTTGAAGGTCAGATTCGGAAATACCAGATAGTTAAAATCATCGGTGAGCTGATCGTCGTTGAGCTCGGAAAAATCTTTGCCCTCGGCTGCGGCGTTTTCCCGCAGGTGTTTTTGCACCGCCTCACGAATCCCGTCTACCGGGCCTTCATAGGACGCCGGGTCTAAACCGGCGCTGGTTAGCATCACTTTCAGCGGCGGCGGAATTTCAGGAATTTGGGTGATCCGCGGGCTGGTCATGCCAAAGGGCACCAAGTACCGGGAATGGCGCTCATAGCAGTCAATCTGCACGTCCATGTCGTTCAGGTACCACAGCAGCTGGGGATGGGTGGCGGCCACGTGGTAGGTCTCGTTAAACGCATCTACCGAGGCTTTCCAGTTACATTCCCACTCCACCGTAATGTCACGAACCAGGGTCATGCGTTCAAAGTGATAAGGCTCAAAATGGCCTTTCAACGGCGCCATGAATTCTTCGAAGGGCACCACATTTGGATCCAGACTGAACCAGACAAAACTGTTCCATACCTCACAGGGAATTTCGGTCAAACCCGCGCAGGGTGCGCCCTGGGGAAACAGCTCCTGATGAGGGATTTTTACAAAGCGACCGCTGCGCGCGTATTCCCAGCCGTGATAGCTGCAGACAAACGATTCCGCCTGCCCCATACCTTCTTCCACCAGCCGATTGCCGCGGTGGGGGCACACGTTGTAAAAGCCCTTGACGCTGGCGTCATCCTGGCGAACCAAAATGACCGACTCCCGACCAATATCTGCGCATAAGTAGTCTCCCGGCTCGGGAATGTCCCGCTCCAGGCCACCCATCAGCCAGACCTTGGTCCACATGGCCTGCCATTCCAACTCCAGGAAGTCTTTGTCGGTGTAGCGCTCTTTGGCGATGCGCTCATAGCCCAAATCGGGCACTGGCACATGCTCGACGGGAGTGCCGCCGGGCGCAGACTCGTTGACCCGCACCACGTGTTTGTAGTGTTTTTTACTCAACTGTCGTTCTCAGCGATCAACGCGAGCCCCACGGTCAAAACTGGACGCGCTTGGTAAAGCCGCCGTCCACCATCAGGTTGGCACCGTTCACCCAGCTGGCGGCCGGGCTGGACAGGAACACCACGCAGCGTGCCACCTCATCGGGTGTACCCAGGCGCTCGCCGCCGGGGTGGTCTCGCAGCACCTTGCTGTACCACTTGGGCATGGTGTCTTTCAGCATTTCCCAGGTACCGCCGGGAAACTCAATGGGTCCGGGGGATACGGTATTCACGCGAATGTTGTCCGCGCCCACAAATTGCGACAGCTGTTTGCCATAGGTAATGAGGGCGGCCTTCATCGAGTTGTAGGCCTGGGGAACGCCAAAGGTTTCCACCGCCGCTGAGGTGCTGATCAAGGTGATCGCGCCGCTGCCGCCCTCGCGCATGTGGGGAATAACCGCCTCACAGCCGCGCACCGTGCCCAGCACGTCGACGTCAAAGTTCTTTTGCCAGTTTTTCTCACTGTCCATGCCGCCGCCGGCGCTGACGTTAGGGATAAAAATATCCACCCCACCCATCTGCTTGGCCATATCGTCAATGAACGCTTCGTACTCTTCTTTGTCTTTCACATCGCAAGGCGCACCAATGACTTCCGCTTTTCGGGTGGAGCAGCTCTCAATAACCTCCTCCACAGACTCTATCGACCGCGAACAGGTCGCCACCGTGCAGCCTTCACTGATCAACATCTTTAAGATTCGCAGGCCGATGCCTTTGGTGGCGCCGGTAATGATGGCTCGCTTATCGCGCAGACCCAGGTCCATAGTGTCTCCTCGTGCCGGGGCGTTGCCGGGCAGTGGTCAAGATGCGTGTGGCAAAATCGCGGTGATTTGCCGGTTTCGACAGGTACACAGTTCGATCAAACGTCACCGGGAATCGTAGCATCGGGCAGAAAAAAAAGACAGGCGTGATTGTTTTATTTTGGCACGGTGCAATAATGGCTGCTCCTCCATTGTCCCCTCAAGTTTCTTAAGGTTACTCGCCTATGGATTTTCGCCCTTCTGAAGAACAAACCCAGCTGCGTGATGCGGCGCGTAAATACGCTGATGAGCGCATGGTCGCGGTGGCCCAACATTGCGAGGAAACCAACGAACCGCCATCCGTGGAAGTTCGCAAAGCCCTGGCTGAACATGGCTTTCTGGGCATCAACGTGGACGAAAAATACGGCGGCATGGGACGGCCCCACCTGGACGCCCTGATTGTGCTTGAGCAGTTTGCCCGTATCTCAACGGCAGCCGCGTTTCCCGTGTTTGAGTCTTGCGTAGGCCCCATCAAGGCGATTGAGAAATTCGCCTCAGAATCGCTTCGCGAACGAGTGCTACCGAAGGTGTGCTCTGGCGATATCCAGGTGTCGATCTGCATGTCCGAGCCCAACGCCGGCACTGCGCTGACCGACCTCACTACTCAGGCTAAACAACAGGGCGATTCATTGGTTATAAACGGGCAAAAGCGCTGGACCAGCGGCGGCGGACACGCTGATGGCTACGTGGTGTATTGCCGTATGTCAGGCGATCCAGGCGCCAAGGGTATTGGGGCCGTGTACGTGGAAAAAGACGCGGAAGGTTTGAGCTTTGGCAAACACGAAGCGCTGATGGGCTGGCGCGGCGTGGGCCACTGCGACCTGTACTTTGACAACGTTACGGTGCCCATGGAAAACCAGATAGTGCCCGCTGGCGGTTTTAAGAAGCTGATGCAGGCGTTTGATTTAGAACGCTGCGGCAACGCCACCATGTCTATGGGCCTGGCGGTGGGGGCCCTTGAGCAGGCCACGGCGTACGTTCAAGAGCGCGAACAGTTCGGCAAGCCGGTAATCGATTTCCAGGCTATCCAGATTCGCTTGGCTGAGATGGCGATGGAGGTTGAGGCGTCACGGCTGCTGATTCATCGCGCGGTGTACAACGCCTCTACCGGACACCCGTCGATTTTTGAATCCAGTACCGCCAAGTGTTTTGCCAACCAGATTGTGCGCTCGGTTTGCGTTAACGCGATGCAGGTGATGGGGGGGTACGGCTTCGCTAAGGAGTACGGGATGGAGCAGCGGGTGCGCGATAGCTTTGGCTGGGGTTTGGCTGGCGGCACCATCGACGTGCAAAAAACCAATATCGCTTCAGCCCTGGTGGGACGGCGGTTTAACCAGCGCTGACAGGTGAAGTTAGGTTAGGCCGAGGACGCTGATCGCCGCAATATTTCGGTTAGGGATGCCGCCCAGGTTGTGGGTTAACCCCAAACTGGGGCTATCCAGCTGACGCTTTCCGGCCCGACCCAGCAGCTGGCTGTAAATCTCAAACACCATGCGCAGTCCGGACGCGCCGATGGGGTGGCCAAAGCACTTAAGGCCGCCATCGGTTTGGCAGGGCAGCTGGCCGTCGCGGTCATAGCGCCCGTCCAAAATATCTTTCCAGGCCTTGCCGCTGGCTGACAGGCCCAGATCCTCCATCAGCACCAGTTCGGTGACGGAGAAGCAGTCGTGTACTTCCAGCAAGTCCAGTTCCTGTAGAGGGTTTTTAATGCCGGCCTCGTTGTAGGCCCGCTCTGCGGCCTTGGCAGTGGTGAGGGTGTGGCTGCCGTCCCAGGAGTTGTGGGACATCTCAACGCCGCTACTGCCTGCCAGCTGCAGGGATTTCACGCTGACCAGGGGGTCACCGACGTCCACCATGCCCATTGAGCGAGCCACCTCAGGGCGCGCAACAATCGCGCAGGCGGCGCCATCGGACACGCCGCAACAGTCAAACACGCCCAGCGGATACGCCACCGGCGGCGCACCAAGAATCTTTTCAATACTGGGCGTGCTGCGCAAATGCGCGCGCTCGTTCAGGCTGCCATTTTGGTGGCTTTTCCATGATACGTGAGCCATCGCCCGGCGCAGCTCCTCCATCGCCAGACCATGCTTCGCTGAGTAGGCGCTGGCCAGCTGGGCAAAAGCGCCCGGGGCGGTAAAGTTGGGTAAATACAAATCTTCAAAGGTGCCGTAAGTGCGTTCGGGCAATCCAGAAAACCCGGTGTCTTTGAGCTTTTCTACACCCAGCGCCACGGCCACGTCCGCCGCCCCGGACGCCACCGCATACACCGCACCGCGCAGGGACTCGGTGCCGGTGGCACACAGATTTTCCACCCGGGTTACCGGAATGTTGGGTAGGCGTAGTGTCATCGACATGGGCAGCGCCGACTTACCCTGGCTTTGCTCGTCAAAAAACACCCCAAGCCATGCCGCGTCGATCACGCTGGCATCGATGCCGGCGTCCGCTAGCGCCGCGCTGTAGGCTTCCAGCAGCAGGTCGTCGTAGCCACAGTCCCAGCGTTCACCGAAGCGGGTACAGCCCATGCCAACGATGGCGACCTTGTCGCAAATGCCCTCAGCCATGATTGGCGCTTCCCAGGGGGGTTGGTTTCCAGAAGTAGCGACGGAAATTGCGCGGACCGTCAAAATCTTTGATCCGAAACTGCATGCGCAGCCGCGTACCCACTGTCAGATCCCCCGCCCCCACATCGGATATCTCCAAAAACGCATTGCCGCCGCCATCAAAGGCCACGTTGCCATAACAGAACGGCGGCGCTGGAGTCGCAGCCAGCCAGTCTTCAGTAAAGGTCTTTACCGTGGCCAGGCGTTGAGAGAATCCATACGGCGACATTTGATCCACAGCCTGGCAAGCCACACACACTCGGGCGGACGGGAAATGGGGCGTATCGCAGGCCTGGCATACGCTGCCCATCATGGTGTTGATATCCCCACGGCGGCGAAAGTAGGCCGACATGGCGGTGCGTTTGTCCGCCTCGGCTCGAATGCCGCCGTCCAGCGGTAGCTGACGATTAAACGCCGGCAGCTTTAGGTAGTCGTCTAACGGCGTGCCGTTTTCCCGCGCATCGGCAAATTCTGTTCGCTGAAGGGTCCCCAGCGCCTGGGTGGTTTCAAACAGTAAAACGTCGCAGCCCTGCCCCACGCCGACCAGGCACAGCAGCTGGCCCGGCTGCGCCGTCTCCAGCGCCGCTGCCAGCATCAATAGACCATGACCGACGCCGGTCTCGCCAATATCGCTGTGTAAGTTGTCAGCCAGAACCTTGTCATCCATGCCCAGCGCGCCCGCTAGCTTTCTTGCGTGCCCTGTGGCCAAAGGCACAATCAGCTGGTCGATGGCCTCAACGGAAACACCTGCGGACTGACAGGCCTGGTTAACGGCCTCAGGAATTACCGACAGCACACCCATGTCCCGCACCCAACGGTCCTCCAGGTGGTAGTCGGTCTGCTGTTGGTCGCTGCGGTAATGATCCACCAGGTCTTGTTGCACGCTGTGGCCACCTAAAAACCGAGCGACACCGTCGCCGGGCCCAGCAATCACCGCCGACCCAGCATCGCCGTAACGCAGCTCAGAGACTCCACCCATCAGGGTTTGTCGACGATCTGCGGCGCACAGCAAGGTGTTGGTTGATTCTGACCTCAAAGCCTGCAACAACGCACTGGTTGCCGCTCGCTGACTGCCGCCCACATCCTGGGTTTGAATGTCGTTGCTTAAGGCCATCGCTTCGGCCATCAAGCCGCTATTGGAGCGGTCCAAGAACGGCGCCGTGGTAGAGGCAAACACCACCCGCTCAATCTCAGGCTGACTGCTTAACGTAAGACTGCTTTGGCCGGCGGCCACCGCCATGGTGAGCGCGTCTTCGTCCCAGTTAGCCACCGTGCGGGAACCGCGGGCCTGGGCCTTGAGCGCAGGGTTCATCCAGCCGGTGGACTGCACAATGGTGTCTCGCTGAAGGCGCAACCGAGGCAGGTAGCTGCCCCAACGTTGGATACCGGTGGCGGTCATCAATCAGTCACTGTGGTTGCTTAACGTAGGCATCCAGCATGGGCTTCATTCTCAACGCCTCGGGCACTCGCTCCGGTCCAATGCGTCGATCGACTTCTTCATGCCAGTAGTAGATACGCCGCTCCTGGTAGGACAGCGCTAGACCCTGGAAACCCCCTCCCTCAACGGAGCGCTGAATGTCGGCCGCAAACTGCAGGTCTTCATCCAAAATCCGTTCCCAGTTGCCGATGCGTTGCTCCCAGTTTTCGTGTCCTACCGACTCTCGCGGTGCAAACCAATGGCTGTCGATGCACATGGTTTGCTCACCGGTGGGCCAGAAGGTCAGGAACGGCGTGCCGCTGGCAGACACAGGGGCCACCAGGTTGGGGAAAAAGTGACAGGACGGATTGTGCTCACGCTGCACCTCGCTGGCGCTGTCGATGACCGGCATGCCGCGGGCGCCGGGGTCAACCCAGTCGGCGTCACGCTGGGGCGTTACCATCAGCATGTTGCCGTGCGGGTAAAGCTCAATGTGAGTACCCAGATGGTCCAGAAACCGGTTCACCGATTTCTGGTGGATGGACGGTAAATGGTACGACTCCATAAACGCATCCAGCAGCACCTTTACGTTGCATTCAACGGCGTAGCTAGAGGAATGAATGTGGGCAATGTTGGGCAGGTCCAGCGTTGACCAGTGATCGGCAAACGGCGTGATGGACTCCAGCAGCGGCAAGGCGTCGCGGTCTTCGTTGATAAACAGCCAGTTGGCAAACGCTTCACAACGCACTTCCCGCAGGGTGTAGCAGCTTAAATCCAGATCAGGAAAGTCCCGTGGATCGCGCACGGCTTTCAGCTGCCCCAGCAGGTCGTAACTCCAGCCGTGATAAGGGCAGACCAATAGCTTTCGCCGCCCTTCCTCGTTTTGCACCAGCGGCGCGCCACGGTGGGCGCAGGCGTTATAGAAGGCCCGAAACTCGTTTTCCTTTGAGCGAATAATAATGATGGGCGAACCGGTTCGATCCCACACCCGGTAACTTCCCACCTCCGGGAGTTCGTCGGTGTGCAGCGCGTACAGCCAGCTGCGCCGCCACATGTACTGGCGTTCCAAAGCAAGAAATTCTGAATCGAGATATCGCCCGGCCGGCACTCGGGGCAGCTGGGGAAAACCCTCAGGCGGCCCAGTGCGCTCGGTTTCAAAACGCATGCCTTCAAGTATGGCGTTGTTGGTGGCGCTATCCATGGGAAGCCTTGAGTGCCCTATCCCTGATGGTCAGGCGATGTGGTCGTAAAACGTCAGTTCCATCTCGTCGGACAGGGCTTCCAAAATGGGTGGCACCAGCCGGTCATGAAACTCGGTTTGCATGTGATGATCAAACGCGGCCTGGTCTTTGAACCGGGCGTAACACAGGTACACGCTGGGATCGTCCTGCTGACGGATCAGGTCGTAGACAAAGGTCTCCGGCTCCTGCTCATGGGTGAGTTTCGACAGTTCGGTTTGAGCATTTTCAAACTGCTCCACCATCTCCGGCTTAACTTTCAACTTGGCAACAAATGCAATCATCCGCGGGTTCCTATGATTCCAGTTTCAATTCGGCTATCAGCTCATCGGCCAGCCTAAATTTCTGAATTTTGGTTGATGAGGTGGGCCATTCAGTGACAAAGCGCACGTAGCGCGGCACTTTGAATCCGGCCATGCGTTCTTTGCAGTGGGCCATCAGCGCTTCCGGCTCAACACTGCCGCCGTCGGCAAGCTCGACAAATGCCGCCGCCACTTCCTGGTAACGGGGATCGGGAACGCCCACAACCTGAGCCATTCGCACCCCATCGTGCTGCTCCAGGCAGGCCTCAATTTCGGCAGCGGCAACATTCTCACCGCCCACCTTCAGCATGTCTTTCAGTCGGCCATGGAACATCAGCTGGCCGTCTTCGTCCACCGAGCAAATGTCGCCAGAATGGAACCAACCCTCAGCGTCCAGGGCCTCAGCGGTTTTCTCCGGCGACTTGTAGTATTCAGTGAAGGTGCTGTAGCCGCGAATCAAACATTCGCCCTTAGTATTAACGGCAACCTCCTCACCAGTCTCCGGACTGATGATTTTCACCTCCAGCCCCGGCAATGGCTCACCCAATCGGGTGAAGCGCTGCTCCCGAGAATCGGAGATTCGGCTGGTGGCCACGGTGCCGGCGGTTTCGGTCATGCCGAAGGTGCCAACATACACCGTTTCGGGCATCGCCTTTTCCATGGTTTCCCCCACCATGGACGGCTGCACCGCAAAGTTGGCGTTCATCAAGCGAATAGCGCTTAGGTCTCGTTGCTCAAATTCCGGGTGCTGCACCAGGTCACCCATGATGGTCCAGAAGCAAGGGTAGGTAACGGTAGCGCGCTCTTGCTCCAGCATCTTGAGTGCACTGCCGGCTTCGAACATCTCAGCGGTAAGATAAGTGCCACCCACATCAAAAATGGAGACCAGCGGCAGGATGGCCGCGATGTGAAACATGGGTAGCGGCGACCAAAATTTATCGCTGGCCCCCACCTCGTAGCGTCGCCCCAAAGCAATACTGCTGCGCACCATGGACTCATGACTAATCATGCAGCCCTTAGGGTTGGAGGTAGTGCCGGAGGTATAAAGAATGAGCGCTGTAGAGCCCAGTCGGGTTTGCAGCCGGCGCACATGCACGGCGTCTTCGTCGACGCTGGATGCCAGCGCATCAAACTGTTCCAGGTTAACCAGGTGAGGAACGTTCTCACCAGATAAGGACACCACGGCGCGCAGCAGCGGCGTTGCGGCAAGCTCCAGCTTCTCAGGATTGGCCGCCGCCGTCAGGCCCGGCAATGCGGCGTCCAGCCTCGGTACAAAGTTCGCGGTGTCGGCAAACTTATTAGAGGTAATCACGACTTTGAGATCAGCGTTCTCGCACACGTACGCGATCTCGGGAGGCCTGAATCGGGCATTAATTGGCACCACTACGGCGCCCAGCAACGTGGCCCCGAACATGGCTTCCACAAACTCACTGCAGGTGGGCAGTAACAACCCAACGTGATCGCCAGAGCCAACGCCCAACGCATGCAGGCTGCGCGCAACGTGCAGCGCGCGCTCGGCCAAAGCGGCATAGGTGGTGCGTTCGCTGGGAAAGACCACCGCTTCAGTTTGCGGGAATTGATCCGCCGCCGTTAACAGTAGATCGCCCAGGGTAGTGGCGCGAATGCGGCTGGACTTCAAAGTATCACTCATTGTGTGTGATACCCGTTGTGCCGTGGACTTGACAGGCGATGGTAACGTTACTCAATGTTATCGAGATATTCGCGAACGTAGGGACCGTCCAAACACTCAATCATGGGCGGCGCCAGCTCTTTGAAGTGAGGCGTATTCAGATGCTTTT
>JBGCET010000042.1:0-31352 GCA_045106555.1 Lysobacterales bacterium | reverse complement strand
ATCGTGGAAGGCTCACCGCTGTTCCCTCATGCCGGGCGTTTTTCGTCGATCATTGAGCGCCATGGAGCAACTATTTTCAAAGCAGGCTCTACCTTCTTAAAGGCGGTAATGACCGATCCAGCCAGCACTCGGGACATGGCGGCGTTTGATATGTCGGGATTGAAAGTGGCCACCTTTTGCGCTGAGCCTGTATCACCGTCCGTGCAGCAGTTTGCGATGGAAAACGTTTGCTCCCGATACATCAATTCCTATTGGGCCACCGAACATGGCGGAATGGTGTTGAGTTGCCCCTGGGGCGATGAAAAGCCCCTCGCGGCAGATGCCAAAAGCTGGCCCCTGCCCTGGATTCAAGCCGAAGTTCGGGTGGGTGTCGATAACCCAAAAGACGGCGAAGCGAACTGGCGGCCGGCTGAAGCTGGCGAGAAGGGAGAGCTCGTAATCACCCAGCCCTATCCCTATCTCGCACGGACCATTTGGGGCGATGCTGAGCGCTTGGATAGCGCCGGTTGGTGCGGCGATATCGAGCGCTTTACCCAGGTGTATTTCAACCGCTGGACTGGCGATGCCTGTTACACCCAAGGCGATTTCGCCCGCCTGCACGACGACGGCAGTATTACCCTGCACGGCCGCTCGGACGACGTCATCAACGTGTCCGGCCACCGCATTGGTACGGAAGAAATTGAGGGCGCTATTTTACGCGACAAAGTGCTGCGGGCAGATTCCTCCCTGGGCAACGCGGTCGTGGTCGGCGCCCCCCACGCGGAGAAAGGCGAAACACCCGTTGCGTTCCTTATTGCCGCACCCGGTGCGCGTTTGTCCGACGATGACCTGGATCGATTAAAAGGCCTGGTTCGATCAGAAAAAGGCGTCACCGCCGTTCCGTCAGACTTTCTGGTGGTGTCCGCATTTCCCGAAACCCGCTCCGGCAAATATATGCGGCGCACCCTGCGCGGCATCCTGCTGGACGAACCGTTGGGTGATCTTTCAACTCTGCGCAATCCGGAAGTGGTGGAAGAGATCCGCGAACAGGTAGCGCAATGGCGAGCATTCGGTCGGCTCGCTGATGCACGACAGATTGTGCAGACCTATCGTTACTTAAGACTGGAAACCCACCGCCTGGATGCTGACCATAACGTCGCCATTCTTGCGATCAGTCACCCGCCCGTGAACTCCCTCAACGAGCGCGCGCTGGACGAACTCAACACGGTTGTGCAGCACCTGAAAGAGCAGCCCGAAATTTCTGCCGTGATCGTCACCGGGGCTGGCAATGCCTTCGTTGCTGGCGCCGACGTTAAAGAGCTGCTGGAAGTCGGAGAAGCCGGCGATCGGGAAAGCGCCCAGACACCAGCCAACGCGGCCCACACCGCCTTTTCCGCTCTGGAAAACCTCACTGTGCCGGTACTGGCGGCCGTCAATGGACCGGCCCTGGGCGGCGGCAACGAACTCGTATTGGCCTGCAGCTATGTGATTGCTGACCCGAAGGCGGTATTTGGCCAGCCAGAGATTAATCTGCACCTGCTGCCCGGCTATGGCGGCACCCAGCGACTGACCCGCAAGCTGCTCGCAAAGTCGGGCGAGGAAGGCATCAAAACCGCCCTAACCTTAATGATCAGCGGTCGCGCCATCGACGTTGACGAGGCGTTAGCGCTGGGCCTGGCCGATGAACAGTCCGGACCATTGGGCGTGGTGCAAACCGCGGTGAATCGGGTTCGAGAGTTTCTAACAGGAAGCGGTCCACTGGTAGAGATTCAAAACGCCAGAGCGCAGCAGCTCAAGGCCCGCCAGGAGCCCTTTGACGTTGATACCCGTTGGTTAAAACAAGGCCCACTGGGCATTACCGTGGCCCAGGCCCGTGCCGGCGATCGCGGCAGCGCCGTTGAGCGCATTGTGGAAGCAGTAACGGTGGGCGCGGCTCAAGGCCAGAGTGTTGGCCTGAAAAAAGAAGCTAGCCTGTTTGCCGACGCCGTGTGTGATCCCCAGGCCGGCCCTCCAGGCATTCAGGCGTTTTTGGAAAAGCGCAGCAATCCATTGCCTACCCGGTCTGTCCCGGTTCCACCGGATGCTGATGAAGCCACTTGCCAGCAGTTGGAGAGCGGCGGTCAGCTGCTGCCGTTAGGCGCGAGCTTTTTCCCTGGCGTAACCTCGGTGCCGCCCTACCAATATGGATTGGGGGTGATCAAACGCGCGGCTGACGGCTCACCCGCTCACGGCGACCCCATCGACGCAGAACGACTGTTGGTTTTTGATACGCCGCAGCCTGGGCCAAACGACGCGCTGGTATACGTGCTGGCCTCGGAACTGAATTTCAACGACATCTGGGCCATCACCGGCATTCCGGTGTCGCCCTTTGACGCCAGGGACGTGGACCTGCAGGTCACCGGCTCTGGCGGCGTGGCCATCATCGCCCAGCTGGGTAGCGAACTGGCGCGAGAGGGACGGCTGCAGATTGGCCAGCTAGTCACCATCTATTCCGGTCAAAGTGAACTGCTGGCACCGGACCAGGGGCTGGACCCCATGGCCGCCGATTTCCGCATCCAGGGCTATGAGCGCAACGACGGCAGCCACGCCCAGTTCCTTGTGGTGCAAGGGCCCCAGCTGCATGGCAAATTGCCGGGGCTGACCATTGAGCAAGCCGGAGCATACGGCCTAACTCAAGGCACCATCCATCGAGCCCTCTACAACACCCTGGATATTCACCCCGGCGCACGGTTATTTGTTGAAGGTGCATCCACTGGCACTGGCCTGGAATGTTTGCGCAGTGCCCGCAGCAGCGGACTGAGCGTGCTAGGCATGGTGTCGTCCGAAGACCGCGCCGAACGGGTGCGTGACTTCGGCGGCGAAGCGGTCAATCGCAAAGACCCACGCTGGGCCAACATCTTTACCCCGGTGCCAGACGCTGACGACCAATGGCAGGACTGGGAAAAGGCCGGCGATGAATTTGTAAAGGCTTCCCACGACAGCGTTGGCGGCCCCATCGACTACGTGGTGTCTCACGCCGGCGAAAAAGCCTTTGGTCGATCGTTTCAACTCCTGGGCGAAGGCGGCGTACTCACGTTCTTTGGCGCATCCAGCGGCTATCGTTTTTCCTTCATGGGCAAACCGGGGGCGCAGCCCGTGGCCAGCATGCTGCGCAACGCTCGCCTGCGGGCAGGTCAGTCTCTGCTGGTGATGTACGGCCCTGGCGCCAGCGACGGCGTTGTTGACGCGGTGGGCGTTGAAGCCATCGAGGCCGGATGCAGCGCGGGAGCGCGAGTGGCGGTGCTCACCGACACCATCGAGCAACGGGAATTTGTTACTTCGCTGGGCTTTGGTGCGCAGCTTAGCGGCGTGGTGAGCGTAGAGCAGATTCAGCGCCGCTTTGGCGATGACTTTGATCCCCCCGGCCCGTTGGCACCCATGCCCGATCCGTTTACCGAGTCGGCAGATTTCAAAGAGGCGGTGCGAGCGTTTTCTGACCGCACGCTGAAGCCGGTTGGCTCCGCTATCGGCCCACTGTTGCGCAACACCATGGACAAACGCGGCCTGCCCGACGTGGTGTTTGAGCGCAGCGGAAGAGATTCCCTGGCGCTGTCTACCTCACTGGTAAAACCCAACACCGGCAAGGTGGTCTACGCCGAAGACCTGGCCGGCCAGCGACTCAGCTTCTACGCGCCGCAGGTGTGGATGCGCCAACGCCGCATCCTGATGCCTAGCGCAGAAATTCGCGGCACCCATTTGAACACTGCGCGGGAATTTTCCGAGGTCCAGGAGCGCATTGCTGCGGGCATGATTGACGTGGTGGAGCCTGTGCCGGTGAACTTCGATGAGGTGGCGCAAGCCCACCAGGCCATGTGGGAAAACCGCCACGCTGGAGCCACCTATGTGGCGCTGCACGCATTGCCCCGCATGGGCTTAAAAACCCGCGACGAACTCTACCGAGCCTGGGCCATCCGCGATGCCCAGGCCCAGGGTGAAGACTTTCAACAAATTGACACCGGATCTGCAGGGACCCTTCGATGACCGACACCACTGAAAGCACCGCTGGACGCCGGCTGGAAGGCCGCCGCATTATCCTCACCGGCGCTGCCGGCAATATCGGCTCCCACATTACCCGGCACCTACTGCGCGAGGGCGCAAAGGTGGTGCTCAATGGCCGCACCGCAGAAAAACTGTCGGCACTTGAGCAAGAGCTGATCAACGAGGGATTTACCGCAGACAACATAACCTGCGCTGCCGGTGACTGCGCTGTACCAAAAGACTGCGAGGCGGTGGTGGCCCACGGCGTTGAAAAATTCGGCGGCATTGACGTCCTGGTGAACAACGCCGGCGGCGCCGGTCCAAAACAAACCCTGGAAAACATTCCCTTCAGCGAGGAACAGAAAACCGCCCTGGAAGAAGGCGAGACCCTGCTGGAAGCGTCCATGAATCTGATTGGCGGGCCCTGGAACATGACCCGAGCCGCCCTGCCCCACCTCAGCACGGGTGCGTCGGTGGTAAACATCTCGACCATTTTTTCTCGCACGCCTTACTTTGGCCGCATTCCCTACGTGGTGCCTAAATCCGGACTCAATGCGCTATCTCTGGGCTTAGCACGGGAACTGGGCCCTAGCCTGCGAGCTGTGCGGGTCAACACCGTGTTCCCCGGCCCCATTAAGTCCGAGCGCATTGACACGGTTTTTGCCGCCATGGACCGGCTGCAAAACATCGATGCCGGCAGCACCTCCAAGCAGTTTCGCGAGCTGATGACCAACAAGACTCCTGCGGAGGAGGGAGACCTGGCGTTTCGCTATCCCACGCCAGAAAATGTGGCTGACACCATCACCTGGCTTGCCAGTAAAGAATCCAGCGGTCTTTCGGGGCATTCGCTGGAGGTCACCAACGGGATGAAGGTGCCGGCCCAGAGCCGCTTCAAGCTGGTTTCCTGGCCGGACAGCCGGCTGGTGGATTTGAGCGACCGAGTGATCCTAATCGTCGGCGGTGACGACCCGGATGACGCCATAGTCTTTGCCCGCCGCAACGTGAACCATGGCGCCCAGGTCATCCTGTGTTTCCGCACTCTGGACGCCGTCGGCCGGGCCCGAGTGCAGCTGGCATCCGGCGAAGATCGACGCATACAGCTGCAGTACCTCAATCCGCTGCGCCCCGAATCCATGGACCATGTGTTCGAGATGATTGCCGACCAGTTTGGCAAACTCGACGGCGCCATCTACCTGCCGGGCGCCAGCAACGGCGCCTACGGCTACTCCCTGGCGTCCACTGAAGACAGCGACGTCGAAGGCTTTATCGATAACGAGATGGTGGCGCCGGTAGCGTTTGCGGCATCCTTGAGTCAACGACTGGCCTCCTGGCCTGCCCAGGATGCCGCACCGGCGGTCACCTTTGTCACCAATCCCCACGATGGCCAGCAAAACCGCTTAAACGACATCAGTCGGGCCGGCATCGAGGCCCTGATACGGGTTTGGCGGCTGGAATCTGAACGTCAGCACACCTCAGGCCAGCGCGCCTATCGCTACAACCCCAACCAGCTGGTGCGGTTTGACAACAACGAGTCGGACAACATTGCCTATGCGGCGGACTGGTGCGTCACCATGAATAACCGTGTGCGAATGATGGATGCCATCAACCTGTGGATTCCCAAATCGATTCAGCGGGCCACCGGCAAAACTTCCATGCCCATGTCGATTCAACGGGTACTGCCGGGACTGCATCGGGGCAAAACGGCGGTCATTACCGGGGGCAGTTTGGGCATTGGATTGCAGCTTGGAAGGTTCCTTGCGCTCGCGGGTGCCAGGGTACTGCTCAGCGCGCGTAGCGAACCGAAATTGGCTGGCGCCCGCGACGATATCGTTGATGAGCTGCGGCGTTCAGGCTACGGCGACCCTGAGAACCGGGTGTTTATTTTGCCCGGCATCGACGTGGGTGATAACGACGCGCTGGAAAAACTGTTCAACCACTCCATGGCGTTATTCGGCAACGTGGACTTCCTGATCAACAACGCCGGCATATCCGGCGCTGAGGAGATGGTGGTCGACATGTCGCTGGACGATTGGAACCGCACCATGGAGGCCAATCTGATCAGCAACTACGCGCTGATTCGCCTGTTTGCCCCCACCATGAAAAACCACGGCAGCGGCAATATCCTGAATGTGTCGAGCTACTTCGGCGGGGAAAAATATCTGGCGGTGGCGTACCCAAATCGGGCGGACTATTCCGTATCCAAAGCCGGTCAGCGGGTGCTGGCAGAAATTTTGTCCCGCCATCTCGGGCCGGAAATTCAGATCAACGCTATGGCCCCAGGTCCAGTGGATGGCGCGCGCCTCAGAGGCCTGGGCGGCGCGCCCGGCCTGTTTTCCCGGCGCGGTCGGCTGATCTTGGAAAACATCCGACTCAATCGGGTGTTCGGCGCCCTGCTTACTGCCGGCAACGACACCATCGAAAGTTCCCTGCAGTCTATTGCGGTGAATGAACTGGATCAGTTGGCGCAGTGGACGGATGCCCCCACGGCCCTGGCTAGACTGGTAACCCAGGCCTCCGATGGCCCCACCGAAGCCCAGGCCTCAAGCTACCTTCTGAGCCGACCGCTGGCAGAGAAACTCTGTCGACGGCTGGTGGCCGGCGGCCAGGTCGGCGCGGATGCGGGCGAGCAGTTCCTCGCTAAATTCTACGTACCCGATGGCGACTTTTTTGCGCCAGCGGATATCGAACGCGCTGCGCAGAAAATTGAAGCCGGCATAATCAATCGCCTGCATCTGCACCAAATGCCTACGGACGAGCAGGTCGGTGTATCCACCGTATTCAGTCTGGCTGATCAAATTGTGAGCGGCGAAACCTTTCACCCCTCAGGCGGCCTGAAGTTTGATCGCTCTGTGACTGAGGGCGAAATGATGCTTCCGCCGGGCAAAGAAGACCTCAGCAGCCTCAGCGGTAAGTCAGTGGTGTTGATTGGCGACACCATGCGTGAAGAACTGCTGGCCATTGCCGGCGGATTTTTCGACCATGGCATTAAGGCGCTGACGGTGATTGTGAACACCGATGACAGCGAGAAATTTGTGCGCGCCCGGCTAGCCAAGATCAACGATAAGGCCATCAAGGTGCTGCGGGTTTATGAGAATGTGGAAGATGCTCTGGACCTGGCTCGCGACGAGATGGGAGAGATCGACGTTGTGGTCAGCACACCGTTCGCACGGATGCCGCTGAAGCCGTTGGCCGCAGACGCCGGGCGCAGCTGGGATCGGGTACTTACCACCGAAGAATTTCGCGAGGTGGTGCACAATCATCTAACCCATCATTTCCGCATCGCCAGCAAGGCCGCATTGATTGCCGGCTGTCAAATTGTACTGGTTACCTCCGGCACGTCTCGGGCCTCAACCCGGGAAGAGTTTGCCTTGGCGCTGTTTGCGAAAAACTCGCTGCACGCACTAACCGTCACCCTGGGTGTAGAGGGCGAACGTCTACCCACCGCGCCGGCCATCAATCAGGTCCAGCTGACCCGCCGAGCCCGCGCGGAGGAGCCAGGCAACGATCAAGAACTGGCGGAAGAAATGCAGCGCCTGGTGGCCGCTGTACTGCAGTGTTCAGTTCCCGCGCCTCAGCCCAAAGACAGCCGGTACCTGGCGCGGATATTCCGCGGCAATGCGGTCACCGTCTAATGGGCCGCGCAGGCGCTTGCCCGAATAACGACCTGCTATGCGCCTGACAGATCTAGCCGGAGTTTCCCTAGCAGTATCGGCGACCCGCAGCCGACTGAAAAAACGCGCTCATCTGGCTGAATGCTTGAACGCCATTGAACCCGAGAATGTTGGGCTGGTGGTTAACTACCTCAGCGGAAATTTACCCCAAGGCAAAATTGGCCTTGGGCCTTCATTGATCAACAAGATGCAGGCCGGAGAACCTGATCAGCCTGCCGCGCTCACCATCACGGAAATGGACGAGGCTTTCACTTCGATCGCCAGCATGAGCGGCGCTGGCTCAGGAAAAGCCCGCCAGGAAAAACTGGCGTCGATCTACGCGCAGCTCGATGGTGCCACCGCCCAATTTCTCAGCCGGCTCATTCTGGGTGAACTGCGTCAGGGCGCGCTGGAAGCCTTGCTCACCGAAGCACTGGCAGATGCCACTGAGCTTCCCCTGAAGGATTTGCAGCGAGCGGTCATGCTGGCTGGCGACCCGGCCGCCGTGGCAGTAGCAGCGTTTGCTGAAGGCGCGGCCGGTCTGGACCAGTTTCAGCTGGAGTTGTTCAAGCCGGTAAGACCCATGTTGGCGCAGCCCGCTGAAACTATGGCAGACGCTATGACCGCCCTGGACGAGGCGGCTTTGGAAGTGAAGCTGGACGGTGCACGGGTTCAGATCCACGTACTGGGAAATCGGGTTGCCATCTACAGCCGGGCGCTGAACGAAGTAACATTTTCACTGCCCGACATCGTGGATCAGGTTATCGCCCTGGGTTTGGATTCCGGCATATTTGATGGGGAAGTGTTGGCTTTGGGCAAGGACGCCAGCCCCCTGCCCTTTCAGGTCACCATGCGCCGTTTTGGTCGGCGCAAGGGGGTTGAAGAGCTGCTGGACAAGATTCCGTTGAACCTGTTCATCTTCGACTGCCTGATGTTAAACGGCGAGCCGCTGATTGATGAGCGTTTGGATCAACGCATCGCGGTGATGGAACGAACGCTGCCGGAGAGCCTTCGGGTGGAACGCAAGATCATGGATCAACCCGCGCCAGCAACACAGTTCCTCACCGAGGTGCTAACCCGGGGCCATGAAGGTGTGATGGCCAAATCGCTGACGGCCCCCTACCGGGCTGGCAGCCGCGGCGCAGATTGGCTGAAAATTAAACAGGCACATACCCTGGACCTGGTCGTGCTTGCCGCTGAATGGGGCAGCGGCCGACGCAAAGGTCTGCTGTCCAATCTTCACCTGGGCGCCAGAGACGAAGTCAGTGGTGAACTGGTCATGCTGGGCAAGACGTTCAAAGGCCTGACTGATCGCACCCTTAAGTGGCAGACCGAAAAACTGCTGGAACTGGAAACCCAGCGGGAAGACAACGTGGTGTTTGTGCAGCCTGAGCTAGTCGTAGAAATTGCCTTCAGCGACGTGCAAACCAGCCCCCAATATCCCGCAGGCATGGCGCTACGATTTGCCCGCGTAAAGGCCTATCGCAAGGACAAACGTGCTGCGGATGCCGACACAATCGCCAGGGTGCGCCAAATTCACACGCCGGCCTGAGCACCCGCCCCCGGGCATTATTTGCCGCAGCACAACTTTTTGACGTTCACCTTGGTACCATTTGTGCGGTGAAGAGTCCCGCCCCATGAAGTCGTTTCATCCAGCCACCCGCCAGTGGTTTGAGGAAAACTTTGAGCAACCCACGGCCATTCAAAAAAAGGGCTGGGACGCCATCATCAAGCGCCAGCACTGCCTGCTGGTTGCACCAACAGGTAGCGGCAAAACCCTCGCTGCCTTCCTCGCCGGCATTGATCGACTGGGACAGACGGATGCTGAGCAGGAACCCGGTATCCGGGTGCTGTACATCTCACCCCTAAAAGCCCTGGTCTACGACATCGAACGGAATTTGCGCGCGCCGCTGGTGGGTATATCCCGGGTAGCGGAGCGACTGGACCAAGCATTTCGATCCGCCAGCGTGGCGGTGCGCACCGGCGACACCCCCCAGCGCGAACGCCAGCAGCAGGCCAAACACCCGCCGCAGATTCTCGTCACCACGCCCGAATCACTGTTCCTGATTCTGGGCTCCAAGGCGGCGGAAAACCTGAGAACCGTGGAAACCGTCATCATCGATGAGATTCACGCCCTGGCTCCGACCAAGCGCGGCGCTCATCTGGCGCTATCGTTGGAACGCCTGGCGGCTTTGACGCCAGAGGAACCGCAGCGGGTCGGGCTGTCCGCCACGGTGCGGCCACTGGATACGGTGGCAAAGTTTCTGGGTGGGAAACGCCCCATCGACATCATTGACTGCTCCGCCAAACCCAACATTGACGTTGTGGTCAGTGTCCCGGTACCGGACATGCAAAATCCGCCGGTGCAGCCCAAACCCGACAGCGGCGGATCCATACTCGGCGAGCTGTATAGCCGCGAGGTGGGGACGCCTCAGGCAGAACGGGGCATCTGGCCTGCCATATACCCACAGCTACTCAGCGCCATAGAAGGCAATCACTCCACCATTGTGTTTGTGAACAGCCGCGGACTATGCGAGCGCCTGGCCCAGAAGCTGAACGAACTGGCCGACGCCGAACTGGTCCGTGCCCATCACGGCAGCATTTCCCACGCCAAACGCTCAGAAATCGAAGAAGGCCTAAAAAGCGGCGCTATCCGCGGCATCGTCGCCACCAGCTCGCTGGAGCTGGGCATCGACATGGGGTCGGTGGACCTGGTCATTTTAGTGGAGTCGCCGGGGTCTGCCGCCCGCGGACTGCAACGCGTGGGACGCGCCGGACATGGCGTGGGCGAGAAAAGTCACGGCAAAATATTTCCCAAGTTTCGCGGCGACCTGCTGGAAAGCGCGGTCGTGGCTCAACGCATGCTGAGTGCCGAGCTGGAAGGGATTGAGGTGCCGGTCAATCCGCTGGATGTGCTGGCCCAACAGATTGTTGCCCAGTGTTGCTCCGAGCCCCACACGGTGGAGGAAATCGCCGCTCTGGTGGCCGGTGCATGGTCTTACCGAGACCTTTCAAGCACGGCCCTGGAAGGCGTGCTGGACATGCTAAGCGGCCGCTACCCGTCCAACGACTTTGCCGACCTTCGGCCGCTGCTGTCGTGGGACCGCAGCAACGACACGCTGTCGCCCCGGCGAGGCGCCGCCATGGTAACCCGGATGAACGCCGGCACCATTCCAGACCGCGGTGCCTACGGCGTACACCTGGGAGAAGACGGCCCCAGAGTGGGTGAGCTGGACGAAGAAATGGTGTTTGAGACCCGGGTGGGCGACAACATTATGCTGGGCGCCAGCACCTGGCGGGTAGACGGCATTACTCGCGACCGGGTGATTGTTGCGCCAGCTCCTGGGGAGCCCGGTCGACTGCCGTTCTGGCGCGGCGATGGGCCTGGCCGACCCATTGAGCTGGGTCAGGCGATCGGTGAGTTTCTTCGCAAAGCGGGACGATTCGGCGAAAGCAAGGCTCGCGCCTGGATTGCCGACAACACGCCTTTGGACGAGATGGCGGTCAGCAATCTGGCCGCTTACGTGCAGGAACAAAAAACCCACAGCGGCACCCTCCCCACCGATCGCAATATCGTGATCGAGAAATTTCGCGATGAGCTAGGCGACTGGCGGGTGTGCATTTTGACCCCCTTTGGCGCCCGTATTCACGCTCCTTGGGCCATGGCACTACAGCGCACCCTGGGAGAGCTGGCCGGGTTTGAGATGCAGGTGATGTACACCGACGACGGCATCGTGCTGCGGCTAGCCGACACCGACGAATTGCCGGCGCTTGACGCCCTAATTCCCTCCGCTGACGACGTGGACGAACTGATCACCGACCAGCTGTCCGGCACCGCACTGTTTGCCGGCCTGTTTCGGGAAAACGCGGTGCGCTCGCTGTTGCTGCGGCGCAACCGACCCGGCCAGCGTTCCCCGCTTTGGGCCCAGCGGCTGAAATCCCAAAACCTGATGGCCGCGGTACGTCAGTACCCCAGCTTCCCTATCGTTATGGAAACCTATCGCCAGGCCTTGGGCGATGTGTTTGATCTGCCGGGACTAAAAAGCCTGTTGCGTGATATCGCCAGCCGCCAGGTTAGCGTTGATGACATTGAAACCCCCTCAGCATCACCGTTCGCCAAGTCCCTGGTGTTTGCCTACGTGGCCGCCTACCTTTACGAGCAAGATGCCCCGCTGGCCGAACGCAAAGCCCAGGCGCTGACCCTTGATCGAGCGCTCCTGGGGGAACTGCTGGGTCAGGCTGAGCTGCGCGACCTCATTGATCGTGACGTGCTGGAGCAGCTTGAGGCCGAGCTGCAGCGGCTGACGGATGACTACCAGGCCAGGGATGCGGACGATCTTCATGATCTTCTGAGGCGACTCGGAGAATTGACCCAGGAAGAACTGCAACAGCGCTCCCCCGAGCCCGTTGAACCCTGGCTTGAGTCACTCAAGGACCAGCGCCGAGCCATACCGGTGTCGATTAATGAACAGCCCCATTGGATTGCCGCGGAAGACGCGGGGCTTTACCGGGACGCCCTGGGCACGGTGGCACCCGGCGGCCTGCCGGATGCCTTTATGGACCCGGTGGACGGTCCGCTTGAGCGATTGGCGCGCCGCTACGCCCGCCACCGCGGGCCGTTCCTGACCCGCCAGCCAGCCCAGCGCTGGGGCCTGCGGCCCGCCCAGCTTGAACCGGTACTAACGCTGCTGGAGCAGCGCGGTGTGCTGGTAAAGGGAGAGATTCGCCCAGGCGGAGCCGAGCTGGATTGGTGTGACGCCCAGGTGCTGAGGCGGTTAAAGCGACGCAACCTGGCCAGCCTGCGAGACGAGGTGGCGGCGGTTGATACTCCGGCCCTGGCGTTGTTTCTGCCCAGCTGGCAGGGGCTGACCGCGGAGCGTGGCGGAGAGCAGCAGCTGCGCGAGATTATCGGCCAGCTACAGGATCTAGCGCTGCCCTGGTCTACCTTAAGCACCGTCATCCTGCCTCGCCGGGTTCCGGGTTTTCGACTGGAAATGCTGGATATGCTGGCGGCAGCGGGCGCCGTTGTTTGGGTAGGCCGAGGCGCCAGCGGGCCCAAAGACGGCCGGGTGGCGCTTTACCTGCGTGAGCAGGTTCGGCATCTGCTGCCAACGCCCCAAGACTATGAACCCGCCAGCGACGTTCATGGCGCCATTATCCATCACCTGCAAACCCACGGCGCGTCCTTTTCGTTTGAAATTCAGGCGGTAGTGGAAGATCTGAAAACCGAACCTCCGTACTCTGCCGGAGAGTTCAACCAGGCGCTTTGGGATCTGGTGTGGGATGGCCAGGTGACGAACGACACCTTTAGCCCGTTTAAGTCACTCACATTGACTCGACGGCGCACGCCGCGCCGCGGACAACGTTACAGCCAGGCCAGCCAGGGCCCATCCGCGTCGGGCGGTCGCTGGTCGTTGGTATCAAGCCTGCTGAGTGTTCCGGCCAAGGACACGGAACGCGCTCTGGCGCGCGCCCGGCTGCTGCTGGATCGCTATGGCGTGGTGAGTCGTCAGTGCGCCCAGGCCGAAGATTTGCCTGGCGGTTTCTCCGCAATCTACAAAGTGCTCAGAGAGCTGGCCGAGCAAGGCCGCTGCCGGCGCGGTCATTTTGTCGATGGGTTGAACGGTGCCCAGTTTGCCCTTGCTGGCGCTGTTGACCAGCTGCGCGCAGCGCGCTCGGATGCCGAAGAACGGGACAACACCATTACCGATGATGAGATTCAGGTGCTCTGCGCCATCGACCCGGCCAACCCCTTTGGTGCCCTGGTTCCCTGGCCTGAGTGCGCCGATGTGAAAGCCGCCAAACCGCGCCGCGTCGCCGGCGCCTGGGTGCTGTTGGCGAGAGGCCAGGTGCTGTTTTTCGTAACCTCGCGAAACCGCCACATTGTGACCTTTCCAGCAGCTCTGGACGCCATCGACGGGGCGCTGGACGGCGCCATCAGCAAACTGCGCCACCTGCCCAAGACCGGCAAACGCAGCGCCATGGTTGTGCTCGAAAAAATTGACGGGAAAAAACCTCAGGACTCCCCGCTGCTGGATGCCTTTCGCCAACGAGGATTTTCCCTGGACTACGGTGGCCTGATCGACATGCAACCCGCAGGAACGCAAAAACATGCCTGAGGGCGATACCGTTCATAAAATTGCCAACTACCTTAAGCCTCGTCTCAGCGGCAAGCCTTTGGAAGCCTTGCTTATCGCTGATCGCAGCGCTCAGCAGTCCGTTCAGGCAAAGGCCATTGTGTCCGTCAGAGCCATGGGAAAACACCTATTTGTAGATTTGGACAGCGGCTACAGCGTGCGCAGCCATTTGGGCATGCACGGAAGCTGGCACCGCTATCCGCTGGGACAGCCCTGGAGGAAGCCCAAAACCCGGGCCAGTCTGGTGTTAACGGTCGACAACAATGACTACGTCTGCTTTAACGCTAAAGAGGTCGAACTGGTGTCCACTCCCAGCGTCCGGGCGGCGGTGCTGGATGGACGGAGCGGCCCTGACCTTACTGCCGGTGGATTTGATCCATCAATTATTGTCCAGCGTGCCCGTGACATGGCAGAAGCGGACACCCTGGCCATTGATGTACTCCTGGACCAGCGCATCGCCAGCGGTATCGGCAATGTGTACAAATCGGAACTGATGTACATTTACCAACTTGCTCCCAGCACCGTAATCGGACAACTGGATAACGAGGCTTTGCGGGACCTTTACCGCACCGCCAGTGAGTTGTTGGGCGCTAACCTGGGCGGTGGCCCACGGATAACCCGTCGCGAAAGTGACGGCGCAGGCAGGCTTTGGGTATACCGCCGCGCCGGCCTTCCCTGCCACCGTTGTGACCACCCCATTGCATATGACCGTCTTGGGCGGCATCATCGCAGCACCTATTGGTGCCCCGACTGTCAGTCGGCGGCCAATCCAGAATTGGAGATTTCATGATTAGACTCACCATTATCCTGTTGGCGTTATTGACCGCGCCGCAGATTCACGCCAGCGTGGTTCGGGTAGATACCCAGCTCGGCAGTTTTTACATCGATTTGCTGGAAAATGACGCGCCAAATACCGTGGCTAATTTTCTTAACTACGTTCGCGATGGGGACTACGCCAACACCTACTCTCACCGCGTGGTGCAATCCTTTGTCATTCAGGGCGGTGGCTTTACCTTTTTGGACGGTGAATTTGGCGAAGTGCCCGTAGACGCAGCCATCGTCAACGAATTCAACCTTTCTAACCTGCGTGGCACCGTCGCGATGGCCAAATTGGCCAACGACCCGGACAGCGCAACCAGTCAGTGGTTTATCAATTTGGATGACAGCAACGTGTCACTGGACACCAACAACGGCGGCTTCACCGTTTTTGGCCGAGTGATGGGTGATGGAATGAAGATTGTTGACCGTATTAGCTCTTTGGCACCGATCAACCTGGGTGGCGGCGCGTTGGGTGAGGTTCCTCTGGTATTCAACGGAATTATTGGGAGCGTCGATGACATAACCCAAGATAATTTGATCATGACCACCATTACTGAGGTTGACGGG
Organism: Lysobacterales bacterium; assembly: GCA_045106555.1. GTDB lineage: Bacteria > Pseudomonadota > Gammaproteobacteria > Xanthomonadales > SZUA-38 > JANQOZ01. Next base: position 16,183 of record JBGCET010000042.1, on the reverse strand, counting down.
TTTGAAATTAACCCTGGACTATCGGGCACTTGGTTTAATGCTGCTACTCCAGGACAGGGCTGGCTAGTCGACGTGATTGACAGCGGTGACCGAAAAGAAGTGTTTATTGCCTGGTTTACCTACGACGTGAACGCACCGGCCAGCGACGAAGGTGCCGGATTTGGCAGCACCCAGCATCGCTGGTTCACCGCCAGCGGGACCTTCACGGGCGATACTGCCGCGCTGACAATCTCGCGCAATACCGGCGGGGTTTTCAATGACCCGGCGCCGACCACAACTGAAGCTGTTGGCACCATGACGGTTCAGTTTGCAGATTGCACCAACGGGATTTTAGCGTTTGATTTTGACGATGAAGCAATCACAGATGACATGGTGAATATCACTCGCTTGTCCCCCGACGCATTTTGCACATCGCTGGCAATTCCGGCTCAATAACTACCCGTTCACCACCGACTGCCTGTCTGCATTTCGCAGGCAGGCAACCAGCTGCCCTCGGGTGAAGGGTTTATTGATTACCGGAAAATCCTGGGAGGTATCTGTGCGGTCGGTATAGCCACTCATGATAATAACCGGCGTATCCAGCGACTGTTTCGACACCCAGCGGGCCAGGTCGTAACCGTCGTTAACCCCTGGCATGCGTACATCGGTCAGCAGAAAATCGTAGCTGGCTCCATCGGCCAAATGCTCAATCGCTTCGTCTGCTGACTCTAGACAACTTACCTGTACCCCTACACTACGCAGCGCAAGGGTCACGGTCTTTGCCACCATAGGGTTATCTTCGACCACCAATACGCGTTTGTCCTGCATGCTGTTGGCATCCTGTTTGGGACGTTCTATGGGCGTCACGGTATGTTCGCTCGCGGGGATAGCCAACGTCACACAACTGCCTTTGCCAGCGGTGCTTTCTAGCTTAAGGTCGCCCTCAGACTGCCGCACAAAACCATAGACCGAACTGAGTCCAAGACCCGTACCAGAGGCCTCTTCCTTGGTGGTGAAAAATGGCTCGCAGGCGCGTTCCAAGGTCTCAGAGTCCATTCCCGAGCCATTGTCAGTGACCGAAATGAATACATATTGCCCGCGCTTCAGAGAGGGCCAACGCTCGCTGGCCTGCTGGTCGAGCAGCTTATTTTCAATGCGCAGCTCAATTTCGCCACCGGCCTCCATAGCATCCGCGGCATTGCGAAGGAGATTTAATATTGCCGTGGTCAGCTTAGCGGGATCCACCAACGCAACGGCGTCGCGATCACCCTCATCAAACTGCAGTTGAATTTCTTCACCTACCGCCGATCGAAACAGCGTTTGGGTGCCGCGCAGCAGCTGGCTAATATTGGTTGCAGTGGCCTTTAGCTCTTGCTGGCGCGAGTAGGCCAGCAGTTGGTAGGTCATATCGCTGGCGTATTGCACGGAGTCTGACGATGCTTTCAGCACGCTGAGTTGCTCGGGGGTTTGAACCAGCTCCTCAAATTGTTCGTTGGCGGTGGAAATCACCTGCAACAGGTTATTGAAATCATGGGCGACGTTGCCAGTCAGCTGACCAATTAGCTCGGTTTGCTTCTTACGATCCAACGCCCTCTGCAGCTCAGCCTGTTCGTTCAGCTGATTAACCAGGGCCTCGGATTTTTCGTCCACCTGTCGCGATAGCTCCCGGTTCAGAGCCTGCTGATTGGCCAGCACCCGCTTTTGGTAGGATCGGCGATTGATGGCATACAGGATGGTAATCAGCGCCAGAGCCGACAGCACCACAATAGCTAGTATTAAATTTCGGTTTCGTCGAACCGCCTGCTCACGGGCCAACAGTTCGCTGGCTCTGGCTTCGCTGGCCTTGGCGTCTGCGGACAACGCAGATTCAGCTTCACGCATGCGGGAAATTTCAGCGGCTTGCCGAGCCGCGGTGAGCTTGGCGTCGTAATACTGGATGCTCTGAACGGCGTTATTTCGAATGTCCTGTCGAGAAGCGTCAAACAGATTTTCCAACTCAACCACAGCGCGCTCATTGCCGGACCGGCGTAAGGTCAATTCCAACCTTAACGCCGACACTCTCGCCTGCCGCGGCGAGTTCAGCACCGCATCATCGAATTCCTGCAAAATAGATTCAGCCTCATCGAACTCTCCCAAGACCAGCAACGTACGGATCAGGGTTTGGCGAGCTTCAACGAGCTCAAACGCCAGATCTTGGAGAATGTCCACAGCGGTAACCGCCGCTTCTTTGGCCGCTGCATAATCCTCAACGGCAAACAACGCGTCGGCCAAATACTCATAGGCATTTCCGGCGATTGAGCGGGGAGTGGAATTATCCATTTTGTCGATAAAAGCCCGGAAGTCTTTAATTGCACCCTCCGGATCGCCGAACAGCCCGCCTAACTCAATTTCATGCAGGCGAAGGGAGTAAATAATGAAGGGGTATTCCGAACGGGTCCTGGGTCCCTCAATTCTTCGCAGCCAGTCCCGCGCATCCTCAAAAAGCCCCTGATAGATCAGAAGAACAACTAGATTGTTGGCAACCTGAAGTGCAAACAGTTCGTCACCGCGCTGCAGAGCCCTGGTCAGAACATCCTGGTAAATTTCCTGGGCCAAAACCATCTGACCGTTTTCATGCAGCACCGTTGCGTAGCTCACCAATACGTAGTCAACCGTCTCGGAATCTGCTGCGCTGTGATCCTCAGCTAGCAGGTCACGAAAATTGGCCACCGCCTGTTCGGTTTCGCCGCTCACCATATCCAGTACCGGGTCCATCGCCTTGAGACGCATGTATTGGTTGGGGTGTAAGCGCTTGTCGACATACTTTAGCCCCCGATCTGCGGACTCTCGAGCAACTTTCAGCTGGCCAGCGTTGACCTGGATTTTGGACATTTCGATAAAAATGTCGCCCATCAGCCCATAGTCAGGTTCCGGTCGCTGCTTGTTCAACTCAACGGCCTTCTCAAGCAGTCTTAAGTGCTCATCAGGCGCGCCGCGCTGCTCCACTGCCTGGGCAAGGAGGTCCGCTGGACTTTGAGCGTCCTGGGTAAAAGCACCCCAAGGCAACAAAAGGCCAAACAACAATATGAATACTCGGTAGTAAATTTCAGGCAACCAAGGTTATGTCAGTCCTGCATTATAGGCTATCAGTGAATCTGCGGATTCACGGGTTTTGGGTTGGTAACGATCGTTCACGCCCAAACCCAACGCTTGCCGATTTCCAAAGATACAATGGGTTTTTACGATCAGAGGGCAATTGTTCTGACACTAAGGCGACTCCTCGAGGATCAAATGCTGAACAATTCACCGCCATGACTTACCTGATCTTATCGCTCATTCTTTGCAGCCTCATGCTGAGCCTGATTTTTCTGCTGGCCTGGCAAAATTTCGCGCGGCCTCTACATGCCCTTACTTGGTCGCTCACGTTTCTGGCTGGCGCATTCCAATATTCCGTCAATCTCTTTTCTGACCGCTTGTTTGGCGATTCCCGGTTTTATTGGGTGATTGGCACAGCCCTGGGCGTGCTGTTTGTATCAATAGCGCTAGCCGGCTTTCGGCAATGGGCCGGCAAATCGGTTCGGGCGGCCGTAATCGCGCTGACTGGCGCTACAGTCGTCGCCCTGGTAGCGCTGTTCACTTTCGGCCACCCTCATACCGGGCTACGGATGTTTATCGGGCCGGCGTACGGCGGTCTGATTTGCCTGATTAACGCACAGATCGTTCTGCGGCATGACAAAAGCCGCGGCAATATCTCAAAAGCGGCCGCGGCGGTACTCGGCGTGTTTGGCACCTCACAGATTCTCGCCGCTCTGGCAGCGCTCATGCAGGGCACGTCTCCGGACGCCATGTGGCTGGAAACCTACCGACAAATCAATTTTGTTGCCCTGCCTGCGGGCTATCTGGGAACTGGCCTGTTTATGGTGCTGATTTTGGCATCAGACCTTTCTGCTCAAATGAGCAAACTGGCGCGAACCGACTCGATGACTGGGCTACTCAATCGCCGTGGATTTAACGAATTTGCCGGGCCACTTCTGCCCCGGGCACGACGGGGCAAACAGCCGCTGTCAGTGATCATGTGTGACGTGGATCATTTCAAGAATATCAACGACCAATACGGTCACAACGCCGGCGACCACGCCCTCAAAGCCCTGGCCAAACTATTGAGTCAGGATCTGCGCGAGGGTGATCTGTTTGGTCGACTCGGCGGCGAAGAGTTTGTTCTGGCACTACCGGGCACCGATCTTGAGCAGGCCACCATTGCCGCTGAACGATTGCGGGCAATGCTTGAACAAAGCGAAATTGGCTGGCGGCCGGAGCCGTTGCAGCTGACTGCCAGCTTTGGCGTAAGCAGTTTTCGCGATGACGACCACACCATCGACGATGTCCTTCAGCGCGCTGACCGGGCCCTGTATCGAGCCAAAAACGACGGACGCAATCGCGTCGGCGTTGAGCGACCCGCCGTTGCGCAGTCAGAGTAAAAACTCCAGATTGCGTGGTCACTTATTGGCCTGCAAGCGTTAAACTAGCCGTGTTTGCCGGGCAATATTGCCCGTTTCGGAGTCATTAGGAGACCTTCGACCGCCATGGCCGCGCCGAACGCTGTTCTCAATTCCCTGTCCGAAGACCTATACCTGACCGGAGACGCGGTTGGTGACGGCTACGCCTCCGACTGGACCCTGGATTCGCCGCTGCGCCCGGACGTGGTGTTTCGGCCACGCACAACCGAAGACGTGTCGCAAATTCTTAAGGTTTGTCAGCAGGTGGGCCAACCCTTGGTCATCCAGGGTGGGCGCTCGGGATTGGCTGGCGGAGCCACGCCACGCACTGGCGAAATGAGTTTGTCCCTGGAGCGCATGAACCAGATTCTTCAGGTGGATACAGCGGGGATGACGTTAACCACGCAAGCAGGCGTTCCGCTGCAAACGCTGCAGGAGCACGCGGCCAAGCACGGACTTGAGCTTCCGCTTGACTTAGGTGCCAGAGGATCCTGCCAGGCCGGCGGTATCGTATCCACCAATGCCGGCGGCCATCAGGTGATTCAACATGGCATGACACGCGCGCTGGTTTTAGGCCTGACCGCGGTTCAAGCTGACGGCACGGTGATTGAGGCCAACAACACGTTGCTGAAAAATAATGCCGGGTATGACCTGAAACAACTGTTCATCGGCACCGAAGGCACCTTGGGTGTAGTGACCCAAGTTACCTTCAGGCTGCGTCAGCCAAAACCGGCCACCGCCACGGCGCTGTGCGCCTGCGATAATTTTGAGCAGGTGACCCATCTGCTGAATTTATGCGCAAGGCAACTGCCCATAGTGTGCGCATTTGAGGTGATGTGGAAAAACTATCTGGACGCGGCGCTGGAAGTGACCCAACAATCGGCCCCGTTCAGCCAACACGTGGCCTACAGCGTACTGATTCAAACGGAGGGGTCAGATGAGGCAGCACTCAACCAGGAGTTTCAGCGCTGCCTTGAAGCGGCACTGGAACTGTCGCTTATTTCTGACGCGGTGGTTGCCGCCAGCCTGACAGATGCAGACCGGCTCTGGGCGTTACGGGATGCAACCGCCGAGATATTGCCTGCCATGGAACCTGCGGCAGTTTTTGACGTAGGCATCCCTATTGCGCAAATGGGATCTGTCAGCGAGGCCATTAAACACGAACTTGCGCGGGAACTGCCTCATTGCCGCACACTGATTTTTGGACACATCGGCGATGGCAATCTGCACGTCGTCGCCTCTACCGGTGAGGCCAGTGACAAGCCCACCATTGAACGGGTGGTTTATCAACACACCCAACGGGTGGGCGGCAGTGTCAGCGCCGAGCATGGCATTGGCATACTAAAAAAACCCTGGTTAGGCCACAGCCGCACGGCGCAGGAAATTGCGCTGATGCAATCGCTTAAGCAGGCAATGGATCCAAAAGGCATCCTCAATCCAGGCAGGGTCATTAACTGATATGACAGACTCACATCACGATATGGGCGGCCTGGCCGCCGGACCCATCGAACGCGGCGAACACGATACTGCCTGGTGGGAATGGCAGGTGGACGCCATGATTCGGCTGGCCTTGAAAAAAGGCTTGATCAGCGACTTTGCCGAACTGCGCGATGGCATCGAACGGCTGACGCCCGAGGACTATGACACGCTGACCTACTATGAACGCTGGGCTAAATCTCTGGCCTGGACATTAGTCGATAAGGGGGTCGTCAGCCAATCTGAGCTGGAGCAAAAAACCCGCCGTATTGCTCAGCGACAGGATCAGCAGTCGTGAGCGTGAGTACTGCCCGGTTTGCGCCCGGCCAGACTGTGCAGATTTCTGACCGACAGCCAGGCGTGCATCATCGGGTGCCGGCTTATGCCAAGGGTCAGCGGGGCATCGTTGAACGAGTCTGCGGCCGCCATGGCCAACCGGAAAAATTTATTCGCGGCGATGGCGGCGAGCCACGAACGCTGTATCGGGTAACCCTGAACCAATCTGAGTTATGGCACGATTACGCAGGACCGGCGCACGATACGCTGGATATAGAAATTTTTGAGCATTGGTTAGAAGACGCCTCATGAGCCACGACCACGACCACGACCACGACCACGATCACGACCACGCGCGCACACTTCAGCCAGACCATCCGGAACCCACCACCGAGGCGGCCCGAGTAGGTCTCGCACTCAGAGAATTATTGCTGGAAGCCGGCCACTACACGCCTCAGGAAGAGGCTGAAGTCATCAGCTTCATGCAGGGAGCGTCGCCAGACAACGGCGCGCAATTAACGGCCCGTGCCTGGACCGACCGCGCGTTTAAGGATCGCCTGCTTAGCAATGCGGGCCAGGCCATTGGCGAATTTGGATTTGACCTTTCACCTGCTGAATTTACCGTCATGGAAAATACCTCCCATGAGCACAACGTCATCGTATGCACTTTGTGTTCCTGTTATCCGCGAGCGCTGCTTGGCATGTCACCGTCCTGGTACAAGTCTCGCAGCTACCGGTCCCGACTGGTTCGCGAACCTCGGGTGGTACTGGAAGAATTTGGCGTCACCCTGGAACCCTCCGTATCGGTCAGGGTGCACGATTCCACCGCAGAGCTTCGCTACATGGTGCTGCCGCAACGCCCTGCAGGTACCGAAGGGTGGCCCGAAGAAAAACTGCGGGCGCTAGTTACCCGCGACAGCCTAATCGGCACTCAGCGCCAATTAGCGCTGCCCGCAAACACGTAAGCCAACGAGTCAGGCCTAACAACGTGGCAAAAGCAAGACTGGCGGTGGATATTGGCGGCACCTTTACCGATGTGGTGTTGCTCAGCGACTGCGGTAAACGCTGGTCGGAAAAGCGACTGACCACCCATCAGCAGCCTGAACAGGCCATGTTAAGCGGTATCGCTGAGCTGCTGGCGAAGGCGTCGCTGAAGCCCTCCGACCTGTCCATGGTGCTGCACGGCACCACCCTGGCCACCAATGCCCTGATCGAGCGCCGCGGGGCGACAACCGCCCTGTTAACGACCGCAGGCCATCGTGATGTGCTGGAGATGGCCTTTGAAGATCGCTTTGAGCAATACGACATCAATATCAATCGGGCAACGCCGCTGGTGCCTCGCCATTTGCGCCTGCCTATCGTTGAACGCTTGATCAGTGACGGCAGCGTTCGTCACGGGTTGGACGAGCCCTGCATCGAGCAGGCGATGAAGGTGATCGACCAGCACAACGTCGAAAGCGTTGCTATTGGTTTTCTTCACAGCTACGTCAATCCGGATCACGAGCAGCGCTGCGCCGAGGTTATTCGTCAGAAGCGGCCAGATCTATCGCTGACGTTGTCCAGTGAGGTGTGTCCAGAAATCCGAGAATTTGAGCGTTTTTCCACCGCCTGCGCAAACGCCTACGTGCAGCCACTAATGGCGTCCTATCTGCATCGTCTGCGCACAGGACTCGCGGACATGGGCATAATCTGTCCCGCGCTGCTGATGACCTCTGGCGGCGGGCTGACCCGCATAGAAACCGCAGCCCGGTTTCCTATCAGGCTGGTTGAGTCTGGCCCCGCCGGAGGCGCAATTTTGGCCGCCAGCGTAGCCGCAGAATGTCAGGCTCAGCAGATCTTGTCCTTCGACATGGGCGGCACCACCGCCAAACTTTGCCTGATCGATAACTATCAACCGCTGCAGTCCCGTAGCTTTGAGGTGGACCGCAGCTACCGTTTTCGCAAAGGTAGCGGCCTACCACTGCGTATTCCGGTTATCGAGATGGTAGAAATCGGCGCTGGGGGTGGTTCTATTGCCCATGTGGACAAGCTGGAGCGCCTTCGCGTTGGCCCGCGCAGCGCAGGCTCTGAACCCGGCCCTGCCGCCTATGGCCTGGGTGGGGAAAACCCCACCGTGACCGATGCCGATGCGTGTCTGGGTAAATTGCCCCCCGAGCGTTTTGCCGGTGGCAAGCTCACCCTGGATATCGCCGCAGCCAACCAATCCGTGCGGGCCATTGGCGAGCAGTTGTCGCTTTCGACAAGTGATGCCGCCCTTGGCATTAGCGACGTGGTTGAGGAAAGCATGGCCAGCGCCGCCCGGGCCCATGCTGCGGAGTTTGGGCTGGACCTTCGGCAGCGCGACATGGTGGCCTTTGGCGGCGCGGCGCCACTGCATGCAGCGTCACTGGCCGCCAGACTTGGCGTCTCGCGGGTCATTATCCCGGCCCAGGCGGGGGTGGGTTCCGCGGTGGGTTTCCTGCTGGCCAGGCTCAGCTTTGAAGTCGTTCGCAGTCGACGGATGAGGGTGAGCAACCTGGATGTCGGCCTTATGAATCAGCTGCTATCAGAAATGTTTGACGAAGCCAGCGCGGTGATTAGGCCTGCCCTGGACAGCGATCAGCCGTTGGTGGAGCATCGCACCGGCTTTATGCGCTACGCCGGACAGGGCCATGAATTAGCGGTGACGCTACCAGAAGGTGAACTGGGCGACGATGCGGCTGAACAGTTCACTCAGGCTTTCGAATCCGCGTACCGGCGCCTTTACGGACGAGTCATCGACGATGTTGAGATTGAGCTGCTGAGTATGACCCTGTCCCTCAGCGGGCCGGAACCCGGGATACCGCCAGCACCAGGCGTTGCGGCCAAAAAGATGTTGCCTTCCACCCCAGCAAGAACTCTGATCGAACGCGCTCAAGCCAGTGAAGCTCAGGTTGTTGAGCGGGAAACTCTGCAACCCGGCGCTCGGGTACAAGGTCCTGCGCTGGTCACTGAAGACCAAACAACCACGGTCGTTCCCAGCGGGTTTACCCTCCGTGTAGACGCACAGTTGAATCTGGTTATGCAACGCAGTGGCTCACCATGAGCCGGGATAAAACGATGGACCCCATTACCCTGCAAATCCTCTGGGACCGGCTGCTGGCCATTGTTGAAGAACAGGCCCAGGTGTTAATGCGCACCGCATTTTCCACAACAGTGCGTGAAGCTGGAGACTTGTCGGCGGGTATTTTTGACCCAAACGGCGCCATGTTGGCCCAGGCGATTACCGGTACTCCGGGACATGTCAACGCGATGGCGAGCAGCGTTGTCGAGTTTTTGAAAGCGTTCCCGCTGGACCAGCTAAATTCTGGAGATGTGCTGCTGACCAATGACCCCTGGCATGGCACGGGCCACCTTAACGATTTCACGGTGGTCACCCCGGTATTCCTTGGTGACCACGTCGTTGCGTTGATTGCCGCCACCTCTCATATCGCGGACGTCGGTGGACTGGGGTTTGGGCCCGAGGGCAGGCAGGTATTCGAAGAGGGGCTCAATATCCCGATGAGCAGGCTCTACCAAGGGGGAGAACTCAACGAAACCCTAATCCAAATCTTGCGGGCCAACGTTCGCGACCCGGGCTCAGCCGTGGGAGATCTGCATTCTCTTACCGCCTGCAATCACAGCGCTGCTGAGTCTTTGCTAACAACGTTGAAAGAGTTTGATTTAACCACCCTGGACCCTGTGGCTGAGCTGATCATCGGACGCTCCAGCGCCGCCATGGAGGCGGAGATCCGGGCCCTGCCCGAATCCAGCTGGCACAACACAATGACCATTGATGGTTATGATGAGCCGGTTGTTCTTAGCTGCACCACAACCATTGTGGATGGGAAAATCTTGGTGGATTTTGCCGGCAGTAGTGCAGCCTCAAGCCGAGGCATCAATGTGCCTCTCACCTACACCCAGGCCTATGCCTCCTTTGGCGTTCGTTGTGTGGTGGGCAACGACATTCCTAACAATGCCGGCAGCCTGAGTCGCGTTGTAGTCAGCGCGCCGGAGGGCAGCATCTTGAACGCGCCGCGCCCCTGTGCGGTCTCAGCGCGTCACGCTATTGGCCAGATGTTGCCCGATGTGGTGCTGGGCTGTTTGGACTATCCGCTAGGTGGACAGGTGCCCAGCGAGGGCGCTTCCTGTCTGTTTGGGCCGGTGTTTCTCGGCGGTAAGGGTGTGGTGGCCGATAGCCAGTCCCAGCCATTTGTTATGAACGCTTTTTACACCGGCGGCAGCGGCGCCAGACCGGCTCAGGACGGATTGTCCTGTACCGCGTTCCCCTCCGGCGTTCGAAGTACTCCCGTGGAAATTACCGAGAGTGCCTCTCCGCTGCTGATTACCCGTAAAGAGTTTCGCCCTAACTCGGGGGGCAACGGGCAATACCGTGGCGGGCTTGGACAGCGCATGGAGTTCACCCACGTGCACGGCGAAGGGTTTGTCGTGTCACGCATGTTTGATCGAATCCACCACCCTGCCAGAGGCCGAAACGGCGGCGGTGATGGCGCAGCGGCCCGATGCGCGGTTGCAGGGCAGTCCGACTTGCCCGGCATGGGGCGCAACGAGGTGCCAGCGGGCGGCACGTTTGTTCTCGAAACAGCGGGTGGCGCCGGGCGTGGCGACCCCGAGTGCCGTTCAAGTGCGGCGATCCAGCAAGATCTTCTGTTGGGTTTAACGACGGCCCGGAAAACTGCTGATAACGATTAACTGTGCTATCAGCAGTGTGGACCGCCGTTGAAAATCAAGCGGTCTTCAGCTGATCGGCAATAGGCAGGCGGCTAATGAACCGACCCGTTGCATCGGCAATGGCGTTGGCCACCGCGGGCGCTACCGGCGGCGTGCCAGGCTCACCAACACCTGTAGGCGCCTCACCAGAATTGACGATATGCACCTCAATTTTGGGCATTTCACTGATCCGAAGCGGACGATATCGATCAAAGTTTCGCTGATCCACAACGCCATCGGTTAAGGTTACGGCTTCGCGCAGGGCGGCCGACAGGCCATACCCAATCCCCCCTTCCATCTGGGCTCTCACAACATCAGGTGTGAGCGCAAATCCGCAGTCCACAGCGCACACAATTCGGTCAACGCTCAAATCGCCTTCGTCAGTCACTGTGACCTCAGCCACCTGGGCTACGAAACTCCTGAACGATTCATGTACCGCGACGCCACGCCCACGACCTGGTCCTAGGTCAGAACCCCAATCCGCCGCCTCTGCTGCCCGGTTGAGCACCGCAAGGTGTCTTGGATGCTTGGCCAGTAGTTCCCCGCGCAACTCAACAGGGTCGCGGTCCATTGCTTTCGCCACCTGGTCAAAAAACACTTCCGCTGCGTATGCGTTGTGTGAGTGTCCGACAGAGCGCCACCACAGCACCGGCACTCCGGTGGATGGCTGGTGCGCTTCTACCCGCACATTTTCAACCGCATAGGGCAGCGCGCTGGCTCCTTCCACTACCGAAGAGTCGAGGTCGCTGGTCATCATTGCGGCGAATGGGGTTCCGGTAATGATGGACTGGCTGGATACTCGATGATGCCAGCCAACAAGCTTGCCGGTTTCATCAAGCCCCGCTTTCACTCGATGCACTGCCATGGGCCGGTATCGTCCGCCAGCCATATCGTCTTCCCGCGACCAGTGCAGCTTAATCGGAAATTCACCGTCAGTGGCTTTTGCGATCATTACCGCTTCGGCAACAAAGTCGCTGTCAGGCACTGCTCGCCGACCAAAACTGCCACCCGCGTATTGGGTGTTGATGATAATTTTGTCCGCGGTCAATCCAGTGATAGCGGCGACGTTGCCCTGATCAAGGGTAGGTATTTGTGAGCCAGCCCAGATTTCACAGCGATCTGCGCTGAGCTCAACGACACAGTCCAACGGTTCCATGGTGGCGTGAGCTAGGAACGGAAAATAGAAATCGTTCTCGATTGTAGTAGCAGCGCCCTTGATAGCCGCTTCCGCATCACCGTCGTTTCGCGCTTCCATGCCGGGTTGATCGAGCATTGCGGCAAAATCGGACTCCATCTCAGCTGTACTGCGGCTTTCTGCGGCGCTGAAATCCCACTCTATGTTCAGCAGTCCTCGCGCCTTATTTGCGCTGAAATAACTGTCGGCAAGCACCGCAACACCACGGGGGATTTCTACTACTTTTTTGACGCCAGCAAGCTTCATCGCCTCTGCTGAATCAATGGAGGACACCTTGCCGCCAAATTTCGGTGAGCGGGCAACGACGGCCATTAACATCCCAGGGCGAACCACATCGACGGTATACTGAGTGCTGCCGTCGGTTTTATCGTTGGAATCCAATCGCGGCAGGTTTGTGCCCAACAGCGTGAAGTCTGCAGGGTCTTTCAGATTTAGCTCCGTCGGCGGCGTTTGCTCTGCAGCCAGGCCGGCAAGCTCGCCAAAACTCGCGGACAGCTCGCCGCTGCTTACACGTCCATCAGCCACCGCAATGCTGGATTGCTCTACACCCCAATGGGTTGCGGCAGCTTGCACCAGCATGGCTTTAGCACCAGCTGCTGCTTGCCTTAGCTGCATCCAGGAGTTTCGTACCGAGCTGGAACCACCGGTACCTTGGATCGGACCCAGCGCCAGGTTGGCGTAACGAGAGGCATCTGCTGGAGCGAATTCGGCGCGCATCTGGGACCAGCTTGCACCCAACTCTTCCGCCACAATAGCCGGCAGACCCGTTGTGACCCCTTGTCCCTTGTCCAGATGCTTAACAATGACTGTGATGGTGTTGTCCGCCTGCACCCGCACAAAAGCATTCATTGGGGCGTCTACCGCAGCTGGCAAAGGCGCAGCCGAAGGTTTTGCCACGTTAGCGGCAGGCTCGGAATCTGAACAACCAATCAAAAACCCGGCGCCACCCAGAGCGGTCACGGTTAGAAACCCTCGTCGATCCATCGCGCCCGTTGTTGACGCTGACTGGGATGGTGGAATTCGTCGCTTCATGCCGTTTCTCCATTCAGGTCGTCTGCAGCTTGATGAATGGCCGCTCGAATCCGTTGGTAGGTGGCGCAACGACAGAGGTTACCGCCCATCGCGGTATCAATTTCATCATCGGTGGGTGAAGCATTTTTGGCGAGCAGCGCGCTGGCTGACATCAGCTGACCACTCTGACAATACCCGCACTGAACCACGTCCAGCTCTCTCCAGGCTTTGCGAACTGCCAGCGCTGCCGGGTCGTCTACACCTTCGATGGTAGTGACATTGCGGCCAGCGACCGCCGAGATGGGCAATACGCAGCTGCGCGTGGGCGAACCATCCAGGTGCACCGTGCAGGCCCCACATTGGGCAATCCCGCAGCCAAATTTGGTCCCGGTGGCGCCTAAATTTTCCCGGATAACCCACAACAGCGGCTTATCTTCCGGCGCATCGACTTCAACGGACTGGCCGTTAAACTGAAATTGGATCGACATGGTATAGCCCTCAATGACGGTTGTTCGATGGACTCGATTGTAAACCACTCGCGTGAAAAAACTGAGATTGCTTGATGCAAGGGAGCGCCGCTTGCGCCACAATCTTGGGTTCCTTGACTATGGATTTACCCGTGACCAACCTGCGCGACGCTTTTATCTGTGATGCTATCCGAACGCCCATCGGCCGATACGGCGGTGCGCTGTCCACGGTTCGCACGGACGATCTGGGGGCCATACCCCTTGCGGCCCTGCTCGAACGCAACCCATCAATGGACCCAGCAGCCATAGAAGATGTGGTTATGGGCTGCGCCAATCAGTCCGGTGAAGACAACCGGAACGTGGCCCGCATGTCGACCCTGCTGGCAGGCCTGCCCGAAAACGTTCCAGGTGTGACGCTCAACCGATTGTGTGGGTCAGGTTTGAACGCAGTGTCCAGCATCGCCCAGTCGATCCAGTGCGGGATGATGGATCTAGCTATCGCCGGTGGCGTTGAGTCCATGTCTCGCGCGCCATTGGTCATGTCCAAACCCGACAAGGCCTTTGATCGGGGCCAACAAATGTATGACACCACCCTGGGCTGGCGCTTCATCAATAAGAAGTTGAAAGCCGAGTATGGCGTTGACGCCATGGCCGAAACCGCCGAAAACGTGGCCGACGATTTCAACATCAGCCGCGAAGCCCAAGATCTGTTTGCCCTGCGCAGTCAGCAAAAAGCGGGCGCTGCCATTGCCGCAGGGCATCTGGCTGGAGAGATATGTCCGGTGACCATTCCCGTTAGGCGGGGTGACCCCAAGGTTGTGGACACTGATGAACATCCCCGCCCCGATACGGATCTCGCGGCCCTCACGCGCCTAAAACCCTTCGTTCGCGCCGATGGCTCGATTACTGCGGGCAATGCCTCGGGCATCAACGACGGGGCTGCCGCCCTGCTTTTGGCTTCTGCTGATGGCGCCAAGAATCACGGACTGACACCGATAGCCCGGGTACTTTCTGCAGCCAGCACCGGTCTTGCGCCAAGAATTATGGGAGTGGGTCCCATTGAGGCCTCACGCAAAGCGCTGAAGCTGGCTGGACTGAACATTTCAGACATGGACGTTATCGAGCTCAACGAAGCGTTTGCATCCCAGGGCCTGGCGGTACTGCGAGCACTGGGCGTCGACGACGATGCCGAGCACGTTAATCGCTGGGGTGGCGCCATTGCCCTTGGCCACCCGCTAGGCATGTCTGGTGCGCGCCTGGTCACCACCGCCGCTCGCCAGCTTAAGGAAAGCAATGGTAACTACGCACTTTGCACCATGTGCATCGGCGTTGGCCAGGGCATTGCGCTGGTGCTGGAAGCGGCCTGAGCGAATACTGAAAAAATCACACTGAGGGACGGATATGACGGACGAACTGTTAGCTAACTACAAAAAGGCGTACGACAACCAGTTGGGTTTTGGCCAGCGGCCAGCCCTGATTCTGATTGACTTCGTCGAGGCCTACTTCGACAAGAGCTGCGAGCTGTACGCCGACGTTCAGGCAGAACTAGACAGCGCGCTGCGCATTCGCCAGGCCGCCCGGGATGCCGGTGTCATGGTGATCTACACCAACGTGGTCTACGACCCGAAGGGCGTTACCGGCGGGGTGTTTTTCCGCAAAGCCAAACCGCTGAAAAACATGGTGGAGGGCAGTCCAATGGGTGCCTGGCCCAATGGCCTGACTCCCGCCGACGACGAACTGGTTGTCACCAAACAGTACCCCAGCGCATTTTTCGGTACCTCCCTTGCCAGCACCCTGACCGCTGCCAACATCGATAGCCTGATCATTACCGGTTTGACAACGAGCGGCTGCATTAGGGCTACCTGCGTTGACTGCTGCTCCAGCGGATTTATACCCATTGTGGTGTCGGATGCCTGTGGCGACCGACACGACGATCCGCATCAGGCAAATTTATTCGACATGAATGCTAAATATGCTGACGTGGTGGATGAACCCTCGGTGGTGAAATACCTCACAGGGCTCAACGCTTGAAGGCGCTGGTCTGTGAGGCGTACGGCCCACCGTCCAGCCTGAAGCTCGTAGAACAAGAGATTCCAGAACCTGGGAGAGGGGAAGTTCAAATCAAGAACACCGCCGCTGCCCTGAACTTTCCGGACCTGTTGCTCATCGCCGGGCAATATCAGGTGAAGATTCCGCCGCCGTTTGTGCCGGGACTTGAGAGCGCGGGCATAGTCACTGCCGTGGGTGAGGGCGTAACGTCCGCGGCCGTAGGCGATCGGGTGATGGTGAGTCAGACCCAGGGTGCTTTTGTGGAGTATCAGGTGGCTGACGCGCGGACGGCCATCCCCATTCCCGATGCGCTGTCCGATGCTCAGGCCGCCAGCTTTTTGATCACTTACAGCACTGCATGTCACGGCCTCTACGATTTGGCGTCCTTGGAACAGGGCGAGATTGTTTTGGTCCTCGGCGCAGCGGGCGGGGTTGGCAGCGCGGCCATTGAACTGGCCAAGGCCAAAGGTGCACAGGTCATTGCCGCAGCCAGTTCACCGTCGAAGCTTGAGTTTGCGCTGGCCTGC
>JBGCET010000041.1:0-28951 GCA_045106555.1 Lysobacterales bacterium | reverse complement strand
TGAAATATTCAACGATTACCCCAATCAACCATCCGATGAAGAGTTGGATGAAAAATATACGGTCCTGGAGACTTTTGTTTTCCCAGAGGGTCGTGGTTTTTTGGTGCAAGTTAATGGGTCATATGAGTTTCCCGAGGCTATGCCGAGCCTGATGTCTGCGCAGTCGAAGTACCATCAAGATCAAACGGATGTAGCGATTGCTAAGGTTGAAGAACTTGTTGCTACTCTTGATTACGAACTACGAGATCGCGCGTTGGTGATGGTCGGTAACTTTACCGGAGACAAGCTTCCCGATGTCATGATTCAACTCAACGTTCCTGTTGAGAGCGGCGAGCTGACTGAACATGGAACGCCGATGATGGAAACGGTGTGGTTTGCTAACGTGCCGACCACCGAGCTGCCGCCACGGCTGCCAAGAAACCTCTCAGATTCTGTCGCAGACCCTGCTTACCGTATCGCCAACGACTACCAGACCTACCCGGATTTCCGCACCAAAAACTGATTTCTCAGGCTTACTGATTCTTACCCAGGTATTTGAAATAACGTCCATCCATGACAGCAGACCGATCAGGTTTTCCAATCACCTGACGTTGAACCAACATGGGAACCAATGGGCTCAGGCTGGAAAAAAACGCACAATCTTCCCATAGCAGCGCATTCATCTCCTTGACCAGCCTGGATCGCTCCTGCGAGGGAGACATCGACCTGATGCGTTCAAACAGCGCGTCGTAACGCTCATTCTGATAGTTTCCCAGGTTAACTCCCGGTGAGCGGTTTGGACCGTAAAACAGCTGCAGGTTATTTTCCACATCTGGATACGCCAAAGTCCAGCCCACAGTCGATATCTGATGTTTGCCATCGTGCGTTGAGTTGATGTACTCACCGAAGGTCGCGTAGGTTTTTGCCTCAATTAACTCTCGGGGGTATCCCGCAGCAATGAGCCGGTTTTCCAACCACGTAAACCCATCGGCGTTGATCGGCGACTGTTTGTAGCCGACCCGAATTTCGGGCAAATCCGCTTCCTCCGCCAGCGCCAGAAACACATCGGTGGCAGCCGGCGAAGGCGGGCCAGAGATCACATAGTCGTTCGCCGTAAACTCTGGCAGCGTGGCTGCAATGACGCCATTTAGCGCCAGAGCCCTGCCTTCAAAGAAAAGCCTGTTTCGGTCAGTTGGATCTAAGGCATCCCGAATTGCGCAACGAAGCCGGGTGTTTCGTTGATTCTTAACAGGGTCGCTAACAAACCCCAAATCCGCATCATCCATCCGCACGCGAATCAAAGACACCTGCGTTCGATCACCCAGAACCAGGCGAGACCGATTGGCGAGTTCCGCGGATCGCTCTGACGGATTTTTAGGCGATGCTCTGTCGGCTAGAAAGCGGTCAGTAACGGGAATGACGTCAAGGTCTCCGTTGTCAAACGTTATCCAACGGGCCATCATCTGCTCGATGAAGTGCACCACGATTCGGTCAGTAATTGGCAAAAACTGGCCTTCCAACTGGCGGTAGTCAGCCCCATCCCTCGCCTCGTCGAAACCGACCTCGTCCAGATTAAACCTTCGCGGCTGATAGTTAGGGTTGCGGGTCAGTACCGCTCGCTGTGAACCCAACGATTCCAGCTGATAAGGCCCAGACCCTACTGAGTGATGCCCCAACTTTTCGCCGTAAGCCTCCTCCGCCTCACGGGGAACAATGACTGAATTATGGGTCGCCAATTTGTGCAGGAAAATCGGCGATGGTGACGTCAAGCGGAACCGTATTGTCCGATCGTCTATCACTTCAATGCCCGATGGAGGCTGCTGATAATCTCCGGACCATTCAGTGATACCGACAATCAGATCCCGCCACTCCGACCGACCTCGAGCTTTGGTCGACGTATCGAAATGGCGCAGCAATGAATAGGCAACGTCCGTCGCCGTAACCGTTCTGCCGATACCCTGGTCGAACACCGGGTCATCGGAAAATCGTGCGTCTTCTACTAGCGTTATGTCCAAGGTCTTTCCACCGTCCGTCACTACAGGCCAATCCGCCGCTAGTGAAGGCACCAATTCCAATGGCCGTTTCAGATACCGATATTCAAACAGCGTCTGGTAGCTGGCCAGAACCAGTGCGGAGGAATATTGCGATGAAGAAAACCCGGGGCCTGCATTCAACGGCGCACCATTGAATGCGATAGATAGGGTGTCGGCATCACGATCAGGGTGAGAGTTACAGCCTGTCAGTGCCACTAATGCCGTGACGACTAAAACGTTGGTGAGTTTTTTGAACGAGCGGTGCATAGACCGATAACAGCAGAAAAGCCCTATAGGCGGCAAGGGGTAAATGAAAAGCGGGCGGCTCCGGGTGCCACCCGCTTCTCGACGTTCGAGGTCAGTCCCAACCCAAACGTACCCTGACAGGTCTGTTTTGACCCCACTCCCGCCGGGCAAGAAAACTATATGACTTCTTTCCCGGCTAAGGGAAAATGATGATTTAAATCCTACATAGTGCTATTTTATCTTCAGTTTGAAGTTTTTTCTTCATTTTGGAGCAAAAAGATGAGTGCAATTCCCCTATTTTATGAAATCCCCACCGACTTGCGTGAGGGAACCTGCAACCTATTAACAGAACTTGCCGACGTACTGTTGGCCCACGGAGTGAAGATCAGCGACCTTGAGCCTCTGGTACGTAAATCCATGGTTGACGCCGCCAGTCGAAAACTCGAACGCGAAGGCGAGCGCCCCACCAGCACCAACGTTGGCCTGCAAACTGGTTTAACCCGCGACAAAGTCAGTACGTATATGCGCCAGAAACCGGGCGAAATCAGCGGCCGATTGTCGCCGATTGCCCGAGTACTGGATGAGTGGCAGCGCGGCAAACGGTGGCGGGATGAGTCTGGCCCGCGGGATCTTCCGTTAACGGGCCCACGTTCGTTCGAAGCACTGACCAAGGAATGCAAGGTCAGCGGGTACTCCGTGAAGGCCCTGATGGAGTACATGGAGGCCAGCAATAACATCGAGAGACTGGAGAATGGCGATCTCCGGTTGAAACGACTGGGCGCTGTCCCCGATGACATGCACGAACGCACGCTTGCGATGTTCCGCAACGTATCGAAACACCTGTCTACCTGCAGTCACAACCTCAGGTGTAACCCGGAAGACCGAATGTATGAACAGGTCGCCGGCCGACTCAATGTGCCTCCTAGGCGAATAGCCGCAGCTCTGGAAGCACTTAGCGAGGAGGGAAGACGTTCTAACCGCAAAGTTAACAACGACGTCTTTCCTCAGTTTGAAGCCCAAACCGATCACAACGCCGACTTCGGCACGGACATCGGAATGGGTTGGTTCACGTTTATCCGTAAAGACGGCTAATTCTGAAAACCCAAGAGGAAGAAACGCATGAAATTCGAAACATTTTGGTTTGACCTGATGAACTTTTTTAACTTCTTCGGCGGCGCTTCCCGCCACAAGTACAACGAAGGTGGCGGTAACGGCGGTTGAGTGAGCTCATCGCAAATCCAACGAAACGTTGGGGTCACAAATCTTAATACACACGAAATTCAACACATACATCGATTGAGGATTACATCATGAAATTTGAAACATTTTGGTTCGACCTAATGAACTTTTTTAACTTCTTCGGCGGCGCTTCCAGCCACAAGTACAACGAAGGTGGTGGTAACGGAGGCTAGCTCACCACAATAACCTGAGGTTCGCCGTACTTCGGCGAACCTCAATTTTCTCTGGGCTGAACGAGAGAAACGTCATCGATTGGCTGATCTTGAGACTGAACATGGGAAAAGATCCAGCGGGAGTCCAGAAAGTTCAACGAGGCTCCTGCCAGCAGCAACCAAAACCCCAGTTGGGCCGATACGCGGGTTGAGTCACCCAGCTTCATCATCACCAGCAAGATCGAAAGCACGAAAACACTCAGCATTGACCACCGACTGGCCACCTCACTGCAGTGCAGCTGAGACCAACTTCCCGTAAGACTGAAACTGGCGGAAAAAAGCAGTTTCAACAATGGTGCGATGCACACCGTCACCGCAAGCATCGTTGGCAGCAGCCATTCACCCTTTTGCCACAACTCTGGCATTGCTGAAACGACGCTGTATTCGTTTTCCCAAAACAACCACTTGCTGATTTCCATCAAGGGCAGGCTCAAACCGGCAACCAGTAAAATGGCTGCACTAACACTGCGAGTAAAACGCAGCCAATCTCTCCGGGGTCGCTTTCCAGAGCCGGCCAACGCGGTTTTTTCTACGCCCAGTAAGAGCTCAGCGCCAAGCATGCTCAATGCAACTGCCCCTCCAAACCAATACACACCAGGCTCTGAATCGAAATTCGATAGAAGGCTCAGTCGCCCTGCCCCCATAATGACCGCAACTACAAAAACATCCAGCATAGACCACTTCCCCAGCAGCAGCAGCCATTGGCCTTTAAACGGCAACGGGAGCTTAAGGCAGTATCGAAGCAGCCAATAAAGCTTGGCAACAGGGAACACCACGGAGAATGCCAGCACCACCAGCCCCAGCATATATTTGTCTGCGCCAAACAGCCGAACAATGCCGGTCACTACCGAGTAGCTGGCTGGCTGTGTACCCAAGGTATCCAGCGTCAACACAGGAAAAAACAACCCAGGAATCAGGACGAGAGCGCCAAGCATCAGAAATTTGCCTGCAACGCCGGAACGCCAAATAGAACCAACCACGCTTATTGACGCTTCCAGCCAACGTCGGAACATCAATTTGCGCTAACGATATCTGCCACAAACGACTCCAACTGCTGCCTGAGTTCGGGTGCAACCGTGCTGTCTGCCCGACGGAGCTTTTCCCCCACAAATGCATTCAGAGTGTCCGGTGTCAGCGTGTTTCCGGCAACTCTCAGGTAGTGCAATGCAGCGCGAAGCTCGCTGTCCAGCCCAGCTGGATCCGTTGCGTATATCTGCGTGGCGCGCAAATAGTTTTTGCTGGCGGCAACGGGTTGCGCCATTTCCTGTTGCGCTTGGCCCAGCGCAAAATGCCCATCAGCAACATAGGGATGGTTTTCCGGGAGCGCGCCTTGATAGATCGTCAGGGCTGAGGCGAAACGCCTCGCTGCCGCTTCCCAGTACTTCTGGTCCATCAAGAGAAAACCCGACCCATAAATAACGTCGGCCAACCTTACACTTTGCGGCCCCATGGCCAGTTCAGTGCTGCTAATGGCCTCGTCAAATAGTTGGGAGGCCTCATCAAGCTCACCCAGGTCGTGCAGCAAATTGGCCAGGTTCGCAGCCGTTGTTGCGGTGTTCGGGTGGTCTGCGCCCAGTAGCTTACGTCGAATCATCAAGGATTCACGCAGCAAAGGCACTGCCTTCTCCTGCTCTCCCTCAATGCCACTTTGCACATACAGCGCACCCAGGTTGTTCAGACTTTGGGCCGCCTGCAGCGATCCCGGACCATATTTTTCTAGGTTTAGAACGAGCAACATCTCGTCTAACTCTCTGGCCTCTTTTTGCTTTTCCGGCGCTGGTTGGTCATGAAGGCTCACGCTCAATTCATTCAAGCTCGATACGATCAATGGATCGTCCGACGGCAAAAACTCACGTCGGATGGCAAGCGCCTGACGGTAAAGAGTTTCAGCTTCGGCATACTGCCCTTGAAACTGTCGAATGCTACCTACGGTCATCAGGCTTGTAGCCAGCCCAAGGTTTCTGCTGTTCTTCTCAGCCTTGCGGATATCCAAGGCTTCAATAGCGAGAGGCTCGGCATCATCAATAAGACTCAAGTTAGCCAGCAGTCGAGCCAGCAGGTCCAGCAGCTGTGCCTTCAGTTGCGGCTGTCCCTCAAGCTCCTTCCCGATGTCGCCCGCTCGACTGAGCAAGAATTCTCGCAGTGTGATGTTGTCACGCCGCTGGTCAGCCTCGGCATAGGGGTCGATGTCGAACAAATCCACCAGCACCTGAGTCACCTGCTCTGCCCTGTCGCGCTGAGCACGCGCCTGATCGCGTTCTATCTGGGCTCGGTGGGCTTGCCAGGCCGCACCCAAACCGCCGCTGACAATGGCCAATACCGCCAACGCGCTCAGTGGCGCCGCAACTGGATGTCTTTGCAGCAAACGAACAACACGTATCCCAATTCCTGGCCGGCGAGCTGTGACGCTATGATGGCCCAGGAATCGGCGCAAATCCTGCGCCAATTCCTGCACACTTGCGTACCGATCCACGGGCTTTTTCTCCAGTGCCTTCAAGCAAATAGCCTGCAGGTCCGCCTCCACCGCCGTGCTGCCCTGGGAGGTGGGCGGAAATTGAGGGTCCACCTGGGTAATTTTTTCACTCAGTTTCCATTGGGTGTCAGCGTCGAACGGCGGCTGTCCGGTCAATAGCTGAAACAGCACAACGCCCAGGGAATACACGTCGCAGGTAACATCCAGAGGCTCTCCGCGAATTTGCTCCGGGCTGGCGTATCGCAGCGTCATCAGCTGTTCGCCAGGCTGGGTGGCGGGCGCGTTAAATTCTGCGTCAGATGAATCGTCCACCAGCATTTTAGCAATGCCAAAATCCAGCAGACGAACCTCACCCTTTTCCGTCACCAAGATATTGGAAGGCTTAATGTCTCTGTGAAGCACAAGTCGGCTATGGGCGAAGCTTACGGCATCACAAACACCTAACAGCAGCTTCACTCGCGCCCGGGAGGCCAGTAACTGCGCATCAGCAAATTCGACGATGTTGCTTCCGTCAACGAAGTCGGTTACCAGATAGGGCAATCCCTTCGGCGTTACGCCGGCGTCCAGGAGCCGGGTAATATTGGGATGTTCAAGCTTGGCGTGAAGACGACTTTCCTGGAGAAACCTGGCTTGAACTGCGGAGTCGGTTAACCATCCGCGCAAGGTCTTGATGGCCACCGCGCGGTCGAAGGTCCCGTCGCTGCGTTTGGCCAGGTACACCTCACCCATACCGCCAACGCCAATGGATCGTTCAACAGTATAGGGTCCCAGGGTTTCAGGAGGCTGAGGGGGATTGACGCCCTCCTCCATCGCCAGCGCGGGTCCTTCATGGGCCTGCAACATTTGTCGAACTTCAAGCAGCAGATCGTTCGGCAAATCACTATCGGACAGAAAGCCCTCGCGTTGCTCGCGATCCAACTCAAGGGCTTCCTCAAAAGTCTTCGCGATGGCCTGCCAGCGATCCTTTGGATTTGTCTCAATCGATGACAAAACTATTAACATCCACCTCTTTACGCAGCCAGGCGATCGCTGTTGTCCAGTCTCTCTGCACCGTTTTCATAGACACCTCAAGCGCGTTGGCGGTTTCTTCCAAGCTGAGGCCACCAAACAAGCGACACATTAACACCTGTACGCCGCGAGGATTGGCGTCGCTTAACTTGTCCATCGCCAAGTCAATATCGGTTACTTCCCTGGCCTGACGATCGGTCAGAATTTGATCGATCTGATCCAGCGGCACCGGCTGTTGACCGCTGCCTCTCTTCTCAGCCCGATGGGCTCTCGCGTAATCCACCAACACACGGCGCATGCATTCGCTGGCAAAAGCGAAAAACTCCGCCCGGGAATTCACATTCAGTTGATCCTGCTGACTGAATTTCAGGTACGCCTCATGCACAAGTCCTGTGGTGGACAACGTATGCGCCTCTCTTTCTGAGCGCAGCCGACTACGAGCCAACGTCCGTAACTCGCCATAAATCAGCGGCAGCAATTGATCCATCGCGCCGGTACGATTACTGGCCAGGGATTGAAGCCACACTGTGATGTCTTTTTGCTTGCTCTGCATCGCGCGTAAAACACCTGCAGGCCCCCAAATAGTTGCCTGACTTTCCTGATTTCAAGGCCAGATATTACCTCAGTTCCGTAACATCCATAGGCCCAGGGTCAAAACAAATGTCCAGTTTGTGAACTGAACCTCGCGATATAAACCGCAGACAGTCATTTGTCACGGGAAGCCGCAGGAAAAACAACCCATGGATGGGATTACAAGATCTCGATGGGTAGACCATGCAGTCATATCGGTTGCCGCCCTGGGGGAGTCAGCATGTGGAGTCGACACCCAGCTGCTCAGGGTACGGGCGGTGACCGGTATTCTTACAGCCGCTGCATCAGCCAGAACAGGCCAACCCCAGCGATCGCAAGATTCAGCGGTCGACAAAACCCGCGGTGGTAGTTTTGCTTGCCAAACTTTCTGAGAAAAATGCCCCAACCCAGCAGCATTGCTGCTAGCACGACAATCAGCTGACCACCCTCTACCCCTAAATTAAACGCCACCAGCGCTAACGCCAGTTGTCCTTGAGGTAGGCCGAGCTCCAGCAGCACACCAGCAAATCCGAGTCCGTGAAGCAGGCCGAAGCCAAACACGACTGCGTATCGCCAGCGCCGGATTCGGTTGCCGGCTAACCACAGGTTTTCGACAGCCACAAAGACAATCGAGGCGGCAATCAGCACTTCCACGATCGGTCCTGTTGCCGTTGTTAACCCAAGCACGGTTAGCGCCAAAGTAATGGAATGGGCCACGGTGAAGGTGGTTACCTGGAGCACCAGAGAGCGCCAGGTTTGGGCCGACAAAAATAGCGCCAACACAAACGCGATATGGTCCAGCCCGCGGGGAATGATGTGGACAACACCCAGCCCAACGTACTCGCGAACGGTGTCAAGAGCCGTAGGAGGGTCCTCGGTTTCCAGCTGCCCCATCATCGCCAGGCAAAATGGCGTGGGCGGCTCAGATGGATCACAAACCTCATCTTCCGGGTGGGCCCTCAATGCTGAGCCAGCCAGAACCCAAATCAGCAAACCCAATAGAAAAAAAACGCGGCCCAATGAGCCGCGTTTCTTATTCAGCTTCAGCACAGCAATCATCGCTGCCTCAGGATGATGCAATCAGGGCTTGAAGCCGCGATTTCTCAGCAACGGATCAATACTGGGTTCTTTGCCTCTGAAGCGCACATACAAGTCCATAGCAGGGGCGGTTCCGCCGGATGCATAGATATTGTCCCGCAGGCGTTTGGCCAGCTCAGGATCATAAATGTCCCCGGCCTCTCGAAAAGCATCAAAACCGTCTGAATCGAGAATTTCAGACCAAATATAGCTGTAGTAGCCAGAGGAATAACCCACGGGACTTGAAAAAATATGGCCAAAATAGGTACTGCGATACCGAACCGTAATTTGCGGAATCAGACCCATATTGTCCAACGACTTTTTCTCAAAAGCGGCCACTTCCTGCAAGTCTGTGGTTTCCAGCGTATGCCAGTCCATATCCAATATTGCGGCGGACAAGTACTCAACGGTCTTAAAGCCCTGGTTGAACTTGGAGGAGGCATCAAGCTTGGCGATTAATTCTTCAGATATCGGCTCACCGGTTTCATAGTGCCGGGCAGTTTCCCGCAACACCTCAGGGCTGGAAATCCAGTGTTCCATCATCTGGGCCGGAAACTCGGTGTAATCTCGTGGGCCGCTTACGCCGCTTAAGCCCTGATAGGTCACATCCGACAACATGCCGTGCAGGCCGTGGCCAAACTCATGAAACAGAGTGGACGCATCACCAAAGCTCAGCAACGTAGGAATACCACCCGAACCTTTCGGGAAATTGCAGTTGTTCACCACAATGGGACGAACCCGGCCATCCACGTTTGACTGATCCCGGAAAGTGTTCATCCAGGCACCACCGCGCTTGTCGGGGCGAGAGTGAAAGTCAAAATAGAAAACGCCCAGGTGAGAGCCATCAGCGTCCTTCACCTCAAATGCCTGCACGTCGGGGTGATAGCGTGGCAAATCCGGCTGCTCGTGAAACGTAATGCCAAACAAACGCTGGGCCACCATAAATGCGCCATCGCGTACGTTATTTAACTCAAAGTAAGGCTTGAGTACTGAATCATCGATGGCAAATCGCTCTTTGCGCACTTTTTCTGAATAATGAAACCAGTCCCAGGCCGCCACTTCAAAGTCGCCGCCTTCCTGCTCAACCATCGCCTGCAGGTCAGCCCTTTCTTCCTTGGCCCGTTCCAGAGCCGGCTGCCAAACCTGCTGCATGAAGGCATAGGCTTTTTCTGGCGTTTCTGACATGCGATCTTCCAACACCCAGGACGCGTGATTGTCGTGACCCAGAATATTGGCGCGTTCAACGCGCAGCGATGCCATTTTGGCTACTGCCTGGCTGTTGTCGTTGTCGTTGCTGTTGTTGCCGCGCTCGGTCCAGGCATTGTGTATTTTCTGCCTCAGGTCACGTCGGGTGGAATACTGCAGGAACGGGGTCATGGAAGACCGTGTCAGGGTAAACACGTATTTGCCGTCATGGCCCCGAACTTTAGCCGCTTCGGCCGCCTGGGCGCGCAAGAAATCCGGCAGTCCAGCAAGTTCCTCGTCAGACTCAAGCACCAGCTCAAAAGCGTTATTTTCTTTCAGCAGGTTCTGGGCAAATTTCACTGCGAGGCTAGTGATTTCCTGATTGATGGCGTTCAGCCGATCTTTTGACGCCTGCTCCAGAGCCGCGCCCTGACGCACAAACCCGTTGTACGTGCGATTTAGCATGTAAGCCTGTTCATCGGTTAGGCCCAGCGACGCCGCCGCGTCATTCACCGCTTTCACCCGAGAGAACAGCTTGTCGTTTAGTGTTATGTCGTTGGAATGCTTCGAAAGCTTCGGCGACACACTGGCTTGAATCCCCTGCAGCCCTTCTGTACTGACGGTACCAGTCAGGTTAAAAAACACCCCGGCAACCTTACTCAGTTCGGCACCCGAACGATCCAAAGCCACGATGGTGTTTTCGAAGCTGGCCGGCTCAGGGTTGTTGACTATCGCGTCAATCTCTGCGTTGTGAGCGGTCATGGCAAGCTCAAAAGCGGGCTCAAAATGGGCTTCTTCAATATCATCAAAAGGCGGCACTCCAAAGGGAGTATCCCAGTCAACCAACAGCGGATTTTCCTCGCTTTTCGCTGGCGTTTGCATTGCAGGCTTGCCGACCTCGGCTGTTGATGCAGCCGTTGGAACGGAGTCCTCACTATCGTCGGAACACCCGTACAGTGTGAAAACCAGTAATACGGGAAAAAGAACCTTGGTGGGCGATGGCATAAACATGTCTCCAGAGTCTGACGGCAGCGCAGTGCGGTGTGGTTTCGGTTGGCGCGCTGAGGATGCCAGTATCCCCGCCACGCTTATCTATCAGGCGTCACGCAGCGATTATACTGATCCTCGAAACAGATGATATTGCTTAGTTAAGCGCCCTGTCCCGTATCCACAGACTGGCCAGCCACTTTTTGCCCGCAACGACTGGGCAGCCTTCATGCAGGGTCAGGCGATTGACCGTGCCATCTGGCTTGAGATTATCAAAGCACAGAAGGTCACCCGGTTTCCCTCGAAATTCCAGCCGTTTGTGGACAAAACGGGTGTGCCCACCCTCGTAGCCACCGTTAAGGTACAGCAACACAGTTGATCGCCGCTGTCCGCGTGTCTGCAGTTGCGGGTGATGTTCGGGATGTTGGGGATCAAAAAAATCGTAGTGAGGCAAGTACTGTTGTCCCTGCTGATAACGCAAAACCGACAATACCTCGGCATTGTCGGCAATGGCCCCGCCGGCGGTCGCCATTTGTGTCCTCACCAGTTGGGAAATGACGTCCGCCTCCATCGGGTAAAAGCCCATGGCGTCGTTGCTGCGACTGGTGTCGGTGGTGTCGCCCAGATGGGCATCATTGACCCGAGCGGCTTTTAGATAGGGTCTGGCGGTATTGGCCAGATGCAGACACAACTTCGGATCAATCGCTGAGCGAATGTGACGAAGGTTTATTGACGGATCAATCACGGCTGTTTGAGGCAGACTTGCCGGTTTCCAGTCGCCTTCACACTGAGTCAAAGACTGTGTGGCGCCGAGCAAGCGAAGTTGATCCTCAGCCGGCCCCCATCCGCCCTCAGCAGCAAGAGTTAACCAGTGTATAGCTCTGAGCCAGCTTTGCGTGGTTCCCACACCTCCTGCCGTAAGGCTGGCGCAATAGCTTTGTGCCATGGGATGACCCGAGAGAGCCAAACTTTGCAACAGCGCAAAGCCCTGCTGGGGATTCACTTCAGTGTTATGTCCGGTCAGCAGCCAAAATGCCAGCTGAAGCTGGGCCTGGACGTGGCCCGAAGTGGCTGCCTGGGCGACAGCCTCAATGGCCAAAGAAGCCTGGCCAGAATCATTCAGCGCCAAACCGTGTTGGAAAAGTTGTTCGACGTCGATGACGGACCTCAAAAACGCGGGGCGACCCATGCCGCCCCGCGAATGCTATCCAAGGTTAGAAACGCACCCTGAAACCGGTGGTAAAGCGCCGGCCCAATACGTCGTAAACCGAGGCGTCGGTGTTGAACTGTCCACCAGCGTCAGCCAACACCGGCGGATCGTTGTCCAGCAGGTTGTCGATGTTAAGAATCAGATCGATGCTGTCGCTGTAGGCATAGGTTACGCCGAAATCGACATAATGCTCGGCATCAACTCCGGTTACCGCCAGGGTGCTGGGGTCGGTACCCTGAGCGATCAGCTCATTGTCCACCTCACCGACAAAGCGGTAGCGAAGACTGGAGCGCCACTTGCCAGTTTGCAGCGTGGCTCGTCCTACCACTCTCCACTCTGGGTCAGCATTGCCGCAAATCCCTCTCACGCCCACAGACCCTACACAATCCACCACGTCGGTAACTGGGCTGGACTGCTGCTCGTTTTTCAGCACGTAAGTGGCCGCCATATTAAGGTCCAGCTGGTGCCCCGCACCCACTTCCGTAGACCAGGAACCCGACAGGTCGAAGCCTTCCGTGTTCAGCTCGGCAATGTTCTGGTTAGGCAGTGGCACAAACTCCAGCTCTCCCGCTGAATTGCGAGCAGTCAGCGGTTGGCAAAAGACGTTGTCCAGACTCAAGTTCTGGTTGCAAGCGTCAATAGTGCTTTGCAGACCGCCACCAAATTGGGCGATGGCGCCCTCAATCTCAATAGAGTAATAATCGACGGACACCTGTACGTTTTCGACCCAGGCTGGCTGATAAACGAAGCCCACCGAGTAGGTGTCTGAACTTTCAACATCCAGATCAGGGTTACCACTAAGTATCACTTCGGTCTGGTCATCTGGCTGCTGAAAAGTGCCTAGCAGGCTTGCGGGCACACCCAGCTGAATACAAAAAGCCTCTTCCTCAGCCGTTCGACCGGCTCCGGCGTTACAGAAGTCTTCGCCACCGGGGAAACTGTTCGATGAGCCACGAAACAGCTCCAGTACGTTAGGCGCACGCACCGCACGCTGATATAGACCGCGCAGCTTTAACTGGTCGCTTGGGCGCCACTCACCGCCAAATTTGTAGGTATCTACGCCACCAACGTTTGAGTAATCAGAATATCGATAGCCCAGCTCCAGCGCGGCATACTCTGCCCACGGGGCACCGGACACCAGTGGAATGATGGATTCCAGATAGAATTCAGTCACGTCATACTCACCCGCGGTTGGCAGGCCAGCGTTGAAGCCGTCAATGTCGCCAGAGGCCAAGAAGGTGTCTGGCAGAAATTCTGCCTCCTCATCCCGCTGCTCCAGTCCCACTGCAAGACCCACGGCCCCACCGGGTAGGTCGAATAACGTGCCAGCAACGTTTGCAGCAATGGTGCGCTGCTCAACGTTAGTAACGTTGGTGGCCGATGCCCGCACCCAATCGATCATGTCCGGGGTCATTACACCTTGGCCAAATGGATTAAGCACCACACAACCGGCGATGTTTCCGGCGCACTGGGTCGGATCGTTGGGATCTACCAACAGGCCCTGCTGAAATTTACTCAATACGATATTGCCACCCTGGCGCTGGGTGTTTTCCATCCGTCCATAGTTGTAATAAACCTCCCAATCCCAACCAGCGAGGTTGCCCTCAAGGCCAACCACAGATCGGAAAAGGTTACGGCTGTCGTTACTGGTTCGACCGCCAGCTTCCAACATACGTCGACTCAGGCCACCCGTAACAATGCCATCACCATCGGTGTCAGCCTGTTGGAACAATCCCAGAATACCGGCGGGGATGAATGGGTTGTTGAGATCAAAATTAACCGTTGACTCGTTGTAAGGCGTTGGTGCCAGCGTGCGGTTGATACGGTTGTTTGCGAAGGTAAACTCACCAAAAAGGCGCACGTTTTCCGTTACCTCATAGCCACCTAATGCGGTAGTGGTTAGCCTTTCCAGTGGCAGTTGGAGGTTGTTGAACGGTGCGAAGTTGAAAGTGTCATCTGGCGAGGTGTAATCGTCGGGGTTGCCGTTATCGTCAACGAAAAATCCGCTGCCGCCGATAGTGTCCCCACGGGCATCGGTTAAACCGTTAAACGCAGAACCGAAGATACGCCCCTGCGGTATTCGGGATGAGCCTCCAGGCGACAGAATGGGATTGCCGTTGTCGTCGGTGTCTTCGTCCAGTTCGATGGCCGCAAAATCACGGGCTGCAGCAAAGGTTTGGTCGCGATTAAAATAGTTGGCGTAAATCACCGCATTGCCGCGGCCGTCTGCGGAGTTAGCGCCCCAGATAAAGTCCACGTTGGTGCGGTCTGAGTCGCTCTCTTCGGACATGCCAAACTGCGCACTGATACCAACACCCTCATAGTTTTTCTTCAGGATGAAGTTCACGACGCCTGCCATCGCGTCTGACCCGTAAACCGCAGAAGCACCGCCAGTGGCAACTTCAACGCGATCAATCAATGCCGGTGGAATGTTGTTGATGTCGACAACGCCATTGGTGCCAGACCCTACAATCCTCCGGCCGTTCATCATAACCAGGGTTCGCACTGTGCCCAGATTTCGCAGGTCTACCGTGGCCGTTCCCGTTCCTGGGTTGTTGGTGGTAGCGCCAAACGAAGGCACCACCTGGGGCAATGTGTTGAGTAGCGATTCCGTTTCCATCGTCGCAGCCAACTCGAACTCCGCGGCATCAACTACCGCAACCGGGCTGTTAGCAACCAGATCAGGGCGCGGAATGCGCGAACCGGTAACTACCACTTCCTCCAGAGATTCCGGATCGTCGTTAAGCTGCTGCGCACTGACGCTGCTCATGGCAGTGAGCGCGCCGAGTACGGCTGCGGTTAACTTTCTACGTCGTAATAATTTCATGCAATTCCACCTTCTATAGGTTGTGCACACAGCGGGTCAGCGTGCAGAAAAATCAACCGTGCCAATTGACGCCGCGGGTCCGTGGGCGCTTAACGGCAACTTAACAAGTGGTCCGTCTCGGCTTGTTGCACAAGGTGACGCTCAGGTTGCTGATTTTGATCAGTTGAGCAATTTTGGGCGTTCACACAGCATTTTCTGTGCAGTCAAGACAAGTGAGGAAGGATTTACTGAGAGACGCTCATCGAAAAATGGCGTCAAAAGCCACGCTGAGTCGAGGCTCCTCGCCGGCAAATGGAACCGTCCCGTGCCAAAACCAAGAGGGAAACAGCACCAGCCGACCGGGTCGCGGTTGCACCCAATGTGTGGCATCGACGCCGGGCACTGGAAAACGCGGTGCACCCAGCGCTAACCAACCTGGCTGTGCCTTAAATGACGGTTTAGCGTCATCAATACCAGGAGGAAGGCTGACGTAAAACGCAGAACTGACGGTGCCTTGAGAGTGCAAGTGGCTAACATGAAATCCGCCACTGGCCAGTTTGACCGACCAACAACCTACCAACAAAGGTTCACCACCAAGCCGTTGATCCAATGGATGGTCATCGCGGCGATCAATTTGCGCCCGATATTCACCCACAGCCGCCAACAAATAGTCCAGCAATTGGCAGGTAGCCGGAGCGGTCGATCGAAGCAGGCTGGTGGAGGTCTGGGTGCCGCCGCGAAGACTTTGATCCAGCAGGAACCCAGCGCCTTTGTGAGCTTGATGCAGTTCATCCATTAGGCCCGGTTGTATCGCTTGCCACATTTGCACTGGCATGTCTTTGATCCAAACCAAGCGCTGAATATCAAACAGCGCGTCGCCGGCGGGGTCGCCAAGGGCTCTGAGCACGGTGGCTTCCGCAGCTAGCCAGCGATTTTCCAGTGGCAATAACTGGCGCATTTGACGGATCAACGGTAGCGCTTCGTCAAAGTGCCCTGCACTTAACAGAGCATCAATCAATTGGCGGGTCGGTAAAGCGCTTGCTCCTTGTTGGCAGCACTGAGCATTTTTTGCGGCCTTAAGGGCCTGGGGAAAATCACCTTGCGACAAATGACAATCGGCTAACTCCAGCCATAGACTTTGTTCAGCATCATGGATTAAGG
Source organism: Lysobacterales bacterium (assembly GCA_045106555.1). Taxonomy (GTDB): domain Bacteria; phylum Pseudomonadota; class Gammaproteobacteria; order Xanthomonadales; family SZUA-38; genus JANQOZ01. Next base: position 12,765 of record JBGCET010000041.1, on the reverse strand, counting down.
AATTGTTGAACCGTTTGAGACGGTTCTCCACCAGCGACTGGGCCTCGTTCGCTCGGCTACCTCCTCTCAACGCCGCAGCAGCGGTTAGTATCATGGCGTCTCGGGCATTTTCCCTCTGGGCAGCCTTGATCAGTCTGCCAGCCCAGCTGGGATGTCCCAACTGATGGCGGACCTTTGCTAATAATGCGTGGAGCATTGCGCTTTCGGGATGCACTGCCAGCGCTTTATCCAGCTCTGTCTCTGCGGCCACGGGCCCATTCAGAACATGTTGCGTCCGCACATGCAGGTGCCACCATTGCTCCGAGGTACGAGATCTAGCCCTGAGATAGCCTTTCGTAAGCTCCTGAGCCTGTTCAGCCTCTCCTTGATCCAGCAAATGGCCGACTCTGGCAAACGCGGCACCTTCATGGCTGGGGGCTATTTCACAGGCCCGGGCAAATGCCATGGCCGCTTCAGCTGGCTGAACGTTCTCTCGAAAGGCCTCACCCGCCACCAGCCACGCTTCGGCGTTGGAAGGGTTTTGCTCCAAAAGACGCTGGACCTGCACGATCCCAGGACCCGGGTGGCCGTTCCTAACCAGCAATTGAGCCAGTTCCAAGCGAGCCGTGTCAAAGGAATCGTCCTGCTTTAGTGCCTGGCGAAAGGACCGTTCCGCCTCACCAGGTAGTCCCTGACGGGCCTGCATACGTGCCAGGGTCAGCCAGACCTTGGGTTGTTTAGGATCGCGATCAAGCAATGCATGGACGATGGCTGGATCAGAAATGTCCGATTGGCTCATCACTGGATTATTTCATCGGAGTTGCGGGCAGGTCGTGCGAAACTTGCGCTGTTGCAAGGCAAAAAAAAACGCCGCTTGGAAGCGGCGTTTTCGGAGCGTCAGATGAATTGACGTTTTAGATCAAACACGGTCCGCGAGCCACAGCAACACTGGCAAAATCGTCGACCCCACATCCCTAGCAGTGGCCGATCTCCAGCTAACCGTAGACACCGATTTTGGGGGAGGTGCGGCCCAGGACGGCCTGCATGGCATCTACCGTCTGACGCAACCCGCGAACCGGTTTGAAACTCTAAAACCTACGATGAAATGTGTTTGACATCTCCCCAGACCCGGTGAGCGCGAGACGCTGCTCTCAGATCTATGGGCAAATATTACCGCTGGCGAGGGAAAATTGGAAGTCAAAAACCGTAAACTAATCAAGCGCCTACAAAAATCAATGACCTAGGCAATAAATGTAGAAATTACTTTAATAGCAATTTTTGCAAAGCAGCAAGAGTGCTTGCTGATGGCTTGGCATAATGAACGCCGCAGCCCGAGGAATCAATCCCTCGCAGATACAGATATAGCACGCCGCCCAAATGAGTTTCAGCAACGTAGTCAGACAGGGAGAGCTTCAGGTGCTGATCTAATGCCAACAGGTAAAGATGGTATTGAAAGTCGTAATTATGCAGCCTTACGTCTTCAGCCAGAGTCTGCGGCTGGTAATCAGAGATTTCATTTCCCAGGTGGTTACTTTTGTAGTCAATAACCCAATATTTACCCTGCCACAGAACAATCAGATCGATAAAACCGTGAAGAAACCCTTCAACCGCCTTTTGCGCAAAACAATCAGGAGGGCTTTGAGCCCGAACCACTGGCCACAGGTCGCCACTGCGCAGGTGGGATAAACGTAAATGAAATTCCATCTCACAGAGTCGGTCGGCAGGACCAATTTCGCTGAGCACCAAGCCATCTGGCCCAAGAGGCTGATGCAGCAGGTTATAGAGCGCATCAGCAACTGCAGGAGCAAACCGGTGTTCCAGAGAATACTGGTGCAGGTAATGCTGGGCCATGCTCAGCAACGAGGCCGAATCGGGTGAAAATGACGGCAGGTTTTCCAGCAGTTCATGCAGCATCAAGCCGGTCTGTGCACCTGCCGGTAACGTAAAAATACTGCTGTCAGATGAATCGGGTACTGCAGCTTCCACAACCACATGCTCATCAATATCTCGGTCCTGACTGGTCCCGCTAAACAGGCTTGAGTAGCTGCTAACCTGCCAGCGGCGCAGCGGTCGTGAGCGGGGTTGGCGGTGTTCGGGCCATCGCAGCGGCGTCTCAATAGCGCCTTCAAAAGACGGCGATTGGTCAAGCACTCTAGCCCCTGCATCAGCAAAGCCGTTCAGAAAGGTCTGGGCAATTGCCTGATAATCCTTTTTACCGCCAGTCGGAACGCCATAGGTACTGGCCTGTTCAGGGTTGAGCAGATGACTTAAACCCGATTCGCCGGTTCTGCTGTAACGATCAATAGACCAGGGGAGATAGACACAGGCCTCGGCACGGGTTAGCGCCACGTAGGCTAAACGAGAGTTTTCACTGATCCTCTCCTGGGTTTGTTGGTCTTCGCGGCCCGCTTGATGCTCGGTGCCAAAATCCAATATCAACTGGCCAGACTCATGCACCTCAACGTAATTTTTGGACACGCTGTGACTACGCCATAAATAGGGACAGAAAACGACCGGATATTGAGCGCCTTTGGCGCGGTGAATGGTGGCTATTTGGACCACATTAGTATCGCGGTCCAGTCGCACGATGCGCGATTCGTCCCTGGAAGGCGGCGCAGTTCGTTCTGCGTTCAGCCAGGCGAGCTGTTCATCAACGCTGTAACCGCTGCCGGTATGAGTCTCCATCAGATCAGCCAGATGCAGTAAATTAGTCATGACCGATTGACCATCGGCCAGCGGCAGGATTCGCTCGCTAACCCCGGCCTCGTTCAACACGGCAATTAACAGCGGGTAAACGCCCTGCCCCACCCAAATTTCCCGCCAGCTTCTGAACTGGTCCGCCCATTGATCCTGGGCAAACTCGTCCAGCTGCCAGTTGGCAAGGTCGTTGGCTGACAGGCCCAGCAGGCGGGTTGCCAGCGCACCGGCTATTCGATCGCTCCTGGCAGGCGAGGCCACCGCATGCAACAACCGTTCAAACTCATCGGCTTCAGCTGTTTCGAACACGCTCTTGTTACCTGGCCTTGACGAGGCTATGCCGAGCGTGAGTAGTGCAGCGGCAATGCGCTGGGCCTGACCGTTGGTGCGAACCAATACCGCGATGTGCTGAGCCTTCAGTGGTGTGCTCTCGCCATCTTGATGCAACATCGCTGCGCCATCGGCGCCCAAAGAAATCAGCTGCGCAATCTGGCTGGCGGTACTGACTGCGCTCTCATCCAGGCCAGTGCCACCCGGCCATACGGTCATGGGGGGTTCAACCTTGTCCTCGATGTGCAGCAGCATTGGCGCGCGAGGTGCAGGCTCAGCCGGAGCAAACTGAATATCGGGCAAAATAAAGGGCGCTTCAGTGCGGCTAAACAGCTGATTGATCACCGCGACCAGAGCCGGTTGTGCTCTCCAGTCCTGGGTCAGCTGGTAACAGTTTGGCGACGCTTTTCTGGCCGCAAGATAGGCATGAAGATCGGCTCCGCGAAACCCGTATAGGGACTGCTTGGGATCGCCCACGCGCCAGACTGGACAACCGAGAGGCTCAAACAGGTGGTCAAAGATTCGCGCCTGCACAGGGTCGGTATCTTGATATTCGTCCACCAGCAACGCCCCATATCGAGACTGGATCTGTTCAATCAGAGCTACTTTAACTGGAGGAATTTTTAGCGCGTCGTCTAACTGTAAAACCAGATCATCAAAAGTCACGCAGCTTTCAGACTGTTTCCAGACCTCAAGCAATGACTTAACAGGGTTGAGCAACACCCGGGACAAGTTGAGGCGGTACTGTTCACAGGCTTCAACAAACGCCTCTTCCCTCTCAAGACAGGAAAGCATCGCCTCAAAAAACGGGTGCTGGGGAATGTCTTTGCCTTTCTTAGTCCCTTTAACAAGTTTGTCTTGGCGAAGTTTTTTCACCTCAGCGGGAGGTTTATTACCCACGGCAGACCGTAGATACGCGGATACAGAGGCCAAAGACCTGGCAATCATCTCGGGCTTGTATTGGACTTTCGAAAGACCGTCCTGCAGAGACAACAGAAGATCCCGAATTTCCCGTTCGCTGGTTTCCCAAACAGACAATGCTTGTTCCCGCGCCTGTAAAATCGCCGCCACCTCATGCCCCGGATCGTGCAGATCCGGGCCTTGAATTTCGGCAAATGGACGTCCCAACAGCCCAGAAATCTCTGCGCTCAAATTCTTCCGGTTAAACTTTTTCAAATACCGAACTAACGGTGCAGACAACGTTTCAAGATGCGTCTGCCAGGCTGCCTGAACAATATCTCCCAGCACTTCATTTTGATGATCCAGCACCTGGGCATCGACGTTAAACCCGGTGGTCAAACTAGACTCGGTTAACACCCGCTGACAGAAACTATGGATGGTTAGTACCGGCGCGAGGTCAAAGCTGCGCAGCGCCTGCTCAATGCGGGCCAAGGCGGCAGTGTCCCCATGAAAGGGCGCGCAAATCTGCTGGATAGGGTCAGGCTCGTTAGATGGCTTCTCAGTTAATGCCTGTTGCGCTTTAACCAAGGTCTGCATCAGTCGGGTCCGCAGTTCGCCGGTTGCCGCGCGAGTAAACGTAATCGTGATGATTTCATCGTGGCTTAAAGATCGCTCAAGAATCAGGCGCAGATACAAACCGCAGATACTGTAGGTCTTGCCTGTACCGGCATTGGCCTCCAGCAGATTCCATCCGCCTAGCGGGACGGTGGTCAGCTCAAAAGTCTGCATCAGACTCACCTTCAAGCGCCGGCTGCCAGATGTCATTGGCTAACTCGCTGAACTGGCCCCCTAGCGGTTCAACGCTGCGAAAGGCCTGGGCTACGTGGGGGCTGAGGCCGCCACCATAGTCATTTTCGAACGCCGTGAGGGCAGAACGTCCCTGGGCATGTTGACGAGAGGTTTCAGGGTAAAACGGCAGCGGTTCACACTGCCCCGACAGGAAATGTCTGACTAGCGGGGACAATATGAGCAAAGGGTTTTCAATAGGGCCAAAGACGACCGACTGATCCCTGGCCACCAACGCGCTGCTGGATTGAGGGTTCATGCAACACAGCGCGAGATGCCGAATCCAGGTATCCAGGATGCGCCCAGCGTTGAGCCTCCCGCTGGTTGAGGCCACCCGGTGACCGGCATAAATTTCGTCAACCGTCCCGCCAAGTTCAATGCCGTCGATCACTACCTCAAACGCCAGGCTGCCCGCTTCACCATCGCCCCGGATTGCCAGCAACCGCTGATACAGATTGCCTGCTTCCTCGGTCATGTCTTCTGCCAACGCCACACCTAAGCGACCATCGGGCAGAGCCACATCGGCCATCAACTCAGGCTGGCAATGGGGGCCAAAGTTGTTCGTCATCTGATCCAGCAGCTGATACCGACCCAAAGGATCAATCGCGACGGGTGGCAGTTGGGGCAAGATCCCGGCCGGCAGGTCTAACCAGATGCCCAGCACCTGCTCGACAAACCATTTACACGGCGCCATCCAGAATCGACAAAGATGATCTAGAGACAGTTTGTCCAGACTGGGCCGCGGTAGCGGTTGATCAACGAACCGTGCAACGTCCTTAGGAGATCGAACATTAAAGTGGGTAGCGTAACCGACATAGTCTTGGCCGTAGTTAACGGAAAATCCGTGCAGCGGCGGTGTAATTGCAAGCGCTTCTCGCTCAAGACCATAACGTCCCTCACACCAGGTAAGGAGTTCCTCCATAAGGCTAGACAATGCCTCGGGCTCTGCGCTGACTGCATTTCGAGACCGGCCGCTGAAAATCAGGGTTTGCCGAGCCGAAGTTAGCCACTCAAGCAATAACAAACGGTCTTCCAGTCGACGCGCCCGATCACCTTTTTGGGGTGGCGCGCCGTCCATTTTGTTGAGTTCTGACACCAGCGCGGGGCCCGGAAATTCACCGTCACTGATACCCAGCACGTAGATCACCCTGGCCGGCAGCAGACGCACAGCACTGGGCGTGGCCACCGTGATACCGCCAGGTCCACCGCCGCCGCCAGAACCCCCAGTGCGCAATTGACCCAGCAAGGCGGTTAAAGCCGCCAGGTCCATCACAACGTCTGGTTGGGGAATTACCCGGGCCAGTGAAGCGGTCACGTCCGTTAGCGATTGCAGATCATCAAACTGGGGGTTGAGCAGACGCCGCCGTACATGCTCCAGTGTTTGACGCCAATCCTCCAGTGAGCGTGGCGTAGACAGGCGATCAGCCAGTTCCTGCAGCGTCGACAACAGATCGAACAAGCGCCCTATAGACGCAGCCTCAGATAAATGCACTTGATCAGAAACGTTCACGTTACTGGCCTGCCGGTCCAGCGTCAGCGCATCCACCCACCGGTCGTAGGCGGCCTCCCAGGAAAACTTGCCTGCTTCGGTATCAACAAATAGTCCGCTGGAGGAAACCCAGCGCGATACGTCATCCGCTTGAGCGGCGGAGAGGCGAAATCGACGCTGGACGGCGGGGAATCTAAGCAATTCCAGGCAGCGACGATTCAGCGGCAGTGTCGACAGCAGAGCCAGCGCTTCAAGCAGTGCTGTGCCCGAATCAAACACCTTGAGGGTATTGGCGCCGAGCACTCGCCAGGACCAACGCTCGGCGTTGCCAGCTGATCCAAACTCCGCTCGAATGGCGGGCAGATAAGACGACAAATCGGGGCAAATCACCAGCACATCGCTGGGCTGCAGGCTAGGGTCAGCATCGAACATCTGCTGAAGCTCATCACGACAAACCTCCACCTCCCGTTGACGGGTGGTGCAGCGACGGACGCTCAAACTGCCGTCGGGTGTTACCGGCGCTCCCGTTCGATCCAGATCAAAACTCAGGAGATCGCGCTGAACAGCGCCCAACAGCGAGTCCGGTAACCCAGAAACAAAAAAGTCCTGCTCGTTGGGCCCCCACTCAAACAGCTGGTCCGCGGTGTCTTTAAGCGGTTGCCCCAGTGATGCCAGAAGCTGACTGACATAGGGCTCCTGCTCCTGAGAGACCGAGTGTTTCGACCGTGGGCTTGGCACATCGGGCCAGTACGCCTCGGTGGGCGTCCAGTGGTACACATGGGTGGGAATGCATTCAGAGAACCGCCGGATCGCCATAAAAAACCCGGGAGACAGCGTTGGTTGAGCAAAGATATGCAGCGCCGGTACGTTCAGCCGGGCAACGTCCAGCGCGGGTTCGCGCTGCAGCCAGTCCAAAGCCCGCGCCCAGTGCCAGGGTTTTTCGGCGGTTAGACGGCGCCATATCCAGCCTTGCCAGCCTCCTTCCCGGCTCCCTTCCCACTGGTTTAGCCACTGAGGCCGAAAGACCAGATATTGATCAAAAATACCGGCCAAACGACTGGCAAATGCCATTCTTACCGGACTGGGCTTGCCTTTGAGGTATTGCTTAACCGGCCCAAATTCCGAGCCGTCCGGCAAGTCCGAAAGGAGGCCAAAAATGCGTGGCGTTAGATGATCGGGCGCAAACGCATTGTTGATGGAGATATCCGGGTTGGCTGCGCTTAACAACGCCCAGATTGCCTCTGAGGGCTGGACAAAATTGACGTTGGCACTGATTCCGCTGAGCGCTGCCTGGCGACGCGCCAGCCAGTGACCCATTTCTCGGTGGGGCACCATCACCCAGGGCGGCGTCAGCGGGTTTTGCCGAGGCTGGCTCAGCTGCTCAATCAGCCCGTCGGCCAGCTGTTCCAGCTGATTTCCCTGGTTAAGAGCGTACATGGGGTTGTGCTAAAATCCGCAACATAATGTTGGGTTCTGTGAACCCCGAAATATGACAGGAAAACGTAAATGACTATCTTAGAGCAACTGGGCCAGCTGCGCTCTAGTGGCGGCAGCCGCCAGACCCATGGACTGCCCGACGCAGCCATTGAACAGTTCGCCCAGACCCATAACGCGCTCAATCAAGCCGTTACTGAGGCATTAAGCCTCTGGACCTGCCTGGCTGAGGAATACCCTGAATACGTCAACCTTCCCGAATCGGAGCAACTGGCCCGCATTCAGGAAGGGGTCGTAAACTTTTACGCTCGCGATGCGGTGAACCCTTATGTGTCCCTGGCCGCCAAAGGGCCCTGGGTCGTTACCACGAAAGGAGCGGTGATCCACGATTCCGGCGGCTACGGAATGCTCGGGTTTGGCCACAATCCTGATGCCTTGGAGCGGGTGCTCAATCGTCACCAGGTCATGGCTAACATTATGACGGGCAGCTTCTCCCAGCGGCGTTTGCTCGATGCGCTCAGCGCAGAGATTGGTCGCTCCCGTCCTGATCGCCAGCCTGTGTTCAATAACTTCTTATTTTTGAACAGCGGCTCTGAATCGGTTACCGCCGCGGCGCGACTGTCTGACGTCAACGCCAAGATCATGACCGACCCCGGCGGCACCCATGCCGGAAAACCCATCAAAGTGCTATCACTTAAGGGTGGTTTTCACGGCCGTACCGACAGGCCCGCACAGTTTTCCGACTCCTCAGCAGGCGCGTACACCCAACACCTGGCCAGTTTTCGCGATCGCGACAATTTAATTACGGTAGAGCCCAATAATGTGGCCGCCCTGCACCAGGTGTTTTCAGATGCAGCCGCCAGTGGCGTGTTTATCGAGTCGTTTTTTATGGAGCCGGTAATGGGCGAGGGAAACCCAGGCCAGGGAATCACACCGCAATTCTATGCAGCGGCGCGACAGTTAACTGAAGAACATGGCTCTCTGCTGCTGGTGGACTCTATTCAAGCCGGCCTGCGGGCCCACGGCTGTTTGTCGATTGTTGACTACCCCGGTTTTGAACAGCTGCCGGCGCCGGATATGGAAACCTACTCCAAAGCCCTGAACGCGGGCCAATACCCCATGTCTGTTCTGGCCATGGGCAAGCGTGCTAGCGACCTCTACCGGACCGGTATTTACGGCAACACGATGACCGCTAACCCCCGGGCCATGGACATTGCCAGCACCGTTCTAAAACAGATAACGCCCGAACTACGTGACAATATTCGCCTCAAAGGTGAGGAGTTCCTGGAAAAACTCCAGCGTTTGGCCGAGCAACAACCCGGACGCATCACCAACGTTCAGGGCACTGGGCTGCTGTTCAGTTGCGAGGTGAGCTCTGACTACAAAGCCTATGGTGCAGGCAGTCTGGAAGAGTATTTACGCATACATGGCATCGGCGTCATTCACGGAGGTGAAAACTCCCTGAGGTTTACTCCTCACTTCGGCATCGATAGCCAGGAAATTGATCTTATTGTTGCCGCAGTCGCAAATGCTCTAGAGAATGGCCCACAGCGCGAGGCGCCGCTGGCCCAAGAAACGGGTTAGAACGCAGGTTAAAGCGCCACTTCCCCGGCATCGGTGAGACGGATTGACGGTACCAGGGGGCCCGGATCAAGTTTGGCCTTGAGCTCATAACGAAAGCTGTCCCTGGAACTGCTCATTAGATCGGTAATCAAACGTATGCCGGCCAGCAAATTGGCTGAGCCGGTTAGCGTGAACGTGTTTTGTCCATACCCCTCAACGACCGGCAGGTCGTTCGACACCCCTTTGATTAACTGATGCCCTTCCAGGCTGACCGTGTAAGACACTCCCCGAAGTTCCAGGGCCTGGGCATTGGGGTTAATGACCTGCAGCTCGATTTCAAACTGCGGGATAGCGCCGGAGCCCGGTAAGGCGCGAAAGGAACTGACCGTGACCGTGGGCCTTTCGTAACCGGGCCTGAGGCTGGCGCAACCGCTGATCAGCAGCGCGCCAACAATAAACGCCATCCATCGAACCGAAAAACTCATGCGGGAAGCTCTGTTCATGTTGACGCCCTTTGCGCTTTGGAAAAAATGAAATTAGGCAGTATGAAAACTGGCCTGTCAATGTAAGCTATCGGATCGCAGCCCCTGAGTGACCGTCATGTCGAAACACGCACCCAAGGTTATGGCCGCCAGCCTGACACCGCTAAATTCCAATTTCTCAATTGACCACGCTCAATTTGGCAAACACATCCATTGGCTGCTCGACCAGGGCTGCGATGGCGTTGTGTTGTTCGGCACCACCGGCGAAGGCAATTCGTTTTCAGTGGCGGAAAGAAAAGCCGCGTTGCAGGCGGTGGTAGACCAGGGCATCAATCCCGAACGTTTAGTGGTGGCCACCGGTTGTTGCGCCCTGCCCGACACCGTCGAACTGACCCGGCATGCCCTGGCCTGCGGCGTGCACCAGATGTTGGTGCTGCCACCGTTTTATTACAAGACCGCCTCGGACAACGGCATCTTTGAGTCGTTCTCCCAGTTGATTGCGCAGGTCGACAGCGAAGACCTGAAAATATTGCTGTATCACTTCCCCAAGATGGCCGTGGTGAATTTTTCACCCGAACTGATCGAGCGTCTGGTTAGCAGTTTTCCTGCTCACATTACCGGCATCAAAGACTCCACTGGCGATCGCGAACACACGCAAATGCTCAGCGACAGATTTCCTTCGCTTGCCGTTTATGCCGGCAGTGAAATGTTCCTGGCCGATTATTTACAGGCCGGCGGTGCAGGGTGTATTTCAGCCACGGCAAACGCTACAGCAGCGCTTGCCGCCAGCGTAAGAGATGCGACAAGTTCTGCTGAGCAACGGGAAATTCAGCATCAGCTGAGCGCAGTCAGAGGGGCCTTTGAAGCGTTTCCGCTGACTGGCGTATTAAAAGGCCTGCTGGCCCATGAAACTGAGCATAAGCAATGGAACATTGTTCGATGCCCGCTCTCAACGCTTGCACCAGAAAAAACTCAGGCCTTGGCCAATCAGCTTTCGGAGTTGGGCTTTCGTCTACCAGCGCAATAACGTTATCTGACCAATGGGTCGATCCGTTGCTTGACCATAAACGTTAGGCAAGACGAGTCGTTACCTCGGCGTCATTCGAATACCACCATCAACGCGAATGCATTCACCGTTAACGTAGTTATTCTCCACAATCTGCTGCGCCATCAGTGCAATTTCATCCGGATTGCCTAAACGCTGAGGATTGAGCACTGAGCTTTCCAGTGCAGTAATGACATGCTCGGGAAACGTGTCAAACAACGGTGTGTGCATAAGCCCTGGCACCAGGGTGTTACAGCGGATACCCAGCTTCGCCAGATCTCGCGCAATCACCAGCGTCATGCCGATGATCCCGCCTTTCGACGCGCTGTAGGCCACCTGCCCCATTTGGCCTTCAAAGCCCGCTACCGAAGCGGTGTTAATAATGACTCCGCGTTGGCCACAATCGGTCACCGGTTCGTTTTTAGACATCGCCTCCGCAGCCAGGCGCACCATGTTGAACGTGCCAACCAGGTTGACGTCGATTACCTTCTTGAAGGCATCCAGAGCATGCAGACCTTTTTTGGGATCGTAGGTCTTCGCAGCATAAGGAATGCCGGCGAAATTATTGCAGATATGCAGCGCGCCATAGGCTTCCAGTGTGCTGTCCACTGCCTGCTGGGCTGAGGTCTCGCTGGTAACGTCTACGGGAAAGAAGCGGCAGTCCGCACCCAGCTCCTGAGCTAACGCCAGACCGCGCTCCTCGTTCATATCGAAAATGGCGGTCTTAGCGCCGTGCTTTTGGTATCGCCGAACAGTGGCTTCGCCGAGTCCAGAGGCGCCGCCCGTTACAATCGCTACTTTGTCTTTAAGTTCCATGGTTTGTCCTGAAAATGTCGCTGCGCCGCTTAGGCGTTAAAGGGTTTGCTTGGCCAAAGCCAACGTCTGGTGAGCTTGTTTGAGATGTGGGATGTCCAGCATGCGCCCCTCAAACCCTATGGCGCCCGGATTGTCAGCAGCGTCAAAGGCCGCAACAATTCTGCGCGCCTCGTCGATGTCTTCAGGCGATGGCGTAAAGCTCTCGTTGATCGGTATTACCTGGGCAGGATGAATTGCCAGGCGGCCGGAAAATCCTTCGGCTCTGGCTAGGACGCTACTCTCCCTTAATCCAGTCTCGTCTTTGAAATTGGCATACAGGGTGTCGACCGCAGCTACGCCTGCTGCATGGGCCGCCAGCAGGGTTAATGAGCGGGCCATCTCATAGGTTTTTGCCCAGCCCCCGTTAGCGTCGCGATTCGTCGTGGCTCCAACTGCTGCCGCAAGATCTTCAGCGCCCCAGGTCAATCCTGCCAGTCGTCCTAGTTCCGCGGTTGCGTAGTGGCCAAGACGAAACGGCGCGACCGCGGTCTCAGTGGCCACTGGCAGTATGGGGGTCTGGAAATCCACCTCATGAACGGCTTCAAAGGCGTCTAAATAGTGAGAGAGCACCCGAACGTGTTCGGGACCATCTGGCTTAGGCAGCACCAACCCGTCGGGTTGATGGGCCATGACGCTGCGTAAATCGTCAAGCACCATGCCGCTATTTAAAGGATTAACCCGGACCCACAGTTGGCATGGCCTGTCTTTGGGCGAATTGTCTTTAAGAAACCCCGACACACGATCACGAGCGGCTGCCTTACTGGCGGGAGCCACCGCGTCCTCCAAGTCCACAATGATCGCATCGGCGCCAGCCAGCAAACCCTTACTGAGCTTTTTATCGCTGTCCCCCGGCACAAACAGCCAGGATCGAATAGCCGTCATCAGGTGTCCTCCTGCACTGGACGTTTTTGAATCAGCGCAATGCGCACAATGGTGCACACCAGGTCTTTGCGCTGGTTAAATACCCGATGCTCAAACGTTACGATGCCGGCGTTAGGGCGAGATTTACTCTCGCGCTTTTTCAGTATTTCCGTTTCCACTCTGAGCGTGTCGTTAATAAACACCGGCTTGGGAAAGCGCATCTCGCCAAACCCCAAATTGACGACCAACGTGCCCTGTGTGGTGTCTTCTACCGACACACCCGT
>JBGCET010000040.1:0-77929 GCA_045106555.1 Lysobacterales bacterium | reverse complement strand
CTCAACTCAGTCTGGTTGCTCCGACCAGAAAGGGTCAGCCACAAGCCATCGTCGCATTGCAAAATTTTTTGCTTGCCGAGTTTGCGAATATCGTAGCCACGCCACAAGTGTCGCAAGCACCAGGATAGGGTCAGGGCCACTATCGAAAAAGGCCCGTCGTCATTCACCAAAAGCAGCCGTTCGCGAGTGGCAAGTCTTGCGACCGAGCTGAAAGTTCGAACGGCAAGAATTTGCCGTTACTGGTCGCTTGGTGACCGTCCGCTTTGGGTCATTTGCCGTCGTCCCGAGGTTCGAGAGTTTGTTACCGAAAACAGGGAACCGGCTTGTGGCTCACGCTCGTCAGCGAGGCCACAACGCCCTGCCAGGGGGCCTCCTCGCCGGCACGGCGGTAGTCCAGCCAGTACACCACGGCCTCTTCCTGGCGCCGGGCAATTTCTGCCTGGAAGCCTAAACCCTGCAGTGAGCGCTGGCGGCGCATGGCGTTGCTTTGGTCTCTGAACAGGCCCAGGGATACCGTGTTTTCCCGGTCGCCGCCGGTGACGACGTAGTAGTCGTTGAGTCCTGCTTCCGATAAAGAGCGTGCCTGGTTGATGGCTTCTTCGCGGGTGGCCACGGCGGGCAGGTATACCCAGAATCCGCGATCTACCAGGCGTTGATCCTGGCGTTGCCGGCTGGCGGCAACGTATGGGCTCAGGGCCTGGGCTGAGCGACGTAAATCCGATTGATTGGTGAATGGGCCGAGGGCAAAACACTCGCTGGTAATGGTGCCGCCCAGGTCGCCGTCGGTTACCAGCATCTCCGCTTCCCGCTCCGCGATCAGCTGTAGTTCTGCCACGCCTATTGGCAATGGTGGCAAGGCCACGGGTGAGCGTCGGGTTTGGCTGGCATTGACGGCGTAATAGGCAAGGTTGGCCAGCAGCAGCAGAAAAAATCCGCCGCGCAGCACCCACAGCCAGCTGCGGTCGCTGATATTTTTAAACCACTTCATGATGATTTAGCCATGCTGCTAACCCTTGAAGCACCAGATCTGGCTGGCAATCTGCTTCGCTCAGAAAGCTATTCAACCACTGACTGTCACCGCCACACAAGACCATGTCGCAGTCCTTTGGCAGTTGTGGCTTGAGCCACTCAAGCGCGCCCAGTTGGGTTGCGCTAACGCCGCCGGCGATGCAGCTTTCCGTATCGCGACCTAGTGTTGGCGGTGAGTCTAACAATTGCGGCTTTAGGAATTCCGTATGCTGGGTGAGCGCCTGATTCATCAATGCCCGGCCCGGCAAGATCCAGCCGCCCAGGTGTTGTCCGTCAGAATCCACCACATCCACCGTCACGGCCGTGCCAGCATCGACAACGGCGAACGCGCCGTCGTAGCGTGCGGCGGCTCCTAACATGGCGATCCAGCGATCCGCGCCCATCTGGGAGGGATCTGCGTAGGCGTTTTTGAGTTTGCCCGCGGTTTTCTGCGAACCCGCAATGTGCAACGGACAGCCCCAGCGTGCGGCAACGTATTCTGACAGGCTGCGCATTCGCTGGGGGTCGGTAACGCTGACGCAGACAACCTGCCGGGGCGCATCAAGGTCCCCCCAGAGATCAGAAAAGGTGGCTTCCGATGCTTGGGGAACTGCCGCCTGCATGGGCTGCAGCTGCTCTTGCTTTGCCAGGGTCCATTTCAAACGAGAGTTGCCCCAATCCAGCAGCAGGTTGAACTCGCCGGTCATTGCGGCCGCACCGATACTTCGCCGCTGGACACGTGCACAACCTCCTGGCCGCTGCGCACAATGAGTTCACCGGAGTGGGTTAGGCCCTCCGCTGTGCCATGCATGGTGTCCGTGCCGCGGGTGACTGAAACCGCACGGCCGCGTAGAACGTCGCGCTGCTCAAACGATGGCAGAAAGGGCTCCAGCCCCTCCTGAGAAAAACGCTCACAGACCAGCATCATCTGTTCAATCAGCAGCGCACAAAATTGATTGCGCGAAGGCAGCTGGCCGCCGGTTAGCGTGTAGACGTCTGTCCAGTCCTGGTCAATATCCACCGTTCCCGTTAGCCGCCAGTTAACCCCTACCCCGGCAATCCAGCGACAGGGCCCGGCAAACTCGCCGTCCGCCTCCAGCAAAATCCCGCCCAGCTTCTTGTCCTGTATCCACAGGTCGTTCGGCCATTTTAAACCGGCCTCGGTAATCCCTACCGCGTCCAGTGCGCGGCACACCCCAACCCCAATCACCAGGCTCATGGCCGCCAGTCGGTCCAGCCCGCCATCGAGCTCTTGACCGATGGAGCAATAAACGCCCTGCCCAAAGGTGGACCGCCAGGGTCGACCTTGGCGCCCTCGTCCGGCACTTTGATGCTCACTGAGAACCGCTCGGTAACCCGGCGCCGCCGGCATTGTAGAGTCACGCAATTCGGAGTTGGTGGATTCGCAGCTTGGCAGGATCACAAGCTCGCACCGTTTGGCAGAGGACTCGGTCAAATGCTGAGCAATCTCGTCAGCGTTAAGCAAGTCCAGCGGCTCAGAAAGCCAGTAGCCGCTGCCGGCACGCTGCTCCACAACCAGCCCGTAGGTCGCCAAATTTTTTAACGCCTTCCACACGGCAGCTCGGCTGATACCCAGCGACTCGCCGAGCGCTACCCCAGAATGAACTTGACCGTCTGCCAGCATCCGAATCAGCGCCAGCTGGGTCGTGGTTAGCGCCATCGACGAAACACCATCACCCTGCGCATCTGTGGCTCCTGGCCGGCAACCATGCGCCGAAGATTACTGTGGTGGGCTAACACCACCGCCACCGCGCACGCAGCGCAGAAGCTCAATACCCAGGGGCCCTCAGCGTCTGGCACTAACCAGATTGAGAAACCCACCGTTGCTAGGCTGGCGAACATGGTCGACAGCCCTACAAAGCCGGTCAAGATTAGACAGACCAGCCAGGCCGCCACTAGGCCGGCAGCGATCAGCGGGGCAAAACCCAGCAATCCGCCAACAAAGGTGGCCGCGCCTTTGCCGCCGCGAAAGCCGAAAAACACCGGGTAAATGTGCCCCATCAGCGCCGCAAATCCGCAGCCGGCAGCCACTGCGGCCGCAGTCGGCTGTGCCTGGGGCCACAGCAGCGGCAGAAATGCGGTAGCCAGCACGCCCTTACCCACATCAATCAGCACAACGGGCAGAGCGAAACGCCAACCCCGCGCTCTCAGCGCGTTGGTGCCGCCGGCGTTACCGCTGCCGGACTGTCTGATGTCCAAACCAAAAACCCGTCCCAGCAGCAAAGACCCGGACAACGAGCCCAGTAGATAGGCGCTGAAAAATAACAAAACCAGCCCTGCCAACGCCCCGGTACTCATGACGCTTCCTGATTACCTACAGCGGGAATGTTCAGTTCAGCCGCCACCTGCTCTGGGGTGAAGTGCTCCTGTACACCCACGATGAGGCATCCCGGCCCGGCGTGCGCGCCCAGCGCGGCGCCGGCGGGCACTCGCCAAACGGTGCTGTCGGTCAACCGCGACTTCAGCTGGGTCGCCAACGTTTCTGCCGCCTCAGTGGCGGCACAATCGGCCACGATGAGGTCATAGCGTTTATTCGGTTTGAGTCGACGACTCATCCAGCGGGCAAACCCGTCCAATGCATGGCGCCGACTAAAAATAACGCCCGCCAAACCCACGGTGCCTTCGGGCTGGGTGGCGATCAGCGGCGTCAAGCGTAACCAGTCTGCGAGCGTTTTGATCATGGCGGGTAAGCGCCCACCGCGAACGCCAAACGACAAATCCTGCAGCAGTGCGTAAGAGCGGCTTCGCTCCTGCATAAAACCCAGCATCTGAACAATGTGGGCGGCGCCGTATCCTTCGTCTGCGCAGCGGGCGGCAAACACCGCCAGCAGGCCCTGGCTTGCGCTAACCTGGCGTGAGTCCCACACCGTAATTCGCTCAGCGCTAACCCGCTTGGCTGCGCCGTCGGCCGCCTGCCAGGTGCCACTCACCGCGCCCGACAAACTGATGCACAGCGTCTGCTTAAAATGGGAGTCAAGAAACTCAAACTGACGCCGGTAGTCACTCGGAGGCGGCTGTGAGGTAGTTGGGTGATTTTCTGACTGGGTTAGGCGCTGATAAAAGTCTTCGGCGCTGAAGGACACTTTGTCGATGTACTGATGGTCATCGATGGTGACCCTCAGCGGCACCAGATGCAGCGAGTATTTCTCCAGTAGTTCATCCGGGATGTCGGCTCCGGTGTCGGCCACAATAGCGACCTTGTTGCCGCTGCGCACCGAATGAGACTGGGTCTGCATGTCGTCCACTTTTTCACGGCTCACATCACCAAATCGCTCAGCAACCGCAAACACCTGTTTCGGGTCGTTGGTATGAATATGAATCCGCATCTTGCTGCGGGTGCCGGCCAGCACCATTGACGATGCAGGCAACTCCGCCAACGCCTCCCGTAAGCGCCGCTTGTCCAGCGCATCGGCGGTCAACATACATTCGGTGCAGTACCGATGGGTAACGTCAGTGGCCGGCAGAGATTCCGGCACCTCCCCCTCGTCCAGCTTCAAACCCACGGGCAGTACCGAGGTAATTTCGCCGGTTTCCGCAAAATCCTGCATGCCTTCGAGAAAATCCACAAAACCCTGGGCACCGGCGTCCACCACGCCCGCCGCTGCCAGCACGTCCAGCTGCTCGGGGGTTTTCGCCAGCGCCCGCTGAGCCGCAGACAATGCGCTGTGTAAAAGGTCAGGGAAACTGGACACGCTTTGTGCAACGGCTTGCTCCAGCGCATGAGCGTGCTGAGTTAACACGGTGAGCATGGTGCCTTCTCGAGGTTCGCCGATCGCCACCTGGGCACTGCTGGCGGCCTGCCGGGCCGCGGCCGCGTAAGCCGGCATATCGGCCTGCTCTACACCGGACATGGCCTCAGCAAACCCTTGCCAATACTGGGCGAATATAGCGCCCGAGTTTCCTCGCGCACCGTCGAGGGCCTGATCAGCAACCTGTTCGAGAAACCGCCCAAGATGGTGCTGCACCTCCCGGGTCGCCCCGGTGAGCACCGCGTGCATGGTTAACGCCAGATTGGTGCCGGTATCGCTGTCGGCCACCGGAAATACGTTGATGCGGTTGATGTGGTCACGACGGGAAATTAACCGGTGGATCCCGGCAATCAGCGCGCAGCGCATCCACGCGCCATCCACTTGGTCTACCGCAAGAGACTGATCGGCCTGAGTCATAGCGCACATTCTACCAGCGCTATCGACTGGATTTGATACTCGGTGTTAGGCGCACACCGGGGCAATGGCTGAGAACCTTAGACGGCTCATCAAAGATTGGATCAGGTCACGGTGAGACTCACCAATGTTTGGTGAAAGCACGCCTGAAACTCGAGGGGGACACTCCATGGCCAAAGGCTAAATCCGCATAACACTTTGTTTTTCATGGTTTTTGCCTTTTTGGCACGTTACTTGATTGTTCTTAGCTGCGGGCAACAAGGGTGAACACACATGTTATTGAATCGATCTGGAGTAAAACGACTAGCCTTAGAGAGCGTATTCGCTTTGTCTTTGGCCTGGGCTTCCCTGCAGTTAGGCCAGGTATACGCCAGCGAGCAGGCCGTCGAAAAAGCCTGTGCTGAAGGACTAACGGCACTTCAAGCATCCGAGCCGGCCATGCACTATTTACTATCCAACCAATGCCCAAAGGAACTTATCGCCAGTGAGTAATCAGTCCACCAACGACGGCTTCGAGAAAGTGAAGAATGTTCTGGGCAGCGGCCCCGACCAGGGTTGGGTATTTGGTGTGTGTGCCAACCTGGCCAGACGCACCGGATGGGATCTGTGGGCGGTGCGGGCAGTCATGCTGGTCGCACTACTGATTATGTCTCTGTTAACGGTCCTGAGCTATTTTGTGATGGCCATGCTGATGAACGAAACGCGACCGGGTGCCCAGCGCCGAATGCGTCGTTGGGCCGGCCAGCTGGACACCGTATTTGACACCGTCAGCGCCGGCGTCAAACGATTTTTCGCGGATAAGAACCCACCCCGGGACTACTCTCAAGATTGGCGAGAAGACACCCGGGCCTAACCCGCTGTTGGTCGCTTAAGGCTCGCGACGCAGGGTGATGTTGAAATAGGTCGGGACCGCCATGGAGATGGAGGTCAGTCCAGCAATTTCGCGTAGCTTTTCTATTCCGTTGCCCAACCCCAGCACACGCATGTTCAATAACAGCGGCTGCGTTGAAACCACTGTTAAGCGATCAGTCTCTGCGCTGATTTGCACCTTTGCCAGCAGCGGCGTTGTGGTGCCAAGCAGGTTAAGGTCGGCCGGCAGGTCCACAAGCTCGCTTTGACCAACGCCAATATCCGCCAGCATTGCCAGATCCACTTTTCCTGTTACTGAAGCGCTCTCAGCGCCACCAAACAGATGCTCGTGAATGCGGTCATTGCGGATGGGTATCAAGGTATCCAAGCTCTTTAGATCGATCGTGAGAACAAAGCTGCCGTCCTCCGCCAAAGTTCCGTCCACTGAGGTAAAGCGGTGAGACTCGGAAACATCCACGTTTTTAGTGGAAACAAAACTCAGCGAGGAAGCCGCCCCGTCAATTTTCCAGTCGGCGCAGTGGGCCGGGGTAATACAAAACAGGGCCACGGCCCAAAAAAGGTGTTTCATTTTCGATCCTATTTTTACCGGCGCGCCGGCTGCAACAACGTAATATAGCGCACAGGATCATACGTCAGCGCCTTTGATGAGCAAAATCGAACGTCTTTACCACCTGCACAACCTCTTAAGTCAACGCCGCACGCCAATCAACCGTCAGGACCTGATGGAGGAACTGGGCTGCTCTCAGGCCACCTTGTACCGCCTGATCAACGACCTGCGCGACCACCTGGGTGCGCCCCTGGAGCAAGATCCGGACGGCCGCGGATTTTTCTACGAGCAACACCCTGGCGTGCGTCCCTTTGAACTGCCAGGGGTATGGATCAGCTCGGATGAACTGCGGGCCTTGATGTCGGCCCGCGAACTGCTGGCTGGCGTTCAGCCTGGCCTGATGGACGAGGCACTGGCAACCCTGCAGTCGCGAATCGAAAAGCTGTTGGACAACCAAGGCATCAATGTGGCAACACAAAGCCAGCGTATCCGAATCTTGCACCAGGCCAGCCGGCTGATTTCCGGCGAGCAGTTCGCGCCGGCCCTGGACGCCCTGGTCAATCGTCAGAGGCTGGCCATTACCTATCAGTCCCGCACCAGTGACGAGACCACCCAGCGGGATATCTCCCCTCAACGGCTCACCAGCTACCGTCACAACTGGTATTTGGATGCCTGGTGTCATCTGCGTGAAGGCTTGCGTAGCTTTGCCGTGGAAAAAATTCTTAGCGCCAACAACACGTTAGAACCTGCTTTGGAATTGGACGACGCTGAGCTCAATCGTCACTACGCCAGCGCCTACGGCATATTCTCCGGCCCGGCAAATGAACAGGCGGTGCTGAGATTTTCGCCACGAATCGCGCGCTGGGTGGCGGACGAACTTTGGCATTCCCGACAGCAGGGCCAATGGTTAGACGATGGTCGTTACGAACTAACACTGCCCTATGGCAAAACCGCTGAACTGGCTATGGATATTCTGCGCTACGGGCCCGAAGTTGAAGTGGTATCACCCGACGCATTGCGCCAGCAGGTGATCGAACTGGCGCAGCAAACGTTTCAGCAATACTCCAGCTAGGCGTCTGCAATCCAATCCAGGTAGTCCCGAACAATCTGCTTTGGCGCTTCCAGCTGCGGCAGATGCCCTACTCCAGGTAGCACGCGGACCTGGGAATTAGCGATCAATCGGCCCAGAGTCTCAGCACCGGATGGGTGCAACACCTCGTCATCTGCACCCCATACAATGAATGTCGGTGCGGTGACCTGCGGCGCCAATTGTTCTGCTGGCGTAGAGGTTTTCAAATCGGCAAAAATAGCCTCCAAGCGTGGCTTGCGCAGTGCCTGACTGCGCCCCAGGTATTGCACAACGGGTGCGGGCATGAAAGGACGTTTGCTGAACACCAGATCCAGCATTTGATCAAATTCTGCCGCACTGCCTGGGATCAGTACGTTAGGTTTTTCATCCAAAACAGATTGCACGAAGGGCGACAGCGGTGGCGTGTTGACGCCAGCGGGCGCTAGCAGCCACAGGGACTGAACGCGCTCCGGCGCCAGCGCTGCCAAAGCCAGCGCCACATACCCGCCCATTGAGTTGCCACCCACATGAAATTGCTGATATCCGTGGTGGTCCATGAATGCCAGAACCCGATTAGCCTGGGCAATGGCGGTATAGCGATTATCCAATGCAGAACTGCTCAAGCCAAAGCCGGGCAGATCTGGCTGCACCACAGTGAAATCCTGCTTCAGGTGCCGAGCCACCCGATTGAAGTTGTCTTTGTCAGCGCCGAACCCATGTAAGAGCAGCAATACCGGCCGACGATTATCGGCATCGTCGCTGGAAAGATAGGCCCAGCGCTCATCGCCGATAGTTTCTGCCTGAGGCGATGTACCGGCCAGCAGGCGTTCGGTGGCGATAACCATCCGATAGACCGTGCCCGGGGCGCCAAACCACACGGCAGCAGTTCCAGCTAAAAGGGCAGCAATAATCCAAAATTTGGATTTCTCAAGAAATGAGAACGTCATCAGGCAGGGTGTCCATTATCCGATTGAATAAGCGCTGGAGATAAGCCGGTCATGTCGACAATTATACGCACCGATATCCACCGAATGCTGTTGGCCTGGGCCCTGATTGGGCTTGCCGTCTGGCAGTTGACCCCCTGGGGCGTTATGCTCTCAAGCCTTATCGGGCCTATGTGGCTTTGGTGTGGGCTAATTCCGGGCCTAACGTGGGTGTTGATCAGCCCCGCACCTGCGGTGCGCCTCCTGAGCACGGTGAGCCGTATCCTAGTACACAATATGGGGCGAGCTACCCGCTTCATCCGCAGTCTGGTTGTCGCTCCCCGGCGTCACCCGTCTTAGCGTCGAATGTGCCCTGGAGCGAGACTTTGAAAGCCCGGCCAGAAGTTTCTCTAACCGGGCAGTCTGCATTTCAGCGCCTTACTTTCCCCAGTTCTGGGAAGTCACCGATAACGTCACGGTTGCGGTAGCGGTTCCGCCGAAACCGTCTTCAACGGTGTAAGTAAACTCATCACCGCCCCACCAGCCTGCCATTGGAGTGTACTTAATTTGTTGATCCTCGGTGATCATGACCATGCCGAAGGGTGTCATCGCCGGCACGGACACGATGGTCAGCGGGTCGCCGTCGGGGTCAGAGTCGTTGGCCAGTACATCAATGATCACCGCGGTGTTTTTCCGCGTAATGGCGGTGTCATCCTGAACCACCGGCGCCGTATTGAATGCATCAACAATCACCGTCACCAAAGCCTCAGCCTGCTGACCGGTGCTGTCTTCCACGGTGTAGCTGAAATTGTCAGAACCCACAAACGCGCGATCCGGGGTGTAAACAATCTGACCACCCTGCTGGGCTACCTGGCCGTTGGCAGCGGTACCCACTGCCGCGATAGTGAGGCTCTCACCCGAATCGTTGCCTAGCACGTCAATGGTCACGGGCTGGGTGCGCAGCGTGGCGGCCTGATCATCCGTTGCGCTGATCGGTGGGCGTTCCAAAATAGTAATCACCACGTTGGCAGACACCTCACCACCGGCGTCCGCTGCCGCGTAGCTGAAGGTATCGGTGCCGAAGAAATCAGGGTTGGGGGTATACACCACCTGATTTCCACTGATGCTGGCGGTGCCATTGGCGGGCTGCGTCACCGAAGCCAGGGTTAACGCATCGCCATCGGGATCGCTGTCGTTGCCAAGCACATTCAGCGTCACCGACTCGTTCTGGTTAGTGGTTGCCGCATCGTCCTGGGCTGAGGGGAAGGTGTTCACAATCACCTGAGCGCCCAGTCGCTGTTCCGAATCGATCTCGGCGTAACGATAGGTGTCTACTTCACGCTTGTGCGCGATGGGGTTCTTCAGGGCCCGTTCCAGCCATGCCGGGTCGTCAATTTCTTCACGCTCCCAGCGTACGTCAGTGCCTCCAGCAACAGCCGGGGTAATCACGATATCTTCCGTGCGCTCTTCCAGAGTGACAAATTCAATTTCCACACGACGGTTCAACTTGCGATTCCCTTCGGTGGTATTGGGTACCGCCGGTTCGCTCTCACCCATAGCCTTCACAGCCAAGTCGTCTGCGTTGACACCGTTGCCGCTGAAATAGGCAACCACCGAGTCAGCACGACGCTGAGATAGCGCCTTGTTGTAGTCCGCAGGGGCAAGATCGCAGGTGTGACCGATCACGGTAATCTGACCAATCACATTTGAGGACTGTATTTTGTTCAGCACGCTCGCCAGATTGCTTTGAGCCTCACCCTTCAGCAGTGAACGATCCAGATCAAATAGCACAGCCTCATTCAAAGTGGCTTCGTTTCTCACCAATCGTTGTTCCGTAACCGCCGGCTTGGGCTCAGTGCGAACCTCTACGCGCCGCTCAAGAACATCCCGCGCGGCTTTGTAGCTTGGGCGATGACGCTGGCCGAATGCATAGCGATAAAACAGCACAGCCCGGGTGTCACTGCTGTCGGTAACAAAGTCTCCCGATCGATCCAGGAATTCGGCCGTTAGCGCCAGGGAGTGGGGCGTGCCAGAGAAAAACTTCTCTACCCCCACATTGGCGGTGAGTTGATCCGCGCCGTTGCGACCTTGTTCAAAATCCAGGCCGCCACGCAGACGAATCAGCTGGTCGTCGAAATAGGTACCCACCCGAACGCCGGCACCGCGATCATAGGCGCGTTCAAAAATCGACGTAATGGTGTCGTTGAACTGATCCTGTACGAACTGCTGGTTGCCGGTGATACCGGTGAGCTGGGTAATCTGGGTGTCCACCAGGCGATCGACCAAGCGACGGCCCGTGATGGCTTTCATCACGTAGGCGCCCCAGAACATGTCAGGACCTTCCCAACCCATGCCGAAGGAGATTTTTCGGTCGTCGAATTCGTTTTGGTCTAAAGCCAAAAAGGTTTTGGCCACCCGGGCGCTGTTTTGGTTGCGGGCCGCATCCACCAGCGAATCAGCACCGGTCAGCCAGTGATAGTTCAGCTTCAGGCCGCCGCGCTCGTCGCTGAGCCACAGCTCACCGATCCAGTTGGAATCTTCGTCTTCCCCAAACACGTGGAGGTATTCGCCGTGCAGGTCGCCATCGTCGTCGATGCCGATCCCCAGCCGTTGATAGTCGCCGGTGTAAGACAGTCGAGCATTGCCATCGCTACCGGAAAAGCGCACGTCATCACGTGGCGTTTCCTGAGCCGCAGCGCCAGCGCCAAAGGTCAGGCAGGCCAGCGCGGTAAGAAGTTTAAGTTTGGTCATGAGTTGATCCATAGTGCCGGGCAATAAGCCCTTCATCCGCGCACGTTATCACATAAAAAAACCGCCACAAGTGATGGGTGACCCGTAACACTAATTTGTTGGATTTTGACGCACGACACAAGGCGAGGATCAAGGCGCGCGCTTTGCCTATGGCGGTGGCCATAGGCAAAGCGTGCAACGCTGGGCCTGGCCTTGTGTGGTGCGCCCTCCGGGTGGGTCTCAGCGCCGCTGCGACTGCGTTATGACCCTTGCCAATGGCACCACCATTGGCGGCGGGACATGCCTTGCCGGAGCGACGCTGACACCCATCAAAATCCAACAAATTAGTGTTACGGGTCACCTTAGTGACGGTTGTTGACAGGTGCCAGAAAAAAGTCAGTCTTTCAGCACAAATGTCACTTTCAACGTTACACGGTATTCGGTGATCTTGCCTTTGCTATCCAGGTTCACTTTTTGGCCTTCAACCCAGGCGCCTCTGACGTTTTTGAGGGTTTTAGCGGCACGTTTGCAACCTTGGGCAATGGCATCTTCAAAGCTTTTCTCGGACGATGCGATAATTTCGGTAACTTTAGCGACTGACATAGGATTCTCCTGTTAATGAACGTTTTTTTTCGGAAGGCCCCGGTTTGAGTCTTTCGATACATCACGCGCTGCGTGATTGATCCACTATTGAACCATAAAGTAGGCCAAGGTTTTACTCTGGGAACGATGGCGGCCTAAGCTGCCGATCAAGCTACCGTTCAGGCCACGCCCCGCTGGCGGCGCGCTTCAAACATCATCAACGCCGCAGCAACCGACACATTCAGGCTTTCGACAGCCGGATTGATCGGTATACGGGCCAGATGATCACAGCGTTCTCGGATTAGTCGTTTCATGCCCTGCTGCTCGCCGCCTAACACCAAAACCGTAGGCCCGGTCATATCGACTTCGAACAGGGTTTGAGGAGCATCAGCGGCGGTGCCGACCACCCAAAGCCCTGCAGCCTTGAGCCCATCGATGGTGCGGTTGAGGTTTACCACCTGAGACAATCTGAGCAGCTCTGCGCCGCCAGCTGCGGTTTTGCGGGCCGCCGGCGTGAGGTCTACAGCACGGTCTTTTGGATACACCACTGCATCCACAGAAGCTGCCGCCGCGCTGCGCAGGCAGGCGCCAAAATTGCGCGGATCTTCCAGGTGATCCAGCACCAGCACCAGCGGGTTATTCACCTGCTCAAGCTCGCTCAATAATTCCGATTCGCTAAGAAGCTTACCGCCCTGATAGTGAGCGACGACCCCTTGATGGCCTCGACCGTGTTGGTCCAACGTTTTTCTATCAACGCGCCTGACGGTGACGCCGGCCTGTCTAGCCAACGTTTCTAATTCGCGTATTCGGGAGTCCTTGCGATCGCTGGAAAGCTCGATTCCAGTCACGTTGCCAGGGTCGTTTTTGACCGCGCTGTGAACGGCATTAATGCCCAGCAGCTTTTTCGTCGGGGTATGCGACACCCTCAGCTCGCTTTGCCGGCAATGCCGAAATCCACCTGTCGATCGTCGGTATCTACCCGCAATACCTGCACGGATACCTGATCTCCCAGGCGATAGCTTCGACGATGTTTGTCGCCGGTTAACGTGTGAGTCAGCGGGTCAAACTGATAGTAATCGTTGGGCAGTGTGGTCACGTGAGCCAGGCCGGACACACCCAGGCCGTTAAGCTCCACAAACAACCCGAACTCGCGCACGCCGGTTACCAGGCCCTCAAACTCCTCGCCAAGATGGGACAACATATAGGCGCACTTAAGCCGTTCGTCCACATCGCGAGACGCGTCTTCGGCGCGACGTTCCGCCATGCCGGCGTGTTCGCACTGGCGGGCCACCGCCGTCACTGCGTCTTTGTCTGCCTTGCCTGATGTGCCCTTTTCAGAAAGCGCAATAAGCGCCCGATGAACCATAAGGTCCGGGTAACGCCGTATGGGCGAGGTGAAGTGTGCGTAGGCCTTTAACGCCAGCCCAAAATGGCCCGCATTGTTCGGCTGGTAGACCGCTAGCGATTGGGAACGCAACACCAGTGACTCGATCAGCGCCTGCTCTGGCCGTTCACTGGCCTTACCTAGAATGTCCGACAGGTGTTTGGGCCGGAGCCTATCCGCTGGAGGCAGTTTGATGGCCAGCTCGCCCAATGCGCCGCGCAGGTCTTCCAGCTTGCGCTCCTGAGGCGGTGGGTGCACTCGGAAGGCACAGGGCACCTCAGCTTTTTCCAGCGTGAGTGCAGCCTGCACATTGGCGGCAATCATGCACTCCTCAATAATCTTGTGCGCGTCGTTGCGGGAGCTGGGTTCAATCTCAGCCACCTCGCCGGCATCGTTAAATTTGAAATACACCTCGCGCCCGCGGAAATCGATGGCGCCGCGTTTGTTGCGTTGGCGCCGAAAGGCCCGGTAAACGTCGTTCAAGGCCTGTAAAGAATCCGCCACCTCTGGCGCAAGCGCCGGCGCCGCGGGATCTCGATCCAGGAATTGCCACGCTTCCTGATAGGTTAGCCGCGCGTGGGAATGCATCACCGCGCGATAAAAACGGCTGCGGGTAACCTTACCCTCCGCGTTCACCTGCATCTCACACACCAGGCACAACCGGTCTACTTTGGGACGCAGTGAACAGATGCCGTTGGACAATCCCTCGGGCAGCATGGGAATAACCCGATTCGGAAAATACACCGAGGTGCTCCGACGTTTCGCCTCGTCGTCCAATGGTGTGCCAGGGCGCACGTAGTTAGACACGTCCGCAATGGCCACCGTTACCGTCCAGCCGCCGCGAGGCTTGGGCTTGCAGTGCACAGCGTCGTCGAAATCTTTGGCGTCAAAGCCGTCGATCGTGACCAACGGCAGCTGGCGCAAATCTTTGCGGCCTTCCCAGTCGGCTTTGTCCACATGATCAGGAATGGTTGCTGCGCTCACCTGGGCAGGCCACTCGAAGGGGATGTCGTGGCTGCGAATAGCCACCTCAACCGCCATCGGCGCGTTGATGCTGCGGCCTAACACTTCGACCACCCGGCCCACGGCTTTGTGCCTGCGGTCTGGCTGCTCAGTTAGTTCCAAATAAACAAAATCGCCGCTGCTGGCCTCGCCGGCCGCATCGGGTGGAATCAGGATGTCTTGATTAATTCGCTTTTCATCGGCCGTCACAAACGCCACGCCAGACTCGCGGTAGAAACGCCCAACCAAATGGCTGTTGGCCCGCTCCAGCACGCTGACGATGGCGCCTTCGGTGCGGTTTCTGTGATCGATGCCCTGTACTCGGGCCAACACGCGATCGCCGTGTAACACCCCACGCATCCAGCGCGGCGACAGATACCAGTCGTCACCACCTTCGTCTAAGGCCAGAAAACCAAAGCCGTCAGGATGACCAATCACCCGGCCAGGTTTGGCTTCGAGTTTTTGCGCCACGCCGTAGCCGCCGCGGCGGTTTTGAATCAGCTCACCGTCGCGCACCATGGCGCGCAGGCGGCGGCGCAACGCTTCGAGTCCGTCGTCGTCGGTAATGTCCAGAGCCTTGGCAATGTGGCTGCGTTTCATCAGTTCACCGCGTTGCTCCAGCAGCATCAAAATTGCTGCCCGGCTGGCGATGGGTTTGTCGTAACGCGCCTGCTCCTGCGCCGCCTTAGGGTCGACGAAGGGCTTGGACTTTTTTGAGGTTTTAGATTTCTGGCGAGGAGCCATGGCGGCATCTTACGGGGCTTGGCGAGGAATAACCACCGCGGATTTACTCCATAAAAAAGGGCTGCGGCAGTTGCCGCAGCCCTTGGAGTCATCGTTTGCCAGGAAAGTGACGCTTCCTGACTAGCCTGATACTTACCAGCGCTTCTGCCACTGCAGGTACCACTCACGGCCAAAGCTGTTGTAGTAGCCTCCAGCGTTAATGAACCAGGGCCAGTTGGCGTTGGTGGGGTCGGTGGGCGGCTCCTCGTCAAACAGGTTGTTAATGCCCAGCTGAAACTCACCAATATCACCCCAGTCGTAACGCAGCGATCCGTTCACCGTGATGTAGTCATCGATAAACTGCTCACCGGCGACTCGGCCAGTGTCCGGGTCAGAAAACGCGTTGATGCCCGGTAACTCATCGATATAAGAGGCTCGCAACGTGGCGCCAAACTCCTCATAGTTCCAGTTCACCGTCAGGTTATGGCGGAACTCAGGCAGTGATGCCAACGCCAGGTTTTCCACTTCCGGCTGACCTTCAGCGAATTGGGTAGTGAGAGAGTCAACCCAGGTGGTTTCCCACTGGAACGCAAACAGACCCCAATCGGTGGTGTCCAGGTCGTACCGAACAGTAGCGTCCACACCAGAGATTGACTGGGTGGAGAGGTTTAATGCCTGAGCGGTAATCTGACCGCCGTTTAGCGTCCCTGCGGCATCGCGGGTAATCAAACTACAGAACGAGGCATCAGGAGATCCGGTACTCAGGCCCGCACATTGATTTAGGATGAACTGACCGGAAGGCGCGGCAATGATGTTTTCCAACTCTACATCGTAGTAATCCAAGGTGAGAGAAAGGGCGTCCAGAGGCTCCCAAACCACCCCCACATTGATGCTTTCACCCTCTTCTTCCTCTAGCGCCGAATTGGCACCCACCAACACGCGAACACTCTGGACTACATCACAGGGGTCATTGGAGTTGTTGGGATCCAGACCCGTTGGGGAGTTGGGGTCGCCACCGGCAGCGATACAGGTCGGCGAATCAACGACACTGGAAAACGCCCGAGTGGTTGAACCAAACAGCCTTTGCAGATCCGGTGCCCGGAACGTCGTTCCGAAGCTGGCTCTCAACAGCAGATTATCCAACGGACGGTATTGAAGCGCCGCCTTGCCGGTCGAGGCGCTGCCGGTTTGAGAGTCATCATCGTAATCGTCGTAGCGAGCAGCCAAATCTAACTCCAGCTGTGAAAACAGCGGGATGTTGATCTCCATACCCAGTGCGATGCGATCGCGCTGACCACCGCCGGCGGAGCCGCCATCGGACGCGTCACCGGACAGAGTAATGGGGTCACGGCGATCAAAGAACTCCTGGTCTTCCCATTCAAGAACGCCAGCAACTGCCAATGGTCCAGAAGGCAACTCCCAGGGTAAGTAACCGGACAGCTGGAAGTCAGCAAAGCGGTTTTTGGACTCGGCGTCAGTGAACGGTCTGTGTGAGGTGGCGGCGACAATGTTGGCCGGTATCGGCTGGAACAGATCCAGTCCGTTATCGACCTGTGCCTCAAACGCGGACAGAATGATTGACCCACCTCGCTGGGAGAAAAAGTCCTGCTTGTTGATGGAATACGCCGCTTCCCAATCCCATCCGTCACCAAATGTGCCGTTGAGACCAAACAACCCGCCGTAGGTCTGGGTTTCAATATCGGTGGTTCGCGGGCCATATTCGAACAGACGTCGGGTGTATACCGCGGGTCCACCGTTAGGACCCGTGATGATGCCGCCGTTGTTGGGCGTTACCGGGTTGGCCGACGCGCCGCCGAACAGCCCGGTTCCTGCATAGCCGAAGGGCTCGATCTGAACAAACGTATCGCCCCGATTCCAGCGCACTGACGCAAACGCGTTCAGGTTGTCTGACAGCGAGTGCTCAATCCGACCCGAAAAGGTGGTTCGTCGATTTTCCGGGAAAAGTTGACGGAACTGCGTGCGGTTAAATCCGCAGGTATCTTGACCGAAGAACTGGCCACCACCGGCTGTACCCGGAGGAATGCCCTCGGTGCCGATTGCGCCGGCGGTGCTGCCGCAATTGGGGTCTGGGGTCACAACGATGCCGCCGTTCGCTAACTCGACAATGTTAGCGCCAAAGGTTGAGAACACGCCGCGGCCTAATGGATCGGCAATATCGGATTCAGCGAAAGAACGCTGGCTCGACATCAACTCTTCGTTGCTATCGTACTGCAAGGTGAAGTACACCGAAGTGTCGTCGTATGCCTTGCCGCCCACCAATTCAATCTGGTTGGACTGGTAGCCGCCGTTGTCGGTATCGCCAGCGCGCAGTCGGGTCGAGATGCCATCGTACTCTTTGGCGGTAATGATGTTGATGACGCCGCCAACAGCGTCCGAACCGTAAATGGCAGATGCGCCATCCGTCAGGACTTCAATACGCTGAATAATGGCCGTCGGAATGGACGAAGTATCGTAAAACTGAGTGGTGCCGCCCAGTCCCAGTGGGTATACCGGCAAGCGCCGACCATCCACTAAGATCAAGGTTCGGCCAGTGCCAAATCCACGCAGGTTGACGCCGGAAGCGCCTGGGGTGAATCCAAACACGAACTGTTGGGATAGGCTGCCGCCGGTGTTCTGGGTCAAGCTATCCAGCACATCCTGAACGGTTCGGTAACCCATTTCTTCAAATTCCGAACGCTCAAGCACCAGCACCGGTGTCGGCCCTTCAACGTCGCTTCGCTTCAGTCGCGAACCTGTGACGGTGAGGTTATCCAGTTCCGCGGTGTCCGCGGCGTTGTCGCCTTCAACCTGGGCGTTTGCGTTCAGCGCCAGGACTAGGGAGATTGCTGCAGCCAGTGGTGCAACTGCCTTTCGATATTGATACATAGAGTTGGCACTCATTGAGGACTCCTGATTGGTTATTTCGTTGGTCAACGCCCACGGATTCACAGCGCCGCTGCCCTCCCGCAGCAGCCCCTCCGGGGTCAGTACGAAAAAACTAGTATGAAAAGCTTCGTATATCAATCCATAGGTTGCCCGCAGCACTGGGCCTGCGCCTGCCAGGGATTTTTCGACTCGCCGTCAGTGTGTTGCCTTGAGCGCCCAAATTTTCAGCGCGGTGCGGCTTTCAGTTGCGCAAAATGCGCAAAATTCCAAACTTGTGAGAGAGCAGTCGGATTCAACGCCCCATTCCGCGTATTTTTCGCCAGACGATCTTGCTCATTTATGCAACGTAATTGGCAGGAATAGCAACTTAACGGGACGCCACGTGACGCTCATTGCGCAAACCCACAAAATCGATTGACTAGGGCACTGTCGATAAAGCATCGGGTTCTGTTCCCTTTGGAAAGTTCCTTTGAATTTCAGTAACCTGCGACAAATATTACGGAGTAACACGACGGTGGATCTGAAAAAAGCCCTTAAAACTGAAATCGAAAAAGTTTCCCGAAAACAAATTCGGAAAGAGACCGAAACGCTGCGAAAGTCAGTGGCCCGTTACCGTAGCGACATTGCGTCACTCAAGCGCGACCAAAAAGATTTGCAACGTCAGTTGCTAAAGCTGGCAAAAAGCCCGGTAGCTGGGGTGCCTGCACCTGAGGAACAA
The DNA here is from genome assembly GCA_045106555.1 of Lysobacterales bacterium. GTDB lineage: Bacteria > Pseudomonadota > Gammaproteobacteria > Xanthomonadales > SZUA-38 > JANQOZ01. The sequence goes on along the minus strand of JBGCET010000040.1, from coordinate 59,303 downwards.
ACTGCGCAGAAAATTCGATTTTCCCCGGCTTGGTTGAAAAAACACCGCCAAAAGCTGGGACTAACGGCTGCCGATTATGGGCAGCTTGTAGGCGTACACCCCATCACCATCTACAATTGGGAGCAGGGAAAGTCCAAACCGCGAGCCGCGCAGATGCAATCCCTTTCTAAGGTCAGATCCTTGGGAAAGCGCGAGGCGATAAAACAACTGGAAGATTAATGCCGCTAAAGAAAAGCCTTGTCCTGATCATTGTCGGATTGGCGACCGTCGTAACGGCGGTACCGGTGGCTTGGTCCCAATCGGAATCGTTGCCCGCCGACGAACAGATCGCCGGCAAACAACCCGCCGGTGACAAACCTGCCACCGGGTCTTTAGCTGATGAGTCTAACCAAACTCGGCAGGACCTTAGTTATGTACGCGACGCCACCGAGCAGGCAAAAAACGAACAAGCGCAACTCGCCGAAAAATTAGCTGCCCTTCAGGCCAGGCTGGCAAAACTTGAAGCGGAGCTCGAAGCCAGCCGAGAGACCGCTGACGAAGCCGGCGACCCCGAATAACCGGCGTGTTTCTCTCACTACCAGCAACAGCGTTAATCCAGCGGCGGAATCAGGGCACCGCGCGTTTCTTCAACGGCAGCCGCCAGGTTTAGCCCACGAAACTCATTGGAACGGGCGTTAATGATGGATAGGCCAATCGGCAAGCCATCAACTAGCCCCATCGGCACCGTCAGGTGTGGATGTCCGGATATTGCGGGCAGCGTCGAGCTGGCAATGGAAAAGTCGTCACCGTTTTCCAGATCCGTGCTCCACGCCGGTCCGTTTGACACACTGATGAGCTGCGTCAATCCGTGTTTTCGCAGCGCAAGCTCGATCTGCAGGTTCGCCGCCCCTCGAACTTTTGTGAGGGCCTGTCCATATTCAGCCGGCGTCCAGTTCACTGCCTGGGCGGCTTCAAGAATGTCCTGATTGAAATGCGCCAACACGCGACTGGCATTGTTCTTATTAAACGCGATCAAGTCTGACAGCGATTTAGGTGCAGCCGGGTCGCTAATGCCCTCTAAATAAGCGTTAATTCCCTCACGAAACTCATAGAGCATGATCTTATAGGCTTGCGACCCGAGATCACCCACCGTCATTTCAATGGGGTCGGTAATCTCTGCACCCAACGCGGTCAGCTGAGCCACCATCTCGTCCAGCAGGGCGTTAACTTTCGGGTTGGTATCTGCCCCGGTGTAGGTTCGCCAGACACCAATGCGCATACCCTTCAGTGAGCCGTTGAAACTTGGCGGCAAAATGCCGTATTTCTTAAATCGGATCGTTGTCGCACGGTCTTGGGGGTCTGAACCATCAATCACGCGCATCAAAAGCGCAAGGTCTGCGGCTGTCCGAGCCATAGGACCCACCATATCCATGGAATTGGCAATGGGAATAACGCCGCTACGGCTAACTCGGCCCATAGTGGGTTTGAGGCCAAACACGCCGTTTGCGCCGGCCGGGCAAGTAATAGAACCATTGGTTTCTGTGCCCAGTGCCAGAGGTGCCAACCGAATGGCCACCGCCACCGCTGAACCGCTGGACGAACCACAAGGATTAGCCGACTTGTTCCAGGCATTTTTGGTTTGCCCGCCCAAAGAACTCCAGCCGCTGGAAGATTGCGTTGAACGGAAGTTTGCCCATTCGCTGAGATTTGTCTTGCCAAGCACGACGCCACCGGCAGCGCGAATCAGGGACACGACATAAGCGTCGGTGGTTGCATGGTGGTCAGCCAACGCAATGGAACCCGCACTGGTGGCCATTTCATCTGCTGTATCGATGTTCGCCTTGATCAAGACGGGGACGCCAAACAGCGGACCTGCAGCGCCACCAGCTGCCAGCTGTTGGTCCAGAGCACCGGCAATGTCCATCGCCTGAGGGTTCACTTCGATCACCGCATTAAACCCGTCCTTACCCGCATCCAACCGATAGATCCGTTCCAAAAACGCACTGGTAACCGCTGCAGCCTTCAGCTCACCCGCTGCGATAGCCGTCTGCAGCTCGATCGCCGTCATGGCGGTGATGGCGTCGTCTCGCTGATATTGCTTGCCCGTGGCTTGGACCTGTTCGCCAGCCGGAGAGGAGGAGGGTGTTGGGTTTGACGAGTCATTGGACGCCGCAGGCTCATCCTGACCACAACTCGACAACGCAAAAACAGCGACAAAGCCCATCAACAACGGGGCAAGCGCTTTCCGGGCACCAATACAAATGTTAGACATTTTCGAAATTTGACCTGATCTTGATTATTCAGCGGATATGGTACCGCGCTTCGAGGTTCGCATCTGGCGTGTGGATCACTGATACTGAGCAAAACACCCTGATGGAGTGGTAAGTGAGCGATAAACAGAAAAATTCAAAGCCGTCGCGGGAGCAAGCTGAAGCTGCCGTCCGAGTGCTTTTGGAATGGGCAGGCGATGACCCCGATCGCGAGGGTCTGGTAGACACTCCCGCGCGGGTGGTAAGAGCCTACGAGGACTGGTTTCGCGGTTACAACCAAGATCCATCGGAGTACCTTCGGCGCACCTTTAAAGAAGTAGAGGGTTACGACGAGATGATCGTGCTAAGGGATATCGCTTTCGAGTCTCACTGCGAGCATCATTTGGCACCCATTATTGGGGTAGCCCATGTCGCCTACGTGCCGACGAATAAAGTGGTCGGAATCAGCAAGCTGGCCCGAGTGGTTGAGGCGTTTGCCCGCCGAATGCAGGTGCAGGAAAAAATGACCGCGCAGATCGCCCAGTGTGTGCAGGACGTGCTCAAGCCCAAAGGCGTGGGCGTAGTGGTCAAAGCCAGCCATGAATGTATGACCACCCGTGGCGTGCACAATAAAGGCGTTTCCATGATGACCAGCCAGATGCTGGGCAATTTCCGGGAAGATGCTCGGACTCGCACCGAATTTCTGACGATGATTCAGTGCAGTCAGTAACGGGAATCTGACCGCTAACGGGCAGCGATGTCTCTGCCCAAAAAAAGGCCTGCAACGAGCAGGCCTTTTTTGTTTAACCGGTTAGCATTTAGAGGCTAAAGCGAAGCTCGGTGTAGTAGTAGCGACCCAGATCCCGATGGACGTCAGCAAAATACCCAAAGAACCGATCCGCCAGTGGCGCGCGTTCGTCAGTAAAATTGTTGATCCCAAAACGTGCTCGCAAACGCGAATCGCCGATGTTGAACCGGTAATCAAGGTTCAAGTTGTACGTGGTCATGGAAGGCACCACAAACTGGGTGCCGTCAGCCAGATTCAGACTGTCCTGAATAAAATCCCCCAACCGCAGACCACTGACTGACGCGCCGTAATTGTTCTTCCGCCAAGACAGGCGCACGGTGTGCTTCTCGTCAATGTTTCCATCAATTCGCTCCAGGTTCTGAAACCCGGAAACCGGGAAATTCGCCGGTAGTAGGCCAGAATTTTGTGCGGCGACCAAATCAGCCGCCTGGCCGCCTGCTTCCTGTTCGTATTTGTCCAGGAACGACGCGTTGTAGGTAAAAGCGAAGTCGCCAGCCCGGGTGTCGATGTTGTAGTAGACACCGATGTCATGGCCGCGCACTGTCCGTGTGTCTAGGTTAGCGTAGTCGTCCAGGATGAAATCGATGTCGCCGGCAGGGCAAATTCCTGCAGCCGTGTAAATGGCCGCAGCGTCGGCTTCGATGTCTGAGATGCGGTTAACGGCCGGGTTGCCCTGGAAGCTACCGCAGTTGTTTAAGCCATTTTCCAGACGGTTCACCAGGTCCAGCAGCGTGTGGTTGGTTTCACCGAACAGGCCAATGGTCATTTCTTTTTCAATCGACCAGAAATCCAGGGTAAAGGTCAGATCGATAGTGGGTTCAAACACCAGACCTACCGAGTAGTTGTCGGACTCCTCAGGCACAAGGTTTTGACTGCCCTGGGCAATTCGCTGGGTGGAATTGACGCAGTCCAGAGTGTCCTGACCGGGGTCGCCGCCATTTTCGGCGGCAAACAGACAGGCGAAGTCGGTGCGGGTGTTTTGTCGAGCAACAATTTCTTCGTTAATGGTGACCAGGTTTGGTGCACGGAAGGCTTCTGACCAGGACCCTCTCACCAGCAGTTGATCCAGCGGCCGCCAGCCCAGTGCAACCTTCGCCACGTTGGTATCGCCCACGTCCGAGAAATCTTCATAACGCAGCGCCAGCTGCAGGTCCAGATTATCCAAAATGGGTACCTGCAGTTCGGCAAACAGGGAGGTCACATCCCGCTCGCCGCGGCTGTCTGGCGTTGGGCTTGAGTTCACTACATCTGAAACAAACGGATAGGTGTCGCCATCAAAATCGGTAAAGGCAATGGTGCCGTCGAGCCTGGGGTCACGGTCGTCGACGAATGACTCTTCCCGGTATTCAAAGCCAACAAATGCACCCACAGGTCCCGCGGGCAATTTATACACGTCGGGATTGGAGATCTTAAAGTCGAACATTTTCAGTTCGGCTTCGTTGTTGCGGAATACATCCACCAAGGCGCGCTCGATGTTGCTGTCAACACCACCGCTGAAGGGATTATAAGCCGCGGGCGTTGGGTCAGACAGCGCTTCGGTAATTAGCAGGTTGGACACCCGGTTACGGGTAATGTCTTCAGCCTCAGCCTTGGACCAAAGAATGGCGCCTTCCCAGTCCCAGTCGCCAGCGGTTCCACGCAGGCCCTGCAGGAAACGGTAAGTGTCCTTGTTGTTATCAACAATCCGCGGGACTTCGGCAAAACGATAGTTATCAATCTGTAGCTCCACGCCGCTGCACGGCACATCGGTGCCAATGACCGAATCGGGCAAACGGTTGGGAGATCCACAGGGACCCAGTGGATTGTAGTAGTTGTCTGCACTCACTCGCAGTCGCACTGACGTAAAGGGCGCTGAGGGGTGACGGGAAATATTGGTATCGGAGGTGTAGTAGTGCAGCTCGGTGAAGGCTTCCATGCCGCTATCGAACTGATGATTTAAGTGAACAAACAGGTTGTGCCGTTCCAGGTCGGAATTGAGGTCACGAAAATCGTTGAGGTTGTAGCGAATGACGCCTTGACCGTCCGGCGCCAGACAGGTGCCAAAGTTCAGGTTCACCGCACAGCGCGGATCCCCTGCAGGGAACACCTCAAATTCACCGGAACTGTCTGTAACCACACCGGCGATGTTGAGGCCGGAGACACTGCCTACCGCATCAAACTGGCCAAACAGAGAGTTGATGCTGTTATTTCTGAACTGGGTCGATCCCGCGTAGGGTGAATCTTCCGGGATGCGACTGCGGAAGTCGCTGTTGGCCCAACGGGCGTCTTCCTGAGCGTTGACTCTACCGCGATCTAAGTAATTGTAGAAAACGCCAACATTGGTCGCGCCGTTGTTGAAGAACTTTCCCCACTCAATGGCGATGTTGGTGTCGTTTCTTTCCAGGCTGGGAAATTCGTTGTACTTAATTCTGGCGGTGAGGCCTTCAAAGTCCTTCTTCAATACCGTGTTCACCACGCCGGCGACCGCGTCCGCACCGTACAGCGCTGATGCGCCGTCCTTCAGCACCTCTACGCGATCAATACCGTAGACAGGAAAAGTGGCGGAGTTTGCGGTGTTCACCGGAACAAAGCTGCCGCCTACCTCTTCGGTTTGATAAGCCGCAGAATTTACCACCCGGCGGCCGTTGAGCAGCACCAGCGTGTTTCCTGTGCCCAGATTTCGCAGATTAAACGCGCCCACATCCCCTCGGGCAGAGTTAACCCCACCGCCGATGTTCTCGGCTTCGTTGAACGTGTTCTGACCATTCTCCGTAATCTGGTCTAACAGTTCATCACCGGAATCGATGCCCAGCATCTCAATATCTTCTGAGCGAATAATGGATACGGGCAGCGCATCGGAAATCTGAGCGCCCCGGATATGGGAGCCTGTGACAACCACTTCTTCAATGGTGTCCTCGTCATCGTTGCCAGACGACTGGGCCCACGCAGCGCTTGCAGTGAGCGCAAAGGCGGAAAACAGCAGGGTCAATGGGGTCTTGCTCATGAGGGTCTCCCTAAAATGCACAATGGCTGCCCTTTTTTTGATGCTGGACATTTGCCGTACTGACGATGTTAACGTTATTTTAGCCCCAATGAAAACAGCCAGCAGACCACATATGACTTTGATCCCCTGGCGGCGTTTGCCGCGTCTCATTGTGCTGTCCAGTATGGTTTCTTGTCTGCTGAGCTGTTCTGTGGGTCCGTCCTCCGAGGCCGGAACCGACTGCGGCAACAGCCGGTTCAGCGTGGATACCCATTTCGTTGGGGCGCGAGGAGCAAGCTGCCGGGTTACCGGCGATTCATCGGCCAGCGTAGTGATTCAGCCCGAAGACGCGCCACCGATCAATAACAGCCCGTGGTATGCCATAAAGCTCAGCGGTAGTCCGGGGCAGAAAGTTGTTATCACTGTGAAGTATGAAAATGGCACCCACCGGTATGTGCCGAAGATCAGCGACGATGGTCAGCGGTGGCAGTTGTTGGACGAGCAGCAGGTTGCCGTGTCCGCCGACAAGCGCCAGGCGGTACTCACTCTGACGATACCGCCATCAACCCAACTGACGCTGGCCGCTCAACCCATAATCAGCCCTCAAGACGTTGGCAAATGGGCAAGAGAGCTGGCTGCACAAACGCCAGCCCAGCTGTCCGTGCTGGGGTATTCCGCGCTAGGCCGGGAGATTGTGCAGCTGCGTTCAGGCTCGGACCTAAAAGACGTGTTGCTGCTGGTAGGACGTCAACACCCACCAGAAACCACCGGCTTCGACGCGTACCAGGCGTTTGTCCGCACCGTGTATGGCCAGTCTCAGCTGGCCACTGAGTTTCGCGAGCGCTTTGCGATTATCGCGGTGCCCATGCTGAACCCCGATGGCATTGCACTGGGTCACTGGCGGCACAACACGGGTGGAAAAGACCTGAACCGGGACTGGGGACCGTTTACTCAACCAGAAACCCAATTGATGCAACAACTGCTGGACGAACTTGAGCAGTCAGGCCGCCACCCTCGCCTGTTCCTCGATTTTCACGCCACCTGGCGAAACCTGTTCTATACCCAATCTGACGCCAACCCGACCTGGCCGCTGCAGTTTGCCAGCCACTGGTTGGACGCCGCCCGGCCTCAGTTGAAAGACTATCCGTTCACCCAGGAGAAAAGCCGCCGCAGCACCCAACCCAACTCCAAAAACTATATGTACGGACGCTACGGGATTCCAGCGATTACCTACGAAGTGGGCGACGCGACGCCGCCTGCCATATCCGCAGCGGCGGCGGAGGTTTTTGCTCGGGAAGCCATGAAGCAACTGTTGGCAAGCGCCAGCGTGCCGCCACACTACGACGTGATCTTACGCAACGGCCTGATCATAGACGGCAGCGGCCGCCCGCCCTACCGGGGCGACGTTGCTATAGCTAATGGCCGCATCGCCAGTTTGCAGCCGCCGCCAGGGGCCACCGCAGAGCGCAACATAGGCGTTGATGGCTTGTGGGTAACGCCGGGCTTTATTGATCCCCATACCCATGCTTCCCAAGACCTTGCCAACGATTTATCTCGGCGCAATGAGCATTACCTTCGCCAAGGCGTTACCTCATTGTTTGTGGGTAACGACGGCGGCGGACTGGCCTCCAGAGCCAAACGCCTGGCCCGCATCGACGCAATAGGCAGTGGGCCAAACGTCGGGTTTTTCGCCGGCCACGGGCGCATTCGTGAAGCAGTCATGGGCCGGGACAATCGCCCCCCCACGGAACCCGAGTTGGCCCAGATGCAGACCCTGGTGGAAGCGGAGATGAGTGCTGGCGCCCTGGGACTTTCCAGTGGGCTTTACTACGTGCCGGGCAGCTATAGCGACACGACCGAGCTGGTGGCCCTGGCCAGCGCTGCGTCTAAGACTGGTGGCGTTTACGACACTCACATGCGCAGCGAAAGTGCGGTCGGACTGATCGACGCGGTGACAGAAGCCTTGGCGATCGGTCGTCAGGCCAATATCCCTGTGCATATTTCCCACCTGAAGGCCCTGGGATCCAAGGCCTGGGGAAACTCCAAGCAACTGGTTGCGATGGTCAATGCGGCGCGTGAGGAAGGGCAAAAGATCAGCGCCAACCAATACCCCTTTGAGGCCTCCGGCACCCGTTTTTCCAATGCGCTGATTCCCCGGTCGCTGATGGAAGGTTCTCGAGAAAAAATGCGTGCACGTTTACGCGACCCGGCCGTGCTGGCAGCCAATCGACCCGAGATGCTGGCGGCCCTGGCGCGCCGCGGTGGGCCTGAAGCGATGCTGATTACCGGCAGCAACAGTGCCAACCGGGGAAAAACCCTGGGTCAGGCTGCGCGGGACAGCAACCGAGACCCGCTGGCTGCCGCTATCCATGAAATACTCCATGGCGATCCGGCCATCGCCTCGTTCGTGATGAACCTGGAGGACATCAACCGGCTGGCGATACAACCCTGGCTGGTCACAGGGTCCGATGGTTCAGAAGGTCATCCACGAAAGTTCGCCACCTACCCTAAGGCCTATCAGGATTTTGTTGTGCGCCGTCAGCTGATGAGCAAAGAACGATTCGTGCGTCGAAGCAGCGGTCAGGTGGCAGACATCTTTGGGTTGTGCGACCGAGGTTACCTGGCCGCGGGGTTGGCGGCCGACGTGGCGGTGATTGACCCTGCTGAGTTTGTGCCTCGCGCCAGTTACCAAAACCCCACTGAACTAAGTACCGGCGTGCGCTACCTGCTGGTGAACGGTGTCCTGGTCATTGATGAATCGGTAACCCTGGAAAAGACCGCTGGCACAGTCATTCGCAAAAACGCCCTGGAGTGCTAACAGGCTGCCGATAGGCAGACTGGGTCTTGCGCCCGTGCGGTTACCAGGTTTGACCTGCCGCCAATCGCGCGGCCGTCACCGTGTTGTGCAACAGGCAGGCTATCGTCATCGGACCCACCCCTCCGGGCACCGGCGTCACCGCAGCCGCGATTCCCTGTGCCGCCGCGTAGTCAACGTCTCCCACGAGGCGTTTTTTGCCGTCCACCTCAATCCGATTGATGCCTACATCAATCACCGTTGCGCCTGGCTTGATCCAATCGCCTTGGATCATCTGAGGGCGCCCCACCGCGGCGACCAGAATATCGCCCTGGCGACATACTTCGGGTAAGTCACGGGTTCTTGAATGAGCAATGGTGACAGTGCAGTTGGCCTGCAACAACAGTTGAGCCATGGGTTTGCCAACGATGTTAGAACGCCCCACCACTACGGCATGCAACCCGCTTAAATCTCCCAGGCGATCTTCCAAAAGCATCAACGACCCCAGAGGGGTGCACGGCACCATGCGCCGCTGTCCAACCGCCAGCGCGCCGGCGTTTTGCAAATGAAAACCGTCCACGTCTTTGGCAGGGGCAATGGCATCGATCACCGCCGCATCATCAATCTGAGCCGGTACCGGAAGCTGGACCAGTATCCCATGCACCGCATCGTCAGCGTTCAGGGTATCGAGCAAGGCCATCAGCTCTTCCTGACTCGTAGTGTCTGCCAGTCGGTGTTCACGGGATTCAATCCCCACCTCAGCACAGCGTGCCATCTTATTGCGCACGTACACTTGGCTGGCCGGATCGTCACCCACCAATACCACAGCGATGCAGGGGGTTACGGCGGACTGTTCTTTCAATGCCGCTACGTCGTGAGCCAAGCGCTCACAGAGTTTCGTGGCAAACGCTTTGCCGTCAATCTTATCCGTCATGGTTCTTTGTTAACCCTTAATGTCTGCTACACCGAGCGACTAAAACATCTCGCTGGCATCAAGCTTCTCTTCTTTGGCAGGTGTGCGGCCTTCGATGTAATCGCCGGTTATCATCTGATCGTAGGATTGCCCTGGACCCACCATGGGGTATACCCCCGCTTCGGTGTCGATAATGACTTCCAGAAACGCTGGCCCCTCGAAGGCAAGGAACTCACCCACTATCGCATCAACCTGCATTGGATCGTCCAAGCGTTTGGCGAACGCAAACCCATCAGCTTCCGCGGCTTTAACAAAGTCTTTTTGATGCAGGGACTTGTCGCTGCCGGCCATCCGGCTGTTGAAATACATCTTTTGCCACTGACGAACCATGCCGTCACCGTAGTTGTTAAGCACCACCACTTTTACCGGCAGGCCATAGGTGGTGGCTGTTTCCAGCTCTCCAAGATTCATTCGCATGCTGCCATCACCATCGATGTCGATGACCAACGCTTCGGGTCGAGCAAACTGAGCGCCTATGGCGGCGGGCAAACCAAAACCCATGGTGCCCATACTGCCAGAGGTTAACCATAACCTGGGCTCGCAAAAGTCAAAGTACTGGGCTGCCCACATTTGGTGTTGCCCAACGCCGGTGGAGATGACCGCTTTACCTTGGGTAATTCGGTTCAGCGCCTCAATAACGGCATAAGGCTGCACCTTCTCGCTGGCGCGGTCGTAGTTCAGACAGTGGCGTTTCTTCAGGCCAGCAATTTCTTCATGCCAGGGGCTAAGTTCCGTGGTGAAACCAATACGCTCGCCATAGCTGATAATGTCCGCCAGGTCTGTTTGTAAATCCCCCACCTGGTGCCACTGCACACCCTTGACCTTGCCAATCTCCGATACATCCACGTCAAAGTGGGCAATGTTCTTGGCGTTGGGCGCAAACTGTTTTGGCATACCGGCAACGCGATCGTCGAACCGGGCGCCAATACAGATCAGAAAATCACAATCATCCACGGCGTAATTGGCATAGGCCATACCGTGCATACCCAGCATATGCAGCGACAGCGCCTCGGTTGTGTCCACGGCTCCTATGCCCATTAAGGTGGTGCAAGCGGGTAAATTGAAGGCCTGCATCAGCTGGCGAACCTGAGCCGAGGCCTCGCCGTTGATAACGCCGCCACCAACGTAGAGCAATGGCCGGCTGGCTTCGCTGAGCATGCGAAAAAAGCGCTCGCAGTCCTGCGGCTCAAGGCGGTTATTCATGACCGCCTGCAGCCGATTGCGATATCCGGGCAGCGACAATGTGCCATGACCGGCAAACCTCAGCGCTGAGTTTTGGATGTCTTTCGGCAGATCCACCACTACCGGGCCAGGCCGGCCGGTGCGGGCCAGCTCAAACGCGGTGCGCATGGTGACTTCCAGACGCTCTGGGTCGGTGACCAGGAACACGTGTTTGGCCACCGCGCCCATCACCGAGGAAATCGGGGCTTCCTGAAACGCGTCGGTGCCGATAGCCGCCGTGGGCACCTGACCACAAATCACCACGATGGGAATGGAGTCCGCGGCACAATCGCGCACCGGGGTGACCATATTGGTGGCTCCGGGACCAGAGGTGACCATGGCCACACCCACTTTGCCGCTGGCTCTGGAGTACCCGGCTGCCATAAAGCCCGCACCCTGCTCGTTGGCTGGCACAATCAAGGGCATCGGCGTGTCGGGATTGGCCTCGTTAAATCGGAACACCGCGTCGTAGGTCGGCAGGATGGCGCCGCCCGAGTAACCAAAAATGGTTCCGACACCCTCATCGGCCATGATTTGGACAACAACTTCAGAGCCGGACATCTCTTTGCCAGCCAGAGGATGTTCCTCAGCGCTGGCGGTATCGGTAACAAGGTTCATTGCGTGATAGTCAAATTAACGTGGTGATTCGAGTTTCCGCCATACGGTGCCCTATTGCAACGATCAACCGTTGCATTTGGGCAGGCGCTCAGCCACCATCGTTTGATGAGACATGTCATATCCGTACTGATGCAAAACGAGGTAGGCGCGCTGACGCGCTTCACCGGCCTTTTTTCCACCCGTGGGTACAACATTGAGACGCTAAATGTTGCGCCTACCCATGAGTCCGGGATGTCACGGCTGACCATGGTGGTGTCCGGCTCCGATCACGCCATCGGCCAAATCACCAACCAGATTGGAAAGCTCATAGACGTGGTGAACATTCATGACATGACGTTAGGTGAGCATTATGAGAACGAGATGCTGATTCTCAAGCTGCAGCTGGGCATTGGCGGAGTCACCAAAGCGCAGACTCTGGCCGATCAGTTTGGCGCTACCGTGTTGGACGATGACGCACAAAGCTACACCCTGCAGATGATTGGCAGCCCTGAGAACGTGCAGCAGCTGATTGAAGAGGCAGCCGAGGTTGGGCAAATTGCGGCGGTTGCCCGCAGCGGCAGTGTCGCGGTGTCAAAAGGACTGGTGTCGCTTTCGTCCTACGACGTCAATCGCCGGCTTACCGGCTAGCAGATAATTTAGTGGCCTAGCGCTTCGGCAGCGTCAGACAGTCCTGGGTCGCATCACCGAGCTGCATTCCGCCGTCAACGGGATAGATACCGCCGGTGGCGTAGCTAGCGCCGTCGGACACCAAAAACGCGATAAACCGCCCAATGTCTTCTGGCGTTCCAAAACGCTTCAACGGAGTGGCCTGCAGATACTGCTCTCGCAGCGCCTCGGTCGGCGCTAGCCTGGCCATTCCTTCGGTGCCATCAATAGGCCCCGGTGAAACGGCGTTAACCCGCACTCCGGCCGCCCCCCACTCCAAGGCAAGACACTTCACCAACATATTGATACCCGCCTTCGCTGCGCACACGTGGGCCTGAAAAGCCATCGGCTGTTCAGCCTGGGGGGCGGTGATGGCGACCAGGCTGGCGCCAGGCTTGCGAAGCTTCTCAAAAGCGGCCCAAAACACGTGATAGGTGCCCAGCAGATCGATGTCTACCACCGACTTAAAACCCTTGGGCTTAATACCAATCGCTGGGGCCGGAAAATTTCCGGCGGCGCCAGCGATCACCACATCCAATGGCCCAAAGGAGTCAGACACCCGTCCGACAAGCTCATCAACGGCGTCGAAATCCCTGACGTCCGCGGCCAGCCCCAGTGTTTGGCCCGAACCACAGCCATCAATCGCTTCAGCGGCCGTGGCCGCTTTGTCCGGATCGCGGCCGAATACGGCCACGTTGGCCCCGGCGCCAGCCAGAACTTTCGCAATCCCCAAATTGATTCCACTGGTACCGCCGGAGATCAAAACGTTTTTCTGCGCAAACGCTGACGACATGTTGATGATCCTTAAATTTGTGAGACATATGTTCGATCAGGGTCGTTGTGGATGCAAGAGTTGCCGTCGGCATGAAAGATTCCCACTGACCATTTGCACTGACGCAGAGCAACGCTACAGTGCTAAATTAACGCTTTCGGCACTACTGACCCCTATGACCTTCAGCAACCTGGCTCTGGACCTTGACTCACTGCCTCAGGCGCAGGACCTGGAACTCAAAAACCTGGACCCCCGATACCCTAAGGAGGTCCGGACCCAGCATGCCATTACGTGGGCGGTGCTGACCCTGATCGCCGCCATTCCAGTGATTATCGTCATCAAACCCCCAGGGCTTAGATCCTTTCTTTGGCTTTTGCCTACTTTGCTGGCTGTTCTGGGTATCGCTTTCACCACGTTGGCGACCAATATGGCAAAGGCCAAAAAAATGGCGCTGCGCGATCACGACATCATTTTCTTAAGCGGCATCTGGTGGAAAAAGACCGTCATGCTGCCGCGCAATCGGGTTCAACACATCGAATTGTCCAGCGGCCCGCTACAGCGCAAATTTGGCCTGGCGTCGCTGAAATTTTATACCGCTGGCGGCGCTGCGGTTGATCTTCAGATTGATGGACTGAGTCGGGATCAGGCCAAGGATCTTCGCGATCACGTCATGCAGCAGCACCAGCGGTGACCCAAACCTGGCATCGCACCTCGCCAGTGGCGGTGGTGTTCTATTTGATCCGGGCGCTGAAGTTTCTGGTGACCGACGGCTTTGCCATGATGGCCCCCGCCGTGGCCTGGTACGCCACCGCCACTGGCGGCATGAAAATTTGGGCAGCAGCCTGGTTTGGCATACTCGCTGTTGGCGGAATGATCTGGGCCATCCTCAACTATCTTCGATTCCGCTACCAAATCACCGACAACCAGGTTCTGGTCCGGCGCGGCGTCATGACTCGCGAGCAGCTCAATATCGATTTTGACCGTGTCCAGGACACGTCTATTGATGAGCCCTTTTATGTTCGCCCCTTCAAATTGGCGGTGCTGAAACTCGACACCGCCGGCAGCGCGAAAAAAGAAATTGCGCTGGCGGGTATCGACATCGAATTGGCTAATCAGATACGTCACACGCTACTGACCTTTCGGCCCACCGCAGCTGACGCACAAACACCTGCCCAGGATGATGATGAAATCGCCTCGGTCGACCAGGTCATACTCCGGCGCAGTAAATTGCAGATTGCCCGGTATGGACTTACCGCTAATGGCCTGCTGTGGGTAGCGGTCACCTTCGGTGTGCTGGCCGGCACTGTGGGTAACGATACCTGGTCGGGCATCGGTCAAATTATTCTTGTCAAACTTCAGCTGGGCACCTTATTCGACGGCAGCGGTGTTTCCAAAGGCCTGGCAATTTCGGGTTTATTGGTGGGGCTTCCATTACTACTCGCGCTATTTTCCGTGCTCGGCGCGCTGTGGAAATACGCCAATTACCAGCTGAGCCACGACGGCGGAAGTTTTCGCCGCAGCAGCGGCCTGATCAGCCGCCAGCAACAAACGCTGAAACGCACCAAAGCGCAGGTTGCCGTGTGGAAACAAAACGCCATTGCCCGGTATTTAAACATCACCAACCTGCAGCTGCGCCTGGTGAGTGCGGGACAGGAGGTGAGCGGCAACGGCATGCCAATGAATACGCCAGCATTCCTGGTGCCTGCCCTCACCGATTCCGAACTGCTGCCAATAACTCAGCAGTTTTTACCAAGCGCTCCGGACCAACGTCCACAGTTCAGCGGCATCGACCGACGTTATCATCTGAAACGCTGTTTATGGTACTGGGTGATACCGGTGGCGGGTGTCACCACCACCAGCACATTTTTCCTGGGTGCCTGGGCGATTGTTGTGCCGCTGACGGGCCTTCTTATTGCGGTGCTGACAGCATGGCTTCGGAGCGGAAAATTTGGTGTGGCTGTAATCGGCGCAACAGGCTTTGTTCGCAGTGGCTTTATCGGAACCAACACCGCCGTTTTCTCGTTGCGGAAGGTGCAGCGCTTCGATGTCACAACCAGCCCTGGGCAGCGGCGGCGTGGCCTGGCCACCCTACATGTGCACATGGCCTCCCATTCCATCAGCGTGCCCTACTTACCGGAGGCCGTGGCCCAGCAGTTTGCCGATCTCAGCCTCTATCACGCCGAGTCCAATAACACCCCGTGGTTCTAGTAATCTAGCGCACTGCCCCAGTAACAACTGGACGTCCGCGATAATACTATTTGGAGTCAACTTGAGTTATGGAAATCAAAGATAAAGTTGCCGTGGTTACCGGCGGTGGTCGCGGTATTGGGCGCGCTCTATGCCGCGCGCTGTCGACCGCGGGCGCGGCTCACGTGGCGGTGGCCGATCTGGATTTGGCAAACGCTGAGGCGGTAGCAAACGACATTGGCGGCAGTGCCCATGGCGTTGATGTCGCCGACGAGTCGCAGATCCTCACCCTGATCGACGACGTCACGGCACAGCATGGTGAAATTGACCTGTACATCAGTAACGCTGGCGTCGGCGAGTTGCCGCCCGACCTGCAAAACGGCGCGTCTCAAAGCAACGGCGTCTGGGAGCGGTGCTGGTCGGTCAACGTGATGGCCCACGTTTATGCCAGCCGGGCGCTGATTCCGCAGATGGTTAAACGCGGTGACGGCTATCTGGTTAATGTCGCCTCGGCGGCGGGCATACTTAGCCAGATAGGCGATGCCGCCTATTCAAGCACCAAACATGCAGCGGTAGGGCTGGCGGAATCACTGGCCATTTCCCACGGCGACGATGGGATCAAAGTCTCCGTGGTGTGCCCTCAATATGTGGCTACCGCGCTGATCGGGTTTGATGAAGATACCCAGGAACTCACCCCCGATGGCATTGCCAGTCATGACAGCGACAACATCTTAAGCGCGGAGCAGGCCGCAGCCATCATCATGCAGGGAATGGCTGATGAGACCTTCATGATTGTTCCCCATCCCGAGGTAATTCAATACTTGCAGCATAAAGCGGGCAACTACGGCCAGTGGATTGGCGGCATGCGCAAACTTCGGCGCACGATCAGTCAGCCCTGATGGCCATTCGCGCAGAGACCGGTTTTTCGTTAAAGGACGATCTGTTTAACGAGACCTCAGTAGCGCAGCTGGCCGCTGGCATCAGCACGGCCTGGCCATCATTTCCTGCCCAGAACTTTAGACGGCGGGCGGCGAAGAAATTTCCTGAGCTGGAGCTCAAGCAACGAATCATGTACTTGGTCTCGCTGCTGGACGAAATGCTGCCTGACAGCTTCCCAGAGGCAACTGACATTTTGCGCAAAGCGCTGCCCTCACCCCTGGACCCCAGTCTTACTGACGACGATTTCGGCCAGTTTATCTGGGCGGTACCCGGCGAATATGTTGCCCGAAATGGCTGCACCGAACAGCATCTGGACCAGTCACTCCAGTTTCTTCAGGAAGCCACCCAGCGGTTTTCCTCCGAACTGGCAATCCGTCCATTTCTTAAGGCCTTCCCTAAGCAGACGATGAGCTTTGTGCGGCGGTGGACCGATCATTCCAACTACCATGTGCGCCGACTAGCCTCGGAAGGAATACGACCGCTGCTACCGTGGGCCCTACGGGTGGTAATGCCCCAGGAGCAGGTCGTGCGTATTTTAAATCGCCTGTACCGTGACCCCACCCGCTACGTCGTTCGATCGGTGGCCAACACACTCAATGACCTCAGCAAATCAAATCCTGAGCGAGTGATTGAGACGCTTGAGCGCTGGCATAAACGTCCCCACGCCGACTCTGACGAGATGAACTGGCTGACCCGCCACGCACTGCGCACCTTAGTTAAATCCAACAACGCACCGGCCTTGGAACTGCTCGGCTACCCCAGCAAACCCGCCTTTGCCCTCAGCAAGGTGAGCTGCAGCGAGACAGTAAAAGTCGGCAATGCGCTGCACTGGAGTGGAAGCCTTCGATCAAAAGCCAATCAGCGCCTGAAGATTTTTCTGTGCGTGTATTTTCGCCGTAAAGATGGCTCTTTGAAGCCGACGATGTTCACCGTCAAGGATCTTTCTATGAGTAACGGTGAGGTTTTGGTTGTCTCCAAACAGCTGCCGTTTCGCCCGATGACCACACGAACCCTTTACCCCGGCGAACACGCGGTTGAATTGGTGGTAAACGGCTCGGCCAGGGGCCGACAGAGCTTTCAACTGGTCCAGTAGATCGTTCGCAACGCATCATGCGACTCGAGGTATTTCCTCGTAATACCGTGCTGACCACCACTGGATCGTCTAGCCACTTCCATTACACTGCCTGCTTCACGTTCAGTGGGATGTCTGCGGACACCCTGCAAATTCAACGAACTTAACGTTACGGGTCAAAAATGTGCAGATTCTGCTGATCATTGTAGGGGCCATCGTCGGCTCCATGTTTGCTGATATGGGGCGCCAAGCTATGGGCTTAGGGCTTGGGGCGATGGCCGGGTATCTGCTCGCCAGGCAGCGCCGTATGCAGCGCCAAATCGATGAACAAGCCGGGCAATCTACACCTGCCGCGCCGAAGGTGGAGGCAACATCTAGGCCACCTACAGCAAGGCAGTCTGCGGGTCTTGCCGACGATACCGGCCGGGGTGACTCACAGCCCGTACCGGCGCCCGAAGAAGACCGCGGGTTTGCTGCAGACGTCGATCAATGGGACAAGGCGCAAGCCAAACCCTCTGACGACTGGGCAAGTCTCGATAATGGCTCCTCAGTGAAAGTTCCTGAGCCACTGATGAACGCCGTGGCGGCAGCAAAAAACTGGCTGACCAGTGGCAACGTGCCGGTAAAAATTGGCGTCATCGTGTCGTTTTTTGGCGTGGCCTTTCTGCTCAAATATGCGGTCGATCAACAGCTGGTGTCGCTACCGATTGAGTTTCGGTATATGGCGGTTGCAGCCGGTGCTATCGCCATGCTCACGGTCGGCTGGCGACTGCGCTCGCGTCTTTCCAGCTACGCCCTGAGTTTGCAGGGCGGCGGCATCGGTATTTTGTTTCTGACCATTTTTTCTGCCTTCAGACTTCACCCGCTACTGCCAGCACCGATGGCATTCGGGTTACTGATAGTGTTGACGGTGGCCGCGGGTGTTTTGGCCGTCGCTCAAAACGCCTCCAGCCTGGCCATACTGGGTATTGCCGGTGGATTTCTTGCGCCCGTCTTAACCTCCAGTGGCTCGGGCAATCATGTAGGACTGTTCAGCTATTACCTGCTGCTGAACACCGCCGTGCTGGGGATTGCCTGGTACCGCTCCTGGAGATTCCTCAACGTCATTGGATTTGTGTTTACGTTCGGTGTGGGAGCGGTATGGGGAGCTCGGGACTACGAGCCAGCACTGCTGGCAAGCACCCTGCCCTTTCTCATTGTATTTTTCGTTTTCTACCAGGCTATCGCCGTATTGTTTGCGTTCCGGCAACCGCCACGCCTCAAAGGCCTGGTCGATGGAACACTGGTGTTTGGAACGCCAGTGATTGCCTTTGCCATGCAGGCGAAACTGGTTGAACACACCGAGTATGGTCTGGCCATCTCGGCCCTATGTGCTGCCATATTTTTTATCCTGGTGGCGCTGGCCCTGGGAAGAGTACAAAGCTCCCGTCCCGACCAACCCTTTCGGCTGCTGATTGAATCTTACGTAGCCATGGCCGTGGCCTTTGCCACCATTGCCATTCCACTGGCGTTGGACGGCAGCTGGACGGCTGTCGCCTGGGCCCTTGAGGGCGCCGCGCTGGTTTGGATAGGGGTGCGCCAAAGCGGCTTCTTGCCGCGGGCATCCGGCGTGCTCCTGATTTTAGGTAGTGGCGTCGCTTTTCTTGAGCAAGGCTGGCGGGCGGGAACCGGCATGGCCGTTCTGAATGCCCACTTTCTAGGCAGCCTGCTGATTGCCACGGCCGCCTTGTTCGCGTCCTGTTATCTGGCCAGGGATCGCAAACCCCTGCCGCTGCAGTGGTTAGCTTCCGCCATCATGCTGGTGTGGGGGCTATTGTGGTGGATTGGCGCTGGCGGTCTGGAAATCGCCTATCGCGCCGATGAAGCGCTATGGGGTCATTTGTTTACCACCTATTGCGCGTTAAGCGCTGTCGCGCTGGCGGCGCTGGCCCGTCGATTTGACTGGCGCTTTGCCCGTTGGGCAACGCTGGGCTATCTGCCGTTAGTTTCGCTGGTAGCGTTTGCCTACCTGCTGGATGGACGAAATTTCCTGAGCGGCATTGGCCTGCTCGCGTGGCCGATCGCGGGCATCGCGCATCTGGCCGTGATGCGTTTTTTCGAACCGGGTCGCGCTGCTGTAGTTACCTTATGGCACACGGCCGGTTACCTGGTATTTACCGCGATTGGCTTTGTCGCCGTAGCAAACCCTATTCACGATGCCGGCTTCAACAGCACCTGGGCAATATTTGCTGCGTCAGCCGTGCCGATCGCCCTTTGCCTCGCGACCTTATCGCTGCGCAAACGGATTCTCTGGCCATTGGACCTGCACTGGTCAGCGTATCTAACCGGCACGATAACCGCGGTGGCCGGGGTCTTGTTCATCACCGCCACAACGGGCCTGGAAACCGGCGGCAGTCCAGCGCCGCTGCCCTATATTCCGCTGCTCAATCCGCTGGATCTGTTGACCGGTATTGGGCTGGTCATGGCGTTGAAATTGATCCTTTTGTTCAATAGACGGTTTGATCATCACCCAAGCTGGAACCCGCAATGGGCATTGATTGTCTGGAGTATCGCGGCCTTTATTTTGACCACCCTGGCTGTGGTTCGTGGCGTCCACCATGTGTTTCAGGTGCCGTGGAGCGACGGCGCACTCGGTCGATCGGTGTACGTCCAGTCGGCCCTGTCCATTTATTGGGCCATGCTGGGCTTTGGTGCCATGTGGTGGGGTGCGAAGAAACTCCAGCGCAGCATCTGGCTTACCGGCACAGCGTTGATGGCTATGGTGGTTGCCAAGCTCTTTTTGGTTGACCTGGGCAACACCGCTACTATCGCCAGAATTGTGTCGTTTCTCGGCGTCGGTGTGTTGTTGCTGGTTGTAGGCTACCTGGCGCCGGCCCCACCAAAGTCGGCACCGACGGAAGTAGACCCGAGCGACGACCCGGAAGACGACCCGGAAGACGCCCCGGAAGACGCCCCAGAAGACGACCCGGCAGGCGATGACGAACATACGCCGCACCAACCACCGGAGAACACTCATGAGGAAAAATAGTGTCTTGATGTCACTTCAGAAGAAAAATATTGGCCTATGGGCAATGGGGTTTTTCGCTTGCCTTTGGATAATCCCAACCATGGCCCAGGACGCAGCACCGAGGCAGGACCAGTACGCCTACGGATTCCCCATACAAACGGCGACTGAGGCCAGTTTCTATTCCGTAGAATTACCCTTGGAAGTGTATCAATCCGTCTCTGATCAGCGTCTGCGGGACGCCGGTGTCTACAACGCCAACGGCCAACCCGTTCCGCGAGTGTTTAACCCAACACGCAGTAACCTCAAGCATTCAGAGCAGTCTTTGGCGCTGAATTTTGTCACGCTGTTCAACGAATCGGAGCCGGCGCCGGACGATGTTCAACTACTTTTTGAGCGTCAGGGTGAGCGAACCACCCTGCAACTGAACAGCGCCGACCTTCCGGATAGCCCCGCTGAGCCCACCCCTTCGATGCATATCATTGACCTGCGAGAAATAGACCAGACGCTGTCGGCATTGGAGTTCAGCTGGCAACCACCAGCCAACGGTTTTATCGGCCGCATCTCCATCGACGCCAGCAACAACCTGCTGGATTGGCGCCGACAGGGCAGCGGCGCGGTCGCCGATCTGAGGCAGTCAGGCACCCACGTGCTACGCAACCGCGTGCAGCTAAAAGGCACCCGGGATAACTACCTCAGAATTCGCTGGCAGGAGTTATCCAAAGACTGGACATTAACAAGCGTCAAAGGATTCTATGACACCGGTGCCCGTCCGGCAGTACGTCGCTATGAGGTGCTGGAAAGCCAGGGCAACGATGAGGACGATGGCGGATATCTGTTTGACCTCGGCGGCGCACCGGAAGTGGACCGCGTGAGGGTCGTTTTGTCTCAACCCAACACGGTGATCGAAGCAACACTGTCTTACTGGTTCGAGGCCCAAAGCCGTTGGATTTCGATGAACTCCAGCAGCCACTACCACCTTGGCAGAGGCGATAACTCAATACGCAGCTCAGCCAAAACCGTTAACCGAGTGCGCGCTCAACGCTTCAAGCTGCAGATCAATCAGGGCCAGCCGGGCGATGCACCCTCACTGGCGATAGGCTGGCGACCCGACACCCTGCTATTCCTAGCCCAGGGCCAACCCCCGTTCACCCTGGCCACAGGCCGCCCCGCCGATACCAAGGAGAACTTCCCCCAACAACGCCTCTACGGCGACGACACCATCACGTCCCTGGCCTCAAACCGCGCCGCCACCGCCAACCTGGCCCCCCGCACAACCCTGGGCGGCGAAACCAACCTCAGCCCACCCAAAACCATCAATTGGAAACAACTGTCGCTATGGCTTGGACTACTTATCGGCGTGCTGTTCGTCGGCCTAATGGCTATCAAAGTACTGAAGGATTTGAAGACCGATTAGCCATCGAGCTGTTGATACGCCCAACGCCGAATCGATGGTTACCGATTATCAAAGGCAAGCACAATTTTTGGATGCCAACGAAGTCCACTCTTTGGCTAACCGCTATCGAAACATCGCCAAACACCGGGCGATGGAATCACATAAAAAGTAACGGAACACGAACGAACCAGTCGTTTAGTTTCTTCGATAAAGGCATACGCAGTTGGAGAACACTCGAGGAACGGAAGCAGTTGAACACCAACCACGCCCCGATCTTTTTTGCCCTCTATCTAGGCATCGGCGGTTGCAGGCCACTTGAAGGAAGTTAAGCGGACCGCAGGGAGCCATTCCTTCAAGTGGCCTGCAACCGCCGATGCCGATCCGCCTCCGAAAAAATCAACCGAAGGCATATCGGTCTTAACAATTCTCTCAGCCCGCGTACTCGCCAATCACCTGTTTCCCCAACGACATCATATGCACCTCATCAGGCCCATCAGCCAACCGACAGGTCCGGGCATAGGTAAATGCCTCGGCCATAAAGTAGTCTTCCGATAAACCGCCAGCACCATGAATCTGCATCGCCCGATCCAATACTCGTTGAGCCATGGAGGGCACCACAATTTTGGCGGCAGCAATCAGACTCTTCGCCACCTTGTTACCCGCCTTATCCATCATGTCTGCGGTTTTCAGCGTCAGCAGGCGCGCTTGTTCAATTTCCGCGTAAGACTGCGCTACCACTTCTCGAATCGACTGATGCTGCGCCAGCTGTTTGCCAAAGGTGGTCCGGCTCACGGAGCGTTTGCAGGCAAGCTCCAATGCCCGCTGAGCGCAACCAATGAGACGCATACAGTGGTGAATGCGGCCCGGCCCAAGGCGCCCTTGGGCGATTTCAAACCCCCTGCCCGGGCCTAACAACATGTTGTCGGCAGGCACTTCAACGTCTTCGAATAGTACTTCGGCATGACCAATGGGTTCATCGTGATATCCCAGCGCGGTGCAGGGCCTTACCATCGTCAAACCCGGGGCATCGGCTGGAACTAAGATCATCGACTGCTGCTGATGGCGGCTGGCATTGTCCGGATCTGACTTGCCCATCACAATCATAATTTCGCAGCGCTCGCGCATGGCCCCGGTGATGTACCACTTTCTGCCGTTAATCACGTAGCGGTCGTCTCGCGGCTCGATCAGACATTCAATATTTGTTGCATCAGACGATGCCACTGCGGGTTCGGTCATGGCGAATGCGGATCGAATTTTGCCGTCGAGCAGCGGGCCCAGCCATTGCTCTCGCTGAGCGTCAGTGCCGTACATCATTAACACTTCCATGTTGCCGGTGTCCGGCGCACTGCAGTTGAATACTTCCGAGGCCCACAGCACCCGGCCCATCACCTCGGCCAAGGGAGCATACTCGGCG
Organism: Lysobacterales bacterium; assembly: GCA_045106555.1. Taxonomy (GTDB): domain Bacteria; phylum Pseudomonadota; class Gammaproteobacteria; order Xanthomonadales; family SZUA-38; genus JANQOZ01. The sequence continues at coordinate 36,270 of JBGCET010000040.1, read as the reverse complement.
TTACTCAGCCCCAGCCCGCCAAATTGCTGGTGAGCTGCGGGAATAAACAGGTTCCAAAGCCCCTGTTCGCGGGCCAGCTCTTTAAGGCTCTCGACCACTGGAGGATTGGCCCAGGGGTTGTCAGCGTTGGCCATTTCCTCGCGATAACGCGCTTCAGCCGGATAGACATGTTCGTCCATAAAGGACTCTAACCGGGCCAACAGGCTTTTCACGGTATCGCTATAGTCGAAATTCATTGGAAGTCCTGAAATTTATGTGTGTGGTTTGTGTCGCCATCATTGTATCGCGGGTCTCTAAGCGTGGGTGATCGCGTGAAGCCGGTCCGGATGGTCCAGGTGGGGCACGTTGTTAAAGCTGGTGACATAGGTAGACGACTGATTAAAGTACAGATGACTGAGCCCGGTGTTACGGCCTTGCACCTGCAACCCAACAAGCGTGTCCAAGCCAAAACCCATGGTGTGTTTCAGCACGGTAGAAATGGGCCCGCCCGATGACACGACCAAGATATTTCTTGCTGACGATTGTTGGGTGATGGCCTCCACAAAGTGGCCCACACGGTCAATAAATTGCTGGGCCGTTTCCGGCATTTCATCGCCGAATGCGCCGTCGCCCCAAGCCAACATAGCGAGCTTGAAGGTGGAGAAGATGCCACGGACATCGCCACGGGCTGGCCTCGGGTGATTGGGGTTGTGCGCGAGAAATGCTGCTAACAGGCATTGAAAGTCCAGCTCGTTGAGCCGCGTATCCGGCGCATCAGGGGGCGGCAGCGAGAGCGCGCCGGAAATGCCGTCCAGCGTTTGACGATGGCGATGTTGGCCGCCAACCACCACTTGATCAAACACCATTTCGCGCTCAGCGAAGTATTCACCCAGCCACACGGCCTGTTGAACTCCCAATGGCGACAGCTCGTCATAATTCTCCGCCCCTAAAGAGGCCTGGCCATGACGAACCAGGGTCATTTCACTCATCACCTATCCTTCGTTTGAACGTTGTTTCGGCGTACCAAGATCTGCTGCGGTGGTGATCACACCAGACGATTCATGCTGCGTCCCGCCTCAAAGGCTTCAATGGCATCAATTAGCTGATCGGCCAGGGTTTGCATGGAGGCCCGACTGGCCCAAGCGCTGTGGGGGGTCACAATCACGTTGTCCAGATGCACCAGACGCATGACCGGATCGTCCTGGTCGGGCGGCTCTGCATCACACACGTCGATACCCGCGCCACCTAGCCTGCCACTAATCAGTGCGGTTTCCAGGGCGTGCATATCCACCATAGCCCCTCTGGCCGTGTTGATCAGCAGGGCGTCAGATTTCATCCGCTTGAGATTACTGGCATCCATCAAATTTCGACTGGCGTCAGTGAGAGGACAGTTCAGACTCACCACGTCAGCAGTTTCCAGCAATTGCTCCAACGGCAATACATTCCGATCATCCAGCGCCCGACCGCTGAGGCTGTGATAAACCACCTGCATACCCAATGCGCTCGCCAAATCACCCAACGCTGTTCCGATACTTCCCGTCCCTACAATTCCCAAAGTGCTGTTGGCTAAATCAACGATGGGTTGGTCGAAGAAACAGAACTGACGGCTTGCTTGCCAGTCACCCGCAACAATTCGCCGTTGGTAGGCGGGCAGGCGTCGGCGCAAAGAAAACATCACCGACAATATATGCTCAGGCACCGAGGTAGTAGCGTAGTCTCGGACATTGCAGACCGCTACTCCCGCCTCTTTGCAGGCTGCAAGATCAATGACATCGACCCCGGTAGCAGCCACCGCCACCAGTTTTAGTTGAGGCAACTGGACAAGGATCTCTGCCGACATTGGGACCTTATTCAGCACGATGATTCGCGCTTTTTGCGCACGTGGGACTAGCTCATGGCCCTCTGTGAAGGAATAGTCCATCCACTGGTGGTCAAAACTCGGCTTGCGCAGCGTGACTTCGGGACCCAACGTGCCGCGATCAAGAAACACAACATGTGACTGTTCTTCCATGACTTCAATGTAACTGAAATCAAGGTTTAGCGGGAGCGCAACAATATGCCATATCAACGCCCTATTTGACGACGAAGTTTGCGTTATTCTCCAGTCCAAACAAAATGAGAACCGCTCATGCTTAGCTGCCTGATTGTCTGCTTAAGCTCTCTGTCATTTTCAGCCAACGTGGACAGCGCCGTGGTTGCCCGAATCGCTCAAGCAGCGTTAGATGAACAAGGGACCCAGGGTACGTTTGTATTGTTCGATGAACAGCAACAGGCCTACTTTCGCGCCGAGGGAACACGCAGCCGGCAATCTCTCAGCCCGACATCTACGTACAAAATCCTCAATGCTCTGATCGCGCTGGAAACCGCAGTGGTGACCGGCGAACAGCAGATAATGCGTGGGATGGCCAGCAACGACGTGTGCAGGACTGGGACCGGGATCAAACTCTTGCAACCGCCATTCGGCGGCAATGGGTTTTTCGCCCTGCACCTTGATATCCAGGACAACGGTGCTGGCCGCGAGCGGGTCGCTATAGCCAGTGAAATGCTTGCCCGTCTGGATCAGCCCGTTAACCCGTAGAGTCGCTTGCCAGCCGATCCAAAATAGGCCGTAGGTCCGCCCACAAGTCGTCGACGGACTCGCAGCCCACGCTAATGCGAACCAAACCGTCACTAATGCCGGCTTGCAGCCGCTGGGATTCACTCATGCCGGCGTGAGAGGTTTGCGCAGGACGCGTGATTAACGTCTCAACGCCCCCCAGGCTTGGCGCAAAGGCCATAATCTTCAGCTCGCGCAGGTGCTCATCAATGGCCTGGCCGGTGGCGCCAATTTCAACGCTCAACATTCCGCCAAAGCCAGCCAGCAGTTCACTGGCTCGCTGATGATCCGGATGACCGGATAACCCAGGATAGTGAACCGCGTTCACAGCCGGGTGCGAGGTCAGACGCTGGGCTAGATCCAGCGCATTGGCGTTTTGCCGCTGCACTCTTAAGGTCAGTGTTTTGATCCCGCGATGTAGCAGAAAACACCCGTGAGGATCCAAACAGCCACCCAGGTGGTTGAGCTTTTTCTTAATCCGTTCTACCAATGCCTCTGAACCGGCCATAGCGCCGGCCACAATGTCGGAGTGTCCGTTGAGATACTTGGTGGCGCTGTGCAGAACCAGATCAAAACCCAAAGCCAGGGGCTGCAGGTTAACCGGCGAGGCAAAGGTACTGTCGATCATAGAGATCAGCGAGTGCTGACGGGCAAACGTCGCCAGCGAGGACAAATCGGCCACTCGAACCAGCGGATTGGTGATCGCCTCGGCATACACAAGGCGGGTGTTGGGCTTTACCAACGCTTCCCAAGACTCTGGTTTCGCACCGTCAAAATAAGTCACCTCAATCCCCAGCGCGGGTAAATCCTCGCTAAGAAAATCCTGGGTGCCACCGTACAAACAGTCTTGTGCCAACAGATGATCCCCGGCTTTCAAGACCGTCAGCAGACTGGTAGTAATCGCGGCCATGCCGCTGGCCGCTACCAACCCTGCCTCGCCACCCTCCAGCGCCGCCAGCTTGGCGTGCAGCGCGTCATGGTTGGGGGTGTTGTTAAGCCGGATATATCCCAGATCGTGATACCCAACGCCGGGCGTCGATTCGAACGTTGCGGACTGAAATATAGGCAGGCTGACGGCACCGGCAATACGGGGGCGAATTTCTCCGCCGTGGATGACGGCGGTATCAAGCTTGGAGGGTGTTTTCATGACTGCATGCTAACCGGAAAGTGAGAACCAGACGAGAGTTCAATCCTGCGAAGAGATACGCCCAAAAACTACCTGCGGGTGAAGATGACCTCAACCCGACGCTGGCGAATCAAACACCGATCGCCTTCCATTTCGTACTGATCGTGGTATTGCGCAACCAGATCCATGCCGTCAATCGCCAGCGGAGAGGTTTCGCCCTGGGGGCCGCGAAACAACAGGAGGTAAACCAGCCCTTCAGCACTATGGGGCCCTGTCGCGTTCATTTGAACCACGTTAGTGAAATGTCGGCTGCGTTGCTCAGAAAATCGTTTGGTCATTGCCGCGGCGATCGCTTTGCGACCACTCACCGTGTTGGACAATACAAACTCGCCCTGCTCACTAAACAATGAGGCGTAAGCCTGGGCGTCTCCGCGGTCTCGATAATACTGATAATCCCGATTGGTCTTCAGGCAGGCCTGTTCAATTTGCTGAGCCCGATCAGCGCTCAACGTTTCGTGATGCTCTGCAAAAACCGGCATAAACAAAACCAGAGACAAAACCATCGCCAAAACGAGACAAACACCCGCTGTTGCTGACGGACAAACGTCACGCCGGCGCAGGCTTGTCATGCGGCAATCTCACTGGCAATGTTGAGCTGCTTTAAGATCCCTTGAGCCGCCGCCCGGCCGCCGGCCACCGCCGTTACCACCAGGTCTGCGCCTAGGACCATATCGCCGCCGGCAAACACCTGTGGATTGCTGGTTTGCCCACCTTCCGGACTGCCCCCGCTCACCACAATTTTTCCGTTGGCGTCAGTGCGCACACCAAGGTCCGTCACCCACTGTGGAACGCTGGGTCGATATCCAAACGCCACTAACACCGCGTCTGCATCAATCACCGTCTCACTGCCTGGGATGGGCACTGGCGTCAGTCGTGACCCGCTGGCATCAGGCTTAAGTTCAGTGCGTTCGATTTTCATGCCCGTGACCTTGCCGTCAACTTGGACGATTTCTAGCGGATTGGCTTGAAATTGGAAATCAACGCCCTCGGACATGGCAAGGTCCACTTCTCTCTGCGACCCCGGCATGTTGCTACGATCACGACGATAAACGCAGGTGACGCTACTGGCGCCTTGTCGAATGGCGGTGCGTACACAGTCCATGGCCGTGTCGCCGCCACCAAGAACCACCACCTTTTTTCCCGCCAGATCGATGTGAGGATGATCGCTCATTCCCAGCTCGTACAGCGAGTTGGTTTGTCCGATCAGAAATTTGAGCGCCGGAACAACGCCATCAGCATCAGCACCCGGCAGATTACCGGTCACCGCACTGTAGGTACCCATGCCCAGGAACAACGCATCGTGGCGCTTCATCAGCTCATCAACGCTAACGTCTTCGCCCACATTGGTATTGACCTGAAACGTTATGCCCATGCCTTCAAACACCTCACGGCGGCGGCGCACTACGCCCAGCTCCAGCTTGAATTCGGGAATACCGAAACTCAACAAACCACCCACTTCGGGATAGCGGTCGTAAACTGTGGCAGCGACGCCGTTGCGGACCAGCACATCGGCGCAGGCCATTCCCGCAGGACCGGCCCCTACAATCGCGACGCTGTAGTTGGTGGGTCTGACATGACTCAAGTCCGGTCGCCAACCCCGTTCAAACGCGGTATCCACCAGGTACTTTTCCACCGCGCCAATGGTCACTGCGCCAAAACCGGTGTTGAGGGTGCAAGCACCTTCGCAAAGACGATCTTGAGGACAAATCCTGCCGCACATCTCCGGCAGACTGTTGGTTTCGTGGGCTAGCTCCGCGGCTTCCTCGATACGACCCTCGGCGACCAGAGCCAACCAATCTGGAATGTAGTTGTGCACCGGGCACTTCCACTCGCAGTACGGATTGCCGCAGTCCAGACATCGAGTGGACTGTTCGCTGGCGGCTTCTGGATCAAAAGGCTCATAGATCTCTCGAAACTCGGCCTGGCGGATTTTGACCGGCAGAACGTCCGGTCCGGACCGGTCTACATTAAGAAACGTAAAGTTTTTATCGCTCATCAGCCTTTCACCAATCGGACGGGAACCGCCGGCGGTTGTTTGGATTGACCCACACTGCTGCGGGGTTCAACCACCCGGAACGCCAACAGATATTGGTCAAAGTGATCGAGAATGCGTTGACCCCAGGCGCTCTGGGTTAAATCGATATGGCGCTGGATCAAACGCTTGAGTTCACCCTGAAACATCTCGGCGTTGGCACCATCCAGGCTTACGGCGTCTACAAATTCCGGGTTGAGGTTATGTTCCAGCCGATCGTCGCGGTCCAATACGTAGGCTCGGCCGCCAGTCATGCCGGCAGCGAAGTTTGGCCCAACGCGACCGAGCACCACAATAGTGCCGCCCGTCATGTATTCGCAGCCGTGGTGGCCAATGCCTTCCACCACCGCAACCGCGCCGGAATTGCGTACGCCAAAACGCTCGCCGGCCTGGCCGGCGGCATACAGCTCGCCACCCGTAGCGCCGTACAAACAGGTATTGCCCACAATAGTTGAACGACGGGCAGACAAATCCGGGGTGGCCGGCGGTTTAATGACAATACGCCCGCCGTGCATGCCTTTGCCAACATAGTCGTTAGCGTCCCCTAACAGCTCAAACTCCATACCCGGCATAGACCAACCACCAAAGGTCTGTCCGGCAGAACCCTCGAAGGCAAATCGATACTGGTTTTTCTGTCGGCTGGCGTCGGCAGCGATCCAGCCCGCCAGGCTTGCACCGATAGAGCGATCAAAGTTACGCACACGAATGGGGCCATGCTGGGTTTTAGCACCACCGCTGCCACTGGCCAGGGCCAGCACCTGCTGATTGATCACACCCTTATCGTGGGGCGGATTGCTGTCCTCCACACAGTAGGGTGGATATTTGTTGCGGGCCTGGGCCGCGCGCAAAACGCCACCCAGATCTACCTGGCGCTGGCGCTGGGTATCACCCTGGCGCTGCACAAATAGGTCGCTGCGACCGATGATGTCCTGCAGACGCAGGAAACCCATTCGTGCAAGCTCTGTGCGAACCTCTTCGGCTACAAAATTGAAGTACCGAGTCACTTTTTCAACATCGCCATCAAAATGTTTGCTGCGCAGCACGCTGTCCTGGGTTGCAACACCGGTTGCGCAATTGTTCAGGTGGCAGATCCGCAGATATTTGCAGCCCATGGCAATCATCGGCGCGGTGCCGAAACCAAAACTCTCGGCGCCCAGCATGGCAGCCTTAACCACGTCCAGGCCTGTTTTCAGGCCGCCATCCACCTGCAGCCTGACTTTATGTCGCAAATCGTTGCTGACCAGAGCCTCATGGGCTTCGGCCAAACCGATCTCCCAGGGAATTCCGGCGTATTTCAGCGACGTTAACGGGCTGGCGCCGGTTCCGCCATCATGGCCGGCGATGGTAATCAAATCCGCGTATGCCTTGGCTACACCGACAGCGATGGTGCCGACGCCGGGAGAGGACACCAGTTTTACCGACACCAATGCACGAGGGTTTACTTGCTTGAGATCAAAGATCAGCTGAGCCAGATCTTCGATGGAGTAAATGTCGTGATGGGGTGGCGGCGAAATCAAAGTGACGCCAGGCTTTGAGTATCGCAGCGCGGCAATCTCCGGGGTCACCTTGTTGCCCGGCAACTGACCGCCTTCGCCGGGCTTTGCGCCCTGGGCAACCTTAATTTGGAGCACGTCAGCATCAATCAAGTAGGGCGCGGTAACGCCAAACCGCCCTGAAGCCACCTGTTTGATCCGCGACCGACGCTCGCCACCATAGCGTTGGGGGTCTTCACCGCCTTCGCCGGAGTTTGATCGCCCGCCCAGCTTGTTCATCGCTCGAGCCAGAGTTTCGTGAGCCTCTGGCGATAGCGCGCCGATGGACATGGCGGCTGAATCGAAACGGCGCAGGATGTTATCCAGACCCTCCACCTGATCGAGTTCACACGGCTCAGCATGAGGCCGCAGTTCAAGCAAATCTCGCAATGCAGCAATGGGACGCTGATTGATGATTTTGCTGTAGGCCTTGAAATCTTCCGGATTGCCGGACGCCACCGCCTGATGCAGGGTGGTAACAACATCCGGATTGTAAGCGTGAAATTCGGCGCCGTGTACGTAGCGAAGCAGGCCACCCCGTCGAGGCCTGGCTCTGGACCAGGCGGAAGCGGATAACAATTCCTGATCAGCCTTCAAGTCTTCGAAACGGGCGCCCGCAATGCGGCTGGGGGCACCGGGACAACACAGGTCCACCAGACTTCGATCCAGGCCTACTGCTTCAAACAATTGAGCGCCGCGATAGCTGGCAACGGTGGAAATCCCCATCTTGCTGAGAATTTTAAGCAGGCCCTTACGGACCCCGCGTCGGTAAGCCTTGCGCAGCTGCAGAGGATCACCTTCCAGGCGTCCCTCTGAATGCAGCTCGTTGAGCACCTGATAGGCAAGATACGGGTAAATTGCGGTCGCGCCCAAGCCAATGAGCACAGCAAAATGATGGGGATCCCGGGCACTGCCGGTCTCCACCACAATGGCGCAGTCACAGCGCAAACGGGCGTTCACCAACGCCTGGTGCACTGCGCCAACAGCCAGCGGTGCCGGCAGGGGCAGTCGTCTCGGATCAATATCGCGATCGGTTAATACCAACACCACCACGCCATCGCGAACGGCTTCGACTGCCTGATCGCAGAGGCGCCGAATGGCTGAATCCCAAGGCGCTTCTCGATCCACGTTCAGGGACAAACGGCGATTTTGAAAGTACTCCTGGTCTAGCTCCAATAACTGCTGGTATTTGACGTAGTTCAACACCGGCCAGGGCAGATGGGCCCGATGAGCGTGGGTTGTGGTCTCATGAAATACATTGTGATCCCGCCCAATGCTGGTTTGCAGCGACATGGCACTGGCTTCGCGCAGCGGATCGATGGGGGGGTTTGTTACCTGCGCAAACTGCTGACGGAAATAGTCGTAGACGCTACGAATCTGCCGTGACAAAACGGCGATGGGCGTGTCATCGCCCATGGAACCCACCGCCTCTGCCGAGTTCTCTGCCAGCGGCCGAATGATGAAGTTCTTTTCTTCCACCGTCAGGTTGAACAACTTTTCAAAGGTAGGAAGCCGTTCAAAATCCGTTTTCATGAAACGATCAGCCGCGGCCATTTCCTGCTCGTCGTTATTGTTGATCTCAATAACGTTTTCAGTGAGCCATTCGGCGTAGGGATGACGGGACTTCAAATTATCGTCAATCGCTGAAGGCTTCCAGACCCGCCCCTCCTCTACGTCTACCGCCAGCATTTCCCCAGGTCCCAGACGGCCTTTTTCCAGCACGTCTTCGGGCTTGTAGTCCCACACGCCAACCTCTGAGGCGACGGTGAGAACCCCATTGCGGGTTAGCACGTACCGCGCCGGCCGCAACCCGTTTCGATCCAGTGCACAGGTGGCAACGCGACCGTTAGACATAACAATGCCTGCGGGTCCGTCCCAGGGCTCCATGTGGGTGGAGTTGAACTCAAAGAACGCCCGCAAATCCGGATCCATGTCGACCCGGTTTTCCCACGCCGGCGGCATCAACAGCCGCATCGCTCGAAACACGTCCATCCCGCCCGCGAGCAACACCTCCAGCATATTGTCCAGTGAGGACGAGTCAGAACCCGCCTGGTTGACCAGAAATTCAAAACTCTCCAGGGCGGGCAACAGGGGCGTTTGTAGCTTGGACGCGCGAGTCGCCGCCCAGCTGCGGTTCGCAGCAATACTGTTAATTTCCCCATTGTGGGCCAGAAACCTGAAAGGCTGAGCGTACTTCCAGTTCGGCAGCGTGTTCGTAGAGAACCTTTGGTGAAACAGACATATTGCTGATTCCAGGCCCGGGTCTTTCAAATCGGGATAAAAATGCGCTAAACCATCGGGGCAAATCAGGCCTTTGTACACCATGACCAGGTTGGACAGGCTGGCCACGTACCAAAAGGAGTCTGGATCAGGAAAACGCAGGTTTGCCTCACCCGCGCGATGACGGGCCACAAACAGCTGGCGCTCAAGGTCGTGCACGTTCCAGCCCGGCGGAGCGTTAATGAAAACCTGCTCGATGCGGGGCAGACAGCGCTGTGCCTGAGGACCGATTGCCGTCTCGTCGATGGGCACCTCGCGCCAGCCGGCAATACTCAATGAAACCTGCGCTAACGCATCTTCCAGCAGCTTTTTGCTTCGCTGGCGAATATGCTCTTCGGGATGCATGAAAACCATGCCGGCGGCAAAGTTGTCGCTGAGCCGTAATCCGGCCTCCGCGCCAACTCTGGCCAGGAACTTCTTCGGAAACTGCATCAAGACGCCACAGCCGTCCCCTGAAAGGCCGTCGGAGGCCACCGCCCCTCGGTGAGTAAGGCAGGCCAATGCGCTTAGGGCGGTCTGCACGATCCAATGACTGGGTGCGCCATCCACCTGAGCAATCAGGCCAAAGCCGCAGGCGTCCTTCGGGGGTAGCTGTATGGTTTCGATCATAAATTTTTTTACTTAGCGAACCTTCAATAATGCATTAATCCGGCCTTTTTTTGAAGTGCTGAACATGTTCAATGCCAGGCTAAATCTTCGACATAGAGCGAAACCGCGGATCAAGGCTTGCGAGCCCAGAAGACCGCCGGTACGGTGAGCCTCAATCATGTTTCAAACGCTATTTTTGCGAGTCATCCCGGTCATGCTTGGGGTCACCGCGCTGGGCTTCACGCTGTTGGTCAAATTTGGGCCAGATCGGGCGTTGGAGCTGGCTGGCCGAAACCCCACCGCTGAGGAAGTGGCGGTTATTCGCGAGCAATTACACGACGGCAGACCCTGGATCGTCCAGTATGGACACTATCTGGCGGATTTACTGACGTTGGACCTGGGCCAGTCTGACAGCACTGGAGAGCCGGTCACTGAGCTGTTGGCCCGAACCGTACCTAACTCGATCGCTTTGGTCTTGCCGGGTTTTATTTTGGGACACCTGCTCGCACTGATTTTGGCCGGTACGGCCGCAAGCCATCGTAATCGGTGGCCGGATCGTCTGGTGGCCAGTGGCGCCATGCTGGCCATGAGCGTGAGTTTTGTTGTGGTGATGATGGTGGCACAGATTGTATTTGCCTCACGCTATGGCTTGGGCTGGTTTCCGGCCAGAGGGTGGTCAACAGCCAGCATGTCCCAATGGCTTAGCTTTGTTGCGGTGCCCACCTTCATTATCGTATTGGTCAGCACAGGCTATAACGTGCGTTTTTATCGCGCCGTGTTGGTAGAAGAAATGTCCCGGGAGCATGTCAGGACCTGCCAAATGCTTGGTTACTCGCGGTGGCGACTGATGCTGCTGGCCGTCTTGCCCAACGCCCTTTTACCCATTATCACTCGACTGATGTACTCCATTCCCTCGTTGGTGGTGGGCGGAAGCCTGTTGCTGGAGAGTTACTTTGGCATTCCCGGCGCTGGGAAAGTGACTTTCGATGCCATCACCAATGGCGATCAACCGGTTCTTAAGGCGGTCCTGGGACTAAGCTCACTGCTGATGGTGATGGTCATGGTGGGTACCGATAGGCTGTACCGACGGGTGGACCCGAGGCTGACGTTGTAATGAGTTTCTCGCCCAACCGTCGCCTTCACCACGTTTACAGCTCAGCTATTGGCACTGTCAGGGCACCTTCTCAGCGGCGAATTCAGTCCATCCTAACCTTCGGCGCGATCGCCGGGCTGACGGTGTTTACGCTGTTGGCCATGTCACATTGGCTTGGCCTGTGGGGCGATCGCGCAACGCTAACCGACGCCGAAAACCACTTGCCGGCATCGCTGCAACACTGGCTGGGTACCAACGCTATCGGTCAGGATATTGCCGCCAGAGCTGCTGCCGGCGCAGCCACCGCTTTTCAAACCGGGTTGCTGGTTGCCGTTCTGACGACAGTCATCGGTGGCACCTTGGGTATGCTGGCAGGATATTTTTCCGGGCGGTGGCCGGATCTTTTGGTTTCCTGGCTGCTGGCCGTGATAGACGCCATTCCCTTTTACTTGCTGGTGGGCGCTCTGGCATATGCCGCCCAGGGCGCACCAGGGACCGTGATTGCGGCTCTTACGCTGGCTTTCTGGACCTCTACCGCTCGGTATATTCGCGCCGAAACCCTCAAAATTCGAGAAACCGGTTACGTGCTATCAGCGCGGACCCAGGGCGTACCGGTCAGTGCCATTTTGTATCGTCATGTTAGCCCCAACATTCGTCATCTGCTGCTGATACAGGCAACCATTATTTTTGTCGCCGCAGTGAAGTCAGAAGTGGTCCTGAGCTTTCTCGGTTTGGGTGATGGCCAAAGCGTGAGCTGGGGCCGAATGATGGCAGAGTCCAGCCAGGATATTTTGGCCGGTCATTTTTTGAATTTCGTGGTAGCCTCAGGCTCGCTGGTGGTTCTGGTCACGGCCTTGAACCTGTTGACTGATGCGCTTGCCGATCATTTTGACCCGCGCTATTGGAGTCAGTGACCGATTCTCAGCAACATCCGAGCAAGGGCGTAATTCACCTCCCCGCTCGCAAACCTCGCACTCTGAAACAAATCTAAAGGTAAGCTCGAACAATCATGCTGGAAAAAACTCAACGCTTTGACCCTCAGGGATGGATACTGATTGTCATCCTGACTGCCCTTAGCCTGACCCTCGGCGCGTGCGGCTCGCGGCCGCCCAAGCTTGAACCACCGCGGGTCAAGCTCGTGTCTCTTGCGGTACAAGATCAATCTCGCTTCACCTTGGATCTGCGCCTTAGCAACCCGGCGGCGCGGCAAATTCATATTGACCGCATCGAACTCAGCGTCACTATTAATGGCGCTGAAATACCAGCCTTATCGCCAGAATTCAGCGGCCTGTTACCCGCGTTGGGGGAGGAACTGCTCAGCACCGAAGGGGCACTGCCCTCGGCAGTTGTTGAAGCCCTTCGACCGTTGACCGAACGACAGCGAAGCCAACTGCCTCTGAGCATCACCGGCCGCGTTTTTCATAGCGGCGGGGAGCAGTTCGATGTCGATGAGGCCAGCTGGCTCAGCCCGACCCCCGGACGGCCCTGGCAATTTCGATGAAACGGGCGGAACGTGATGGCCTGCATCGCTTTGCCATGCATGGGCTGGCCGTACGCGGGGCCTTTGTCAGCTTGGACGACACCTGGCAAGCCATTCGCTTGCGCAACTTGGCGCCGCCGCCGGCGGAACAACTTCTGGGAGAGGCCGTAGCCGCCACCGCCCTTATGGCCAGCAGAATCAAAGTAGATGGCCGTGTGACGCTACAACTGCAGGGGGACACCCGGCTAAAGCTGTTGATGGCTGAATGCACCAGCACCGGCACCCATCGCGGTGTTCTGAGCGTCAATCCTGAACTGAGCAATGACTGGTCTCTGGAGGCCACGAGCCCTGGCAGCGTTCTGACCATCACCATTGAAAATGCGCGTCAGGAACGTTACCAGGGAATTGTGGAGATTACTGGCAACACCTTGGCTGACGCGCTAACCGGCTACTTTACCCACTCTGAGCAGTTGGACACGCGGCTGTGGCTGAGCGCGAACAACGACCGGGCCGCCGGATTAATCGTGCAACGCCTGCCGGAGCGTTCAGCCGAGGACCCGGACGGTTGGAACCGAATTACCCACCTTGCAGCAACCGTCACTGCCGAGGAACTTTTGGGCCTGAGCGCCGGCGCGCTGGCCGACCGGCTATTTGCCGAAGAGGAGTTGAACTGGGAGCCTCGCAAGGCCCTAAGCTTTGATTGCCCCTGCTCTCGTCAGAGAGTCGCGGAAGTACTAACTGCGTTGGGCGATGAGGCATTGAGAGACGATATTGAAGGCGGTGAGATAGTCACCGTTGACTGCGAGTTCTGCAACGAGCAGTACACTTTCGATGCGGTGGATCTGCGCATGCTGGTTTCCCAAAACGATTGAACCAACAACATCGACGGCACAAACGGCAGGGCTGCCAAGCCTGCGCCCACCGATTTGCGGATTAAACGCAGGCGGGCTGCTTAACTTTCAGCGTGGTCACCGGCTGTTCAAACATCATCTCATTGGCCTTGGCCACAGTATAGGTGGTGACCGTCAGGCCTGCGGCAAGCGTTCCAACCGTTAAGGTTGCGACCGCGGCGGCCCTCCCTACCAATGCTAGCGTTGTTTTGATGCTCATCAACTCTTTCCCCGACACCTGATGGAACTGCTGGCGACGCCTTTGTCGCTGCTTCTGTCCAGTTAGACGCACCATGGTGGCGTTTGGTTACAGGTAATTTTCTCCACTGACCTTAAGTTTCGGTCAGTTGGTCCGATATCTTGAATGCAAGTCGTTGTGAGCCTGGTTATCCGAAAGGTAGCGAGGGCATCAGGACCAGCGGCGCAGGATCGGCGATTAATGCAACCTAAAACCAATGCTCTCAAGACGCCAATTTGTTAACATCAGGGTGAAAAAGACCGTTTACTTGCGAGGGAGCTTGAAATTTCCAACGCCGATTGTTTGGTGGAAAAAACCGCCAATTCATCGGAACGAGGAACTTTTGAGGCGAGATACGGCCCAAAACTGTGAAGAAGAAAGGAACTCAGGCTACTGCAGTTATGTTGCTGACCAGTAACAAAACGATAATTCGTCAGTTCGCACGTCGCGCTGCCATGTGCGCCGTGGCGTTGACGTTCGGCACAGCCCAAGCGCAGGAAACGACGCCGGCAGGCAATGTGGGTGTCCTGGAAAGTTCCGTGGTTGCAGCGCCTCTGGATTCACAATCCGCCCAACCCTGGCTGTTCAACACCCCGCAACCCGGGTTGCCAACGATCTATCGTCTTCAGCCTGTGCCGCAGGTTACCGTCGGCGGGCCGCTGAACATTGCCGTCAGTAAAAACCTTCAATTGAAAATGGCTCTACCCACGGCAGCCACAGGAGGGGTCACCCAAACTCAGGGGATATGGCGCCCTCTTGACAGTCTTTCACTGCGAGCGGGATATCAGGAAGCCGATGGCAGTCGCTTGCTGCTCTGCGCTGACAGTGGCAATTGTGCGCCGGCTGCGGCATCAATCAGCGCCGAAGAATCGTCACTTCAGGCGTACGCACTGGGCGCCAGCTGGCAGGTAGGGCGAGGACTCAATCTTAACGTCGATTACATCAGCCAAACCAACGCGTTAGCGTCGGGCACGCGTCCTGCCTGGCTTACCCTTAACGGCACAGGCCTTAATCTTGGTAGCGCAGAAGCAGTCGACATCAGCCTCACCTGCGACATTAACGCCGGCGATTGGGGTGACCTGGAACTGGGTGTGCAGGTATCTCGTCTAGCAGACTTTAACTACTCACTTGGCGCATCACCCCAACAAACACCGCTGAACGCGGCAGCGTTTGGCGTAGGCTGGCAGAAAGGCACCTTCCGCGGCGACCTCACTAGCCGCTACCTCGACGTGGTGAACGGCGCCGAAACAGCCGCTGGCTGGACCTCCTTCGACGTTAGCTTTGCCTGGCGCACCCCGTGGAATGCCAGTCTGAGCGTGGGGGCGCGGAACGTTCTCAATAACCCCGCACCCGCCAGCAACGGCTTGAGTGACGCCGAACTGGAGAACTTCTTCGGTCGGGTACCCTATGTTAGGTACCGACAAGACCTCTGACCGCTTCAGCAACACGCTGCGAGCCTCAAAACTCTTGCATTTTTGCCTTGTGCTGGTAACCATGCGGCCATGAGCGCCGACGTTTACCCAGCATTTGCCTGCCCTTTCTTTGTAAAAGTGCATCCCGACTGTGACGCCTTGAATGCACAACTTCGAGCGTTGTTCTTAGACTGCGAAAGTCAGGGCGAGGCGTTTACCGAGGAATATCCCGTTCCCACGTTGAAGATCAACACGTTCGAAAGCGTGTTCACTGTATTTTCATGGCCTCAACCCTGCATCGCTCAGCTCAAGCAGTTTTGTTTTGGCTCTCTCGGTCAGGTGCTGAACCAGGTCAACGGCAATACGGACCTCAGCGCACTGCAAATTTTTAACCATACCTGGTTCCACGTTACTCGTAATGGCGGCTACATGGGCACTCACAATCACCCAATGGCGTCTTGGTCCGGGGTGTACTGTGTCGATCCTGGCGGGCCCGACCCGGAAAACCCAGACAGCGGCAATCTGCGGTTTCACGACCCACGCAATTCCATCAACATGTATATGGATGCGGGCAACAACACTTGGGTAGAGCCCTACGCACCGGGTGTGCTGACCTTCCCAGCCAAGGCCGGCCAACTCGTGATTTTTCCGTCCTTCCTGATGCACGACGTTGCGCCGTTCACTGGCGAGGGTGAACGTATCGTGGTGGCATTTAACGCCTGGATCAAAGACTCTCGAGTCACTGCAAGCAGTGATGGCGCCAGCCCTCCTGACACCCAAAGGGCCGCATCGGACAGCCAGCCTTGAGCGATTTCGATACGCTTTGGCAGGGCGCGAATGCTGGCGACCCAGCCCAGCAGTTCAGCCTGGCGCGGCATTACGCCACGGAGTCTGATTTCGGTCGTAGCAGGCGTTGGTTTAACAAAGCGGCTCGCGCCGGATACCCGAGAGCGCAGGTCGAGCTGGGGCGCCAGTCCCTATTGGGACTTGGCCGTGCCGCCAGCATCAGTGAAGCGCTGGAGGCTTTCCAACAGGCTGCCGACGCTGGCGACGCCGAGGGCCGGTTTGAATTGGCCTGTATGCACTATCGCGGCCAGGGAACACCGAGAAACGTTGGCCTGGCAGCCCAACTGTTAACCTTGTCTGCGCGTCAGGAGTGTTCGTTAGCGCTGGTCAACTACGCGCTGATCTGTGCCGAAAACGGTGACGATCCACTGTGCACCCGACTGCTGAAAAAAGCCGCCTCCCAAGGTGATTTGCGGGCGGCAATAATGACCGAAGCGCTTAACTCGCCAGTCTCCGCGGCGCCAACGGACGATCCTCAAGAGACCCTGCAGCAAGACGAGAGGCGGTGGTGCCAGCACCTACCGGAACTGTCCCTGTTGCCACCCGCCACCCAGCCGCCAGAAATTCCCGATCCCCAATTTTCACTGCGCATATTTCCGCAACTGATACACCGGCTATCCTGCATTTACCTGCAGGAAACGGCCCGACCCGACCTGGTGCCCTCTCACACGGTGCATCCGTTAACCGGTGAGTCAGTTCACGACGACACCCGATCCAGTTTTGGCTGGAGCTTTCATCCGGGTCAGGAGGATATTGCAATCACCCGGGTAAAGGAGCAACTGGCGACCCAAACTGGATTGCCTTTCTCTCATGCTGAACCGTTTGCCATGCTGCGTTACTTGCCCGGCCAGCAATATCGCGAGCATTTTGATTTCATCGACCCGATGTCGGGCGAAGCGGGTGAAGAGATCACCCAAAGAGGGCAACGAGTAGCCACGACATTCAGTTATCTCAATACCGTCACCAAGGGGGGAGAAACGGACTTTCCTCGCTTTGGCCAGCGGATTGCTCCCATCACCGGCAGCGCGGTATTTTTCCGCAACACCCTGGATAATGGCGAAATCGATCGGCGTAGTCTGCATGCTAGCCTGCCCGTGCTTGACGGAGAGAAATGGCTGGCAACACTGTGGTTCCGGGACCGACCCTTTACACCTTGAGCACTATCTGAGTAACCCATGAGCCCTTCGAACGACGAATCCGACGACGCTGCCAAACCCATCGCGCCTCAGCGCAGTGCAACCATCGACGGTAAGTCGGTCGCGGTGTTTGACGGTTTGGTTGCCGACAATATTGTCAGTCGAATCAAAGAAATACTGGATGCCAGCCCATTCCAGCACAACGAAATTGCCCGACCCGATACGGCTCAGTACCGTCACTGGGCCAACAACATGACGGTAGAAGCCGCTCGCAATTTGCCCTTTCACGGCCCCACCCTGGCCGCCGCCAAAGCCATGGGCCGAGGCACTTTTTCGGTGTATCGGGCCTACACCAATTTTGCCGCTTTTGGCGACATGCTGTTCACCCACACCGATTGCCTGCCAGGGGCCGGGGAGTTGACCGCTCTGTGGTTTGTCAGCAACCAGTGGAATGTCGAATGGGGCGGCGAAACATTATTTTTTAATGCCGACGAAGACGCGGAGTTTGTGGTCAGCCCAAGACCCGGTCGACTGGTGCTGTTTGACGGCGAACTGCGCCACTGCGGTCGCCCACCCAATCGTATCTGCACAGAACCACGGTATACCCTGGCGTTTAAATTGGAACTGGCCAAGAACCCCTGAACGACTCCCGACCTCAATTCCGGACTATCGATAGAGAAAGTAGGTGCTGATGATGTACTTGTCGTTGCTGCGGGGTGGCAGTCCTGCGTGAGAGTACATCCAATAGGGTGGGAACATGATGAGTCGACCACGGCGTGCTCTGACCTTCAGATCCAGATCGGTAAACAGCGTCTCGCCGCCGTGCTCTACGTCATTCAAATACCAAAAACACACCAGGTACCGTAGTCCTGAAATACGATCATAAGCGTCCACGTGTTCGCGAAACTGGTCCTTACGATTCGCCGCGTATCGCTTAATGCGAAAGGCCTCAAAATCCCGCTGCTCAGGGTAATGGCCAGGCACTTCATGGGTATAGCGTGCTAAGGCCTGCTCCTTGGCCTGCTCTAGCACAAGATTGCTTTGTGCCCACTCTGGACTGCCGTCTATAACCAGCTCGTCAAATTGCCGAACGCCATCGCTTCGCTGCATCGCACTGGTTGCACGATCAAAGGCGCGAACCGTCTGATCACAAAATTCTGCCGACAACGCATTGTCGTAGACCTTTACCATTTCGCTCAGGCGACGATTCACAGCACCGTCTCCCGATTCAGATACACATTATTTTCCCGCACAGCGGTGCGACAAAGCCATTTTTCACCCGTCGTCACCGGACGACCGGCGTGGACAGATTGAGCGTCCACCAGTCCGTCCACCCGAGTGTTGAAATGAAACACCGCGCTGCCGTCCTGACCTCTGATGGTGGGACCCTGATCACCGTAAGTGGTTTCTCCACCTTCCTCTGAGGCGATCAGGTAAATCAGGCCAGTAATCAAACGTTGACCGCCCAGATCGCCGATCTCACGATGGGCTTTGATGCGATTGGCATCGAAGTAGTCCACATGAGGCGAATACTCATGGCCGCGGCTGTAACGCAGCACGGACATCGGCTCAAAATGCTGCTCATGAATATGCAGCACATGGGCCCAACGACGTTGAATAATCCGCACAATTGGACTGACCAGTTGAGGCGAAAACACCGCGCACTCGCCATCGAAAGGATCAACCTCGGCGGCATTTTCGGTGACCTGCTGACCGGCACTGCTGACCAATGACCCAGTCGCCGCCGCCAACAGATAGAGCCGCTCCTGAGCGTCCGCAAATCGGTCGACCTGAAACACCCGAGGTGACCAACTGACTGCCTGGGGCACCAGCAATGGCTGCTGCGGGGCTATTGCACCCATGCCCCGCTGCGCCGCGTCCAGGGATAATGCCGGCTCGTCGAGCCTGGCGAAATTCTCGGCAACAACGCTGGCAAAGCGCTTTGGGTACTCGGGATGGTGTTCTGGAATGCCCATTTGGGCAACGGCAGGCCCCAGCCCACGAATATTATCCATCAGCTTTTCGGCCCAGCGCCGCCCCTCGTCAGCCTCGGTCGAAGACACCTGCTTGGTGAGTTGCTGACGACGCCGCTCAGCGCCAGGAAACTGACGTCGGCAGGCCAATGCCAACCAGGCACTGGCCAAATCCGGTCGCTGAGGCACACCCAAACCGTCCAGATATCGCTCAGCCAGCAAGGCAAATGCCAAGGTGTCGCCCTGGGCAGCAGCCTGCAGTACCAAACTGGCGGCCCGCTGATCGTCGCGTTTGCAGCCAATGCCCTGGGAAATCATCAGTGCCTGCTGGCACAACGCGCTGGCGTACCCACCAGCGGCCAGGGAGGTAATATGGTCGAACGCCTCAACATCGTTACGCTCCTGGCCATAGCCAAACATCGCGAGGTCGGCCAATCGCAAGAGAGCCAGCGGATCGCCCAGACTGACGGCCTCCTGATAGTACTCATGAGCTTTCGCCGGCGCATCCGGCAATCCGGGGTATTGGCAATGCAGATGGCCCAACAGCACGTTTGCTTCGACGGAGCCTGACCGAGCTTGGTCGTTCAAGAGTTCCATCCCCTCAAAAAACCCATCGCTCCCAAACGCTTGTCCAGACACCAAGTCTCGAGCGCGACTCATTGCCTGATTCAGATCAACACTCATGGCGCAGGCCTTTGCGAGGCAAGCGGGATCGACTTTTTATGCGGAGTTTTTTCCTTCATCACAACTGTCAGCCCGGCGGTTTGGATACGTCAAAGGAAATGCTGATCCTGGGCTCAACACCCTGATGGGCCAGCGTACGATGAAACAAGTAACTCGGGAACAGCAACAGCTCACCCTCACTGGGCCGCATCACCTCACATTCGGTCTGGTTCGCTTGAGGAAGATCAGCGTGAGGTCGCCCGAATTCGATGCCGCCCTCGTCGCCTTGACCAGCCGGGAGCTGAACGTAATAGGCACCGGACAGCCAAGATTCCTCGTGAATATGGGTATCAATATTGCCATCGGCATGGACCAGAGTCGCCCAGATGTTGAGCTGATAATCGGTGCCCGGAAAGGCTGCATCAAATGGTGCTGATTGAGGCCCTGAGGCAATCATCTTGTTGATAGCCGCCCGCAGACTGCGTTCAAACCCGCCGATGGCAAGGGTGTTATCTGCTAACAGGTTGTCCGTCAGCCCCCCGTTCCTTGCAGCCAAGCCCAGCGGCTCCCAGCGCATCAGCGAATGCTCGCTGATATCATTGGCTAACGCCGCATTGAAGTGTCCCAGCGATTCAAACTCCGCTGGACAAGCCAAAATCTCCCGGTGAATCCAATGGGAAATTCCCAGCCAGCGATTCGCCTCCTGAGGATTGCTAGTGATTGCCATCGCAACGCCACGGTGAGCAATTGTGCGTTGGTCTGCCGGATCCAAGTCTAGCGACTCATCCAGCACCGCCAATGCTTCGCCCGGCTGATTGGCACGCAACAATGCCACACCCCTCTGTCGCAGCAGCAAAGCCCTCGCCCTTATCATTTCTGGCGTTGCACAGTCGGGAGAAGCCTTTTGAGACGCCCACATCTGCTCCGCCGCATCGCCAAGCATTCGCGCACCGCGCTGGGGATTCAGTAAGGATTGGATATCGCCCGCTGTCATACAGTGGTCCAGCGAAGGCTGGACCTGCACCGCGCGGTTAGCATGAACCAACGCCGTTTCAAGCTCCCCTTGTTTTTGCAGAACCACCGCCAGGCAGTGATTGGCACCCCCATGGTCCGGACGTTGGGACAGAACCTGCGTGGCCAGTTGAATCGCTTCAGCTAATGCCTCCGGGTTTGTCTGACTGGACAAAAGCGCGGCCAGATTTGCGGTAATTCGCAGATTGTCCGGCGCCAACTCCAACGCCTTCCTTGCAGCCGCCAATGCGGGAATATTGTCCCCCAGTGAGTTCAGCACCGCCGCCCGGGCATCCCATAGCGCCGCCGACGTGAGGTTATGACAGCTTTCGAGCAACTTCAGTGCGGCGGACGGGTTGTTGCTGCCCAGCAGGCGGTTAACGTTGGCAATAATCAGCTCGATCATCCCGGCGTTGGCCGCAGGGTGGTCTGGCGCCAGACGCAGCGCTTCGCCATAGGCCTTTTCTGCTTCCGATAAGTCACCCAGCTGCTTGCATACCAGCCCCATGTTGAACCAGCCATTGGGATCATCAGGGCGCTGACTCAAGAACGCCGACATGTGTTCCCGGGCCTGATCGAGGCGCTGAGATTGAATGGCCAGCATGGCACGAAACTGCAAAGCGTCCGGCCGCGGTGAATGCGCAGCAAGGCCGTCGGCCCGATCAAGGTCGCCTTGCCGAAAAGCCTGCTCAGCTTGGACCAACGGGTCTGCGCTCATTGCTTCAGCCAACCGGTGATTGCCAGCCTCGGTTCACCAGCAAAGGGCGTTACCATGGATACGCAGTGTTCCCGCGGAACCTCAAACAGTGTCAGACTATTGAACGTAGGGGTCAGCGTGGCCAACACTTGGCTTCTGCCTTGCATCAGCTGCAGCAGCCCTCCCCAGTCCGCCTGCCAGTGTTGGCTCAGGTTCAGGACAAACGCGAAGCGTCGGCGTTCAGTTTCCTCCAAATCATCATGGAAACGCAGAAAATGGCCAGGGCGGTAGCAGGTCGCCTGAGCATCCAGCCGGGTGACTGAAGAATCACCGGTAACCTGCTGCAATAATGACAATGTCGCCGGATGATTCAGCAGTTCCAGCACCGTATGAAGCAAAAGCCCCGGGTCGCGCTTTTCCAAATAGGCGGTCACCATCATGTAAGACTCATAGGCGAACCCAAAGCCCTGACGTGCCTGTGCTGCGATCTGACTTTCCAGCTCAGCACGAGCCCCATCGTCCATCCGGCGCAAAGCATCAGCATCAATGGTTTGTGAGCCTTGCTGAGTGTTGCAGGCCAACGTCCACGGCACCTGGGACACCAGACATTGGTGCAGGCTGCGGGCGAATTTTGCCTCGAGAAAATTGGGGACCTGGGTAAACCCCCGCTGACGCAACCCATGAGCCGGCCGCCGATAGTCGGTACTGGTATTTAACAATTCGAGCAATTGGGTGCCTTTCTGGTCTGTCTGGCCAAGATTTTACCTCACCAAATTGGCGTGTGGATTAACGCAACTTTTGGGCATTTCCTGTAGTCTCATTGACCATGGAGTGTGAACCTATTTTAGCCGTTTCGCAGAAGCTTCTGGCGCGAGCTGCGACAACTGCCCCTGATTTTTCAGTCCCGCGACGCGCCGCGGACGAATCTATTGTTCATGTCCGCTCCATAGGCCCCGTTGCGCTATCCTTGTTGGCGGCATTGCTTGGCCTTCTGCTGACAATTTCAGGCTGTTCTGGTGATACCGCCAAACCTCCGCCGCTGAAAACTGTGGCGTCAGAACCGGTGGATTTCAGCGGTTCCTGGGAATTGAGCTACCAGCTCAGTGACCGCGTTGAAGAAAATGCCCAGTTGCTGCAACTGATTGCAATCGCCAAAGCGCGCCGGGCCAACAGCCGCTACGACCGGAGACCGTTTCCGGTCCTGCCGTCTTTAGAGCTGGTGCAGCTAGCGGATGCTATTTCCCAGACTCAGGTGGTGGAAATAGAGCAAGATGAATTCAGCATTGAGGTCAATCGGGACGATGACTTTCCATTAACCTGCGACTTTGATCGCGAAACGGCCTACGGGCTGGCTGATGCTTTGGGTAGCGAGGTCTGCGGCTGGGATAGCCATCAGCTGGTGTTTGGGTTTGCTCTGCCAGACAGCCTGGACATTGTGCAGCGCTTAACCCTGGCACCAGACGGCGAACGACTGAACGTTGCGACCACGGTCAGGCGCCGCGGATCTGCTCGATCTTTCACCCTGAATCGGGTCTATAATCGATTTGAGCCCCTCCCCGACGAGTTTGACTGTCGCTACACGGTGGCGGGCACAAAGTCTTGTGTACGGGCCAGGAACCAAGACGAACTGATTAACCCATGAAACGCTCTTTTCGGCGCAGCGTTTTGACGCTGAGCATCCTCACCGCGCTCACCGGTTCCCCTGGAAACGCCCAGGAAGCGTCTATCGCCAGGCCACCCGGTGATACGAACCGGGAGTTGGAAAAACGGCCGCCGGCGCCTTGGGCGCGGCAGCTCCGTTCCGGTGCCGAGTTGCCACAATCGGCCCTGCTGGCGGTGGAAGTCATTGCGCTTAATCCCGTTACCGCCCGCGCCGATTCGAAGGGCAAGCGGCAGAACGTTCGGGATGCAGAAAGTCGGTACATGACCTATCAGCTCAGAACCCTGCTGGAACAGTCCGAACAGTTCGGCCCCGTGAGGATGCTGGAAGCCCCTTCTCCAGGACACGAGCTTCAAGTGGGTGGATCTGTTATCGCCGCTACACCCACCGCTCTGGAACTTGCTATTACGGTTACCGACAGCGCGGGCAACGTCTGGCTGTCTAGAAGTTACGCCCAGACAGTGGCTGCAGCAGATTACGCAGGCGGCGAAGAGCCATTCATCAGGCTTTATGAACGAATCATTGCAGACTTGGTCGACCAACGAAATGGCCAGACCCTTGAGCAGCTAAACACCCTGTTGACGATTGCGACGCTGCGCAGGGCCCAGTGGCTTGCACCTAAGGCCTTCAGCAATTATCTGGTTGAGGAACAGGGTCAGTTTCGTATTAACCGGTTGCCGGCGGAAAACGACCCATTGTTTGCCAGCGTCGCGCGCATTGCTGAGGCTCAGGCGCTGTTTGCCGATGCGGTGGATCCAAATTATCAGCGTTTCTTCACCGATATTGGACCCACCTACCGGTTGTGGCGCAAGACCCTGGCTGACTCGGATCAGCTGATGACGCAATACCGGAAAAAGTCGGCAGGCCGGTCAGCCAGAGATAAAAATGCCAGAAGTCTGTACTTGGAGCTGCGGGAGCTTAAGCTCCATCAGCAAACGGTGCGGGAAACCATGGAGAGTTTTGTCTTTCGCACCACACCAACACGGATAGAAGCGGAAGGCCAGCTGGTGGAACTGAACGGCACCTTGGCGGAGCAGTCAGCAAAGTGGCGGGACATCCTGAGCCGCAAATATGCGGCGGAGGTTGGCTTGTAGGATTCAGCGCTGAGTAACGGCGCCGGCAGCTCGAATGCTCTCACCCATAAAAAAACCCGCGGCAAGCCGCGGGTTTTTGATACTGCGTTGCAAATTCCGATCTAGAAGTCGACCGTCATCCGCACGTAGGGGAACACACCGGGAACCCGGTAGTCGGCTACGTTAAAGCTGTTGGCGAACGCCGTCACTGACAAGGGTGGGTTCTTGTCAAAGATGTTGTTCACACCAAAGGTCAGACGGGTGTCGTATTCGCTCAGGTGATAAGAAACCTGGGCATCGTGGTACGTAGCGCCACCAATGCGTCGAGCATCGTTGATGCCGTCGCCGTCATCGTCCGGACCGAGGTTACAGAAGCCGAAGGCTCCGAAGTCACCAGCGTCACAGTTTTCACCCGTACCGTGGATGTACTGCATACCCCAGGTAGCTTCCCAATCGCCGTAGCTCCAGTTGACGTCAACGTTCGACTTCCAGCGCGTGAACGCACCGTCACCGATGTTGAAGCCAAGCAGGTTTTGGCGAATGAAGTCACCGGAACCGTCGTTAGCCAGCACCGTGTTTTCGTTGGTGCCCTGATAAGCTGCGTCCCAAACCACTCGGAAGAAACCCCAATCGGTTTCTGGGAATGCATAGCTGACCAGGAAGTCCACACCTTCTACTTCGGTGCCACCCAGGTTAGTACCTGCGTTCAGGAGGTCAGTAACAATTCCGCCTGGATTACGCTGGATCAGGTTACACAGCACAGTACCGGTGTTGGCACAGGTGTTGAGGATGGTCACTGCTCCAACAGAAGAGATGGTGTTATCCAGCTCAATGTTGTAGTAGTCAACGGTTACATCCAGTCCATCTGCCCAGCTTGGGCTGTAGACAAAACCGAAGGTGACTGACTCAGAAGTCTCAGGCGTAAGCGTCGGGTTTGAACCCGTCGTGATACGGATCTGAGGGTTAGCCTGAACATAGCCATTCGGTATGCCGCCACAACCCGGAAGGGCTGGAACGGTGTCAAACACGCCGTCGCCGTCGGTGTCCACTGAGTTACAGGGGTCACTGATGGTTGGGAAAGAATCTCCCTGACCAGCAAACAGCTCATTGATAGACGGTGCGCGGAAGCCTTCAGAGAAGGTGGCCCGCAGTAACAGGTCGTCAATGGGCTGCCACTCAATTCCAATTTTAGAATTGATGGTGTCGCCGAAGGTGTCGTAATCAGACCAGCGCGAAGCGATGGAGAGGTCCAGACGCTCAGCACCTGTAACACCAGACAGCAGCGGGATAGCCAGCTCAACGTAGAATTCGTCAACGCTGAAGCTACCGGACGTTGGCTGGCGTGCGTTACCAGAGGTAATACCGGCTGAAACCAGCGCGTCAGGAGAGTCGAAACCTTCCTCTTCGCGATGCTCAAAACCGAGCGCAAAACCCAGCGGGCCAGCAGGCAGTTCTGCGAGTTCACCGGTCAAGTTGGCGGTGTAGTCTAAGAGCTGATTGCCGAAAACTTCATTTTCTGTGTAGAGAATGTAGTTCAACATAGCTGGCGTAATTGAGCCGTTACCGTCTGCACCCTGGCCACCAAAGATGTCCAGTTCCACGCAGCCGTCACCGTTAACATCGTTGCGGCAAGGTGCACCAGACAGAGCGGTTTGAACGCGCTGCAGGTTCACTCGACCCGTGTTTCGGTCAGCTTGGTCGATATCACCAAAGACGTAGTTGACGTCCCAATCAAAATATCGGTCAAAGGCTTCAAACGATCCTTCAAGGCCAACACCAAAACGGTACGCATCGTTGTCCTGACGGAAAATCCGCGGACCGGCTTCAATCAGACGTCGTCCGAGCAAAAAGCTGGACGGGTTTGATCCGCCACCCAAGGCGATGCCAAACGGGTTGAAGGCGTTATCAGCGGCGACGCCGACCTGGGCTGCCAAGTTCGCTCCGAAGGCGCCGAGAAACAGTGGCGTCGGTGCAAGCAGCTGGTCAGACTTACGGTTGTTGAAGGTGGCTTCTACGGTCAGGCGTACGTCGTCAGTAACGTCGTAGGTGCCCTGGGTGTAGATGTTGGTTCGCGTTTGCGGCGTAAGCAGGTAGTTCTGCGGAGCAAAGTTGAACCGGTCTGCACCAGAACCTGGCGCACCAAACGAGAAGTCAGCCGGACGGAACGCAGCAGCGCCCAATCCACCAGGGCCGGTTACGTTCGTGCCTGCGTCAGTGGTCAGCGCGAAGCTTCCAAGCGCACCACCGCCCAAACGGCCTTGAGGTGTACCGGAAGAACCGAAAGAGTTTGCAGTACCAAACTGAGGCTCAGCTGAGATGCGGCGATCGCCAGCAAACACGGGTTCAGCCTTGACGTAGGATGCGTTGAAGAACACAGATCCGCGATCAGAGGTGCTACCGACCGAGAAGTCGTAAGCCTGGATCTCACCATCATTTTCGCCCTCGTTCTGACCAATGTAGGCGTTCGCTTGAAGGCCTTCAAAGTCATCACGGGTGATGATGTTCACAACACCAGAAATGGCGTCTGATCCGTAGATGGCGGAAGCGCCGTCTTTCAGGATCTCAATTCGCTTGATCACAGCGACCGGGAAGTTGTTCAGGTCAACAATTCCGGCCAGGTTGGATACGAAGCGACGACCGTTCAACATAACCAGCAGGCGATTAGAACCCAGGTTGCGGAGGTCAAGGCGAGTTTCACCGTTACCACCGTTGTTGAACTGCGTGTTCAATGCGGCACCGGCAATAGGTAGATCCTGAAGCAGATCACCGATTGAGGTCAGACCGGACCGTTCAATTTCTTCACGCTGAATGACAAATACCGGAGATGCGCTTTCAATATCGGCACGCTTAATTCGCGAACCGGTAATTTCTACGCGATCTAGGACTGCTGCATCCTCGTCCTGATCCTGGTCCTGCGCGAGGGCAGTTCCGGACAGGCCGACAGCCATCCCGGTGGCCAATGCATATTGCACGGCACTTGATAAAGGATTGCGTCTGTTACTCATAGTTTTGAGACTCTCCCAGCTTTTCGATTGGCACTCGAAAACAGTTTTTCGGGGTTACGCCAGTTTTATACTTCCATGTGGCATAGGTCATGGTCGCCCAACTCGGCGATGGCGAATGGTAGCACTAAGTGCAACAGAGTAAAACCCTGCTTTTCGTAGGCTAAAAACGGCCGAAAACCGCAGAACTTAGCCGTTTCTCCATGTTAAAACGTTGTTAAACCGTGACTTTTGGGGTGGATGGGTACATCGAAAATCCAGCACATCTTTACGGATAACTGCATCATCATGTTGCAGGTATTGCGGTATTTGCCTGAAATATTGCCCCTCAGCGCCGGTCAGCGGCGGTTAAACGCGCCGGCTGGAGCACCTGTTCGTTCAACAGGAAAGGCCGATTGGACCGTTGTTGAGCCTGATACCGCTGGGCGAGTTCGCCCATAACCTCCCGCTGAGATGCGGAAAGATCGTGCTCGAGCGCTGATACGGCCAGACGATGGACCCTTTTTGCCTCTGCGTAGTTGCCGCTGGCGGCCTCTGCCATTGCCAGATTGATTTGCATTATCGGTGATGAATCCAATCGAGCCAGATTGCGCGCCGCGTTCAGCGCGTTGTTGATTGCCTGGGCGGCGGCGGCCGGACAGGTGGAAACCAACCTTATATAGAGGACGAGAGCGGCGGGATCTTCTGGCCGTCGCTGAACCACTTTCAGCGCGGTGGCCACTGCGTTGGCGCAATCTCCCTGCCACTGACTGACTGCCTGACGCACTAAAAGCTCATCCCGCTCGGGTTTCAGTTGCGCCGCCTGCGCGTAATGTACAGCTGCCGATTCGTGTTGATTCAGTCTTAGCGCTGCGGAGGCGGCCAGCAGATGGCTGCGAAAATCATCCGGGTCCATTGAAAGCGCCGTTTCATACCGTTTTAACGCCAGAGCGTCATCTTCAGCCAGCTCAGCCAGAACACCTAAGTTGAACCAAGCGGGCCCATGAGTCGGGTTTAGACCCAACACACGCTCCAGTTGCGCCTCGGCCAAAGCCAACTCACCCAGAGATTCCAGCACCCGGGCAAAATTGACCCCCACCGTCGGGTCTGCTGGATTTTGCTCAACGGCACGCTGCAAAAGACTTCGCGCAGCCGGGAGGTCACCACTGCTGGCAGCCAGCAAGCCCTGACTCATATAAAAGGCATAGCTTCGCGACATTCCGCGCATTTCATCAGCCACAGGATCAGCCAGACGAGGGGCAATGCTGCCTGCCTGAGAAACAGCCTCCCTAGCCGCATCGCGGTTACCCGTGGCCCGCAACGCGTTAGCCAGGGGATAATAGAGCCGATTCGCCCCAGGCTCCGCCTGCAGCGCCTGGCGAAGATAGTTGACCGCTGCCGAGGGATTGCCGGATGCCAGCGAGGCGATACCCAGT
The DNA here is from genome assembly GCA_045106555.1 of Lysobacterales bacterium. Classification (GTDB taxonomy): domain Bacteria; phylum Pseudomonadota; class Gammaproteobacteria; order Xanthomonadales; family SZUA-38; genus JANQOZ01. The sequence continues at coordinate 7,488 of JBGCET010000040.1, read as the reverse complement.
TCACTCAACACCGCGGTAGACCCTGGATTTCGCTTAAGCGCCTCCGACAACACGCGCACAGTCTCATCAAACTGCCCTAAGGTTGAGGAAATTCGTGCCAGCTGAACCGCAACCGCTTCGCTCCCAGGCGCTAACTCGTAGGCAGTACGCAGAGCGGTTAATGCCTCCTGGGCCCGAGCGGCTTCAGTGAAAGCCAGACCGGATAGATAGTGCCAACGCCAATCTTCCGCCTTCAGATCAATAGCTGCGGCGTACCAGAGCAGGGCCTCGTCTAGTTGCTCATGGGCATGGTAGTAGCGCCCCAAATCTCCGGCAGATTTAGAGTCCAGGGGATTGGCCTGCTGCATCGCCCTCAGATCGTCCAGCAGGGATTCGGCGGCCAGCGTCGGCTGGATTAGCAGCGGCGTGCAAAAAATCCACAGCAAACCCATGATCACAAAGCGGGCACGTTTGTCCAACAATGACGTCACTGAGGCTGGCGAATGGTGTGATATTCACCAGGGGTCAAGTGTTTGTGGGTGCTGGTCTTGCCTCCGGGCCACCTCACCTGGACTTCAAACTGCTTCGCGCTGGACGCCCCGAGGCCAAACAACACTCGAGGATCATGGGCGGAAAGATAGCTGCCGTCCGACCGGGACCGCCGGACCAACGTCATTGTTGGCAGGGTTAAGCTCGCTTGGGCACCGTAAGCAGTCCCGCCCTGGGGATTGAGCAGCGTCAACCCAAGCCAGCCGTGTGTTGTCCTCGCCTGATTAATCAGCAGCTCGGCTGGACCAGCGTTATTGGTGATCACAATATCGGTGGCCCCATCATTATTAATATCGCCGAACGCCGCCCCCCGGCTAACTCGGGCGCGGGCGAACGCCTCGCCTCCCTGACTGCTGATGTCTTCGTAACGCCCACTGCCCACATTGCGCCACAGCTGATTTTTCTGGCGCAGCGGTAAAGTCTCCCCCGCCCTGACCTGCTCCGCCACTTTCACTACGGCGCCGTTGGCGCTGAGCAGGTCCAGCCAGCCATCATTGTCAAGGTCAAACCACGCGGTGCCAAAACCAGTAAAAGCAAAGCTGCTGGCACCCAACACGCTGCCCATGGTCTGGTCCATGAACCAGCCATCGCCGTCGTTGACGTATAACGTGTTGGTCTGACGATCCAGATGGGTCATAAACAGGTCCAAATCACCATCCCCGTCAAAATCGTTGGCATCCACGCCCATACTGGCTTCCGGCAGGCCCGACATGTTCACCGCCACGCCGGCCATCAAGGCCTCGTCGCTAAACCGACCGCCCCCCTGATTCATCCAGAGATAGTTGGCCGCGCCGTCGTTTGCGACGTAAATATCAGGCAACCCGTCACCATTAAAATCGCCACTTACCGCACCCAGCCCGGGTCCCGCTGCGCGCGTCATGCCGGCCCGCCCGGTGATCAACTGATATTTCCCGCCGCCGAGGTTGCGCAGCAGTTGGTCGGAAGTGGGTGAATAGGATTGGGGCGAACAGTAATCTGGCGCGTCGTTATGGGACAGGCAGGTCTTCGCCGTTTTCAATTTCCAATCGACGTAATTCACCAGGTAAAGATCCTGCCAGCCATCATCGTCGACATCGACAAATACCGCCGTAATTGTCCAGCGGTTGTCGTCAGCCCCGACCTCACTGGCGACTTCGCGAAAGGTGCCGTCGCGCTGGTTCAACCACAGCTGGTTAGGGCCAAAATTGCTGACATAAAGATCCGGCCAGCCATCGTTATTAACGTCGCCAACGCTGATGCCCATGCCGTATCCATCAGCAACAATTTTTGACTCAGCGGTGACGTCGGTAAATGCCAGTGCGTTGTCGTCACTGTCATTGCGCAGCAGGCGATCAGTTAACGGGCTCGCCGGTTTGATCAGCGCCTGCTCTGGGGATTGCTCAGGGCCTAGCATGGTGCCTTGAACCAGATAGACATCCAGATCGCCGTCCCGATCATAATCCACCAAAGCCACTCCGGCGCCCATCATTTCTGGAAAGTAGTGCTCTCCCACCATGCCGTTAAAATGGGTGAACGCGAGCGCGTCGCTGCGATCATCAAACAATGGCTGGGCAGCCAGCAATACGGTGGAAATCAGTAGCGTGTTCATCATGGAGCCTATGATAGCGGTCATGTGTTTAGTCGGCATAAAATTTCTTCGCAGCTCTAACGGCAAATTCCACCTGACGGTGGCCGCCAACCGAGATGAACGCCATGATCGACCTGCCGCAGCAGCGGCCTGGTGGTCAGATTACCCGGGAATTTTTGCCGGCAAGGACTTGGTTGCGGACGGCACTTGGCTGGGTGCAACAGCCGGCGGGCGTTTTGCTGCGGTGACCAACGTTCGATCGCCGGCCACCATTGGCGCTGAACCGGCTCCGATGAGCCGGGGAGACATCACGCTGCAGTTTCTCGCAGGAACAGAAAGTGGCCAGAGTTTTTGTGAAAACCTCATCCAACACGCAGACGCTTATGGCGGGTTCAATTTTGTTGCTTGGGACGGCCAGGAGCTTTGGTGGTGCTGCAATCAAGGCCAGCCAGCCCAACAGCTTAAGTCGGGGGTTTACGCGGTCAGCAATGGTTCACTCAACTCACCCTGGCCAAAGTCGCGGGCCCTTGCTGGCACGTTGGAAACGGTTCAGGACGTCAGGCCCCTGCTGGCAGCGTTGAGAAACTCTGAGGTGCCCAATGGCCAGCTGCCCAACACCGGCGTTGGACCAGAGCTCGAGCGTCGCCTGGCCCCAGCGTTTATCCTTGGCACCGAATACGGCACGCGCTGCAGTACCGTCATTACCCTGGATTCAACCGGCGGTCATTTTACCGAGGTAAGCTTTGACCGTACTGGCGCAGAGATCCGGCAGGTGAGCACCTCACTTAACGCTCGCGAATCCGAACGTCGCCACTGAAACTCTCCACCCGTACTCGACCCGAGCCGTCACCGGATACAAACCGCAACGTCTTATGGGGACCATATTGGGCTTTTTCCACCTGGCCCTTGGTGCTTCTGATCGAGCCACTGAAACTCTCCGCTTCACAAGTGGCCGACAGGTTGTCCGGAAGAATCAAATCCACATCGCCGCTGAGGCTGGCAACGGTTATAGCCCCCGTATCCAGCAAACCGGTATCGAGCTCCAGATCTCCGGAAACACTTTCAAAGTGCCCTCGCGCCAGCTTGCGGGCAATTAAGATCATCTCGCCAGAGACCGTGTTGGCGTCCACTTCTTCGCCGCTGAGGCGCCCGTCGATATCGCCGCTTACGCTATTAAGATCCACCCTTCGTGCGCTGGACTCCAGCTCAACATCACCGCTAACTGTGTGAGCAAACAGGCGCTGCCCGCCTGTCTCCGCTTCGATATCGCCACTGACAGCGCGCAGTTCAATCAGATCGCCAACAACGCCCTCGGCAATGATATCGGCGCTGGTAGTTTCCACAACTACACTGGCGCCGGCAGGGATAAAAACTTCCAGCTCGGAGCCTTCAACACCGCGGGAGTTTCGCGGAATTTTCACCTCAATTTCTCGCCGTTGATCATTACCTTCCAAAGAGAGCTTCAGGCTACCTTCACCGACCTCTCCGCGCACCATCACTTCGTTGCGATCCCATCCTTCTAATCGCACCTCACCTTTGACCACCTTAATGACCACCATGCCATCACCATCCAGCGCCATGGTGTGCTCCACTTCCTCAGCCGCCACGCTAGCGAAGGCGCCGAGTGACGCCAGCCCAACGACGCAAGCGAAGGCAAAGCCAACGACTGCGCCTTCGCCCCTGCCCGGCGCAAGTCCGTTTGAGCTTTGATAATTCATCATGATGTACTCCGAATGTTATCCGTTGACATAGGTAACGAGGTTTTTCGACCAGCCTGCGTGTTCTCAGAACCCAGAGTCGGTTGATCCGCATGCCGCGCCATTTCTTTTAATACGCTGAGCTGTCGGTGATGTAGGTCTGCCAACATAGTGTTGAGGTACCGAGACCCGGGGTCGCTGTTTAGCGCCAGCCTGACCGCTTCGGTGGCAGTACGCACCACTTGCAGCGACTGTTCATAGTCGGCCAGCAGTGTCCCCGGCTCGGCCGCTGCTGCACTCACCGTCAGCGGCAGCAAGTTTTGCAGTGCGCCAGAATATTCGAGCTCAGCACTGGCCGACAGCAGGGGAAGATTGCCCGAGTGATGGCTTAGAAGTTCAGAGTTTCCTGACTGCGCGCCTGGACCATTCAGGTTGATGATTGCAGAGCCCACAATGGCCAGAACAAAAATCGCCGCGGCCGCACGAGGCAACCATTGTGCCGCCTGCACTGTCGCTTGCGGCGACAGTCTGGCTTGAATCTGCGGCCACAGGTCGTCACTACCATGACGCTCCCGCGGAAGCCCCGAGAGGCGCTTGAGCAGAGCGCTATCAGCCGCTCGCTCTGAGGCGCCGTCGTTGTGATTTTCACTGTTACTCATCTAACCACTCTCTAAGCAATTTGCGCGCCCGATGTAGCTGGGCCTTTGAAGTGCCCACCGCCATATCCGCCAGCTGCGCAATTTCTGCGTGTTTCAATCCTTCCACATCATGTAAGACCAGCACCGTGCGCGCACGTTCCGGCAATCGGGCAATGGCGCCCTCCAAATCTGCATCCAGCCCCATGCTGGGCGTGCGGCCCTGCTCCGGCGCCAGCTCCAGCGGCTGCTCTCGCTCCATTCGGCGCATTCGTATTCGCCGGTCGCTGAGCACCACGTTCACCGTCAAGCGATGCAGCCAGGTGGAAAACCTGGCCTCTCCGCGAAACAGGTGGAGCTTTTGCCAGGCCCGCACAAAGGCATCTTGAACCAGCTCCGCCGCGAGGGTGTCGTTACCACCACACATCCGCCAACATAGGGCCATCAGCCGCCCTTGATGGCGTCGATACAGCACTTCGAACGCGCGCTGATCACCGTCGCGGGCACTGTCCACCAGTTCTGTATCGTCTTTCGCCGAGCCAGAATCCAATGCGTGCTCCGAGTCTGGCCCTGGGGCCGCCTTGCTGTTGTCCCACTCCGCCACAGCCCTCATGGTAAGTCAGACGGCGTAAAGGACGAAAACGTTTATAGTGTGCCCTGACTTTCGACACATACTGTAAGCCATGAGTGAATCGAGCAGCTCCCGCATATTAACTGCCGGCTGGTTAATGGACCCGGTTAAGGCCTCTACCATCTGGTTTTCCCCTGAAGCGCTGGATTTGCCGGTGCTGGAAGATCCCTCAGCCAAAGCGGTCACGGCCTGCCCGGCCGTGTTGCAGCATGAAGCAAGGCTATACCAGATTCGTTGCCCTATCGACGCCACCTTCTCGGCGGTCATCCGGCCTGATGGTTCACTGTCATTCAACAATGAGCTGGGCCATGACAGCCCTATCGATGTGAATTTTCTTGATGAGCTGATTGTGCCGATGCCGCCAGACCAATGGCGCCATCCAAAACGGCCCATTTTCCAAATCGTCACGCCCTACCGGTTTATTGCGGACGATTACTGTTTCTTAGATGAGGTGGGGCCGTTTCATGACTACAAGGCAGACCGCTGGCCAGGGGTGATTATCAGCGGCCGTTTTCAGCTGGACGTCTGGCCCCGACGCCTGATGTGGGCCTTTGAGTGGCATGACATGAGTAAACCGATTGTGCTCAAGCGCGGCGAACCCTGGTTTTACGTGCGTTTGGAAGGTGCCGACCCGGCCATGACCTCACGCCTGGTGGAAGCCCAGTGGACGCCGGAGCTTAAGGAATACATCGACGGCATCGACACCGTCACCAACTACGTGAAAAAAACCTTCAGCTTGTTCAAGACGGCTCAGGAGCGTCGCCCGGCCTCGTTGCTAACCAAACGCAAACGCTAGGGCGACCCAGGCGGTTTCGTTGGCGGTTTCGTGGGCTTGGTGCGCGGCACCTTAAAGCGCGGGCGCCAGATGGCCAGGATCACGTTAGCGGCAGACAACGCCAATACCATCCACCAGGCACCCCACTCGTTGTGCATCAAACCCGCCACCTCTGACGCCGGCAGTTCTCCGGCCAGGGCGTTAGCGGTTATTTTTGCCGCCCGCTGAGCAGGTGCATCGATGGCCCCCAAGGTGGCTTCGAATACCAGTATTCCCGAAACGGCTTTGACCCAAACCCAAGGCGCTTCCATGTACGGATAATGCGCAGCCATGGCCAGCAGCCCAGTGACTAATACACCCACCATGGAGGGCATCAACAACCATTTCGACACAACGGCCAGAGAGCCACGAACCGCGGCATAAGCGCTTAGCGAATCCGGGCTGGGTCCGTAAGCCAACACAATCATGTAGGCTGCCAGCCCGCCCGCCAGGCCGATGGCGCTGGCGGTATGCAGAAATTTCAGGGTTCGGCGGAGAAACACGGCCTTTGACTAACGCACCCGAAACCGGCTCAGGAGACCGTCACGCCTTTCCAGAACGCCACGCGCCCCTTGATGTTATCGGCATCAGGCTTGGTGTCAGGGTAGTACCAGGCCGCATCAGCGTTGGTTTGCCCATCGACGTTTACCGAGTAGTAGCTGGCGGTGCCCTTCCACGGACAGACGCTCGTTTTATTAGACGACTCAAAAAAGGCCATGTCCAAAGACTCTTGCGGGAAGTAGTGATTGCCTTCCACCACCACGGTGTCGTCAGACTGCGCCAGCACGGCGTTATTCCAAACAGCTTTCATGCCATCTCCTGTGGGGATGCCGCAGCAACCCCTTAACTTACGATTTTTTCCTCGGATCAAGCCCCATAGAACGAGCAATGATTTCTCGCATCACCTCCGAAGACCCAGCGTAAATTCTAGCGATACGTGCGTCACGATAAAGTCTAGAGATGCGGTATTCGTCCATATAACCGGCGCCGCCGTGCAGCTGCACACACTCATCCACCGTGCGACCAAGGATCTCGCTGGTGACTAGCTTGGACTGCGCAGCCATATCGGGACTGAGATTGCCGGCGTTATGGAGCATCACGCATTGATCAACAAACACCTGCGCCACATCAATTTCTGTGCGCATGTCGGCGAACTTAAATCGATTCACCTGAAAATCCGCCACCGGCTGTCCAAACACCTTACGCTCACGAGCGTAGTCCAAAGTGATTTCCAGCGCGGTTGAAGCCATGGCCAGATTGCTGACCGAGTTCATCAGACGCTCTTCGGCCAGAAACTGCATGAGGTTGTAAAACCCGCGGGTTGGGTCGCCCAGGACGTTTTCCTTAGGCACCACCACGTTGTCGAAAAACAGCTCAGCGGTGTCCTGACTCTTCAGACCCATTTTTTGCAAATTGCGGCCGCGCTTGAAGCCTTCCATCTCTCCTTCAACGAGAAACAGACCTAGCTGCCGACTGCCCTCTTCCCCGGTGCGTGCAGCCACCATAAACAGGTTGCCGATAATGCCGTTCGAGATATAGGTTTTCTGACCGTTCAGCACATAGTGATCCCCCTTATCCACGGCGCGGGTTTTCATACCGGCAACGTCGCTGCCAGC